>DASPVZ010000044.1:0-179993 GCA_035622135.1 Candidatus Cybelea sp. | reverse complement strand
CCTCGCCCTCGCCTCGTTCACGACAGCGACAGGGCCATGTTCGCACGGTCGGAATCGTTGAAATCGAGGCCTTCAATCAGCGGGATTCGCGGCGTCTTAAAATAGCCCGGCGTCAACATCGTGCTCGGAATCATAGCAAGCGCTAATTGCCGAGGGAGGCTATCGTGCGGCGGACGATTTCGTACATGGCTTCCGCGACGGTGAATTCATCGGCACCAACCGCGAGGACATCAGTGAGGAATTTCAGCGCCCAGCGATGATTGACCGACGCGAGCATCATGTGGGCGTGCTTTTCGAGGGCGAGAAGATCTTCCTTCCTAGCGCCTTCAGGGATCTCGGGTGAAGGCAGTTCGAGCTGGCGCTTAAGATGTTCGATTTTGCCGTGGCCCCACAGCTGGACTCCGAGACATTGGACGCGTTGGAAATCAGCAAAGTTGTCGCGGCGCCATTCGGCCCAGTCGTTCACAAACTCAAAGTGCTCTTCCACGGATCGCTCCCGCGCCATCGGACCACGCGGGCGAGCCGGTTCGATGCGAGAGGCCACTGATGTCATTTTTCGCCCTTGGTATCCCGGGAGGCTAGCGTGGCAGGGCACGGTCAAGAAGTTACCAGGTTCGAGAGCTTGTGATTGACAGAAGACGCCGCAGGCGTAACCTCTGCGACAGAGTGACCAAAGGTGTTTTGTTGTCTCACGGCGCCCCCCGGTAGGGCAGGACCGGCTTCCGTCCGACGTTTTCAGACGGGAGACTTGGCTCCTAGGAAAGCATTGACGAGCGACACCGTGGAGTGCCTTACCGACTGGTGGACTCGGAATCGTGCCTTTCGGCACTGAGGACCAACGCTTTCGCTAGCCGGTGCTCAAACGCTCCTCTTCCGAGAACGTTGCTGTGAGAACTTGGATCGGTCACGACTCCGGACGATTGAGGTTCGAGGTCAGATGACAAAGCAACCGACCAGAGATTGCTGGCTTCATCGCCCGCGCGGGCTGAAGGCGTTTGGCTGGTATCTGCTGTGTACCAGCATTTACCTGTTGTCATTCGTCGTCTGGACGCAGATACATCAGACGGTCGGACGGAGTCTGCTGGAGTTCCAGTTTGGCTTTACGTGGATCGTCGAATGGCTTCTCGACAGGCAGTCGCTGGTCCTCCGATACGCCGAGGCCCTCTGGTTTCTCGGTTTCGGCATTCTCTTCCTGCGTGGCAAAGAACCCCTGAAGACCTATCTGTTATCCCAGCTGCCGCATGGCCTGATAGCTTTCATCTTCCTGTCTGAGATTCCCGGAGCCCTCGCGAATCTTGTTCTCGAAAACGGTCAGGATACCGGTAACTCTCATCTTCTGAGCTCGGGAGAAAGAGCGATTGGCTGGACGATCTTCGTCATCTTCACCGCCATACCGCTCATCTGGGCGGCGATCCTCGAGTGGCTCAGACACCGAACTGAGCGCCAGCGGCGACTTTCATTCCTCCCCGTACGCGGCACGAAGCACCTCGGCTACTACCTGCTCGTTGTCGCTCTGTACCAGGTTTGTTATCCCTTACTCGTGTTCTCATTGGCCGGGTGGCACGAGCGGACCAGCGGCTTTACATTCACAGACCTTGGTGCGACACATGTCACGATGCTGCTCCCACGCATTGGTCTATTTTTCTTCTACTCCCTGATCAGCGATCAAGGTCTCTCACTTAGGAAGCCGGAGTATTACGCGGCAGCTGTTTGGATTCTTGAAGTAGCGTTCGCGGTCGCCATGATTTGCGGACGCAAGCCGCTCAAAACGTACATCGCGAGCGAGTCCGTTCTCGGCGTCCCAGGCCTTATTGTCGCTGGCGTCTTCCTAGCGAGCCGGCTGGTCGCTGCGGACCTTGGACTCGCGGACCGCCTGGCGATGTTCGCCGTCTGGCTTTTCGAAACCGGCGTTCCGTTCGGATGGGCTTGCAAGCTGCTTTGGATGGGGCGGCGATCGAGGGAGGGGAAGGATCTATTTCGTGATCCCCAGCGTGCTATAGGGTGAATTCCGTAGCCCGCTTCAAACGCCCTCCTCGTGGCGAACACCGCCGGATCAAAAACCTCGGCCTTTTGTAGGTTTTTACAACTCACCACTTGTCTCGCATGCTCAGTCTCGTATACATATGGGCCGCCTACTCCAAGGAGCTCACCGTGAGTCGAGCTGGTTGGCTTTTCTTCGAGATCATGCTGATCGTGTGTGCCTTTCTTGTGTTGCCTGCCGCACACGCCCAAGAGGGTGAAGAATCGGGCCACCCTATCGGCAAGGCCTCGGTTCTCAGGAACCTGGTCCTCTTGGAGCTGGACGAAGGCGCGCTTGGACAGGAGAACCTTTTCGACCTCGGTCGGCACACGCTTCGCTTCACGCTGGGAAGCGCCGGATATCGAGTCGAAATCCTACCCCTTCGGTGGGATGCAGACTTTGGCCAACCAATGACGGGCCCGAAGGTCACGCTGCATGGATTTTCGTTTCCTTTCTCCGGCAAGACTTGGGATTCGTTTTCTGTCGGTGTTACGGGATCGATTCGGTTCGGCGAAGCAAGCACCGTATTCGGTCCTCCGGGTGACCAGGGCGGAGTTTCAATTGGACGCTTCGACCCGTTGACCGAAGGGGCGGCGAACCTGGTGAACACGGTTCCGGCGATCGCGGTCTTTTTCAAGCCACGCATGTCGGGTGCTCGCTATGTGAAGGAGCTCCCGGACCGCGTGGTCGTGACCTGGGATGTCAGCGAACCGTGGGGCAACATCCAGGACTTTACGTGGACCAAGACGATCAACCGCTTCCAGGCCGTGCTGCATAAAGACGGAGCCATCGAGATGTCCTACGATCAGCTCGCCGCGAAAGACGCAATCGTCGGTGTCTATCCGCTCATCAGTGGCGGAGAGGAGAGACCCCTGGCGACGCTAGCCGCCGAGACGCCCGCAAGTTCCGGCGTCACCACAAACCTGGCCATTCAAGATGTCAAGCTTTCCGTGGTGGATGGGCTGTTCTTGAAGGTGACGTTCGAAACGGCCGGTCCCGTACTCCCGGAGGGGGACAAGGGCCTCGCCGGCATTGCCTATCATGTTTACTTTTACACGCACAAAGCCGCGGCCGGGCCCGCTCACGCTGCTCGGGCCGACGCGGTCTGGACGATCGGCGGCTTCCTGCCTCGGAACCGCGCGAACGGCGGCACGTCCCGATATGTTGCGTTCGGGCCCGGGGTGTCACGCAACGTCGAGACCCGCGGCAATACCATTTCGATTCAGGGGATTCTGCCGTCGCGGATCCGTGGAGCAAAGCAGATTACTCTCTCTGCTGATGCTTTTGCTGCGGGTTCGAACTCACCCTCTCGAGAGATCGTCGGCCGCACTGCGGTGCTGAACGGGTTGAGCAACCCGGAGGTACACCTATCTTCACTTACTTCGAAAGATGGTCCCTTTCGCCTTGTCTATGAATCCTTCCACTACTACGCGCTGCCGAACCCTCGCGACATGACTTGCACGGTGATCAAGGCTCTCGGTGACCGATTCGACTTCCTCGCCTACTACTCGGATTTCCGCGTCGACAATCAAGAAGCAGGCACACCAAGCAACGGTCCACTGGGCGCGGTAGGCGGCGCTGTTACGGGGATCGGTGCGACGCAACGGGGCCTGGCATCGTACTGCTCGTCGGGCCGGTTTCAATGGCAATTCATCCAACCCGTCTACGTCGACTCGAACCAGATGCAGGAGCGGCCGCCGGCCGATGCGCCGGTAGGGACAGATCGCGACATTACGTTCTACCGGCAGCAACTCGGCGAAATTTCCGGCGGCGGCAACCTCCCCCCGTACATGTACGCGATGTCGCAAATCGCCCACGAGATGGGCCACCGCTGGGCTGCGTTTGTTTCAGTGAAACTCGATGGTGAGATGATTCCGCTCGGCGACCCCCACTGGGCGAGAGGCTTGCAAGCCATTGTCGCGTTTCCCTATCGCCGTCCCACGGAGGCGTCCATCATGGGGGGCGGCGTCTGGCAGGACAATTTCGACGGGACCTACACGCAACTCGATGATGACTATTACGTTCCGGCAACCGGGTGGTCATACCTCGACCTTTATCTCATGGGCCTGATTTCTCCCTCTGAAGTGCCAGATTTTTTCATCCTGCGCAATCTCGTTCCCGTGGGCAAAGACGGTAATGGGCACCCGATCTTCAAGGCGGATCGGACCAAGCTGACGATCCAAGAGGTCATTGCAGCCGAGGGCCCGCGCTTGCCGGGCGTCGATCGGTCTCAGCGCCAGTTCAACACAGGAATGGTCATTGTGGTACAGCACGGCGAGAAACCGAGTCGTAAACTAATCGAACGAACGGAAGGGATTCGCAAGCAATGGATCGTCTATTTTTCGATAACCACAGGGCAGCGCGCCTCCATGACGGCAAATGCTGATTGAGTGACCCCATCCTCGATCTCAGCTACCTCCGGGGAGGGTCCGGTTCGCACTCCTTACCTCACACCCGGATCTGAAGCGCTGGCCAGCGCGATCCCGCAGATCCCCTACGCGCGGCCGGATCGTTCCAGCGATTCGCTGGAGAGTTATTTCTTGTTCTGCTTGCCACTGGCCGCGACTTTATTTTCCTCCCCGACCGGAGCCGATATCCCGATGGCGAGCACATTGTTCTTCCGCATCAGACCATTCAGCGCGACGAGGTCCTTGTTGACCACCGCGGCCCAATCCGCATCGATCTGATCCATCTGTTTGCGGTACACCTCAAACTGATCGTATTCGGCCGCGGTCGGCGCGATGTCGGCGTCATCGACGCTGTTGCCGAGATAGGCCAGTTGGCTGCTCAGCATGTTTCCGTAATTGAGCTGATCCTCGTTCGCGGTAGCCTTTGGCTCGATCAGCTGATTCTCGATTGCCGTGATCTTTTTCGAGATTCCGTCGGCGGAATCGCGGACCGGCTTCGCCGTATCGTCCTGACCGAGGCGCTTGTCGAGCACCTCGAGCTGGCTGGTGAGATCGCGGATTTCCAGAACGGTCTTGTGCACCTCGTCATTTAGATTCCGCACTTCGCCAGCGAGCGCAAATTGCTTGGCAAGATCGGCCGTCGAAATCTTCGCACGCGGATCAAGCTCGATCTCGGCCGGCGCCGAATACGATTTGCCTTCCACGGTCAGCTTGACTTCATACTTGCCCGGTAATGCGAGCACGCCTTCCGGCGGCCCGTTGTCGTAAACGGCGCCGGGAAGCTCGCGCGGCGGATCGTAGCGCATATCCCAGACAAAGCGGTTCAGGCCCTCTTTCTTCGGCAGCACCGGATTGTCACGCATGCCGAAAAATCCGGATTCGCCCTCCTGCTTTTTCTCTTTGCTTGAGAACTTGCGCACGAGCCGCCCGCTCGAGTCAAGAATCTCGATGGTGATGTCGTCTTTGGGAGCGGTCCCGAGCGAATAGTCGATAATGACTCCTCCCGGCGGATTCGAGCCGAGCGGTCCGCGCGGATGGAAGAACCCTCCGCCCCGGGAACGATAGGCCGGCGCTGGCTGGAAGAGATAGACGGGCGCGTCGAGATCCCGGCTCTTCATCTCGCGCAGCGGTGAAATGTCGTCCAAAACCCAGAACGATCGCCCGTGCGTGGCAATGGCGAGATCGTTGTTCTTGACAATCAAGTCGTGCACGGGAACGACCGGCAGATTGAGTTCGAGCGATTGCCAGTGGCCGCCCCCATCGAAGGAAACGAACACTCCTGTTTCGGTTCCGGCGAATAGCAGCCCCTTGCGCTTGGGATCTTCGCGAATCGCGCGCAGAAACGAGCCGTTCGGGATCCCCTCTGTAATCTTGGTCCACGTTTTGCCGAAGTCGATCGTCTTGTAGGCATACGGCTGGAGGTCGTCGAGCATGTGCCCGTCGGCCGCCAGGTAAGCAGTCCGCGCCTCGAAGGGCGATGCCTCGATCAGGCTGATCTTGGTCCATTCGGGCAGGCCCTTTGGCGTGACATCCTCCCAATTCTTCCCGCCGTCGCGCGTGACGTGCACGAGCCCGTCGTCGCTCCCGGCCCAAATCAACCCGCGCTCGACGGACGATTCCGCGACCGTGAAAATCGTGTCGTAGAACTCGACGCTCGTGCTGTCCTTGGTGATCGGACCCCCCGGCGTCTGCTGTTTGGCCTTATCATTGCGCGTCAAATCGGCGCTGATAGGAGTCCAGGTTTGCCCCTGGTCGGTGCTCTTGAACAGCACCTGCGCCGCGATGTACAGCGTGTGCGGGTCAAAGGGAGAAATCACGATGGGCGCCGTCCACTGGAAACGGTACTTTTGGTCCGCGGCGGCCGATCCGTCCATGATGACCGGGGCAGGCGTAATCAGGTGCGCCTCATTGGTCTCTTTGTCCCAGCGCGTGATGATCCCGTAGTTTCCCCCCGCGTAGACGATGCCGGCGTCTGTCGGATCGGGCGCGATGTATCCACTTTCGCCGCCGCCCACGTCATACCAATCCTCACGGCCAACGTAGCCGTGATCGGTACTACTGGCGATGGCCACGGTCGAATTGTCCTGCTGCGCGCCGTACAGGTAGTAGTGATACTGATTGTCGGCGGCGACATGATAGAACTGCGCAGTCGGTTGATTGTCCTCCGCAGTCCAGGTGTTTCCGCCATCCACGGAAATCGCGGCGCCGCCGTCATCGCCGGCCATCAATCGGTTCGAATTCTGTGGGTCGATCCACAGAGCGTGATTGTCCCCATGCGGCGGATGAAGGGTATCCCAGCTCTTGCCCGCATCGGTCGAACGGTAGGAGCCGACGTTTTGGATGTAGATGCGATCGGCGTCCCGCGGATCAGCAAAGATGTGCGTGTAGTAGAACGCGCGCTGCAAGAACCGATGATCACCGGTTACCAGGCGCCAGGATTCGCCCGCATCGTTTGAAATGTAGACCCCGCCTTTGTCCTGGGTCGCCTCGATCAGCGCGTAAACACGATCCGGATCGGCGCCCGAGGTAGCGATGCCGATGCGGCCCAGCAGCGCGTCCGGAAAGCCGTGCCCCTTGATTTCGTGCCAGGTCGCGCCGCCATCGTTCGATTTGTAGAGTCCGCTGCCCGGGCCGCCGCTGATGATGTCCCACGGCTTGCGCACTTCCTGGTACATCGCCGCGTACAACACATGCGCGTTGCCGCCCGCAAACGCCAAGTCGACCGCGCCCGTCTTGTCGTCCTTGTAGAGAACCTTCTGCCAGGATTTGCCACCGTCGGTCGTGCGAAAAACGCCGCGCTCCTGGCTCGGTCCGAAGGCGTGCCCAATCGCGGCGATGAAAACAAGGTCCGGATTCTGGGGATCGATCAGCACTTTGGCGATGTGCCGCGTGTCTTCAAGTCCCATGTGCGTCCAGCTCTTGCCGGCGTCCACCGACTTGTACACTCCGTTTCCCTCCGTAATGTCCCCGCGCAGGCACGGTTCGCCGGTGCCGACATAAATCACGTTGGGATCCGACGGGGCAATGGCGATCGCGCCGATCGATGGGTTTGACTCGTGGTCGAAGATCGGCGTCCAGCTCAGACCTGCGTTGACGGTCTTCCAAACGCCGCCGGCCACTGCTCCGAAGTAATAGACGTAGGGGTTGCCGGGAACGCCGACCACCGCCTCGACGCGGCCGCCGCGAAACGGCCCAACCAGCCGCCATTTCATCCCGCCCAATGAATCCTTGGAAAGGGTTTGGGCCTCGCACGCGGCTGCGAGCAGAAGCACCAGAAGAATGCCCCAGAAATTCGGGATTGGCCTGCGTGACATGTCGACACCTCCAGAATGCAGGCGGATTTTACCGTGTCCGCCCGAGATGCCGAATTCCTTTTTCGCGGTTCGGAATCGGGCAGCAGGCGAAGGGCAAGGTCGGTGAATGGAGAACGGGTCGCCTATTCGGCGCGGGCGAGTTCGTACTGGGCTGGGGCGAGTTCGCCTTCCGAGCGGGCAATGACGGCTGCGGCCAGGCAATTGCCGATCACGTTTATGGCCGTGCGCGCCATGTCCATGAGGGCGTCGATGCCGAGGATCATGAAAATCGGTTCCGTGGGCAGGTGAAATGTGGCGGCGGTAGCCAGCAGGACGACCACCACGGCGCGCGGCACACCGGCTACACCCTTGCTGGTCAGCATGAGCACGAAAACCATGAACAGCTGTTGCGACCAAGACAAGGCAATCCCGGCCACCTGGGCCACGAAAAGCGAGGCCACAGCCAAATAAAGGGTCGAACCGGCGAGATTGAAACTGTACCCGGCTGGTATCACAAAGGCGACGATGTGGCGCGGGACGCCGAATTCCTCCATGCGTTCCATGGCCAGCGGCAGGGCGGCCTCGGAGGAGCTGGTGGCAAAGGCGATGGTGGTGGGTTCGGCGATGGCCTTCCAGAAGGCGCGCAGCGGGAGGCGGGCGAGTAGGGCGATGGGCGGCAGGACGGCGATCAGAAAAATACTCAGCGAGGCGTAGCCGGTCAGGAGCAGTTTGAGCAGAGGCAGCAGCACACTCAGTCCGAGGTGGCCGACCGTGTACGCCATGGCAGCGCCCACCCCGAACGGGGCAAAGTACATGACGATGTTTGTGAACGAGAACATCGCCTCGGTCAGCGATTCGCAGAAGTTCAGCATGGGCTTGCGCTTGGCATCGGGAATGCGCGCCAGAGCGATTCCGAACAGCACGGCGAATACGGCGACCTCGAGGATTTCATTGTCAGCGATCGATTTGGCAATGTTCTCGGGGAAAATGTGTAGGACGAATTGGTCCCAGCGGATGGGCGCCGCGGGCTGCGCTGCGGCGTTGGCCGCCGCCGTAAGCCGGACACCCACGCCCGCGTGGCTCATGTTGATGGCGATCAGTCCGATGACCAGCGCGATCGTGGTTACGACTTCGAAATAAACCAGGCTCTTCCAGCCGATGCGTCCCACAGCTTTGAGGTCCCCGTGCCCGGCGATACCCGTAATCAACGTGCCCAGAATCAGCGGCGCGACAATCACTTTGATCAGCCGCAGGAAAATGTCGCTCAGCAGGCGCAGGTGTCCAGCCGCGGCCGGGGCGTCGAGGCCAATTTCGGCGCCGAGCAGCATGGAGAAAAAAATCCAGTAGGTGAGCGAGCGTTTCCAGCCGCCCACGGTCATGGCGGCCAGGCCCGCCCAGCGCATGACCAGCAGCCAGGTGTGGGCACCCAGCAGGATCGGCAGGGCGGCGCCGAGGAGAAAGAGCGCAAATCCGGCGGTCGACCATCCGCGCCGTAAGCGGGATGGCCGCTGTTCCTCGGCTGCAGTTCGGATTGGGCGAGTCATGCTGGTGAAACGCGCTCCTCAATCAGCGAGCGCTAAGGCGTATAAAGCTATACCGAAACGCTTTGGGGGGATAGCGCGGAATCATGATCGGAAGCGGGGAGAGGGTCAACGACTTCGAGCGGTGAGCGGCGGAACCTTGGGGGCGGGCGTAGATTCGGTCAGGCGGAGGGGACGGCGTCTTCGACGGCCGCGCGAAGCCTGGCCGGGAAATCCGTCATGATTCCCTCAACGCCCGCGGAGATCATCGCGCGCATTCGATCGACATTGTTCACCGTCCAGGTGGCGACATGGAGGCCGGCATCGTGGGCGCGCGAGACGAAACCCGGCGTGATGCGATCGTGGGCCGGACAGATCTGCCTGGCACCCACGTCGATCGCTGTACGGACGGTGTTCGCGTTCGGCGCCTCAACCAGCAGCCCCAGCATCAGGGAAGGATCGAGCTTGTTCACCGCGCTGAGTGTCGCGGGGTCAAAGGAAATCACCACGGTTCGCGCGGCGCTCTCGGCCTGTCGCAGCGCTCCGACCAGGGCGTGATGCATCCCAAACGCCGCGTTATATTTCAATTCAAGATAAAAGACCACGTCGTTCCTGCGCGCGAATTCCAAGATTTCCTCAAGCGTGGGAATTCTGGTGTCCATGAATTCGCGGTCGAACCATTTGCCAGCATCAAGTTCGCGCAATTCGGCGAGTGTATGGTCGTGAACCGGGCCGCGGCCGTTCGTCGTGCGCTCAAGCGTCGCGTCATGAATCGCAACGAAACGCGCGTCACGCGTCAAGTGCAGATCGGTCTCAATGAAAGGAGCACCAAGTTCGACCGCGCGCTCGAATGCAGCCAGGGTGTTCTCCGGCGCGTGACCGGAAGCGCCACGATGGGCAATGATCCAGGGCATTCGCATGGTCTCGCTACATCTTCATCGGCTTTGTACTCACCCGAGGAGAGAAGACTCAAGCGTATCGTAGCAGACTCAAGGAGAACCGTATGTGCTTTCAGGACGGTGTGTACTAGAACTATAACCTGCCGCAATCGGACAGCGGAACTGCGCGGCGAGCTGACCGATGAGCAAAAGCTTGCCTACAACCGGCAGCCTATTGTCACGACTCGCGCGCACAGGCTCGAGTCCAGACCTTTCCCTCAACATAGTTTCACCGGCATTGGGAGATTCGGGCTCAAGCCATCTCCCCTCTAATCAGTAGCATACCCAGCCTTTGCTGGCGGGAAGGGGAAATTCGCAACACGAGTGGCAGTGGCTCGACGATTGCGATGCCACACAACTGTGCCGGACTAGGGGTTGGTCTTGCGGCAGGCAAGCTTGGGGGTTTCTCCGCAGCTGGGTCCTAGGACGCTCTGGGTCATGACTGGGGAGGCAACTTGGCTCTGTTTGTGTTACTGCTCGTTGTGCTTGTCGTTGCGCAAACTTGGCTCGACTGGGGCGAGACGCGCAATCGCTTTCGCATTCCGGACTGGGGCAAGGGCATGGCCCTCGCGAGCGTTCTAGCGATCGTACTGGCGTCGGGCGCTTCCTACGCCTCCCTGTGGATAGAAGGTAGTGCGCAGTCGTCAACGAACCCGAATTCGCAGGCCTTCTGGCCCGAAGCGGGTTTTCTTCTCCTGGCCTTAGCCGTGATCGTCGCCGCCGCCCGAACCAGGCGCCGCCGCTGGATCTATGTGCTGGGCGGCGTAATCTTGGGGGCTTTCTTCGTCGGTATGACCGTTTTGCGTTGAGATGTCCCGGCGCTCGAGCCCACTCTCGCGGTTCACCAGAATCCCACCGGCAAAATCCTGTAAGAAGGATAGGGAGTAGCGGTCAAGCGACTTCGCCGTCGCTCGTTATCTCCGCACGGCGCGGGCGTTTCAGGCCTCCTTCGACCGTCATTCGCCGGTGTCTGGCCGACGTTCGCCGAAAATGACGAGACGTGCCGCCCGAGAACTCCTATCCTCAGGCCCATGCAAGCGAAAACGATCTCGGGCGGAGAGAGAGCAATGGCAAACGGGCAGCGCGCATGGACTGATCTGTTTCGAGCGAGAGTCGCCGTGGTGGGTGCTGGCCTTCTGATTCTGCTGGGGACTGTGTTTCAATTGGGCGAGCTTGGCTACGGCCATATCAACGCGGACAACTGGTGGCTCCTATCAACCGCAACGCAAGCTGTCTGGAATCTGCTGGCGTTCGACGTGAATGGGCCAGCGCTCGGCGAGGTGCTGCGGTTCTGGCCGCTCGTACTGGTAAGCGTGGGTCTGGGTATTCTGATGTTGCGGGTGGAGAGGATATGATCGGGCGGAAGCGAGGCGCGGAGGGGGTATGACGTACCGCGGCATTCTCGTCAATCGCTCCCGGAGCGGGCTTTTCCTCGGCCTGTTGATTGTGGCCATCGGAATCGTTCTGCTGCTGGACCAGACCGGGATCGTCTCGGCGCATTACGTTTATAGCTTCTTCTGGCCGGCGATTTTCATCTTTTTCGGAACGGAATTTCTGATTTCCTCCAGGTGTGCAGGAGGCCGGGGCCTCGTCGGGTTCTTGCTGCTGGCCTTCGGACTGCTGCTTCTGGCCGGCGCCCTCGGCTGGCTCAATGTTGGATTCCACACGCTGTGGCCAGTGGCCCTGATCATTTGGGGGATCTGGATCGTTGCGCGCGTGTTCAGCATCGACCGGGGCCCCACCGCCAAAATCAATGGCGCGATCCACGACTCGATCCACGACAGGATCCGTGATTCTCTCCACGAGAGAATCGACAACACGGTCCGCGAAAGGATCGACGCGACGGCCAAAAAGGTCGGGGCCAGCACCAGCAATTGGGCCGATGCGGTGAAAGGCGCGGTACGCGAGTCGATGGACAACTGGACGGGCAAGGAATCGACCGATCCTGAATTCGATTACATGGCGATTTTCGGAGCGATCAAGCAGCGCGTCACGGTAAAGAATTTTCGTGGCGGCAGGCTCACCGCCCTGTTCGGGGGATTTGAAGTCGACCTCACGCGGGCCGACATTGAGGGGCAAACGGCGGTCATCGACGCGAGCGCGCTGATGGGCGGAGGCGAAATCCGCGTCCCGTACTCCTGGGCAATCGAGATCCAAGGCCTGGCGCTGCTTGGCGGTTACACGGACGAGACGCACCAGGAGATTTCCGACAGTGCCACGGCGAAGCGCCTTATCGTGAAGGGCATTGCCGCCCTGGGCGGCGTAGTCATCAAGAACTGACTTCGATTCATGCACCCCATTCTCGGTCAGCTTCGGCGGCTCGCGCTCTATCTTCTCGCTTGGATTCCCCTGGCAGCCATTCTGGCCTACTTGATGGATGTTACGGGCGGCCTTGGACCTCGGGAATCGGCCGCGCTTACCGTTCCCCTGTGCCTGATCTACGCCTTCATTTGCCTCTCCGCGTATTACTCGTGTCGGGCTACGCCGTTCGATCGTTCGACCATTGCGCGCCTGGTCATCACGCACGGCACGGGCGCGCTCGTGGCCAGCGGCCTCTGGATCCTGATCGCCAAGATTCTGGCGTATTCGCTCGGCAGGACCGGGACATTTTCGACAATCGACGAGAAATTCGCGCGGCAGATTCCGCTGCTTTTCGGAACCGGGGTTCTGTTTTATCTGCTCTCGATCAACTTGTACTATGTGCTGATCGCGGTCGAGGCGTCGCGCGAAGCCGAGGCCCGCGCCCTCGAAGCGAGCGTTCTGGCGCGGGATGCGGAGCTCAAAGCGCTCAAGGCCCAGGTGAATCCGCATTTCCTGTTCAACAGCTTGAATTCGATCAGCGCCTTAACCAGTTCCGACCCGGCCAAGGCGCGCGAGATGTGCGTTCTGCTGGGCGACTTCCTGCGGCGGACGCTTGGGCTCGGCGAAAAATCCACGATTCCGCTCGAAGAGGAACTCTCGCTCGTGCGGCTGTTTCTGGCCGTCGAAAAGGTGCGCTTTGGCCCGCGAATCCGCATGGACGAAAGCGTGGACAAGCAAGCGATGAGCGTTCCGGTTCCGCCGCTGCTCCTGCAACCACTGGTCGAAAATGCCGTGGTTCACGGCATTGCGCATCTGGTCGAAGGCGGCTCGGTGCGGCTCGACGTGAAAGCGACCAACGGGATCCTCCGCCTGGTGGTCGAGAATCCGTTCGATCCGGAAGCCCCGCCGCGGCGAAAAGGCGGCGTAGGCCTTAGCAACGTCCGCCAGAGACTCGCCGCGCGATACGGCAACCGAGCCAGCTTTGAAGCCGGGGCGAGCGGTGATCAGTTTCGCGTGGCCATCACTATGCCCGCCGAGGAACAGGCGCCGATATCGTGAAGCTGGCCAGGAAAATCCGGGTCGTATTGGTCGACGACGAGGAACTGGCGCGTCAGGTTCTCCGCGAATTCCTTTCCGCGCACGAGGACGTCGAAATCGCCGCCGAGTGCGCCAATGGCTTCCAGGCGGTCAAGTCCATCGCCGAGCTGAAGCCCGATCTCGTTTTTCTCGATATTCAAATGCCCAAACTCGATGGGTTCGAAGTTCTCGAGCTCATCGGTCCGGACACAGCGGTCGTCTTTGTCACCGCGTATGACAACTACGCAATCCGCGCGTTCGAAGTGCATGCCATCGACTATCTATTGAAGCCGGTCGGCGTCGAGCGGTTCGAGGCCGCCCTTGAGCGTGCCAAGGAGCGCCTCGACGGAAAATTGCCGCAGCAGAGTTTCGCTGCGTCGGACCTGGCCTCGGCGGCGCGTCCGCCGGCGCAATATCTGGACCGTATTCCCGTGCGCGACGGCACGCGCGTCTTCATCATCCCTGTGGCCAGGCTCGACTACGCCGAGGCGCAGGATGATTACGTGGCCCTCGTCTCGGAGGGGAAGAAGCATCTCAAGCAGCAAACGATTTCGAGCCTCGAATCCGCGCTCGACCCCTCGCGCTTCCTGCGCATTCACCGGTCGTACATCGTCAATCTCGAACGCGTCGAGCGCCTGGAGCCTTATGCAAAGGATAGCCACCTCGCCGTGCTGACGACCGGAGCGCAGCTTCCGGTCAGCAAGAGCGGCTATGCCCGGCTGCGCGCTTTCCTCGATCGATAGATATGGAGAGAGGACGGAAGGGGTCGACCCGGGCTCACCGGGCGCTGTTTTGGGGGGTACGGGGCCGCACCGGCCATCCCCCTGACTAACGCAGCACGCCTGTCCCGAGGGACATTGCTGCGCGCAACGGATGCGCGCCATACTTGTTGCTATGAGGCTCACCCTGCCGCTTCTATTTCTTGCCACCCTCTCTGGCGCTCTCTCTGCGCGGGCCGACGAGCTCAAGCTAAAAGACGGTACGAAGATCGTCGGGACGATTGTCGGGTTCGAAGAGAATTCCTTCAAGGTGAAGACGAGCTACGGATTTGCGGTTGTGCAGAAGGACCAGGTTGCCTCGATCAGCATGTCGGATTCGGCAAAGAAATCCGAGACCGAAAAGAAGCCCGACGTTGCGGCTACGAAGCCGGCCGCGGAAGGGTCCGCCGACCGAGATGGCGCGCCAAAATCTGGTCAGATCGAAGGCGGTGTAAATCCTGGCTCCGCCAAGGGCAGCGCGGCGGGGCCCAATACGCATCTGGCCGCACCGACGAGTGTAAATGCACCTGCGGCGGCCGCTCAGTCGCGCTTGTCCGCACCGAGCGCGGCCAATGCCCAGCCGGCCCCAGGTGCGGCGGGGCCCGAGGCGCCCGGCGCGCCTCCTGATTCCCCTGTCCCCCAGAATATTCGGGAGGAAGTGGCCGGCAACACATATACGAACGACACGTACGGCTTCAGCCTGTACAAGCCGCCTGGTTGGCAATTGATTGACGACGCGCGGCAGATGCTGCCGGGTACGATCACTGCCCTGGGCACCGGCGATCAGACCACCTACCTGCTCATCGGCCAGGCTGCCGCCGGCAAATCGCTGACGAGCGATTTGGAGGCCACCGAACGGCGGCTGCGCGACGTGATGGATAATTTTCGGCCGCTCGGCGACAAGCGCATCACCGTCTCTGGAAGCGAGGGCATCGAGCGGCGCTTTCGCGGCAGCGTCGATCAGCATGACTGGTCGGGAACGGTTGCCCTGATTCCGCACGGGACACGCGTGTACACGATCTTCGGCATGACTGCAGCCGACAGCGACCTGGTCCAGATTCAGGAGAACGTCATTTCCCGGACGATTTCGAGCCTCCAGTTCACCAAGTAATTCCCCCTTGCAACCTGACGAGCCCGGCGCGTAACTAAAATCCTGATGAGCAGGAGTCGCTCTATTCGGGTCCTGGCGTACGTGTGCCTCACGGCGGGTTGGCTTCGGGCGACCTCCCGGCCAGCCGTCGACCGCGGCGCAGGAGGCCTGGCGCTCGCGGCCCAAGGGGCGGGTGACGGCTCACGGGGTCGAGTTCCCACGTTTTATCGAGATGTGCTGCCGATTCTCGAGCAGCATTGCCAGAGCTGTCATCGCGAGGGTGAAATCGCGCCGTTTCCCTTGATGACGTACGACCAGGCTCGGCCAAAGGCCGCGCGAATGGCCGAGATGACACGCGAGAAGAAGATGCCGCCTTGGTTCGCCGATCCACGTTTCGGCCATTTTTCGAACGATCCGTCGCTTACGCCGCGACAAATCGAGACCATTTCCGCCTGGGCTGGCGCAGGGGCTCCGGCCGGGGATCGGAACCAGTCACCTCCTCCGCGAAAATGGGCGGAAGGCTGGATGATTCCGCAGCCGGATCTCGTCGTCGAGATGCCGCGGGCAGTTCGGCTGCCGGCGCAGGGGGATATCGAATACACGTACGAAATCGTGCCGACCGGATTCAGGGAAGGCAAATGGGTCGAAATGTCCGAGATTCGCCCCTCGAGCCGCCCGAACGTGCATCATGCGGTGGTTTACGTCCGGCCGCCGGATTCGAAATGGTTGCGGGGAGCGCCTACGAGCGCGCCGTTCACGGCGTCCGACCTCACCGACGCGCAGGATCGCCGAGACGCGCGCTGGACCGATAGCGACATCCTGCTCGTCTACGCGCCAGGAAGCTCGCCCGATCATTGGCCCGCGGGAATGGCGAAGTTCATCCCCGCAGGCTCAGACCTGGTCTTTCAAATGCACTATATCTCGCGCGGCCATCCGGCAACCGACCAGACGAGCATTGGGCTGCTCTTCGCCAAACAGCCGCCGAAACAGCGTGTGTTAACGTTGCAGTTGACGAACGACCGTTTCGTGATTCCCCCGGGCGTCGACGATTTCCGCGTGGAGGTTCACGGCACGCTCCCGAACGAGGCGACACTGCTCAGTTTCTTCCCGCACATGCACCTACGCGGAAAGACCTTTGAGTACAACATCCTGCGCCCCGGCCAGGCTCAGGAAACCCTTCTGCGCGTGAATTACAATTTTTACTGGCAGCTCAGCTACCGGCTCGAGCAGCCGCTCGTGCTCAAGGCGGGAACGATGCTCGAAGCGGTGGCCTGGTACGACAACTCGCGGAACAATCCCCACAATCCCGATCCGGATTCGGCGGTCACCTGGGGCGATCAGACGTATGACGAGATGATGGTTGGATTCTTCGATGTTGCGGTGCGGGCCGACCTGGACAAATGGAAATACTTCATCCGTCCGGAATCCAAGTGATTCCTCTCTCAAACGGAAAAGGCCGGAACGCGAACCGCTCGAGCGTTCGTCGAGAACCGAGACGCTCAACGAAAAAGAGCCCGTCTCGGGTTCGGGCGGCGCCCTGCCGAGACGGGCTCTGTTGAGCAGCTAGCGGCTGCGCGTTGCGCTATCGGCCCGAAGCCGAAGCGCCGATCTGTTTGGCTCCCGGTTCCGCGCTCTTGACCTCAACCTTGCGAGGGAGTGCGGCCGCAGCGATGGGTGCCGTGATCTCAAGCACCCCGTTGCGGTACTCGGCGTCGACCTTGCCCGGTTCTACGCCTTCGGGCAGCGGGACGGTGCGCTCAAAGTAGCCGTACATCAGCTCGCTTTGTACGTAATCGGCTTCCTTCTGTTCGTTCTTGACCTTGCGCTCGCCGGTGATGGTGAGCATGTTGCTGTGAACCTGGATCGTGACTTCCTTTGGGTCAATGTCGGGCAACGCCACGCGGCAAACGAATTTCTTGCCCTGGCGATCCACGTAGGACTCGACAGCGGGCGCGAATGAAACGAGCGGCGAGGCCTCGCCGACCCGGCCGCGAGTTCCGCCAACGACCGGCGATCCGGTGAGGAAACGGTTAAACAGGTGGTCGAAATCGCGCCGAAAATCAAACAGATCCTGGAAAAAATTCTCCTGACGACTTAGGTTGGCCATAACCCTCTCCTGGAATTTTTGGGATTTCCCTGGCGCGCCGCCTGATATGATGCGCGTTCCGGGCGTCTCCGAGCGAGCCGACCGCACGAACCCATCGGGGGGATTCCCTACAGGTTCTCGCCAACCAAGCCCACCGGGACGAGTGTACTGTAGGGTGCGCGGTACCCAAGGAACCATCCGAGGAGATTCGTATTTCACGAGGGGCAAAGGCCCGAGGCGCCCCGTATCAAGCTCGGGATCGGGTCAGCGCCTGGAGCGCCCATGCGTCACGGACGAAGCTTCATTGAATTTGGTCAGGAAAATCGCTTGACAGCGTATATCGTATCTTGTATACGATTTGGCCAGCTGGGGTGGGGGTGACGGAGGCGTAGACAGCTTCCTGGTTGGTTTTGTTTTTTTTTAAACAGTGCCAGGTTCACCGGGTTCCCGGCTGGCGCGACGAGTCCTCATCCGAGACAGCCACTCTAAACATTCGGGCGCGGAGTTCTTGGAGGATTTCAATGGCACACAGACTGGGTCAGGTAGCGGCATTCGTCATCCTGCTTTCTCTATGCCTCCTTCCGGGGTTTGCCTGGGGGCAAGCCCGCACCGAAGGCCAACTCTCCGGCGTCGTCGTCGATCAGTCAGGAGCCACACTGCCAAATGCCACCCTTGTGCTGGACCAGCCCTCGACCGGGTTTCACACGGTGGTTACCTCGACGGCCGCGGGCGCTTACGCCTTTCCCGACGTGCAGCCGGGCAGCTACACCCTGACCGCCGACGCCAAAGGCTTTGCCACGAAAATCTACAATACCGTTGTCGTGTATGCCGGTCGCACGACCGACTTGCGGGTTGAGCTCAGAGTGGGCACGGTCACCGAGACAGTTGCGGTTTCCGCTCAGGCAGAAGTGCTCGAGACAAGCTCCAATACGCTGGCTACGACGGTCACAGGCGACGCGATCCAGGATCTACCGCTGAACGGGCGGGACGCTTTGCCCTTCGCGCAGCTCATGCCCGGCGCGCAAGTGGGAGGAGATCAACGTTTCACGACGTACGACGCGCTGCCGAACGGTGCGATCAACATCAGCATCGACGGCACGAATGATAACTTCTCGCGCTTCCGCACATCGACCACCGGGTTCTTCACCGGAGCCGGCCTTCGCATCGGTGCGGTTGACGAAATGACCGTCTCGACCGACCAGCTGACTGCCGACGCTGCGGCAGAGGGTGCGATCACCATCAACGTAACAACCAAGCATGGCACGAACGCGTTCCACGGGAATGGATTCTGGGAAACCTACAACAGCGCTTTCGATGCCAATAGCTTTCAGAACAACATGTACCTCTATGACGCACGCCAGATAGCGACCGTCGATCCAGCAACGAGCGCCTCTTATCTCGCGACGGGCAGAAAGCAGCCCTTTCACATTAACGACTATGGCGGCAGCTTGGGAGGTCCGATCAAGAAGGACAAGCTCTTCTTCTTCTTCAACTTCGAGCAAGAGAACGTCCCGAGCACGTCGCTTCAGACGACAGGAGTGTTGTCAACGGCAGCTCAAGGGGGATCGTTCACCTACGCCCGCGCCGACAACGGGCAGACGCAGACGGTCAGCCTCTACAACATCGCGGCCGCCAACGGATATCCATCTGTGATCAATTCGGCTATCCAATCCCTGTTCTCTACGGTAAATGGATACACCTCTAAGGGAAGCCTTGCGCCCAACACCACCGACACTCTGCTGTCGACCCTGCAGAATAACCTAACCTTCCCCTACAACAGCTCGTACAAGCAATACTGGCCATCGGCGCGCGTCGATTTTCTGATCCGGCCAAACATTACCTGGCATGTTTCCGACAACATCTACTGGCGAACCTATGCCGGAGTTCCGATTTACCCGGGAGATTCCGTTCTGCAGTACGCGTTTCAATCGACGTACTCAACATTCGCGACCGGACTTGACTGGACGATCAGCCCGCGCCTTGTCAATCAGATCAATTTCGGCGTGCTGAATGAACAGGAAGAGTTTCAGGCGGGCAATAGCTTCAAAGCCTTTCAAGGCATCACGTATCTTCCCTCGCCCAGTTCGTTTGGCTCCCCGGGCAGCACTTCGTTCACTCCCCCCGTGCCCGATTCGTACAGCATTCTTCCTGAGCCGCGGAATTCCCCGGTGAGAAACGTAACGGACAATGTAACCTGGACGCACGCGACGCACACGATCACCTTTGGGGGTGAATTCCGCTATGCCAGCGCGTTCGACACGGGCACCGATCCGCCGATCGCTCAGAATTTGGGGATCACCAGCCTTGACCCGGCGGCGACCATGTTCAACACTGCTCCCGTTGCTGGTTGCACTGCCGATACGCAAGGGTGCTTCCCGGGCGGATTGGGCACAGCAAATAACAACGAGGCTGTTACCGATGCCGAGGCCTTGTACTCGCTCCTGACCGGCCGGATCTCCTCGATCTCGGGCAGCGTGCCACTGAACACGTTGAGTAAGCCCTACGCATACACGCCCGGCGGGATCACACATCTCGCAGAGGAGTTTAAGGAGGGCGGCTTCTACGTGCAGGATGCGTGGAAGGTTACAACTCATCTCGCAATCAATTACGGCCTCCGCCTACAGTTTACCGGGCCGCTCGTCAACACAAACAACTACTTCACCGGTCCGACCTATGCAGCTTTGCTCGGCCCGTCGTCGGGTCTGTTTCAACCCGGCGCGTTGACCGGAGACACGAATCCTCAAATCACGTTGCGGCCTCAGCCATACGGGGGCGATTTCAAGCAACCCGCTCCGCGGCTCGGCTTTGCCTGGAATCCTGATATTGAGGACGGATTTCTGGGCAAATTGATGGGCGGCAGCAAAACCGTGATCCGCGGCGGGTATGCCATCAACTATTACAATGAAGGAACCATCCCGTGGGAGAACGTGGCCACGGGTGGGCTGGCCAGCGAGTCGTATTTCTTCTACCAGGGGTCGGGTCCGGGACTCTTTGAGCCGGGTTCGATTTCGTTCAATCCCACGAGCCCGGCCGTAAACTCGATCAACTCCTTCCCGAATACTGGGGGCCAATTCGTGACCCCGCTTCCCGAGTCCGAGTTCACATTCACGGGACTAGGCTCGTTCAGCACGGTGAATCCCAATATCAAGAGCCCCTACGTCCAGAACTGGTCGCTCGGAGTCCAGCGCGAACTTCCGGGCAACTGGGTCGTCGAGTTCAATTACGTAGGCAACCACTCGGTTCACATGTGGGACTCATACGACCTCAACGAAGTGAACATTTTCCAGAATGCAAGCGGATTCGATTCATTCCTCCAGGATTTCAAATATGCGCAGGGGAACCTTGCGCTGAATAATGCGCTTCCCGCGAGTAACCCGTACTCCGGCACCTTTGCCTACGACCCAGCAGTGCCAGGCGAGACAAACGCGCCGATCTTGAGTCAGGCATTTGGTCCGCTTGTCGCGGGCTCGCCCTGGTCAAACCCCGGCTTTCTGTTCGATGTGCAAACGGGTCAAGCGGGAGCTCTGGCCGGAGCGATTACGCAGAACTATCCATACTTCTGTAACTTGGTTGCTAACACGTTCTCGCCTTGTGTTTTACAGGGCTATGTCGCTTCGAACCAGGCGCCGACGCCACTCGCGTATCCCATCAATTTCTTCCAGGTCAACCCCTACGGTGGCGGTAACGCACTTGAATATCTGTCTGATCCTGGCAGCGAGTCGTACGAGGGCCTGCACATCAATGTGAAGCATCCTGTGGGTCACGGTTTGAATTTCATGGCCGACTACGCCTATAGCCACGCTTTTACAAACCGGTACCTCGGCGATTACTATTCGGCGGACTCGGCTCTGGCCGATTTCTACACGCTGCGTGACCCGGCGCTCAACCACGTTCCTTCGCCCTACGACCTCCGCCACACCTTCAACACCTTTTTCACCTACGCCCTTCCCTTTGGGCCAGGACACGCGCTCACCTCAAACAACGGTCTGCTGAACCGAGTGATCGGAGGATGGACGCTCGGCAGCATCTTCAGTTGGCAGATCGGGCGCAACTTTAAGCTTGCGGGCGGGCAGGACACATACAATTGGTTCGACAGCTACAACGTCAACAACTATCTCGGTTACCCTCCGGACCCGAATGATTCGGGGGTGGTGCTGAACGGCGTCAGTGTGGCCCAGCTGCAGAGCCAGGTAGGCGTCCATCCCTCACCAACGATTACGGACAATGGTGTCCAAATACCTAACCCAACGATCCAAGCTCTGGGGTTGCCGTCGAGTCTATTTGGCCCGGGCGGGGCGGTTCAGCCGGAGTCCACGCCGGGCGAGTTGGGACAGATCGTATTCCTGCATGGACCGATGTTCGTCAACACGAATTTCTCCCTCACCAAGCACATTCCGATCTGGGAACGAGTTGGCATGGACATCCACGCAGAGTTTATTAATCTGTTCAATCATCCGAACTTCAACTACACGGACGGTTACTCGTTCGGTTCAAACAATCCCGCGCAATACCTGTTCGTCAACATTGCGCCGTATTCTGCCTTATCCACCGGACAAATGCAGACTGCGACCCGCGTGATTCAGTTCCGGTTGCAACTTGTGTTCTAAGTCGGCCCGCGGAGGAGTCGCCTAGACCGCAAAAGAGGGACGGCCAACGACAACCAACAGACACGCAATAGGGGAGCGAACCCGCGCTCCCCTATTTTCTTTTTCGTCTCCGCAGATCCGTTCCGCAGTTTTGAAATTGCTCCTGACTGCGTCCAAAATCTCCCCTTGTCTGTGGCACGATCTGTCCGGTTTCCGCAAGCTCTCGAAATCACACGACGTCATCCGGAGAGGCTAACGACATGAAGCTTACTTTTCGCCCCGCACTCATTGCGCTTACTTTTCTGTTTTTCGGTGCATTCACGGCTAACGCGCAGGGAACGCTCGAAGACTATCAGCGCGCGGAGAGATTTCTCCCAGGGAACGTGCGCCACTTGTATACGAGCGGTGAGGTAATGGCGCACTGGATCGAGAAGAGCGACCGTTTCTGGTACCGCCGAACCACCCTGAAAGGTTCCGACCTGACCTACGAATTCCTGGTGGTGGATGCCGCGCAGGGCACCGAGAGCCCTGCCTTCGATCACACCAAGCTTGCCGATGCGCTCTCTCGCGCGGCCAGGCAGCACTTTGACGCCGCGAAGCTTCCCTTCGACTTATTGGATTTCGTTGATGACGGCAAGGCCATCCGCTTCGAGATCGAGAACGTGACATGGACCTGCAATCTGGAAAGCTACGAATGCAAGCGCGGCGAGTCTTCCGCGGCGGAAGACTACGAATCGCGCTCTCCCGATGGGCGCTGGATCGCCTATGTCGAGAATCACAATCTGTTTCTGCGCGACAGTTCGACCGGAACCGTCCTTGAGCTCACGCGCGACGGCCAGCCCGGGTGGGATTACGCGACGCCCCTGCCGTCCCTGCGCGCGTATGTGACGCAGCAAACCGAAGAGGTGAAGGTCCGGCCTGCGGTTTTCTGGTCGCCGGATTCCTCGAAGCTCGTCACTTACCGAATCGACTCGCGCAACGCGGGCCGGTTCACGAGCTTGCAATTCGTTCCCCCGAACCAGCTTCGCCCACAGGCGTTCACGGTCGTCTACCCATTGCCCGGCGAGGTGCTGCCGAAAGCCTACCCGACCATTTTCGACGTGCGCGCGAATACGCGCATCGACGTCAAGACTCCCCCCTTGGACATCGCATTTCAGGGCGGCCCGTTTTTCGAATGGTTTCCGGACAACAAGCGCTTTCATTACCAGACCGAAGAGCGCGGCTGGAAGCAGATCGAACTGCGCGAGGTGGACGCGGCAACTGGGGAGCAGAAGGTGGTGCTTCGCGAAACGGGGGAGAAGTACGTCGATCCGGGCGAGACCTGGTTCGAGTTCCTGAGCAACGACTCGGAGATCCTGATGTCCTCCGAGCGAGACGGCTGGAACCACTTGTACCTCTATAACGCGAAAACGGGCGCACTCGAGCGGCAACTGACCCGAGGCGAATGGGTCGTGCGCGAGGTTGTTTCGGTCGACGGCAAGGGCCGCCGCGTGTACTTCCTCGCCAGCGGCCGTGAAAAGGGCGAGGATCCCTATCTCACCCACCTCTATTCGGTCGGCTTGGACGGCAGCGGCCTGGAACTTTTGACTCCCGACAACGCGAATCACACCGTCAGCATGTCCGAGGACAACCAGTACTTCGTCGACAATTATTCGCGTGTGGATTTGCCGGGCGGCTCAATCGTGCGACGCTCGAGGGACGGCTCGAAGGTGCGCGACCTCGAGCAAGCAGACGTCAGCCGGCTCGTCACTATGGGCTGGAAGTTTCCCGAGCCTTTCGAGGGCAAGGCGGGCGACGGCACTGCGGATCTTTATGGGTTGATCTGGAAGCCCTCGAATTTTGACGCCTCCCGAAAGTACCCTATCATCGAGCAGGTTTACACCGGCCCACAGGGGTTCTTTGTGCCGAAGACCTTTCCGAGCGCCATGCGGTTGCAATCGATGGCCGAGCTGGGCTTCGTGGTGGTTATGGTCGATGGGCGCGGGACGACGGGCCGTTCGCGCGCGTTCCATGAATTCTCCTACCACAACCTCGGCGGGGCGTTCGCAGATCACGTCGAGATGATCAAACAGATGGCCGCCAGAAATCCTTATATGGACATCACCCGCGTCGGCATCTATGGAACCTCCGCCGGCGGCTACGGATCGACGCACGCTTTCTTGTTATTCCCGGATTTCTACAAGGTGTGCGAGTCGATCTCCGGAGACCATGATGCGCGCCTCGACAAGGCATGGTGGAATGAGCTTTACCAGGGCTATCCGGTCGGCGCGGACTACGCCCAGCAATCGAATGAGGCCCTGGCAACTCGCTTGAAGGGCCACCTCCTGCTTGTGCACGGCGATATCGACGACAACGTCCATCCGGTCGAGACCATGCGGCTCGTTGACGCCCTAATGAGCGCGAATAAGAGCTTCGATATGCTCTTTGTCCCGAACATGTACCACGGGGAAAGCGGCGTTCATGCCCAGTACCTCGTGCGCCGGCGCTGGGACTACTTTGTTCAGTATCTGCTTGGCGGGACACCGCCTGTAAACTTCGAGCTGCATGATGAGCCGCTGCCGCCCTTCCGCCCACAGCGGCGATAACGAATCCTGTAAGTCTATTTTTTACTGTTGATTAAAGGACACCTGATCATCGGCCGCCTTGAGTACTAAAACCTTCCACCGACATCCACAGCGCGGTAAAATACCAAGTGGACGCCGTGGCACAATCCATGTAGGATTCGCTTTCCCGAACGAATACACCAGCCAGGTGAGGCGCGGAATGAATGACACCAGAATTCAATCGTACCGTGGAGTGGCTTGCGGTTACTGCCGTCAGCCGATTCCTTTGCCCGCGATCGTAGAGAGAATCGCGCGCGGCGAAGGAGAGTTTGGGGAAGGCGAGCAAAGTGGCCGAATGTTTAATCTTCGTTGCCGGGCATGTGAAAGAGAGATGCCCTATCGTACCAGCGATATCGTCGAGTTCGAGGGTTCGCCGAGGGTCCGCTCCTCAAGCCTCGAGCGATCGGTTTTCGGGTTCCACCCGAAGGCTGCGCGAGCTGCTCACGGCTAACGCCTGACTTGCTTACCGTTTGCTCCTGAGGCTGGCGACGTCTGCCCGGGTCGATTGCGGGGCATCGTGTCTCCACTCTCCCGGTTTTCCGCCCTTCAGCGGCTTGCGTCGAAACGGCATGTCGTCCCATGATGGTCGCCTTGTGGAGCCGGCAGGCCAATGAACCAAGCAGTCTTAGAGAGCACCGCGACGACACCCGAAATCGCTCGGTCGGGCTCTGCCCGACCAGGCGGTGCGCTGGGAATCTGCCGGGGCTTTCTAGGAGCTTACTCGAGGCGACTCGTTGCGATCTCGGCGCTCGCCCTAATCCCCTGCTTCTGGCACCGTGAAATCGAGGCCACGGATCTCGGCAGCCATCTTTATAACGCCTGGCTCGTTCAACTGATCGAGCGAGGTGAGACGCATGGCTTGTGGATCGAACACCGTTCGAATAATATCCTCTTCGACTACCTTCTGAGCGGTCTCGGGACACTCGTCAGCCTACGCATCGCGGAAAAGATCGCGGTTTCGATCGTCGTGCTGATTTTCTTCTGGGGTGCCTTTGCCTTCCTGAGCGCGGCCACGCGGCGCGCCTCTTGGTATCTGCTTCCCGCGATCGCCATGGTCGCCTACGGGTGGACGTTCGAGCTCGGGTTTTTCAACTATTACCTGGCGCTCGGACTCTCGTTTTGGGCCCTAGCGGTTTGTTGGCGCGGCGAGCGGCGGGAGCGACTCATCGCACTCGCCCTGGTTCCGCTGATTGTTCTTGCCCACCCCTTGGGGCTGTTTTGGCTGCTTGGCGCTGCGGCGTATATTGCGGCCGCCGAGCGGATTCGCCCTCGCTATCATGCCCTGCTATTTGTTGCGGGCGTTTGCGCGCTTGTCGGGATGCACGAATACTTGTGGCATCACTACGTAGTTGAGGCACGTGAACTGCCTTTCTCCTACTTCAACGGCGCCGATCAGTTCCTGCTCTTCTCCCCGCGCTACCAGATCACCGAGTATGCGTTTCTTCTTCTGGCGGGCCTTTCTCTTGTCCTAGATCGACTTCGGGCACGCCGCGAAGGAGATTCTCATCCTACCTACCTGGTTCCCCTCGAGCTCTATCTGCTGATCTGTGCGGCGACCGTTCTGCTTCCCCGGGGGGCTCGCGTGCCGGGCCATATCGGAGCTGTCGCTCTGTTAACCGACCGGCTGACCACCGTATCTGCGATCCTGCTCTGCTGCTTGATTGCTGCGGCACGGCCGAGAAAATGGCATTTCATCGCCTTCGCCGCGCTTGCCGGGGTTTTCTTCGGATTTCTCTACCAGGACACGGGGAAGATCAGTCGAATGGAGGATCGGGTTGCGCGGCTGGTTCGCACGCTGCCCCCCAATCAACGGGTGATGGGGACCATCCTTGCGCCGATCGAATCGCGAATTCCGATCCAGCACATCCTCGACCGTGCCTGCATCGGCTATTGCTTCAGCTACGGGAATTACGAACCTGGGTCAAGAATGTTTCGCGTCCGCGCGCTTCCGGGAAATCCTTACGTTCTAAGCGACTACAGCCTGGCCGTGCAAATGGAGGATGGGTATTACACGGTTGACCCCTCCGATCTGCCCGTCTATCAGGTCTATCAATGCGGCGAAGGTGGCCGGGACTTCTGCGTCCACGCGCTCGAGGCCGGCGAGGAAAACGACGATCTTGGCGTCCATCCCGACCAATAATCCAAATCAGGGCAAGAGGTAGGCCAGCTCGCGCCGGAGCTCGGGGGCCGAGCGGAAGTGAAACGATTCGATGCCGAGCCCGCGGGCGGCCGCGACATTTTCCTCGCGATCGTCGATAAACAGGGTTTCCGATGGTCGAGCGCCCAGCCTGTCGAGGCAGAGTAGGTAAATGGCGCGCTCCGGCTTCACGGCGCCTACCTCAGCGGAAAAGATTTGATGATCGAAGTTCCGAAGCCAGGCGAAGTGTCTGCGCACGTGCGCGATCATATCGAACTGCATATTCGAGAGCAGAGCGGTCTGGTATCCGGCGGCGCGCACGGCAGAAAGCCAGTCGGTCATCTCCGTGTTCACGTGACTCCACATTTCCTTATCCCAGTTCGAGAGGTTCTCGATGACATCCCTGTCCAGGTCGACGCCGGCGCATCGCGCGACCTCGGTCCAATACTCCGGGGTGGTCAGGTCGCCGCGGTCATACGCGCTGCGCGGACCCGCATAGAGCAGCGGGAACTCCTCCGAGGTGACGCTGAAAACGCCCGCCAAGCGCTCGATCTCGTGCGGAGAAGGCTGATGGCAAAGCACGGCACCATAATCGAGAACGATGGCGCGGAATTTGGCTCGGCCATCGCCGCCTCGAACCCGGTTTTCGCCAGTCTTCATTTCCAGCCTTGGATGATACCGGAAGGTAGGCGGGGTTTGGAGCGGCGCGCGGCGCGTGACATAATTTTCGAGCCCCCGGTTACGGGACTGGTCGCTTGCTCGAGCAAATCAAAGTCGTGCTGATCTCGACCTACGAAATGGGGCGGCAGCCCTTTGGCATCGCCTCGCCGGCAGCCTGGCTGCGCGAGTCGGGCGTCGAGGTAACCTCGGTCGATCTGTCACGAGAACCGTTGCCCGATCAAGCCATCCGAACGGCCGACCTCGTGGCCTTCTACGTGCCCATGCACACGGCGACACGCCTGGCTGTTCGGCTGCTGCCCATCGTTCGGGAGATCCACCCGCGCGTGCGCGTCTGTTTTTACGGTCTCTACGCGCCGGTGAACGAAGCATATCTGCGGAAACTCGGCGTCGAATGGATCTTCGGCGGTGAATTCGAGACGAGCCTAACCGCGCTGGCTACCCGCCTGGCCAACCCGGGTAGGGACGGGCAGGTATCAGCCTCGCCGCCGGCAAACGACGATGTCCGGTCGACGATTTCGCTCGCTCGGCAGCAGTTTCGCGTGCCGGACCGCTCGGACCTGGTGGCCCTCGGAAAGTACGCGCGACTACTCATGCCCGATGGCGAATCGCGCACGGTCGGCTATACGGAAGCGAGCCGGGGGTGCAAGCATCTGTGCCGGCACTGCCCCATCGTGCCGGTCTATAACGGCATCTTTCGCATCGTCGACCGCGAGGTAGTGCTTGCGGACATTCGCCAGCAGGTCGCCGCGGGCGCGCGACATATCACTTTCGGGGATCCGGACTTTTTTAACGGGGTCGGTCATGCCCTCCCTCTCGTCGAAGCACTCCACGGCGAATTTCCTCACCTCACCTATGACGTGACCATCAAAGTCGAGCACCTGCTGAAAGGCCGGGAATTCCTGGCGACGCTGCGCGATACGGGCTGCCTGTTTGTGACCAGCGCCGTCGAGTCGGTGGATGATGGTGTGCTTCAGAAGCTCGGAAAGAATCACACCCGAGCCGATTTCCTGCGCGTGGTCGCGATTTTGGGCGAAATTGGCCTGACGCTCGCGCCGACCTTTGTGGCCTTCACGCCCTGGACGACGCTCGCAGGCTACGGCGAGCTGCTCGAGACGATTCGACAGCAGAATCTCGTCGAGAATGTCGCGCCGATTCAGCTGGCCATTCGGCTCCTGGTTCCGGCCCGATCACGTCTGCTCGAATTACGCGACGTGCGCGAACTTGTCGGCCCGTTTGACGAGCAAGCCCTGGTCTACCCGTGGAAGCACAAGGATCCGCGCGTCGACGCCCTGTGTAACCGCTTGCAGGGGATCGTGCACGCGGGCGAGAAGATGAACCGTCCTCGCGGGGGCATATTTGAGCTCATCGAAGACGCCGCCGAAGAGGTATGTGGTCGAGCAGCCGCGGGAGCCGCCGTCCAAGGCCGGATGCCCGTGCTCGCCGCACGCGCCACGATTCCATACCTCAACGAGCCCTGGTATTGTTGAGCGGAGCCAACCGGGGAGCAGTTGGCTCCCATCCTCGATGCCCGACGGAACATCGCACAGTCGGACACCTTTGTCTGAGCGGTTCCGCACGTTTTAGTCGGCTGCAAAATAAAACACCCCGGATCATCCGGGGCAAGGCGGATGATCCGGGGCAAAGCTCGTGGCCGAGTTAGGTTCTAGGGCAGATAGTAGCGCAGCGAGGTGAACCACATATTCTCGTCCGTATCCGGGTTGCCGATTCCCGCACCCGGCGCGCCTGCTGCCGGAGCGACACCCCTCCACGTGTTACGTTCGTAGTAGGAATACTGCATCCCCAGTTGCACTCGGCCTCTTGAGCCTTGGTAGAACCGGTACCAGAAGCCCAAGGTGCCCTCGAGGATATCGCGGGCATCGCCCGTGCAGTTCGAGAGCGCCCCGGGAACGTATCCGGCTCCTGCGGTTGTGCCGGCCGGAGTCGTTTCGGTGGGGGAAATCTCGACGTAGCAACCGGAGTTGTTAAAGCCGATTGCGCCGTAGCCTTCGTTTGGAATTCCCCCGACGGTCTTGGCATATTGGGCGCGGGCCGCATAGTCGCCGCCGCCGTACGCATAGAGGTCCAGCTTAGGCACGGGGTGAAGGATGAGACTGCCGAGTGCCATGTAGTTTTTCAGCAGGGCGATGGTTCCGTCCGGCCGGATCGTCGCATCAGCAAGGCCGGCCGAGCCGTAGCGGCCGATTCCGTTTCCGGCCATGCCGTGAAGCCCAAAATCGAGGTGCTTCGCGAACATACTCCAATACGCGTTGCCGCCGAAGCCGCCGCCGTTGTACCCCTGGTTGAAAGCGAGTTGGGCGGATGGAATTACCGTGCAGGAAGCGATGGCGACCGAGGCGACTTCGCAGGGGAAGATGCGATCGCGGAAGCGCGAGTAAATGCCAAAGAGTTCATAGTGGCCGATTCCAGGCTCGAGAACAGCCTTGAAGATCAAGTCCGGCGATGGATTGTAGGAATAGTTTGCCAGGGGGTTGAAAAGGCCTCCCGAGGTGCCGCTCTGCCCCAACAAGAAATTCGTATACGTGGTCGTGGTGCCAACGGTTACTGTGCCGGAGGCGGGGCAGCCCGGATCGCCAACGCATGGAATTGTGACTGCACCTGTTGTGGTGGTTGGCTCGCCGTGCACGGTGACGGTGATTTGCGGATTTTCAACCGAGAAGCCGAGCCAAAACTTATTGCTGAAGTTCTGTACGAACCGCACCCCGTACTGCCGCGCCCAGCTAAACCCGGCCACGTATTGCGCGTCGATAACGAGCGGCGTAACCTCGGTTCGATTGTCCATTCCGACCGCGGTTTGCGTGACGAGGCTCCACATCTGACCGCCAGTGACTGTGAACCCGCTATTGAACGCCGCCTGACCCCAGAATTGGCGCTGCCGGAACACGTAGCTGTTCGACTGGTTGTTGTTGGACGTCGAGCCGGCCCCGAGGAAGTCGCCTTCGTAATAGCCGCCGATCTTCACGTCCTTCAGTTTTCCTTCTACCAGCATGGAGATGCGCGACTGGCGACCGCTGGCGTTGAACTCACTGATGTTGCTGGGGGATGAGCCGGGCAACGGCGCTGAGTTAAACGGCGTGTTCACGTCCGCGCTCAAGGCTTTGCTGCGGTAAACTGTTTCCGCCACCATGAAACCGCCCGGAGTAAGTGTAACGCCCTTGAAGTGCAAGGCCACCGGTTCCTCGCTGTTCATATCCTGATGAGCGGCGGGCACGGGACTTGGGCTGGGGCCGCTGCCTGCCGGGGTATTCGCCACAGCCGCGGTCATAACACTGGGCGCCGCTACGCCGGGCGTAGACGCGACGCTCGCCGCCGGGCTCACCGTTCCAGTACTCGAGGTGCCGGCTCGTGATGCGCCGCTAGCGTTCAGCTGCTCTTCGAGCATCTGCATCTTTTTCTGTTGCTCTTTGAGCTGCTCGTTCTGTTCCTCGAGCTGCTTGGACTGCATCTCGATCAAATCTCGGAGCTCGTGAAGCTCGACCTCCATGCTCGCAGGCGTCGGCGTCGCAGCCGCATCCGTTTTCGCCGGCCCGGAGGCCTTTGACCCCGGTGTGGCATCGGCCGGCCTGGGATTGGCAGTCGCATTCTTATCGGTATCGGTCTTTGCCGTCGTATCGTCCCCCGCTCTGTGCGCCCGCGCTGTGACGGGTGATGCGAACAGCCCAAGGGCCAAAATCCATGCCGCAAGTACTCGCATTCTTCCTCCTTGAGATGATGTGCAAAACGATCGAGTTAGAATCTGGAAACTGCCGGCCCCGGTAGATGTCCGGTCAGGGCTCGTCGGGCCGCACCACCACCCCAGCGCCCCGTTCCGCAAAATGCGTGCCTTGACGCAGCACGCTTGAACACGCAGCTGTTTTCGCGGAAGCGGAACCTTATGCAGCGCCGATGAATGGGCTGTGACAGGAATGTTAATTGTAGGTTACGGCCGGGGGGGGGGTCGAAATGATTGGCCGTGCCGCCAGCGGGGCTTATGTTTGTGTGGAGCAAACCGGGAGGGGTCAGGAGGCTGCATTTCGCAATCGTGGACTCGTGTACGGCAGGATGCGCCGAAAGGGCCGGACGGTGAAAAACTTGAGCCGGCACGGGGCGCAGCGGTAAGCGGGAAAGCCAAGCCATCGCTTGCAGGCGATCAGCGTGGCCCTCTCCACGCGTTCACCGGAAACGCGCTCCAGATCGAAGTTCCCGCACCTGGGGCAATGCGCGTATCGCGAAAAGGCAATGGCAACCGAGCGCGCGTAAAAGTGCTTTTCGCACGTCTGGCAACGCCAGGGCCTCACTCCAAAAGGCATACCCAGATAGTCCCGCGGGGCGCGTCGACGAGACGGGAGACAATCACCGCTTCTGCACTGGGGACAAATCACTTCGAACAACTCCTGAACGTTGTCGGGCAGCATACGCGATCGCCTGCGGCGACGCAATACCCGGCCAGGCTCTAGGCTGTTCCCTTTGGACCCGCGGCCAGGTTTTGCGGACCTGCCGAACTGTGCTAACTTCGCCCGAACATGAGGAAACGGATCGGCGTGCTGCTGTCCGGGCGCGGATCAAATTTCGAAGCATTGGCGGACAGCGTCACTTCTGGCCGCATTCCGAACGCGGAAATCTCGATTGTGGTCAGCAATCGCGAGGCTGCCCCAGGGATGGCCAAGGCCAGGGCCCGCGGAATTCCCGCCGAAGTCATTCCTTCCCCAGGTCTCGAGAGAGAAGCCTACGACAGGTTGGTTGTCTCCGCGCTCCGCCGGAGAGAAGTTGACCTGGTGTGCCTGGCGGGCTATATGCGCCTGCTTTCGCCCGATTTTGTCGCCGCTTTTCCCCATCGCATATTGAATATCCATCCCTCGCTCTTGCCAGCGTTTCCGGGGCTCGAGGCGCAGCGCCAGGCGCTCGAGCACGGCGTCAAATTCACCGGCTGCACGGTCCATTTCGTGGACGAGAAACTCGACGCCGGCCCGATCATCGTCCAAGCGGTCGTGCCGGTTGAGGATCGCGATACGGTCGAAAGCCTCTCGGAGCGAGTGCTGCGCGAGGAGCATCGCATTTACACCGAAGCGGTGCGCATCGTACTCGAGGGTCGCTATCGCATCGAGGGCCGCCGGGTGCTGGTGGCTCCGGCAAGGGACTAGGGGCGGTAGGAGGGGGGCGACCGTGGGAGGAAAACGCGTCCGCGCTGAAGCGCGTACAATTCCCTTGAGATGACCATGTCGCGATGCGCGCAGGAAATACTCGAGTTCCATACACTCAAGCAGATCGTCGGCGGATTCAGCACAAGTCGACCGGGCCGGCGCCTGGTCGAGGGCCTCGAGCCACGCCGGGATGGGGAGGCTCTCTCTGGCGAGTTTGCGCTCATCGAAGAGGCGGTTGCCTATTTGCGTTCGGGCGCGGAGCTTGGATTCGGCGGGCTCCGCGATCCGCAGGACTGGCTGGCGCGCCTGGCCCTGCCCGCGTCTGTCCTCTCGAGCGCCGAGTTGCTGGATGCGGCATCGCTCGTCGAAACCGCTCAATCCGTGCGGCAGATCCTGAGGGGCGAGGCTGCAAAATTCCCGTTACTTTCAGGCCGCGCGGCGGCATTGCCCGACTTGCGCCATCTCGGGGCCGCGGTTCGCCGCGCCGTGCTGCCGAACGGCGAGATCAGCGACGAAGCCTCGCCGCAACTGAAGCGCATTCGCGCTGGAATCACCGCGGCACGGGAAAAGATTCAGCGTTCGCTCGAGGGCATCCTGCGTGCGCGAGGCGAACCGGCTGGCGAAGACTACATCACCTTGCGCAACGACCGCTTCGTCATCCCCGTGCGCGCCTCGGAGCGGCGCTCGGTTCCCGGAGTCGTGCACGGCGCCAGTGGCACCGGGCAAACCGTGTTCGTCGAGCCGCTCGAGGCCATCGAGTTGAACAATCGACTGGTACAGCTCGGCGAGGACGAAGTCACCGAAATCGCCCGTATCCTCGAGGAGTTGACCGAGCGGCTTCGCGCCGATCGCGACCCGCTCGAAACCTCGGCCACGTCGATCGCCTACCTTGATTCCGTCTTTGCGCGCGCCCGCTTCGCGCGGGAGTTCGACTGCACCACCCCCCAATTCTCTTCGGGCAATTTCTTGAAGCTCGAACGGGCGCGGAATCCGGTGCTCGAGGCGGCGCTGCGCCCGCGGGGACGAAGCGCCGTCCCGTTGACGCTCGCTCTAGGCGGCGCGGAGACTGTCATGGTGATCAGCGGCCCAAACACGGGAGGAAAAACGGTGGCGCTCAAGACCGTCGGCCTTGCCGCGCTTTCCGCCGAATCGGCGATTCCCGTTGCTGCCGAGCGCGCCGAGATGCCTGTTTTCGACCGCGTCCTTGCGGATATCGGCGACGAGCAGTCGATTGCCGCCGATCTCTCCACGTTTTCCGCGCACATGCTCAACCTGAACGCGATGCTGGAGGCCGCCACCGAGCAGTCGCTGATCCTCGTTGACGAGGTGGGAACCGGTACGGCACCCGAGGAGGGGGCAGCGCTCGCGGTGGCCCTGCTCGAGGAGTTTCGCAGACGCCGAGCGTTGACGCTGGCGACCACTCATCACGACCGCCTGAAGGCCTATGCCTCGACAACAGCCGGCATCGTGAATGCGGCCATGGAATTCGATGAAACCAATCTTCGCCCAACCTACCGCCTGCTGGTCGGCGTTCCCGGAATGTCCAGCGGCATTGAGATTGCCAGGCGGCTCGGTTTGCCCGAGGTCGTGATCGACCGGGCCCGCGCCCAGCTGTCTCCGGAATCGCGCGAGGCCCAGGGGCTCATCGCTTATCTCCATCGCAGCCGCGACGAAGTCGACGAACTCCGTCGGCAGGCCCGCGACGCGCTGGCGCAACTCGCGAGCGAACGCCAGTCGCTAGGGACCGAATGGATCGACCGGCAGAAGACACGGATTCGGGAGCTTGAAGCGGGTTTTCGCGAGACCGAGAAGCGGCTCGAGGCTGAGGTCGCGCGGCTTTCCGCCGACATCAAGGATCGAGCCCTGCGCGCGCAGCTCGAAAAGCAAGGCGGCCGGCGAATGGCCAGGCTCGAGTCCGAGGCGCGCGCGGAAGCCGATCGCGCCGTTGTGCAGGCCCTTTCCGCCTCACAGGCCGACCTCGGAATCCCGGGCGACGCCCCCCCGCCGCCCGTCGCGCCGGACAGTTTGGCATGCGGGCAGCGCATCGTTGTAAAGGGATTCAGGCAGCCGGTGATCTTTCATCGCCAGGATGGGCGCAACGCAGAAGTCCAAGCTGGCCCGATGCGCATGAAGGTGCCGCTCAGCGATATCGTTGGCCTCGACCAGGTGCCGGCCGCTTCGCTTGCGAAAGGGGCAGCGGCCGGGGCACGGTCGCGCGGGATTAGCGTGCACGAGGAGGTGGCCGGGGCGCCGGTCGGGGAAGAAATCAACGTGATCGGCTGCACGGTCGAAGAAGCAAGGGAAAGGGTCGACAAGTTCCTTGACCGGGCGGCCCTGGCCGGCCGGCCAAGCGTGCGCATTATTCACGGGCACGGGACCGGGGCGTTGCGCCGGGGCCTGGCCGAGTTCCTTTCCTGTCACCCTCTGGTCGAGGGGACGCATGCGGAGGCGGAAGATCGGGGCGGAACGGCAATCACGATAGCGGAGCTAAAAGGCTAGTCCGGGCGCAGAGGTTTCTGCAATGATGGTGCGCTGATCTATCGCTTCCGAGGAAGGTACCGAAATGGGATATGCGGATCTGGACTTGACGGGGCAAACGGCGGTAGTGATCGGCGGCACCTCGGGGATCGGCCGCGCCATTGCGCTGGGGCTCGCGAAAGCGGGAGCGAATGTCATCCCGACGGGGCGGCGAATCGAGCTTGTCGAATCGTCCGCCGAGGATATTCGCAAGCTCGGCCGGCGCTCTCTCGCCGTGACCGCGGACGTAACCGAGAGGGCCAGCCTTGAAAAACTGCTTGCGGCCTGCTGCGCGGAGTTCCGCAGTGTCGAGATTGCGGTCGTCGCGGCCGGCCGGACGAAGCGGACTCCCACGCTCGAGGTGAGCGACGCGGAGTGGAACGAGATTCTGGAAACGAATCTAACGGGCCTGCTGCGCGCTTGTCAGGTTTTTGGGCGGCACATGATCGAGCGCGGCTACGGCCGGATCATAAACATCGCCTCGCTCAGCTCGTTCGTCTCCCTCTATGAGGTGGCAGCCTACTCGGCAAGCAAAGCGGCTGTCGCCTCGCTCACGAAATCGCTCGCCATCGAGTGGGCCAAGCACGGCGTCTGCGTGAACGCCATCGCGCCAGGCGTGTTTCGCACGGACCTGAATGCTGCGTTGCTTGACGGAACCGCGCGCGGGAGGGAGTTCCTCTGGCGCACGCCGATGGGCCGCTTCGGCCAGCTCGAGGAACTGGCGGGCCCGGCGGTGTTCCTGGCTTCGAAAGCGGCGGGATTTGTGACTGGACACCTCCTCGCGGTGGACGGCGGATTCCTCGCGAGCGGGGTCAATCAGTAGCCAGGTTTCCGGGCCATGGTCGGCGGCCCTGGAGGCCGGGGCGATCCTCCCTCGGGCGCCCCTGGCCGCACGAGACAGACAGACAGACGCTCGTTACGCTCCTGCAGCAGCCGACTGGGTCTTCGCGTCAGATTTAACGAAAATCTGGCTGGCTAACTCTACGATTTGTTTCAGATTCCACCATTCGCGCTCGGTCATCTGCCTTCCGTCCGGGCTCGAGAAATAAATCGAGGCGTAGCCGTCTTCGGAAACGGGCGCGCGAACGACGAGCACATTCTTCTGCTCCGTCGAATTACTTTCAGCCATGCTGGCCTCCCAGGATGCCGACTGAGTCTATCCTAACGAACCCGGGAAGCGAAATGCGTTTTGCCGACTGCAGTATCGCGGCATTCCCCTTGCATCCCGCGATAGAATGCGCCGACCAGGCCTGTGATCCGATTCGCCGACAAGATGCGCTCAACGGGAATGAGCGCCGCCGACTCTGCCACCAAAATTGCGCTGCTCGAACGTGTGAGCCTCGAGTTGCGCGAGATGCGCGGCGGCGCGCTCGACGACTTCTGCGCGTTCTTCGTGCCCGGGCGGGTCGAGCTGGTTGGCAAACACACCGATTATGCGGGCGGCCGCAGCATCGTTTGTGCCATCAACCGCGGGATTTGTCTGGCCGCTACGCCGCGCCGCGACGCGCGAGTCCAGATTCTCGACCTGGCGCGCAGAGCCGAAGTCGAAGTGAAACTCGACCCCGAAGCTAGTTCCGAGGCCCGAGGCGCGGGCCATTGGTCAACCTATGTGCTGGCCGTGGCCCGACGGTTGGCTCGCGATTTTCCGGCCGCGCGCACCGGCGCCGACATCGTCTTCGCGAGCGATCTGGCCCCAGCGTCTGGGATGAGCAGCTCGAGCGCTCTCGTCGTGGCCATATTCTTTGCTCTCGCCGCGGTGAATTCTCTGGGGCGAAACGAGGCGTACGCGCGCTCGATTCGCTGCCGCGAAGATCTGGCCGCCTACCTGGCGGCGGTTGAAAGCGGAGAGGCGATTCGAACCTTTTCGGCGGCCGGCGGCGTGGGCACCCTCGGCGGAAGCGAAGACCATGTTGCCATTTTGTGCTCGCGTTCCGGATATTTCCGCCAGTATTCCTATTGCCCAGTGCAGCTCGAGAGAGAAATTCCGGCTCCGAAGAACTACGTGCTGGTGATCGCGGTTAGCGGCGTCCGAGCGGACAAAGCCGGCCAGGCGCGCGAGCGGTACAACCGGTCTTCTCTGGCCGTCCGCAAACTCCTTGAGCTGTGGAAAACCTCGACCGGGCGCCCCGATCCCTGCCTGGCCGTCGCCTTGTCGTCGGCGCCGGGCGCTGCCGCACTCCTCGGGCAAATTGTGCGCGAGAAGGCGGACTCGGTCGCCGAAGCCGAGGCTCTCGACGGCCGCATGCATCAATTCCTGGAAGAAAGCAGCGAGATTGTTCCTGAGGTCGGCGAGGCGCTCTCGAGAGGAGAGATGGATCGTGTCGGTGGGCTCGTCGACCGATCCCAAGCGCTCGCCGAGAGTTTGCTCGCGAATCAGGTGCCGGAGACGATTGCGCTCGCCCGTTCGGCCCGCCGGCTGGGCGCCGGCGCCGCGTCCGCCTTCGGAGCCGGTTTCGGAGGCAGCGTTTGGGCCCTTGTCCCGCAAGCTCGCGGGGAGGAATTTCGCGATGCCTGGGCGGATTGCTACCGCAGGACGTATCCTGAACGCGCCGAAGCGAGCGAGATTCTACTTGCCCGCGCCGGGCCGGGCTTGATTGAGTTCTGAGCATCGCTTGACGAAACGGCAGGGAATGGAGAGCCAATGGAGGAGAAAACGAACGGCCGTGCGGCGAACGATCCTTTGCCAACGAGCCAAATCAGCCGGCGCGACTTTCTCACCGACGCGGCCCTGGTTGCCCTAGCCCTTCCCGCCACCTCATCGGCCAGGCGTCCGCTCGCCGCCGGGTTGGCCCGCGACCCGCAAAGCGCCGCACACGCAGACGTTCAGGGCAGTTCTCTCCGCTTGACGAACGGCATCATCGCCGCTCAATGGAAAATCTCACCGACCAGCCTCGAGTTCCTGAGCGCAACCGACCTGCGCAGCGGGCAGGTCCTCGCCGGACCGCGGCCTGTCTTTGCGCTGGCCCTGCGCGACTCGACGGAGATCGCCTCGACCTCGATTCGACTGGTCGGTTCGCCGCGTAGGGAGACGCTCAGCCCGTCGCCGCAAGCTGCCCGATGGTCAGACCGGCTCGGCGGCTGTGCCGTCGCCGCGTCGCTCGAAGACAGACAGGGTCGGGTTCGCCTGGAGTGGCGCGCCATGCTTCGCGACGGTTCGCACTACATTCGTCAGGAGCTCGCCATTCGGCCCCTCGAGCACGACCTGCCTATCGCCAAAATCAATCTGCTCGACCTCCGAGCAAGCGATGCTGAGATCATGGGCACCGTCAAAGGCTCGCCGGTGAGATCGCCTGGCTGGTTTTTTGGCTTCGAGCATCCGCTCTCTGAGAGCGTCATCGAAAGCGATCGCGTGCGGTCCCGTCTCGACCGCCAACTGCCTCTGTCGGCTCGCCAGCTGGCGACGTATTCTTGCGTCATCGGGGCCAGCCAGGCCGGCCAATTGCGTCGCGATTTTCTAGGCTACATCGAACGCGAGCGCGCTCACCCCTACCGAACATTCCTGCACTACAACTCCTGGTTCGACCTGGGCTACTTCACTCCCTACAACCAATCCCAAGCCGTGGACGCAATCAACGCCTTTGGAACGGAGTTGCACGAAAAACGCGGGGTGACTCTCGATTCATTCCTCTTCGACGACGGCTGGGATGATCACCGGTCGCTTTGGCGGTTCAATCCGGGATTCCCGGACGGTTTTGTTCCCATTCGGCATGCCGCCGCCACCTACCGTGCCGCGCCGGGCATCTGGCTTTCGCCTTGGGGAGGCTACGATGGCCCGCGGAACGAGCGCCTCGCCTACGGCAAGCAGCACGGTTACGAGGAAAATTCCGAGGGCTTCGTCCTGTCCGGGCCACGCTACTTCGGGGAATTTCGCGAAATCTGCCTGCGCATGATTGGGGAGTGCGGGGTCAACCAGTTCAAATTCGACGGCACGGGCAACGCCTCCACCGTCTATCCCGGCAGTCAATTCAACAGTGATTTCGAGGCCATGATCAGCCTGATCGGCGATCTGCGCGCGGCCAAGCCGGATCTGTACGTCAACTTGACGACCGGCACGTACCCCTCGCCGTTCTGGCTTCAGCACGCCGACTCGATTTGGCGCGGCGGCGAGGACGATTCGTTCTCGGGCCTGGGCACCGATCGTCAGCAATGGATCACGTATCGCGACGCCTCGACGCACGAATACGTCGTTCGGCGGGGCCCTCTCTACCCGCTCAACTCGCTGATGCTGCACGGCCTGATCTTCGCGCGGGATGCGGAGAAGCTCAGCACAGACCCGGCGCGCGATTTCCCGTCCGAAGTGCGCTCCTATTTCGGCACCGGCACGCAGCTCCAGGAGATGTACATCACGCACGCCCTACTTTCTGCCTCTGATTGGGACCTGCTGGCGGAGACGGCAAAATGGTCGCGCCGCAATTCGGACATCCTCGTCGACACGCATTGGATTGGCGGCGATCCGGCAAAGCTTGAAGTCTACGGCTGGGCGTCATGGTCGCCGCGGGGGGGAATCCTAACGCTGCGCAATCCCGACAAAGTCCCGCACCGCTTCGATCTCGATCTCGCGTCTGCATTCGAATTGCCGAGCGGAGCGGCGCGCAATTACGTCGCGCGCAGCCCGTGGAAGCAGGATCAAGCAGTGAGGGAACTCGATCTGACTGCCGGCCAGTCCCGTGCTCTGTCGCTTCAGCCCTTTGAGGTGCTTACCTTGGAAGCTGCTCCTCGATGAGCTTTACGGCGCTCGACTGGATCATTGTGGCCGGGTACCTGGTGGGCTCGGTCTCGATCGGTCTCGCTGGCAGGCGCTTCCTCAGCGACGTCTCGCACTATCTGGTCGTCGGTCGCGAACTCGGCCTCTACGCCGGCATCGCCACGCTTGCCGCCACGGAGATCGGCACCATCACATTCATGTACAACGCAGAACTTGGCTATCGCTTCGGCTTCGCCTCCTTTGCGGCCGCGCTGATCTCCGGGGTGGTGATGATCGTGGTCGGGCGCACCGGCTTCGTCATCAGCCGCTTCCGCCAGCTGAAACTGATGACCGTTCCCGAATATTTCGAGGTCCGCTACAGCCGCGGCTTGCGCCTGGTGACGGGAATCCTCGTCGCGCTCGGCGGAATCCTGAACATGGGCGTGTTCCTGAAGATCGAAGGCGAGTTCTTGATGTACGTGAGTGGAATTCCCGAGCGATTTCTGGTCGAGGTGATGACGGTGATCCTGCTTCTTGAGCTTCTCTATACCGTCTTGGGCGGCATGGTCTCGGTGGTCATCACGGATTTTCTGCAGTATGCGCTGCTGTCGGTGGCCACCATTCTGGTGACCCTCTACGCGGTCCACTCGGCCGGATGGGGCAACATCGTCCACAAGGTCACAGCCACCATGGGCCTCCCAGGTTTCAGCCCCCTGGCCAGCCCGAAGTTTGGCTGGACGTTTCTGGTCTGGCAGGTTCTGCTTTGGCTTTCCGTGGTGACCTGCTGGCAAACCACGGCCATGCGCATCTTCTCGACGCGCAGTCCGGAAATCTCGAAACGGGTGATGACCTGGACCGGCTTCATTTTCCTCGGGCGCGGCATGCTGCCCATGCTTTGGGGCATCGCCGCTCTGACGCTTTTCGGGACGGGCGCGCTCGAACGCGGGGTGCCTCTCCCGGTCCTGCGTGGCCACACCCTCGCCCCTCTTGACGCGATGCCATCGATGTTGGCTGAAATCCTCACCCCTGGCATTCGAGGCCTTGTAGTTGCTGGCATGCTCGCCGCCACCATGTCCGTCAACAGTTCCTATCTGCTCGGCTGGAGCGCCGTGATTTCGCAGGATGTTGTCCTGCCCTTGCGTCGGCTGCTCGGACAAGAGCCGCTCGGTCGGCGCGGCCAGCTGCTCGTCAACCGCCTCTCGAACCTCTTCGTCAGCCTCTTCCTGATGTTCTGGGGACTCTATTACGCACCGCCCGGCGCTGTTTATCTCTATCTGAATATCACTGGCACGATTTTTCTAGCCGGGGCGTTTGTGGCGGTTGTTGGCGGGCTGTATTGGAAACGGGCGAGCTGTCTCGGGGGTTATCTCGCCATGCTTCTTGGAGCGGCTGGCGCGATCATTCCGTTTTTCTTCTTGCATTGGAATGAAAACATCACCGGGTTCGCATCCTTCGGGCTTGCCGCTGGCGGTTTCTGGCTGGGTTCGCTCGCCCAGGAGCGTCGACGCGCAGGGCGAGAGCCTCTGCCCGCCGCCACAACGGCCGGAGATGCGCCATGAAATATTGGGAAATTTTCTGGACCTTCTCGCTGCTGCTTTCGGGCACAGCATTCCTCTTGATCACGATTGTCGTCATTGTCAGAGGCGGCCCCGATTTGCGGGACATGCTTCGCCAGCTTGGCCGCGAGCACGTGCCGCCTGAGGATACCCCGGACACCCGTGGGTCCGCTTGACTCCTGGGGGAACATTCTTTACTGTCCGCGTCGGTATGCACGGCATCAGAGGAAGGCTCGCTCCGCTCGCGATTCTGGCGGCTCTCGCCATGGGGATCTGGGCGACGCGAGGGGCTTCTGCTCCGGACCTTGAATCTCGCGCGGAGGCGACGGTTTCGCAAATTCGCGGAACGCTGAAAGTCGCTGGGTTGCACGAGCGGGCGACCGTACTGCGGGACGAGTGGGGTGTTGCGCACATCTACGCCCAGGACCAGCACGATCTGTTCTTCACGCAGGGCTTTGTCGTTGCCCAGGATCGGCTGTTTCAGATGGAGCTCTGGAAGCGTTCCGGCCAGGGCCGGCTTGCTGAAATTCTCGGCCGTGGCGCACTGGCCCGCGATATCAACGCGCGCTTGCTCCGTTACCAGGGCGATGTGGAGGCGGAGTATCGAAGCTACTCGCCCGACACGAAAGAAATCCTCGCGGCCTTCACCGACGGAATCAACGCGTATATTGCCGAACAGATGAAACCGGGCGGGCGGGGTCTGCCCATCGAATTCCAGATGGCCGGTTTCAGCCCGGAGCCCTGGAAGCCGGAAGACTGCCTGAATCGCATGGCTGCATTCTCGATGACCGGCAACTCGACGGCCGAGCTTTATCACGCCGCGGCCGTTCAAAAGCTCGGTCGGGCGAAAGCCTCAGAACTGTTTGACCTCGACCCGCCGGTCGAACTCGACCCGGCTCCGCGCTCGGATTTTTCCGGATTGTCCGCCGACCTTCTGCACAATCTGGTAGGCAGCGACACACGAATCGAGTTTCCCGCAAACGCCCTCGGAGGAAGCAATAACTGGACCGTTTCCGGCGCGCTCACTTCGACCGGGAAACCGATCCTCGCCAACGACCCGCATCGCGTGATAGCCGAACCATCGCTCCGCTACATCGTTCACTTGGTTGCGCCCGGATGGGACGTGATTGGCGCCGGCGAACCCGGACTTCCCGGCGTGGCCGTCGGGCACAACCAGCGCATCGCCTGGGGGTTCACGATCTTCGGCCTCGACCAACAGGACCTCTATATCGAGACGCTGAACCGAGCGGACCCGCTCGAGTACAAGACCGAGCACGGCTGGGCGCGCATGAGGGTTGAGAAGGAGTCCTTTCTGGTGCGGGGCTCAGGCAAGGTGGTGGTGGAACTCAAGTTCACCCGCCACGGGCCCGTGCTCTGGCAGGACAAAACGCGGGCCCTCGCCCTTCGTTGGGTCGGCGCAGAACCCGGCAGCGCTGGCTATTTGGGTTCCCTGGCCGTCGATCGCGCCCAGAACTGGCAACAGTTTGAATCCGCCATGGCGCGGTGGAAAGTGCCCTCGGAAAACATCGTCTACGCGGACGTAGAAGGGAACATCGGAGAACATTCCGTGGGCCTCGCTCCGTTGCGGAAGAATTGGACCGGCTTGCTTCCCGTCCCCGGTGCGGGAGGATACGAATGGGCCGGCTTCGTCCCGACCGATGAATTGCCGCATTCCTTTAACCCCGCTTCGGGATTCATCGCTACGGCCAACCACAAAATGATTCCCGAGAACTACCCCTACAAGGTTGGCTTCGAATGGGCCCCGCCGACTAGGTTCCATCGCATTTCGGAGGTGATTGACGCCGACAGGTCAAGCGGCCACAAGATCACCTTGGAGGATATGGAAAATCTCCAAAGCGACGTGCTCTCGCTCCCTGCCGAAGCGCTCATCCCCCTTTTGCGCCAAGCCGCCCCGCCTCCTGACGATCCAGCCGCGAAGTTGCTCCTGGGCTGGAACGATGTGGTAACCCAGGATTCTGCACCCGCCGCCCTCTATGAACTCTGGCTCGGCGAGCTGACCGCAGCCGTCTCCCATCGCGCCGTCCCGTCCGAACTGGGGAACACGATGAGCGGCTGGCCGATCGACAAGCTGATTGCCGTGCTTTCCCGACCGACGACTGAGATCTTCGGTTCGATGCCGGAAGCTGCGCGCAACCAATTGCTCCTCGATGCGCTGAGATCCGCCCGCAAAAAGCTCGCTAAACTCGAAGGCGATGATCCTCGTCGGTGGACTTGGGGGCGCATCCATACGGTCCAGTTCCGCCATCCGCTCGACCGGGTGCCGGGGGCCAAAGCCGTCTTCGACCTCGGACCCCTTCCCCGACCAGGCGACGACTACACGGTGAATGCAACCGGCTATTACAGCGGCCTCTACCAGCAAGTTTCGGGCGCAAGCTATCGCCAGATCATGGACCTCAGCAATTGGGACAACTCGGTGGCCGTGAACGTTCCTGGACAGAGCGGGCAGCCCGGCAGCCCTCATTACTCCGATCTGCTCTCGCTCTGGAGCGAGGGCCGCTACTTCCCGCTCCTCTACTCTCGCCCGGCCGTGTCGGCGCAGTCCCAAGCCACACTCAATCTCGATCCCCCGTGAGCTGAGAGGCTGTCTCGCCGCTCGTCAGTTCCGCCTCACTCGGTTGTCGTGACCACGAGGTAGTCGATCCTCCTGCGCGCAGGTTCAACTTTAAACCCCGCTTTCCGGATCGCTTCAATCGCGCCCTCAGGGTCGGGCTTGTCGTAGGAGAACTCGATATCGTATTTGCCGCTGATTCCGGTTTCATCAACCACGGGTTTTTTAATAGCGCTTTCGAGCATTGCGGCAATGAGGGACACAGGGCAATAGGCGAGTTTGAGCGAGCCGCCGGTCGCCGGAGGTATGGTGGGATACCACCCCATGCTGTTCGAGTCCTTGATCGTCCCGGCCGGCTTGAGTGCCGGCGGCATCACGCCGGTCCTAGCCAGAATCCATACGTCCTTTTCCATCGTCTCGCGGTTGACCTTGATATGGAAAGCCGAAGAGACCACATCGCGTACCGAGGGGAGGAAGTTCCGAGAGGTTGCTGCGGGGAGAGAAAGGGAAATGTCGTAGATCGTAGGGTCGTTCAATGGTTCGCCGGAAATCCGCTGGGGGGAGATCTCGAACTCCCACAACTCCTGGATAATCCCGCGGAGTGTTTCACTGGCCTCAAATCTGTTATGGGCGAACCGCGAGCCATAGGTGAACGTGGCTCCCTCATGAGGCTCAATCTTTAGGTTGACCAGGGGAAGGGGTTTGCCTGCAAGCAATCCCTCCAGCACGGACGCGGTCAAAGTCTCCGGGTCGATGCTTCCGGCCATTCTGTCCTTGGCGTCGATCAGGAAGGTGGCGGGAACTCCTTGCGCGTCGTAGAGGCGCAAGGCACTTTCGGTGTGCGCGACGCCGACGAGTCCGCTGATGGGCCGCTTCTTCAGAAATGCTTCGACAACTCCCGGGTCTTCATCCGTGACGGACAGGAAAACGACGGGGCGGTCCTTGAATTTCTCCGCCAGTTCGTTGAGATGTGGGATCGCCGATACACACGGAGCGCACCAGGTGGCCCACAGCTCCAGCACAACCACTTTCCCGGCCAGCGCCGCAAAGCTGGCGTTGGCCGCGGGCTGTTCCGGGAATAGCCGGTCGAAGTGAATCGTCGGCGGAACATCGCCAATCCTGGGTGCGGCGGCATGGAGCAAGCCGGGGAACAAACTAAACAGAGCGAGCAGGGCTAGGCGTTTCACGAGAGTCTCCCACTTGAAACCATACCGGCAATCGGAGAGAACCGATTCAAAAATAATACGAAATCGCCGCGCCGCCCGCCAAACCATTCCCGTCTCGCGCGCTTTGGCAAGCCGCCCGCTCGATGACCATGCCCGCGACATTGCGCGAGCTGTGGTGCGCCAACCCGGGCGCCTCCGAAAGGGATCTTCTAAGTCTCGGGAAGGGATTCGCCGGCCAGAAAAGGCGCCGAGCCGGGCGCTTAGTCGAAGGGCCGATCGAGCCCCAAGGCTCACCTTTTTTGGGCCTCCTGCGTCGAAGCGTTTATTCCCCTTGCGCTTCGACATGAGACCTGCTACCTTCCTGTCGAAGCGATAGGGGGCGAAGATGGCGAAACCGGGCATTGATCTTCCGCAGGGAACGCTGGACCTGCTCATCCTGAGAACGCTCGCGCTCGAGCCCATGCACGGCTGGGCCATTTCCGAGCGCATTCATCAGGTGTCGAGCAAGGTCTTGCAGGTGCAACAAGGCTCGCTCTATCCGGCGCTGCATCGGCTGGAGCGCCGGGGCTGGATTAAAGCGCGGTGGGGAGTCTCGGATAACAACCGTCGGGCGAAGTATTACGAATTAACGAAGACCGGCCAAAAGCAGCTCGGAGCCGAGGAAAGCGACTGGAAGAAGTTGACGGCTGCCGTCGCCCAAGTGCTCGAAACCACGTGAGCCGCCTGCGAGCGGCCGCGCTCGAGTGGGTTCTGTTTGCGGTTGACCCGACAGATGTATGAGACGGGGAGCGCCAGATGCTGACTGACGTTTGGATCCGTATTCGCAGCTTGTTTCGCCGCCAGGCGGTCGAAGGCGAACTCGACGACGAGCTCGGATTCCACTTCGAGCAGCAGATCGAAAAATACGTTCGCTTGGGAATGGGTCGCGAGGAAGCACGGAGACGCGCGCAGATTGAATTCGGCGGGCTCGACCAGGTCAAAGAAGAATGCCGCGATGCGCGGGGCGTGCGGTTGCTCGAAACCCTGGCCCAGGACACGCGCTACAGTTTGCGCATGCTGCGCCGGTCTCCCGCATTCACCGGGGTCGCCGTCCTCACCCTGGCGCTCGGGATTGGGGCGAATACCGCCATTTTCAGCATCGTGAATGGGGTGGTGCTGCGAGCGCTTCCCTACGCCCGTCCCGATCACCTGGTCGGCATTACGGATTCCTATCCAGAAGGCGCGCTCGTCCGGATGCAACAGGGCTTGGGAAGCCTCGAGGTCGCAGGATACTCCGACGGGCAGGAGCTCAACCTTACCGGCCTAGGCGATCCCGTCCGGCTGTACGGCACGGCGGTCTCGGCGAACTTCTTTTCCTTGCTCGGCGTCGATGCGGCGACGGGCAGGACCTTCCTGCCGGGGGAGGATCATCCGGGCAAGGACGGCGTCGTGATTCTGAGCCACGCGCTGTGGCGACAGAAGTTCGGTGGGGAGCCAAACGTGATCGGACGGAGGGTGACTTTCGAAGGTAAGAGCCGGGAAATCGTCGGGGTCATGCCGGACACATTTTATTTCGCATCCTCGAAGGCTCAGTTTTGGATACCGCTCGATCTGGATTCGAGAGACATCGGCGCCTACTGGGGCGGCGGATTCATGCCCCTCATCGGCCGACTGCGGGCCGGCATCACGCTCGGCCAGGCGCGTGCCGAACTCAAGGCCAATGTTCCGCGCATCAGAGGCATGTTTCCCTGGAGAATGCCGGACTCGCTCTGGGCGGCCTCGACGATCGTTCCGCTCGAAACCAGTCTGGTCGGGGATGTAGCGGAGAAGTTCGGCATCCTGCTTGCCGCGACGGGCCTTGTGCTTCTGGTGGCTTGTGTAAACGTGGCCAATCTGTATATGGCGCGCGCGTCCGTCCGGGAGAGGGAAATATGCGTGCGCTCGACGCTCGGGGCGGGAAGGTGGCGGATCTTGAGGCAGCTGCTGACCGAAAGCATCGTGCTCGGCCTCGCGGGAGGGGGCCTTGGTTTGCTGCTGGGGGTAAAAGCGCTGCCGTGGCTCGAGTCGATTCTGCCGGCTGACACGCCGCGGCTGGCCAGTGTTTCGATCGATTGGCGGGTGATGGCTTTCGGGGCCGTGGTCACGATTGTCACCGGAATCGGCTTTGGCATTGCTCCTGCCCTTCATCTATCGCGGGCCGGTTTGAGCGCCTCGCTCAACACCGGACGACAACACTCGGTGTCAAGAATCGCGAGGCGCGTCGGTAACGCCCTGGTTGTTACCGAAGTGGCCCTCGCCGTCGTGCTCGTCGTTGGCGCCGGGCTGATGGTCAAGAGTCTGTGGAAGCTCGCGCACGTCGATCCGGGCTTCCGTCCTGAATCGCTCCTGACGGCGCGAATCACGCCCAACCGGACGTTTTGCGCGGATTTTGCGCGATGCCGGACGTTCTACGACGCTCTCTCGCAGCGAGCGCGGGCGATTCCGGGTGTCCTCGATGTGGCGCTTACGAAGGTGCTTCCCCTTGACGGCCGAATGTCCGCTTTCGCGGCAGGTTTTGAAGACCATGCGCAAGATCCCCGCGATCCCGCGCCCGTCCTTTGGGAGTCGGTCATCACGCCGGGTTATCTGCGGACGATGAGAATCCCGCTGCTTGGGGGCCGGGCATTCACCGATGCCGACACCCGAGCGGACTCGCCGCCCGTCGTCCTGATCACAGCCGCCACCGCTCGGAAATTCTGGCCCCACCAAAATCCCGTCGGAAAGCACCTGAAGCGCGTTTGGGCTTCTGATTGGGCAACGGTGGTGGGCGTCGTCGGCGATACCAACGAGTACACCCTGGCGGCGAGGCTGCCTGACTATATCGACGGCGCGGTTTACGAACCTTTCGGAAATGCGGTTAATGCCGCTGCGCGCCTCAGCATGGTGCAGCCTACGGAGATGACCCTCGTCGTGCGCCTGGCCAGCGCCCGGGTAAACATCGTTGAGCCGCTGCGCAAAACCGTGCGGAGCCTCGATCGAGCTGTGCCCCTCAGCCGCATACGAACCTATCAGGCGGTGGTTTCCGAATCCGAGTCCGCCTGGCGATCGACCACTTTGTTGTTCTCGATTTTTGCGGCGCTCGCGCTGCTCCTGGGCGCCATTGGAATCTACGGCGTGGTCTCTTACTCGGTCGCGCAGCGGACATCGGAAATTGGACTGCGCGTGGCGCTGGGCGCCGAGCCCGGCCGAGTGATGCAGGTCGTGGTCGGGCAAGGTGTGCGGCTCGCTCTCGTTGGGGTCGTCATCGGAACCCTGGCGGCATTTGCCGCGACGCAGGTGATGTCGACTCTCCTGTACGAGGTCACGCCTAGAGACCCGTTCACATTTGCTGTTGTGGGCATTCTGTTCGTTCTCGTTGCGGTGCTGGCCTGCGGTGTACCGGCGCGACGGGCCATGCGGGTCGACCCGATCGTAGCGCTGCGATATGAGTGAAGCGTCGAGGCGGCGATGATGAGCGATCTTTGGATTCGGCTGCGGGCTCTGTTCAGGCACAAGTCGGTTGAGCGCGAACTGGATGATGAGCTGCGCTTCCATTTCGAGCAGCAAGCCCTCAAATATGCCCGCGCCGGGATGACGCGCGAAGAGGCCTTGCGGCGGGCGCGGCTTGAATTCGGCGGGCTCGACCAGGTCAAAGAAGAATGCCGCGATGCGCGGGGCGTGCGGTTGCTCGAAACCCTGGCCCAGGACACGCGCTACAGTTTGCGCATGCTGCGCAAGTCTCCCGGATTCTCCTTTGTCGCGGTTCTGACTTTGGCACTCGGCATCGGAGCCAGTAGCGCGATTTTCAGCATCCTCGAGGCGCAGCTTTGGCGATCGCTGCCTTTCCCCGATGCGGAACGGCTCATGGACGTTCACCTCGCCCTTCGCTCGAACCCGAAGCAATGGGATGTGCTAGGCATAGGGGCGTTTCGAGCGTGGCAGGAACAATCCCGGTCGTTCACAGGTCTGTCGGGGTATCTCTATACGGAAGAGAGGAACTTCACGGCGAATGGCACATCCGAGCGCGCCAACGTGATGGCCGTCACCTCCGACATTTTCTCTACACTGGGACTCTCACCCATGCGCGGCCGCGCCTTTTTGCCCGAGGAGGAGATGGCCGGACGCGACCATGTGGCCATCCTCAGTCATTCGCTTTGGCGCGACCGGTTTCTGTCCGATCCCGCCGTCCTCGGCAAATCCATCGCGATTGATGGCGCCTCTTACACCGTTGTCGGCATCGCTTCTGATGTTCTCCGCTTCGAGTACATTGACGAGCCGGAAATCTTTGTTCCCCTGGACCTCGAGCAGCCGGCAGAAGCCCTGCGGGACGTGTATGTGGTCGGCCGCCTGGCTCGGCATGTGAGTGCCGAACGCGCCGGCGAGGAGTTGACCGCGATTCTCGAGCGGGAACAGAAATCGGAGGGCGTTCCGCTGGAGGATGTGGCCGCCGTCGAAGGCCTGCGCGAAACCTGGACCGGATTCGCCGCGCGGCCGTTGCGTTTCTTTGCCGGGGCCGTGGCCCTGGTGCTGCTGATTGCTTGCGTCAATACGGCGGGTCTTCTTCTGGCGCGGGGACTCGCCCGCCAACGGGAATTCGCCCTGCGCGCGGCCCTCGGAGCCGGGCGCAGCAGGATCGCCGGCCAGGTGCTGGTCGAGACGGCAATGATGGCCGTTCTGGGGGGTGCATCGGGCGCGCTGGCCGGCGTGTGGCTGGCTCGCTGGTTTGTCGTTTTCTTGCCGGAAGATGCGCTGCCCAGGCATACCGAGATTTCACTCGACGCGCGCGTGCTGCTATTCGCGCTGCTTGCATCGTTTCTGTCGGCTCTGCTTGTTGGTCTGGCTCCCGCAGTTTTTGCAGGGCGCGGCGACCTCCATGACGCCTTGCGGCAGAACGCGCCGGGACGATCGGCAGCCCGGCCCCAACTGCGTGCGCGTCGTTTGCTGGTTGCCCTAGAGCTTGCCTTGGGGCTGGTTCTGCTGTTTGGCGCGGGGCTTTTCACTTCAACGTTCGTTCGTCTCGAGCAGGCGCCGCGTGGGTTCGAGGCCCCCGGCGCACTCAGTTTCGAGGTCGCGCTTCGGGGCGGCAGGTACGCGAAGCTCGATCAGGTCGAACGCTATTTCGATCAGCTGACGGACCGACTGCGCTCCCTGCCCGGCGCCCGTGAGGTTACCCTGGGCAGCGGCCTTCCGCTGACGGGGACAACTGGATTCTTCGCGCAGCTCAAGGTCGCGGGGCGGCCAGCCATCGGTCGCTGGGGCACCCACACGATCGTTCACTCGATTGCGCCGAATTATTTCCGGGCGCTGCATATCCATTTGCTTGCTGGTCGAAGCTTTGGTCCCCAAGACACGGAGAGCTCGCCGCAAGTCGCTATTCTGAACCGCAACGCGGCGCGAACGCTGTTTGGGCGAGCGGATCCGCTCGGAAAAGTACTTGAGTTCCTTTCCGACGAAAAGCGTGGGGTGCCCGCCGCCCCGCCCGTCGAGGTCATTGGCGTGGCCGAGAACACGCAAGAGTTTGGCGCAGACGAAGTACCGTTTGACGTGATGTATCTGCCCTTCGCCCAGCATCCGGTTCCTTCCGCGTTCCTGTTGGTGGATTCGGCTCTGCCGCGCGGAGCCTTGGCCGGGGTGATCCGCTCGGCCACCTATGGGCTCGACAAGGACCAGCCCGTTTTCGATATGAGGACCATGGACGACCGAGTCGACGACTCGTTGCGCGGCGCGAGATTCAACTTATTCCTGGTTGGCGCGTTGGCCTCGCTCGGGATTGTGCTCGTGTCGGTCGGCGTGTTCGGCACGGTCGCCTATTTTGTGCGCCAGCGCACGCAAGAATTCGGCATCCGGCTCGCCCTGGGCGCAAGGCCCCTTGAAATACTGCGTCAGGCGATCGGGCAGTCATTGCGCATGGGGGCGGTGGGCCTTGCGCTCGGCGTTGCCTGGTCGCTCATTTTGGGCCATCTGCTGCGTCATACCTTGTACCTGGCGCCGCACGAGCACTCGGGGATGCTCTATGGCGTGAACATTTACGATCCATATGTGTTGGCGGGCGCCTGCGCCCTTTTGACCCTTGCACTGCTGCTGGCGAGCTATGTGCCGGCTCGGCGCGCGATGCGGGTCGATCCCATGGTTGCACTCAGGTACGAGTGACGGGCACAAGCGGTTGGGGCGTGAGAGGAGTCGGATGCTGAGGGGCATTTGGATTCGCATGCGGGCGTTATTCGGGCGTGAGGCGGTTGAGGGAGAACTGAGTGACGAGCTCGGGTTCCACTTCGAGCAGCAGGTCGAAAAGTACATTCGCGCGGGAATGGGGCGCGGGGAAGCCGCACGGCGGGCACGGCTCGAATTCGGCGGACTCGATCAGGTGAAGGAGGACTGCCGCGACGCGCGCGGCGTACACGTGGTTGAATCTCTAACCCAGGACGTTCGCTACGCGCTGACCAGCCTGCAAAAGAATCCGGGATTCGCCGCCGTCGCGCTGCTGACCATCGCTCTGGGGGTGGGCGCGACCACGGTGATGTTCACCGTGGTGAATGCCGTCCTGCTCAAACCACTGCCGTATCCGGAAGCGAGCGGACTCATCGTAGTGCATGCGCACACAGAGGGCTGGAACACGAGGATATTCGGGGAACAGAAGTTCTCCTACCCGGACTTCCTCGATTGCCAGCGCGAAAGCCGTTCGATGGAGATGGCCGCCGTCGTCTTCAATAACGGGACAGTCAGCGAGCCCGAGCCGCCGGCGTATGTGGACAATTTTGAGATTTCCTCAAACCTGTTTTCCGTTTTGCGCGTGCCCCTCGGCAAAGGACGGCCTTTTCTGCCCGAAGAGGATCGCCTGGGCAGCCGTCCAGTGGCGATCCTGAGCTACAGCTTCTGGCAACACCAGTTTGGGGGCAGACCCGATGCGCTCGGCGGTTCGCTCGTGCTCGACCAGAAGCGCTACACAATCGTGGGCATCGCGCCCGCCGGGCTCAAGCAATACGGATACGAGCCGGACGTGTATACGCCGGTAGGGCAAGATGGCGCCGGCTATCTGCGGAAGCGCGAGGCGCAGCCGGTGCATGTGGTGGCACGCCTCGGGCCGGAGGTGACGCTTGGGCAGGCGCAAGCGGAGATCGCTCAGATGGGGCGACATCTGGCCGAGCAGTACGCCACCACGAATGCGGGTCGGTCGTTTCTCGTGCACCCGTTGCGTCCGGAGGTGGGAAATGTCGGCTCGACGCTGTGGCTGCTTTTAGGAGCCGTGACGCTAGTGCTGCTGATCGCCTGCGCTAATGTGGCAAGCCTGCTGCTGGCGCGGGCCGTTTCGCGCGAACGTGAGCTGGCCATGCGAGCGGTACTGGGGGCAAGCAAGTGGCGGCTGGTCGAGCAATGCTTGACCGAGAGCGCGGTCCTGGGCCTGGCGGGAGGCGCCCTCGGCATTCTGTGCGCATACGCGGGGGTTGGACACCTTGTGGCGCTCTGGCCCGGTAGTCTGCCACGAGGCGAGGAGGTGCACATCGACTGGCGCGTTCTGGCTTTCGCTATCAGCGTTTCGATGTTGAGCGGGATACTTTTCGGGCTGGCTCCGGCCGTGCGGACGCCCACGCGCGAACTCGAGCAGATGCTGCGCGCAGGAGCAAGTACTGTGCTCGGAAGTTCGCGGCGTCTGCATTCGGCGTTCGTAACGGTCGAAGTTTCGATCGCCTTTGTGCTGCTCGTTGCGGCAGGCATGCTGGGGCGGACCCTGTTGCGCGTGTCCTCGCTCGATGCAGGGCTCAAAATACAGAATCTGCTCACTATGCGCGTGGCCCTGTCGCCGGCGACGCTTTCAGATCCCGCGCGAATTCCCGCGGCTTGGCAGGACTTGCTCGAACGCGCTCGGCACGTGCCGGGAGTACAGTCGGTCGCGGCCGTCGATATCGTCCCCCTGCGCGAGGGCAACAACCAACTTGGGTATTGGACCACGCCGGACGTGCCTCCGAAGAACAAGCAGCCCATGGCCCTGGCCAGCAGCGCGACGCCGGATTATCTGAAGGCGACGGGCATACCGTTGCTGCGCGGCCGGTTCATCGGCGACGAAGACCGGCTGGACGCGCTGCCCGTGATCGTGGTTGACGACGTTCTGGCCCGCGACGCGTTTGGAACCGATAATGTGCTGGGCAAGCGGCTGTGGATGCCCGATATGCCCTGCGTTGAGCAGAAAGTGACGACGGGTCCAGACGGCAGGCCCGTCAAAACGGTCAACGCATTCGTCGATTGCAAGGAGCCTTACACGATTGTTGGCGTCGTAGGGCACGTCCGTTATTGGGGACTAGCAAGCGACGATCAAGCGCAGGTGCGCGGACAGGTCTACTATCCGCTCACGCAGGTACCCGCGCCATTTTTGCGGCGATGGTCGGAGCTCATGTCGATTGTAGTGCGAACCAATGTTGCACCCCTAAGCGTGGTTGCCTCGCTGCGGGAGGCGCTCCGCGGCGCGACGGGCGATCAGGTGCTGTACGAAGTGCGCACCATGGAGCAACTCACGAGCGACTCGCTCGGCTTGCATCGCTTCCTTTTGACGCTCTTTGGGGTATTCGCGGGGCTCGCCCTGCTGCTCGCCTGCGTGGGCATCTACGGAGTGCTCGCCTACTTGACCAGCCGGCGCGTGCCGGAAATCGGGGTGCGCATGGCCCTTGGAGCAACACCCGCCCGCGTCATGCAGATGGTGATTGGACAAAGTTTGCGCATGATTCTGTTTGGCATTGGCGCCGGTTTCCTCGCGGCTGTCGCGGCAGCACGCGTGCTGATTCATGCCGTTTCCGGCATGCGGCCGCTCGACGGGCCAACCTTCGCCGTGGTGTTTTCTCTGCTCGCAGCGGCGGCGCTTCTGGCGAGCGTTGTGCCAGCGCGCCGCGCGAGCCGCATCGATCCCATGGCCGCTTTGCGGCAGGAATAGAAACCCGAGACCGAAGCGCGTTAACCTCGTGCCGGTCACGCTTGACCCGCATCCCCGCGCGCGAAGCTGCAGTTCCCTCCTCGGGCGCGTTCGCTAGAGCCGTTTCTGTCCTACAATCGGGATCGGTAGCCCATGGGGAACCATCATCTCGCCCGTGTCCTGTGGCGATTCTTTTTTACGTTTGCGGTTGTGGTGTCCGTCTGGCAGGGAGCAATTGGGGCGCCTCGCGGGCAGCAAGAGCCGCCCAAAGTGGGTTTCCGCGACGGACAAGACAGTAAGAGTGCGCTGCGGCTTTCCGTAATCGTGCACGACGAAAACGGCAACCCAGTCGGAGGAGCGCGCGTCGAGCTCTACACGAGCGCTGCCGGCCCGCCAATCCGGGCGGTCACCGACACCGCAGGCAGGGCCGATTTCCCGAGCTTGGTCTCCAATCCAACGCGCGTCGTTGTCGAAAAGGAGGGTTTTTACGCACTCACCATTACGGAGATTCGCTCCGACGAAGGCCAGCCAATGGAGGTTGAGCTGAGCCACACCGAGGAGCTCAAACAAGCGGTGGAGGTCAGAGCTTCTACGGAAGGCATCGATCCGGCCGAGACGGCCGAGGAGCAGACCTTGAACGCCACGGAAATACTCGAACTGCCCTACACGACCACGCGCGACATCCGCACCGCGCTGCCGCTCCTGCCGGGCGTGCTGCCCGACCTCAACGGGCAAGTCCACGTCAACGGATCAGCCAGCAACCAGACGCTATACGTACTCGATGGCTTCGACATCTCCGAGCCCGCGACAGGACTCCTCGAGTTGCGCGTCAGCACCGACGCGGTACGTTCGCTTGACGCCGAGGGCAGCCGAGTGTCGGCGCAGTATGGCCGAGGCTCGGCCGGCGTGCTGGCCTTGGAAACGAGCATGGGCGACGACCATTTCCATTTCTATGCCACCGATTTCGTTCCTTCCGTGCAGCAATACAAGGGGCTCGAGTTTCAGAATGCGACCCCGAGGTTCGCCTTTTCCGGGCCCATCCGGAAGCGGAAGGCGTGGTTTTACGAAGCAGTAGACGGAGAATTCGACCAGAACGTTTACGACAATCTGCCCGAGAATGCCGACCGGGATTATTACTGGCGATTCAGCAATCTGTTGCGAGCGCAGATCAATCTCAGCCAGGGAAACCGGCTGATCACGAGCCTGGTCGAAGACCGCTCGAGGGACGATTATGCGGGGCTCTCGCTTACCCAGCCGCTCTCGACCACCACAACGGATCTCGATTCGGCCATGGTCGGCAATGTGAAAGACCAGATCAGTTGGGCTGGCGGAGGATTGCTTCAGGCCGGGTTCGGCTTCGTCGAGTCGAATGCAAACAACCGTCCGCTCGGAGACCAGCCGTATATCGAGATTCCGGGCAGCGCCCTCGGGAATTTCTATCTGACCTCACGAACCCGAGCGCGGCGGTATGAGATTCCCGTGAATTTCTATCCCCCTCGCCGCCCGTGGCACGGCGAGCATCAGCTCCTGATGGGGATCGATCTCGAACGCACGAAGTACGATCAATTCTATCTGCGTGCTCCCCTCCAGATCGAGACCTGCCCGTCGCCGTTTACTCCGCCTGGATGTACGGCAGCGAACAGCGATTTGCTGGTGCGCTCGGTGACTTTCGAGGGGAATTCGAGCTTTTCCGAGAACGATTCCGATGCCGCGGCGTTCATCGAAGACCGCTGGTCGCCAGCCAGCCGCGTTCTGCTCGTGCCCGGTGTTCGCTGGGAATACGACAGCGTCCTGGGGAAGACGGGCGCCTCGCCGCGCATGGCGGCCACGGTCGGGCTCACCGCCGATGGCGAAACGAAGCTCTCGGCCGGCGTCGGGCTGCTTTACGATCGCACCGATCTGAACCTTCTGGGTTTGGCGCTGTCCGGCGAGCGGCAGGACGTCTTCTACGCGCCCGATGGCGTCACGCCGATTTCGCCCCCCATCACGACTCAATTTGAGGCTGCTCCCTCCCGGCTCGCCTGGCCGCGTTCGCTCAACTGGGGTGTGGGTCTTGAGCGAGAGCTTCCGGCTGCGATCTTCCTCAAGGCCGAATTCATCGAGAAACGCGGCTCGGATGGTTTCGATTACACAAACGTGGGCGGCGGCATCGGGCCGGGCGGTATCCCGGCGAGCGGGTTGTTCGTCTTAGAGAATCAGCGGGAAGACCGTTATGACGGGGTGACCATTTCTGCGCGCCACACCTTTCGCGGCCGGTATCCGGTCATGATCTCCTACACATGGTCGCGAGCACACACGAATACGGACCTCGCATCGACACTCGATACCCCGCTTTACGGTCCCCAGTTGCCCGGGCCTCTGCCGTGGGATTCTCCGAACCGCCTGGTTGGCTGGGGATGGCTGCCCCTGGTGCGAGGTTTCACACTCGGCTACACGTTCGATGGACACACCGGATATCCCTTCAGCTTGACGAATCAGGACCAGGAGCTGGTGGGCTTTCCTGGTCGCGACCGCTTTCCGGAGTTCTGGCAGGTCGACATCCACATCGAGAAGCAGTTTCTCTTCCGCGGCTACCAGTGGGCGCTGCGAGGCGGATTTAACGACATCACGGGAAGCGAAGATCCCTTCCTGGTCAACAACAACATCGACTCACCCACCTTCGGCCAGTTCACCGGGCTCCAGCACCGCGCCTTTACCGGGCGGATTCGGTTCATTGGGCGCAAGAAGTAGAGCCCCGGGGCGGGATACGGCTCCTCGTCAGCCGAGGGCGCTGACGGCTTCGGCGATGTGCTGCGCGGAAAGACCGAACGCATCGAGGAGTTCATCGGGCTTTCCCGAGTGCGGCATGCGGTCGACGGCCAAATGGCGGAATTCCCGGGGAGCCGAGCCCGCCTGGGCCAAGGCGGAGAGCACGGCTTCGCCCACGCCGCCTTCGGCCCAATGATCTTCGACCACCACGAGTTTCCCGCCGGTTGCGCGAATCTGCTCGGCGAGGGCTTTGCCGTCGATGGGCTTGACGCAGTAGAGGTCGATGACGCGGATGGCTGTCCCGGCGGATTTGAGCTGGTCGGCGGCTTTCAGTGCCTCGTGCAGCGTGATCCCCGCACCAATGACCGTGGCGCGATCCTGCGCAGTTTGGCGAAGGACTTTGAACCCGGGCACCGGAAATCTCTCCTCCTTCGAATAGAGGATGGGAGTTTTTGGGCGCGAGGTGCGCAGGTAGGAGATTCCATCGGCGCGCGCCATCCACTCGGTCAACCGCTCGGCGGAAATCGCGTCGCTCGGATACAAGACGACCGATCCGTTCACGGCGCGAAAGATAGCCAGATCCTCGAGCCCCATTTGCGAAGGGCCGTCCTCCCCGATGGAAATGCCGCAATGGGAGCCACACAGGCTGAGGTTCGAGCGGCTGATCGCGGCCATGCGTGCTTCGTCAACCGCGCGGGAGAGGAAACAGGCGAAGGTGTCAACGAACGCAGTAGCACCGCGGGCAGCAAGCCCCACACCGACGCTCACCATGTTTTGCTCGGCAATGTAGGCCTGGAAGAAGCGGTCGGGATAAGCCTTGGCGAAAATCTCAGAGAACGTCGAGTTATCGACGTCGCCCGATAGACCGATCAGGTGCGGGTTCACCGCACCAATGCGCCTGAGGGCATAACCGTACGCCTCACGGGTGGCTACCGGTTTGCCGGGATCGTAGTCCGGGGCGGCGGGAGCGGGGAAGTCCGCGCGGTGCGGCAAGCGAGTTCGTGCGTAGGATTTGCCCGGATCGGGTGGGACATCGATCGCGCCGCCAAGCTCCTGGATGGCTTGGGCGAGCTGCTCCTTCGAGAACGGCTTACCGTGCCACCCTTCCTTTCCGGCAACTAGGCTGAATCCATGTCCTTTCTCGGTACGAGCGAGGATGGCCTGCGGGCGGCCGGGCATTGCCTTGGCCCGATCGAGCGCCGCCAGGATGGCGGGCACGTCGTGGCCGTCGATCACTTCGGCGAAGAAGCCCTGCGCCTCGAATTTCTTGCGATAGACTTCCATATCGTACCGGTACATGGTTGGCTCGCTTTGGCCGAGCGCGTTGATGTCCGCGATTACGGTGAGATTATCGAGCTTGTAGTGCCCGGCGAAAGCGGCCGCCTCCCAGATTTGGCCTTCGGCGAGCTCGCCGTCGCCTGTAAGGACGTAAACGCGCGTCGTACTCTTGTCGAGTCGGGCGCCAATGGCGAGTCCGGCGCCGACCGACACACCCTGGCCGAGTGACCCGGTGGCGGCGTCCACGCCGGGAACGAGCGGGGTTGGATGGCCCTCGAGTTCGCTCGAGGCCTGGCGTAGTGTCATCACGCGCGACACCGGGAAGACACCTGCCTCGGCCAGAGCGGCATATAAGACCGGGGCAGCATGGCCCTTCGAGAGCACGAAGCGATCGCCATCGGGCGAATTCGGCTGCTTTGGATCGAATTTCATGGCATAGAAGAACAGGCCGGCCATGAGGTCAGCGGCCGACATGCAGGAAGTCGGGTGGCCGGAACCGGCGGCCGTGGTGGCCATCATGGATAGAATGCGCAGGCGGCGGGCCTTTTCTTTGATGTTGGCGATGGTCGAAGAAGAAGGTCCTGCGGGTGAGGTAACGCTCATGGAGGCTCCTCGGCTGGAGTTTTGTCGAACAGACCAATTCTACCTGTTTCAAGTCCCGTCCGCGAGTCTTGAGGGGGGCGAATTGGCGCAATGGCACAAAACCCGCACTCGCCAAGCCTGACTTGCGAGGCCTTAGGATGTCGACAGATGGGCCCCTCGTGCCTCTTGGCCTAGAGCGGTGACTACGGCCACGAGCGTTCCGACAATCAGCACCGTCCAGGCCAGGACTGGGGCGTAGTTGCCGGCGAAGCGCTGCTCGACGAGCCGAGTTTGCAGGACGCCGTTCCACGAGGCGCATAGGTTCCCCGCCTGATAGACGAAGCCCGGAAAAGTGGCCCGCACGGCGGGCGGGGAGAGCTCGTTCAGGTGTGCGGGAATCACCCCCCAGGCGCCCTGCACCATGAATTGCATCAGGAAGGCGCCCACGGCAAACGAGGCCGTCCGGTGCGAGTAGGCCCACATCGGAATCGCGGGAATGGTCAGCAGCGCGGCAACGATGATGGCTCGGCGACGCCCGATTTTTTCCGACCACGAACCGAAAAACATCCCGCCGCCCAGCGCACCGATATTGTAGATGACGGCCACGAGACCGACAGCACGCGGCGAGAGGCCGTGGTTCTGTTCGAGAAACGTGGGATAGAGGTCCTGCGTTCCGTGGCTGAACGAGTTGAAGGCGAACATCAGCAGCGCCAGAAAAAGGAAACTGCCCAGGTGTTGCCAAATGTCGCGCCCAAGACGAACTTCGCGGCTGCGTGAAACGTCGCCCGCCAGCCAGGCCGGCGACTCTTCGACCCGCGTCCAGATCAGGTAGATTACCGGGATGGCAGGAAGAGCGCCCAGGACGAACATTCCGCGCCAGCCAATGAAATCGAACAGCACCCCGTACGCAACAGAGGCGAGCAGGTATCCGATCGCGTAGCCTTCCTGCAAGATCCCTGAGAAGAAGCCGCGGCCTTCGGCGGGAAGCGTTTCAAACGCGAGCGCCGCACCGATTCCCCATTCCCCTCCCATGGCCACTCCGAAGAGCGCGCGGATGACCAAGAACGAGCGCAAGGACGGCGCGAATGCGGAGGCCAGCTCGAAAGAGGAGTAACAGAGGATGTTGACGAGCAGGGCGGGCCGGCGGCCCGAGCGGTCGGCGAAAAGCCCGAACAGAAAGGCGCCCACTGGCCGCATGGCCAGCGTCCAGAAGATGGCCACAAAAACGTCAGATACCCTCGCGTTGAATCGGTTTGCGATGGCGCTGACACAAAAAACGAGAATGAAGAAGTCAAATGAATCGAGCGACCAGCCGAGCAACGAGGCGGCAAACGTCGACCGTTGCGTGGGCGTGAGCCGGCGAAAGTGGCCGAAAGGACCGACGCGGCGAGCGCGCGGCCCAGGAGCCTCGGTCGGCGGAGGGCTCATTTCGCGTCCGCTTGCGCGGGTATCGAGTTCGGATGGAGGATGGCATCGGTGACGCGCGCAACTTGAACCATTTCGGCCACGTCGTGAACGCGGACAATGTGCACGCCGCCCAGAATACTGGCGGCCACCGTTGCGGCCGTTCCCCACACGCGTTCCGCGACCGGAGCCCCGCCCAGCGCGCGGCCGATGAACGTCTTCCGCGACGTGCCGATCACCAGGGGGTATCCAAGGCTGGCCAGCTCGGGCAAACGCGCGAGAAGCTCGTAGTTTTGCGCGTAGCTCTTGCCGAAGCCGATGCCAGGATCGACAAGGAGTCGTGAACGAGGTATTCGGGCGCGGCGCGCCAGCCGGACGGCACGGCCGAGTCCGCTCGAGACGTCGCGCACAACGTCGCCTGCAAAGGGCTGCTCCTGCATGGTGCGCGGCACTCCACGCATGTGCATGAGGATGAGAGGCAGCTTGCGCCGGCGCGCGACGTCGACCAGGCGGAGGTCATGGCGCAATGCTGTCACGTCATTCAGGATCTCTGCTCCGGCGTCCGCCGCGGCATCGGCAACTTCGGATTTCGATGTGTCGATCGAAATCGGAATCTTCAATCTTCCTTCGAGCCGCGCGAGAACAGGCAGGAGCCTCCACAGCTCTTCTTGCGCGGATATCCCTTCCGATCCGGGGCGGGTCGATTCGGCGCCGATATCGATGATATCCGCGCCTTGGCGCTCGATTTCAAAGGCGCGCTCGACGGCGGCTTCCGTATCGAAATGAAGCCCGCCGTCGGAGAAGCTGTCGGGGGTGACGTTGAGCACGCCCATCAGCAGCGTGCGCTTGCCGAGAAGCAGCGAGCGCGACGGCAATCGCAGTCGGAAGAGCTTTCGCCGCGTCATTGCGGCGCTATTGAATCATGGTTTGGCCTCCGAAGTAAGAGGTCGACGAGCTAGTCGAGGACCGGGAGGTAATAGGCGGCGCGGTGAGAAATCGTGATATTTGGCTCGTCCGCGAGTTCGACGCGCAGCCGGTGCCAGCCCGCCTCCGCCGCCGTGCGCGCACCGGCCCGGGGGTAATAACCCAGCGTGTATTCGGATCGAATCTCTTGAGCGATCTGGCCAAAGCTGTCCGCCAGGGTCGGCGCTTCGCGGAGAAAATAGAGCTGCCCCCCGGCGCGGCGGACGAGTTCGGCAAGGAATAGGGTATAGGGCGGGATGTGGCTCGAACGTGCGGCGGGAGTGATCAGCGTTTCGGCCTGGTGCGCGGCAAGCCAAGCGACGGTCATAATTTTCGGGCGATTTTCCGTGGAGACGGCGAATACCTGGATATTTTCCCGGGCCAGCAGCCGCGAAACGTCCTCGAAGGTGAGGCGGTTCGGAAGCGCCGGAGACGGCAACGTGCTGGCCGGATCGAGCGTGAGACCGAGACCGCTGTCTTGCCCGTCGGTGAGCAGAACGATGGCTTTCCGCCCCGTACGGCCCGGAAAGAGCGCGTGGGCGACGAGGTAAACGGCCTCATAAATATTGGACCCGCCGGTATCGCTGAAAAGATCGCGCACGCTGATGCGCGCAACGGCGCGACGCATGAGCTCGTGCACATCAGAAAACGGAAGCTGAAGATAGGTGTGCGCGGCGAAGTCGACGATGGCCGCTTGATCGAGCGGCGCAAGGGCGTCGATCAGAGCGTCGGCCGCAGATTTCATCTGGTCGGTATCAGGCAGGACGCTGGGGCTCGCGTCAATCACGATGGCAACGCTGGCGGGCTCGGTCGAGGCATCGAAATAGGCGATCGCTTGTCGAGCGTCGTCATCAAAGATGCGGAAATCGGCACGCGTGAGCCCGGGCACGGGAGCGCCCCGGCTGGTCGATACCCGGCAGGTCACGGCAACCATTTCGGTCGTGCTACGGATCGAATTCGCGCGCGGCAGGATTGCGGGGTTCGCCGGGGCCACGCCCTGTCCTGCGATGGCCGCGAGCTCGCCGGTTGCGGGGTCGCGTTGCCAGAGGATTCCGGAGTCGAGTTCGCGAACCTTCGGCAGCTTCTGCTTTGGGGCGCCTTGGGGATGGAGGAGAAGGGGCGTGAGCAGAGTCGTGATGACGGGAAGCAAATAGGGGCTCGGCCGGTGCACCTGACCATCATGGCTCAATTCGCGGCCGTAGGCGAGTCGCAGTAGCCTGCTTTCTCGAGAGAAGATACGACGGGTGCAGCAAGCCTGTGGGCGGGTACAGCTCGTCACGCGTGTACGTAAAGCCTAGCTTGCGCAGCACGCGCCGCGACGGCTCGTTCGCGGGGTGATGTCCGGCAACGAGAGCCGCGGCCTCGAGCGTGCGGAAGGCATAATCGATCGTGGAGCGGGCTGCTTCAAGTGCGAGCCCATGCCCCCAGAACGCGCGACACAGGTGGAATCCCAGTTCGTACACTCTCCGCTCGAGCTGCCAGGGCCGAAGGCCGCTACAGCCGGCGAAGCGGTCCCCGTCCAGGAGAAAAATCGGCCAGTACTGAACCCCCCGTTCTTGCATTTGAGCGATTTCTTTCGCGAGCCGCGCGCGAATCATGTCTGGCGCAAATGGCCCGCCGATCAGCCGCGTCACCTCGGCATCGCCCCACAATTGGTTGGCCAGCGGCAGATCGTTGGCGGTCCAGCAGCGAAAACCGAGCCGCGCCGATGTCAGGAAATAGTCCACGTTATAGGCGCAGAAACCCCGCCTGTTTTGCAGCGAGAAAGCGAAACCCCAAGAGAAGATGCCACCGGCGCGGAAATTGATCCGTTCGACCGGCGTCAGACGGCAGCGCCTGCCAGGCGCTGGGAGGCGCTGCTGCTAGGGCGCGCCGCACCGCGGGCGGACTTTCGCGGCGGGTGAGTCTTGCTCCAGAGTTCATAATTGGCGCGCATGTGCTCGACGTGGTGCGGGATGTGGCGCTCCTGAAGCTGGACCCAATGTTCGAGGGTAATCGAGCCGTCACGCGGGTGTTCAGCCGTATGCAACCACACGCTCTCGGGAACGGAGACGAGGAGCTGGTGAGTCATCTTGCGAAGTCGGCGAATGACTTCAAGAGCCTCGCGCGTACTCTGGTGGAAGTACCCGAGAGAACCGGCCCAACGCCCCGCGTCGATTTTCGCGAGCGAAGTCCCGGGTTCAGCAATGAACCGCCGGCAGCGCACGTAGGAATTGGCCTCGGCATCGGCAAGGTGAAGAATGATTTCGTGGATGCTCCAGCGGTCAGGGAGCGGTTTATAAGCCCACATCTTCTTCGGAAATGTGCGCAACGTCACAAGCAATTGGCCGGGGGCGCGGCCAAAGGAGTCCAACATTTCCCGCCGTTGCTCACGCGTCATGACGCACCCTCCTCGCTTGGATATTTAGACGTAGCAATTGCCGGTCCGCTGCGTCGCATCAACCAGAAAGTACGTCTAAAGGCGAACTATTGTTTCCCTTTCAACGTAAATTCGTTGTAAACGCCAGGTCACGAAAGCCTGCGTTGTCCGAATGCGGGACGCCCCTGTTCGTCCCTGGGACACCGACCGATAGCGAACACAGAACGAAGCCAAGCCGAGGATCACCGAGGGGCCGTGCGGGAACCTTAGGTTTGAGGGCCACAATCGTGGGGGCGATCAGTGGCCGTTGCTGCGGCCGTCGACGAGGTTTAGCGTCTGATGCCCTGCCAGTTGATCCAACAAATCAAGAGCAAGTGTGCCACCGCAAACTTGCTTTCCTTTTTGGAGGCCGTCGAAGTACAACTCGATTCCTACGAGCCGCGCGCCAAGTTTATCTGGCATGTGAACCTCCCTGCGAACCTATGTCTTCCGAGCGTCAGCCGTTCCCATGATCACACTACTCGCGATGGACAACGGTTGCGCAGTTCGACGAGTCTAAGTACGATGTGGGTGGGGCTTTTTGCGCTTGACTGCATTACGGGACTGGGGCCGCAGAGCCAGCCACCCTTAAGTGATCGTTCCGAGTGAGCAGTCGCATGACTGGGGGACGTTCAGCTTGAAGTTCGCACGGCGAACCCGACTTCTCGCCATAGCCCTCGTGCTGAGTGTTTGCGCGCTGAGCACGCAGGTTGTGGCCCACTCCCACGGAATCACGCATACCGAGGACCACTGCACCTGCATGGTGTGCCACGCAACGCATGGAGCCGTGCCGCATGCCCATGTGCCGGCGCAGATCCCGGTGGCCTTCAAAATCGCGCGGTTTACTCAAGAAGAGCAGCCAAGCGCGGTTATTATCGCTCCCAGCACGCACGCTGTTCCTCGAGCGCCGCCCGCCTAGATCCATTCCCTAAGGACTATCGACCTCCCGGCACGCGCCCTTCTCGCGAAAGTGCGCGCAGAGCTTTTCACCTCTACTCGCCGCGGTTGCCAACGAGCCCGTGGCCTATTCGATCGACTGGGAGAACAAAATGAAGAGATTCGCAAGCGCGCTCTTGGCCATCCAGATTTGCTTGTTCTGCAGCTTGCTTGGACCCGCCGCCAGAGGCCAGACGGGAAACTCGGGCACGATCGCCGGTACGGTGGTCGATCCTTCGGGCGGCGTGATGGCCAAAGCGACCGTCACGATCCACAACCCGGTGAGCGGGTATGAGAGCACGACGACGACGGACGCTTCCGGCAAATTTGCCTTCTCCAACGTCCCCTATAATCCCTACCACCTGACCGTCAGCGCTACCGGATTTGCCTCCTACGCGCAGGACGTAGAGCTGCGATCGGGAGTTCCGGTAAACCTAGAGGTGACCCTTGCTGTGGCGGGATCGAATCAAACGGTCACGGTGGAAGGCGGGGCAGATTTGCTCGAAAATACTCCAACCGACCATACGGACATCTCGCGTGAGATATTCGAGCGCGTTCCGCTCGAAAGTGTTTCCTCCTCACTCAGTTCGCTCGTTACGCAGGCAAGCCCGGGCGTGGCCGCCGATTCGAACGGGCTCTTTCATGGGCTGGGCGATCACGCGGAGAACTCATTTTCGATCGACGGGCAGCCTGTCACGGACCAGCAGAGCAAGGTTTTCTCGAACCAGTTGCCCGTCGATGCCGTTCAGTCGATGGAGGTGATCGACGGAGCGCCGCCCGCGCAATACGGCGACAAGACAAGTCTGGTCATTGACGTCACCACGCGTTCCGGACAGGGCATGACCAGCCCACATGGCGGCATTACCCTGGACTACGGAAGCTTCGGCACCTCGACAGCCGATTTCCATCTGGGCTACGGCGGACAAAACTGGGGGAATTTCATCTCCCTCAACGGGCTCAACACCGGCCGCTTTCTCGACCCGCCGGAATTTGTGGTCATGCACGACAAGGGGAACGAAGAGAATCTTTTCGATCGGGTCGATTATCAACTCAATTCAGCCGATTCGATCCACCTCAATCTGAGCTACTCGCGTTCCTGGTTCCAGACTCCCAATTCCTATGATGCGACATACGCCTCGCCCTGGTGGGGAGACACGGTCGCGAATCAGGGTCTTGCGCCGAGCCCCGCAGACGGCTGTGATTTATCCTTCTGCGGGGAGCCCGTGGGGCCCACCGATCAACGTTCCCAGATCGGCACGTTCATCATCGCTCCGACCTGGACGCATCTGATCAATTCGAGTGCGGTCGTGACGCTGGGCACCTGGGTACGGCGCGATGCCTACAACTACTACCCAAGCGATGATCCGTTCTCCGATCTCGGTCCCTTCACTCTCCAGAGAGAGAGCGTCTCGCAATATCGTACGCTCACCAATGCAGGAGGAAGGGCGGGCCTCTCCTACGTCAAGGGTATCCACGACGTTAAGGCGGGACTTGATTATGAGCAAACGTTTCTGAGCGAGAACGACCATCTGGGCATTGTGGACCCCACGGTGAACGCCCCCTGCCTGGGCCCCAATTCGAACCCAAACACAGAGGCTTTTTATCCACTGGCTCCCGTCGAGGGGTTCACTGATCCCAGCCAGTGCGCAGCGGCAGGTTACGAGCCCAATACGCTCGCCAACCCGGATCCCCGTGTTCCTGGCAATCCGGCCAACGGCTTTGTCAGCTCGGCCCTATATCCGTTGTACAGCCCTACCTTGGCTCCCTATGACCTGACGCGAGGCGGCACTCTGTTCGACTTCATTGGGCACACGGACGTCAAAGAGCTTGCGCTCTATGTGGAAGACGCCATCACGAAAGGGGCGTGGAATTTCAGCCTGGGAATGCGCGGCGACGTGTACAACGGCATGACCAGCGCAGCGCAAGCCGAGCCGCGGTTGGGCATCGCCTACAACATCAAGGAATCGAACACCGTGCTTCGCGTCTCCTACGCACGCACGCTTGAAACTCCGTTCAATGAAAACCTGGTACTTTCGAGTATTGGTTGCAGTAACCCCGTCCTGGGCCCCCAAGACGGCATTTCGGGAACCGGGCTCCTGCTCTGCTCGTCTCCCTCTCTCACGCCCATTGCGCCGGGCTACCGCAACGAATTCCATGCCGGTCTGCAACAAGCCTTTGGGCGGCACGTCGTAATCGACGGTGAGTACATTTGGAAATACACGCACAACGGCTACGATTTCAGCGTGCTGGGTAATACGCCCATCACCTTCCCGATCGAGTGGCACAACTCGAAAATCCCTGGCTTTACGGAGCGTACGAATATCACCGATCTCCACGGCTTTACGGCCTATATCATCATGTCCAGCGTCGCCGCCCGCTTTTTCACGCCGCAGATTGGCGGGGCCGGCGCCACGCCCTCCGCCATCGGGGCGTTCCGCATTGACCACGACGAACACTATAATCAGGAGACTCACCTGCAATACCAGCCCTCCAAGCGATGGCCCTGGCTCGCGTTCAACTGGCGCTACGATAGCGGTCTGGTAGCCGGTGCGACTCCCTGCTACGGCAGCGAGTCGTTTAACGACTGTCCCGGCTATCCGGCGGCCCTCAGCGCCGGCCAAGTGAGCATGGTGGCTGCCAACGTGGTGAACGAACCGCTTTCGGCCGACCAGGAGTTCGAGGCTGGGTTCACCTGCAATAGCATGCACGCGGCGCCGCCCAGCGCGGCAAATCCAGCCGGAACCCCACTTAGCTATGGCGGCGTAGTGGGCATTTGCCCAGCCACGTCGTTCAGTTCGAATCTGGTAAAGATTCCGGCGCCCAACAAGGAAGATGATGATCTCAACCCACCGCGCATCCAGCAGCGCAATCTCTTTGATGTGGCGGTAGGCGACGACAACCTCTTCAACGGTGACCGACACCAGTGGAGCGCGCGCATCATGTTGATTAATCTGACCAACAACTACGTGCTGTACAACTTCCTTTCGACGTTCAGTGGCACGCACTACGTGACACCGCGAACCGTTTCGGCGGAGGTTGGCTTCCATTTCTAGGCAAGGTCGACCCTGGCTCGGATCAGGTCGAGGGAGATGAAACGTTCGTTCCGAGGGCACGCGTGCGCCAGTACTGGCGCAGGTCGCCGACCAGAAACAGGGATCCGGTCGCGAAGATGACGTCGTCGGGCCCTGCAGCCGAGAGGGCCAGCTCGAGGGCCTCGGCCGGATCGGAAATGGCGGTGACAGCGTGCGGGGCGAGGCCGGCCGTCATTTCCGCGAGCAGCCGGGTGGAAAGGGCGCGAGGCTGGCGAGGCTCGGTCAGAATCACGTGGTCTGCTAAGGGGAACAGCAGACCGGCTATTTCATCGACGGCTTTGTCGCGCATCGTGCCGTAGATGAGGACGATTCGACGGCCTGGGAAGTTCGCTTCCCAAAAGCCCTTCAGTTCGCGCGCGGCGGCGGGGTTGTGCCCGCCGTCAAGGTATAGGGCGGGGCGATCCGAGAGGCGTTCGAGCCGGCCGGGCCACCGAGCCGATCCGATTCCCGCCGCAATCGCGTCATCGCTGATCCCGAAGCCGCGTTCGCGGAGCAGGAGGGCCGCGGCTGCGGCGGCCAGGGCGTTTTGCAGCTGGAAGTTGCCAGGCAACGAGGGGGCGATGGAAACTGTCGAGCGATCCCGGTCATCCCGTCTTGTTGCCGTCGCGCGATAGCGGCCGTCGGAAGAGCGGATCTCGCCGAGCGTCCACATCTGGTCGGTTTCAACGAGCCGGGCGTTTAGCTCGAACGAGCGGCGCCTGATTACGGCGCGGGCCTCGGGTCGCTGGGGCGCGCTGGCCACCCATCCGCCCGGCTTGATAATGCCAGCCTTTTCGCCCGCGATTTCTTCTATGGAGTGACCCAGAAAATTCTCGTGGTCGAAATCGATTGGCGTAATCACGGACGCCTCGGGCTCGACGATGTTGGTTGAGTCGAGCCGCCCGCCGAGACCGACTTCGTAAACGGCCAGAAAGGCCCCCGCGCCATGCGATGTCTCATCTCGCTCGCCGCCGTTCCTTTGCGCTCGGGGCAACCCCGGCCCGCCTGCGGGCCGACCCCGGCCGCCCGCATGGAGAAAGGCCAGGAAGGCCATGGCCGTCACGCACTCGAAAAACGTAGGGTGCGCCGAGAGTTTGCCCGAGGCCATGAGCGACTCGATGGTCTGGTGGACCTCGGTCCAGGCTCGGGCAAACGCGTGGTCGGAAATTTCCTGGCCATCGATGCGGATCCGTTCGTTGACGCGCTCAAGATGCGGTGACGTGTAGAGCCCGGTCTTGAAACCGGACGCGCGCAGAATTGATTCGAGCATGGCCGCCGTCGAACCCTTGCCGTTTGTGCCAGCAATATGAACGCAGGGAAAGGCGAGATGAGGATTGCCGAGCGCGGCGGAAACGACCCGGATATTGTCCAGGCCGAATTTCTGTACGCGCGCCTGTTGGGGTGCGGCGAGCTCCCGTCCCAGAGCGAGGAGCGAGCGGACGGACTCCTCATAATTCATGCGGCATTCAGGAAGAAGTCGAAGGCGCGGGAGATATAGGGCTTGAGCTCTTTGCGCGAGACGACGGCGTCGAGAAACCCGTGTTCGAGAAGGAACTCGGCCGTCTGGAAGCCCTCGGGAAGCTTCTGGCGGATGGTTTGCTCGATCACGCGGGGTCCGGCGAAGCCGATCAGCGCGCCGGGCTCGGCGATGTTCAGGTCACCCAACATGGCGTAACTTGCCGTCACCCCACCCGTGGTCGGATCAGTCAGAACAGAGATAAACGGAACGCGAGCCTCATCCAGACGCGCCAGCGCCGCGGAGACCTTCGCCAACTGCATGAGACTCACTGCCCCCTCCATCATGCGGGCGCCTCCGGAGCAAGAGACGACAATCAGGGGCTGTCTTTGCCCGAGGCAGCGCTCGATCGCACGGGCTACCTTTTCCCCGACCACCGCGCCCATCGATCCGCCAATGAAGTTGAACTCCATCGAACAGCAGATAACCGGCCGGCCATTGAGCTTGCCTTCGGCGGTGAGGATGGCGTCCTTCATACCGTACTTTTGTTGCGCCTCTTTGAGGCGCTCGGCATAGGGCTTGGTGTCGACGAATCGAAGCGGATCGCTCGAGGCCAAATCCGCGTCGTGCTCGGTCCAGTGCTGGTCGTCGAGAAGCAGTTCGAGACGGCGGCGCGCTCCGAGGCGGAAGTGATGGTCGCATTTGGGGCACACTTCCCAATTGGACTCGAGGTCCTTCTTCCAAATGATGGCGCGACAGGCACCGCATTTCGTCCACATGCCTTCGGTGCGCACGCGGCGCTGCTCGACCGGAGTCGGGTTCTCAATGGGCTTTTTGTCGCGTTTGAACCAAGTCATAGGAAAAGCCGTGCCGACCAATTAACCGCAGATAGCGAAACCCCGAAAAGAAACAGGGCCGAAGACTGGGGCCCTTCATTATCCGATGTTGGGGGCTCAGTAGTCGATGCCGCGCTCGGCGAGGATGCCTAGGGTGTACGGGTGCTTGATTTCGCGCATTTCGGTAACCAGGTCGGCGGCTTCGACCAGCCTGGGATGCGCGTTGCGGCCCGTGCAGATTACGTGGATGCGCTCGGGCCGCCCGGCCAGAGCCTCAACCACGCGGTCGACATCCAGCATTTTGTAGCTGATGACATAGTTGATTTCGTCGAGCACGACCAGATCGTATCTTTCGCTGTAGATCTCCCTCCGGCCTAACTCCCAGGCCTCCCCGCACAAGCGAACGTCCTCGGGATCTGCTTCCGCGCCCCCGATCTTGACGAAGCCGCGTCCCATGGGGCGAATCTCGAATCGATCATCCCCCAGCATTTTCGCGGCGTCGAGCTCGCCGTAGTGCCACGAGCCTTTGATGAACTGCACCATCAGGACCCGCATGCCTTGGCCCACAGCGCGAAAGGCAGTGCCCAGGGCGCAGGTGGTCTTGCCCTTGCCCGGCCCGGTATAGACGATGAGAAGCCCTTTCCCTTCCGGCATTCGTTGGCGCTCGCGCAGGGAGATACTGCAGGCAGCTCGAGGAAACGTCAAGTGCGCCGGCGAGGTGGGCGGGCTCGGGCGCCCGGAGCGTCACGGCCAGTCGAGCTGCTCGCGAATCCGTTCCGCTAGCGCCGTAAACTGCTCACGCGCCGTTTCTGACATCGGAGCGTTTCGATGCCGTTCGCGGACCACGAGCCGTATCCCCGGGCGATAGACGCTCGCGTCGTGACAGGCCATACCCTTGAGCTCAACGACATCGAGCGTGCCCAAGTCCAGCTCGCCTTCGAGAAACGCCCGGACATCCCCCAGCACGTTTTCGAATTCCGTAGAGGCCAGAACGAAATCGAGTTCACGCGGGGATGGAGCCTCGAGGTCTGGAAGGTCAGAAACCGACAAGCGGCTGGTGACCATGAATTCGGCGGAAGCGATAGGCTTCCCTCTTTCAAAGCGAATGGTGATGGGCATCACTCCTATTGTCGCAAATTGCGGGCCTGCTCGGCGGGAAGAGTCGCTGCGCATCTGTGCGCCGAAAAGGAGAGGGGCCATCCGGCCCACCCGGGCCGGGGCGGTTTCGATCGCCCGAACGGCGGCGCTATTTCGGGTATGGATGGCCGGCGAGGATCGCAAAGGCCCGATAAATCTGTTCGGCCAGCATCACCCGGGCGAATTCGTGCGGCACGGTGAGTGTGGAGAGAGAGATTTTCTCGTTCGCGGCACCTCGCAGCTCGGACGGGAAGCCGTGTGCGTCGCCGCACAGGAACGCGATTTCGCGGGTGCCGCGATCGCGGAGATCGCCCAGCCAGCGGGCAAACTGTTCGGAAGTCCGTTGTTTTCCGGCAGCGTCGAGCAGCACGAGCATCGCGGCCGAGTCGATCTTCAATTTGCGCAGGGCGGTGGGTGTGGCCTCACGCAGTTCGCTGATTTCGAATTCTCCATAGTGGCGGATGCGCTCGGCGTAATCGTCGAGGAGGGTGCGGAGCTCTTCGCGGCGCGTCTTGCCGAGCATGATCAGGCGGATTTTCACGAGCGGTCGATCTTGGCGAGCGGCTGAACCCGCTGTGTTGCGCCCTCGATTCTAAAGCAGCCCGTATTTCTTGCGCTTCTCGAGGAGCGTTTTTCGGCTGATGCCGAGGATTTCGGCCGAACGGCTGATTTTGAAATGCGTGATCTCGAGAGTCGCGGAAATCGCCTCGCGCTCGATTTCCTCAAGCGACCGCAGTTTCGGTGCGCGAGGAGCTCCGTCGTGCGAGGCGCGGACGATTTCCGGAAAATCGCCGGCCTGCAAAACTGCATTCTTCCCGAAGACGAGGGCGTGTTCCATTGCGTTTTTGAGCTCTCGAGCATTGCCGGGCCAGGCGTAGCAGCGAAGCAACGCCAATGCTTCGGGGGCCAGGGCGAGACCGGTCTTGCCATGGACGGGGCCCAGGCGCTCGAGGAAGTGCACCGCAAGTGGAGCGATGTCTGCCGGGCGATCGCGCAGCGGGGGAACCGCGACGGCGAGGACATTCAGCCGAAAGAACAGATCTCTGCGGAACTGTCCTTTCTCAACGGATTTTTCAAGGTCGGTGTTGGTCAAGGCCATCAGCCGCGCGTCCATATGCAGGCTTTCCGTGCCGCCGAGTCGTTCGAAGGCGCGCTCTTCAAGAACGCGCAGGAGCTTGGCTTGGATTCCGCCCGCGAGGGCGGCGACTTCATCGAGGACGATGGTTCCTCCCTGAGCCATTTCCAGGCGGCCGAGCTTTCGTGCGACGGCGCCAGTGAAGGCGCCGCGCTCATGGCCGAAGAGCTCGGATTCGACTAATTCAGCGGGCAGGCTTGCGCAATCGATCTTTAGAAAGGGCGCATCCCGGCGCGGGCCCCGTTCATGAATCCAGCGCGCAAGCTGGTCTTTGCCCGTACCGCTTTCGCCGGTGATCAGGACCGTGGTGGCCGTTTCGGCGAGTTTTTGAGCGACCTCGAGAACGCGCTCAGAAGCAGGGTCGGCAGCGATCCAGACGGGTTCAGGCGCGCTCATGGCTGGGTGCGGTGGTCGACCTCGGAATCATGGCGCGTTCCGGGGGGCGCCGCCGGCGCGGGAAAGTCGATTCGCTGGGCGTGGCGCCACAGGCGTTCGAGATCGTAGTACTCCCGCGCTCGTTCGCTAAAGATGTGCACAACGAAATCCGCGTAGTCGAGCAGAACCCATTCGGCGCCGGATTTGCCTTCGCGGTGAGACAGGCGCACGCCGCCGTTCGCCAGCCGCTCCTCAATAGCTTCGCTGATGGCCTTGATTTGCGGCTGGCTTTGACCCGAGCAGAGGAGAAAGTATTCGGCAAAGCTGCCCGCGCCAGGGAGTTTTAGCACGGTGATGTCCACCGCTTGCTTGTCCTGGGCCGCTTCGACGGCCAGGCGAATTTCAGGGCGAAGAGGTTCCGAAGTCACCGGTACAGGGCCTGACCCAGAATGTATTCCTCTACGCGCGGCGGCACAAGCCCGTGAATGTTTTTTTTCTGCTCCAGGCGCTCGCGCACTTCGGTCGAAGAGATGTGGCTCGAGACGGTAGTCAGCAGGTGGATCACCGATTTTCGCAGGACGATTTTGTGCGGGTCATGGGCCGGGCCGCGAGCCAGCTTTTCCGGCGGCACCACCAAGCGAAGTGCCTCGATGCGGAAACCGGGCCGGCTGGCGATGATGAAGTCGCACAAATCGAGCAGCGATTCGTAGTTCTTCCAGGTCGGGATTTCGAGGAACTGGTCGGCGCCCACGATGAAGTAGATGTGATCGTCAGGATGCAGGCGGCGGAACCGGCGGACCGTATCAACCGTGTAGAAGTACTGGGGCGTCGCACCGTCCTGGGGAGCTTCGGCGAGCGAGGGCAGAAATCCGCGGTGCTCCGAGCAAGCCAGGGTCACCATGGCGTATCGATGCACGAACGGCGTCAATTCGGAACCGGATTTGTGGGGCGGGCGCGCGGAGGGAATGAAGTAGATGGCATCGAGATGAAAACGGCGCTGAGCCGCGTGTGCGACGATCAGGTGACCGGCATGAACGGGGTCGAAAGTGCCCCCGAACAGAGCCACGGAGTGGCGCGCGCCGTGGTGCGCGGACGTGTGGGCGTGGGCGGAGTGCGATTTCGGGGCCGGGTGCGAAGTCAACGGTCCTCCGTGCCGGGCGCCGGCGAATGGTCGTCAGCCCGAGGCAGGCTCGTGTGATCGATCCCATCCAGGGAGGGCGGCGACAGGGGGCGGGACAGGCGGCCCAGCCTGTCGGCCATGGCCCGCACAAGCGACGTGACGCCTTCGCCCGTCGACGACGAGATGGCGTGAAATTCCAGCCCGCGCTTGCCGGCGTAGGCGCGGAGCGATTCGAGCCGCTCGCGGTTTGTCGTGGCGTCAAGCTTTGTGGCCACAACGATCATCGGTTTTTCCGCCAGGGACGGGCTGAAGGAAGCCAGTTCGCGCTCGATGATCTCAAAGTCGTGCACGGGGTCGCGGTCATTGGCGTCGCTGGTATCGACCAGATGCGCGACAAGGCGCGTGCGCTCAATGTGTTTGAGGAAGCGCGTGCCCAGACCGGCGCCTTCATGCGCTCCTTCGATCAGGCCGGGCACATCGGCGACGACGAACGTGCGGCCGGTGCCTGGCGCAGCGTCCGGGTCGGCGGAGACCACGCCGAGGTGCGGTTCGAGCGTCGTAAAGGGGTACGCAGCGATTTTCGGACGGGCCGCCGAGATGCGCGAGATCAGGGTGGACTTGCCCGCGTTCGGAAACCCGACCAGGCCGACGTCGGCGAGCAGCTTCAATTCCAGGCGCAGGCGGCGCTCTTCGCCCGGCTGGCCGTCCTCATGCTCGCGCGGAGCCTGGTGCCAGGGCCGGATAAAGTGCGGATTGCCGTTGCCGCGTCCGCCGCGTCCGCCGCGCGCGGCGAGGAAGCGCTGGCCAGCGCTAGCAAAGTCGACCAATTGCTCGCCGGTGTCGGCATCGAAGACAACCGTGCCGACCGGAACCGAGAGGACCGTCGGCTGCCCGCTGCGCCCGTGACACTTCGAGCCTTCCCCGTGGCGGCCGCGTTCGGCGCGAAATTCGCGGTTGTACCGATAACGCAATAGGGTGTTGTCGTGAAGATTCGATTCGAGATAAACGTCCCCGCCGTTTCCGCCGTCGCCACCGGAAGGACCGCCGCGGGGAACATACTTCTCGCGGCGAAAAGCGACGCAGCCGTTTCCGCCGTCCCCGCCTCTCACCATGATCTTTGCTTCATCTACGAACACGAGAGGGTTCTTCCGAGAGTGCCCTTGGAAAGCAGCATACGCTAGCTCGCACGGGAAAAACAGTTGGAGAGAGCGGTCATGCGGAACGGTCGGATTCAGTCGACCGATGTTGCGGGGTTCGCCTCTGCGGCGCTAGAGATTTCTTCGACCGGAATCACGCTGATAAACCGGCCGAGCCCGCCTTTGTCCTCGAAACGCACCACGCCCGTGGCGCGCGCGAAAAGAGTGTCGTCCTTGCCGCGGCCGACATTTCGGCCGGGTTTGTAGCGCGTGCCGCGCTGGCGAACGAGGATGCTTCCGTCATTCACCAACTGGCCGCCAAAGCGCTTGATGCCGAGCCGCTGTCCCTGCGAGTCGCGTCCGTTTACCGATGAGCCGCCGCCCTTTTTGTGTGCCATTTCGAAAACCTCTACGGAAGTTGAATGTCGCCCACTTTAACGGCGCTGTAGTTCTGCCGATGGCCGCGTTGAATCTTATATTGGCGCGTTTTCTTGAACTTGAGCACCTGAACTTTCGGCCCGCGCACATGCTTGACGATTTTTCCGGTGATCTTGATTTTCCCCAGCTCGTTGCCCGTCAGCATCTTCTTCTCATCGGTGCGGACGGCGAGCACGTCGTCAAACGTGACCGTGCCCCCCACCTTCCCTTCGAGTCGCTCGACCTCGATCGTTGCGCCCGGCTCGACGCGATACTGCTTGCCTCCCGTACGAATCACCGCGTACATCATGCCTCCCCGACGAAATGCGAAACCACCATTATACGAGCGCGGCACGGCGCATCGCAACTTGAAAGGTCCTAAAGGCCATCTGATCAGCGCCCGGCAGTCAGCAATGCGAAGACCAGGGCCACGGGCATGACGACCGCGCCCGCCTTGAAGAATTGCCATCCTGTGATCTCGATGTTCTCGCGGCGCATGGCGATAAGCCATAAAATCGTGGCCAATGAACCGGTAACCGACAGATTCGGGCCAAGATCGACGCCCCATAGAACGGCGTGGTTGAGCGCCACGTAGGAGGCACTTCTCTCGATTGCGGCGCCGCTCGCGAGTCCTATGGGCAGGTAGTTCATCACAAACACCCCAGTTTGGCGGGCCAGTTCGGCTAGCAACATCATTCCAGCGAGGAAGAGGTAGACATCTAGTCCTGTTCGAGCAGCCGCGGCCGCCCGCTCGGTCGATACAAGCCCGGTCAGAACCAGTGCTGCCGCGCCAAACAGACCCAGAGTGTTTCGGCTGTCCGTTTGGGGCGCAGCAGCATCAGCAGGATGCTGATTCCGGCAATGACCCACACCAGGGTGCCAGACCATTGGGGAGCGGCTTGAGGAGTCAACGGAGCCGAGCAGTCGACGTGTGCCGCCACGTGCCGTCGAGCAGCACACTCCATCGCGGTCCGGGGCCCGCGGCGCCGAGGTATCTCATCGAGCCCGGCTCGAAACTCGCGAGTAATCTGAGAGATAGGAAGGAGGTACAAGGCCGCCCCGGAGGCGCGGGTCGGCGATCGGCTGACCGGCCACGGTGGCGAGAGGCAGCACCCCGGCCCAGATGGGAAGGGAATAATCTTCCGTTTCATCTTTGGGAGGGCCGGTGCGGATTTTCGCCGACACCTCTTCGAGCGGCAGGGCCAGCACAGTCGTGGCTTTTAGCTCCGATTCGGTCGGGCGACGCACGTCATTCCAGCGGCCGCGGACAATGTGTTCAGACAGCGCTTCGAGCGCCCGTGTCTTCTCCTCGCCGTCCTCAATTGGCACGGCGCGCCCAAGAATCACGACCGACCGGTAGTTCATCGAGTGGTGAAAGGCGGAGCGCGCCAAAACCAGGCCGTCGAGGAGCGTGACCGTCACGCAAACCTGCACGCCACCGGCGAGCGTGCGAAGCATCCGGCTCGCGGCTGATCCGTGGATGTACAGCTTGCCGCCGGTGCGCGCGTACCCGGTCGGGATGACGAACGGCTGGCTGTCAACGACGAAGCCGACGTGACACACAAATCCTTCATCGAGAATCGAAAAGACAGTCTCGCGATCGTACTTTCCGCGCTCGGGGAGCCGTTTGACTCGCGTGCGCTCGGACGGCGTAAATGTGTTCATGGCTTGAGGCTAGACCGAGCGCTAACGTTTGCGCAACGGCCAATCTGGCCTGCAAGGGTTTCGATCAATCGTTGCTTGGGCCGCTTGAACCGGGCGCAAAAACCAGGGAAACGATCCTCCATCGGTTTTCGTGTTTGAGCAGCGTAAAGGCGTCAATGCCCGTCCATTCCTGGACTCGCGGGGCTCGTCCGAAACGAGCGGCATTGTGCGCCCACACCTGGGCCAGCCCGTTATGCACCTTAGTCTCCGCTGCCGTGATCCTCTCTTCGAAAATGGGCTGGCTGCATGCCCCTTCGGACGACTGCGCAACGAAATCAGGGACCGGAATTACCGTCACTTGCAACGTGTCATTCGGCTTTGGGCGCCGGATGGTCGTGATCGCTCCTCCCGGCCAAAAGTGCGATGCAAATGCGGCTTGCAGCCGGCCATCCTTGCAAGCCATGTCTACGATAGTATTGGGCGATCTCACGGCGAACGTCGCGAGCCTCTTGATCGTCTGGCGAAGTTGCTCGGCTAGCTAGCCAAGCGCCGCCAGCACGCCGAGGAAGCCAAGCGGAGGAAACAGTTTTCTCGCGATGATCTTGCCCATGAACTCCTCCAAACCCGACGTCGGGAGCCTGGCCCCACATGCTTCCCGCTCAATCGCTGCTCGCCGGTTCCTTGGATGCTCCGCGAAGGACTCGAAAACCGGTGTACGCGGCCTCCGCGGGACGATAAGCCGCTTTTGAGTCGGTGGGGCGATCGGCGCTGCCGCCCAGGGCTTTGCCGCTACCGTCGCCCGAGATCGCCCACTCGGCCACGTTTCCGCCCAAATCGAATATAAGTTCCTCGCCATCCTCGCCCTGGCCGCTGAAACTGCCGACTTCGCGCAAAAGCGGCGCACTTCCCGGAAGCAATTTGATTTCTTGCTCGAGGCGCTGGGCGTCCTCCGGGTTAAGGGAGTAACCCGCCCAGTAATCCAGGGTGTTCTCGCCCGAGCGGTCCCCGTACAGAGAGACGACCTCGCTCTCGAGGGGCAAGCGGTAGGTCTGGCCGGTCTGCCTGGTCAGCCACTCGCAATAGGCTTTCGCTCGATCGAAAGAGATTCCGTTCGCGGGATAATTTTCCGTGCCTGCGTCGATCGAGTAGTGCTTGTCAAACTCGGCATACTGCGCGCGGGTGACCTCAAAGCGTCCGATTTCGAGGTTGCCCCGTTTCACGACTTCGGGGATGAGGACGCCTCCTGAGATCTGGCCGTAGTTCGCGCCGTGCCTTGCGGTCGACTTCCGGCGAATTGCCACATCGAGCGGCGAGCCTTTCTTGAACGCTTCGTTTTCGGGCGGATTCGCTTGGAACAGGTATTGGTCAAACCACGCCATTTCCTCATTCACTTTTCGCAGTTGGTGCGACAGCTTGCGTGGGCCGTGCGGCTCGCCGGGAAAGAGGACGAGCTTGACGGGAACTTTGCCTAGCCAGTACAGCGTGCGGTAGTAGGTCCAGCTCTGGCTGGTGGGCACGTTGCGGTCGTTCGTGCCGTGGAAGATCAGCGTGGGTGCCTTGACGCGGTCCATCTTGAAGACCGGCGACTTCCGTATGTAGAGCTCGGGATCTTCAAAGGGGGCCTTGCCGAAATAGTAGTCATCGAAGGCCTCGCCGAAATCGACGTTGGCCCAATCGCTGATCCATTCGACGTCCCCCGCACCGACGGCAGCGACCTTGTAGCGGTCCGGATCGGCGACGGTCAATTGAATCGAGAGGATCGAACCATTCGACCACCCCAGCGCGCCGATGCGGGCCGGATCGACGAGCCCCTTCGCGATCAGATTGTCGACGCCTTTCTCGATATCGGGGATTTCCAGCTCGTAATATTTTCCGCAGCAAATCGATTCGACCCATTCGAGGCCGTAATCCGAGCTGCCGTGGTAATTGGTCTTCAGAACGAAGGCACCGCGCTGGTTCATCAAATTCTGCGAGTAGGCCCAGCTTTCGTCCCAGGCGTCGTGATCGGCTCCGGCGGGCCCGCCATGGGTCGCGACCACAAGGGGATAGCGCTTTCCCGGCTCGTAGCCGTGTGGATAGTAGAGAATTCCTTCCACCTGGTCGCCGTTCGCGCCTTTCCAGTCGAGCACTTCCGTCCTCGCAATCGTGCGATTCTTGTACTGCGGATTGAGGTCGGTCAATCGGACGGGCGAGAGAACCTTCGCTCCGTCGAGTTGCGCGCGAAACCATTGCGTCGGCGTGCTCGCGGTCGAATATTCGTAAACGAGCGTACGGCCGTCATCGCCGAGGACGAAATCGAAGTAATTCCGTGGCGTGTCGCCCGTAATCCACTCGCGCGACCAGGTCGAGCCCTGCTTCACATAGCGCGCGGGCTTGGTGTATACACCGTCTTTCAGCAGGGTAATGAATCCGTCCCGGGTGGTTTCAAGGTTGAAACCCATCGCGCGCTCCCAGTCGAGATTCACTTCCGCCGTCGAACCCGAGGCCAGATCGTAGTAATAGAGCTTCTCAATCGAAGCCGTATCAAAGCGCGGGGAATCGGAATAGGGCGCGATGACATAGAAACCGGAGTTGTCGCGCGCCCAGCGCACGCGGGCGGGCAGAATCTTGCGTCCCGGGAAGATCTGGGTCCGTCCTCCGCTGTTGAGGTCGACGAGGTAGGTCACCGGAGGCGTCTTTTCATCCCAGGAATAGCTGAGTTCACGCCGCGCGAGGGCCACCGCTTTCTTGCCGTCATAGGAGGGCTCGAAGGATTCAATCCAATCCGTGTTGTCCGAGAGGCGCGTCACGCGCTTATCTTTCAGCGCGAATTTGAACAAGCGCACGGGAGCCGTGTGTGCTTGGTCATCGATGACATCACTGTCATCTTTGCGCTCCCTCGTTTCGCGTTCGTACAGCGAGGGGTCCTCCTCCGCGCTGAACAGAATCGTGTCATTGTCGAGCCATTCAAACTGCTGAATGCCACGCTCGAACTCGGTGACATGCCACGGCTCGCCGCCCCCCGTGTTCATGAGCCACAGCTGCATGTGCGCTTCCTCGGCCTTTGGTTTGGGCAGTAGACGCGTGCTCAGAAAGGCGATCATCTCGCCCGAGGGCGACCAGCGCGGATTCGAAACCTGATCCTCGCCGCGAGTGAGCTGAATCTCTTTTTTCCCGGCCAGGCTCGAGAGGTAGAGATTGCTGATGCGGCCGTCCTTATCTTTGTCCGCCGTGCTCTTCACCCATATGACCCATTGGCCGTCGGGCGAGATGTGGAACTGGCCGGCGGTTTCCGTAAACACGACGTCCTCGGATTTCCAAGGAGACTTCTTTGCCCCCTCGGAGGATTTCACGTCCCGAGCGAGGCCGGTCAAGGCAGACAGCAGAAAGCTGAGAACCGCTGTCCCTACCGCTGCCGACACCCCCCCGCGAGATGTTCCGATCATGGCGTCCCCCTCAAACGCAGTCAGCGCGCCGGCGAACAGTAACACAGATTCGGATTACATCGGCCAGACACGGCACAGCCGAGGGCCCGGCCGGCCCGGCGAGAGAGCAAACTCGGAAGGGCTAAGGATGGTAGCGGGCGAGCCTGGCGCTGATCTCGCGCAGTACGTCGACGGACTCTCCCACTTGCTCGAGCAAGGGGGGAGAATCGGGACGGGTCACTAGGCGAAGGGTCTCGCCGCGCAGGAGGAGCACCCCGATCGTCGCCAAACGGATGGTCCGCCGACCGCGTGACTCGGCAAGCGATTACGATGGCGAGGATCGATGCGCTATACTTCTCGATCGTTCCTCTCCGCGGTTGTTGTGGAAGAAGGTCCGCCCCGGAAACTTCCGGCACGCGAAGATAGACTGGGCTCCATGAAATCGAATTCACTTTTTCCGCAATGCGCGGCGCAGTTCTTCCGCGAACTGAGCCGCAACAACCACAAGTCGTGGATGGATCAGAACCGCGAGCGCTATCGCGCGGGTGTGGTCGCGCCGTTTCGCGCGATGCTCGAGCGCCTGGCGCCTGCGGCGCAGAAGCTGAACAAGCGATTCCTGACCAGCGGACGCGTGGGCGAGAATTTCTCAAGGATCAATCGAGATATTCGTTTCGCGCGCGACAAATCGCCCTACCGCCCGCAGATGTATCTGTTTTTTTCCGAAGCGGGCGCCGAGGGCGGCCAGCTTTACGTCGGCGTCAGCGCCGACGCGGTGACCTGCGGGTTCCGCATCTACGCGAGCGGGCGCGCATCCCCCCTGGTTCAGTTTGGGCGCCTGCGGGGACGGGAATATCCGAAATGGCTTGCGCGCCAGCGGGGACGTCTGGGCAGGAAGTTCGATAGTTATTGGTACTCGGCGGAAAAGGGGGAATGGAGCAAGCATGGCGGCTGGCCAACGGCACCGGAAAATTGGAAGAAGCTGCAGGGCTGGATTGTACGGCGGAAGTTTTCTCTAGCCGCCGCATCGCGGAAAGGATTCGAACGCGAAGCAGCGAAGATTTTCGGCGAGGTCTATCCCTTATATGAATTTGCGTCGGCGCCGGAATGGAAGGCCTGAGGGGAGGGGTGGGCATGCCGACCAGCCGCGAGCAAGCGCGCAAACAACATACGGTCCAAACCGGGCACGAGCAGTTTAGCGAAACAATCTATGGCGTGATCTGCGCCGCCTGCCATAACTACATCCTCGTCGATAAGACGAACGATCCGCCGACCTGCCGCGAGCACGAGACCTGCCGCCAGGCATATAGCTAGCTCCCGCGCTTCTGTTCCTAACCAGGGGAGGAGGCGGTCGTCCTCTCCAGTGGCCCTGAGGTGCTTTCCCGAGGAACCATGGCCAGGCGATCGAGCCGTAGATCTGGCCCCGGCCAAGAAGTCGATCGAGATGGGCCAGCCGGTCAGCTCGGGGGGCAGCGCCCGGTCGTCTTGACCCGGTGTGGCGCGGCCAGTAAGCTACACTGTTCACGCCAAGGATTTCTCTACGCACATGGAGACCATCCAAATCACGCTTCCCGATGGTGCCACGCGCGAGGTGCCGCGAGGGACGACGGCTGCGGACATTGCCAAGCAGATTTCTCCGCGACTGGCCAAAGAGGCGCTGGTGGCGCGGACGAATGGCGAGTTGGTCGATTTATCGCGGCCGCTCGAGCAGAGCACCAGCCTTTCGATCCTCACGGCCAGGGATCCCGACGCCGTTCAAGTGTTCCGGCACTCCGCCGCCCACCTTTTGGCCGCGGCCGTGCTAGAACTCTATCCGAGCGTGAAGCTCGGGATTGGACCGCCCATCGAGAACGGATTTTTCTACGAGTTTGTGCGCGACGAGCCCTTCACGCAGGAAGATTTGAAGAGGATCGAAGCGAAGATGCATGAACTCGCGGCGAAGGATATCCCGAACGAACGCAAGTTGATTCCGAAGTCGGAAGCGCTCGATCTGTATCGCAACTCGAAGCAGGAATTCAAGTGTCAACTGGTTGAGGAAAAGGCGAGCGAGCCGATGGTCTCCTTTTACACGACCGGCAAATTCATCGATTTTTGCCGCGGCCCGCATATTCCCTCCACCGGCAAAATCCAGGCTTTCAAATTGATGAATGTGGCCGGGGCCTATTGGAAGGGACAAGAAGGCAACCCGCAGATGCAACGCATCTACGGCGCCTGCTTCGTCGATCAGAAGGAACTCGAGGCATACCTCGACAAGCTCGAGGAGGCGAAACGCCGGGACCATCGCCGGCTGGGAACCGAACTCGATCTTTTCAGCATCGAGGAGGACGCCGGCCCGGGGCTGATTTTTTGGCATCCCAAGGGCGGGATCATCCGCCGCCAGATGGAGGACTGGCTGCGTGATGAGCTCGTCCGCCGCGGGTACGAGCTCGTGTTTACGCCGCACGTGATGCGACGTCACCTGTGGGAAACGAGCGGCCACACCGGATTTTACAGAGAGAACATGTTTGGACCGATGGAGGTCGAGAAGGATCTCTATCAGCTGAAGCCGATGAACTGTCCGGGACATATTCTCATCTACAAATCCCGGCTGCGCAGTTACCGCGAGTTGCCGTTTCGACTGGCTGAGCTGGGCACCGTTTATCGCTATGAGCGTTCGGGCGTACTGCACGGGCTCCTGCGCGTCCGGGGATTCACTCAGGATGACGCGCACATCTTCTGTGTCCCCGAGCAAATAGAAAGGGAAATTCAGGATTGTGTCGAGTTCGCCGGGGAGGTGCTGCGCGTGTTTGGTTTCGATCGATACGAGGTCGAACTCTCGGCGCGCGATCCGGCCAAGCCGGGCGACTACGCGGGAACAGTCGAAGAATGGGAGCGCGCCGAAAGGGCCCTGAGGAACACGCTCGAGCGCATGAAGGTCCCGTACAAGTACATGCCAGGCGAGGCGGTGTTTTACGGACCCAAGATCGACATCAAACTGGTCGACGCCATCGGTCGGCCCTGGCAGCTAACGACCGTGCAGTTTGATTTCAACCTGCCGCGCCGATTCAAGCTGGAATATGTGGGCGAAGACGGCTCGCGCCATCAGCCGCTGATGGTTCATCGCGCGCTGTGGGGTTCGGTTGAGCGGTTTTTCGGCGTGCTGATCGAGCATTATGCTGGGGCCTTTCCGGTGTGGCTCGCGCCTGTGCAGGCCAGCGTCTTGCCGGTCAGCGGGAAATTCGAGGATTACGCGAGAGAAGTCGCCCAGGAGCTGAAGCGGGCCGGGTTTCGAGTACACCTCGACGATCGCAATGAAAAGCTGCAGGCGAAGATTCGCGACGCGCAGCTCGAGAAGATCCCCTACATGCTCATCCTCGGCGGCAAAGAAGCGGAGGCCAGAACGGTTTCCGTGCGGCATCGAGCGAAAGGCGATCTCGGTCCACGTCCCCTTGAGCAATTTGTCAAAGACCTGCGTGTCGAATCGAATTCGCGCACGCGCACCTAGCGGCTGTTCCGCCGCTCTCCCCGAAAAACTGTTCGAACGCGCAGCCGGGCTGTTAGCGCTCCGATTCGGGCCCCTCGGGCTGACGGTGCCGAGCGCCAGCGATCGCTTGACGATCGTGAAGGTGAAATCGCGACCGAGCCGCGGAGGGAGCGAAATCCTCACTTGCCGCGAGCAGCTCGGTGTAACGCGCCTGCTCAAGGGTCGGCAAACTGAGGCTCGAATCCAGCCTCGCGAATCAACTGCTCGGCCCTGGCTTGGGCGCAGAGGTGGTCGGTCGCACACCGAGCCGGGTGACGCCGCGTCGCTCGGTGTGTCGCTTTCCTTTCGCCATAGCATGGCAGGGAGAGTTCAGCCCGATGACCGCGGCAAGCAGAAGAGCACGGATGGAAGCGGGAAATGTCCCTATTGCGGGCGAGCCGCGCAGGCGTGCTATACTTTGATCTCCGTCGGTTTCCGGCGGGTTTTTCTTTCATGGGAGGGCGGCTGGAGCAAGCCGGCCAGAATTCTTGCCGGGCCGCGGAGGTGAGGTTATCGCAGAACGTGGTGGGAGTGGCCTTCGAGTAAACGAGCGCATCCGCGCTCGTGAAGTCCGATTGATCGATGAAGACGGGGCTCAGCTGGGCGTCCTTTCCCTTTTCGACGCGCTCAAGCGGGCCCGAGATTCCGGGCTCGATCTTGTCGAGATCTCGCCGACGGCAATGCCGCCGGTTTGCAAGCTCGTCGATTACGGCAAGTTTCTCTACGAGCAGAACAAAAAGGCGCACGAGCAGAAGAAGCATCAAAAGGGCGGGCAAATCAAAGAGGTCAAGTTCAGGCCCTCCACGGCCGAACACGACTACCAGGTGCGGAAGAACCAAATCATTCGGTTCCTCGGCGAAGGCTATAAGGTGAAGGCCATGATCTTTCATCGTGGCCGAGAAATGGCGCACCAGGACGTTGGGCGGTCGAAAATGGATCGTCTGCTGAAGGATGTGACCGATCACGCGCAGGTCGAATTTGGGCCGCGCATGGAAGCGAACATTTTGCTGGCGCTTCTGGCCCCCAAGAAGGGCGCGCCTGTTTCCGTGGGGCGCGCGCAGTCTGTGGCGAGCTCAAGCACCCAAGCCTGAAGCCAAGAAGGCCAGAGGCGTGGAAGAGGAATTGTGACCAAGAACAAGAAAATGAAGCTCAAGACGCACCGCGGCGCTGCCAAGCGGTTCAAAATGACCGCGACCGGCAAGGTCATGCGCATGCATTCCGGCAAGCGCCACCTGCTTGGAACGAAAGCCCCGCGCCGGATGCGCAAGCTGGGCAAGGCGGTCGAGGTCAACCCGGCAGACGTGCCCAACGTGCGGCGAGCGTTGCCGTACGGGATCGAGTAGAATTCGGTTTCACCGAACCAGGCAGTGCATGACCCGCCGCGGCGGGCCTGCCGGTTCAGACGGCCGGAGTGGTTGACCGACTTCGGCACGGCAAACCAATAAGCCAAGCGAGTCAAACTTGGCTGTTCTCGCCAGGGCGAGAACAAACGAACACGCCGCGGAGAATCCGAGCCCGGTGCCGGGCGCTTTGCCTTTCGTAAAGCGCCGCGCGTGTCGAGCCCGATCCCTCCGCGCCCAGATTTCCATCCAGGTCGGACAGGAGAGTAGACGAATGGCTCGCGTAAAACGTGGAACGAAGAGGCGTGCGCGCCGCAAGAAGTTGCTCCGGCACGCGAAGGGCTTTTTCCTCACCAAGAGCAAGCTGTATCGGTCGGCCAAGGAAGCGGTGAACCGGTCTCTGCGTTATAGCTACCGGGACCGACGAAACCGCAAACGCGACTTCCGAACCTTGTGGATTCAGCGCATCGGCGCTGCCGCGCGAAACAACGGCATCACCTACAGCCAATTTGTTCACGGGCTAAAGCTTGGCGGAATTGAAATCGACCGCAAGATTCTGGCCGACATGGCGGTTCGCGACGCGGACGGGTTTCGCGCGCTGGTTGCCTCGGCGAAGCAGCATCTTGCCGGCGCGCCGGCGCAACCTGAGCGATGACAGGGCCCGGCGGAGAGCGCCGGGAAGACTGCGTGCCTGATCTGCCCATTGTCGAAAAAACCCTCGGCGACCTCGGGGATGCTTCGCCCGAACAGGTGGAGGCGCGGTTTCGCGAGGTGCGCCGTCAATTCGACCGGCAATCCGCCGAGCGCCGCGACCTCGAGGAGTGGCGGGTCTTTCGCTTCGCCTGGACCGGCCGGAAGTCCGGCGTTCTCTCGCAGATTACAGACAACTGGCTTAGGCCTGCCGACCCGGAGCTGAAACGCGTCGTCGGGCGGGAACTTAACCAGCTCAAGGCTTACGTCGAGTCCGTCCTGGCCGAACGCGAAGGCGAGATCAAAGCGGCCGCGGAACGGGCTGCCGCGGAAGGCGACCGAATCGACCTTTCACTTCCCGGCATCAAACATGCTCTCGGCACGCGCCACATCATTCGCCAGACCTTCGAGGAACTGGAACGGATTTTCCTTTCCATCGGTTTCAGCGTCGTCGAAGGGCCGGAAATCGAAACACCCTATTACAACTTCGAGGCGCTGAACATTCCCGAGCACCATCCCGCTCGCGACAACATGGATACGTTCTACATCGAGGGTGCGCGTTCGCCTCATTTGTTGCGCACGCACACCTCCCCCATGCAGATTCGCACCATGGAAAAGCACAAGCCCCCCGTGCGAATCATCGTGCCCGGAAAAGTCTACCGCCGCGATAATCCCGACTCGACGCATGGCTACATGTTTCATCAGATCGAAGGGCTGGCCGTCGATACCGACATCACCTTCTGCGATTTCAGAGGGACGGTTGAGTATTTCGTGCGCGAGTTCTTTGGCCCGAACGTGCGCACGCGGCTTCGCCCGAGCTATTTCCCTTTCACCGAGCCTTCCGCGGAAGTCGATGCGAGCTGCCACGTGTGCGGCGGAAGCGGCTGCCGGGTGTGCAAGCATTCGGGCTGGATCGAGCTGTTCGGCGCGGGGATGGTCAATCCGGCCGTTTACGGATTCGTTGGCTACGAGCCCGAGCAGGTTTCTGGCTTCGCATTCGGGATGGGCGTCGATCGGTTCGCCATGATGAAGTATGGCATCGGTGAACTTCCTGTCCTGTTTCAGAATGATGTGCGTTTCCTGGGACAATTCCCATAGATTTTCCGAGACCCCGTCCCGACTGACCGAGCGCACTGTGGACAGGGACCTCTCTCTGCCGGCGAGTCTATTCTGCCCTCTCGAGGGCCCCGAAGGGCGGCGGGGAGGGGCGGAAACTGCACACATTTCGCGGCTGGACTTTTGATTGCGTGGCTGGCCCAGCTTGCGCTAGCGTAGCTTGGTTCAGATGCCCTCCAGACGGTTATTTGGAGGAAGGCCATGAAGGTTCTCTACAACTGGGCGAAGGACTTTGTGGACATGACCGCCTCGGCCGGTGAGCTGCGTTCGCGCTTGTCGCTGGCCGGTATTGCCGTCGACGCGATCGACGATACGCCCGCAGGACCGGTTCTGGATGCGGAGATCACCTCGAACCGTCCGGACTGCCTGGGGCACTACGGCATTGCGCGCGAAATCGCAACCATCTATCGGCTGCCATTGAGGCCGGTTCGACCGAAGCTAACGGAATCGGGGGAGGAGGTATCCCGTCTGGCACGCGTCGATATCGAGGCGCCCGATCTGTGCGGGCGGTTTACGGCTCGCGTGTTACGCGGGCTGAAGGTAGGAACCTCGCCGGATTGGCTGGGGCAGCGGCTCGTCGCCGTCGGCCAGAATCCGGTCAACAACGTCGTGGACGTCACCAATTACGTGATGGTTGAGCTTGGCCATGCCCTCCACGCCTTCGACCTAGATCGCTTGGCCGATCACCACCTCATCGTACGCCGTGCGCGGCCTGGCGAAAAGCTGCGCACGCTTGATGGAATCGAACGTACCCTTACGCGAGATGCCTGCGTGGTTGCCGATCGAAAGCACGCCGTGGGCGTCGGTGGAATCATGGGTGGTGCCGACACCGAGATCACTTTCTCGACGCGCAATGTACTCATCGAGTGCGCGTGGTTCGATCCCATTTCCATTCGCCGCACGTCGAAGGCGCTCGGGCTTCGCACCGAAGCTTCCTATCGTTTCGAGCGCGGAGCGGATCCCGAGATGGCCGAGCTCGCCTCGCGTCGGGCCGCCGAGCTCTTAACGGAGCTGGCCGGCGGCGAAATCCTCGCTGGCGTGGTTGACGTCTATCCCGGGCGCGAGCAGCCTCGCAAACTGGAATTCTCCCGCAAGGAATTGTTGCGCGTCATGGGAGCCGACGTACCCGATCGCGATATCGAGGAAATACTGGACGCGCTCGGGTTCCGGCCCGTGCGTGTGGACTCCAATCGGGGAAGCAGGAACTCGCTCGTGGCCCGGTGGGAATGCACGCAGCCGTCGTGGCGCCGGGATGTTACGCGTGGGATCGATCTGATCGAGGAGGTGGCCCGGCATTATGGCTATGACCGGTTCCCCCCGCGCTTGCCTGCAGCGAAGCAGCCTGCGCATCGCCTGGTGCACGCCGACGCGAGGGACCTGCTGCGCGAACGCCTGGTCGCCCTGGGATACCAGGAGATACTGGAGATTCCGATTGTCGACGACCGGCGCGATGCCCTGTTCCGGCCCGAGAACCTGACGCCCGCGGCGATCGGCAATCCGCTGGCCGAAGATGCTTCCGTCATGCGTTCGAGCGGAGTGGTCGGTATGGTGAATCGGATGGAGTGGAATCTGAATCACGGCCAGCGCAATCTGCGCCTGTTCGAAATGGGGAAGAAATACGCACTAGAGGGTGGGGAGCCCCTGGAAATCGCCGTCCTGACTCTGGGAGCCACGGGTCTAGCCCGCGAAAAGGGTATCTCGGAGGACGCACGCGACTATTCCTTCGCGGACCTGAAGGGCAACCTCGATCAAATCGGCGAGCTAGCCGGCGGATTTTCCTGGCACGCGGGCGGCCCCCTCTGGCTCGCCCCCAACCGCGCGGCGCAACTGTCCTTGGGCCAGGACGGGTCGAGAGGGGCAACCGCCGGTGCGAGGCGGCCGGACGGGCAGCCCTTCCGAGATGGCCCTATCGGCTTCGCCGGTCAGCTCGCTCCCGGCACGGCCGACGATCTCAAGCTGCGCCGGGAGGTTTTTGTGGCGGAAGTCGAGCTCGAGCCACTGCTCGGGGCCATCGAGTCAGCTCGCGCGGCGCTGCGATTCAAGCCCCTGCCGCGGTTTCCCGCCGTGGAGCGCGACTTTTCGCTCGTGCTGGACGATGGGGTTCGCTTCGCTCAAGTCGCCGAGACGGTGGCGGAGTTGGGAATTGCCGAGCTGCACAGCGTTGAACCCGCAGACCTGTTCCGCGGCGGGCAGGTTCCCGCGGGGAAATTGTCGCTCATGATTCGCGCGAGGTTCCAGAGCGAGCAGAGAACTCTGACCGATGCGCAAATCGCCGATTTCTCCTCGCGCATTGTCGCCGCACTCGAGGAGAAGCTCGGAGCGACGCTTCGCACCTCCTGACAGCGCATGAGCCGGGGAGAGCCCGATCGCTTCTTGCAGGCGAACGTGACAATCGACGACAATGGGCGCACTCGTTGGGAGCTGACATGAGAATTGAAATCTACGATCAGGTGTACAACATCAATTCGGGTCAAAGCGAACAGTACCTCGCGCAGCTTGCCTCCTATGTGGATGCCAAGATGCGCGAGGTGGCCGAGGCCAGCCAGATCGCCGATTCGCTGAAAGTTGCGGTCCTGGCCGCGCTGAACATAGCCGACGAGATGTTCGCGGTTCGTGAACGTCAGGAACAAATCGAAGGGCCGCTGCGCAAGCGCGTCGAGAAGTGCGTCAGCATGGTCGAGAAGGCCCTCGAACGCTCGAATTGAATTTCGGCGCGCCCGCTTCGTCAAACCTCGACCGCTGCCCGATCAGGCCGGATAGCATGGTCGGCTCGCGGAGCCAAAACGATCGAGACAAAACTCTTCGCCGTCGTTCTTAGCGCCTGCGCTATGGGCTCGACTGTGTGCGGCGGGCTGGTGGCCATTCGTGGACAAAAGCGTCTCCATCTGCTGCTCGGGCTGGGGGCGGGAATGCTGCTGGGGGCGACGTTTTTCGACCTGCTGCCCGAATCGATCGAGGCCGCGCAATCCCAGGGCTGGACGGCGCGCGGCATGCTTCTGGTTCTGGTGATAGGCTTCCTCGGCTTCTACGTCACCGAGCGTGTCCTGATTTTGCATTCCTGCGCGGAAGATGACTGCTCGAATGAAGCACATCGGCGGTTCGGGCGATTGAGTTCGATCGGGCTGATTGCCCACAGCACTCTCGATGGCGCTGCCATCGCGGCGGCGACTCTGGTGGGCTGGCGCGAAGGCGTCGTTGTGGCGCTGGCCATCATCGCGCACGACATGAGCGACGGGCTGAATACCATCATGCTGGTCACCCGCGGTGAAAAACCGCAGCGGACCGATTTTGCCTTTCTCGCTTTGGATGCCGTGGCACCGGTCGCCGGGGCCATCCTTGCGCTTCGGTTCCTGCCCTCGCCCAAGGACCTGGCCGTGTTCCTGGCCGTTGCTTCGGGATTCTTTCTCTACACCTCGACCTCCGATTTGCTGCCCGAAGCGCACCGGAGGTCTCCGAGTCCGGCTGTGATGGTGGTGACCATCATCGGGGTGGTCATCATGGCCATCGCCGTGGGTCTGAGCACGGTCGACTCCGGCACGGTCCAGCGCCTGATCTGGTCGATGTTCTAGCCCAAGGCGGGCCGTGGGGCGCTAGCGGGTCACCGTCATGCTCCGCAGCTTAGCGATTCGGTCGGCGAGCTGCGGATGCGTGCTAAAAAGACCCGAGAGCATCCGCCGCGGCGTGAGCGGCGCGACGATACAGAGCGCGGACGTCGATGGCGAAATGTTCATGGGGATTTGCTTGTTGTAGGCGCCGAGCTTTTCGAGCGCGCTGATCAGCCCATAGGGATGGCCGACCATTTTCGCTCCGGAGGAGTCGGCTTGATACTCGCGTTGACGAGAGATGCCGAGCTGTAAGAGCAAGGCGCCGAACGGAGCGAGGATCAGCATCAACAGAGCCGTAATTCCCCCGCCTTCCCGGTCGCCGTCCCGGCCACCGATTCCCCCGAGGATCATTCCCCAGCGGCCCATCGAGGCCAGCCAGGTCACGGCTCCGGCTAGCGTCGCGGCAATCGAGGAAGTCAGGATATCGTAGTTCCGGACGTGCGACAGTTCGTGGGCGATGACACCTTCCAGTTCGTCGTCGTTCATGATTTCCATCAAACCCTGCGTGACAGCTACCGACGCATGGCTCGGATTGCGGCCCGTGGCGAAGGCGTTCGGCGCGGCCTGAGGGATCAGGTAGAGTTTCGGCATGGGCAGATTGGCCTTCGCGGCAAGCCGCTCCATGACCGCATAAAGCCGCGGTGCCTGTTCGCGGCTGATCGGCCTGGCGCCCGCCGAGGCCAGCGCGATCTTGTCAGAAAAGAAATAAGCAACGCCGTTCATCAAAATGGCTATGCCGAGCGCAATGGTCATGCCGCCGCGTCCACCCAAGGTCCCTCCGATGAAGAGCAGCAGCAGCGTCAAGGCAGTCAGCAGGAACGCCGTTTTAAATGTTTTCATGTTGATCTCTCCTCATGTTGGCCCCGTGATTACGCAGCGCCCGCCCGTACGCTTTTCGACGTAAACTTCATCGCCTCACTCTTCGCGTCCGCATCGATCACCAACGTCTCGCCCGCGCGGACCTCTCCATCCAGAATGCGCAGGGCGAGCGGATCCTGAATCAGCCGCTGGATGGCGCGCTTCATGGGGCGCGCGCCGTAGGCCGGATCGTAGCCCTCTCTGAGCAGCAAGGATTTTGCTGCGGGGGTCAGCTCGATGGTGATGTTGCGCTCGGCGAGGCGCCGCCGGACCTCTTCGAGCTGGAGTTCGACAATGCGCTCGATTTGCGCTTTGCCGAGCGGGCGGAACATCACAATATCGTCAACCCGGTTCAAAAACTCCGGTCGGAAGACTTCGCGGAGCGCGGCCAGGGCCTCCTCGCGGGCCTTCTTGGGGTCTCGGGAGGCCAGCTCAAAAATGGCGGCCGAGCCGATGTTGGAGGTCATGATGATCACGGCGTTGCGGAAATCGACGGTGCGGCCCTTTCCGTCGGTCAAGCGGCCGTCCTCGAGAATCTGCAGCAGGACGTTGAACACATCCGGATGCGCTTTCTCGATTTCATCGAGCAGGACGACCGAGTAGGGCCGGCGCCGGACCTGCTCGGTCAGCTGGCCGCCCTCCTCATAGCCGACATATCCGGGGGGCGCGCCGATCATGCGCGCGACGGAGTGCCTTTCCATATATTCAGACATGTCGAGCCGGATCATGGCGTGCTCGTCGTCGAAGAGAAACTCGGCGAGCGCGCGCGCCAGCTCTGTCTTGCCGACTCCTGTCGGCCCGAGGAAGAGGAACGACCCAATCGGCCGGCGGGGGTCGCTCAGGCCCGAACGGCTGCGACGAATGGCATTGGCCACCGTGGCCAGGGCGGCATCCTGGCCCACCACGCGCTGGCCGAGACGCTCCTCCATGTGCACGAGCTTTTCGATCTCGCCTTCGAGCAGCCGGCCGACCGGAATTCCCGTCCACTTGCTGATGATCTTGGCGATCTCCTCTTCGCCGACTTCCTCTTTCAGCATGGGTCGGTCCTTCTGCAAGCGCTCGAGGTTCTCTTGCGCGGCCTTCAGTTCTTTCTCCGCGGTGGAGAGCTTGCCGTAGCGAATCTCCGCCACACGTGACAGATCACCCGCGCGCTCATAGCGCTGCTCTTCGGTCTTCAGTTGGTCGATCGCCTCCTTCTGCTTGCGGATGCGCCCGATGGCATCCTTCTCAGACTGCCAGCGCGCTTTGAGGGCCGTGGACTGTTCGCGCAGGGTGGCCAATTCTCGCTCGATCTCCGCCCGGCGCGCCGCGGAGTGCTCGTCGGCCTCTTTGCGCAGCGCCTGCCGCTCGATTTCGAGCTGAAGGATGCGCCGTTCAATTTCATCGATCTCGCTCGGCAGGGAGTCGATTTCCATGCGCAACCCGGCGGCCGCCTCATCGATCAAGTCAATGGCCTTGTCGGGCAGGAAGCGATCGGTGATATAGCGTTGCGAGAGCATGGCCGCGGCGATGAGGGCGGCATCTTTGATGCGCACGCCATGGTGAACCTCATAGCGTTCCTTGAGGCCGCGCAGAATCGCGATGGTGTCCTCGACGGAGGGTTCGCCCACATAAACGGGTTGGAAGCGCCGTTCGAGGGCGGGGTCTTTCTCGATGTACTTGCGGTATTCGTTGAGGGTGGTTGCCCCGATCGCGCGCAGCTCGCCGCGGGCGAGCGCCGGCTTGAGCATATTCGAGGCATCCATCGAGCCTTCCGCTGCTCCCGCGCCGACCAGGGTGTGCAGCTCGTCGATGAACAGGATGATTTGTCCATCCGATTCGGCAATCTCCTTCAGCACGGCTTTCAGGCGATCCTCGAACTCCCCCCGGTATTTGGCGCCGGCGACCAGGGCCGCCAAATCAAGGCTGGCGATCCTCTTCGGCTTGAGGACCTCGGGAACATCACCCGCCACGATTCGTTGTGCCAGGCCTTCCACAATGGCTGTTTTGCCGACGCCCGGTTCGCCGATCAGAACGGGATTATTCTTTGTCCGCCGGGCCAGAATTTGCATGACGCGCCGAATCTCCTCGTCGCGGCCGATGACCGGATCAAGTTTCCCGCGGCGCGCAAGTTCGGTGAGGTCACGCGCGTACTGTTCGAGCGCACGATAGGTGGCTTCCGGATTCTGTGAGGTGACGCGATGGCTGCCGCGGATCGCGGTCATGGCCTGCAGGATGGCGTCGTGCGTTGCGCCCGCCCGCTCGAGCAGCTGACCGGCCGCGTCGTGCCCGCCCCCGGCAATGGCCAACAGGATGTGCTCGGTTGAGACGTATTCGTCTTTGAGTCTTTGCGCTTCCTCGAAGGCGCGCTCGAGGACTTCATTCGAGGCACGGCTCAGATACTGCTCGCTTACGCCGGAGATCTTCGGCAGGCGGCCGACCTGCTGCTCAATTTCGGCGGCCAGGCGGACAGGAGACACGCCAAGCTTTTCAAGCAAGGGGGGAACCACGCCGTCCCCTTGGGCAACCAAAGCCCAGAGCAGGTGCAGCGGCTCGATCTGCTGCTGGCCCGAGCGGGCGCCCATCGCCTGCGCGGCTTGCAGGGCCTCCTGCGCCTTGACGGTCAGTTTGTCAAACCGCAGCATAGCGAAATCTTCTCACTTTCCGCTCCCGGACACAAAAGGGGCCGGCGACGGCCCGGCCCCCCTGTCCCTGCTCGCTCGGCCGGCCAGGGGTCAGCTTCGGCCGTTCGAGACGTTGATCTTCACCTGCTTCGGCTTTGATTCAGCGCGCTTTGGCAGCTCAACCTTGAGCACGCCATTCTTGTAGTTCGCCTGAATGGCCTCGGCATTGACCGTGTTCGGCAAGCTGAAGCTGCGGCTGAAGGAGCCATAAGTGCGTTCGACACGCAGATAATTGTCTTCCTTCACGCTCTCTTCGAGCTTCCGCTCGCCGCGGATCGTCAGCATGTTGTTCTCAACCTGTACGTCGATGTCCTTCTCGGCGACCTCGGGCAAATCGGCCTTGATCACGAGTTCGTTTTCCGTCTCATAGATGTCGACCGCTGGCGCCCAAGTGGCAAGAGAAGAGGCCTCGGCACTGCCTTTGAAGGAGCCTTCAAAGAGCCGGTTGACCTGGTCCTGCAAGGTCGTCAGGTTGCGAAAGGGATCCCACCGGGTAATCGAATTCATTGTGTCTATTCTCCTTAGAAGCTTAGAAGCCTTTTACTGATTTAGCGCAACGTGAGCATATAATATTAGCACAGTGCTGTCAAGTATTTTAATGATCTCTCCAAGGCTCGTCCCTCGCTGCCCAGTTCCTATTGTAAGCATCTAAATATAATGCACTTAAGGTAGTGTGTCTCAGGCATAGTGAGCAGGATCGGGTGATCACGAGCCTGCGTACGGCGTTCTACGACGGCGAGCGCCTTGCGCGCGTCGAGTGCCGCTTCGGCGGCGATCTGCAAAAAGAGTGCCTCGCTGATGTGGTAGGAGCAGGAGCAGGTCAGGAGATAGCCGCCGGGCTTGAGTATTTTGAGCGCGCGAAGATTGATCTCTTTGTAGCCGCGATGAGCCGCGGCAAGGCTGTCGCGGTTCTTGGCGAAAGCGGGGGGATCGAGGATGACGGCTTGAAACCGCCGGCCCGCCTCGTCGTACTCCTTCAGAATGTCAAAGGCGTTTCCCTCCCGGAAAGTGACGTTCGAGAGGGCATTGCGCTCGCGATTGCGGGTCGCCGCTTGAATGGCGGCGGGGGCCATTTCAACGGCTTCGACGCTCTGGCAACAGTCGGCGATGGTCAGCGCGAAGCCGCCCTGATAGCTGAAGCAATCCAAAACATCCCCGTGGCAATACCGCCGCGCGACGGCATGGTTTTCTCGCTGGTCGAGGAACGAACCTGTCTTTTGGCCCTTCTCGAGCGCATAGAGAAATGTGATGCCGTTTTCCTTGGCCGCAATTTCGTCCGGAATCTGGCCGGCCAGCACGCCGACACGCTGATCGAGGCCTTCGAGCAGTCGGACCTTCGGGTCGTTTCGCTCCAGAATTCCTTTGGGAGAGAACAGTTCGGCGAGGATACTGACGAATAGCTCCTTATGCCGCTCGGTTCCTTGGCTGAGCGTCTGGAGGACAAGATAGTCCCCGTAGCGGTCGACGATGAGCGACGAGAGCAGATCTGCTTCGCCGTAAACGAGGCGGTAGGCTTCCGTATCGCGGACGACGCGGCTTCGATACTCTGCCGCTCGGAGCAAGCGCTCGGTGAAGAACCTGCGATCGACGGGGATGTCATCCGGCGTAATGAGGCGTACGGCGATTTGCGACTTGTCGCTATAGAAAGCGCGGCCGTGAGAGAGGCGGCGTTCGTCGAGCACACGGACCAGGGCTCCGGGCTCAGCCTGGGCCGATCGAACGTCGCTGCGGTAGACCCACAGGTGGCCCGATCGCAGGCGCTCGACGCCTCGCGGGCTGATGGTCACGGAAGGCTCTGCCACGGATGCCTCGGGATGGCCTGGAAGATAGCCGGCCAGTCCTTGCTCGGGAACCTGCTACATGCGAGTTCTGCTGTATTAGCATAATCAAAGTACCCCGTCCAACTTTCTTGGTTTTTCAGCAGGCCGTCCGGGCAGGGCACCATGAACACGAGCGATTTCGATTACGAGCTGCCGCCAGAACGGATTGCGCAGTGGCCCCTTGCCGAGCGCGATGCCTCCCGCATGCTGCTCGTCGAGCGGAACACGGGTCGATGGAGAGACACCTATTTTCGTGAACTCCCGAACTTGCTTCGCGGGGACGAACTCATCGTGATGAACAACGTGCAGGTGATCCCGGCGCGTTTGTTCGGGCACCGCAAAGGAATCCACGCCCAGCGAGTCGGGAGACACAATCCGGCCAGGGGCGAATTTCTACGCACGGAAATCGAGCTCCTGCTGGTCCGGCGACTCTCCTGCGACCGTTGGCAAGCGCTGGTGCGTCCAGGGAGAAAAGTGCCGACCGGCGAGCAAATCACGTTCGGCCAGGGAGAGCTTCAGGCAACCGTTGAGGCCCGCCTCGCTTTCGGCCTGCGCCTGGTTCGATTCGAGGCGAGCGAGGGAGTGGATGAGGCCCTGCGCCGCCTGGGGCATGTCCCTCTGCCGCCTTACATCCGGCGGGAGGACGAGGTGATTGATCGCGAGCGCTATCAAACTGTTTACGCCACCCAGGGGACGGCCGTGGCCGCCCCGACGGCTGGGCTGCACTTCACGCCGGAAATTTTGAAGCACCTGCGGGAGCGCGGCACGGACATGGTGGAGGTCACGCTCGACGTCGGTCTCGGAACGTTCGAGCCCGTGCGTACCGAATCGCTCGAACAGCACAAGATCCACTCTGAATCCTATGAGATCTCCGGCCAGGCGGCGGAGGCGATCACGCGAGCCTTGAGTCAGGGCCGTCCGGTCCTGGCGATTGGCACGAGCGTGGTGCGGGCGCTTGAAGACGCCGTCCCAGAGAGCGGAGGAAGGCCGGTGGTTGCACCAGGAAGAAGGGATGCGACCCTATTCCTCTATCCCGGCAAGCCGTTCCGCGTGGTGAGCCAGCTGCTCACAAATTTTCACTTACCGAAATCGACTCTGTTGGCGCTGGTCGCGGCGTTTGCCGGACGCAAGAGGGTCCTGGCCGCCTATCGCCATGCCGTCGAAGCCGACTACCGCTTCTACAGCTACGGCGATTGCATGCTCATTCGATGAACCGGAGAAACGCAACCCGGGGAACGAGTTTCGTCGAAGCGAGTCGGCTTTTGACGCTATAATCCGCATCCTGTTCGCGGAGCTTTTCGAGTGCGCTATCTGATCTTGAGCGACATCCACGCGAATCTCGCCGCCCTGGACGCCTGCCTGGAGGCCGTGAAAGGCCGCTGGGAGAAAGCGGCTTGCCTGGGAGACGTGGTTGGCTATGGGCCGGACCCCAACGAAGTCATTGACCGGGTCCGGTCGTTTGAGGCCATCAGCATTCGGGGAAATCACGACAAGGCCGTCAGCGGGGTGGCCGACGCGGGAGACTTCAATCCCGTGGCGCGAGCCGCCGCGCTCTGGACGCGAGAACAGCTCCGCACCGACAATCAGCAATGGCTCGAGAACCTGCCCACCGGGCCGATTGTCGTGGATGGCTTTTCGATCATTCATGGCGCCGTTCACGACGAGGACGAATACGTGTTTGCCCCGGCTCAGGCCCTCGACAGCCTTGCCGACGCGCCGTCACCGATTACCTTTTTCGGTCACACGCATGTTCAGGGCGGCTTTACGCTGCGCGATGAAAAGGTTGCCGCAATCCGGGTCCAGCTCGGGCCCGCGGCGCCAGTTTGGAAACTCGGGATCGACGCTGAAACAATCTACCTGCTGAATCCCGGCTCGGTCGGTCAGCCCCGTGACGGGGACCCGCGCGCGGGATTTGCGATTGCGGATCTCCCAAACGCCAGCGTGGAATTTTGGCGAGTTCCCTATAACATAGAGGCGGTCCAGCGGCGCATGCAGGCAAGTGGCCTGCCCGAAGCGTTGATCTTGCGGCTCTCTTTCGGCCGCTAGAAGTGTGATCGAGCTATGGAACGAGAACCCGAGCAACAGCCGGCCGGCGATCGCGAGGGACGCGGCTTCCCGTCGGCATTCCTTCTAGGCCTTCTGGTCGTGTTCGTCATCTTCGGGTCCATCGTCCTGCTGTCCCGCTATTCCCATTCGCGCCAAGCGGCCAGGGCGTCGGCGAAGCTACCGTTCGGTGCCGCAGAACAGGCCTATGCGAAAGACATTCAATTCGGCAACATAGAAATGGCACGCGCCAGAAACCTTCTGAACCAGGAATTCACCTACGTCGGGGGGGTGATCGCAAACAGCGGGCCCCGCACGGTCCGCGCCTTGACCGTCGTGATCGAGTTTCGCGATCCGTTCAACCAAGTCGTCCTGCGGGACACCGAGCAATTAATCACGACCGCAAATGCGCCGCTCGGTGCAGGGCAAAATCGAAATTTTGAAGTGACGCTCGACCAGGTTCCTGCCGAGTGGAATCAGCAAGACCCCTCCTTTCGCATCACCGGATTGCTGCTCGAATAGACCATGCCGCGAGCGTCGGGCAGCGGCCAAAAAAGAAGGGAAGCGGTCTGGCTATCAACCAGAACCACTTCCCGGGGTGTGTCCTAGAAGTGTTTGACTAATTAGACGCTCTTGGTTGGGAAAGGTTGCACAAAATCTGCTGAGAAGAAGAGCTAGGGCGAATCCTGTAGCTATGAAAACCCTAGTAGAAGAGGTACTTGCGCCATTTTTCATCGCGGTGGCCGATCAGACGCATCAGTTGACGCGAAGTGTGCAAGGTGAACGGTCGCGGGCGTCGCTGCAATTTGAGTCCCGCTTCCTCGGGCGTTCGGTCCCCTTTCTGGTTGTTGCAGGAGTAGCAGCAGGCCACCAGGTTCTCCCAAGATGATCGGCCGCCCCGCGAGCGCGGCATCACGTGATCGAGTGTCAACTCGGCCGCTGGAAATGCGTTTCCGCAGAATTGACAGGTATTGCGGTCGCGCAGAAGAATATTCTTGCGAGATAGCGCCCGGCTCTGCTGGGGGATGTGACGGTAGCTCAGCAGGCGGATCACGGAAGGGACCGGAACAGCCTTCGAGGTAGAATGAACTTCCGCGTGGCTTGTTTCCTCGGCTTGCGCGACGCCCTTCAGCATCAGCACCAGCGCGCGACGAACCGCAGTCACGTTGATCGGTTCGAACGTCGCGTTGAGCACAAGGACGGGAGCCTGCATGACCGACGGACGAGACCCCGCTGGGCTGGCAACCTTGCCCGTAAACTCCGCGACGGGGCCTCCCGGCCCAACCTTTGGCCGGGGGCGCAAAATGCCCTTAAGCCCGCTGCTCATAAGTTCCCTGTGAGTCTCTCGGAATGCGACCGTTCCCTCGCTAAAAAGATGCTGCTCAAGCTAAAACGGTTTCATGGGCCGGCGCTAGCGGTTCCGCTTTCGTCCCTCCGCGGCGGCAACCCCGCTCGACCTCGCGATCCCGAGCGGAGGTCCGACCGCGGCTTTGCGCAACAGCCCGGGGGGGCGCACCCGCCGCGACACCGTTACCAGTACATCATCTAGCAGCAGGATGCGGAGGTTGTCAACCTGGCTATTCTTCGAGTTGGCGTACGCGCCACGAATCGCGTTCGAACGCTCGGCGATTCGTGACCGACCCTCCGGCTCTGTCGCCCGAAAATGGGGAACGGCAGCGACTGATGGCGGGATTGGCCGTGCGCATCGGCGCGAAAAGCGAGCCAACACGGACGCCGTGCCTCGGCAGCCCGGAGCAGAAAATCGCCATTCAGCCGTGCGCCAGCCTAGGCAGGGTCGGTCGGGGAGGGGCAACTCACCGCTGATTCAGAGCAGGCCTTGCTCCACCTTTTCCTGGCAAGCTATGCAATACCGGGTCCACGGAACTGCCTCTAGCCGCTTCTGCTGAAGTTCCTGATGGCATGATATGCACTCGCCAAACGCGTTCTCACGAATGCGTTCCAGCGCGTCGTCGACCAGCTCCAAAAGCGACCGGTCGTTGTGGGTTTGCCCGAACAGGAACTCCTTCGTATAGGAGTTCGCAGCCTTGTCAGCCAAATCGACGGTCGGGTCTTCGTCGGCTTCACGTCCTTCTTGCTCGGTCCGCGCGATACCGCGGACGAGCTCCTCGCGCCGTGCGATCAGCTTCTTCTTATAGTATTCGAGCCGCTTTTTTTCCATGTCTGACACCTGGGCACCCTCAATACAACGCCCAAAACCTGCGATTCTACCGAGCACAGAATTGGTTGTCAAATTCACCTTCGCTTTGGAATAGGAAGGGGACATCGTTACCCCCTGGGAGGATCGCCGCCGTCATGGTTCTGGCAAAGTGGGAATCCCGCGCCGTGGGCGGGATTTCCAGGCGGAGTGGGAAACCTGTTTTTTGGTTTTCCACCGAGCGGCTTTTCCACAACCTTCTTCCCCCGGCAGAGATCGCTCCTAAAATGCGCGGGCCATGATCGCCGCCCGCTATTTCGATCTGATCCGTGAGATGAAAGACGCCTATTTCTTGCGAGCCTTCAGACCTAGGACGGACATTATCTTTTGCAAATCCTTCCAGACTTCGCCTTTCGCGTTGGGATTCCGAAGAAGGTAGGCGGGGTGATAGGTGGCCAGCAGTTTTGCGCCGCGATAATCGAACCACTCGCCGCGAAAGCGCGAGATGCCTTGATTGGTCTCGAGTAGGGTTTGTGCAGCGCAGGCGCCGAGGCAACAGATTACTTTCGGCTGGATGACGGCGAGCTGGCGAACAAGAAAGGGGGAGCAGGTCGAGATTTCGTCCCTTTCCGGGAGACGGTTTTCGGGAGGGCGGCATTTGACAACGTTGCAAATGTAGACATCCTCTCGCCGAAGACCCATGGCCTCAATCATCTGCGTAAGCAGGCGCCCGGCTCGGCCAACAAAGGGCTCACCCTGCGCGTCTTCGTCGTGCCCCGGGCCTTCGCCGACAAACACGAGCTCCGCCTTCTGGTTCCCCACGCCGAATACAATGTTCGTGCGCGCCTTGTGCAGCTTGCAGCGCGTGCAGTCACCTATGTCTTCGCGGATGCGTTCGAGCGAGTCATTCTCGATATGCTCGTCGAACAGTGACGGACCGGAGGGAATCGGAATGGTTGGAGCTCTGGGCTGTTTCGATAGAGAGGGCGACGGCTGTAAACCGGAAACACCGGCTAACCGAGCGCTGGGCTCCGGACGCGCGAGCGCACAGGCATCTCTGGCTCGAGCGGTCAGTTGGTCGTAGGAAGGCACCGAGGACCGCGCGCGGGCAATGTAATAGGGCCCGAGTCCTAGTTCCTCAATGTAGTGAAGGAATGATTTGATCTTCTGGTCCGCGTTCTCGTCCATAGACCGCTCGATTATCGCGGAGCAAACGCAAGTTTTACAAGCGATTTGCAGCGAAATTCAGCCCCCTGGGGCGAATCAAAAGGGAAAGCGATGCTAAGCAGATCTACAGGGATTTGGGTATCGAAATTTCTACTGCCGTCTTGGATTTTTTACCGGGCCGACGATACGGTCGCCACTTGTTTTCAACCACTTAGTTTGGATTTTGGCGTGCCAAGGAAAACAGTGTCAGGGGAAGGAAAGCCGAGGATCCCTTAGGGGATTGAGGGCTGGGCCGGCTTCCTTCCCCGGACCTTCCGCCGCAACCCTTCCTATCCCTCTACTGTTTCCGGCGGAAGTGTCGATTGGCTCGAGGGACTTGGTATTCGGTTTTCCTATCGAATCCATTCATACTATTGATCGGCGGAAGCGCAAGGCTCACTTTGCGTCAAAATTGGTTAGAATTGGCGGAGGCTGGAAGATGCGGGTTGTCAAATCGCAGAGCGTTTTGGACCTGATTTGACATGCAAGCGGCCTCGCTTGGGGCGTGGTCCAATCGGTAGGACACCTCACTGTTAATGAGGATGGTGTTGGTTCGAGTCCAACCGCCCCAGCCACCTTCTCATCTCGTGGCGCGACCTTACGGGGCGGAACCAGGCCAGAGCTCACCCCTGGCTGGCGCCACGCGTTTCTTGTTTTTGGGGTTTTGCGCGTCGAATGGAATCAGCAGGTTACAGGCCTTCGGCGTAGCAATTCGTTCGAGGAATACCAGGTTTTACCGAGGTGTCAAAATCAAGAACTCACCTGTGAGCCCCGACGCTAGTCCCTGACGACCGGAAAATTGGCTTCTGTCCAACCTCGCCATCCTCCGTCCATAGAGATAACGTTCTGATACCCCATCCTCTGCAGGTTGTCCGCGGCCAGCGCGGAACGAAAGCCGCCGCCGCAATACAGGACGATTGTGGCGCTTTTGTCCGGCACCGTTCTCTCGATGTCCCGCTCGATGATGCCCTTGCTCAGATGGATGGCCCCGGGAATGTGGCCGCGGGCCCATTCGGAATCTTCGCGCGTGTCGACGAGAATGAATTTCTCTCCTGTGTCCATGCGCTTTTTCGTCGCATGAAAGTCCTCTTCCTTAATGCGTCTCTTAGCATCGTTGACCAGCCTGAGAAAGCCTTCCGGGTGATTGGGAGCCATCAGGTCACCTCTCCTGCGCGACGCACGAAAATTATCACAAGCTGAGCGGACAAAAAAATGGAAAGTTGGGAACCGGGCCCGAGCCAGCCCCTCTCGGGGGTCTGCGCGAAACAGGGGGTCAATGAAGTACCAACGTACTATTGCCTGGCTGTACCCCTCGATTCCAAAATCTCATCAACGGTCATATCTCACGAACAGGGGACGGCGAACGGCCGCGTGATGGCGCAATTGAGCAAGGACAGTGTCGAAGTAGCGGCCCCCACCGAGTCGCGCGCGCTGAATAAGCCCAATTCACAACGCAAAGCCACCTCCACGCATGCGCGTGCCGATGCGGTTTCGCTCGACGTCGCCGTGAAGGTTCATGGTTCCCGCCCCGCCTCCGCGTCGTCCGGGGCATCTCCGCAGACCGAGCGTTTCGAAGAGCAAACCTCCACCATGATCGTATTTGCCAAAGGTGGCGTTCTGCGCATGACGACTCCCGTCACTTCGGGCCAGATGCTTGTGGTCACGAATTTGAAATCTCGGCAGGATGCCATTTGCCGCGTAGTGAACGTGCGGAGCTTTCCGAACATGCCGAGCTACGTTGAGGTCGAATTCACACAACCTCAGCCCGGGTACTGGGGGGTGCACTTTTCCTCAGAAACCGCCTCTGCTGCACAGGGAAGTTCATCAAAACCTTCGATGGCCCAGGAAAAGGAGACGAGCCTCGACCGGCCGCCGGAGGCGAGCGAGCTGCCAGCCGCGCTGCGCAAGACGCTGTCGCCGCGACCAGCCGTGCAGACGCCCGAGCCCTCGGCAAAACCGGTTCCTGCGCCTCCGTCATCTTACGCCAGACCCGGCTCTCCTTTCGTCGCCATCGGCACGACAGAAGAGGTCCAGCCCGCTGCCGCAGCCACCTCGATCGCCCACCCCCGTCGAACCGGTCCCGAGCTCGAGGAGTCTCCGAAAAACGACTTGCGCAAGCGATCCGTACTCGATACCTCAACCGAGGAAGCGAGCTCTGAGAATCGGCTCGTGACGCGTTCTTCGGATGCGCCCGATGTCGAAGAGATTGACCGCGCCATCCGCGCGCTCGGTGGACACGGATCGGGGTCCACGGTTGCAAGCGATCGTCCTGCGGCTCCTGAATTGTTTGGCACGCGCCTCGGTCGAGAAGCCGAGCAAATCACATCCCCCGCCGGTCATCGCAATTGGGTGCTGGTCGCCACCTGCGCCGGGCTCGCCCTTGCGGCGGTAGCCGGCGGCGTGTGGTATTTCCGCCATTCCGCCGCGACCGTGACGACCGGGCAAGGATTAGAAGCCAAGCCCGCACCGGCCGCGGTTCAACCGGCCGCGGAGCCCAGTCCAACTCCGCCAGTCGTTCAACCAGAGCAGACGGCGTCTCCTTTGACGCGGCCGCCCTCGCCTGTCGAATCCTCCGAGCCGCTCGCTCAAAAGACGGAGGTGGTTTCCTCGACGAAGGGGAAACCCAAGGAGGAGCCGCGCACACAAAGGGAATCTCATATCGCGAGTGATGACCGCACGGCTCAGCCGAAAGGGGAGGAGGCATCTCCGGCAAAAGCCCCCGCGCCCTCGAGCGCGCAGCCGAGTGACCCAACCCCTGGACCGGCGCTCGCGCCTCAAGCAAACGCGCACCCGCTTTGGTCAGAGCACGCAGTCGATACGGCCCAGGTTCCTTCCGTTGAGGGCTCCGCTCAGACCGGCCCCGGAGAACTGCCGGGGGTTGGTTCGGGAGTCGCACTGCCGCCTCCTCCGGGCGATACGCCTGTGCACGTCGGGGGCAAAATCAGAGAGCCACAACTCATCTCCAATCCCATGCCCGCCTACCCGGATCTCGCAAAGCAAGCGCACGTTGAGGGCGATGTGGTGATTGAGACAGAAATCGATAAGACCGGTTCCGTCGCAGGCATGAGGGTTCTTTCCGGCCCCATCGCTCTCCGGTCAGCCGCGCTCGACGCTCTTCGCCGCTGGAAGTACAAACCTTCTCAACTCGATGGCCAGCCTGTTGCTGTGCAGATGCTTGTCACCATCAAATTCCGCCTCTAGAATCAAACCAGCGGCCGAATGATTGGTCGCAATCGCTCCGCCCCCGGCACGGGCCGGACTGTGCGGCTGCGGATTTCAACTGGGCGGGCATCAAGACCGGCTGAGGCTCGTGAGAACGCCCCTTCATTCGAGGTGAAAAGGCCGATGCGCGAGGCGGTGATTGTCAGTGCGGTGAGAACCGCGGTTGGTAAAGCGCCCAAAGGCACGCTGCGAGCGACGCGTCCTGATGACCTTGCGGCGACCGTCATCCAGGGCGCGGTCGAACGCGCGACCGGGCTCGAGGCAAGAGAAATTGAGGACGTGATCCTAGGCTGTGCCATGCCCGAGGCGGAACAGGGAATGAATGTGGCACGCATTGCGGCCCTCCGCGCCGGTTTGCCGGTCGCGTCCTCGGCGATGACCATCAACCGATTCTGCTCTTCGGGGTTGCAAGCCATCGCTCTGGCCGCCGAGCGGATCATGTCCGGGCAAGGCGATGTCGCCGTGGCGGGCGGCACCGAGTCAATGAGCATGGTCCCCATGGGCGGAAATAAGATCGCGCCGAATCCCTGGCTCGTCGACCACTACCCGGACGCATATCTGAGCATGGGTCTTACGGCCGAGAACCTGGCCAGGAAATATGGCATCACGCGCGAACAGGCCGACGAGTTCTCGCTCGCGAGTCATCAGAAGGCGCTGGCGGCAATTTCGAGCGGACGGTTCCAGAATGAAATCGTGCCGGTCGCGGTAACCTACGCCGAACTCGAGAATGGCACGAACGGCCGATCGAACGATTCACGCGCGAAGACCACGACCATCCAGTTTGCCGTTGACGAAGGGCCGCGGGCAGACACTTCTCTTGAGGCGCTCGCGCGACTCAGGCCCGTATTTCATGCGCACGGCACGGTTACCGCGGGGAACAGCTCGCAGACCAGCGACGGCGCCGCTGCAGCCGTTGTGATGAGCGCCGAGCGTGCCAGGGCGCTTGGGCTCAGGCCACTCGCGCGATTTGTCGCCTTCGCGACGGCGGGATGTCCGCCCGAAGAAATGGGCGTGGGACCGGTGTATGCGATTCCCAAAGCGCTCAAGATCGCGGGATTGAAGCTCGAAGATATCGATCTGATCGAACTCAACGAGGCCTTTGCCGTGCAGTCGTTGAGTGTGATCAAGCTCGCCGGACTCGATGCGGCGCGCGTGAATGTGAACGGCGGGGCAATCGCGCTTGGCCATCCGCTGGGCTGTACGGGAGCCAAGCTGACGGCGACGATTCTGCGCGAACTGGAGCGCCGAAAAGCGCACTACGGGATGGTCACCATGTGTGTGGGTGGTGGCATGGGCGCGGCCGGCATCTTCGAGCGCGCCGCATGAATCCGCCCCGCCTTGGCCGCACTTCCTGCTGCTTGATCGAGATGGTTGTCCGTTTCCCGTCGGCCCGGGGGCATGGCTACTGCGTCTCGGCGGGGATTCTGCCCGCTCGAATTGCTTTGAGAAGTTCTCCGTAATCGCGCTCGGTTTGGTCGGCGTAGGCGGCCGCGAAACTTCCGATCGCCTCGTCGAAGGCCTCGCCCTTTCCCAGGTAGCCTCCGATTTTTGCCGGATCGCCGGTGCGTGCGTGCGCTCGAGCGAGCGCCCAGCCGCAAATCTCGACATATTCAAACCATTCTGTTTTGGACATCCCGTCCAGATCGATCTTCATCTTCATGTCACGAAGCTGGCGGAAGTAGTAATCGCGCCCTTCGTCGTCGCGCGTCCATCCGAGGAAAACGTCGCTCACCGACTGCAGCATGCGTTGGCCGGTGACGACGCGCTGGCCGTGATTGTGGTAGTGGCTCGCCCCGGCATAGGGTTCGAGCACCGATCGTGTCGCTTCCTTGAATTGCAGAAACAGCGGGTCATCGTTTCCGGCCATGAGCAGCATGGCCGCGCAGCGCGTGCCCACACTTCCGACTCCAACCACTTTTCGCGCCATGTCGACGATCTCGTAGCGGTCCAGAATCACGCGCTTCTCTTCGGGAAGCGTCAGGCGATAACGGCGGAACATGTCTTCGACGAGTGCACTGCGGCGCTTGAAATCGCGCGGGTGATAGATGAGGGGCGGCTCGTCGACGATGCGGCGAAGCCCGTTCCTGACATCCGTGATCTTCGGAAAAACGTGCTCTGCGGTTTCCCGGAATGCTTCGCGCTCGGCCGCCTTCCACATTCGTTTGCTCTGCTTCGAACTCGCTTCTTCGAGAAAGATCTCCGCGTCGAGATGCGAATACCAAACTTCGAGTGCGCGCATCTGGGCGTATTCGCGCATGTGGAAACGATAGGACCGGGCTGACGAGCGGGCCGCATCGGCACAGTCGCGCTCTCGCAGGCCCAGGCCCCGGCCGCCGAGCACGACGCTGGCCGCCATTCGCTTGACATCCCATTCCCACGGTGCGGGCAGCGTCTGGTCGAAGTCGTTGATATCGAACACGAGCCGCCGCTCCGGACTGCCAAAACCGCCGAAATTTGCGATGTGACAATCGCCGCAAGCCTGCACGCGGAGAAGCGTGACGGGAGTCCGTGCCAGGTCCCAAGCCATGATCTCGGCCGCCCCGCGATAGAAGGCGAAGGGCGATTTCTTCATGCGCGCATAGCGGATCGGCAGCAGTTCGTTCAGCCGGCCGCGGTCGGACCGCTCGAGCAGTTCGATCGGATCGGCACGGCGCGGCGGTGGAGACCATTCCCCGTGCGCCGAACGGGGAACTTTGTGGCGCAGCCCCCGTCCAGCGGCCAGGCGTTCCCTAGCGCTGGCGCGCAGGACCTGCTGGTCGCCAGGGAAGGACCTGGCAGAGCGCTCAGCCGTCGCCTCGGGCCGGTCCGGATCACTTGCGCCCTTCTGTCTCGCTGCGCTCATCTAGCTCGACTCCACCCGGCTATCGTTGCCTGTTCGCGGAGCGTGTGCTCAAATGTAGGGCAATCCGTCGAAGAGGTCGAGTGCCTCGCATGCGAAAGAAAGCTTCGGATCGACATTACGGCAACGCGGCCGTCCCGGTGCGGTCGCCTCAGGCGGGCGGCGAGAAGCCCGGGAAAGCGGGGGAACCAAGCCCGGTTGGTGTGATTCGCGAGCGCCTTCGACGGATACCCTCGGTCGACGAGCTGATTGGCCGGCCGCGGTTGCGCGCCCTGGCACAAACGGCCGGCCAAGCGATGGTGACCGATGCGGTGCGGGGCGTTTTGGCCGACGTTCGCGCAAACCTCGTCGAGGGCGGTTCGACGGAAGGCGCGGCGAAGAAGCCGGAATGCGAACCGAGCCTCGACGGACTCGAAGATCGCGTCGCAAGCCAGGTGTGCCAACTGCTTGCCCCCTCGCTGCGCCGGGTTATTAATGCCACGGGAGTGATCCTTCATACCAACCTTGGGCGCGCACCGCTTGCATCGGCTGCCATGGGGGAAATCGAAGAGACGGCAACGCGGTATTCGAATCTCGAATATGACATCCCGACGGGCGAGCGCGGCAAGCGCGACGTGCACACCTCTCGGCTGCTCGCGCTGCTGACCGGGGCCCAGGCCGCCATCGTCGTGAACAACAACGCCGCCGCCGTTTTTCTGATCCTGAACACGTTGGCCAAGGAGGGGGAAGTCATCGTCTCCCGCGGCGAGCTGATCGAGATCGGCGACGGGTTTCGCATCCCGGACATCATGGCAGAAAGCGGCGCCATTGTGCACGAGGTTGGCACGACGAATCGGACGCGGATTCGCGATTACGAGCGCGCCGTCAACGAGCGCACCCGGCTGTTGCTTCGCGTGCACCGGTCGAATTTTCGAATGACCGGTTTTACCGCGCGGCCTTCCCTGGAAGAACTCGTTGCGCTCGGGGAGCGGAACCGAATTCCCCTCTATGAGGATCTCGGATCGGGGTGTCTGGCGAGTTTGAGCGATGCCGGAATCGGCGAGCCGATAATCCGCGCGAGTTGCGAAGGCGGCACGTCCGTTGTGTCGTTCAGCGGCGATAAGTTACTCGGTGGGCCACAGGCCGGAATCATTCTAGGGAAGAAACGGGTCATCGAGCGCATTCGGCAAAATCCTCTGTTTCGCGCGCTTCGCGTCGACAAGCTGACCATTGCGGCGCTGGAGGTGACGCTGAAATCCTACTACCGCCAGGCGTTCGATGAGGTTCCCGCGCTGCGAATGATCCGCCTTTCCCAACACGAGATCACCCGGCGCGCAGAGAAACTGGTCGAGGAGCTTGGCCAAACCGGGCCGGATGTTTCCCTCGAACTGCGCGATGGATTTTCGGTAATCGGCGGCGGCTCAACGCCCGACCAGCGCTTGCCCACAAAACTCATCGCCTTGCGCAGCTCCCGTTGTTCCGCCACCGCCCTTGATGAGCGCCTGCGCCGGCCGCGGAACGGAATCCCGGTGATCGCGCGGATCGAACAGGATCGCCTGGTGCTCGATCTGCGGACCGTATCCCCGGACGAGGAGTCGACCTTGGCGGTGGCGATTCGCGCGGCGAGTCTCGATGCGGGCTGAAGTCCCCAAAACCCCCCGCGGCAACCCATCAGAGATGGTTGATGACGCTGGCCACGCAGCCGGCGCCGAAGCCGTTGTCGATATTGACCACCGTGACGTTTGAAGCACAGCTGTTCAGCATGGCCAGCAGCGCGGCGAGGCCGCCGAAGCTTGATCCGTACCCGGTGCTGGTGGGCACGGCGATGACGGGCGCGGAAACCATTCCGGCGACGACGCTGGGCAACGCGCCTTCCATTCCCGCCACGCAAATAATCACGCGAGCTTCGGCGAGTTTTTGCCGGTGCTCGATGAGCCGATGCAGGCCGGCAACACCGACGTCGTAGATGGCCTCGGTTCGATTGCCCATGGCGCGTGCGGTGACCAGGGCTTCCTCGGCAACGGGTATATCGCTGGTTCCCGCGGTGACAACCAGGATCAGGCCTTTGCCGTGGACCGCCGGGTCCCGGAGGATGGTGATTGCGCCGGAAAGCTCGTGAAATTTGGCCAGATTCCCGCGCGGCCTCGCCCCCTGCCCGGCCAACCGTTTGACGGCGGCAAAGATGTTCTTGTTTGCCCGCGTGATCAAAATGTTGTGCGACGCGTCGGCGCGCAGCATGCCGCGCACGATTTCAGCCACTTGCTTCGCAGTCTTGCCGCGGGCGAGCACGACTTCGGGATAGCCTTGACGCAAGGCGCGATGATGATCGATTTTCGCAAAGCCGATATCCTCGAAGGGAAGCCGCCGGAGGCGCTCGATGGCCTCCTCCGTGCGCAGCTTCCCTCCCTTCAGCGCCTCGATGAAACTTCGGACGTCGGACTCGTTCATGGACGTTCTGGGGCCCTCGTTCTGCCGTCCGACGATTCTAGCGTAAGACGATCGATGCGAGGCAATGGGAAGGACCGCTCGGGCAGCTCGCGACCGGCGAGTTGTTGGCGCTCAGGGTTGCTGGCGCTGGCCCGCCCGCGGCGAAGTGGTTTTTCGGGGAACCATGCTAGAGTTTTGGCGCTCGTTCCAATCGCGCGCAGCAAGGCGGGGGATCCTCTGGCTGGTCGCGACCATGGCAATTCGAAGCCCGCTTGATTTGCCGAAAGGCATCGCTGTCAGGGACGGCGCGGCGCTCAAGCGAACGGAAGCGGAACAAGCGAACGCGTTCGTGACAAATGAGAAAGCCGGCGAAAGTGGAAGAGCGTGTGATTGTAGTGGGGATTTCGGGCGCGAGCGGGGCGATTTACGCGCAGCAGATTTTGCGTCTGCTGGAGGCGGATTCTCGCGTCGGGCGGGTGTATCTGGTGATCAGCGAAGCGGGGGCGCGCTTGGTCGCCACCGAGCTAGACGCTGTCGCGACGGACGCGAAGAAGCTGCCTTCGCTCGTGATTGGGTCGACGGCGAAGAAGATCGAGCTTTTGCCCAACAGGGATATCGGCGCGAGCATCGCGTCGGGCAGCGCAAGGGTGGACGGGATGATCGTAATCCCATGCTCGGCGGGCGCCCTGGGTGCGATCACCGGCGGGATGGCCAACGATTTGCTGACGCGCGCGGCCGACGTTTGCCTGAAAGAACGCCGCCCGCTCATCCTGTGCGTGCGGGAGACTCCGCTTAATCGCGTGCATCTTGAAAACATGCTGCGCGTGCATGATGCGGGCGCCACGGTCATGCCCGCCATGCCCGCGTTTTATTACCATCCGAAGACCATAGCCGAGATAGCCGAGCAGTTTGCCTGCCGCGTGCTGGCACAGGCCGGGTTGCCGCAAGAGAAGCAGTATCGCTGGCAAGGCGGGAAACCCTAGAATGGATGCCTCGGGCGTCTGTTGGGAAGGGGCCCGGGTGGACTCGAGATCCGGCGCTCCAGGGTCCTTGCGGCGGGCCTGAAGCATGGGTCAGGAGCACGTAGAGCTCGCTCTCGGTTCGAGAGGACAGCCATGAGCAAAGGCCGAATGCGCGTGGTGCTCGAAATGATCAAGTTCGAGCACTCGGTGTTTGCGCTGCCTTTCGCTCTGGTCGGAGCATTGCTCGCCGCGCGAGCGGTCGGCGCGCTGCCGACTTGGCCGCAGATTTTCTGGGTGGTAGCTGCCATGGTGGGCGCGCGGTCGGCGGCCATGACCATGAATCGCATTGCCGATCTCGACTACGACCGGCGAAATCCAAGGACGTCGAATCGGGCTTTACCCGCCGGTCATCTTTCGGTCGGGTTTGCGGCGCTGTTTGCCTTGGCGGCGTCTGCGCTGCTTGTTCTTGCCGCCTGGCGACTGAATCGACTGGCACTCGAACTGTCACCCGTGGCGCTCGCGATTCTGTTCGCCTACTCCTACACCAAACGGTTCACGTCCTGGTCGCATATCGTGCTCGGCTTCTGCCTGGGCATCTCGCCGGCGGCGGCGTGGATTGCGATTCGCGGCTCGCTCGACGGGCGCGTGTTGATTCTCTCGGCGGCAGTCACCTTGTGGGTGGGCGGCTTCGATGTGCTGTACGCTTGCCAGGATATCGAGTTTGACAAAACTGCGGGACTGCACTCGATCCCGAGGAAGTTCGGGGTGGAACGGGCCCTGCTCTTTGCCCGCGGGATGCACATCCTGATGCTGGGTTTGCTCGTCTGGCTGTGCTGGAGCTTTCGCTTGGGCTGGCTGGCCTGGGCAGGGATCGCTGTTGTGGCGGCACTCTTGCTTTACGAACATTCCCTCGTCAAGGCGGACGATTTGAGCAGAATGAATGCTGCGTTTTTCACGGTGAATGGCTATATTAGTCTGTTGTTCCTGCTATTTTGGGGAGCGGCTGTCGTGCTGGCGCGGCCGTAGAGGAAAGCGGACGGAACCGATGGGGGCGGAATTCAAAACGGGAGACGGGAGGCTCGAGCCGATCGCCAAGAAGGTTCTCGGCGGCGAGCGGCTCTCGGCGGCCGACGGCCTCGCCCTGTTTGCGTCGCACGACCTGCTGGCCGTGGGCTGGCTGGCCAACCAGGTGCGGGAACAGAAGCACGGAAATCTCTGCTACTACAACGTCAACCGGCACATCAATCCCACCAACGTTTGCGTCGCGCACTGCCGGTTGTGCGCCTTCGGGCGCTCGCCCGATGCCCCCGGCGCGTACACGTTTTCGCTCGAACAGATCTGGGCTCGGGCAGCCCAAGGAGTGGCCGAGGGCGCGACGGAGTTTCACATCGTCGGCGGTTTGCATCCGGATTTGCCGTTCTCCTATTACCTGGACTTGATCCGGGGCCTCAAGGAACGCTTTCCGCAGGTGCATTTGAAGGCCTTCACCATGGTCGAAGTTGGGTACTACGCGCGGATTTCGAAACTGTCCGTGCGCGATACGCTGCTCAAGATGAAAGAGGCGGGAGTCGATTCGCTTCCCGGCGGGGGCGCAGAAATCTTCGACCCGCGCGTGCGCAGGATCATCTGCGATCACAAAGTGAGCGGGCAGATGTGGCTCGAGATCGCGCGCACCGCCCATGAGATTGGATTGCGATCGAATGCGACGATGCTTTACGGGCAAATCGAGAATGCCGAGGAGCGCGTCGATCACCTGCTCGCCTTGCGCGCACTGCAGGACAGGACGCGTGGGTTCGTCGCCTTCATTCCGCTGGCCTTTCATCCGGCCAATACGGCGCTGTCGCACTTGCCGAGGACGACCGGTTTTGACGATCTGAAGACGATCGCCGTTTCGCGCTTGCTGCTCGACAATTTCGAGCACATCAAGGCCTACTGGATCATGCTGACCCCGCGCATCGCACAGATTGCACTGCGGTTTGGCGCAAATGATCTCGATGGCACGGTGGTCGAGGAGAAGATCTACCACGATGCGGGAGCCACGACGCCCGAACATCTCACTCGCGCCGAACTTGAGCGGCTCATTCGCGCAGCCGGGCGTGTGCCGGTCGAGCGCGACACGCTGTACAACCGCATCGACCGTGAGAAGGTGCCCTTCCCGCCGGGCGTTTCCGCCGCTCCGACCGACGGGTTCGTCCCCGCAACATCGCTCAGGCTGAACGCCTAAGCCGCCTCCGGTCGGGCCGAGGCGGGGACCGGGCGGCGCGAAAAAAAAAGGACCCCTCCATCTGGGTGTATGCGAACCAAGAACCGTTTACGGCTGATGGGATTCTTGATCATGCTGCTGGCCGTTCGTTGTACAGCGCAGAAGCCCGAGGGCGCGGCGCCCCCACCGACTCAGGACTCGACGGCCCGGCCTGGGGTCGCCGTTAGCGTCGAGGACGACGTTCCCTACGCTTCGGTGAACGGCACCGAGCTGCGCCTCGACATCTATGCGCCGGCTGAGCGCGGCAGGGAAGCCCGTCCCGCCGTGGTGCTCATTCACGGGGGTGGATGGACCAGTTTCGACAAGGGCACCATGCGCGGCATGGGCGATTTTCTTGCCCGAGCCGGTTTTGTGGCATTTTCGGTGGACTACCGTCTCTTTCATGACGGCCAGAACCGATGGCCCGCGCAGCTGGATGACGTGCAACGCGCGGTTCGCTGGGTACGCTCCAACGCGGCTAGGTACGGCGTCGATCCCGAACGAATCGGCGCCTTCGGGCACTCGGCCGGGGGGCAGTTGGCCGCACTATTAGGCATGGAGAACACACGGGACAACTCCGACCGGGCGTTGGCCAGCTACTCGAGCCGGGTCGAAGCGGTGGTGGATGTGAGCGGGCCGAGCGATTTTACGACCGAGCGCGATCCGGATGGCGAGACGTTTCTGAGGAATTTCCTGGGAGCCGATCGCGCGAAAGACCCAGCGATCTGGCGCCAGGCATCGCCCGTCTTTCAGGTGGAGAAGTCCGACGCGCCATTCTTGATCGTGCACGGCACGCAGGATCAGAACGTGCCGATCGGGCAAGCGCAGGAACTCGTCGACAAACTGGGCGCCGCTGGCGTGCCGGTCACATTCGTCAAGTTGGAGGACGTCCACACCTTTCGCACGCCCGAGGCTCGCAGAGCGCTCGCCATGAATACGCTTGCCTTCTTCCGCCGCTATCTGGCCGTTCCGAACTAGCCGTTCGATCCGCGCGAGGATCAGGACCCCGAACTGTTGTGTGAATCCGAAACGCCGAGAACTTGCACATTGATAGAGCGTTCGCGCGGACCATCCAGCTCTGCCAAGATGATCGATTGCCAATAGCCCAAAGCGATTTGCCCGTTGCGAACTGGCAGGGAGAGCGTGTGGCCCAAGAGCATCGCGCGAAGATGCGAGTCGGCGTTTCTTCGGTTGCATTCCGAGATTCGCGGATCGTTGTGACGCCAATAGTCAAAGCGGCCGACCACGCGCTCGAGGAACGACTTGATGTCTTCGAGCAGAGCCTGCTGGAATTCGTTGATGAAAATCGCGGTGGTCGTGTGCAGCGACTGCACGATTAGGAAACCGGCTTTCAAGCCGTGTTTACGTACGACTTGGTTCAGGTCCCGGGTGATGTTGATCAGTTCGAGCCGTTCCCGTGTTTCGTACAACAGCGTTTCGAGATGAATTTCGACGGCTGTCGCCGGACGCACTTCGGGCAACGGCTTAGCTGTTTTCAGCGTGGCCATTTTCCGTTACATTTCCCCAAAGTTGGATTCAGACTCCCCGCCAGATTGGATGCCGGGGAGCAAGGTGAGTTGCTTTCCTTCAAGGAGGGAAGTTTGCCAAATAAGCACAGGTCGATTCACGCGTGCACCCGTCAGGCAATCCGGCTACAAATCGGTGCGTCGAAACGGGCCATCTACCCTGCTCGATTGGCCACAATGCGCTAGAATTTACGGCCGAGCCGGACGCGCGCGTTCGGGGGGAAAAAGCGCCCGGGCGGCACCGGAACCAGGTTACGTGCATACGGTTGAACCAATTCGATGGACGCCGGAAGGCGTCGTGATGCTCGATCAGCGTCGGCTGCCGAACGAAGTGCTCTACCGCACCTACACGGACTATCGACAGGTGGCCCAAGCGATTAAGGACATGGTCATTCGCGGCGCGCCCGCCATTGGCGTCGCAGCAAGCATGGGAATCGCCATCGGAGTCGAAAAATCTTCGGCCCGGACCGTCGACGAACTGCGCCGGGAATTCGCCGCCATTTGCGAGACGCTGGCGCGCACGCGTCCTACGGCCGTCGATCTCTTCTGGGCCATCGAACGATTCAAGAGGCGCTTTGAAGAGCTCGCTTCAGCGGGGAAGGATGGCGCGTCTGCCGCCGCCCGGGTGAAGAGCGGCCTGATCGACGAGGCGCAGAAAGTGCATCAGGAACGGCGGGAGGCCGACAAGCGCATCGGCCGCTTCGGCGCCGAGCTTCTGCCCGAGTCTGGGCGGGTCATGACTCAGTGCAACGCCGGCGCCTTGGCGACCGGCGGGATCGGCACTGCGCTGGGAGTGATCCGCATGGCTGTTGAAAGCGGGCATCGGATCGAAGTTGTGGTCCCTGAGACTCGACCGTACCTGCAGGGCGCCCGCCTCACGGCCTGGGAATTGCATCAGGACGGGATTCCCCTCACGCTGATTACCGATAACATGGTCGGCCACTTCCTGAAGACAAAGAACGTGAGCGCGATCGTGGTCGGAGCGGACCGCATCGCGGGCAACGGCGACACAGCGAACAAGATCGGCACGTATGGAATTGCGGTGCTGGCCCGCGAGCATGGCGTGCCCTTCTATGTTGCCGCGCCGATTTCGACGCTCGACCTTTCCATCGCATCCGGCGACGAAATTCCCATTGAAGAGCGCTCCGCCGAGGAGGTGACCCACCTGGGCGGCATTCGTATCGCGGCCGATGTCCCTGCTGCTCATCCTGCCTTTGATGTCACGCCGGCGCGCCTGATCGCCGCGATCATCACCGAGCGCGGGGTGGCACGAGCGCCATATGAGCAGGCGCTGCGCGGGCTGGTTTCGCGGGCGTAGTGAAACAAGCGCTCCGCGAGGGTTCGTCTGGGGGAGCCTGGCCTAGATGTAACGAATCTACACAGCCGGATAGCATGCCCTCTTCCGCGCTTGCGCGTAATTCTATGCAACGCCTTGAGTTGTGAGATGGAATGCGGCTTGCAATGAGAGCCGTACGGGGCCCATCATGGAAACCCGCGAATGCCCGTTTTGCGGAAAAACAGTTTTGCTACAAGTCAGTCAGTGCACGCACTGCCGCGAGCAATTGCCTCCGGCGACGCGTCCAAACAGTACGCCGAGCAGCAGTGGCGACGCGGATATCCGCCGCGGGTTGCTGTACATGCTGCTCGCCGCGGTGATCGGCTATTTTGCCGGCGGCTACAGCCCGCTGAAGATACCGATCGCAGCGGTGCCCGCGGTGACCAATTATCTTTCCCCTCTCCTGTTCTTGAGCGGACTTGCCCTGGCCGCGCGCGGCCATTACCTTCAGCACAAGGCCATGCGCCGAAAATCGGCCTAGAAATTCGACGCTGACCCTTCTGTTCAAGCGCGGGCGAGGTTATCGGGGCATCCTCTCGTCCCTATCGACTCTAATCGCGAGCCTGCGTTAACCCCGCTCAGGGACACCTTCCTTCTGTAGGCCGAGCCGTAAGTGGGTCGGGTTTCGCAATTGCGCCCGAGCGAGCGGCTGGAGTACATTCGCGCCTCACGATCGCGTAACGCGTTGATCGAGGTACTTTCATGACCCGTCGCCCCCTTGCCCATCAATTGTTTGTTTTCGCGGGTTGGGCCCTCATGGCCTGGCCGGCCGTCGCGCAGACGCAGCCGCCCGTCTCGCACAGCCTCGAAGAAAGTCTGGCCGAATTTGTCTCTACACCCGCCGTTTCTGGCTACGAGAGCGGGCTTGGCGACAGGATTCGCGTGCGGGCCGCTCGGATTCGTTCGATGACCGACACTCTGGGCGACGTGATTGTCACCCTGGGCAGCGGCTCGCCTCGCCGTCTGATCGTCACGCCCATCGATGAGCCGGGGTTCGTTGCGAGCGACATTGCCGAGGACGGTTACATTCGTGTGCAGCGCCTGCCGCAGTTCGGTCTGCCACCGATTCTGAACGAGCTCTATTCGGCGCAGCCGGTGCGGGTCGAGACGCGGAGCGGCAAATGGATCGACGGTGTTGTGGCCGGGCTCTCTGTGCATTTGCAGCCTGGCCGCTTGAACGCGCCCAAGCTGAGCGATGTCGACAGCATTTTTGTGGATATCGGAGCGCGTTCGGCAGCCGAAGCGCGCCGGGCGGGAGTCGATAACCTTAGCCCCATCGCCATCAATCGCCGGCTGTTCAACTTGGCGGGCCGGGAATTCGCCGGGGCCGCCGTGGGAGATCGTTTTGGGGCCGCGGCGCTGGCGGAGCTGTTCGGTGAAATCGATCCGTCGAAGCTGAAGGGTACCCTCACGGTTGCGTTCGTGGTTCAGCAATGGGCCGGCGCGCGAGGGTTCGAGCGGGTTTTGAGCACCAATCAATTCGATGAAATGGTGTATGTCGGGCGCCTGCTTCCCGGCGGACCTGTTCCGGGCTCCGAGAGCGTGCGTCGCGCGCCGCGCCGCGAACCGGGCAGCGGCGTACTGATCGGCCTTGCCGAGACGGACGGCCAGCTCGAAGGGTTGCCCGCCGATCTGCGGCGGCTTGCCGACGACAACGGGATTCCGATTGCGGTCGACTATTCCTCGGCCGTGGTGTCCCCAAGCTATCTTGCCCAGCCCGCGTTTCCGGCGAGATGGGCGCACCTTGGCGTGGCTACAGCCTGGCCGGATACGCCGGCGGAGGAAATCAGTTCATCCGATTTGGCGGCATTGGCCAAGCTTCTCGATCTCTACGTCGGCGCTCGCCGAGCCGGGGACCCGGCCGGTCTTCGAAGCCAAACGAATCAGGGGAGCGGCGAAGGCGGCGACCTGCGGCCTGGGCCATCCTCCAGGCCGACCAACACGGAGATTCTCGCGGCGCTCACGCCTGTCTACGGGGTCAGCAATCACGAGGGGCCGGTACGAGAAGAGGTGAAAAAACTGCTGCCGGGGTGGGCCAAGCCAGAGACCGATGAAGCCGGGAATTTGGTTTTACAGGTGGGCACGGCTCCTGCCAGCGCGAAAACGCCGAGCCTGCTCGTCGTGGCGCACCTGGATGAAATTGGCTACGAGGTGACGTCGATTTCAAATGACGGACGCCTCGAGGTGGTTTCCCTAGGGGGCGGGGAGCCGAGCTTTTTCCTCGGCCATCCCGCGCTGGTGCACTCCGCCGGTGGCGATCATGACGCCGTGATGGAACTGCCGAACGGGTGGGAGGACCCGAAATTCGAATGGCCGCGTGGACGCAATACGGGGGGAGTGATTCGCGTCGACGTCGGGGCGCGCACGCCGGAGGAAGTCGCAACGCTCGGGATCAAGGTGGGGGACACGGTCACGATTCCGAAAGCGTACCGGCCGCTGCTCAATACGTGCGCTAACGGCCGCAGCTTTGACGATCGCGTGGGGGACACGGCTCTGATTTCCGCCGCCTGGGTGCTCGGCGGACCCCTCAAGGATCGCAACGTTACGTTCGTTTTCTCGACGGCCGAGGAAATTGGGCTCGACGGCGCCGCGGCAGTGGCCAAACGGCTGGCCGCCGAGGGGCGTGCTCCCGATTATGTCTTCGCGGTGGACACCTTCGTCAGCTCCGATTCGCCGCTCGAATCGAAGCGCTTTGCCGATGCCCCGCTCGGCAGCGGATTCGTGATTCGCGCCGTGGACAATTCGAACATCGTGCGAGCAGATCTGGTCGAGCGAGTGATCAAGCTCGCGCGGGCGAACCAGATTCCCGTGCAATTCGGCGTCACCGGGGGCGGCAATGACGGCGCAACATTTCTGCGCTACGGCTCTCTCGATGTGGCGCTCGGTTGGCCGCTGCGATATTCGCATTCGCCAGCCGAAGTGATCGACACGCGCGACGTTGATTCGCTCGCGCGAATTATTACCGTGGTGACGCGGTCCTGGTAGCCGGCTCGACCGGATGGCGATTGTGTTTTCTCGAGGGAAGGACTGGATCCGGGATGCGGCAGCCGACGCCCCTGCTTCCGGGCTCGCTGATGTTCACGGCGGGGACAATCGAGGTCGCCCACCGGTTCCTGGTTCGAGGAGAAACAGGTGAGAGACCATAGCCTATCCGGGAACGCCGGTCTCGACGACACGCACGAATGAGCTAAAACGCAGAGCCAGGAGCTTTACAGGGGCAACTCGCCCGAATAGACGACGCGGGAAGCCCCGCGAGTCGCTTCAATCCGTCCAATCTGATAAAACTTCTCGCGCCGCCGCTTCAGTTCGTTTTCCGCGTGCGCGACGCTCCGCGCGGGAACGACCAGGATCATGCCCACCCCGAGGTTGAACGTGCGGAGCATTTCATCCCGATCGATTTTTCCTATCTTCGCAAAATAACGGAAGATCGGCAGCACCGGCCAGGAGCCAAGCTGCACGACGGCCTGCACGTTCCGCGGTAGCGCGCGCGGCAGGTTCCCGGTGATTCCACCTCCGGTGATGTGTGCCATCGACGAGACCCATCCGCGTCCCAGAATATTCTTCACCAGCGGCCAGTAGGCGCGGTGGGGCTTCAGCAACTCGGCGCCAATCTTGTTGCCGATTTCCCGCACATAAGCGTCGGGCTCGAGCTTGGCGATTTCGAAGGCGAGTTTGCGAGCGAGCGAGTAGCCGTTGGTGTGCAGGCCACTGGAGGGAAGGGCGATAAGGACGTCGCCGGGGCTGACCCGGCGGGGGTCGAGCTGCTCGGAACGTTCCACGGCTCCGACGATGAAGCCGGCAAGGTCGTATTCGCCCGGCGCATAGAAACCCGGCATTTCTGCTGTTTCGCCGCCGATCAAGGCGCAGCCCGCTTGTTTCGCCGCGCGGCTCATGCCCTCGATGACCTGCTCGACGATGTGCGTGTCCATCCGCCCCATGGCCAGATAGTCGAGAAAGAAGAGCGGCTGGGCCCCCTGGGTGAGAATGTCGTTCACGCAGTGGTTCAGGATGTCCGCCCCGACGCTGGAATGAATGCCGGTGGCGAAGGCGACCTTAAGCTTCGTGCCGACCCCGTCCGTGCTGGCGACCAGCACGGGCTCGCGCCATCGCTTGGTGTCCAGCTGATACAAGGCGCCAAAGCCGCCGATGGGGGCGAGCACGCCGCGGCGGAATGTTTTTCCGGCTACGGCCGCAATACGCCGCTTCGCTTCTTCGGCGATAGAAATGTTTACGCCTGCATCGGCGTAGCGCATGGACTTCCCGTTTTTTCGCGAGGGCCGGGCGGCCAAAGGCCTCGAGTTAGAACGTGTGGAGCAGTCGCTTCCAACGCACTTCGCTGGGGTGGACGAACACGCTCAAGTACGTTTCGAATCGTTCACCAACGTGCCCGGGGTCCCAAACTTCTTCCGGGGCGTCGATGGACATGTAGATCATCTCCGGAGTGCCGATGATGTTGGCTCGCGGGACGAATCCCCAGTAGCGGCTGTCATAGGAGTTCTCCCGGTTGTCGCCCATCGCAAAGTAGTTGTCCGCGGGGACGTGCCACGGGCCTCGATACTCTTCCGGATTCGGCGGGCTCAGACGATAGGGCTCGTCCAGGGGCTTGCCATTGATGTAAACAACGCCGGCCTTGATTTCGAGCGTATCGCCCGGCAGGCCGATGACACGCTTGATGAAATCGGGATTGCCTTCCTGCGGGAGCGGGGCGCGGAAGACGATGATTTGCTGGCGCTTTGGCTCACGCCAAAGAGGAACAGACAAATCCGTGAAGGGCACGCCCGCACTGTACCCGATCCGGCTCACGATCAGGTGGTCGCCGATGAGAACGGTGTTCTCCATCGAGCCGCTGGGAATGACGCGCGCTTGCACCAGCGTTCCCTCTATGAAAAAGAAGGCCACGATGACCCAAAACCAGGAAACGACTTCTCGCCAAACGCGATCCTTCGTCGTATCGGGATGTCGTTTAGCCTTTGGTACTGCTACCGCTTCTGCTTCTGCGCTCACGAATGACCTCTGTAGTTTGTTGATGCGGGAGCGGCCCCGGCGATGCCTGCCGAATCACTAGGCGTGCCGAGCCTCCACCTCGAGCTGCACAAGTTCGGTGGGATAGCTCCCGGTATAACACGACGTGCAAAACTTCCCATCGGTATCCTCAACCGCGGCCCGCAACGCTTCAAGCGAAAGATAGCCGAGCGAGTCTGCGCCGAGGTAATCACGAATCTGATCGACCGATTGGCGGGCGGCGATCAGTTCGCCACGCCGCGGCGTGTCCACCCCGTAATAGCACGGCGAAACCGTGGGCGGGCAGCTGATGCGGACGTGCACCTCGGAGGCACCTGCTTCGCGAACCAGCCGCACGATCTTGCGGCTGGTCGTGCCGCGGACGATCGAATCGTCCACGAGCACGACGCGCTGCCCCTCCAGCATGCTACGCACGGGATTCAATTTCAACTTCACGCCGAAATCGCGGATGGCCTGCTCCGGCTCGATGAAGGTGCGCCCGATATAGTGATTCCGAATCAGGGCCATGCGAAACGGAATGCCCGATTCCTCGGCATAACCCACCGCGGCGGGAACCCCCGAATCCGGAACCGGAGCTACCAGATCGGCCTCCACAGGATGTTCCCGGGCCAGCAGGCGGCCGAGCCGTTCCCGGCTCTGGTTTACCGGCCGGCCAAAAATCAAGCTATCCGGGCGCGAGAAGTAGACGTGCTCGAAGATGCAGTATTGGTGCGGCTTTTCCGGTGCAAAGCGGATCGACTCAATGCCGCCGCGTGAAACGCGAACCATCTCGCCAGGTTCCACTTCGCGGACATAGGTGGCGTCGATCAGATCAAACGCGCACGTTTCCGAGGCAACCACCCAGCCGCCGTCCAGCCGGCCGAGATTGAGGGGGCGAAAGCCCCGCGGATCGCGAATCGCGTACAGTTCCTCGCGCGTCAGGATCACAAGCGAGTAGGCACCTTCAACCTGATTGAGGGCGTCTGCAATCGTGCCGGCAAGATTGCGCGAGGCACTGCGAGCGATGAGGTGAACAATGACCTCGGTGTCGCTGGTGGTCTGGAAAATCGACCCGCGATGCTCGAGCCGCCGGCGCACGTCGAGGGCATTGGTCAGGTTTCCGTTATGGCCGAGGGCGAGTTTGCCCTTGTTGCAGTCGATCACCACGGGTTGCGCGTTGAGCAGCGAGCTATCGCCCGCCGTCGAGTAGCGCGTGTGGCCGATGGCCGATTCGCCCGGAAGGCGGGAAATCATATCGGGGGTGAAGATTTCCTGCACGTGACCGAGGGCCTTGTGCGCGTGCACGTCGACACCGTCGGAGGAGGCGATCCCTGCCGATTCCTGTCCACGGTGCTGCAGCGCGTGCAAGCCCAGATAGGTCAACTTGGCGGCTTCCGCGTGACCGAAAATCCCGAACACGCCACACGCATCGTGGAAGTGGTCGTCGCGTTCGGTTTGCCTAGAGTTCATGCGCTTTCGAGCGCCTCGGGTAGAGACCTGTCCCAGGCCTGCCGGAGGGACGGGATGTTCCCTGTGAGGACAATCGCCCCGTTACATTGGATGCGAAAGTCGCCGCAGGTGACTTTCCCGATCTGCACAGCGCTCACCTTCCATTGTGCCGCAACCTCCTTCACGCGAGCAAGGAAATCGGGATCGGCGGAAACAATGGCGCGCGCCCCTCGCTCGCCGAACAGGGCAATTTCCGCTCCGGTCAGGTCGCCCGGGAGTTGGACTTCGGCAGAGAGACTGGCGGGAGTGAAACAGCACTCTGCGACGGTTACCGCCAAGCCACCGTCGCTCACATCATGGGCGGAGAGGATGGCGCGTTCCGAGGCAAGCTGGACCAGGCAGTCAATGAGGCGTTTTTCAGCGGCCAGGTTGATCTCGGGAGGCGTCCCCCCCACGATGCCGTGCACAACCTTCGCATATTCGGAAGATGAGAACTCCCGCAGTGCCTCTTCCTCTCGCCGACAGGGCGCGCCCGCGTCAAGCAGGACGATCGCGTCACCCTGTTTTTGGAAGGCGGATCCGAGCGCGTGGTCGGCGTCATCGAGCAGGCCGAGGACGCCGAGAACCGGTGTTGGGTAGATCGGATTGCCGAGCGTTTCGTTGTAGAAGCTGACATTGCCGCCGGTAATCGGTGTGGCCAGGGCCTGGCAGGCCTCGGCGATGCCGTCGATCGTTTCGCTGAATTGCCAGATGACTTCCGGCTTTTCCGGATTGCCGAAATTCAGGCAATTGGTTGCCGCGATGGGCCGGGCGCCAGTGCAAGCGACGTTGCGCGCCGCTTCCGCGACGGCGTGCATCGCACCGATTCGCGGCGATAGAAAACACCAGCGGCCGTTGCCGTCGGTTGAGATGGCCAGGGCAGATTTCATCTCCTTCAGCCGCAGCACGGCCGCGTCGCCCGAACCGGGACCCACGCGCGTGTTCGTGCGCACCATGGAATCGTATTGCTCGGCAATCCAGTATTTCGAGGCGATGGCCGGCGAGGCCAGCAGCCGACGGAAATTCTCCGTGAGGTCTTGGCCCGTGCGCGCGAGTTCAACCGAGCGTGCGTGCCGGCCGTCGGCCGGAGACGGGCGGGCTAGGGGGCGTTCGTATCGCGGTGCCTCTTCGGCCAGCGCATGAGCGGGTATTTCGGCCACCGTCTGCCCGTGATCGAGAACGCGCAGCAAGCCATCGCTCGTGACGCGTCCCACTTCGACCGCATCGAGCCCCCATTTGTGGAATACGCCGAAGACTTCCCCTTCGCGTCCGCGCTCAGCCACCAGCAGCATGCGTTCCTGCGATTCGCTGAGCATGATTTCGTAGGGAGTCAGGCCGCTCTCGCGTTGCGGAACGCGAGCCAGCTCGATTTCGATTCCCGTGCCGCCGCGGGAGGCCATTTCAGAACTGGAGCTGGTCAAGCCGGCGGCACCCATGTCCTGAATGCCCACCACGGCGCCCGTGCGCATGGCTTCGAGGCAGGCCTCGAGGAGCAGTTTTTCCAGGAACGGGTCGCCGACTTGCACGTTGGGGCGCTTTTGCTGCGACTGTTCGCTGAATTCGGCCGAGGCGAGCAGGGAGGCGCCATGAATGCCATCCCGGCCCGTTTTTGCGCCCACATAGATCACGGGATTACCCGCACCGCGAGCCCGCGCGAAGAACAAATCGTCGCGGCGGGCAATGCCCAATGCCAGTGCGTTCACCAGCGGGTTGTTCGAGTAGCACGGTTCGAACAGGACTTCGCCGCCGACGGTCGGCACGCCAAAACAGTTGCCGTAGAAAGCGATTCCGCGCACCACCCCGTCCAGGACGTTCCGGTTGCGCGCCACCTCCGCGGGCGTCGAGCTCCCAGCGCCGGGGCCCGACCTGATCGGACCGAAGCGAAGCGAGTCCAGCACGGCGATGGGCCGAGCGCCCATGGTGAAGATGTCCCGCAAAATCCCGCCGACGCCGGTTGCCGCGCCCTGGAACGGCTCGACGAAGCTCGGATGGTTATGCGATTCGATCTTGAAGACGGCGACCATCCCGTCCCCGATATCCACAACGCCCGCATTCTCGCCGGGTCCTTGTACGACGCGCGAGCCCTGGGTCGGCAACCGCTTCAGATGCACTCGTGAGGATTTGTAGGAGCAGTGCTCGCTCCACATCACGCTGAAAATGCCGAGCTCGGTGATGTTCGGATCGCGACCAAGAATCTTTTGGATGCGTGCATACTCGTGCGTCGCGAGGCCGTGCTCGGCAGCGATTTGTGGGGTAACCTTGATTTCCGTCTCGGTTGTCATTTTGCGGGATGACCGTTGTCGGTTCTTGCTTGCCAACGGTCGGCGAGCCGTTCCCCAAAAGCCTCAAAAACCCGATTATACGCGCGAGCAAGCCGGGAACCCATCTCAGAAATGCCTCGGCAGGATCAGGGACGAGGCGAGCTCAAAGCCAAAACGGCCGGATCGCTGGGGCGGGATTTCACTTCTCCTAACGTTTTAGTTGACAGAGTGTGAGGGGCAGACGTATTCTCCTATTCATTTAGGAGATAGAATGGCTGGACGAAAAAGGCATTCTGCCTCGCTGACTCCTCTCGAACTGCAAATCATGCAGGTGCTTTGGCGCAAAGGCGCAGGGGATGTGCAGCACGTGCAGAAGAATCTTCCTTCCGGCACAGATCTTGCCTACACAACGGTGCAGACGATGCTGACTGTGCTGCAACGGAAGGGAAAGGTCCGCAGGAAGCTAAAAGGCCGAGCCTATGAGTACCGTCCCGTCTTGTCAGAGGAGAAAGCCGTGAGACACGCAGTCCGGGATTTGATCGAGAGACTGTTTGGAGGATCTTCGGAGGATTTGGTCATGAGCTTGGTCAAGAACCGGCAGCTGAATCCGGCACGGATCGTTGATTTGACGAGGAAGATTCTGGCCCAAGAGGTGAACGACCAACATGAATGATCTCCTTCAGCTCATCGCTTCCTGTTTTCTCAACTCCTTCTGGGAAGTGGCTGCGGTTGGCGGAGCGGGATGGATCGTGAGCCGCTTGCTCAAGCATCTCGGCCCGCGATTCCACCACCTGTTATGGGTAACGACCTTGGGGCTCGCCGCGATCACACCGACCCTCCCCCTTCTGCGCTTTATGCTGGCCCAGATTGCTTTTCGAACCACTGCTCAAAATCATTCCCTGGTGACGTCGGTATTTGACCAGCAGCCCGTAAGCAATGGTCCGGTTTTGACGCCGGCAGCCATCCTTACCGTTTTCTGTCTTTTCCTGTGCGCTTTCCTCTGGTCCGCCGCGCAACTAGGTTGGTCACTCCATTACACGATCAGGCTCCGGCGGGGAGCCTGCCCCGTCTCGCTCGGGCCGGAGGTTAGAGAACTTTGGGGCCGCTGCAAAAAGGCATTCTCGGTGGGGGAGGCCGAGGTCCTGCACTCAGAAATGATTGCCGGCCCGGTGACCATCGCGTTCGCACGGCCGGCGGTCCTCATTCCTCGCGGATTCATCGAGCAGTGCGCGCCGCGTGACATTCTCGTCGTGCTGGCACACGAATGCGCGCACATCAAACGCCGAGACTTTCAAAAGAACCTGCTCTATGAGATGGCGAGTTTGGCTATCGCCTACCATCCGTTGACCTGGTTTGTGAAATCGCAAATCGCACGGACACGGGAGATGACTTGCGACGAGATGGCCACCCAGAAACTCATCGACCCGAGCTTGTACGCGGAATCTCTCATCCGGCTGGCCAAAAGGATCTCGCTCACCGCCGGATCTCTCAGTTCTAACGCGCTTGGGATTCTTGACGCCAACGTGCTGGAGGAACGAATCATGACAATCAAGACGGAGAAATCCGACTTCGGCTGGAGCCTGAAATGCGGTCTCACGACGGGGAGTGTCGTATTGCTTTTCTGTGTGGCTGCGGGAAGTGGAGCAATTGCGCGGCCGATTAAAGCGCAGTCCCAGGTTGCGCCCGCCAATTCGGCTTCTGCAAAGGGGCACAGCCGCGTCGATCTATCCTGCACCTACTATGACGCACGGGACCAAGGATTTGACGGAACCTGTGAAACGCACAAAGGAGACAAAGCTCACTACTATTGCGCGGCCAACTACGACCGGAAGCTGAGCCAGGAACAAATCGGTTGCGAATCGAAAATCGAGCGAGCGAAATCCCAGAAAGTAAAGGTACAAGGCCCGCAGAAGTAGACACCGCTCGGCCGAGCAGGCTGACGACCTTAACCTTATTCTTCCTTCGATTCTGAGGAAGGCCACACACGAGCCAGCTCTGGCCGCGAATCTCGATGGCAAGGGCGAAGCACCAGCTCGTTCGCTCTCGCAGCCAAGACCGGCTAACCGGTGCCTGCAACTGTTCCTGCCCACAGGCGAAGGATCCCGAGCAGGCGGCGTCCGGGGCCTACGCGACAGATTGCCCTCAGGAGGAGGGCTTGCCGGAGGTCACCCTCGCCCGTGGGTTCAAGAGCGAGCGATCGCAGGTATCTTCGCCGGCCTGGCAAGCGAGCGCGTTTTGCTCGCGTTTAGCTTGGGCAAGGCCGTTCGACTGACTCTGCGTAAGCGAGGACGGATCGCAGAACGCCTGGCCAGTCTCGCACGAGCAAATTCCTCTCACTCTCGATGGCGGCGACGTCTTGTCGCTGCTCGGGCGTGAGGGTCGTCGTCTGTCACTTGAGCACCTCGAAGGTAAATTCGATCAGCTTGCCGCGAATGACGAAGCTCAGATACTGCTCCCAGAATTGGCGGAACATTCGGCTGCGGTTGACGAGAAATTCAAACCCGAGGACGCGCCAAACGCGCAGCAATCTCACGCGCAACTTCGCTTCGCGCATACGAACCGGGGTGTACCACATCTCCTCTCCGTGCCGCCCCCCGGGATAGAAATAATGGAACGAGTAGCTGTTCAGATGGGAGCGGTGCGTCGGATCGGTAAAGGAGTTGCAGTCTGTGTAATGCGGAGTGAGGATGAAAATCGTGCCGCCAGCGCGCGTCACACGATGAAATTCCTCCATCGTGGCGATCAGGTCGACGACATGCTCGATCAGGTGCTCGGCACGGACCTGGTCAAAGGAGTTGTCCCGAAAGGGGAGCCCGCCCTTATCGAGATGGCAGAGGACGTCGGCGGCGGTGTTCGGGTTCATGTCGACACCGATCGATCCGGCAAATTTTCTTCTGCCGCACCCGACGTCCAGGATTCGCAGCCAGACACCTCGGAAGAGCCCTGACCCAGAGGATGGAACGAATCTCCCCATCCCCGCCGTTCGGGCTGGGATATTACCGCAGGGCATCCGGATGCTGCCAGAAAACCTGAATCACGAGGGGCTTCCAGAGGGCCTTGAACTCCCTCCGGCCCAGAACGACGTGTACGACGAGAGCCACACACAAAAGGGCACATCTGTTGTATTCGTGCAACACTTCGGCAAACTCGCGCCTCGGTCTGGGTGTAAGTGTAAGAAAACAAAGGGGCGAGTTCGGGAACCTCGGCCCATCACGTGCAGCAATCGAACGGGCGCGTATGTCCCATCAATTGACCATTCAGCGGCCTGCCGAGATTGAAGGAGTCGGCCTGCACACGGCCGTGCGCTGTCGACTGCGTTTGCTGCCGGCTCCTGCCGACACGGGCATCGTATTTCGCCGCACCGACTTGGAGAATTTTGCAATTGAAGCCCAGGTCCGCAATGTGGCGCGCGTCAGCTACGCGACCAGCTTGATGAGACAGGGTGTGCTGCTGTCGACGACCGAGCACGTGCTGGCTGCGCTCTATTCCTGCGGGATTGACAACGTCTACGTTGAGGTCGATGCGCTCGAACTGCCGATTCTAGACGGCTCCTCCAAGCCCTTCATCGACATGCTTTCGCGCACCGGTACGCGCCGTTTGCGTCGTCCGAGAAAGTATTTACGCGTGCTGAAGCCGCTCGAATTTGCCGACGGCGACCGACGGATCGGCGTATACCCGTGCGACAAGTTCCGGGTGCATTGTTTCGTCGAGTACAAGCACCCCTTGGTCGGCCCGCAGGAAGTCGAAATGAACGTCGACCGCGAGTCGTTTAGTCAGGAGCTTGCGCCCGCGCGTACGTTCGGGTTTATGAAGGATTTCCCAGGGCTTCGCGCGATGGGCTTGATTCGGGGCGGGTCGTTTGACAACGCGATTGTACTTGACGACACCACGATCCAGAATGGACCGCTGCGCTTCCCAGACGAATTCGGGCGGCACAAAGCCCTGGATCTCATCGGGGACCTCGCGCTGATCGGACAGCCGCTTCAGGCGCTGGTCGTAGCGCACAAAGCAGGACACGCGCTGCACACCCAGCTGGTCACGCGATTGCTCGCCGATCGGTCGCTGTGGATGGAAACGATCGACGAGGATCGTGCGCCGTCCGATTTGCCCTCCGCCCGCCTTCCCGCGACCGCATTTTCCTAGCGCCCGGGCCGTCTCCGCAAGCCGAACCGTTGCCGACTTTCCAGCCCTTGAAGCCCAGCCGCAGCGGTGCGACTGGGGGGACGGTTATCGGTTCGGCGATCAAAGTCAATCGGATGGCGCGTTTTGATTGCGAAACAGTGCTGACGCGGCGACAATACTGCGAGATGGCTCTCACAAAAGACACGGTCATCATCATCTTGGCGGCGGGCAAGGGAACCCGCATGCACTCGGAACTGGCCAAGGTTCTGCACCGCGCCGGCGGACGAAGTCTGCTCGAGCACGTGATCGGGGCCTGTAGGCCGCTGCGGCCGGCGCAACTGCTGGTGGTTGTTGGACACCAGGCGAAAGAGGTCGGTCAGCTGGCCGAGTCGCTCGGCGCGCAGCCCGTTCTACAGGAGCCGCAGCGCGGCACGGGTCATGCGGTGCAAGCGGCGCGACGTGCGATTCGCAAGAGCGCGAAACTCGGGCTGGTCGTTCCCGGCGATGCGCCCCTGCTCGAAACGAAAACCCTAGCCGCACTGCTCGACGTGCACCGCCGGGGCGAGGCTGCGGCCACCCTGCTGACCGCCGAGCTCGATGATCCATCCGATTACGGCCGCGTCCTGCGCGATTCCGAAGGGCGTGTGCAGGCGGTCGTCGAGGAGAAGGCCGCTACAGCTGAGCAGCGCGCGATTCGGGAGGTAAACTCCAGTATTTACTGCTTCACACTCGAAAAGCTGTGGCCGGCCTTGCACGCCCTGCGTCCAGACAATTTTCATGGCGAACTCTATTTGACGGACACGATCGGCGTACTGCGTCAGAAGAACGAGCGGGTCCTTGCGCAGATGGCGCCGGACGGGAACGAGATTCTCGGCTGCAACACGCGCGTGCATCTGGCCAGCGCTGACCGCGTCTTCCGCGCGCGCAAAGCGACGGAGATGATGGCTTCCGGGGCGACCATTTACCTGCCGGAAACGGTGGTGATCGACCCCCGGGTCGTGGTCGGAACGGACACGGTGATCGAGCCGGGCGTGCAGTTGCTGGGCGCAACGCGCATTGGCGCGCGCGTCCGGATCGGCACGGGAAGCGTTCTGAACGATGTGTGGGTCGATGATGATGTCTGGATCGGCGCGCATTCGATTCTCGACCAGAGCCGTGTCGGCCGGGCAGCCGAGGTCGGACCTTTCTCGCGTCTGAGGCCTGGCGCGGACATTCGTCCCCGAGCGCACGTCGGGAATTTCGTTGAGGTGAAGAATTCGGTGGTGCACGAAGGCGCGAAGGCGATGCACCTGACCTATCTCGGTGACGCCACGGTCGGCCGCGAGTCGAATATTGGCGCGGGCACCATCACGTGCAACTACGACGGTGTGGCCAAGAACCGCACGACCATCGGAAGTCGCGTGTTCATCGGCAGTGATACCGCTTTAGTTGCGCCGGTGCGGGTGGGAGACAACGCCTACGTTGCGGCCGGATCGGTGGTGACCGAAAATGTCCCGGCCGAGGCGCTGGCCATCGCCCGCGGCCGCCAGGTCAACAAGCCGGGCTGGGCCGCCAAGCGTCGGCGCGACGCCGCTCGGCGCAAAACGAACGCCAGCGCACGCCTGGTGCGGCGCCCGCTTCGCCGAGCCGCGCGCGCGGGCTCAAAGCGGTCGACGAAACCGCGTACCCGTCGCCGCCCGCAGATGAAATCCCGCCGCTAGCCCCGCGGGGGTCTGCCGTGTCAGCGAGAGCCGGCGAGTTCCTTGACTTGTTTTGACAGAAGCTGGATTTGCTGGTCGGTGATGTGAAATTCGCCGTCGAGAACCACGGCGAGCCGCCCCGCACCCTCATTCACGAAGCGCGCACTCTGGATTGTGGCATAGCTCTGAATGGCGGCAGGAAGGGTCGCACTGAGGTTGGTGCCCCGCTGCAAGGCAGCGAGAATTGCACCGTGAATCTTGTCCTGCAGCATTTGGCCAAGACTCCCGGCTCGCAGCAGTTCGCCCAATGAACCGTCCGCCTGAATCGGACCGACTTCCGGAACGAGCCGCAATTCGGTGTTGTTTTCCTCGACGGCGGGGGTGAGCTTCATGGGGATGGCTAGGTTGCCGCCGGTCAGCCGCTTCGCTTGCTGTTTGCCGAATACCTTCACGCAGCCCCATCGCTCGTAGTGAAGCTCGACAAGAGTCGCGCTGGCCGGCTCCTCGGGAGTCAGCGAGGCGTGCTCGACGTCAATCCGATCTCCACAACGATCGTCCTTGTCGAGTTCAGCGCTCAGAACCTCGGTCAGGTTCTGCTGCAAGCCTGAAAGGTCAGCCGAAAGCGCTAGATTCACAACATTCAATCCGTGCTCTTTTCTGGTGACGGTAATCAGCGCCGACGCCGCGATCGTGACGCGCTCCTCCTTTACGCTGACCGGAATCTTGACCGGGGGTACTTTGAAGGTCAGGGTTTGATCGGCGGAGTGAGCGGGAACAGTACCGGCGACGAGAAGCAGCGCGAGCAGCGCCGATTTGAATCCCAAAAGACGCGGTGGCGCTGGGGACGGGGTGCGGGCGGTTGAGGTGGGCTCTCTGCGACCCTCGGCAGCAAGTTTCACAACTTGAACAGATACAAAGAATCCCGAACTGGTTGCTACACCCAAAGAGGAAATCGGGGGAGTTAGGTGCCCCGGTGAGGCGTGTGCTCGCAATTCGCTTGCGCACGGGATTCATTCTTGTAATCTCTTGCGGCACATGCCGCGAAGCGCCAATCTGCGCGAAGCAGTCCAGGCCAGGCAGCCGTCCAGTGCGAGCCCGTCCGATGGGCTGCACAAGCAACTCGGTGCAGGGCAGATGTCCATGGTCGCGATCGGCGGTTCGATTGGCACAGGGCTGCTGCTCGGTTCGGGCGCGGCTGTCGAGATTGCCGGGCCTGGAGTGATTCTGACCTACGTGGCCGGTGCCCTGATCGCCTTCGCGGTGACCATGGCCCTTGGGGAAATGTCCAGCCTGCATCCATCGGCCGGATCCTTCGGCGTTTACGCGGACATGTACCTCCATCCCTGGGCGGGATTCGTCTCCCGCTATGGGTACTGGTTTGGGGTGGCCATCGCGGTGAGCGCCGAGCTGGTTGCCGCAGCGACCTATATGCGGTTTTGGTTTCCGCGCGTGCCAGCCCCCGTGTGGATCGCGGGATTTGCGGCCCTGCTGCTCTACGCAAATCTGCGAGAGGTCAGCAATTTCGGCAGCTTCGAGTATTGGTTTGCCATGATCAAAGTGGCGGTGATCGCCGCCTTCATTTTGGTCGGCGCGGCGCTGATCTTGGGGGCCAGGGTTCCGGCGCACTATAGCTCGGACGGGGGATTTCTGCCCTTCGGAGCGGGCGCGTCGCTGCTGGCGCTTTCCTTCGTCCTGTTCAACTACCTGGGGGTCGAAATGGTAGCCATATCGTCCGGCGAAGCGCGGTCCGTGCCGGACATCGTGCGCGCGACACGCATCACATTTTCGGTTTTGACCTTCCTGTACGTCGGTTCTGCGGCAGTTCTGGTCGGGATCGTGCCGTGGCGGCTGGTTGGTGTGGCGCAAAGTCCGTTCGTCACGGTATTTCAAGTGGCGCACGTGCCGGCAATTTCGCACGTGATGAATTTCACTGTGCTGACCGCAGCGCTGTCCGGGGCCAATGCGAACTTGTACGTGACTTCGCGACTGCTCTATTCACTCGCCGAATCCGGATACGCGCCCTCGCGGCTTACCGAGTTATCGGCAAACGGCGTGCCGGTGAAGGCGATTCTGGTTTCGGGTTCGGGAGTGGTGGTTGCGCTGGTTGTAGAGTATGCGACCCCGCAGAACGCGTTTCTGTACATCATCGGGGCGTCGCTGGCGGGCGGGATGTTGGCCTGGTCGATCGCGCTCGCCTCACATGTGGCCATGCGGCGCAAGCGGACGGCGCGAGAACTCGAATCGCTGCCCATGCGTGCGCCCGGAGGGCCGATCGTCTCGCTTCTGGCTCTGCTGGCCATCGTGGCCGTGGTGGTCGCGACCTGGTGGGTACCCCAGGCGCGAATCACGGCTGTGAGCGCCGGGCCCTACCTGTTGATCCTGAGCGCTTTCTATTTCCTCCTGGGGAGGAAGAGAGCGCGTGGGAAGGTGGTTCGATGAACGATCCGTTTCTGCCTTACCGCTCGGAGTTTCCAATCTTAAGCGGGACAACGTACCTGATCAGCAATTCGCTGGGCGCGATGCCGCGCGGCGTCGAGGAGGCTCTCGGTAACTACGCCGAGGATTGGGCTACGCGTGGCGTGCGCGCCTGGGAGGAGCGCTGGTGGATGTTGGCGCTGGAAATCGGCAATCAGATTGGCGAGCTGATGAACGCCCCGCCGAACTCGGTGGCCATCCACGGCAATGTAACGCAGTGTCAGGCGGTGGTGGCCTCCTGCTTCGAGTTCAGCGGAAGGCGCAATAAGATCGTCTACACCGATTTGAATTTTCCTTCCGTGATGTACTTCTGGGAAGCGCAGCGGTCAAGCGGCGCGCGCGTCGACATGGTTCGCACGGGCGGCTCGATCGAGGTCCCGACCGAGCGGCTGCTTGAAGCAATTGATGAGGAAACCCTGCTGGTTCCCGTTTCGCACGTCATTTTTCGCAGCTCGTACATCAACGACGCAAAGGCCATTTGCGAGAGGGCCCACCAAGTCGGGGCGCACGTGATCCTCGACACTTTTCAGTCCCTCGGCTCGGGTGTGACGGTCGACGTTCAGGCCCTCGACGTCGATTTTGCGTGCGGAGGCGTGTTGAAATGGCTCTGCGGCGGGCCCGGAGCCGCTTACCTCTACGTGCGGCCGGATTTGGCACGCAGGCTCGAGCCGAAATTGACGGGGTGGCTGGCACACGAAAACCCGTTTGCTTTCGAGATTGGCCCAACGCGCTACACACAAGGGCCGTATCGTTTCCTCAACGGAACGCCGAGCATTCCCGCGCTGTATGCGGCCGCCCCCGGGCTTGCCATTCTGCGTAAGCTCGATATGACGCAAGTGCGCGAAAAGTCCAGGCGGCTTACGTCGCGGATTATCTCCCTTGCCGACGCGCGTGGCTGGCGCGTCGCCGCGCCTCGCGATGCGGAGCGCCGCGGCGGCACGGTTGCGGTGGACATGCCTTATTCGAAACAAGTGTGCGCCGAGCTGCTCAAGCGCGATGTTTTGGTCGACTGGCGGCCGGGCGCGGGCGTGCGCATGTCGCCACACTTCTACAATATGGAAGAGGAAATCGATTTCGCGGTCGCTGCCATCGAGCGAATTCTTGCCGGCATGCCCCTTCGCCGCAGCGCCGTTTAGGCGGGTCTCGGCGCAAGCGATCCGCCTGCTGTAACTGTTGACAGTGCTACCTGGTTTTTCTCCTCACTAACATTCTGGAAATGTGGGGCCAACGCCCGTGACACCTGTGCTCCCAGAACGGCGATTGACAGGTAACCGGCCTGGACGTTCTGCCAGATCCAGGCGACGACCTCAAAAGGGTTTTGCGGCAGAGCGGAAGGCTGCGCTGAGCTGGCTGAAGCCCCCAAGAACAGCGCGAGATCCGAGGCCTGCTGAGGCTCGAGTCGGGATTTAGCGTGGCGCCGCCAATGCCCGATCTTCCATCCCTACTGGGCAAGATCCCTGACGAATATAAGCCCATGGCCGCGATCGGCATGGGCGCTCTCATGTTGGTATGTATAGTTCTGTTCCACGGCACAGGCCTCCACCACATCCTTCTCCTGCACAAACGGGGCGAACGACGCGTGCTTGCCGGCAAGCTTCGCAGGTGGGAGCTCGTCGTTCTATTCACCTGGGTGGTGGCGCTCATGCTTACCCTTCATCTCCTCGAGATCATGATCTGGGCCTTCGCCCTCGATCATCTCGGCCTGATGCCCCGCGTCCAGGACGCGATCTACTTCTGTGCCAATGCCTACACGACGGAAGGCTATGGTACCGTGGACCTGGAAAGGCATTGGCGAAACATCAGTCCGATCATCGCTATCTCGGGTCTCTTCACCTTTGCCTGGACAACGAGTTTGCTAGTCGACGTCGTCGGTAGCCACCGTCGGTTGCTTGCACTGCTCGAGGAGGAGCGTGAACGGAATCAGGCGCCCGGAGGGACGTTGTTTGAACGATACAAGATTTGGAAGGAAAAGAGGCGTGAGGAGAGAGACCCTCGGGCCGCCGCGGGAGAACGAAACCGCGGATAGTTGCAAGGGGATAGGAACGAAGAGTTATTGGGTGGCCTGACTCAAAAGGACCCAGGCGATCGTCCATGGCAGGGGGGCCGAGGGGACATCAAGCGAGCTCTTTCTGGCGCTTGAGGGAAACGCAAGCCAGATGGAAAGGACTTCTTCGCGGTGAACAGCCGGGGCCAAAGCGCGCCGGAGAACCGGAATCCCTCGAGCCTTGGCTCCGCCGGTGCTCGGGAAGAGGAGGCCCGACACCCGCGATTATTCCAAAGCCTCCGCCCGGTGACACGCGCGGGAGCCATCCGCGATACGCTTGCCGGATTCCAACTGGCGGCCATGAACATCCCCCAGGCGCTAGGCTACACGAAGATCGCGGGAACCCCGGTTGTAACTGGCTTCTACACGCTATTGTTGCCTTTGGTGGCGTTTGCCGCGTTCGGCTCGTCGCGTTATTTGGTTGTTTCGGCTGATTCGGCGACTGCCGCCATTTTGGCTGGCGGCCTTGGCAACATGGCCCCGCTCGCAAGTGCCAGATACGTGGAGCTAGCGGGGTTGGTTGCTCTGCTGTCGGCGGTCTTGCTGCTATTCGCGCGTCTTCTAAAGTTGGGGTTTATCGCTGACTTCCTATCGCAAACCGTGCTGGTTGGTTTCCTAACCGGAGTTGGCTTCCAGGTTGGCATTGCCGTGCTTGGTGAAATGTGCGGCGTCGAAGTGCATTCGCGGCGAACGGTTGGACAGCTTTTTGAGGTGCTTCGCAGCATTCCACACATACATTGGCTGTCGGCCTTTCTTTCCCTAATCGTTGTGACCGTGGTCGTCGGTCTTCACCTTATCGCTCCTCGGGTGCCCGGCAGCCTGATTGTTGTGGTGGGCGCAGTCGTGGCCAGCGCGCGGTGGGATCTTGCGCGACGAGGCGTTGCCATTGTCGGTCCCATAACCGGAGGTTTGCCTCACTTCACCCCTCCCACACTGGCCTGGCATGATGTGGTGACCGTCTTTCCCCTCTCGGCCTCCTGTCTGATCATGATTCTGGCGCAAAGCGCAGCGACGGCGCGTTTCTATGCCGCTCGTCACGACCAGTACCTGGATGAGGATGCTGACCTGGTCGGTCTCGCGGCTGCCAATGCGGCGGCCGCTTTGAGTGGTACGTTCGTCGTGGATGGCAGCCCAACGCAAACGGCGATGGTAGAGAGCTCCGGGGGGCAAAGCCAATTAGCCCAGGTGGTCACAGCCGCCGTGGTTGCCCTGGTTCTGGTTTTCCTGACCAAGCCGCTCGAATATCTTCCCCGCTGCGTTTTGGGAGCCATCGTGTTTGTTATTGCCGTTCGGCTTGTGAAGATCCGCAGCCTGCGCAGCATCCTCGAGGAAAGCCCCGGCGAATACGCTCTCGCGCTGTTGACGGCCGCCATTGTCGTTTTGGTTGGCGTGGAGCAAGGAATAGTTATTGCAATGGTTCTTTCGCTTCTTGTGGTCGTGAAACATAGCTACCGTCCGCAAACCGGTGTGGTCACCGTAGACGAGCAGGGAAGATGGGAACTGAAGCCTCCTAGGCAGGCCGCTTCCGCCGAATCCGGGGTGCTGATCTATCGTTTCGGAGCGGCCTTGTTCTATGCCAACGCTGGGCGTTTTTCGCTGGAGGTTCGCGCTCTGGCGGCCAGGCGGGGATTATTAGCGCTGCGTTGGCTCGTGATCGATGCCGAAGCGATTCCAAATATCGACTACACTGCTGCACAAATCATATGCCACCTGCACGCATACCTTCAAAGGTGGGGTACGCACTTGGCGCTGGCGCGGGTAGCACCGTCTCTGCGAGAGGACTTGGTTAGCCATCACCTCATTGACCTAATCGGCCCGGAACGGATCTTTCCCACCCTGCACGACGCTCTGGCGGCTCTCCGCGATCAGTGACCTTCTAACCCTGCGAATGTCGTGCAAGGGTTCGTGTCGCCTCTCTTCGCGGGACCGCCGACCAGATGCCGAGCGCCTGGGCATCGCCGATGGCAGCCCGCTTCGCCTCTGTTCAGAGACTGGAAGCTACCTCGGCCGCGCCAGGGTTGACAAGATCAAGCCGGGCAACCTTGAGGTCCGCTGGCCTGAAGGGAACTGCCTTCTTTCGCATGAAGAGATGGGCATCGCGTCTCGGGAGCCGGACTACAACGCGATTGTCAGTATGGAGAAAGCGGCCGTCTACCTAGACGTCGCTCGAACCATTTGCAGGCGTTGATCAGCGAACAGCACGCCGGCTGCATTAATCAAATACTGCTCGTCGCTGAGCATCTCAATCAATTCGTCCGGGAACGGGGCGATTTCGCTCTGCAGATATGCAGCGAGGTCGCGATAGATGTCCCGCCGCGCGTAAGGTGCGAGTTCATTGCGACGGCGAAGCGCATCTTGAATAAGACTCGCCAGTTCCGGCGTGGCCGCACGGCGGAGACGCAGGGCGATCGCGGGATATTCCAAAAAGGAGTTGTACTTCTGACGGCTCCAGGCTTCGTCCAGCGGGACGGCCAGCGGCGTTTCGCGAACGACCAGCGTTCCGGCCACGCGGTCGCCGAACCGCTGCATGAGGGGGCTGCTCAGCACGGAAATTCCACCAACCAGATATGCGAGCGGCAGCGCATCAAACAAGCGCATCAAGTTCCGTACCCAGGCCTGTTCGATGTGCAGCGGAAGCCCGGATTGGTCAATCACGCGCAAATGAAACAGGCGCTTTCCGATCGTCTGTCCGTTCCAAAAACCCTCGAGCAAGGCGCTATAGGCGAACCCGATCGCGAATTCCGCGAGCGTGATCACCAGGACTCCAAATCCCGGAGCTTTCGCGAAAACCAAGTAAACCAGGCGCCCCAGGCCGTTAACCGCTGCCAGCACGATCGCGATATCAAGCAGCATCGCATACAGCCGCAGCGCGGGACCGGCAAGGGGCAGACGAAAGAGCACGCCTTCGGGCGTTGCCACGGTCAGTTCCGCCGTCGTCGGCAAGCGCACGGACTGAGAACCGGTCATTTGTTCTCCGAGGGAAGATTCGACCGCGCCTGCGCGCCGGGATCTCTTCGCCCGATCAAGAGCAGATAGGCGGTTAGCAATGCCAGTTCCGCTGCCCCAACCGCAACCTTCAACCCGTACGGCAGAACCGGAGCGTGACGCTGAGAGAAGAACGCTTCCATCATGCCGGCCCAGAACAGCATCATCGCCAGCCCCGCGATCAGCACGAGCCATTCGCGGATGGATTGGCGCATATTGCGATCCTCGTAGCGGCGGAGCAGTAACTGGGCCAAGTAGAACCCCGCTTGCCCGGCGATCAGGATGGAGGGGATCTCCAGCGCCCCATGCGGCAGCAGCCAAGCCGTCACGAACAGTCCAAAGCCCTGCTGCGTGTAACGGACGGCCACGGCCCCGAGCAGCACGCCATTTTCAAAGAGCAGCAGTGCCGTTCCGACCCCAAACGTTACACCGAGCGCCGCAGCAAACAGCGCCACCTCGATATTGTGCTTGATGAGTTGTGCGGAGAAGGCCGCCTGCACCTGCGTAGAGTCCGAGTGTCGATTCTGTCCCTTCTCTTCTTCCGCGACGCGCTGGCCCGGATTGTGCAGATAATCGGCAGCAAGCAGCACATCCACGGCCGCCGGGTCGTAGCGCACCGCCAAACCGCCGAGCGCGCAGCCAAGCAGGGTGATCACCGCGGCCAGTGCGAAATAGCGGGACTGCCGCCGAAAGGCTTCCGGAAACGCCGTGAAAATTCGCAGCCAGCGGCGCGGCTGCCAGATTTCAGAGCGCGTGGGCGGAGCGTAGTAGAGTTCCGCATAGGCCCGGGCCACAAGCCGCTCGAGATATTGCCTCAGCTCGGGCGCCAGGGCGCCATGCGTGACGCGATTCAAATCCGCAGCGGTCTGGGCGTAGAGTTCTTGCAGCAGTTCGGCTTCGGCTAGATTCAACCGGCGATCCGGCCGGTTTTCGAGCGCGACGAGCAACGATTCCAGTTTGCTCCAGCGCGGCCGCGACTGAGCCTGAAATCGTTCGAGATCCAGAATCACAGCCGCTGCTCCCGCTTGCCTTCGAGATACCCTTCAACGGCCGTTCGCAGAAACGTTTCCGCAGCAGTAAACCGGAGCTGCACGTCCAATTGGCGCAGTCGCCGGGCTAGCGCCCCGAGGCGCTGGTTTTCCCTTTCTCCGGCGAGAGCCGCGTAGACGTCCTGGTCCGTGAGCGGCTCCTCGCCGGGCGAGAATGCCGGCCGTGCGTGAGGGGGCAAGATGCTGGTCATCAAGACGAGGTGCGACGAGCGCACCAGCCCAACGCCGCGGCAAAGCGAATCTGAAGTCGAGCGCTCGGCCAGATTGGCGAGCAATACCAGGTAAGCGCGCCGCCGCAGCCGCAGTCGAATTTCGCTGAACAGCACTTCGTAGTCGGCAGTCGTCGGCAAAGGCTCGAGATTCAGGAGGCGATCGCGCAGTTGGTGAAACTGGAATTGTCCGCTTCCCGCGCGCAACCAGGACTTCGGTTCATCGGCGTAGGTGACCAGGCCGAAATCGTCGCCCAGCTCGAGCGCAACGGCCGCGCCCACGAGCGCCGTTTCGACCGCGAGATCCAGCAGTTGCCGCGGCGCGCGCGCTTCGAGCATCTGCCTCTCGGTTTCTCTGGCCCGGTCGAGCGCGAGCGCGGACGCCCGCGATTGGTCAACCAGGAAATATACTTCCTGCCTTTGCTCCCACTGGAAGAGCCGCGTAACTGGAGCGCCGCGCCGGGCGGTGGATTTCCAAGCAATCTCTGAGTAATTGTCGCCAGGCTGGTATTCGCGGAGGCGCTCGAAATCGCGCCCGTGCCCGGTCCACGGTGTCTGCCGGGATGCCACAAGGGCGCGGTAAACCGGGCTACGCAGAATCTCCCGCCGCCCGAGCCGCAAATCTGCCTCGATTCGCATCGGCTCCGGCAAATCGAACCATTGCCGCAGGCGCCAGATCCCGAGACGCGAGCCCCGCTCGATTCCCACGCGCGGTCCAGGCCACAGCCCGCGCCGAAGCAAAGCGATCTCTGCCGTCCAGGGCCAGAGTAGGATCGACGCGCGGCTCGCCGATCCGTCCGCTGGACCCTCGAGTTTCAGCCGTTGCGGGCCGCCGCGCACGCGAATGGCAGTTTCGCTCTCTCGCGTGGCCGGCATCACCGCCACCAGGACTTCGCCGTGCAGTCTCGACCGCCCGGGGCCGGCGAGCGCGAGCCGAACCTGGATGCTCTGCCCCTCGCGTCCGCGAAGGCCCTTTTCCGCCGGCAGCAGGACGGGCGCGAATTCCTGGCGGGCGAGCCACAGCCCGAGCGCGTCACAACAGGCAACGAGTGCGACCGTCGCGCCGGCCAGCTCGAGCCACAGCCATCCGTGCGCAAGGAAAGGCGCAATCGACGCCCCCACACTCAGCAGTCCGAGCACCCAGGCGAGTGACTCCGCTGGGCCGAACAGTGCTCCCCCCAGCCGAAAGGCGACCTGCTGCCGAGACTGGTGGGCGGAGTCCAGGTTGCGGCGCGTCGCCTTCGCCCCCGCTTCGACCCCGCCAACCGCCTGGCCCGACGCATCCACCCCTGCTGACATCCCATTGCTAGCCGTCATGATTTCGCCTGCGTCTAATGCCGTGGCCTGCCTGGTGTTCCAGGCCTGTCGCTTAGCGCGGCACTTCGACAGCTTCCAGCACCGCGTTGATCACTTCCCGAAGCTCGACGCCTTCCATCTCGAACTCCGGCCGCAGGAGCATGCGGTGCTCCAACACGGGAGCAGCCAGCATCTTTACGTCCTCGGGCAGCACGAAATCGCGCTGCTCGAGGCCGGCGAGTGCCCGTGATGCCGACAGGAGCGCGAGCGTCGCCCGAGGTCCGCCGCCAACCCAGACGGCTGGGTGCTGCCGTGTCTGTCGAACCAACCGCACGATGTAGCTGCTGACCGCCTCGCTGACTCGAACACGGCCGACGGCCGTCCGTAACCGCTCGAGTTCGCCCGGCTGCAAAACCGGGGCGTGCAGCTCCTCGACCAGCCGACGCTCCGGCGCTTCATCTTCGGCCACCAGACGGGCCAGCTCATTTTCGTCTTCCGCGGCCGGATAGCCCATGCGAATTCTCACCAGAAAACGGTCCTTCTGTGCCTCCGGAAGCGGATATGTGCCCTGGTGCTCGATGGGGTTTTGCGTCGCAAAAACCACGAAGACTGGCGGCAGCGGGCAGGTCGCGCGATCAATCGTCACCTGCCGCTCCTGCATGGCTTCGAGCAGAGCCGATTGCGTTTTCGCGGGCGCACGATTGATTTCATCCGCCAGCAAGAAATTCGTGAAAATCGGTCCACGCACCAGCCGGAATTCCTGCGTCTTTAGGTCGAAGACGCTCGTCCCGGTGATATCCGCGGGCATCAGGTCCGGTGTGAACTGAATGCGCTGAAATTCGCCGGCTACCGCGCGGGCCAGGGCCTTCACGAGCAGCGTTTTTCCGACGCCCGGAACGCCTTCAATCAACGCGTGCCCGCCGGCAAGCAAGGTCACCAGCGCGAGATCAATCGCTTCGTTTTGGCCAACAATCACGCGACCGAGCGCCTCTCTAACGCGTCGCGCGCCACTTGCGAGCGTGCCAAGGGCGGCCTGCCCTTGCGCTTCCGCGCTGGCCGGCTGCGCCTGTCCGTCGGAATCCAGTACCGGTTTCTCATTCATGCGATCGGTGCCTCCTCGGGAGTCGTTTTCGTCGAGGCCGGAGACCTATCGAGCGCCTGGCGTTCAGCCTGCGCCAAGCCTCTTGCGCACAGGCGTCGCTCGTAGATCAGATGCCTGAGCTCCCTGTACCCTGCTAGGGGTGGCCCGGCGAGCGCGCTGCGCAGCCGTGGGCCCCACCGCGGATCGGCGGAAATGGTCTGCGCGTCCTCCGGCGAGCGGCGGCGGAACTGTTCCCAGCATTCCGGCACAACCTGCTCTGTCGCAATACTCCGCTCAAGGAGGCGTTGTGCGGCCACGCCCGGACCTTCGCCCTGACGGATGATCTCCGTCCTGCGGTCGCGTGCCGGTCGTCGCACCAAGTCGCCACTCATGTTCCAAAGTAGCGCCAGCAAAGTCGCCCAAAGGAGCAGCAGCGCCGCTTGCAGCCGATACCGCCGCACGAGCCAGAGCACACCCTCGTCCTGATACAGTCCGTGCAACGTTTCGTCCACCCAAATCGTTGGCCGTCCACCCGCGAGAAAATCGAGCAGGACCGGATTTGGATACCTCTTGATCGCCTCGTTCAGCAAGAACGATTCTTGGCTGGCGGCGACCAGTTCGCCTCTTCCCACTCGCCGCATGGCCATATAGACATGCGCTGGCGAACCATCGTCAGCCTTTGCTCTAGCGAGCGACCCCCGGATTGCGTTCCCTGCTCGGGCGTAGAGCGCAGTCCAATGCGCGTCTGTTTTGAGCCAGGGCGAATCAGCTTCGAGATACATGCTCTCGCTCCCCGGCGGCATGGTGCGAGGATCGGGAGCGGCCCAGCCGGGACCGGGCTCAGGGGGGGCTGGTTTTGAATCCTCCTCGACTTCCCAGTCTTGAGACTGGGGCTTCTGCGTCAAGCCCCAAGTTGGCGCGATCAGCACGATGCGCCCGCCGCGCGCAAGAAAAGTCTCGAGTCGTGCGCGAAATCTCCCTCTACTCTGGAGTTTTCCGTTTTCGATTTCCCAATCATCAAGGGGATATCCCGCGATAAAGAAGGCCGTTGTCTGCGAAGCGTTCAGATCGGCGAGCGAGTTTTCATCCGGGCTGCGTTGGACCTGATACCCGGCGCGCTCATAGGAATCAAACAGCAGACTGGTGCCGTAAGGGTCCCGGCGGAAGCTCGATCCCATGTCGCTCGTATTCGACTGATTCTGATGCGCCATGAGCAGCAGAATGGCAAAGGCGCCAGCGAAGATCACTGCAGCCAGTAAGGGGCCCCGCCAGTTGAGCACGGCCCGTTGGCCGGAGCGAGTATCAGACATGGCTCAGCAGCTCCCGCTGATCTTGGCGGTAGGCGCCGACCGCCGCTGCCGTCAGCGCGTGAGACCCATACCAAACGCGATCGAACACCCGCAGGCTGCTGCGCAATTTGTCAGGAATTTCCGGGCGCGCCTCGAGGGCCGCTTGCGGACGCCGTCGCCACCGACGCGTGAACTCATCGAGATACTCACGATTCGTGCGATCGCGGCGGATCGTAAGCCATTCGCGTTGTGCGAGTCCGGCAAGCAAGCCGAGGTATGCCGCACGCAGGGCCAGTCGCAATTCGCCGTCCCGCTCGAGCCGGTCGGCCAGCGCGAACCATTCCTCCTCGGAACGCTCACTCGCAACCGCTGCGGTGCTGAGGTCAGGCAGCGGCGCTGTTGCGAGCGGAAGGGAAAGCTGGGTCGCTTGGCGACGACGCCGTTGCCAAAAGAGGAACGCTCCGATGGCTAGAGTCAAAGCTGCGACGAGCGCCAGCCAAAATCGAATGTCCTTCAGCCGCCACCCGCCCTTTTTCGTCCCCAACGAGAGACCCAGCCCCTGCGGCCACAGTTTGCCAAGAAAGGCCCAGAAAGCCTCCCAGGCGCGGTCGATGGCGTGCCCGATCTCGGCCATCAGCTTCTCAAACCAGGTAGGCGGGTGCTCCGCGTCATGCCAACGGTAGATGGAGCGCCCTGACTCCTCATGCAGGGCTTGACGCAATTTTTCTACCCGTGCCTGGCGTGTCGAATCGGTTGCCGGCTCCGCGCTGCGGCGGCTGGGCAATGCTTGCTCGGTGTGCGCGCTCGTCGTTTGGGAAGTGCCAAGCAAAATCGCCGCAAGCAGGACGAACGAGCCAATCATCGCGCTGCGCCCGGCGCCGGCGGATCGAATCAGCTCGGCCTTCTTCTTCTGCTCGCGTGGCAGGCTGGCCAGTAACCCACGCAGGTCGTCGCCTTCGCGCCGCGACCGCAAATGCTGATAGACGACAACGTACGTACATTTGACGATCGGATCGAGCGCCAACCACGCGCCCGCGAAGAGCGAAAGCCAGAACGCGGAACTCCGGAGTAGCGCATAGATCCCCATTTCTGTGGACAGCAGGGTATTCACCCCAAAAATCGAATGCAGCAGCTGCGGGAGAATGATCGCCAAAATGAAACCGTTCAGCCACACGGCGATCCAAACAGGGAAGAGCATGAGGAAAAGAAGCAGGCCGCCGCCGTACCATTGGCCCGCGAGCGCCAGGCAACCGCGAAGGGAGTACCGCTCGGAGGCATCCTCCTGCGCCTCAAGGTCCGCGAATTGGCCGGCGCTGTAGAACCACGGCGCCCCGGCGATGCTGGGCAGCGTCGTCAAAGCCGCGGCAGTCAGAGTGACTTTCCACGCGAGCAGGCGTCCCATAGCTGCTCCCTGCGCAGCCGCGCCTGCAAGTTTCGCTCTTGGCACACCGAACGCGCGCTCGCGAACGCCTTGCATGTAGCGAGCGACCGTCCACGCGCGCAACAGGTAGGCGCCGGCGAGCAGCGCGGCCTCCATCAGCAGCGCGCCGTCGGATAACCGAATCTGCCCGTCGACCACCCAGATCGGAATAAAACAAACGACGAGCGGGGCGGCACCAGCGTAGTAGCGCCAGGCCTCCCGTGCGAACGTGGACTGAAATAGCGCGAATCCGCGTTCGAGCGCTTCGAGCGGGTTTAGCCGGTTGCCGCGGGCGCGCGCCGGCACTAGCTGTCCAGCTTGCGCAGCAAGAGGAGGCAGCGCGGCTTCACTCATCGCCTGGCCCGGACGGCCGGTCGTAAGCGGCGCGGCCAAAGTTCAGATGCAGCTCCGGCCTATTCACTCGCCAGCGCAGCAGCGCGAAAACCAATGCGGCCAGACAGGCGAGCGCGGCAATTCCAGCCAGGGCCTGCCGGAATCGGCGCGCCCCCGATGGTTTCGGTGCGGGCGGTCGAGCCATCCGGCGCAGACAAGGCGGGCAAGCGAGCTTGCCGTCTTCGTCGGTCACGCATTCGCGGCAGAACGTCCCTCCGCAGTGCGGGCACCGCGCTGCCGCTTCGCGCAGCGGATGAAACAAGCAACGGGCATGGCGCAAGCCCGCCGCGGCGGGCAGAACGAAGGGCACGGCTCGTGTGTTTGGAGCCATTCGTCTAGGTGAGATCCCCGAGGGGAGCGCTCGCGGGAGCTGTGTGGGAGCTCGTTTGGGCGGAGGGTTCCCCTGGTTGCGGCCCGGCTACGGGAGCGGTCGGTTGCTGGTTCAGGCCGCGAACAGCGCGAACCGCCGCATCGATTTTCGCGAGGACTTGAGGCGCGCGGCGCACTCGTTTCACCAAGGGCAGTTCAACGGTCGCTCCGGTCGTTCGAATACGCGCTCTCGCTGTCGGCCCGAGAGCCAGTTCGAAGCTAGCCCAGGCCAAGCCTGTGCCGGCGAAAATCGCGCCCGCCACGAAATTTGCCCAATGCCACAGCAGGGCACCGGGTGTTCCCAGCAGTACACTCGGAATGATTGGCCGCACGATCCACCACCGGCTGGGCCACACCACAATGGACTCCAGGTCGCACAAGTAAAACCGCCGGTACTCGACCGCATACATCACCCGCTTGGCCGCGAGCAAACAGTCTTCGCTCAGATACCACCTCGTTCCGCCCGACAGGCTCCCCACGCGTGATATTTTGCGGAACGCGTTTGGCAATCAGTGCCTCCCCACAACCCACCGCGGTATGTAAATCAAGCCGACGATCAGCAGCGGAAACCAGGCGAATCCCGCATATGCCGCCCAGAAACGCCACGCAGAGCGCGGTATCAAATACGAACGCGGCGCCTTGCGGTACTTCACGTGCAAAACAATCGCGATCGGCACTGCGGCGAAGATCACCGGCCAAATGATAATCCAGGACCACCCGACCGTCAGTGCGATCGAATCATAGAGTACGTCGCGATGCCGCCATTCCGCCTTGCCAGCATCACCGAGTCCAGAATCGGCGCGTCCGCGCTCGAAGCACGTCGGGCAAACATGGTCCCCTCCGAGCTGTAAATCGCACAGCGCGCAGACGAACCGGCCGCACCGCTGGCAGCATGCGTGAAACGCCTTGTCTGGATGAAAGAAGCACGTCGCCTGGTCCCCCATCGGGACAGCGGCGCCCGCGTCTTGGCGGATGACGGGCCAAAGACGGATTTGCAACTGCTCCTGACAGTAGAGACAGGTCTGGCGTCCCGTCCGTGTCTCCATGGGTGCCACATGTCCGCCGCACTTCGGGCACGCAACAGTCCCTGGCGCGTCAGGCGGCGACAGGACGCCGGCAAAGGGAGGAGAGCCACCCGCCTCGGAGCTGTTTCGAGGGGGCGTGAACAAGTTGATATTCAGGCTCATGTCGCGCTTCGTTTATCGATCACCCGCGTGTCGCACACCCGATCATGCAGACCGCGCTTTTGCGGGTCCACACCGGCCATAATGGCGGTGGTCAGGAGTAGGATCCAGTTGACAAGGGGAACGGCGCAGATCACCACGTTGTACATAAAGTAGCGGCCAAAGGAGACGCCCCAGCCCAGGTCGCCGCCGTCAGAGCGTACGACTTTAAGCCTACAGGCCATTTTCCCGAGCGTGGCTCCCCAGTAGCGCAGCATCAGGACTTCGTAGAACAGACTGAATGTAAGCCCAGCCAGCAGAAAGGTTCCGCTGAACATCGTCGGTATGCTACCCGCCGTTCGCACTAGGCCGGGCAGAACCAGGATCGCAATCACTACGAAGGGAACCAGAAAGACCAAGCCGTCAATGAAGCGGGCGACGAATCGAATGCCGACACCGGCGTAAGAGAGGGACGAGGCCACACCCGGGCCGCCCGCCATCACCCGGCTCAAAAACGTCGGCTTGCAATCGCCGCACACCCAGTTTCCGGCGATGTGCACCAAATCGGAGTCCGCGAACATTCGGCCGCATTGCGAGCACGCGAAAAGCGTATTGGCTGGGGCTTGCGTCATCAGGCAAGTCTCCTTGCGAAGGGGAGTGGGACCTAGCCTAGCGCAAGACGCCCCCCGCACCAAGCATCTGGTTCGGCCGGGTTTCCGACTCAGCTACCCCATCAGGTCGCCCTCCGATACGCGATGGAGAATCTCTGATGCCGCCTGGTGCCTGGTCGGAAGCGGAGGAAACCAGGCACGGTCAACGCCTGCTAGGTTGCTTCGCGAAGCTCCCCGAGGAGAACCCTGGCCAACCCGGCGCGGCGCGCGCGAGTGGCTACCGGCGGCACGGCAGCTACCACCCTCACCACCAAACGCCCGTGCAGACAGCGGCGCACGTTGACGCCGGTGACTTCGAAGAGAAACTCTGCCTTCTCTGCCGCTTCCGCGGCTCTTTTCGTGTGGCGCCAGAAAGAAAGAAAACGTTTACGCCCCTTGCGTGTATGATAGCGCGGCGGCGAGGTGGCCATCATGAGCGAGAAAAAAAACATTTCGCGCAGGGAGTTCGTGGCCTCGGCGATTTCAACGGCGGCGGTCTCGGTGTTGCCCGTGCGCGCCCGGCCGGACAGGTCATTCCCAGGCATCGCAGCGAAGGGTTTTGCGGGCCAGCCGGGGCGGGTTCCGCTCCCGGATGCGCCGCCCTGGAAGGATCAGGGCGTGCTCAATCTTGCGAAGTCGCCGTACGCAAAGCTGCATACGGTGCCGGTTCGCGCCGTAACCATTCAAAGCGGGTTTTGGGCCACACGACGCGAAATCAATGTGAGCAAGAGCATCCCCAGCATGCACGACCTGCTCGAGGCGAATGGCCGCATGAACAATTTCCGGCGACTGAGCGGGCGCAGCAGTGCCGCACAGCGCGGACCCGTGTACTCCGATTCCGACGTGTACAAGTGGACGGAGGCGGCGGGGTTCGCGCTGCAGTCGGGAGACCGGCCGGAGCTGCGTACGACGACCGAGAAAATCATCGCGGACGTCGTTGCTGCGCAGCAGCCCAACGGCTACCTGAATACCTACTTTGTCGGCGACCGAGCTTCGCTCAGCATGACGCCCGACACGCAATCAACCGGGCACGAGCTCTACGATATGGGGCACTTCCTGCAGGGCGCGATTGCCTATTACCGCGCGACGGGCGATCGCACCATGCTCGATGCGGGGATCAAGTTCGTCGATGACTTCCTGCTTCCCGATTACGGGCCCGCGCCCAAAAAGCCGATTGTGTCCGGCCACCCGGAAATTGAGATGGCGCTCATCGAGCTGTATCGCATCACGGGCGACAGGCGACAACTCGATCTTGCCGGATATATCCTTGGCGGTGACGAGCGTATCGATTTTCCCGTGCAGCGCACGATTTACATGTTCAGCGGCACGCCGTTTACCGCGCGGAAGAAGCTCGAGGGCCATGCGGTGCGGGCCATGTATGCCTGTTGCGGTGCAACCGACTACTACCTGGAAACGGGCGATGAGACGTATTGGAAGACGCTCGATAGGTTGTGGAACGACATGACCGGAACGAAAATGTACGTGACGGGAGGCGTGGGCTCCCGCGCCGCGGGAGAGGCGTTTGGCGAGGCCTACGAGTTGCCGAATTTTCGCGCCTACGGCGAAAGCTGCGCCGCGATTGGGAACCTGATGTGGAACTGGCGCATGCTCGCGGCGACCGGGGACGCGAAATTCACCGACGTTATCGAGCGCGCGCTCTATAACGGCATCAATTCGGGAATGTCGCTCGACGGTGTGTTGTATTGCTACCGCAATCCGCTGGCGTTTGATCCGTCGACGGGCGACAAGATTCGGAATCCATGGTACGACACGACCTGCTGCCCGCCCAATCTCGAGCGAACGTTCGCCTCTTTGCCCGGATACTTCTACAGCACGAGCAAAGACGGGGTTTACGTTCACCTCTTCGACAATGCGGAACTCGATTGGCACCTCGAGGATGGCCGCCCGCTGAAGATGACGCAGAAGACAGAGTATCCCTGGGAAGGGGATGTGGCCATCACCGTGACGCCCGCCGAGCCATCGGAGTTCTGTGTCTACCTGAGAATTCCGGGATGGGTGCGGCAAGCGCAGGTGTCGGTGGGAGGGAAGTCGATTCCGGGAGTCAGGCCGGGGGCCTACCTGCCGATTCGTCGGCGATGGTCACCGGGCGAAACGATTCGGCTTCAGATGGACATGACCCCGCAGGCGCTCGCGGCGAACCCTCACGTGACCGAAGATACGGGCCGGGTCGCCGTCGAGCGGGGGCCGCTCGTCTATTGTCTAGAACAGTTGGATCAGCCGCAAGGTGTAGCGCTCAGTGACGGGGCCCTCCTGGTCGGGCAGAAGGCGGGCGAATTTCGAAGCGAGTATAGGAGTGATCTGCTCGGTGGCGTGGTTGTCCTGCATCATCCGGGCGCTGTTTATGAGGGATCGAGTGACTCAGCGCTGTATAGCCCGTATAGCGGGGTGTCGCGGAAGTCCAGGCCGGCGCTGCTCACACTGATTCCGTACTACGCGTGGGCCAATCGCGAACCGAGTTTCATGGAGGTATGGACTCCCCTTCTCGACGCGTGACCATCAGTGACCTCGACCGGCAAACGCCCCCGTCGCCGTAAGAGCCATCCGCCGGGACGTTCCCCCATCCAGCGACCCCTTGCAGTTAGCGTCCGGACGAGTTCCTACCAATCAAACCGCAGGAGTGAGAGCCCTTGTCGAGGCAAAACAAATTCGAGACGCAGCGTTCCATTTCGAGTGGAAATCGATCGGGGAGCGCGCAAGAGTTCCAACCGCCCTCCCTTTTCCAGTTCAGCCCGCTGACTTTCCGACAGCACCCTCGGCGAACCCATACGCCCCCACTCCGTGAACGCATTGCTGTGGTCAGCATCGATCCGAAAATGCTTCAGGGTACAGTGATTCGCTTCGGGCGGAAGACCGTCCACGGATAGATCGATGGATGCAGGAGCCGCTCGAACGTCATCGTCGTGATAATTCCACGTCAGGACTTCGATGCTTCGACCGCCTCGGGCGGCGATTACATTCACATCGGGTTGGCTTCGCACTCCCGCGCTGACCACGTCCTGTGTGGGCAACGCTCCGGAACTGGCCGCCCTGAGCCGCTCGCTCCCCAACAAACCGAACATGCGAAACGCATTCAACACCGGTTTGTCGATTCCGTCGGTGGCCAGTTCGCGGAAGCCCTCGAATGGCGGCTCGTCTTCGAACTCAAATGCCCAGGTCACGGCGCCGAGAAGGTTGATGTGGTTGCGACGGGCTAGCGCCATTGTGTTGTAGAGGGCCTCGGCCGTGTAGGCCGCATACAGCGGGCCGTTGCGGTAGGAATTCCTCGGGTCGGCGCTGGCGGAACAGGCCGCGCATCCTTCGGGATCCGATTCACCGAGAACGACGGGCGTTTGGCGCCACTCCGGAAAGGAGGTGACGATCTGGAATCCCCGTTCGATCGATGCCAGCTGTCGCGAAATCCCCATCTCAACATGATTCCCCTGCCAGGTCGGCAATCCTTTGGCATGGTAGGAAATGAATTTCAAGGGTGCGCCCGTCTTCCCGGTCACGTAGTTCCTCCCGCGCGCGCAATGCTCGAGGAACCTTCGCAAGAACTCCGCCGCCTTTGGACTGCCCGGCCCGGTAGTATCCGGACCACCCACTTGCGCACCTGGGAGCGCCCGCAATATCGCCTCGACGGAAACGTCGTAAAGCTTGAAATATTCCTCGGGTGTTCCCTGCCAGTAGCCGATGTCCGGTTCATTCCACACTTCCCACAGCCATGCGTTGACCTCGGCGTCGCCGTAACGTTCGCGCAAATGACGAACGAATTCGAAAACCAACTCCGCCCACTTCTTGTAATCCCCGGGAGGGTACGACCATCCCGTGTAAATGGACCCAACAGGATCGCGCGGGAAGTTATGACGGTATGGCTCGGGATGGATGGAGAGCGCCTCCGGCATGAAACCAATTTCAACCAGAGGTTTGATCCGATTGGTGCGGAACGTATCAAAGATGCGATCCAAGATCGTCCAGCTGTAGACCGGATTCCCAGCGGGCCCCTCGGTGTAAACGTTTGTGGAACCCCATTTCAAGGAAGCCGATCCGTCGCCTGAAGTGAGAAGGTTGTGGACGCGGATGTGGACTGGTACCGGGCTCAGAGCAGCCAGCTCAGCGAGCAGTTTCTCTCCGTTAGCTGCGTAACTGTTGTTTGGTTCGTCGTATCCGAAGAAGCTCCAAATCGGAGCAATCTTCCCGTCCGATTGATCGGCGTCAACTCGCACGTGCACGCTTTCCGGGATCTGCTGTGACCGGCAGGATAGAGCAATGGCGATCAAGAACGCCAACGCTCGGAGGAAAAGCCGTACTCGTGACTGTGGAGGAGAGCTCCGCGCGCGTCTGGCCTCACCCGCAGCGGCTTTGAAGCTAAGTCCAAATGGGAGCGTATTCACAGCGAAACCGATTGCTATATGATCCCTGGATGCCTGGACGCGTCGAGCGTTCTCCCTGGTCGAGATTGCGGGTTGCCGCTCCGGAACCCGCGTCACAGCCAAGATACTATCTCGGAAAGCTTCGGAAAGCGATGCAGGGCATACCTCTCCGGTCGTTCTTAGCAGACGGCTTGACGCGCATTGAACGCGGCGCAGTGCGCTCAAGATCTCTCAAATGAGCCCTGCCGGGTGAGAAAGACCGAAAGACCTGCGGGTGAAGTGATTTCGGTCTCACTTCTTTCAGGTATCGTACGATCGCCGTTCCGACGGAGGGAACGAGCGGAAATGAGTGGGTTCCAGCTATCTTGCTACGAGTAAAAGCTATCGTTTCCCGCTGCCAGTCGATATCGGTGAGCTGCAAGTGAGCAACCTCTCCGGACCGCACGCCGTAGACGGCCAGCAACATCAGAATTGCGTGGTCACGGATGGTGATTGGCCGATCGCCGGCGGTGGCGTCCACGATTTCTTGTACAACGTCCCAGGTCGGTCCGGAGGGAAGCGTCTCTTGCTGGAACACCCGAGGTGCCATGATCGAGGAACGCTGACGCGCGCATAACGCTCTTTATTCACTTTTTGTGCCAGGAGCGAATCGACACGAGACACGGTGATCGTTTTAAGAGACTGTCTTCCGTCAAGCAGTTGAATGAGGAGTGGCCGCACGGAACTGCAGCGGCATATGACCGTAGCCGGCGAAAGATTTCGGTCTTGTTCCATAAATCTTCTGAATTCGGCCAACATCTGGTCACAGATCGTTACCGGCTTGGGTACAGTCTGGAGACGGTTGAGAAAGGTCAGCCACTCAGCCGCCGTTGCTATGAAGTAGTCCCGCGACTGCTTGGCATCGGAGTTTTGTGGCGAAGGCCAATTGTGATTCGACCATCGGGTTGCCGCTTTCTTGATTTCTGAAAGCGTGATCGTGTCGCTGGGGTCGGTCCGCCAATCTCAGGTACTCTGCGATTGACAGCAGCAGGCGAGCCTTCGCCTCCAGGGCGGACTTGGCCATTCCTTGCACAGCGCAGTGAGTTAAATAGTGACGGCGTTCGTCAACGAGTGGGCCCGAAAGATAGCGAGCCACCGTGTCGGAACGGGCGAACAGCTGATCGAACATTGAGCCGGACTCCTTTTTTGAAAATTCGGAAGCGATCCGACTCTACAACGTGGACCAATAGTGATCACTTAACGAGCGGCCGATGACTGTCACTTCAGAATCGGTCAAAGAGAGGCTTCTTGCGAGTGTAACGGCGATGTTACAACATCTGTTTCGGGGATCTGGGCTGCAGGTCATTTTCAAGAAGAGCTCTGCATCCAACTGCCCCACGCCTGGCACCTCTATGGGCGATTCTTCGTCGATCACCGAATAACCGCCTGTGGGCTCAAGACCTGTCCCCCCGGAAGTCTCGATTTTGTCGGTCCGACGTCGGCGGCTTCGGAAGTGCTGTTTCAAACCGCAGCACGACAGGCATCTCGCATCAGAAGCTTACCCTATGCATGATGATATAGATCCGAAGCACCAGCACAATGGTTGCCGCTGCCAGGAACGTCCCACAATATAGGAGTCCGCGTACGACGCCATGTTTGCCAGTCGGTAAAAGCAGCAAGGCGGCGGGGAGGATGGTAAGAACCTGCCACATTCCGATCGAGAATATGCCTGCAGCGAAGAATACAGGGGCAGCAAGTCCTGCCCATCCCCGCGCCTCGCCTGTGAGCGGCGGCTGACTCTGGTAGTACATGAACAAAAGCATCGGCGGAACCGCTTGGAGTAGAAACCCGAGAACCACTCCCCAAAATACCTGCTGGGGAGACGATGTCGATTTCATCGACCCTCCTGCGAGCGGCTGTTGCGGCCATCGCGGTTGGCGGAGGGCCAGCCGCGGCTCGCTAATCCACTCGATACGGAAAACCATGCCGATGGAGTGCGCAGAATACCGGTGCTGCTAAGTTCCACGCCCGAATCGCCGGGAGGCAGATCGTTGACCACCCACTTCTCATGTCCGGCTGCGGTAATCGCGAACAGTTCATGATGGATGGAAAAGGCATAGACGGTGCCATCCTCGGCGACCACAGGCCCGTCCTCGAGACCTTCGCCTTCCGTATAGGCCGACTGCGGCCGGAAAACCCATTTTGTCTTGCCGCGACGATCAAGCGCATAGAGAAACCGCGACGCAAAATACACCGTCCCGTCCCCCGCGATGGCGATGCCGCCGTGCCCGAGCTTGTCATCGGAAGCAAAGCTCCAGAGGCGGTGCCCCTGGGGATCGAGGGCGAGCAGGTTTCCCCATGACTCGTTGACTAAAACTCTGCCGTCGGAGTCAACAATAAGGTCGGCCGGCCTCCCTGTAACGGCAACGCGCCAGCGTTCCTGGCCCTGTGGCGAAATCGCAACAATTGCAGGACATATTCGGCAGTGCGATGGAGGCGTCGGCGGCACACCCGAGAAAATGTAGATCGTGCCATCCGGGTCAATCGCAGGTGGCACCCAGCCGCCGAGCTGCTCTCCGTCATACTGGACCCTCCAACGCACATTGCCGTCGGCAGTGTAGGCAGTGAGCGTGCTGTCCAATCGATGCGTTACCAGCAGATAAGCGGTACCGTCGCGACCTAAAGCTAGAGGGTTGTCAATTTCATCGATGGGAACGGTCCACTTCAATTCTCCGGTTCGGCGGTAGACACTAAGCGCGTTCTGGCCGTCTCGTGGACCTTCAAGGTACAAGGTTCCGTCTTCGCCCACCGCACTGAGCGAAACTTTGATGTCTGGGAGGTATTTGCGGCAGTCACTTGCATCGCCGCCGACCGAGAAATCTCCGTTGTCGTAATACTTTGCGCCAGGCGCGGCCGCTGCGCAGACAGCAACTGGCTGAAGCGGCTGCGGCCGTCCCGGATGTAGTTCCGGGGCAGGTTCCAACGCCGCCTCGGAATTTACGGGCATCGCCTGTCGCCACGCCGTGTCGACAACGCGGAGCGCAAACGGCGACACAATCGCAGTCGCCGTCGTTCCCAAGTAAACAACAAAGAGAGTGCCCAGGCGCATTTGCTCTTAAGTGTAAGAGCCTCACCTGCGCTAGAACCAGAGCCCACAGCGGCATCGATATAACAGGAGTAACTACGCCTCTCACCCGCTCGCGGCCAGCAGATCTTCTTCCGTCAGCGACTCGAGCTCAATCCACCCTTCGACCGGCAAGGCATCGACCGGGAGATGGTTCTGCCGTAAGCTGAAGCGCACACGGAGCCTGACGGTCAGTACATCCGAGCTCTTTGGTCCCTGTACTTTGTCGATTTGAAGAGGCCAGTGGAGCGCGGGCCGACCCCGACATTGCCCATCCTAAAACAAGCCAAGGCCGAGTACGCGAAGATGCAGTAGCGTGGCGGGAATTGTCAATTGACGAAATCAGGCGATTACACTCATGATGAGGACTACCGCTTTTGGGGGCATATCACGGTCAAACCGGGCAGAACCCGGGAATTATGTGGCGTGGAAGGAGGTGCTGTACCTCTTTCTACTGGCCCCACATTTCCAACACCACATAACGCCCGACGCCACAGAAGAGATCAAACTCGACGGCTATCGCGCGATTGCCGTGAAGTTCAAGGCTAGGGTGGCGCTGTATTCTCGGCGCGGCAAGTTCTTCGACAGACAGTACCCGTACATCGCTGAGGGGCGAGAAGATCTGCCGGAGAATACGGTTGTCGACGGTGAGATCGTCGCGCTCGATGATTCCGGCCGGCCAGCGAAAGGGTCGAATCTGTGCGCTTGCCATTAACGATCGAAACCAATTTCTCTTTGAAGATCCCGGGCCTAATCCACCAAGAAAACACGCTCGAAGAGTTGCGTAACCACTATGCGTCTCGAAAAGTGAGTGCCTCATGAAAGCAGATCGAAAAATCATCGTCTACATTGCAACCAGCGCCGACGGCTACATTGCCAGGCCAAACGGTGATGTCGAATGGCTGAATCGACGACCCCGCAAATCCGATTACGGCATGAACGCGTTCTACGCCACGATTGACACGATCCTGTGGGGCCGCAAGACTTACGACTGGGTTCTTTCTTATTACAAGAGGAAAGGCAAAAAAGAGGGGATGTTCGACACGAAGCTCACCAATTACGTGTTCTCAAGGAAGCCGCCGAAACGGGCGGCACCGGGCGTCGAATTCGTGTCGGAACCGGTGAAGGCATTTGCGCGAAGTCTCCGTGCCACTCCGGGAAAACACATTTGGATGATGGGCGGCGGTGAGCTGATTGCCTCCTTTCTCGACGCTGATGAGATCGACGAGTTCGACATACATGTCATTCCCACGTTCATCGGCAAGGGCATTCCACTCGTGGCGCCGCGCCATCGGGACATCGCCCTTCGCCTGCTTTCAGCGAGGAAGTTCCCCGACGGCGTCGTCCGACTGCACTATGAAATCGCGAGGTGACCACGTTCACTAAGGCCATTCAGTCAAAATGGGGAGGTGCAGTATGAAGCGTAAGTCGACCACCTCAGACACGCGAAGTTTGTTGCGTTACAAGGACCCGCGGAGTGTGGCGAAGGAGCGCGAGCCGGAAGCTTGAAACGAAGAGGCATCCACGTCGCCTTCGGTTCAAGAGCGACGGAGGAGGGTGGAAACGAGTGGAAAGAGGACATGCCCCATGCGACATTCCTTGAGCGCACACCGACCTAGCTTTCCCGACATTCCGGTCCCGGATGACGCGACGATGTCGGGAAGCTTCGGGCGGCTGAAACCCCGGCGAGCGTTTCATTCAAGCGTCGGCCCGGATTGCGGAACGGACTCGCTTGGACTCGCAGGCTCCCTTGAAACCTTGCGGGCTGCTCGGGAGGACTTCACGCCCCTTCCTCTACGCAGAAGTGAGGGTAAGGTTTCCGCTGAGCAACGGTCATCGAGATCTTCTCGCGCTCTCTGTTTCCAGGCTTCGCAAAGCGTCCTCGGGAGGAAAACCCCACATTCTTTGCGCCTTGCCTTTCTGGCCGTCCTGGCGGTCAGTTCTCTTCCGGCGCTGCCCGGGCAGATCGCGCGCCCGACTCCGCCCATCCGGGATCCGAACACTCCCGGCTACGTGAAAGCCCTGGAATTGCCTGACGGCGCAAATCCTCCGTCGACTGTGGACGGAAACTTCATCCTGGGGCCCACGCACAAGGTCGAAACTCGCGAACAAGGCCCCGAGATGGCGGGACATGTCGCTGAGTTCACGATGGAATCGTCGCAAAGCAAGATTTATCCCGGCATTGCCCGCGAGGCGCACACATTCGGCACCGCCGATCCTGCCGACCCTGCAAAGCTCGTGGTGACCACCAGCCATCCGGCACCCTACTCGCGAAAGGTAGTCGTCTACATTCCCCCGCACTATGTGCTCGGCACCCCCGCGCCCTTCATAGTCGGGGCCGACGGACCCGATCGGTTGCTGTTTTCGATTGTGGACACCTTGATCGTTCAGCACAAACTCCCGGCCATAATTGCAATTTCCATCGCGAATGGAGGGGGAGACGCGCAGGGGAGTGAGCGCGGGCTGGAGTACGACACGATGTCTGGAACCTACGCAGAGTTTGTCGAAACGGAGGTTTTGCCCCGGGTCGAAGCGCAGGCGCATGTGACGCTCACGAAAGATCCCAGCAGACGGGCCACCATGGGCTACAGCTCGGGAGGTGCCTGCGCCCTGAGTATGGCCTGGTATCACCCGGAGCTGTATCACCGCGTCTTGGTTTACTCGGGCACCTTCGTCAACCAGCAGTGGCCCTACAACCCGCAGACGCCGCACGGCGCTTGGGAATATCACGAACACTCGATCCCGCAAAGCCCGGCCAAACCGATTCGAATCTGGATGGAGGTCGGAGGCCGGGATCTTCTGAATCCAAACGTGATGCGCGACAACATGCATGACTGGGTTGTGGCAAACGAAAACATGGCGAGGGTGCTGGCCGCCAAGGGCTATCACTACCAGTTTGTGTTCGCCCGCAATGCCGGGCACGTGGACCGGGCAGTGGTCAGCCAGACCCTCCCGGAAGCTCTCGAATACATCTGGCGCGACGATCCGACTTCGCCGGCCGAACGCTAGTTCGGCGCTCCATTATATAGCGGAACCTTCATGGTCATGATATAATGACTATGGCCAGGAGAGATGTTATGAAATACATACCAGCAGGTACGTTCAAAGCTCGCTGTCTGGCTGTGATGAAAAAGGTTCAAGCGACCGGCGAGCCCGTCATTGTAACTAAGCGCGGAAAGCCAGTGGTCAAGGTGGTTCCCGCCCAACCGGACAAGATTGACATTTTCGGGTCCATGACGGGAAAAGTCAAAATCGTCGGCGATATTGAGTCTCCCATCCCTGTTGAGTGGGAGAGCACGACAAAGTGATCCTGCTCGATACTCACGTGCTCGTTTGGCTTACCAGTGAACCCGCAAAATTGTCTAAGCATGCTAACCGTGCCATCCGAAGAGCTAGCCGAGGTGGGGGCATAGCCATCTCTGCAATTACTCTCTGGGAGCTGGGATGGTTGACAAGTCACGGTCGTTTGCAGCTAACGGGAACGGTGGAAGCATATCTCGAAGAGGTTTCTTCGCGGGTCGCTGTCCTTCCTATCACTACGAAGGTTGCTGCGCTGGCTAACCTCTTTTCCACAGACTATTCAAGCGATCCATGCGACCGCATAATCGGGGCGACAGCACTCGCCGAGGGCATCGCCCTCGTCACCAAAGACGAGAAAATTCGCGATTGCGAGCAGGTTCAGACAGTCTGGTAATGCCGATCTCCGACTGGCTCGAAAGGCGCATCCTCGCGGTTGCTTTTGCTTCAGCAAGTTGCTCCGGATCAGCGCCGCCGAGACTGAAAATAGAGCCCCGCGAATCGCGGCTCGTCGGTGAAAAGAACAAAACACAGGTAGAAAACTTGGGCAGAAGTTGATGGAAGGCGCTAAGTCGTTGAAAGGAATGGTAGGCCCGGGAGGACTCGAACCTCTGACCTCTTCCGTGTCAAGGAAGCGCTCTAACCAACTGAGCTACGGGCCTAAGCTGACTTTGTTCCCGTTATAGTAGCACACGGGGTGTCGGCCCGATGTCTCGGCACAAGGCCCGACTGGCCTGGCCGCTCGTGTATTTTTTCTAATGCGAGGAGTTCTCGGCCCAGTAGGACCGCCAGGCGGCGGGGTCATTGCTGACGGCTGCGCCGGTGATGACGCGCAAAGTCTCGTAGACGAGCGCGTGCGTGGCAGGGTCGATTGACGAATCGCTTACGACCTCAATCAGCGCGGGAACGGCAGTCGTGCGCTGCTGCTTGCTGAGCATGCCCGATCTCGCCAGGGCGGATGCCGCCCGCTCGCGCACGACGGCAGAGGGATCACTCTCGAGCACGCCGAGCAACCGCCAGATGGATTGGTCGCTGCCGAGAAGCGATAGTCCATCGACCGCCCACAAGCGAGTTTGCTCGCTCGAATCACGACTATATCGCGTAAGAATCGCGAGCGCGCGATCCGGCTCGATGCCGCGATTACCCAGCGCACCAAGCATCCACAACCCCCAAGGCCGCGCCGAAGTTTGACGGCTGATGCGTGTAATCAGTCGGTTGACGCCGGCCGAATCTTTTGTAAGGTCGTTCACGCTGAGTTCGACTTCCAGGCCCGCTGCCCGGACCCGCAGGTCGGGTGAGTTCAGCGCGGTATTGAGTAGACCGGCGAGCTCGGAATCCTGTCTGAGTCGGCCGCGCCATCCGGGTGCCCGCGTGATGATCTGCGCGGCCGCATCTTCTGACTGATTGATCGCTGCGTTGAGGAGAATTTCTGCCTGCCGTTGGGGCTCCAGTTGGGTGAAGCGCGGATCCGAAAGCTGCTTCAAATCCACGTTGCCGGGAGCTTCACGATCGATGTGCGTCGCGCGCGCGAATCGAGCCCATGCCGCGCGTGCGGCGGCCGGCCGCAGGAGAACATATCCGGACACGGCCAGCACGATGGCCGAGACCGTGACCAGCACGTGCCGTTCGCGACGGCCTCCGGCCGGCGGTGTGACGGCGAGGTTATCGGATTTGGATCGCCGGTTCATGCGGAGGAGCATTTCCCTGGCTGCGACCGTACATGCATATGACGCCCGCCGCAATGGTAGAGTTAGCCGGTTCCACCTCTCTCTCTGCTCAGTGGTAAACGCGCTGGGCAGCCGCGGGGCTGCTCCGTTACGATGTTCCTCTATTTCAATGACTTATCGAGGAATGCCACGGTGCGATTCCAGGCATCTGCTGCGGCATCGGGCCGGTAGGCATCCCGATCATTGGGGTTCTCGAACGAGTGACCTGCCCCGTCATAGATCTTCAGGTCAACCCGCCGATTGAGGTTCTTCATTGATTTCTCGAACCCCTGCACGTCCAGGGGCGTGACACCGTGGTCATCGGAACCAAAATTTCCAAGGACGGCCGCCGCGATCAGTTGCATCTCGTTCGGATCGGTCGGGACCTCGCCGTAATTATCGACGCAAGCGGCGATCTGGGGCACGTGCATGGCCAGTCGCAAGGCGTAGCCTCCGCCCATCGCCCAGCCCACAACCCCGATGCGGTCGCGTTCGACGTCGTTGCGCGTCGCCAGATAGACGATGCCGGCCATCAGCTTCAAAACGGCCGAGTCGCTTGAAACCGACTGGCCAAGCTGCTGTGCCTCGGCCGCATCGGTCGGGAGCTTTCCGCCATACAAATCGACGGCCAGGGCGACGAACCCCTGGGCCGCAAGATTTTGGGTCTGCTGCCTTACCCAATCAGTGAGTCCCCACCAGTCGTGAACGACGATGATCCCCGGATAGCGTCCCGGTTTTTCCGGCGCGGCGACAAAGCCGGGAACCGCTTCTTTGCCGGCGGGAAAGGTGACCGTGTCGGTCTTTACGCCTTGCCCGAGCGCGGGGCCACCAAGAATTACAATCGCGGCAAACAGAGCCGCCAGGCTGATTTTCATTGTTCCTCTCAGGAGCGAGATTCTAACCGGCGAGGGGTTGCGCGGCAACTCGCCGCCGGTATAGGAATGAAGCGAGCACGGCGAAAAGGGTTGCTGTAGGATTTCGCGATCCGGTCGCACGCTAGGCCGGTTCCGGGGGGCGATATGCGTGGGTGCATGATGGATTTTCCGCTGACGGTCAACCATCTTCTTGAACGCGCGGGCCGGCTGTTCTCCGATCGCGAGATTGTCTCGCGCCGTCCGGACCGCACGATTCATCGGTACACGTACGGGGATTTCGTCCGGCGCGCAAAACGGCTGGCCTCGGCGCTCGAAAGGGCGGGACTCGAGCCGGGGGATCGGGTGGCCACCATGATGTGGAATCATTCTGGTCATCTGGAAGCCTATTTTGGCATTCCCTATGCGCGCGGTGTGGTGCACACACTCAATCTGCGGTTGCATCCGGGGGAGATTGCCTTCATTGCGAACCACGCTCGCGATCGCTTCCTGATCGTCGACGACGTGCTGCTGCCGGTGTTCGAGAAATTCCGGAGCAACACGAAATTTGAACGCGTGATCGTGGTGCCTTTCGGCGGTTCGAAAAGGCCAGTACCGGCCGGAGGAGAAGATTACGAGGATTTTCTGGCCTCCGGGTCAGAGGATTTTCGGGCTCGGGAAGTCGAGGAAGACGATGCGGCGGCGATGTGCTTCACCTCCGGCACAACCGGCGAATCGAAAGGCGTGGTCTACTCGCACCGCTCGCTTGTGCTGCACAGTTTCATCCTTGCCCTTCCCGATGTCGAGAGCCTGTCCACTCATTCCGTAGTCTTCCCTGTTTCGCCCATGTTTCACGCCAACGCCTGGGGCGTACCCTGGGCCTGCGTGATGGTCGGGGCCAGTTTGGTCTTTCCCGGACCACACGTCGATGCCGAGACGCTACTCGACACCATGGCCGCCGAGGGAGTGACGCATTCCTGCGCGGTACCGACGGTGTGGCTTGGCGTCCAGGCGGCCCTAGAAAAGGAGCCGGCGCGCTGGAGCTTCCCGCGGCCCATCACGATTTTGTGCGGCGGCACGGCTCCGCCTGCCTCCCTCATTCAGAACCTCGATCGCGCGAACTTGAGGATTCTGCACGGCTGGGGGATGACCGAAACGTCTCCTCTCGCGACTACAGGATCACTCAAAGCCAAGATGGCTCGATGGACGCCGGAGCGGCAGCTCGAACGGCGAGCGATGCAGGGAATGGCCTTACCCTTTGTCGAGATTCGCCTCATGGGCCCGGAAGGCGAGGCTGCCCGGGACGGCGAAGCGGCGGGCGAAATCGAAATTCGTGGGCCCTGGATTGCCTCGAGCTATTTCAACTGTCCGGACCAGCAGCATCGCTGGACCTCAGACGGCTGGTTCAGGACCGGCGACATCGCCACCATGGACCGGGAGGGCTATCTGAAGATCGTCGACCGCAGCAAGGACCTGATCAAGTCCGGGGGGGAATGGATTAGTTCGGTGGATCTCGAGAATGCGATCGTCGCGCATCCCGGGGTGCGCGAGGCGGCGGTCATCGGCGTAGCGCACCCGAAGTGGCAGGAACGGCCGCTAGCCGTCGTGGTGCGAAAGGAGGGCGCCGCCGTTCGATCGGAAGACTTGCGGGGGTTTTTGCTCGAGCAGTTCGCGAAATGGCAGGTTCCCGACGCGTTCGTGTTCGTCGACGAGCTGCCCCATACTTCAGTGGGCAAGCTTCTCAAGCGCAAACTGCGCGAAGACTACGCGGAGTTCGATTGGGAGGCGCAGCGCAAAAGCTGATGGCCGACGGGCAAAACGCTACGTGCGGTAGCTGGCGTTGATGTGGACGTAGTCCTCGGTGAAGTCGCAGGTCCACATGCGTGCGCGTCCACGGCCGGAATGCAGATCGACGCGGACGGGGACGCGCTTAGCGAGCATCTTCTCGTGCGCCACGCGCTCGTCGAAGGGATGCTCCCGGCCGCGTCGGCAAACAGGAATTCCCGCGACCCATACGTCGACCCGCTCGAAGTTGAAACGGATGCCGGCCCTCCCGGCGGCGGCGAGAATGCGGCCCCAATTCGGATCTGCTCCGGCAAAAGCCGTTTTCACGAGCGACGAATTTGCGATCGTGCGCGCGATCTGGCCGGCGGCGCGGTCCGAAGGTGCCCCGCGGACTTCGATCTCGATCACCCGCTGCGCTCCTTCTCCGTCCTCGACAATCGAGAGGGCCAGCGAGCGGCAGACTTCCTCCAGAGCCCGGGTGAATTTCCGGTTGTCCGGCCCACGAGCCCCAATCTCGGGCGCACCAGCTTGTCCGCTAGCCAGAACCGCGAGCGTGTCGTTCGTCGAGGTGTCCCCGTCGACCGAGATGGAGTTGAATGTCGGGCCGGTCGCCGAAAGCAAGGAGCGCGAGAGCACGGCGGGAGAAATGGTTGCGTCGGTCAAGACGAATGACAGCATGGTGGCCAGGTTCGGGTGAATCATGCCCGAGCCCTTCGCGCAGCCAACCATGCGCACCTGCCTTCCGCCGATGCGGCAGGTCGCGGCCGCCCACTTTGGGCGCGTGTCGGTGGTCATGATCGCGCGCGCGACCTGTTCGAAACTCGCGGGTTCGGAGCGGCGCGCAAGAACTAGCCCGGTAATTGAATCCAGAATTTTATCGACGCGCAACGGGGCACCGATCACGCCGGTCGAGCAGACCAGAATCTCGCGCGACGGGCAACCCAGGGCGAGCGCCAGGCGCGCGGCGGTGGTCCGCGATGCGGACAGGCCCTGCGGACCCGTGCAGCAGTTCGCGTTTCCCGAATTCACGATGATGGCGCGGATGTGTCCGCGCGATTTGGCGAGGTGCTGGCGCGAGATGCGAACCGGAGCGGCCTCGACACGATTGGCGGTGAAGACGGCGGCAGCCGAAGCGGGAGCTTCGCTGATGAGCACGGCCAGGTCGAGCTTCGATTTCTTGAGACCGCAATGGGTCGCCGCAAAGCTGAAGCCGCGCGGCATGGCGACCTCCGATAACCGTGGCGTCCCGAGGGCGGCCGGCGTGCCGGGGGGTGCAGCGGCTGGCGGAAGATATTCGCGGACGGCGGTAGCGCTCATGATTCCTCCTCGAGCTCCATAACGCGGCGGTTGAAATCGTCCAGAGCGGCGCGAACAGCGGAGGGGGCTGTGCCGCCGATGGTGGCCCGACGCGCGAGCGCCGATTGAAGGCTGAGCTGCGTCGTCAGGTCGCCCGCGAAGAGGGGAGAAAACTCCTTGAGCCGCTCGGGCGGCATTTCGCGGATCGATTTCCCCTCTCGTTCCGCCGCGCACAGAACCTTGCCCACGATCTCGTGCGCATCGCGAAAGGGAACGCCCACGCCAACCAGGTAGTCGGCAAGTTCAGTGGCGACCAGTGCGGGGTCGCTGGCCGCCTCACGCAAGCGAGCCTGGCAGAAGCGCGTCGAGGCGAGCGTCCGAGCGGCGATTTGGGTCATGGCCAGGGTCTCGTCGTGGGCCGCAAAGAGCGGCTCTTTGTCCTCCTGCAAATCGCGCTGATAGCTGGACGGCAATCCTTTGAGGGTCGTGAAGAGTGCGAACAGGTTGCCGTAGACGCGGCCGGTCTTTCCCCGGATGAGCTCCCAGGCATCGGGATTCTTCTTCTGGGGCATGAGGCTGCTCCCCGTCGAGTACTCGTCGGGAAGTTCGATGAAGGCGAATTCCGGCGACGCAAACAGAATCATATCCTCGGCCAGACGGGAGAGGTGGGTGGCCAGAGTGGCCAGGGCAAACAGATATTCGAGTGCGAAATCGCGGTCACTCACGGCATCGAGGCTGTTGGTTGTCGGACGGGAAAAGCCAAGCTCGCTCGCGAGTGCCTTGCGGTCAATCGGAAACGCGCAACCGGCCAGGGCACCCGAACCCAAGGGACAGACGTCCGCTCGAGCGGCCGCCGAGGCCGCCCGAGCGGCATCGCGCAGAAAGGATTCGCCGTGCGCGAGCAGCCAATGCGAAACGAGGATGGGCTGGGCGTGCTGCATGTGTGTGGTGCCTGGCATGGGAACGGCGAGGTTCTCCCGGGCCTGCGAGGCCAGGGAGCGAGCGAGCGAGCGAATTCCGCGACGGAGGTCCCGAGCGGCGCGCTGGACGTACATGCGAAACTCGGTCGCAATCATTTCGTTGCGGCTGCGGCCGGTGTGCAGCTTCGCGCCGAGCGGACCAAGTTTTTCGATCAGCGCGCTTTCGACGAAATGGTGGACATCTTCGGCTTTCGAATGGTCAAGCCAGGCGGCATCGTCTGCGGCGCGACGCTCGAGCTCAACGAGGGCGGCCGTGATGGCGCCCGCTTCCTCGCCGCTCAGAATTCCCGCCCGTTCCATGGCGTGCACCCAGGCCCGGTCGAGCGCGAATTCTTCGGGCAGCAAGCGGCGATCGAACCTCCAGGAACGCTCAAATTCGTAAAAGGACGGGTCGGGCCCCCGCTCGAACCGCCCGCCCCACATTTTTTGGCCCGAAGCGGTCATTTCACTTCGGCGGCGAGGGATGCTTCCCATTCGCGCGGGACCGTGATGGGAAGGGCGAAGAGGTTGATGAACCCTTCGGCGTCTTTGGGGTTGTAGCCGGTCATCGTGAAGCTAGCCAGATTCGTGCGGTAGAGCGAGAACGGCGAGCGACGCGAGGCAACGCTTACGTTGCCCTTGTACAGGGTGAGCGCGACCGATCCGGTGACGTTGCGCTGAGATTTTTCGAAGAACGAATCGAGCGCCTCGCGCAAGGGCGTGAACCACATGCCGTAGTAGACCATTTCCGCATAGCGCAACGACAGAATCTGCTGGTAATGTGCGGTCTCGCGGTCCAGGCAAAGCGATTCGAGTTCGCGATGCGCAGCGACGAGCAACGTGCCACCCGGCGTCTCGTACGCGCCGCGCGACTTGATCCCCACCAGCCGATTTTCGACGATGTCCATGCGTCCGATGCCGTTCGTCGAGCCAAGCTCGTTGAGCTGATCGACAAGCGCGAGTGGGGCGAGGGCCTTGCCGTCGACCGATACGGGAATGCCCGATTCGAAGCCGATTTCGACGGTCGTCGAATGATCGGGCGCGCTAGACGGGGAGGCGACCCACTGCCACATCGACGGTTCGGGCGGATTCGCCGGATCTTCGAGCACGCCGCCTTCATGGCTCAAGTGCCAGATGTTGCGATCGCGGCTATAGATATTGCGCGTGGTTTGCTCGACAGGAATGCTGTGGGATCGCGCGTAGGCGATGGCTTCCTCGCGCGAGGCGATTTTCCACTCCCGCCAGGGCGCGATGATTTTCAGTTCCGGCGCCAGCGCTTTCGCGGCAAGCTCGAAACGAACCTGATCGTTGCCTTTGCCCGTACAGCCGTGGGCGATAGCGCCCGCACCAAGCTTTTTCGCCAGATCGACCTGCCGCTTGGCGAGGAGCGGCCGCGCGAACGAGGTTCCCAGCAGATACTTGTGCTCATACACGGCGCCAGCGCGCAGCGTCGGCCAGATGTAGCCGGTGATGAACTCTTCGCGCAGGTCCTCGACATAGGCCGCGCTCGCGCCCGTAGCGAGCGCCTTCTTGCGCGCAGCTTCGAGGTCCTCCTGCTGGCCGAGGTCGCCGATCATGGCGGTCACCTCACAGCCCGCGTAGTTCTCCTTCAGCCAGGGAATGATGATGGAGGTGTCGAGACCTCCCGAATAGGCCAGAACTACCTTTGGGGACAATGGATTCTCCTTTGTCTTGCCGTCAACAGGCGCTCGCCAGCGTCAGCAGGATGGCCTTCTGGACGTGCAGGCGATTCTCGGCCTCTTCGAACACGATCGAACGCGGCGAATCGATCACGCCGCTTGTAACTTCGAGCCCGCGATGGGCGGGCAAACAGTGCAGGAAAACGGCATCGGGCGCGGCCAGCCGGATGAGTTCCTCGCTCACCTGATAGCCGGCGAAGGCGGCCTGCCGCGTCTCGGCCTCCTGCTCCTGGCCCATGCTGGCCCAGACGTCGGTCGAGACCGCCTGCGCGCCGACGACGGCCTCTTCCGGTGAACGCAGGATCTCGATTTTACCGCGCGTTTCGCGGGCCGCGCGCCTTGCCTCGGCGACGATCGCGGGGTCGGGCTCGTAATGTTTGGGCGTAGCCACCCTCATCTGCGCCCCGACGCGCGCGCCAGCGAGCAGGAGGGAATGGCACATGTTATTGCCGTCGCCGACGTAGGCGAACTTGAGTCCTCGCAGGCTGCCCAAACGCTCTTCGAGCGTGAAAAAATCCGCCAGCGCCTGGCAGGGGTGGAAGCGGTCGGAGAGCGCGTTGATCACCGGAACGCGCGAATGGAGGGCGAGCTCTTCGAGCGCCGACTGCGCGAAAACGCGCGCGATGATGCCGTGAACCCATCGCTCAAGGCACCGGGCGACGTCGGGAATCGTTTCACGTTGTCCGAGATGATTCGCGGTGTGGTCGAGAAAGACCGAGGATCCGCCGAGGCTCGCGATGCCAACCTCGAACGTGACGCGGGTGCGCAGCGAGGGCTTTTCGAAAATGAGCGCAAACGAGCGTCCCGCGAGGGCCGTGCGGTAGCGGTCGGGACGCGACTTCACCTCGGCGGCAAGACGGAAGAGCTCGCGCACCTGCGCGGCGCTCCATTCCATTCCCGTGAGGAGGTCGCTCGTGAGCGTGAGTGTGGCGGCGGCGACGGTCATGTATTCACCTCGAGGCAGCCAAAGCGGCTGTCTGCGCTTGCGTTTCAAGTGATTGGGTCTCGGGCGAGCTTCGCGCATGTCTTGACCCGCGGGCGAGAACTTGCTCGAAGCGGCGGAGAAATTCGGCGACATCACGCGAACGGACGATAAACGGAGGTAGCAGCCGCAGAACGTGCTCGTGCGTTGCGTTGATGAGCAGCCCGCGGGCCAGGGCCTCGGTGACAAATGGCGGTCCGTCGACGGAAAGGTCGATGCCGATCATCAATCCTTCGCCGCGGATCTCCCGGATGAAATCGAAGCGCGCGGCGAGCTGCTCGAGGCCGGCGCGAAGCTGGGCGCCTCGCGCGCGAACATTCTCGAGCAACTTCTCCTCTTCGAGGATCTTCAGGAATTCAAGGGCCGTCCGACAAATGAGCGGGCCCCCGCCGAAGGTGGTCCCGTGAAGCCCGGGCGTGAAGGCTGCCGCGAACTTTTCGCTGGCCAGGACCGCGCCCAGCGGCAGCCCGCCGGCCAGGGGCTTGGCCACCGTAACGATGTCGGGTGGCGAAGGGAATTTCTGGTAGGCGAAGGGGCGGCCCGTGCGGCCGAGTCCGCACTGAATTTCATCGGCGATCAGCGCGGCGTCGTGTCCCGAGGCCAGCGCGCGCGCCCGTTCCCAGAAGCGCTCGCTCAGGGGAAAAACGCCGCCCTCACCCTGAATGGTCTCCAGAACGATGGCGCAAACCGAATCATCGAATTTCAACTCTAGGTCGGCCACATCGTTCGATCGAACGAACTCTGCTCCGGGTACCAGGGGGCCGAACGGCTCGCGGTATTTTGCCGGGTAGGTGATTGAGAGGGCGCCGAACGTGCGCCCGTGAAAGGAATTCTCGAGGGCCAGAATCCGCGTCTTCGTCGCCGAAGCGTTCCGCGAGTTTCCGCGGGCATACGCGCGGGCCAGCTTGAGCGCACCTTCGATGGCCTCCGTGCCGCTGTTCGTGAAGAACGCGCGATCGAGTCCCGACCACTCGGCGAGCTTGCGCGCGAGCGGCGCTTGGTGGGCATTGTGGAACAGATTCGAGAGGTGAACCGCGCGGCCCGCCTCGCGCCGGATGACGCGGACCAGCCGCCGGTGCGCGTGGCCCAGAGCGTTCACCGCGATCCCGCCGAGGAAATCGAGATACTCGCGGCCCTGTGAATCGTACAGGCGGCAGCCCCGCCCGTGGGTGAACACGACGGGCGGACGCTTGTATGTGTTCATCAGATAGCGCGATTCTTCTGCGCGGATTTTCGCCGCTCGCAGGCGCGCCGATCCGGTCCGCTGATTGGCCATTTAGCGTGCGGCTCCCTGCGCGGCCCGCGCCGCACGGCGAGACGCCGCGAGCACACGGGTTCCCGGAGCGCGCCCGCCATTGGCTGCTGCCAGCAGCGCGCGCGGCTCGGTTCCGCCAACAATGCGCACCTCGCCCACGCCGCCCGAGAGGGCGCGCTTGGCCGCCTCGAGCTTGAGGACCATTCCGCCGGAGACCTTGCTTTGGCGGATGAGCTCTTCGACTTCCGCGCCGCTGACCGCGCGCAGCACCCGTTCGCCGTCGAGCACGCCGGCAACGTCGGTGAGGTAGATCAAGCGGTCCGCGCGGATGAATTCGGCGGCCGCCGCGGCCATGTGATCGGCGTTGATGTTGTAGATTTCGCCATCGGCGCCCAGCCCGAGGCACGGCGCAACCGGAACGATCGCGGCGCGCCAGAGAGAACGCAGGAATTCGACATTCGCTTCTGCCAGATATCCGACAAATCCCAGGCCGGGGCCGCCTTCTCCGATTTGCATGGGCTCGGCCAGAAAACAGGCCCCGTCGGCGGCGCTGATGCCGACTGCCGGCTGCCCGCACAGCGAAATCGCCGAGGCCAGTCTCTTGTTCAACAGGCCGGCGAAAACCATGACGGCGACGTCGCGCGTCGCGCGGTCGGTGACACGCAGCCCGTTGACAAACCGGCTCTCGATGCCCATGCGTGCCAGCGTCTCGGTAAAGATCTTGCCCCCGCCGTGGACCACCAGAAGCTCGTGGCCCCCTCGCGCAAGTTCGGCGATTTCACGAGCAATCCTGTGCACATACTCCTCGCGCTCCAAAAGCGCGCCCGCAATTTTGATGAGCAGTCTCATGTCATCCTCTAGATAAGACCTGCGGTCTCCGGATACCCCTCGATGCCGTTCATGTTCTGTACGGCCTGTCCGGCCGCACCCTTGCCGAGATTGTCCAGGCAGGAAACGATGACCAGCCGCTGGCCCGATTCATCGAGAGCGAACCCGATGTCGCAGAAATTCGTTCGCACGACATCCTGCAGTTCCGGCAGCTTGCCCGCCGGGGAGATGCGTACCATCGGCTTGCCGGCATAGAACCGCCGATAGAGCGACTCGATTTCCTCGGCCGTGTGCGGCGCAGCGAGCCAGAGGTATAGCGTTGAGAGAATCCCGCGCTCGACCGGCAACAGGTGCGTGGTGAACTGGAAGTCGCACGCCGCCAGCCCAAGATGATCGGCGAGTTCCGGCGTATGGCGGTGGCTGAATACGTTGTAGGCGCGGAAATTCTCGTTGACTTCGACAAAATGGGTTTCACGCTTCGGTTCTTTGCCCGCGCCGCTCACGCCGGACTTCGAATCGCAAACGATGCCGCGGGCCCGATCGATCCAGCCGGAATCGACCAGGGGACGCAGCCCCAGAATCACGGAGGTCGGATAGCAGCCTGGATTGGCTACGATGTGCGCCTTGGGCAGCGCCTCGCCGTAGAGTTCCGGCAAACCGTACACGCTTTCTTGGAGAAGGCTCGCATCCGGCGGCGGCATCTTGTACCAGCTGCGGAACGTTTCTGGCTCGCGAAACCGGAAGGCGCCGCTCAGATCGATGATGCGCAGAGCGGGATTTGCCGCGCGCAGTTCCGAGACAAGTTCGATCGAGGCCTCGTGCGGAGTGGAGAGGAAGACGATCTGCGCGCCGTCCTTAGCCACCGCGTCAAGAGAAAGCGGCTTGCAGGGTGCCTCGCCCCATCCGCGCAGCGGCGGGAAAAGTTCGCTCAAGCAGCGAACCTTCGCGTGCCCCTCGCGCAGATAGAACGTGGGCTTTTCGATGTGCGGGTGCCGAAGAAGCAGCCGGGCCAGCTCGTAACCTGCGTAGCCCGTTGCCCCGACCACAGCGACCCGTGCGGGTCGGCTCATCGGAGCAATTCCTCCAAACGCTTGCGGACGGCGCCCGAGGCGGCGCGGGTGGGTGCGATGATTAAGACCGTGTCGTCGCCGGCGAGCGTGCCGGCCACTTCCTTCCAGTGCTCGGCGTCGACGGCCGCGGCCAGGGGCTGTGCTCCGCCCGGAGGTGTTTTAAGGACCAGCATGTTTTGCGCGGGGCGAAGGTCGAGCAAGAACTCTCGTAGCGCCCGCCCGATGGCCGCCGGAGCGGCCGATTCCTCGGCGGCCGCTTCGGCGAGCGAACGGTAACCCTCGGTTGTTTTGACGAGTCGCAGCTCGCGCAAATCGCGCGAAAGCGTCGCCTGGGTCACGCGCACCCCCAAGTGGGTGAGCTGGCGGCGCAATTCGTCCTGGCTCGCCACGTGTTGGCTGGCCAGGAGCTTCAAAATCTGGCCCTGTCGAAATCGTTTCTGAACGCCCATTCCGCTATGCGTGAATATTCACTCCTATGCATAATCATACAGGACGGATGGGGCGTGTCAAGAAGAAATGAGCGGCCAAGCGCGCCGTGGAGCGATTTAGGCGAGCAGCCAGCCGGCGGACAGCGCGGCAACCAGGAGCTTGGCGAGCCAGCCGAGCGAATGCGAGACCGCAATCAGCGGATGAATCTTCATGAACAGAGCGTTGGTGACGATGAGTGGAACGGGAACGATCAGCCATACCAGGCCGGCGAGCTCGAGGGTCGCGCTGTAGCCGTGGACCCGGAATATTCCGCACGCGGCAAGGAAGGCGGCCACGGAAAGGAATCCGAGGGCCATGCTCCAGGCGATCGGGCCTTGATCGCCGCCTCGCAGGCTCGGGCGCCAGACTTCCGGATAGGCGTTGTATTTGTCGTGGAAGAGAATCCCGGCGAAGAGCCAGTCGGCTAGCGACGCCCCAATTCCAGCCACCACGACCGCGAGCAGGAAATGCTTGATTTCCATGTGCGCCTCGTCGCGGGCGAACCCGCGCCTGTGGTCGGGATCAAGCTACCGGCCTTGGGCGGGCAAAATATCACAAATTCCGCCGAAAGTAGGGATACAATCCGCGCGACCTTGCCCGAGCATGCCTGCTCCGGGCGAGGAGCAAGGAACGGCCGAGGAGGTTTTGGCGTGAAGCGAGTCGCGCTGTTTTTCTTGTTCGCAGTTCTGTTCACGATCCGCCCGGCGATGGCGCAGCAGGGGAGGGCGCCCGCGGAGATCGGCGTTCAGGCGGGCAGGATTCTTGACGTGCGCAGCGGAAATTATCTGGCCGACCAGATGATTTGGGTCGAAGGCGAGCGGATCAAGGCGGTAGGACGGGCCTCAGAGATCCGCCGGCAATTGCCGGCCGGCGCAAAGATTATTGATCTATCCCGCGCTACCGTTCTGCCGGGTCTCATCGATTGCCATGTGCATTTGACCATGAGCCCAACTCTCGCCGGGCCCGCGCGGCTCCATATTTCCTATCCGCGAAGTGCGTTGCTCGGCGCACGCAATGCTCGCGTCACCCTCGAAGCCGGTTTCACTACGGTGCGTAACGTGGCCGCCGGCGGATACTCGGACATTGCTCTTCGGGACGCAATCAACGCGGGCGACGTGCCCGGTCCCCGCATGCTGGTTTCCGGTCCTGCACTCAGCATCACCGGCGGACATGCGGATGAGAACTACCTCGCGCCGCAATACGATTTTTCCGAAGACGGCGTGGCCGACGGCGTTGACGCCGTGGTCCGCAAAGTTCGCGAGAACATCAAGTTCGGTGCCGACGTGATCAAGTTCATGGCCACCGGCGGCGTGCTGTCGGAGGGAGATAATCCGGCGCTCGCCCAGTACAGCCCCGAGGAGATGAAGGCCATCGTCCAAACGGCGCACGAACTCGGGCGGCGGGTCGCAGCGCACGCCCACGGTGCGCTCGGGATCAAATACGCGGTGCTCGCCGGGGTTGATTCGATCGAGCACGGCAGCTACATCAATGACGAGGATATCGAGCTGATGAAGGAGCGCGGAACCTATCTGGTTCCGACCGTGTACCTCGAGGACTGGCTCGCCCAGAACATGCAGAACCTGGGCTTTACCCCCAACATGATCGAGAAGGCCCAAACCGTTTTGCCCATTGCTCAGGAGCACCTCTCGCACGCACTCAAATCCGGGCTCAAGATTGCGCTGGGGACCGACGCCGCCGTTTACCCGCACGGCCTGAACGCCCATGAATTCGGGAAAATGGTGGACATGGGACTTACGCCGCTCCAGTCGATTCAGGCGGGAACCGTGAACGCGGCCGATCTGCTCGGCTGGAGCGACCGGGTGGGCTCGATTGAGCCCGGGAAATTTGCCGACCTGGTCGCGGTCGACGGCGACCCGTTGGCCAACGTGCATGTCCTTGAGAATGTCCGATTCGTGATGAAAGGCGGGGAAGTCATCAAGAACCAGGAGCCCTAAGGAATCCCGGCTGGAGCGAAGACCGGAGGGAGACCGTGCGGTGAAGAGCATCAAGATTCTCGCGGTCGATGGTGGCGGCATCCGCGGCATCATACCGGCCGTCATCCTCGATGAGATTCAGAAGCGGCTGGGCGCGGACCTCGCGAGGTCGTTCGATCTGATTTCCGGCACATCCACGGGCGGAATCATCGCCCTGGGGATCGGCACGGGTGCGAAAAATGCCCAGCCCTATTCGCCGGCCGAACTCGTCAACTTGTACGTCGAGAACGGCCCGGCAATCTTCAAAAAGAGTCTCCTTACGCCCCTGAGGGAACTCGTGGGGCCGAAATATTCACCCGACGCCCTTCAGGCGGCACTCGTGCAATTCTTCGGCAACACGGAATTTCGAGCCGCCCTCACGCCGCTTCTGGTTTCAAGCTACGATCTTCAGAGTCAGTTGCCCTTCTTCTTCAAGAGCCACAGGATCGCTCAAAACCCGCAGTACAACTGGCCGGTCGTTTCCATCGCTCGGGCCACCTCGGCCGCTCCCACGTTTTTCCCGCCGTTGCATCTCGCGAGGGAGATGAGGAATTACGCCCTCGTTGATGGTGGTGTGTATGTGAACAACCCGTCGATGGCGGCTTACGCGGAGGCGCGCACCCTCTATGGCAGCTCGACCGAGTTCATGATTGTTTCCGTGGGCACCGGAAATCGTCAGGACCGCATCGCCTACCGGAGCGCAAAGCACTGGGGGCTCCTCGGATGGGCAAAACAGATTGTGCCCGTCTTTATGGACAGCGTCTCGGAAGCGGTTGATTACGAACTCCGAGCGATGCCCGGCTGCTCCTACCACCGGCTGGAGCTCGAGGACCTCGGTCCCGCGTCGAACGACATGGATGATGTGACACCCCAGAACCTTCAAAACCTGCAAACGGTCGCGCAAGACTACCTGGCCTCGATTTCAGGCCGCCTCGATGCGATTTGCGCCGAACTCGCCGAAGGTCGCGGAAGCGACATGCCCGGCATCGGGCGGGCTCGGATACCGGCGTAATCCCTGCCAGGTCCAGTCCGGCCCGCGCCGGCTTTCTCCGACTGCGGAATGCGGGACTCGCGCGATCATGGGTCCCACTCGAAGGCCGTCCGGCACGATCTGAATCGCTGTTAAACTACACGGCGGTTATGCCCCAACGTTATTGCGAAGTGGCGCTCCCGGTCCCACTGCGGTCGACGTTTACCTACGAGGTGCCCTCCTGTTTCGATGGGCAAGCGATCACGGGATGCCGCCTTCTTGTGCCGTTTCGCGAGCGGTCGATGGTTGGAGTTGCCCTCGAGGAATCGCCCGGGCCCCGCGCGGATGCGACTGCGCCGGTAAGGCCAATCTCCGAGTTGCTCGATGCGCGGCCCGCGCTCGCTCCGAACCTGATCGAACTCGGGCGCTGGATCAGCCGTTACTACCTCGCTCCGATCGGCGAGACCTTCCGTGCCATGCTTCCGCCCGAAGTTGAACTGCGGCACGAGCGCGAATACCGACTGAGCGACCGAGGTCGCGCGCAGCTCGCCCAATTCGCTCTCGACCGGAACGAAGCCGTCGGGGAAGTGGACGACGTCTCGCTGCTTCGCCAGCTTCGATCGCAAGAGCCCATCTCGTCGGCGCGACTCAGCCGCCTCGCCGGGGGACGAGCGCGAGTCGAGAAACTCGTCGGTCGCGGGTGGATCACTGCGCGCGAGGTTGCCCGCGAGCGCCAGGCGCGCACACACACGATCGTAGCCCTCGGAGCCGGCCTGGCCGGCGCCGCGGAAGCTGCCCGTTCGGCTGTGGCGCAAAAACTGCCGCCATCGGCGTGGGCAACGGGCGCAAAGAAGGGCAGTTCGCGGCGAGCGCTGGCAGACCAAGCGCTCGGGCAGCAGGTCGAACGCGTTCTAGCCTCTACCGGCCCTCTGCCGGTTTCAACCCTGGTCGAGAAAGCGCGCGTCTCGCGGGCCGCGGTCGAGCGTCTCAGAAAAAACGGTCTGCTCATCTCTTGGCAGGAACCCGTCACCCCAGGTGAAGACCTCTGGGAGAGGGATTTCGTGCCGCCCGCAAACGTCCTCAACGAGGAACAGAGCCGCGCCCTGGCAGAAATGTGGCGCTGGATCGTAGCGGATCGCTTCGCTGCCGGCCTGCTGCATGGCGTGACAGGCAGCGGAAAGACCGAGGTTTATCTGGGGGCGATCGAAGCGGCCCTTTCGCGCGGCAAATCGGCCATCGTGCTGGTCCCCGAGATTGCGCTGACGCTTTGGATGGGGCGGCTTGTTCGCGCCCGGTTTGGCGCGACGGTCGCCACTTTGCACAGCGGTTTGCCCGAAGCGGAACGCGCGCGTGAATGGTGGCGGGTGCGTGAGGGCGAAGCGCGCGTGGTGGTTGGTACGCGCTCGGCCGTTTTCGCGCCGCTTGAAAATGTCGGGCTCATCGTGGTTGACGAAGAGCAGGAGTCGGCCTACAAACAGGAGGAGACGCCACGATATAACGGTCGCGACGTTGCCGTATATCGCGCGCGTCTGGAAGGTGCTGTCGCCCTGCTCGGTTCCGCCACACCCTCCCTCGAGACGTATCACAACGCGCGCGAGGGAAAGTACGGGCTCATCGAGCTCGCGCGGCGCGTAGCCAATCGCCCGCTGGCCACGGTCCGCATCATCGATCTGCGCCAGGAATTTCGCGAGCGTCAAAAGGCCGTGCCGGTTTCTGAGCCGTTGCGCGCCGCGATCGCCTCGCGTCTCGAACAAAAGACGCAGGCCATGATCCTGATCAACCGCCGCGGTTATTCCTGGTTGCTCTTGTGCCGCAGTTGTGGGGCGGTCGTCGAGTGCCAGAACTGCAGCATTGCCCTCACCTATCACAAGGGCCGGCAGCGCCTGGTTTGCCATTACTGCAATTTTGCCGTGCGGCCTCCCAAGCAGTGCCCGAAGTGTCATGCGGAGTTTCTCTACTTTGTTGGTGACGGCGCCGAGCGCGTCGAGGAATACCTGCGCGACGAGTTTCCCGAGGCGCGCATCGCCCGGCTCGACCGCGACGCCGTGCGCACGAAACGTGCCTATCAACAGGTGCTCGGGGCGTTTGCCGAAAACGCCATCGACATCCTGGTCGGCACGCAGATGGTGGCCAAAGGACATGATTTTCCCCGTGTCACATTGGTCGGTGTCGTGGCCGCCGACCTTGCGCTGGGCCGTCCGGATTTTCGGGCTGCCGAGCGCACTTTCCAGTTGCTCACCCAGGTCGCCGGGCGCGCCGGCCGCGGCGAGCTATGCGGGGAGGTGCTCGTTGAGACGTATTATCCTGAGCATTACGCCATCACCTATGCCCGCCAGCAGGATTACGCCTCGTTTTATGAGAAGGAAGCGCATTTCCGAAAGATGTTGCACTATCCGCCGTTCGCGGCGCTCGCCGGCGTCCTCATTCGCGACCGTAAGGTTGAAAACGCCATCCGCTGGGCGCGCGCGCTAGGCGGGTATTTTGCGCCGTTCGAGCAGCGCGGCGTCAGGGCACTCGGGCCAGCTGCAGCGCCGCTCGCTCGCCTGCGCGGCGATTATCGTTTCCAATTCGTTTTGAAATCACCCGAGCGTGCCGCCCTCGGGCAAGCCCTGGCCGGCGCGCTCGACTTCTGCGCCGCCCGGAAAATTCCGGAAACCGCCGTTGTGGTCGACGTGGATCCCATGAACCTATCCTGAGAGCGGTGGCTCTTGAGGCCGAAGCGCGACACGCCTCGTCTTCCCAACCGGAGGGGGGCACTAGGGATTTGACGCCGGCCAGGGCGTAAAGCTGAGCAGAAAAATCGCCAAAGCGACGCCCGCCCATATCCATCGCTGCGTATCGATTCTTTGCCAAGGATCATAGAGAGGCGGGTGCTTGAATCGAAGCGACAGCACGGCGAAGAGCAAACCCCAGAACAGCCATCCGTGCCAATAGTAAATTCCGACCGCGGCCAGGCCCAGCGAAAGCCCGAGCGAAATCCGTCGGTGATATCTGCCGAATAAGCTGTACACGATGTGCCCGCCGTCCAGTTGCCAGACCGGCAGCAGATTGAGCGCGGTTGCGAACAGCCCGACCCAGGCGGCGCGCCCAATCGGATGAAGCAGAACCCAGGACGGATTGACCTGCGGGTGAAACCAGCCGATGAAGAGCCGCATGAGCAGCGGGGTTCCGAACACGATGACCGCCGTGTTCTCGACGCTGGGCACGATTTTCGCGAAGGCCACGCCGTAGGCCATGGCCGGCACGCATAGCAGGAACCCGATCACCGGCCCCGATAACCCGACGTCAAACAGCGCACGCCGCGTGGTGATCGGCGAACGAATGCGTATAAACGCGCCGAAGGTCCCGAAAAGAGTCGGGGCGGGAATGAAGTATGGGTAACTCGCATCAATCTCATAAAATCGGCAGGTGAAGTAATGGCCCAGCTCGTGGGCCATCAGAATAGCCAGCAGGGTGAACGAAAACGGTACGCCCAGCGCGAGCAAGTCGGGGTGTTCGAACGGCGCGATCATCGCCCGAAAGGGGTCCCGCCCGGAAAACGGCTCGCGGTTCTGAGCGTAGGACAGGGCGAACTCGGAGCCGACCGCAAGCGTCGAAAGCACGGTCAGAAAGAAAAAGATCATGGCCGGCCACAGCGGCCGCGGACGTGCGCGCGCCGGCCGCATCTCCGCGACCTGCGCAAGCCTCAGGTCGATCATTTCCAGAGGAAGTCGACCGCTGCCGTTGCCGTTCGAGCTCATCTATCTGCGCTCAATTCTTGGATGCCCGGGCCCGGCGGAACGCTACGAGATCGTGCGCCGATCGATTTGTCGGGGGGAGCAAGCGTGTCATGGCCACGGCGAGAAGACCAGCTCTGCGCCCTCGCCCAGGAGTGCCCACACGACGCGGTCTATCTCGGGATAAATAAGCCTTTAGGGTTTCGGGGTCGAGGCCGGAAGGGCCTGGAGCTCCTTACCCGGCTTGAACCGCACGGCCTTACCAGGTGGAATGTTCACCTGCTGTCCTGTGCGGGGATTGCGGCCGATGCCCGTTTTGCGCGGCTTGACGTTGAAAACGCCAAAGCGCCGAAGCTCGATCCTTTCACCGCGACCAAGCGCATTCTTCATGGCCTCGAACACAGTCTCAACCGCCTGTTCGGCTTTTGTTCGCGTGATGCTCGTTTTCTGCACAATGGCATTAACTAGGTCGAGCTTGATCACAAGTGCCTCCCCTGCCGCAAGCCAATGCTAATCAGCAGCTTGCGGATTTGTCAAGCGGCCCATCCTGTAATACACTGCGCAGCTCTTGCGCACGGCCAGCCCGCAAGGGGCTTTTCTGACCTCGTCCCGGGCCGACGCGAGATTTTGCGGACTCGAGATCAGGACGTTTCCGGGATGCTCGGAATTCGGGCAAAGCGCGTTCGCTCGCTAGGGAGGATTTCGGGATGTCGGTGAAATCGGACAAGTGGATCCGCAGGATGGCTCATGAGCATCGCATGATCGAGCCGTTTGCTGACGCGCAGGTACGCGACGGAGTGATCAGCTACGGGGTCTCCTCGTACGGATACGACATGCGCGTCGCTGACGAGTTCCGTATCTTCACGAATGTCAACTCTTCGATCGTCGATCCCAAGCATTTCGATTCGAAATCGTTCGTCGAATTCAAAGGCCCGGTGTGCATCGTTCCGCCCAACTCGTTCGCGCTCGCGCGTTCGGTTGAATACTTCCGCATTCCACGCAACGTGCTGACGATCTGCGTCGGCAAATCCACCTACGCGCGTTGCGGAATCATTGTGAATGTGACTCCCTTCGAGCCCGAGTGGGAAGGGTTCGTGACGCTTGAAATCAGCAACACAACTCCCCTCCCGGCGCGCATCTACGCGAACGAAGGTCTCTGCCAAGTCGTATTCTTCGAGTCCGATGAACCGTGCGCAATCTCCTATAAGGATAAGAAGGGAAAATATCAATCGCAGCAGGGCATCGTTCTCCCGAAGATCTAACCGAACCCTTGCTTCGCGAGGTCGATATCTCGAACGCGTGCCTTTTCGAATTCTCTAGCTTTCTGGCCAAGATTGTTTTCGACAAGACACTCAAGATGAGTTTGACGGGCTTTCTAACTTGCGGACCGAGCAACTCCTCTCAACGGATTGACGGGAAACGCCGATTTCTCGCCCAGGCCGACACTCACGCCCTCCTGACAACGGGGTGTGGGGCGGAGCTCACAGCTCCGCCGATTGGCCCTGCCACCAACGACCGCGCGTTTCTGTCTTGTGGTCTTGACGTCCGAGTCTTGGGGCGATGGCATACGGAAATTCATATTCTGCAGATACGAGGTAAAACAATGTTCGAATATGAAAATTCGCTTGACAGCTGTTTCTCCGTCGGAATAGACTCCGCCCGATCCACACGGGGTGTGTGGCAGGCGGTCCGTCGTCTGGGGCGCTAACCCGAAGACGCAAAGGTTGGCTTTGGCGGCGCGGATCTGTTTGGACTTGGGGTGGTTCTGGGGTGGAAATGCTGTTTTCCGTTCCTCCGGTCTCACAAGTTACGCTGGCAGCTGTTAGGCTCGGATCCGCGGACGAGTGTGGGTTGGCGCCGGGGTCTGCGACAGTGTCTCGCCATATCATTCTTTCCGGTTCGACAGCCATATTTTGCAGTGAATCGCGGCAGTTCAGAACGAATGATCTTCGAGAGTTCGGAGTTCAAGGAGGGGTGTGATGCGTAATCGCGTGCTTGGGGTGTGTGCAGTTCTGCTGGTTGTGCCTCTCGCGGTCGCTTTGATCGCGGTGACGGCCTCGCCCGTCTGGGGACAGGCTACGAATACCGGCACGATTCTTGGCAGCGTGTATGACAATTCGAATGCCTTCGTACCTGGCGCTACGGTCACTATTACGCAGACCACGACCGGTGCGACGCGGACGACAACGACAGATAAATCGGGTCGCTTCGTCTTTGCCGACGTCGATCCGGGCACCTACTCTGTCCGGGTCAGCAAGCAGGGCTTCAGCACGGCAGAAGTTGCCAACCAGGCCGTGCAAATCGGCACGCAATTGACCGAGAACATCCAGTTGCTAGTCGGGGCAATCACGACCACGGTTGAAGTCACCGAAAACCCCGGCGCGGAATTGCAGACCATGAACGCCACGGTTGGCACGACGCTGAGCGGGTCGATCATTTTTAACCTGCCCAACGCCGGCCGCGATGCCTCGAGCCTGGCCGTCCTTCAGCCCGGCCAGAACATCAACGGCAACGTCGGCGGCGTCGCCAGCGACCAAAACAGCTTCCAGCTTGACGGCGGCTACGCCACGGACGATATGAGCGGAGACAACAACACCTACATCGCCAGCTTTGCTTCCGACACTGCTGGTGGAATCGGGGCCTATCACAGCTCGGGTTACAGTCAGGTTCCTTCGGCTGTTGTTCCCGTACCCGTGGCCAGCATCGAAGAGTTCAAGATCTCGACGGCGAATCAGACGGCCGACTTCAATGGCGGCGCCGGTAGCGAGATGCAACTCGAGACAAAGCGCGGCACGAACACGTTCCATGGCGGCGCCTACGAATATTACGAGGACAACGATTTTGGCGGTGCCAACACCTGGGACAACAATGATACGGCCACGCCGAACCCGAGCTCTCACAACAACCGCTTTGGCTGGTTTGCGGGTGGGAAAATCCCGCGCTCGAATTTTCTGGGTGGCGACTGGTTTGTCTTCGGCCTATATGAAGGTTACCGCTTCCCGAACAACTCAATCTTCGAGGAAGATTATCCGCTCCCCTCGTTGCGTGCTGGCATTATCCACACGAGCACAGCGAGCGGCTCGCAGACCATCAACCTC
>DASPVZ010000043.1:0-63576 GCA_035622135.1 Candidatus Cybelea sp. | reverse complement strand
CAGTTGAAACGCACTTCTGGTGGCCTGATTTGCCGGCTGACATGCGCGAAGTACTAAGAGTGCTCAGGCCGGGTGGTACGCTCCTGATTATCGCTGAAATATACAAGGGCGCGAAGACCAAGACTGCAAAACTGGCTGAGAAATACCTTCCGCTATCAGGCATGAAACTCTTGAATGTCGATGAGCATCGGGACCTTTTCACAAATACGGGTTACTCGGATGTTCAAGTTATTGAGGAGCCCGGCAAGGGTTGGATTTGTGGCACTGGAAGGAAACCAGCCCAGACTCAATAGAACGCATCGGAGCTGGTCAGAGTCGTCAACGTCGAAATCGGGCGATTACACTCACGATAGGAGGCGGCAGCGCGATTTTGCGCGTATCACGCGTAGCGTCCGCCGCCAGGCGGCTTCGTTCTTACGGGCAACTCGGAAGCAATCTGAGATGCCTGGTAAGCTTGGATGTCTAGGTCGAGGGTCACTGACGGTCTGATATGAGGGGACGGAAACATCGGCAGCACCCTGGCGAATACCGAAAGGGGATGAACCTGACGTCCTCGGCGGAGGGAATTCTCGAGGAGCTGCGGACCCTGTGCCTTTCCTTGCCTGAAACTATGGAACGAAACTCCTTCGGCCATCCGAATTTTGTAGCTGGAAAAAAGACATTCGTAACGTTTGAGCAATTCAATGGGCGGCCCTCGATTGCGTTCCGATTGGATCGCGACAATATCGAGCGGCTGTCTAGGAATTCTCGATTCTTTGCGACGCCGTATGGCCGCGGCCAATGGCTCAGTCTCTGGGTTGATGCGACGTTTGATTGGAACGTCGTCAAGGAGCTTGTAAACACCAGCTACCGGCTGGTCGCTCTCAAACGAATGCTCGTTGCGCTGGGCGCACGAGCCTAGACCCAAGCCGAATTGCTATTCGGTTCCGATCAGTCGCGTAGTGTTGGGTGCGTTCGGCGCCAGCGTGGAGATACACCATATCCCAACCGCAAGGCCGATTGCAGCGAGAACGTGCGCGTATTGGGGAAGCCAAAACCTCGTGCGCGCCCAGAAGATGAAGAATCCGATAGCACCGACAACGAGAACCGCAACGTGCAGCAACTGCAATCCTCTGAACAATTGAGCGACCATTTCTCTTAGTATCCGACGACCGACATCGGTAAGCGGTCGCCCGCTGTCCCTGCCACACCTAGCAGCGACCGGGCTGAACCTTCATCGTTCTTTTGGCCCGGCAGAGCCCCCTAAGCACCGCGGTTTTGCGCAACGGACCCGAGCCGTTCCCTCGAACGCGCAACGATCGCATCCGCATCCGACGGCTTGGGGACGCTGCCTTGGGCGAAATCCTTCGCGCCGCCGCCCTTGCCACCAAACTCGCGCAGCGTCGCCCCCAAAAGCGAGCCCAAGTCGGCGTTACCGCCTTTTGACTGCGCAAACACGACGTGGCCGGTGGTGCGGCCCGCCAGCAGTGCGACCACGTTCCCTTCCGCGACGATCTTCGCAGCAAGCAATCCGAGATAGGCCGGCGTCGCATCGTCGAGGACAGCGGCGACCACACGACGGTCATCCGCACCGGTTGTGCCTTGCGCTACCAGCGCGCGGGCCTCGAATTCAGCCAGCCGCTCTTCGAGCCTCTTCGCTCGGGCGTGCTGCATCCGCCGCTCGTCGATCGTCTTTGCGATGACGCCGGGCACTTCGGGCAGCCCGCAGCTCAGCAGCGAGGCGGTCTGCGTCAATGTCGTAAAATCGCCACGCGCGGCCGCCAGCGCGCGGAAGCCGCACACGAATTCCACGCGCCACGCCTCGCGCCGCCGCTCGAGCTTGCGGATGAGCAGCACACCGGCCTGGCCGGTCCGCGCCAAATGTGTGCCGCCGCACGGCTGGCGATCGAACCCGTCGACCTCGACCGCACGCAAAACGCCCCTGCGATCGACTTTTTTCCGTATACCCGCCTCCGCCAGCTCTTCCGCCGTCCCGAAGCGAACCGCCACGACGCGGTCCTCGAAAATGATTTCGTTGGTCCTGCGTTCGGCCTCGTCGAGGTGGCGCGGAACGATGGATGCCGCCTCCAGATCGATCGTCGAGACCTCACGGCCAAGATGAAACGAGACGGTCGGAAAACCGAATAGCTCAATGAATGCGGCCGACAGCAGATGCTGTCCCGTGTGCTGTTGCATGTGGTCGATGCGGCGAGGCCAATCGATCGTGCCGCGAACCGGCCCCGGTTTGACGGCAGCGGACGTGTAGTGCACGACGCCGTGGCCGTCCTCGGAATCAGCCACTTCGACAACGTCCGCGCTACCAAGCCTCCCCGTGTCGTGGGGCTGCCCGCCGGAGGTCGGATAAAACCCCGTGCGGTCGAGCACGACCCGCCATCGCTCGCCGGGGTGTTCCGGATCGGGATCGCACGCGAGGACAGTCGCGTCGAACTCGCGCAAAAACGAATCGTGGTAGTAAAGCCGCTCGGTCAATTCCCTTCCCTGTCAAAACGGAGCATAACACAGGGTATTTATACTGACCGCAATCGCGGCGCGGGTGCGAACGAGGTTGGGGAGGGTAGACGGGCAGCCGGTGGCGAACGGAGACGCGCGGAGGGAAATTCCTCCAGTGCTATGCGGCGAAAAACGGCTGGTGGTGCTGGACGGCGTCGACAGCGTCGAGAAACGTCGAGCTGTTCTCGGATTTGGAGACGTAACCGGTGACGCCGACCCGTCGCGCCTCTTCCAGGAATGCCCGGGAGCGGTGCATGGAATAGATCAGGATGGGAACGCCCGGACAGCACTCTCGGATCCGTCTTGCTGCCCCAAACCCGCTCAGTTTCGGCATCGAGAGATCGAGAATCACGAGATCGGGCTTGAGTTGCTCTGCTTTCTCGACAGCGTCCTGGCCGTCCTCGGCCTCCCCGCAAATCCTCCATTCGCGCCGCGATTCAAGCAGCGCGCGCAAACCTTTCCGGACAGCTTCGTGATCATCCGCCAGCAGAATCCTCATATCAGGGCAACCTACACGGCCTGCCGGGGGTCCGTCGATACAGAGATCTGCTTACCTGGACGGGAGATTTCATTCGACGCGAGTTGTGGATACGCCTGAATCCGCAACTCAGGTGAGCACGGGATTTACTGGCACTAGTGCATTGGGGGCGCCCCGGTCGCCTTGGAGGGAGCTCTCATGATGAATGCCAGTGGAACCAGAAAAGCAACAATGACAGCCAGGAGCGAGACGACATCCCCGTAGGCGAGCGCCGAAGCCTGCTGCTGCAAGAGAAGATAGACTCGCGCGTAGGCCTGGCGCATGGCGTCGACCGGACCGAGTCCCTGAGCGCGAAGGGTCGAAGCCAACCCCTCGACCATACCCCGAAACTGCGGGTTGCCGTTCTGCATGTGCGCAGCGAGATAGTTTTGCCGAACCTGCGAAGTACGAACGATGAGCGTGGTGATCAGGGCGATTCCAATGCTGCCGCCGATATTGCGGACGAAGTTGATCATGCTCGAAACCTGATTGTTTTTCTCGCGCGGAATATCCACATAAGAAAGCGTGTTCGACGGGATGAAGATAAAGGCCAAGCCAAAAGTCTGGTAAACGCGCAGCAGCGCCGCGGTTCGGAAGTCCATTCCCAGCACCAGGTGAGTCGACATATAGAACAAAGCCATGGCCGTGATGGCGAATCCGGCGCACATCACGCGACGCGGGTCGGTGCGCGAGACGAGCGTCCCCGACAAAGGCATGGTCAGCATCATGATGAAGCCGCCTCCGGCCAAGGCCTCGCCCGCGAGCACTGCCGAGTAGCCCATCCAGAGCTGCAGGTATTGCGGGATCAGCACCGTCGTACCGTAAAGGACCATGCCCAGCACAAACATGAAAAACACGGCGGCGGCGAAATTGCGCTTTTTCAGCAAGCGCAATTCGACAATCGGCTGTGGGTGGTGCCATTCCCATACAATCCAGATCAGGAGAACGATAACCGCTAGCACTGTTGCAGCCAGAATCCAGTGCGACCCGAACCAGTCCTTTTCCTGGCCCTTGTCCAGAACGAGCTGCAGGCTCCCGACACCCAGGGAGAGCAGGCCGAGGCCCCAGTAGTCGATTTTTGCGCCGCGGCGCCTCTCTTGCTCGACGCGTAGATAGGGCGGGTCCTCAACGAGCCTGTGTGTCAGATAGAGTGAAATCAAACTGATCGGCACGTTGATATAAAAAATCCAGCGCCAACTGTAGGTGTCCGTGATCCAACCGCCGATGGTCGGGCCGATCGCAGGAGCCACAACCACGGCCATGCCGTAGACCGCAAAGGCCATGCCGCGCTTGGCGGGCGGAAAGGTGTCAGCGAGGATGGCTTGTTCGCTCGGTTGCAGCCCGCCGCCCCCGGCGCCCTGAAGGATGCGAAACAGAACCAACATGCCCAAGGTGGGAGCAAGACCGCAGAGAAAACTGCTGCTCGCAAACAGCGCCACGCAGAACATGTAAAACCGCTTGCGGCCAAATCGCGTGGCGAGCCAGGCGCTCACCGGAAGCACGATCCCGTTCGACACAAGGTAGCTCGTCAGGACCCAAGTCGCCTCGTTCTCGCTCGCGCCGAAGCTGCCCGCGATGTGCGGCAACGCGATATTGGCGATCGAGCTGTCCAGCACCTCCATGAAGGTGGCGAGCGTGACGGTGAGCGCGATCAGCCAGGGGTTCGAGCGAGGCCGCCAGGCACTATGATCAAAGGCGATTGCGCCGTTTGCAGCTGCGGTAGCCAAACAGGGTCCTTACGGCTCGGCGCCGCGAGGTTTGGATCTTTCAAGTCCGGTTTTCCTGCCTGGAGAGATCATCATTCCTTTCAGTTTCCCGTGGGGATTATGCCGGCGCCTTCCACCATGAGAATGGTCGACTTCTCGGGTGCCCGGGTGCGGTGAACAATGCCCTTGGGGACCACGAAGGCCTGCTTCGGGGCGAGCTCCACGGTCCGGCCTTCCAGATCGATCAGGAGCCTGCCGCTAACCACATAGAAGAATTCATCCTCGTCATCGTGCTTGTGCCAATGAAACTCACCCTGAACGACGCCCAGCCGCACGACGGAGTCGTTTACGCGACAAAGTGTCCGGTTGCTCCACCTGTCCTTGCAGCTGGCTACGACAGCTCGGATATCGATCAGCTCGAGCGCTCGATACTTCGGTTCCAAATCGATCGAGTAGCGGCTTGGAGTGGCCACGTTCTTCTCCTTTTCAGATCGCCCCACGCGCAGAGACACGAATCTACCAAAATTGCTTAATGGATGCTGCGTCGTTCGCACTCGACTCAGCACAAATTCAAAACCCCCTGCAAAGTGGAGGGCGTTCAGGCGTGGTGTGGCCCGCGCAGGAGCCGGGCGGGAAGCAGGATGATGGCGCGGACCAGTTCGAGCGCACCGTCAATGGCTATGCCTACCAACCGGAAGGGTAGAAGAAGCAGCCAAACTAGCGGGTACAGCACCAGGGCCACGAGCGCCAGCGGCCAGCACAGCACCAGAAGAATGCACCAGAGCAGAAGCTTGATCATGGAGGGTTACAAGGTACCCGCTTCCTAGCTCGATTGTCCATACGTATCCTCGGAAAAACGGGTTCCCCCGGCGCCACTCGGGAGGGTAGTTCCCTGCATTCGGCCATCCGGACAGGCCTTACCCGAGGGGGTGCGTAATCAAAAGAAGGTAGAGGAGTTGCCGCCACCCGACTCCCGCGTCGACCTGTTGCAGGTGTGGAAATAACCTGTCCTTGGCGTCCATTGACCCGAGCGTCAGCCCCATTCAAAGTCGGGGCATGCTTTGGCGTCCTCACGTACGGTTCTGTCGGCAATCGCTCGCCCTGCTCCTCACTGCGGGGCTGTGCGCGACCCCGCTCCTAGCCAGCGGGCCTTCGCGGAAGCCCCTGGGGATGGTAGCCGAGGCCAATCGCGCTCACCTCGGAACCAGTTCCGCTGCCATCGGGGCAAACGTGTTCGCCGGCGACTTTGTCAAGACGGATGACAACGGCACCCTGCGCCTGCGCCTAGGTGCCGGTGAGCTCTATTTGAGCGCGGCAAGCTATGCGAGCCTGGAAGAGCGCGACGGCTTGGCCAGTGTCACCCTCGTCAAAGGCTCGGCCAGTTTTTCACTCCCGAATCCAATCGAATTTGAGCTGGAAACGCCCGCGGGCATTCTGCGTGGTTCCGGAGAAAACGCGACCTCGGGGCAGGTCGCCATCACAAGCGAGCACGAAATCCTGGTTACCGCGTCTCGCGGGGACCTGATTCTTGACAACGACGGTGACTTGCACACGATCGTGGAGGGAAAATCGTTTCGCATCGTCATTGAGGAGGTTCCGACGGCTCAGTCGGGGAGCAGCTCGTCGGCAAGGAGCAATCGAAGGCAAAAACGCAAGCTCCTCTTCTTCGAAGTGGCCGGAAACGGGCTTGTGGCCAGGCAGCCTGTTCCGAACGACTCGCCTCTAGCGAAGTCCTCTGTCACAGCCACAGACTCGGAGCCCCCGCGCTAACCCGAGCATTTTGAGGGTTTGATTCTGACTTCCGATTGAGGCTCCCGGTCCGCCGACGGACTCGAGGTTCTACCGTGCGACCGCGTCATTCCTGTAGACCTTCCCGCCCTTCATGACGAACACGACCCGACGCACGGCGGTGATGTCGGCGAGCGGGTCGCCGCCCAGAGCAATGATGTCGGCCTGCATTCCGGGCCCAATCGAGCCGACCTCGCTTTCGATCCCCATCGATTCCGCGGCGAGAGATTGGGCCGACACCAGTGCGGCCATAGGACTCTGTCCTGCGTGCACACGATCGATCAGCTCTTCCGCGTTGCGCCCGTGGGCGCCGGCGACTGCGTCTGTGCCGAAAACGATCTTCAGTCCGGGAGTGGCCAGTGCGGCCTTGAACAGTTCTTGGATAACCGGCAGAACTTCCTCCATCTTCGCGAAGCCGTCCTCGGTGTAGTTGCCGACTCCGAGATATCGACTCTTGTTGTCGAGATAGTTGTGGATGACCAGCCCGACTTGCGGATCGAAGTAGGTTCCGTGGTCAGCGAGGAGGCGCAAATCGTCGGCTGTCGCATAGTCGCCGTGCTCGACTTCCGTGCATCCGGCCGCCGAGGATGCGCGCACCGCTTCCCGATAGGCGTGGACGAGGGTGCGCAGGCCTTGGGCCGCCGCTTCCCCGCACGCGGCACGCAGCTGCTCGTCAGTAAACGTGCGCACACCGCCTTCACGGATGCTCTTCGACGCGAAAATCTTGATCAAATCCGCGCCTTGCGCCTTCCGGGTTCGAACCGTCTCGCGGAGCTGGTCCGGGGTCAGCCGTGGATCCACGATCGGTTCAAGCGAAGTGAGGATTCGCGGTCCGGGCAGCGTGCCGGCGGCAATCGCCTCGCGCAGAGCCTTGTCTTCCGGCGAACCGACGCTCTGTATGGTGGTGAATCCTGCTCTCAGGGTGACCCACGCGTTCGAGGCCTCAGCCAGAGTCGCCTGCTCGGGACTCTCGTTCTTGTCGCCGAAGCGGCCGTTTGGGCCAAAGTGCCAAACGATGTGATCGTGAACGTCGATCCAGCCGGGCAGCACCGTCGAGCGTCCCAAATCGTATACTGCGGCGCTCGCTTGAGCAGCACCGCCGTCGTGTGGCTCGACGCGGGCGATCTTTGCGCCGTCGACGACAATGTCGACGTCGTGGAGTACATGCCCCCTGCCGTCCAGCATGGTGCCCGCATGAATGACGATGGCATGGTCCTGCGCGCTCGCCGCAGCAAGAGAAGCCACGGACCATATCGTAATTAGGATCGCTTTGACGATCTTCATCCCGACCGCCCCCGATCGAACCTTGCTCCGGCGCCTTTCTCGGTTGTTCCCGGCCCGGCCGGTCCTCTCGATTCCGTCGCGCCCAAAACGATATTCCTTCCGCCAGATGCGCGCAAATGTTTCCTGTCTTGGTTCACCTGGAGCCACCAGCATTCGGCCACAACGGTGACGGACGCCTTCGCCTTCCGGGTCGCGGAGCGAGACAGCCGGCGTCCGCAAGCTTCGTTTGAACCGATCCTTCCGGGCAGGTACACTCAACGGGCTGCGGTAGCGGCCCGAATCGACAGGAAGGGCGGCGTGTCGTCAGGAATGCTGTCTGCGTTTCGCTCATTTGGCCAAGACGCATCCGTCTTGAAGCAAAAGGTGAAGCCCGGCACGGCGAAACGTACGCTGGCCTTCGCGGCTCCCTATACCCCTCTCTTGCTCCTGTTTCTCGCCGTGGTCGTTGTGGACGCCACCGTCGGAATCATCAATCCACTGATCTACCGCGCAATCATTAACAACGGGATCCTCAAGGGCAACTCCACCCTTGTCATCCGCCTTGCACTCTTGGTCGCAGGACTCGGCCTGCTCGATGGAGCGTTCGGCTTAACGCAATCTTATCTCTCGGCAAAAATTGGGGCCCACATCGTGCTATCCCTGCGCGTGAAGCTCTTCGATCACATCCAGCAGATGCCCCTTGCGTTTTTTACGCGGACGCAGACGGGCGCCCTGGTCAGCCGGCTGAACAACGATGTAAGCGGGGCGCGAACGGCGTTCACGGACATTCTCTCGAATGTGGTCGGCAACGTCATCACGGTTGCGTTGATCGTGGGCGCCATGTTCGTCCTCTCCTGGCGGATTACGGTGACTGCTCTGCTTCTGATTCCGTTTTTTATTCTGCCCGCACGCTTCTGGGGACGAAAGCTGCAGGCTATTACTCGCGAAACCTACGACCTCACCGCCTCGATGAGCAGCCTGATGGTCGAGCGGTTCAATGTGGCCGGAGCGCAGCTCGCCAAACTGTTTGGCCGGCGACAAGACGAGAGCAAAACCTTTGAAAGTAAAGCCGCGCGGGTTTCCGACATCAGCGTCAAAAGCGCCGTCTACGGGCGCCTTTTCTTTTCCGCCCTCCTTCTGATGGCCTCCTTCGCGACCGCCCTCGCCTACGGCTGGGGAGGGGTGCTGGCCGTCGAGCACGTTCTCGATGTCGGCACGGTTGTCGCTCTGGTGTCCTACCTGGCGCGCATGTATGCCCCGCTCGTGGGGCTTTCCAACATTCAAGTCAGCGTTATGACTGCCCTGGTCTCCTTCGAACGCGTGTTCGAGCTGCTCGACCTGCCGCCCATGATCCGCGAGAAGCCCGGCGCGGTTTCGATCGCTCCCGGCCCGGCGTCCGTTTCATTCGATCACGTGTCGTTCCGCTACCCGGCCGCTTCCGAGGTTTCTCTCGCCTCGCTTGAAGCCATTGCTGTGCCGGATAAGACGCCGGAGAAAACCGTCCTCGAGGACATCAGTTTCACGGCAGAGCCGGGGCAGTTGCTCGCGCTCGTCGGCCCGTCCGGCGCGGGCAAGACGACGATTACGCAGCTCGTTCCGCGGCTGTATGACGTCCAAAGCGGATCGATTTCCATAAATGGCGTCGACATTCGCGACGCCACACTCGAATCGCTCCGCGCGCGCATCGGCGTGGTCACCCAGGATGCGCACCTCTTCCACGACACAATCCGCGCCAATCTGGTCTATGCCCGGCCCCAGGCGACCGAAGCAGAAATCACCGAAGCCCTGCGTGCGGCTCAGATACTTTCGCTTGTCGAGTCTCTGCCGAAGGGACTCGAGACCTTGGTCGGCGAGCGCGGCTATCGCTTTTCCGGGGGCGAAAAGCAGCGCTTGGCCATTGCGCGGCTTCTGCTCAAGGCTCCGGACATTGTCATTCTGGACGAGGCCACGGCCCATCTGGACTCGGAATCCGAAGCCGCGATTCAGAAGGCCCTGGAAACGGCGCTGTGCGGGCGAACTTCCATCGTGATCGCGCACCGTCTTTCCACCATTCTGAAGGCTGACCAGATCGTGGTTGTACAGGGGGGCCGCATCGTCCAGCGCGGTACGCACGTACAGCTTCTCGAGCAATCCGGCATTTACGCGGACTTATACCAGCGGCAGTTTGCGCATCCCGAGTCTGCGCTGTCTACCGCGTGATGTTGCTTTTGCCGCTGCCCTGGCCCCAGAGATTTTCTGATCCGCTCGCTCGATCGCTCGCCTTCGTTGACACCTTTGCGCGTGGTGTGTTACTCAGATTTTGCTGCGCCGGCCGGTGTTGCTGGGGTGCGATTTGGCCAAGCCCAAAGTTCTCTCGAGCCGTCCTCTATTTCCCGCCGCCCGCAAAATTCTCGATGACGAATTCGACGTTGAGTACTGGCGAGAGCCCGAGAGCATTCCGCGATCCGAACTGCTCCGGCGCGTCACGGACAAGGCGGGTCTGATCTGTCTGCTGACGGAAAAAATCAACCCTGAGCTTCTCGATGCGGCGCCGAATCTGCGCGTGGTGGCCACGGTTTCGGTCGGGTTCGATCACATCGACGTCGACGCTTGCACGAGACGCAACGTCGTTGCCACGCACACGCCCGGCGTGCTCGACGACACCACGGCGGATTTCGCTTGGGCCCTGCTGATGGCCATCGCCCGACGCATCCCGGAAGGCGAAGCCTGGATGCGCTCGGGAACTTGGCCCGGCTGGGATCTCGATCAACTGTGCGGCGGCGACGTTTGGGGCAAGACGCTCGGGATTCTCGGCTTCGGCCGAATCGGGCGCGGCGTGGCGCGGCGGTCCTACGGATTCAACATGCGCGTTCTCTATAGCGACGCCGTACGCGCGCCGGCGAATGTCGAGGAGCAGCTTCGCGCCGAATTCGTCGATCGCGACAAGCTGTTTCGCGATGCCGATTTCGTCACTCTGCACGTCCCGCTGCTGCCGGATACACACCACCTGATCTCGAGGGAGAATCTCTGGAAGATGAAGCCCACGGCCTACGTGATCAATACGTCGAGGGGGCCGGTGGTCGACGAAGCCGCTCTTGTTGCGGCCCTGGAAGAGAAGAAAATCGCCGGCGCGGCGCTCGACGTTTACGAGCACGAGCCGAAGGTTCATCCCGGGCTGCTCGGACGCAAAGATGTGATCCTGACGCCGCATATCGCCAGCGCTTCCCTGGATACGCGCACGAAGATGGCCGTCATGGCCGCCAACAACGTGGTCGCGGTGCTTCACGGGAAACGACCTCCCAATGCATTGAATGCCGATGCGCTCGGATTGAAATAGAAGGAGCCTTCTTCATGCCGCTCATCACCCGCCATCATCCCCAGCTGACGCTCGAAGGTGCGCGAGCTGTGCTGGCTGCGGCGGAGCGACGAGCGGAAGAAATACACTGCCCGATGAACATCGCGGTCGTCGATGACGGCGCACATCTGCTGGTCTTTGAGCGCATGGACGGGGCCAAGCCTTCTTCGATCGCCATCGCACTGGTTAAGGCGCAGAGCGCAGCCATGCGCCGCTCGCCGACCGGTCCCGCCATGATCGGCGATCAGGTCAACCTGCCTCTGGTCCTAGGGCTCGCCGCGGCGAGTCCGGCGCAACAGACACCGATTCGCGGCGGAGTCCCGCTACTGGTCGATGGCGAGGTTGTCGGGGCCATCGGCGTGAGCGCCGGCAGCGAAGAACAGGATCTCGATGTGGCGCGTGCCGGCGCGGCCGCACTCGAACGGGCGTGAAGCAAACCGCACAACGTCTGTTCCATCAAGCGCTCGCGGCCATCGACATTCCCGCGAGCCTTGTGCGCAAACTGGACCGTGATGGACCTTCGATCCGTCTAGGCGACCTTTCCGTCGATCTTTCTGGATGCGGTGGGATTGTGGGCATCGCGTTCGGCAAGGCCGCATTTCCGATGGCGGAGGCGCTGACCGAGACTCTGGCACCCGAGTTTTCCCTGGACGGTGTCCTGGCTGTCCCTTCCCTGCCCCCGCGCGAACTCCACGGCTGGAAGACATTCATCGGCGGACATCCCTTGCCGAGTGCCCAGAGCTTTGGGGCCGGGCGGGTCATTCTGGAGCGGCTTTCGCGTTGTGACCAGCGCACGCTCGTCTTCTTTCTGATCTCCGGCGGCGGCTCATCGTTGGTCGAGCATCCCCTCGATTCCCGCGTCGGGTTGCAAGACTTTCAAGAGCTCAATTCCAGGCTGATCACCTGCGGTGCGCCGATCGAGGAGATCAATGTCGTTCGCAAGCACCTCTCAGCCATCAAGGGCGGTCGGCTCGCCGCCGCCGCATCCGGGTCATTGAAAATCACCCTCGCCATCAGCGATGTGCCGGCGGGCGAGGAATCCGCGCTCGCTTCCGGCCCAACCCTGCCCGATCCGAGCACGGTTGCCGACAGCGAGCGCATCGTCGAGCGCTACGGCCTGCTCGACAGCCTGCCCGCGTCGATACGGAGACTCTTTCTCGAGCATCAGTTGCAGGAGACACCGAAGGCCGGCGACGCGGTGTTCGCGCGTTCGAGGTTCGAACTGCTACTGGGAGAGCGCGACCTGATGCATGGGGCGCATCATGCCTGCGAAGCGGAGGGATACATCAGCCTCGTGGATGTTTGCGCGGACAATTGGCCGCTCGAGAAGGCCGCCGATCACCTGCTCGCCGTGCTCGAATCGCACAAGGCGGCGCATCCCGGCCGCCCGGTGGCCGTGCTGGCGGACGGAGAAGTGATCAGCCCAGTCACCGGCAACGGGATCGGCGGACGCAATTCCGCGTTTGTCCTGACCTGCGTGCCAAAAATTGCGGGAAAGAGAATTGCCGTCCTAAGCGCCGGAACCGACGGCATCGACGGAAACAGTCCGGCGGCGGGCGCGGCAGCTGACGGTGAATCATTGGCCCGGGCGAATGAGGCCGCGCTCGATCCGGGCGATTTTCTGCGTCGCAGTGACGCTTACACGTTCTTCGCGCGTCTCGGCGATGCCATCGTGATAGGCCCCACCGGAAACAATCTTCGCGACCTGCGCATTCTCCTTTCCGACTGAGCCCTTTTTAGGAGTAAGGATATCCATTCTAGAGAACGAACAGCGCCCCCGGGGTCACTTTGGGCTTCTCTGGTTAATAGGCGAGGCCGTCAGCGGAGAACAGCGGGCCCGGCGACTTGCCCTCCGCTGTCGCTTTCAGCCGGTACATCAGCTCGCCCCACGTTGCCGTGCACATCACGAAGTAGTCGGTCTCTGATTTCCAATCCGCGTGCCGGAACCGCAACAAGGCCTTGCCTTTGTCGTCCTTGAGCTCGAACACGAGTCGCGTGCCGTTCCATTCCTGGCCGCTCACGCATTGCCACTCGGCTTCGCGGGGCTCGACAGCGCGCACCAGTTGCAACCGGTAGACGGTCGCGCGACGGAAAAACCCAAGCTCGACATCGCCAGCCTCGGTCATATCGGCAGCCCACCATTGGGAGAGGCCGCGTGCCGTCGCGATCAACGGATAGACTTTCTCGGGGGCAGCGTCGATGACGATCGCCAGTTTGATGTCCGCCAAGTCGCCCTCTCATTTCCATTTCGCAAGGCTTCCGGAGCCCTGTTAAAGCCTTGGCCTGCATGCCAAGGACTGCCGGGGTTACGCGCTTTCGTGCGTGGCGACTGTACCGCAAAGCGTGTAGCCGCCGACGGCGGCTAGAGTAAGCCTTTGATCCAGCCGCCGTCCACAGGGATGGTGGTCCCGTTGATGGAGCTGGCGCGCTCGGAGGCCAGAAAGGCCACGAGCGCGGCGAATTCCTCCGGGCGTGCGATACGGCCTATGGGGATCTCGGAGCTCCAGTCATCGATGATGTCTTCGAGCCTCCGGCCGGCCGCCTGCGCCAGTTCTTCACCCATTTCCTCGAGTCGCGCCGTTCGCGTGTAGCCGGGGCAAACGTTGTTCACCGTAATTCCGCTCGAGCCGAATTCGTTGGCGAGCGTTTTGGCCAGACCGCTCACGGCCGCGCGCAGCGAGTTTGACAGCAGCAGACCGTTGATCGGCTGCTTGACGGATACGGAGGTGATGGTCAGGAACCGGCCCCAATTGTTCCGCTGCATTCGAGGCAGCACTTCGCGGGCGAAATAGACGGCGCTCATGAGCGTCATATCGACAGCCGTGCGCCACTCCTCGATGGTGATGTCCAAAAACCTCTTCGACGGAGGCCCACCCGCGTTGGTCACGCAAATGTCCACACGGCCGAATCGGCCGTCTACATCGGCGACAAACGCGCGGACGTCGTCCGGTTTCCGGACATCGAGCGCGCGCCAGAACACGTGCCGGCCGCTCGCGCTTTCGATTTCCTTGGCCGTGCGCTCGAGATCGGCGGCCGTTCGCGCACAGATCGCTACGTTCGACCCTTCCTTGGCCAACTCCTCCGCAACGGCTCGGCCGAGCCCCTGGCTTGCCGCGGCAACAATCGCCGTACGTCCGCTCAATCCGAGGTCCATGATCCGCTCCTAGGCGCGAACTCCCCGCCGGAGATATTCGTCGCTTCGGGTGATCCAATCCTCGCGGCGGGGCGCGAAAAAATCGATATCCACGGTATCTTCGAGGGCCTCAGCCGCGTGCGGCACATGCGCCGGAATCAGAAGCACTTCGCCGGGACGCACGACCAGTTCACCATCATCAAAGATAAACTTCAGCGCGCCGGCCAGAATCATGGTGTACTGCTCGCTGCGATGCGAATGCCGCGGCACGATGCCTCCGCGCTTGATCACGACGCGCGCCAGGGTCCCATCGTTGCCGCTGACCATATTGCGCGAGATTACCGGGCTCAATTCTTCGCTGTCGAGTTTTTCCCAAGCCTGTGCCGCAAGCATCTGTCTCCTCCTCGTCCCCATTTGACGGCATCGCCGCCATTGTCGAGCGAGATGCTGTATCGAAACGCGCCAATCGTCAATCCCATCGCGGCAGTTCGCGGCCGGATCCGTGCGCAATGCTATGCGAGGAAATCGCGGCGAGGTGGGACAACCCGCCTGGGTCGGGCGGTAGGCCGCCAGTCCCGGCTCGAGCCAGGCTAGGATTTCAGCAGACCCGGGAACTGGCGGGGATCATTGGCAAAGCCGGGGAAGACGGAATTCAGGTTCGCCTGGCCCAGGTGCTTCGCGATCAATTCGCCGAGCACGCCGCGGTAATCGGTGGTGACGGCGAGGTCGCGGCCCTCGTAGAGGTCGCCTTCGCTCATGCCCGGCCACCGCGAGTACACGCGTCCGCCTTTGACGTCGCCCCCCATCACAAACATACAATTCGCGTGCCCATGGTCGGTACCACGATTGCCGTTTTCGTGCGCGGTGCGTCCGAATTCGGACATGCTGACGAACACAATGTCCGCCATGCGGTCGCCCATGTCCTGATAGAAAGCGGAGAGTCCCTGGCCCAGGTCGCGCAGCAAATTCGCGAGCTGGCCCTGCACCCCACCTTCGTTGACATGATGGTCCCAACCGCCGCTATCGAGGAAGGCGAGTTCCAGCCCGACGTCCGCCTTGAACAACTCGGCGATTTCCATCAAGCTCTGCCCGAAACGGCCTTTGGGATACTCCGCGCCGTTTTCGGGTTGGTAGGTGTCCGGATTGATTTTCTTGAGCTGGTCGATGGCTTCGAAAGTTTCCTGGCCGACGCCGCGCAGCGCCGCATCGACGGTCTGCGCGTACATGGCTTCGAATCCACCTTCGGTCACTTGCGGCGGACCGTACATTTTGAACTGCTTGAGGTCCGGAATGGCAACGGCCGGCGCGCTTCCCTGAAGCGTGCGGGGCAAGTACGGCCCGAAGGCAACCGCACGGAACGGGGAGGTCTCCGCTTCGGGCAGCGACTGCATGGCGCGATTGAGCCAGCCGTCTTCGGTCGCCTTCACTCCCGGCGTGCCGGATTCCATGTAGTCCTGTGCATCAAAATGCGACCGTGTGGGGTCGGGGGACCCAACGGCGTGAACAATGGCCAGCTGGCCATTGCGAAACAGAGGGTGCAAGGGTGCAAGGCTTGGATGCAGGCCGAAGAAACCATCCAGGTCGAGCGCAGCGTCCGTGCCGCCGCGGCTCGGCTGCGGGATGGCGATGGTTGGTCGCAGCGCATAATAATTCGGCTCGGCGAAAGGCACCACAACGTTCAGGCCATCCATGGCGCCGCGCTGGAACAGCACGACCGTCCTCTTTTTGTTCGGAGAAACCGTGGCTGCCACGGCGCGTTGAAGGAACGACGGCAGCGAGGCCATCCCGAGCATGGCGATGCCGCCCGATTTGATGAAGTAACGTCGCGATATGTGCATCGTCGACTTCCTTTCCCGACCGGGGTACCCGGCCGGGCGTTTGCACTGCCCGGCGTGGACCCAGGAGATCAGCTTCAGCGACGCTGAAATTCGGGCGCCCCCAAAACCAATCCCGCAATCAGCCCTTCGTTCACCTGCTTGACCGGGTCATCGAGCTGCGCCTGCAAAACCTGCGGATCGCTCAAACGTCCTTCGAGGGTTTGCTTGGTGCCCGGCGTAACCTGGCCACCCAGGAAAGCGTCGAGCGCGCGGGAAAGCGCTGCGTTCGGGTCGGCAGCGGCCGCAGCGCCGAACGCGTCCTTGAGCTCAACCTCCGCGCCGCCCATGTGGTCGGTCGCAAACGCGAGCGCAAAATTCAACCGGCTGAGCAGCGCGCCCGAGTTCACCCACGTTTGCGCTTTATCCGCGTAACCCGTCGGCGGCTGGCACCCGAACAGAGGCTCGCCCATACGCCCCACCCACTGGACGAGCGGCAAGCTGACCTCCACATCCGCGCCGAGCGCGCGAGCGGTGCTGGCCACGAGTTCAAACGGGGTCTTCACCTTGGCGCGATACGCGTCCCGCGACCAGAATTCCGGCGAGTAGATCATCGTCCGCAGCACGGCTCGAATGTTGCCACCCGAGGAAGCAAATTTCGCTGCCATGCGATCGACGAGCGCCTGGGGCGGATTGTCCGAGACGAAGTGGCGGGCCAGTTCGGTCGAGAGGAAATGCGCGGTGTGCGCGTCACTCGCGAGCATTCTGAGGGCCTCCTCGCCGTCCCTCATGCCGCCGTAGTTGAACCGATGCCCCATGACTACTTTGTTGCCCAGCGCGTGGATGCGATCGTCGAAGAAAAATTCCGGGTTCTTGCGCGGCTGGTGAACGGTCCAGCCGGTAAGACAACGCGCCATTTCGATCACGTCCTGCTGCGTATACCCCGCGTCAACACCTACCGTATGGAGCTCCATGACTTCGCGACCATAGTTTTCGTTTAGTCCGCGCTCCTGCTGAGTCGGCTGCTTGGCCTGCGCGCCGGGAAATCCAGGCGGCGGACCCGGCGGCATCTCACCGAACATTCCGTAATAGCGCTGTCGACGCATCATCGTCTCCTGCTGCATGCGCGCGAAGGCTACCGGGTCGGCGCTCAACCAGTTGTCGAGGTAGAACAGCATGGCCGGACTCTTCGCTGTGGCCATGAGCAGGTCCTCGAACCTGCCCATCGTGTGGGGGCGGATGGTGTCCCGCACATAGGCCGTCAGCAGCCAGCGGTCCGCACCTTTGTCGGCGTAAACGTTGAAGTGATTGAACCAAAAGTCCTCCATGACCGCTTCAAGCTGCCGTTCGCTGTAGACGGCGCGGTCGAGCTTGGCCATGGCGAGCTCTGCGGTAATGCGTCCCGGCCCCACAAGCCGGGCGAGTTGCGTATTGGCCCGATCGAAGTTGTCGTTGCCCGTAGGGAGCATGCCGACGACCGAATCCTGCCGCTTCTGTCGCATCTCCTGCTGGTATTGCTCCTTGCTGACTCCCTCTTTCTTGGCTGCTTGGTTGGCCGGCGGGAAGTCCTCGAGGAGCTGCTTCGAGCTCATCCCCAGCGTCGGATACCGTGCGAGACGCTGATCGAGGGCGGAATCGTCAATCGAATTGGGGTCGAGCTGCGCGTCAATCCATTTCGCCAGCCCCATGTGCCGGACCTGCTCGATATCGGCCGGCCGAGGGCCGTAGGCCAGGCGATTCAAGGCGTGAAGGATCGCCTCATCCTCCGTCAGCTGGGTAATCGGGAGTTTGCCCCTAAACTTCTTGTCGAGGGTGTTCGCGCCGGATCGAGCGCGGTCTGCGTCATCGCTTGCCCGAGCTTGCAGGGCGGCCAAGGCAAGGCAACCCGTCAGCGTGCACAAGATCGCCGCGCCTAGGAAGGCGGCGCCGACCGCGTCGAGCCGGTGACGCGAAGGGCTCGGGCCCGGGCGCGAAAACGCCCATGCGGCTGAAGGCTTCCGTCGAGGAATGTGATTCATCGGCCTTGAAATAGCTTAAACCCGGAAGGAGGTGAAAAGTTGCACGCTCCGCGAACGAGTAAACCTCACCTGGACACTAGTCGCCCCGATCGTTTTTTAGGCCTTGAGTCGAAGCAGCAGGGCCCGGAGCCTTTGCTCGTTTTCCGGCGTGATCTTCGTAATTTCAAGGCCCAGGCCCGTATCCGCAACATTGCGGACGGTAAATTGGGCTTCGAATCGAGCGAGCGGATCCTCTACGGTAAGCCGCAAGACGGCCCCGTGCGGCCGCGAACTCCGGGTTCGAATGAACATGCCGCCCAGGCCGATAACCGTGACCGTTCCTTCGAATTCCGGCGCCTCGGAATCTGCGTGCACGGCCATGGTATGACCGGAGGGGATCAGGATGCGCTGATGGCGCCGCAGGTCCGGCTTCCGCATGTTCGGCCAGTCTCAGCGCCCAGCGCGAAAACCGTCGAGCGTCCAGACATCCTGCCCTTCGTCGTGACGAAGAACATAGAAATTTCCGTCGTGGGCACGGACGCGGAAATAACTGGCTTGCGGAGAGTACCATCGGCCGTCGAGCTCGCGGACTTCGAACATCCGGCCGCGCAGGGTGAAGCGTAACGGGCGTTCGTCGGCGCGGTGCCCGGCATAGCATTCAACGCGCAGTTCGCTCATTCTGCCTCCGCTGCGTGGCAGGGGCTCCGCCCCAGTTTATCAGCTTTACCCCGCATGACAACGGGCTCGGACATCCGAGCGAACCTCCCTCACAACCGTGCGTCAGGTTTCCCTGAACTAGCGCCTTCCTGTATCTTCATGCCTGGGTTCATGGATCGACGAGCATGCTACTCTACCCCCGGTTGAACTATCGCCTGATCTTTTTGCTCGCGCTTCTCGGCGGGCTGGCCGCCCGCGAGGTTGCCGTCGAACTGCGGCCCAGGTTTCTGCGCCCAGATCTGCACCTTTTCGCATATGTAGCAAATACCGGCGACGGAACGCTGACCGCGCTTGACCTCGTCAGACTTGCGCCCGTCGCCACGGTCGCCGTCGGTGCCGGGCCGGCCGGTGTTCGGGCCCACCCGACACGCGACGAAATTTGGGGCCTTAGTTCTCAAGGCGGCTATGTCTGGATTCTCGATGCGACCACGAATCAGGTCGTAGCCCGAATTCCTGTGGGGCGTGAGCCTTCTGCGCTCGACTTCTCGCCGGACGGCGCCCGGGCCTACGCGGTAGCCTCCGGGTCAAACTCGGTTGTCTCGATCGACTGTGCTTCGCGCCAGATCCTCGCGCGCGGCCGGGTCGGGCGACGGCCCTCCGTCGCCAGGGTTTCGCCCGACGGCAAACTGGTGGTGGTTTCCAATCGCGATGATGGCACCCTGTCGATCCTCGATGCTTTGACTCTCGCACCGCTCGGGATCATCAAGGTCGCGCCGCGCCCCGAGCAGATCGCCATTCTGCCGGATTCCTCAAAAGCGTTCATTACCTCGGGAGCAAGCGACCAGATTTCTGTGGCCGACCTGAAACGCAAGGTGCTGCTTGCCAAGCTCGATTTGGGCGGCAGTCCGGACGATTTGGTCCTCAAGCCCGATGGCGGGGAGCTGTACATCCCTTCGCGCGACGCTCATGGCCTCATCATTGTCAACACGCAGACCAACGAGGTGGCCGACTTTCGACTCGCTGGCATGTCGCCTGAGCGCGCCGTGCTCGCGCCGCGCACAGGCATCTTGTACGTTTCCGACACGGCGGGAGGCGATGTGGTGCCCATTGCCATCGAGACGCGTCAAGTAGCGCGTCCGATTTCGGTCGGGCAAGCACCGGGGACCTGCTTGCTCGCGGCGGACGGTGATGAGTTGCTGGTCGTTGACTCCGGCTCGAACGATCTGGCCGTGATCCGCACGCGCACCTCGCAGCCCGCCGGAAACGCCCTCGCACCACCGCGTAGCCCGATGACCCTGATTGCGGTCGGGCCGCGGCCCCGTGACCTCGCGGTCAAGTTGTTTTGAGCCCGGAGTCCTCGCGCCGGACTGGTTACCAAACGCCGGGACACAACCGACTCCGCGTCCGTTGCGCGTAGTGGGCATAGCGCGGCAGCTCGCTCGAAAGCGTGCGGTCTTCGGAGGAAACGCGTACCAGGAAGAGAACAGCCGCAGCGCAGGCCGGCAGGAACGCCCAGGGGGAACCCAGAATCAGCCGAGCGGCCAGGCTCTGCACGAACTGCCGGCTCGAGGAAGCAATCCGCTCCGAGCAGAGCGGATATGACGGGAATGCGCAGCAAGCTTTTGGGCATGACGACACGACAGCCGAGGTGCTTCTAACTTACCCTCAAAATCCCGAGAGGCATTTTAAGGAACGGAGCGAGGCTTGGGCGGAAAAAAGGTCGTATCGAACGGCTCGGAGCAGACTAACCCGTGGCCTTTTTGGTCTCGGCTCAGGCCTCGCTTTTTTGCTCTGGCGCAGCCTCGAGTTGGGTTGCAGACGACGGGTGAGGCGTCGGGCTCCAAGCGAAGCTCTCCTCGCCCAAAGCGATGCTGAGCACACCTTCGGCCGGAAGGACGTCGATGGGTAGACCTCCCGCCCACAGTCCAACACGAAGCAACAACTCGCGGCGGTCGACCAAATCGAACAGTTCGCGCCGCAGGCTTACTTCGAGGATCCTTTGATACCCTGCTTCGACCAGGCGTTCCGGCTTAAGCAGGCACGCGCCACCCTGTTCGAGAATGCAATCTTGCAATTTGCCCCCTCTGACCCGCACCGTCAGGCGCGTCTCGCGCGAATCCCATAACGTAATCCGCAACTGAAACTCCGGCATGGCCGCCACAGTCTTGTCGACCGTATCGATGCGCAGGAACAGCTTCTCGGCACCGAAACCGTAGAAGAACTCGCTGAGCGCGAAGATGCGCCCGTGCATGGCCGAGCCCTGCCGACGGGGAAGATAAAAGCCAGCGCCAAGCCACTCGAAATAACTGCTTTCCCGGCCGTCGACTTTCACGTCCAGGAACGCGAGGGGTGCCTCGCGCCGGGCGTGCTCGGGTGCATGCTTGATCGGATGCGCAAGCGAGTCGGGAATCTGCTCGCCGAGAGCGGCATAGATTTCGGTCAGATGCTTGCGAAACAGCGCGTCGAACTCGGGGTCATTCGCGGAGGCGTGTTCGGGACCAAACCACCACATCCAATCGCTGCCCTCGGCCGCGAGCACGGATTCGTAGGCCCGCCCCAATTGGGCTCCGTCAGCCGACAAACCGTGCCGGGCCCGGTCCAAAGCATTTCCGTAGGCAGTGCGAGCGTCCCGCAATAAATCCCAGGCGCGCACGTCCTCGGGGTGCCCAATCCAGATGTCGAAATTCGCGTTGATCCACGAGGCAGGAAAGATGCCCTGCAAGGTTGGACCCGCCGGGGCTGCCTTCATCGCTTGGCTTGCGGTGAGCGCGGAAATGTCCGGATCCTGTTCGAGGCGACCGTAGAACTCGCGGAGAAATTCCCGGCCATTGCCCGGGTAATATTCCCAGGCATTTTCTCCATCGAGAATCAGGCTTACGGTCGGCGTGAGGCCTGACGGCTGGCGATCGCCGATGGCCCGGATTCGCCGGTGCAAGTCCTCCGCCGCGGACCGCGCGTCCATGCGTCCATAGACAAATCCGACCAGGTCCGACAGATAATGATCGCGAAAGAAACCTGTGATCTGGCGGCCGGCCCGCGCGAGTCGCCACGGAACGTACAGCTCCGGCCCGTTTTCGGGGTATCCGCTCGCATCGCGCCAAAAACCGATGTTTCGAGTCCGGCCAAGGACACCCTCGTCGGTCGCGAACCACTCAAACCCGAGATCCATCGCGATTTCGAGTGCTTCGTCGGAGACCGACCCCTCTGAGGGCCACAATCCCCTGGGCAGGTTCCCAAAAACGCGCTCGTGGAAGGTCCGCGCGCGCGCGAGTTGTTCACGCGCGTCTTCGGGATGACGAAAAGGCGGGCAGGGCCGCGGCGCGTTCGCGTTCGCAACTTGCGCGATATCGCTGTCGCAGAGCAGGGGCAGAATCGGATGGTAGTAGGGCGTGGTGGAAATCTCGATTTGCCCCCGATCGGCAGCCCGGCGGTAGGCGGGCAGAACGGCATTCAGCAATTCCCGCTGCTTCTCGCGCAGCGCCAACTTGTCCTGTTCGCTAAAGTTCTGCCCTTTGCCGGAAAGCGCGCTTGTGACGGGATCACGCGCAAGGTACTCTTCATCCATCCACGCGAGCTGCGAGAGCAGCTGCAGGTCTCGCCAGTCGCGTTCGACGAAATGCGCGATGCAGCTCTCAGCGCCATGCGAACGAAACTCGGCATGCAGCTCCCCGAAACGTGGCCAACGCCGCAGGAAATTCTCGTTGACTTGAAAGGCGCGATCGAGCGCCTCGCGCTTCTGGTCCCGGGACAGCCCCGCCGCGGGCGCGAAGGCGATCTCGAACCATGGCTCATTGAATCTCCCGCTCGCGTACTCCTCGATCTGCGCCGCTAGAAGCGGAACGAAATTGAACGTCGCCTGCACGCGGGGAAACTCCTCGAGCAGGCGAACCATTCCCCAGTAGTCCTTGAGCGCGTGCAATCGCGTCCACGGGAGCAGGTACTGCCCGGTCGAGGGGTCGCGGTATTGCGGCTGATGCATGTGCCAAAGAATGACCAGGTGCACTCGGCTCAATTGGACGGGCCCTCCGCTCGCTTCGCTTTAGGCACATGCCGCACAAAACCCGACCGACTGGCTGTTTTCTCTTGCGGATCCCAGCTCACCGCCATCTGCCCTCTAGACCTCCTGGCCTCGCCGGGGTTCGCCCGAGCAAGCAACCTCGCCTCGAATTCGGTGTTTCTCAACGAAGGGAGCCCAGAATATCTCGCTGCGCAGGCCATCGTTGTCCAACTTTGCGCGCCGAAAACCTGCTGCGGCGGCGCCGGCCCGATCGCGCGTGATAAAATGGCACCGCGCAAAGATGCGCCTGCTCGATCGCTATATCGGCCGCGAAGTTGCCTCCCACGCCCTGCTAGGACTTGCCGTCTTCACCTTCGTGTTCTTTGTGCCCCAACTCGTGCGCCTGATGGACCTCGTGGTTCGCCACGCCGGGGGAATTGGTCATGTCGCGCTGCTGTTTGTCTCTATCGTCCCGCCGGTCCTGATCTTCGCGATTCCCATGGCCGTTCTGGTCGGCGTGCTGATTGGACTCGGCCGCCTTTCCGCCGACAGCGAAGTGGTTGCCGTTCACGCCTGCGGAATCAGCTTGCGCCGGCTATTAGTTCCCGTCGGGTTTGTGGCGGCCTTTGCCTCGCTCGTGACGCTCGGGGTCACCTTCTGGATCAGTCCTCTTGCGGTGCGAACCATGCATCGGCTCGAGGACCAGATCCTCTCTTCGCAGGCCCCCTTCGCCGTTCAGCCCAGGGTTTTCGACGAGCGGTTCCCCGGCTGGGTATTATACGTGCAAGACGTGAGTGCGTCGGCCACTCGCTGGCGCGACGTTTTTCTTGCCTCCACGGGTGACGTGCGAGTCTCCAGCATCACCACGGCGAAGAACGCCGCCGTCTTGTCCGGCGTGCAAAACGACCAGATTGAAATTCAGCTCGGCGCCGGCAATACACACCAGTACGACCCCTCGCAGCCCACCCGCTACAACGTCACCACGTTCGGCCAAACCGACATTCCCATCGACCTTTCGAGCTCCCCCACAAACAGCGCGGGGCCGGCCATGACCGACGCGGAAAAGTTCCTGCCCGCCCTGCTCTCCGTTCGCGGCCCAGGTTGGCGAGACGCTCATCTCGAACTGCAGCGCCGAATCGCGTTTCCCGTCGCTTGCCTGGTCTTCGCCCTCCTAGGAGTTCCCGTCGGCGTTCGGCCACGGCGAGGGGGGCGCGCGGCCGGGATGATCCTCACGCTCGTTCTCATCGGGGGATATTATTTCATTTTTGTTACGGGCGACCACTTCGCGCGGCAGGGCGCCGTATCGCCCTGGGAGGGGATCTGGGCCGCCAATATTGTCGCCGCGGTTCTTGGGCTTGCCTTCCTCCGCCAGATCGAGCAAATCCGCCGCCCGAATCGCCTGCTGAGCTGGATCGACTCTCTGCGCAGCCGCGGGCGGGCAGAGTCAAAGTCGACGGCCTCTGAATCTCTTGTCCTCTCGCCCGTTCTGCCCAACGGCTCGAATGGCAGAGCGCGGAACGGCCTGGGAGCCAATGGGGCGGCGGCCGTCGTGCACTATGCCTCGAGCCTGCGAAAGGCCGCCAAACGAGGACTGGGCTTCCCTTCCCTGCTCGACATCTACCTCCTCAAGCGTTTCTCCTATTATTTGTTTGTGCTCCTGGTCGGCTTCATTCTGATCTTCGATGCGTTCACGCTGTTCGATCTGCTGAGCGACATCTCGAAGAATGATATTGGAGCGCTCACCGTCCTGAAGTACTTCGGCTACCTGGTTCCCTACATGGTCTATGTCCTCGCGCCGTTCGCCGTTCTGGTAGCCACGCTGGTCACCCTCGCCGTTCTCACCAAGAACAACGAGGTGATTGCCTTCAAAGCAAGCGGAGTCAGCCTGTATCGGCTGGTTCTTCCACTGGCCGTGGCCGGGTGCCTGGTGGCCGGCGGAATGTTCGCCATGGGCGAAACCTTCTTGCCCTACGCCAATCAGCGCCAGGACGCGCTGCGCAATCAAATCAAGGGCCGGCCCGCGCAAACCTACTTCGAACCGACGCACCAGTGGATTTTCGGCGAGCACGCCAAGATCTACAACTACGAACTGTTCGATCCCGAGCGACAGCTTTTCGGCGGGTTGAACGTCTTCGAACTCGATCCTCAGACCTTTGACGTTCGCCGCCGCGTTTTCGCCTCGCGGGCCAGGTGGGAGCCCACGGAGAACACCTGGATCCTCACGGGGGGCTGGGTCCGCGACTTCCAGGGCGGCCACGTGACTCGCTTTTCCACCTTTCGGGCCGACTCTTTCCCCGAAATTTCCGAGCCGCCCAGCTACTTCCGCCACGAGGTTTTGCAGTCCGACCAGATGAACTGGCGGCAGTTGAGCAGCTACATCCACAACCTCCGGGGAGCCGGATTCGATACCGCTCGTCTCAGCGTGCAATGGCAGGAAAAATTCGCATTCCCAGTGATTGCGGTAATCGTCGTCTGCCTTGGCGCACCATTCGCCTTTCTGGTGGGCACGCGCGGCGCAATCGGCGGGCTCGCTGTCGCCGTGGCCATCGGCATCATCTATCGAGCCGTCGCCGCGCTCCTGGACTCCATGGGGACTGTGGGACTGCTACCCGCAGTTCTGTCCGGCTGGGCCCCGGACGCGATTTTCGGCTTCCTGGCCGTCTACTTCTTCCTCAAAATTCCCACCTAATGGTCGGGAAGGCTCCGAGAAGTTCGGTCCGACGCAGGTTTTCCCGGGGTGGATTCAGGCCAGACGGCCGTCACGAGCAGTCCCATGGCAATTCCGACAGAAACCTCCACAAAGCGGTGAGTCGCCACGATCCAGGCCGGTCGCGTGCGAGCAATCAACATGACAATGGCCAGCGTGATGCTGGCGAATCGGTATGCGCTTCGATCCAGACGCAGACCTCCGCAAATCAGCCCGAGAAGAAACACGCCAAGTGTGAAAACCAGCAGGTTCGATGCGAAGTAGCTTGCCAGCAATGCGCCGGCCGCGGCTCCGAGTGCCGTTCCCGCAAACCGCTGCCAGGATACGGCCAGGGCCGCACCCAGCGTCGACTGCATGACGATCATGGCCGTGACGGCCGCCCAGTACGTTTCCGGCAAACGCAGCAGCCCACCAACCAGCACGGAGGAAAGCGCGGCAAGCGATGTCCGCAAGGCGTGGTCAACCCACGCTCTGCGGAAGGCCTGGATCACGGGCGCCGTGGCCCACATCATTGGATTTTTCGCAGCGGATGCGCCTCCGTGTTGAAGACCACCTTCGACAGATCAACCGTATTGCGGGGCGCGAAGAGAAGGTACAGGTACTTCAGGGTTTCGGCGAGGAAAAAGCTCTCCATATCATCTTCCTGCGTTTTCGTGCGCACATCGCGCAGAGACGCATAGCCCACCTCCGTGCGGCAGTATTTCACAAGGCTATCGAAGAAGGTGCGCCCCATGGCAAGGTAGCGCGGATCGCTCGTGAACTGGTAGAGGTAATAGGCCGACTCGATGATCTCCGGCCGAAGTGCGTAGCCGGGCGAAACGACTTTCATTGTGGCGTAGTCGATCACTTCGGGCTCGATGCCGAATGTTGTCCACATCCTGTAGCAGGACTCCTCCAGACGACGGGCGCGTTCGATGTCGCCCGACAGAGCGAGTTCGCCGGGAAAAAACGCATCGAGCGCCCCAAAATACGTCGCCCCTCGCCTTCCCGTATTCATGTCCACATGCCCGTACCAGAAGCCCGTGGGCGCATCGTCGGCGACGTACTGATTGAGCGCCTCTAGGCTCGCTTTCCACATTCGCTCGCAATCCGCATCACCGAACAGTTTCCAGCCCTTGAGCTGGTATTCGTAGTAGGAGTCGATTCCTCCGGCCACGCTGCTGTCCGGGTCGGTCCATTTCCCGCTGCGCACATCGATCCCCCCTCCCACCAGCCCGATCTTCGAGCGCCGGTTAAACAATGTGACGAGGGCATGCTTGGCCTTCTCGAAGTAGACCGGCTTTGACGTTAGCTTGCTGAGGGTTCCGAATTCGAGGATCAGGGTGCCGACTTCAGCGGGATTCGTCTCGGTGTCGCGTACGCCGCCGGTTTCCAGATTCACGCTGACGTACGGCATTCCCGTCGGCGAATCGAAAACAGGCAGCAGGCGGTTCCCTAAGTCTTCGGCGAGCGCGAGCAGGTGCTTGTCGCCCGTCAACTGATAACTGCTCAGCAGCCCGCCCAGCATGCGGATGGTGATCTCGAAGTTTTTGACATAAATGTCCTTCTCAAACGAGAGGTTGTTGTCGATGAGTGCGCGGTCCTGGTCCGCTTCCTTGCCGAGGCCCATCAACACCATCGTGTCCAGAGCGTCCACCGGCGTCATTTGGAGCGACACACCGTACCAATCCCGAAACCGCTTGCTCAACGGCCTCAGTTCATCATGGCCCCATGCATACTGTTTGTAGCCGTTCCATGCATGCAGGAATTCCTGTTTCACCCGTTGGGCCATTGCCTCGCGTTCGGCCGCGCTCATTCCTCCTTGCCGCTCCTTCCGGGCCGTAGTCGATCCCACTGCCACGAACAGCGCCAAGGCAAATGCCCCGGTCCGTCTCGACCAGCATGTCGGATCACCTGACCTATTCGTCCTCATCGTGCCTGTCCTTCGCCGCCCGAGTATATCGCGCCTGCCGCTTGATCGATCGCCAGCCAGCGAGGAAGCTGACGGCGCAGGCCTAACGCGCCCTTCGGCCTGCTTTCCTTCGTTTGCCCAGTCGGGATGAGCTATGATTTCTGGTTCGGTCTTGCAGCCCGATTCGCCCCGCCCGGCGGGGTCAAAGGCGGACGTGTACAACAGGCTCGAAGAGCGGTTTCGCCGTGCGCTCGAACGCCACATTCGCGGGCGCTATAAGGTGGACGTTCCGGTCGTTGTCGAACGACCGCCAAAGCTGGCCATGGGCGAGTGCGCCTCCCCCGTCTGCTTCGAACTGGCCAAGAGGCTCAAAAAGGCTCCGCGCGCACTCGCGCAGGAGATCGCGCCCTCGCTTCTGCCAATCGAAGGCGTGGCCCGGGTCGAAGTCGCCGGCGGCGGCTATCTAAACGCTTTTTTCGACCGGGCGGCCTTCTTTCGCTGGACGGCCGAGGAAAGCGGCCCGCGCTCGATCAGCCCGCCGCCCGGCGCCCGAAAGGTCATCGTTGAGCACACCAGTGTCAATCCCAACAAGGCCGCGCACATCGGCCATTTGCGCAACGCGGTGCTCGGGGACACGCTGGCGCGCATTCTGCGGCAGGCTGGCCACCGCGTCGAGGTGCAGAATTACATCGACAACACGGGCGTGCAGGTCGCCGACGTGGTCCTCGGTTTTCTTCATCTCCAGGGCAAATCGCCTGATGCCGTTCGCGCCCTCATCGCCTCACAGCCGCGCTTCGATTACTACTGCTGGGATTTATACGCGCGCGTGACGGAGTGGCTCGCCGAGGACAACCGGCGCCTCGAGCTGCGCGCTCAAACACTCAAGGAGATCGAAGAAGACCGCGGCAGCGCGGCAGAGACCGCGCAGATTGTCTCGACAGCCATCGTGCGCCGCCATCTCGAGACGCTCGACCGGCTGGGGGTCACCTACGACCTGCTTTCGCGTGAGAGCGACATCCTGCACCTGAAATTCTGGGACGCTGCCTTCGACATGCTGAAGCGGAAGGGCGCGATTCGTTTGGCCGCATCCGGCAAGAATGCCGGATGTTGGGTCATGCAACTCGGGCCGGGAGGCGAGCAGGCCGGTACCCGTGACACCGAATCGGCGGAGACTCCGCGCGAAGAGCCCCCGGAAGAGGCCGAGGCAAAAATCATTGTGCGCTCGAACGGCACGGTCACCTACGTCGGTAAGGACATCGCCTACCACCTCTGGAAATTTGGCCTGCTCGATCGCGATTTCCACTATCGCCGGTTCCATTTCGGCGACGATGGCGGCCACACCTGGGTGACCGCCACGGATGGGAACGAACCGGGGGCTCCCGAGTTCGGCCATGCCGGCGAAGTGTATAACGTCATTGATTCGCGCCAAGCCTACCCGCAGCAAGTGGTCGTGGCCGGACTGCGCGCACTCGGCTATACCGATCAAGCCGACCATCTGCAGCACTTCTCCTACAACGTCGTCGCGCTGACGCCACGCTGCGCCGAGGAGATGGGCTACCAACTCGCTCCCGAAGAGGCCAGAAAGCCCTACGTCGAGGTGAGCGGGCGAAAAGGCCAGGGTGTCAAAGCCGATGATCTGATCGATCAGCTGGAGGCAGGCGCGCGCAGGGAGGTCGATGCGCGCCACCCGGACACGCCCGAGCGCGAGCGCGCCGCCATCGCCCATGCCATCGCGGTCGGTGCCCTGCGATATTTTCTGTTGCGCTTCACGCGCTCGACCGTAATCGCCTTCGACTTCAAAGACGCGCTGAGCTTCGAAGGGGAAACCGGGCCCTACGCGCAATACGCCGTGGTGCGTGTCAACGGCATTCTGCGAAAAAGTGCCGCGAGAGATCCCGAGCTTGATTCCCCCGGAGCGTCAGCGGGCGCCACTCGACCGAACCTTGAGGGCGGCCTAATCGATCCCTCGCCCTTTCTTCTCTCGCCCGCCGGCGATGATCTGTGGGAATTGGTTCTGCTGGCCGGTTCACTTGACGCGCGCATCGAGGCAGCCGCCGCTGCTCAGGAGCCCGCCTTCCTCGCCCGCTATGCCTTTGAACTCGCCCAGGCTTTCAACGTCTTCTACCACAAGCACCACATCCTCTCGGAAGAGAACGCCCAAAAGCGCGCCTTCCTGCTTCACCTCACTTGGCTCGTGCGCGAGCAGCTCGTTGCCACGCTTCGCCTGATGGGCATCGATGCCCCGGAAAAAATGTAAGGTGGCAGTCGCCGTCCGAGGGGGTTCGCTGCGGTGGCTGAAAACCACCGGCCCGCTTGAAAACAACCAAGTTACGGACGCACACAGAGATGCTCGCTTTCCGGCTATCTTACAGATAAAAAGTAACTTATTGGCAACATAAGAGGGGCCATCACTTTGGCACCCGCCGTGCCTTTTGCAAGGGCGAAATATTGGAGTGTATGGAGTTCCCGGGCCGAGGGTCCGGCCGGGAGGTAGGAAGATGAAAAGGATTTTAGCCCTCTTCGCAGTGGTTCTGATGCTGGGTCTCGGAGCGGCGTATGGCCAGGACCAGCAGAATGCGCCGGCGAATAATCCGTCGGCCAGCGGCCAGGGGCAGCCGGGCGAGCCAGCCGATCAGCCCGGGACACTCGCAACGGGCACGAACGACCAAAACGCCCCTGGCGTTGCTCGCCTGAGCTTCATTCATGGCAAGGTTTCGCTGCAACGCGGAGACAACGGCGAATGGGTGGGCGTCACGCTGAATACACCGATCATGGCGGGCGACCGAATTTCAACCGGCGACGATTCGAAGGCCGAGCTGCAACTCGATTGGGCGGACGTCGTGCGGCTCTCAGACAACACCACGGTTAAGGTCTCCAGCGTCACGAACAACGGCATCCAGGTGCAAGTGGGACAAGGAACGGTCACCTACTCGGTGCTGCAGGGCGCGCAGGCGGCCTCGGAAATGGATACGCCGAACGCCGCCCTCAAGCCGTCGGCTGTCGGCGAATATCGTCTTCAAGTGAACTCGAACGCTGAGTCGATCATGATCGTGCGCAGCGGTGGGGCGGACGTTTCAACGCCACAGGGCAGCGCACACGTTGACTCCGGGCAGATGATCACGGTCGAGGGCACCGACAATCCGCAGTACAAGATCGATCCCGCGCCGGGCAGCGACAACTGGGATACCTGGAACAGCGACCGGAACCGAATCATCAGCCGAGCGGAACAATCCGGCAATACCAATCAGCGCGAGGTCGGGACGCAGGATCTAGACGCCTACGGACACTGGGAGAATGTGCCGGACTATGGGCAGGTCTGGATTCCGAATGAAGGACCCGGGTGGGCACCTTATCGGGATGGCCGTTGGTATTGGGAACCATATTACGGATGGACGTGGATCGGGTACGAGCCGTGGGGTTGGGCGCCCTATCATTACGGCCGCTGGTTTCTCTATAACAGTGCATGGGCCTGGTGGCCCGGTCCGATTTACCCCGCCTATTATCCGATCTGGGCACCGGCTTACGTCTCGTTCTTCGGTTGGGGCGGCGGCTGGGGCTTCGGCTTCAGCTTCGGCTTGGGCTTCGGATGGGGTCACGTCGGCTGGCTTCCCTGCGGGCCGGGTGACTGGTATCACCCCTGGTGGGGCCATTGGGGCGGTCGAATGAACTTCGGCGGGTTCGACCGAGTCAACGGTATTCACGAAGGATTCCGGCCACTTACGGCTAGGGGCTATTCGAACTTCGATCACGCCCTCAGCAATGCGCGCCTGAGGGACGGCATTAGCTCGATGGACGGTCGCGATTTCGGTCGTGCCGCCGTGCCTCGGGATCAGGGGCGCGTCAGCGAAGAAACCCTGCGCAGCGCCAGCATGAGCGCGGGCAAAATGCCGGTGTCGCCGAGCCGCGAGAGCTATAGCCCGACGGGCCATGCTGCGGACTCCAGAGCTTATAGCCATGCACCCTCGGCAGGGCAACATTTCTTTACCGCTTCGCGCGCGAATGCGAACAGGAACACATTGGCGGCGCGCGGCAGCACGAATATGTCGCGGAGCAATGATTTCGGGGGCAATCGAGCGGGCGCTTCGCTCTCACGAACATCGTCCACGATGGGTGCAACCCGATCGAATGCCAGTGCGGGAAACACCCACTCGATCACCTCTTCGCGGCCGGGCTGGCGAGCCTTCACCCCGCCGAGCTCGGCGAGCGGTGGGAACGAGTCCCGCTCGAATGGCAATTCGCTCAACAACGCGAACCGAGGATCGTATGCAAGCCCGTCGCGCGAAGGCCCGGCAGGCGGAGATCGTGGCGGGTGGTCGCACTTCACAGCGCCCGAATCCGCTTCGCGTGGGTACTCGAGTGGCTACGGAAGCGGCTCGCGAGCCTACTATGGGCGGCCCTCCCTAAACATGCGCCAGCCGATCGTGCAACCGCGCAGCGGGTACGGATACGGCGCGTACGGCTCCCGCGGCTACGGATACGGCGGCGCGCGGCCCTCCTATAATGCCCCGCGCCCATCCGGACGCGGATTCAGCGCGCCCCGATCCTCTGGCGCACCTCGCACCGGCGGGTCCAGGGGGAGCTTCGGCGGTGGCTCTCGCGGCGGCGGTGGTCACGCCGGCGGAGGCCATGGCGGGGGCCACGGACGCTAATCGAAAACCAACCGGCAAACGGCCCCGAGGTTTTTCGGGGCCGTAGCATGTAGGGGCAGGCTTCGCGCCCCTCGGCGGCCATCCGCGCCGCAACGCGCAGCTGGTTTGCCGAAATGGAAACTTGTTCTCGTCGAGCGGGTTTGATCCGGATAGGAGCGAGGTGAACGACAGTGCACATACTTATCTGGATGGCATGGTTCTTCGGCGCGACATGGGTCGAAAATAGTATCATGCGGTGCACACGTTGGACGAAGAGGGGAGTGGAAGCTATGCGGAGACACGCTTCGTTGTTGCTGGTGCTGCTGTTGGGGATGGGCAGTGCGGCTATCCTGCCTCGCGGGCTCCGAGCGCAGGACCAAGGCCAAGATCAAGGGCCGAGCCAAGATCAAGATCAGGGACAAGACCAGCCTGATCCTCCCAGCCGAGTCGCGCGGTTGAGCTACATCGAGGGTTCTGTTTCCTTTCAGGTTTCCGGTGACACACAGTGGGTGGCCGCCGATCCCAATCGTCCGCTCACCACGGGCGATAATCTGTGGGCCGATCAGAATTCCCGCGGGGAAGTCCACATCGGCAGCACGGCCATCCGTCTTTCCAGCGAGACCGGAATCTCGGTCCTCAACCTCGACGACCGTACGGTACAGATTCAGCTTGCGCAAGGAACGATCGAAGTGCACCTGCGGCATCTGGTGGCCGGCGACGCGTGGGAATTCGACACGCCGAATCTCGCCTTCACGCTGACGCGCGGCGGCGAGTATCTGATCACGACCGATCCGAATTCCAATACGACCACGATCACCGTGCGCGAAGGCGAGGGTACGGTTACGGGCGGTGGCGATTCCTGGGATTTGGCCTCGGACCAGCAGTATACCTTCACCGGCACCGATCAGCTCAACTATGGCGCGCAGGCCGCGCCGGCATTTGACGATTTCGAGTCGTGGTGCCAATCGCGCGATCAACTCGAAAACAATTCGCAGTCGGCCCACTATGTTTCGCGCGACGTCGACGGCTACTACGATCTCGACAACAACGGGACGTGGAGCGAGGTTCCTGACTACGGCGAAGTTTGGATTCCTAATGCGGAACCGATGGGATGGGCGCCCTACCAGGTCGGGCACTGGGTGTGGATTGCGCCCTGGGGCTGGACGTGGGTTGACGCCGAGCCGTGGGGATGGGCGCCGTTTCACTACGGGCGCTGGGTTGTCGTAGGCGTGCACTGGGCATGGGTGCCCGGGCCGGTCGTTGTGCGACCCGTGTATGCCCCGGCGGTCGTCGGGTTCGTCGGCGGCGGATTTGGGTTTTCTGTGGCCTTCGGCGGCGGGTTCGCCGGGGTGGGATGGTTTCCGCTGGGGCCGCACGACGTTTTCATTCCGGGCTATCACTGCAGCGAACGCTACGTGCAGGTCGTCAACGTAACCAACACGAGGATCGTGAACGTCACCCAGGTGACCAATGTCTACAACACCGTGGTGATCAATCGAAACGTCACCAATGTGCACTATACGTATGCGGGCAATACGCGGGCGGTGACCGTGGTTTCCCGCGATACGTTCGTCAACGCGCGGCCGGTTCAAAGCGCGGCGATGCGTGTGAACACCGATCAAATTCAGAACGCGCGTGTAGTGGCCAGCACTCCGCTCGCGCCGACGCGGGCGAGTTACGTATCGGCCACGGCAAGGGTCTCCGCGGCGCGCCCACCCGTGCCCCTGTCCGAGCGGCCCGTGGTGGCCAAGCTGCCGCCGCCCTCACGGCCGGCGAGTGTGCGGCCTCCGAGCTATACGAACGACAGTGCCCCGTTTAACCAGGGAAACCGCGGCGGCGGCCAGGTGAACCGGGACTCCAATAACGGGTTCCGTCCGTTCACGCCGCCAAACCGGAACACAAATCAGAACGGCAATCGCGACGTCCAAAATGGGCCCAACACGCAAAACCGGCCGCCGGTGAAGTTCGCCCCTCCTGTGAAGGCGAAGGATGAGAACTACGACGTTCATCCTCCGCTTAACCACAAGGCGGAAGGTCAGCCCAAGCAAGAGTCGAAGCCCAAGTCGGAGCCTAAGCCAAAGAGCGACAAGTCACACGGAAAATAGGCCCGATTGCGAGGCAAGAACAAGAAGAATGAACGGGCGTTTGGTCAGGTCCTGAGACCCGGGAGGTGCGCCCCTCTTCTGTTCCTCGAAGGGCGGAATCTGTTATGCGCGTATCTTCTCCGTTCACTCACTAGGGCCGCTGTCCCTCTCCGATCCCGACAATCGGTCATCGATGTCCGTCCCCACTCGACTGGTCCCGGTCCGGGACTTAGGGCTGCGGTGTCGATCGCGGTGCCGGCGCTGGCAGGGCGGAATTTGTCATGGGAGGTGGTTCGGCCAGAGCGAGGTACGAACGCCCGAAGGCGGCCTGCTGCGTTCCTGCGCCAATGGCCACGACTTCGACAGCGTAGCGGCCCGTAGGCAGCTTCGAGAGGGGCAGACTGATGCGGAACGAAGCAGTGTGGGTCTTGGCGTCGACTTCGGTCGGCGGCAGCAGGGGCGTCGCGTTAACCTGCAAGCCGCTGCGGAAGAAGATCAGACCGGCGCGCAGGGCGTTTGGATCGAACGTCTCCGATTTGGCCGGGTAATACGCCTGAAAGAAAATATACAGGGTTTGCTGCCGCGTGAAATAGCGCGTCACGCTCGGTACGATGCGTTCGCCGTTCACGTCGAGGGGCGATTCGGTGAGCTTTGCTTTGAGGCCCTCGGTTTTCGTCTGCACCTCAGCAGATTTCTCGACGGGTACGAGCTGGCTCGACAGCAGTACCGAACTGAGCGTCAGCTTGTCCTCAGCGGTGGGCGGTACGACCAAATCCTGCTCGAACGTTCCGATCTTGCCCGACTCATTTTCGCGCGCGACAAATTTCAGGTGATACGTGCCGGGGGCGAGCACCACACCCCCTTGATACTGCAGAGTCGCCTGGCTCACCTGCTGGAAGCGCTGCGGATCAAGATGGACGGTAATGGTATCGCGGAGCTGCGCAACGGGGATGGTTGATGATCCGGCGCGCACTTCCGCTGCGAAATCGAACTCCGCCTCGCGCTTGCCGTGCTTTTGCGCCCAATCCAGCGCGGTCGCGGAAAGCTTTGCGTCGATCGGAACGTACACCTGCTGATCGTTCAGGCGGAACATCGCGGTCTCGACAGCAATGGGCAGCTCGACAACGGGGTCCTCGGAATGGATGGCGTCGGCCAGCTGTTGATCCCGATCGGCCTGCTCGAGATGCTGAAAATCGCGTGGCGCGTAATAGCCGTCGCGGAAGCGCACGTGTGCCCCCGGCATGCTCACCTTAACGTGGACGCTGCGCCAGCTCCCGTCATGCTTGACGCTCGTGCCAAGGTAGTAGCCGATCAGGTAGTAGCCGGTGTTATCGGCCTGAATCTTCGGGAACGCATCACTCAGATCGCCGAGATCGAAAAACGTTTTCCCGCCGGTGTCAAACGACAGGGTGGCCAGCGTGTCGCGCGAATCCTGCCGCTGGTCGGTCTGGTGATACACGGCTGCGCCGCTGAACATGGACGTACCCGTGGCGGAATCGGTCGTGGCGTCGCCTCCCGGCGGCTCGGTGAAAAGGCCGCGGGCGTCGATCGAGTAAATCGAAACGTCGGCGCGATTGGCCGCGTCGGTTGCCGCACGCAGCTCGGTGCGGTTTTCCTCCCCCGTCTGGGTGATACCGCTCGTGAAGGCGACAATGGCCTTGCGGCCCGGAATATCGGCGAGCACGTTCGAGAGGCCCTCGATGGCGGCCAGCTTTTGGTCCGTATTGAACACGTTGAACTCGGTTTCGTCCGGCGTGTAGGCCGCCCCGGTATAGCCTTGGACGTCGTACTCGCCCTCCTGCGCCGCGGCATACAAATTGCTCGACAGATCGGCCGAGACATTGGGCCTCAGCCGATCGATGGCTTTTTTCAGTCTCGCCCGATCATTGGTGAAATCCGACCAAACCGCCAAGTTGCTGCTGAAACTAACGATGGCCACCAGATCCGCCGGCGTGATTTGCTTGTCGACGAACTTCTGGGCGGCGAGTCGCGCGCGGCGGAGGTCGTCGTTCCCCATGGAAGTGAGGTCGAAGAAGAAAACCAGCATGCGTCGGTCGCGCACCTGATTGCTGAGGTCCTCGGCGGAAACCGGCGTAGGGCTGTCCACCGGAACGACGATCGGCTTCGCATTGGAATTCTCAGCCGTGGCCTTTTCGACGGCCTCGATGTCCTCGTAGGTGAAGATCGAAATTTTCTGCGGCTTGCCATTGTCACTGACCGCGAACTGCTCAGGCTTCAAACCCTTGATAGGCTTGCCGGAGCGGTCGGTGACCTCGACGTCGATGCGCACCAGATCGGAAGTCGAACGCAGTACGGCTGCACGGCGCTGCCTGGAGGTGTTCGCTGGCGTCGACGCGCGGGGCACCGGGACCAGGGCCGGCCCCGTCTGGTTCGTCGATGGAGCCTGGGCAGGGGGCGCGGTCTGCTGCTGGGCCAGGGCCGGCGTGATCGCGAGTCCCGTCGTCAGAAGCCAGATCAGCCGTCTGTGCATTGCGCTTTTCATCAGAAATTGAACCGCAGCATCACGTCCATGGTGCGCATCGATCCCGCGCTGGTGACCTGGCCGAACAGGGACGCGCCAACCGTCGTCGCGAGACCCGTAAAGGTGGGCGTATTCGTCAAGTTCTGGACCTCCCAGCGTGCCATCACGCTATGCTGTCGCTCCCGCGGACCGAAGCGAAACGACTTCGCCAGCGACACGTTCCAGCTGAAACTGCACGGCCCTTCGATCGCGCCGCGACGCTCGTTACCGTAGGTCCCCGAGGGGGGTACGACGAACGCACCAGTAGAAAAAAAGTTCAGGGCGCTGCCTCCACAAATTCCGACGTTCGGGTCACCGACCTGCTCGGCGCGTTCCGAGAAGTTTGCGCCCGTTCCTGTATTATTAGACGCGCCGCCGCCCAGATAGGCCGTAAACGGCGTCCCTGTGTTCCAGGTGATCAGGTTCATCAGCCGCCAGTTGCCGAAGATTCGGTTGCCCCAGCCGTGAGAAAGGTACCGATGGCGCTCCCCCACGGGCAGCTCCCACAGGGACATGACCCGCGCCTGATGCCGCATGTCAAAGGAGGAAAGCCCCCATTCAGCCGAGTAGTTCCCGTACTGCTGCACAACGATCGGCGAGCTTCCCCCGATCGAACTCGCGTTGTCGAGCGATTTTGAAAACGTGTAGAAGGCTTGCAGCGTAATGCCGCGCGTAAAGCGATGGACCAAGCGCACCTGCAGCGCATTGTACAGGGAATCTGCGCCGGACTGATCGTAGTCGAACGCCAAGGCATACGGGATCTCTAGCTTCGACTGAGTCTCGAGGGGATTGGTTCCGAGCGGCGCGCGGTTCGGGGCATTCAGCAAGTCGAGATCCGTGCCTTTCGTCCCCGTGTAGGTTAGCGTCAGGATCCAGTTCGGCCGCAGATCGGTCTCCGTCGAGAGCATCCAGATCTGTGCGTAGGCGTCCTTGTAGAAAGGTAGCACGCCGAAGGTGTTCGGTACGGTGCAGTTTGTCGCCGGGGGGGGAGGGCTGCTCGGGCTGCAGATCACCGCCGTCGTTGCGGAGGGGAACCCGTTTTGCAGGGTGAGCAGTTCAGTAGAACTCGTGTACAGATTCGATGATTCCGCAAACGGCGGCTGATAGGCCAGATAATCCTGCGCGAGCGTGTCGTAGATCGAATCGTTGTAGAAGATCGAGTAACCGGCGCGCACGACCGTCCGCGGTTTGACCGGGGGCAGCCAGGCAAAGCCGACGCGCGGCGCGAAATTCCTGTAGTCACCGTGTATCAGTGCGCGCGGGTAGGTTCCGTAGAACGGCCCGGTCTCGCCGGGTGTGACCACCTCCACGGCGGTGATGAGGGGGCTTAAATCCAGATCCGAAATGTGGTTGTAGATCTCGATGGGAGGAGTCACGGCCGTGTATCTCATGCCGTACAGCACCGTGAATGTCTTGGTCACCCGCCAATCGTCCTGGCCGTAGCCGATGAACTCCCAACTGCGAAAATACGTATTCGCATCCCCCGTACGGACCTGCGTGTTGTACGGCAGCCCGAGAAGGAAATCGGCAAATTCGTAGAAGGGCTGCGTGGCGGGGGTCGCGAGCGACTGGCCGGCCGAATTGACCTGGCTCGTCATCTGGCCGGTAAACATGAAGCGGCCACGCGGGTTGGGATCGGAGTCCGTATTCAACTGAATGCGCCGGATCTCGCCGCCGAACCGAATCGTGTGCGCGTTGTGCGTATAGGTCCACCCCTCCAGGAATCGCGCGGTCTGATTGCGTACGAGCGATGGCACGGGATCATTCAAGCTGCCCAGGCTCGCGAACTGAATCCCGGGCAGACCGTAGTTGATGGGATCGGTCGAAACGCCCATGATTCCGAGCTCGCCTTCGATGTCGTTCACGAAGGAATTGTCGCTCAGGATGCGGACCCGATTGCGGCTCCAATTGATGCCCGTCGATTCGACCAGGTCCGACGTCCAATTGTGATTCAGGCTGACGTTCACATTCTGGCTCAGCGTGGATTGGGTGCCCGCGGTGCTCAGGAAGTTTCCCAGGGTGTTCTCCCGCTGCGAGTTGAAGTTGTATCCCCCGTTGAGGCTCAATCTCGAGTTGAGGGTGTGCAGGATGTGTAGGTTGACGATGTCGCTGTTCTCGGGCGTGGTGGCTTGCAAAAGATAGTTGTACGTCTCGCCGGTTGGCCCGACCTGCTCGGCAATGTTCGGCAACGGGAAATAGGGCAGCAGGCCGCTCGCCGCGCTGTTCACCGTGCCAGTGGGAATATGGCATCCGTCGCCCAGCACGGCCCGCGGGCTCGAGGGGTCCGCTAGGTTCGAATACGGGTTATACAAGGTGAATCCGTTTCCGACGCTACAGAAATCGCCGCTTCGCTCGTCCGCGGTGGGAACGAGCGAAAACGCGTTTACGCCGTTTTTGATCAGCTGATGTTGATAGTTCAGGAAGAAGTATGTACGGTCGCTGCCGTTGTAAACGTGAGGGATTTTGAGCGGTCCGCCGAGATTCGCGCCGAAGCGCTCGTTGTAATTCGAGACCTTCGGGAACTCCTGGCCCGTAATGGAGTACGGCTTGGCGTTCAGGGCCGAGTTCGCATACTGATCATAGAAGGCCAAGCGCATTCGATTCACCGCTTGACGCATTAGCCGTGCCCGACCGGCAAAGATTCCTCCCGGCGGTGCACCGCCGGGACCGCCGCCAAATTGGCCGCCGAACCGACCTCCGCCCCCAAGGCCTCCCCGGCCGCCGCCTCGCCCAGCCCCGCCGGGCGCACCGCCGCCCCCGCCCGCAGCACCGAATGGCGATCCTCCTGCCCCGCCTGGCCCTGCAGGTGCTCCCGGCGCCAGCTCGCCTGGACCTTCGGCGCCGAATCCGCCCGGGACACCTCCAAATCCCCCCGGAACGTTCACGGCCATTTGCTGACCAACGGTGCCCTGCAGCAGAAACGAATTAGCCGCCGCGCCCGGCGCGTTGGCGCCGGAAGCGGTGCCGGTTGCCCCATTGTCGCTCGGCTGACCCGCATTTTCGTTCTCCTGCCCACCCGCGCCTGCGCCAGTAAGGTCGGTTTGCTGGAATCCCTGCTGAATCGCGTTCGTAATGCCCGCAGGCAATTGCCCACCGCGGCCGGAAGGTCTCCGCCGGTTCTGGGCGGCCTGCCCTTGGCCTGGCTGGGGAGCTGTCGCTGGCTGATTGCCGCCCTGACCTGGGCTTGTCACTGGTTGGGGGTTCTGCCCCTGCTGGTTTTGCGCTGATGCATTCGCCGCTGGATTGGCCCCGGCGGGTGTAGGAGGACCGCTTGGCTTTTCCGCCGGGGGCTGGCTGGGGGCCAACTCCCCGAGCGTTGCCACGTCCAGCACAATCGGAATCGGCCCGCTCGGAGTCACTGGCAACTTCACGTCAATGGCCGCGGCCTTGAACCCGATCTGGGTCACCTCGATGTGATAGTAGCCTTCAGGAAGCTCTGGAAAAACGAACTTGCCCGTCTCATCGGTCCAGCTCAGCCAGACCTTCTGTGTATCCTTGTTCGTGATTCGCACCGTCGCGCCGGGAACAGATTCACCGGTTTCGGTGCGAACCTGTCCCGTCGTGCTCGTAACCGGACGTGGCTGGGCCGCCTCGGCCTGGGTCTCGGAGGTATTCGCCGTCTGCTGACTGCCGAGCGGGGGCTCTGGCCCTGCGGCGCGATTCGCCGCAGGCCACAAGAGCAGCACTGCCGAAAAGATCACCATCCGCTGCGGCATCGGAGGATTCCACACGGGATTTACGGGTTGTTATTCTCTGGTTTGGCCGGATCATACACCAGGCGATAGGTAACCGGCTGACTGAACCGCTGGCTTTCTACCTTCGTGGTCACATAGAGCTGCTTCCCGTCAGGAGACAATTCGTAGGTTCGCGTCGTCGTGCCCCGGCCCTCGCTCTTGGCGACCAGCTGATTTCCCTGCCATTGTGCGACGGCGGGAGCAAAACGTGTGGCGCCCATGCCCGCCTGGTTTTCATTTCCTTCATTCGACTCTGCCTTGCTGGTCTCGGGCTGAGTGGTTGCGAGTTCCTGTCCGGAGGCGCCGGTAATTTTCACGTTTCCGTTGGTTTGTTCGATCGTCAACTTGGCGAATTCAGTCATCATTCCGCCGCCTCCCGGGCCGCGACCGGTACGCCCGTTCTCCTGGTATCGACCTCCGCCGCCACCGCCATTCCCGCCGCTTGCAGCCCCCATCGCCTGCTGCATCTTTTCGCGAGGGTTATCACTCTGAGCGCGATTGAGTATCCAAGTTCCCGTCAAATTCGGCTTGGCCGTAGCTGAGCTCGATTGTGCTGTTTGGGTTTGATCTTGACTCGCCCCGTCGCTCGACGACTGCGCGCAGGCAGCCCTCCCCGGCAGAATCAAAAGAGCAGTGGCGCAAATTGCGGCCAGCGCGAGTCCGTTGCCGCGCAAAATCGCTATCCTTGTCATGGTTCCCTCACCTCCGAATCTCAAGACCCTCGAAGCGTAAGACGTCTGCCTCGCGATCTGCGGTACAGAGGATATTTCCGATCCGGTCGACGCATAGTTCCACAACTCGCTGTCCTTGCTGACCGGAATGGAGATACCCGTCGACCGCGCAGCGTCCGAGCGAGGAGGAAGTCCCGCGACTCAATCGCCGTGACCGTGCAAATCTCCTCCGGCGCTCCCTTCCCCCGCAAAGGACCGATACACAAAGGTGAAGTATCCGGTAACCAAGATCATGCCGATCACCCACCAGATCAGCCGTCGCCGGTTCGCAGAGCCTTCGTCTTCAGATACAAAATCAGTAACGTGAGACCTATGGTGAGCTGCGGAAACAGGTCGTGATATCTTATGGTGAATCCAAACTCGATTCGATCCACAGTCAATGCTGGTTGCATGCGAAATCCCTTCCCGAACTTCGCCTAGACGATGCCGCGTGCTGCGCGACGCCGTCGTTAATGAAATCCCGGGATAACTCTCATTGCTGGCTCTAAGAGTGATGCGACATAGGTCACGGAACCCCCTGCGCGGGGAGGACTCCTTGTTCGAGTTTACCGCGCATGTTATAAATGACGAACAACGTCTCGGCGGGATTCGTATAGTGGTAGTACGCGACCTTGCCAAGGTCGAGGCGAGGGTTCGATTCCCTTATCCCGCTCCACTCAATGCAACGGCCTAGCGTCTGTTTTCAGCTGATTTCCGTCCAAAACAACCCAAAGGGTCGACAGCATCGCGCTTCGGCTGCGGCGGAACGTGACGGTAAGTGGAGGTTGTTGTGAGATCGCTCTGGCTGGCCCTCGGTAAGCTCATCGGTGCCGCTCGTCCGAGTGGGCCTGCCGTGCTGCTGTGGGCGCCGCCGCGTTCCCCTTGCGCCGGGCACGCCAAACGAGCACAGCGCAGGTAGCAAGAAGCATCAGGATCACTCCATCCATAACCGCGGCTTGCGAGGGCGGTTGGATTTGCGTAGGGCGGGAGCCGTAGGGCGAGAAGGGCGCCGCCGCCCGACCCATTGGCTGGGACTTTGCTTCGTACAAAAGCGGCGGAAGTTGCCCGCTTCCAGAAAGCTCTAAGCTCGAACGCTCCCCAGCCTTCAGATGGTTCGCCGCCCGAACTTGGTAGTGCGGGTCACCGGTATTTAGAAGCAAAAAGGCTCCCGAGCGCGAGGTGAATCTCATGGTCGGTGGAATCATGACGGCAAACTGCTCGAGAGGATAGACGCACCTTGTTTGCAATGTCACGTCGCCTCGGTAGGGCAGATCGTACTCAAAACCGAACTTGGTCGCTCCCGGCCGCAACGGAAAGTTCACCGCATAGTGTCCTGGCACGTCCGAAATCGGCAGGACCGAAATCACGGCGCGAACATTTTCCGGCCCAGCGGCCCAGACAACACGAATCCGGGCGGCTGCTGGCAAATAGACCTCGAATGTGCGCCGTCGCGCTAGGGTCAGCGGCGGGCTGGATTGGTTCGTGATCTCGTACATGTCCGATACACGAAGCAGGTTTCCCTGCACCTCCGCGCGAAGGATTTCAATACGGCCGGTCACTCCCGCGATCTGACGTGCCGCATCGAAAACCGGGATAGAAAGCGCATCGCCCCCAAAAGCCTTCTGTTCGTAGGCGACGCCCTGATGAATGACACGGACCAGGTAGGGCTTTCCAGCGTAGGGAACGTGGAAGGCAAACGCTCCCAGTGCGCTCGTCTTCGCACGTGCCTCTTGCCTTCCATTGTCCAGCCGAACCAGGATCACCTCATCGCCGGCAGCAAGCTGGCTGCGGCTCTCATTGCGCGCCGATCCTGTGATGTCGTCCGCGCGCAATCCCCCTGCTAAAACGCAACCAATCAGGGTCAAGGCGGGGAGAAACCGCAGTGCCCGAACCGTTGTGCTGTCGGGAAGAAGATTGCTCATTTGCTTAGTGTGCGCGGGCCGGAGGCGTGTGCGTTTGTGGCGGCCGTCCAAACAGGATGCCAGTTTCGACCTCCGCAGGCTTCCCGTCGCGCAGATAAGTCCTGAAACGCCACTGTTGTAAGGCGTCGGTAATGCTCTTCGCCTGAGACGGAAAGGCGCTCAGAAAATGGATATGTCTGACCTTCCCCTGCGTGTCGATGATGATCCGGACCGGAACTGGGTTGAATGCGCGCTCGGTAAAAACCGGATCCTCTCTCTCGATTACATTCTCGCCGCTGGCATAGTCCTTCAGGCACACGGGACAATCGTCTGCCGTCGCCCCATGGAGATCTGCTTCCGCAGGCAACTTCATCGTGTTCATCTGTTGGATGAGACGATTGAGAAGATCGGTATCACGGCTGGTGAAAACGAACTGCACCACGTGGCACCGAATCTGTGTAGCCAGAACATACCAATGAAGCTCGGCCACGGGCGAAAAGTAGTCAAATCGGACGAAAGAATGATTGGCGATGTGAACCTCCGTCGGAGGACGTTCGACTTTATCATCCGCGCTTAGATGATCTTTCGTGTAATTGATGAGGGCTAGGGCACTATCGGCTTGCGTCAGCGTGAAGAACAGATCTTGAGCCGAAATCAAGATGCTGCCACGAACGCCCCCTGGAGAACTGTCGGCGGGCCTGATTTGCGCAAGCACGTAGGCACCACTGTCGGAGGGCGGCGGACCCGCGTACTTCTGAGTCCAATCCTGCGGCAGGCCATAGGTGAGACCAAAATAATCGTTTCTATAAAGGTGGTTAAGGATTCCTCCACCCTCCGGGATAGGAGTTGTTGAATCGCTGCCGCTAGCCCAGGCGCCTTTGACCAACAGGACTCCGGTTGGCAGCCTCTTTTTCGCCGCGTTCTGCGACGTTTCGCCATCCCGGGCAGGGACTTGGGCGTTCGCGAGCAGCGATAAAGAGAACCCCAGAAGCAGAAGAAAACGCGAAAACTTAAAGTCCATTTTTACTCACCGAAGCGAAGCCCGGCCAGGGCTCGCGCTGTCCCCATCATGCTGGGCGGAGTAAGCCGGGCGAAACGCTTTCGCGTCTCGCCCGGTGAAGCGCACCAAGTTACAGCGAACGCAGGAAATCCAAGATGTCCTGCTGCTGCGTGGGTGAAAGTTGATTATAGTTTTCAATCACCTGTGTAGCCTCCGAGCCATCGCTCGAATGAGCCTGGATAACCGTCAGCAGGTTGGTTGTTCGGCCATCATGCAGAAAGAAAATGCGTTGGCCGAGTCCCCACAAGGGTGCGGTGCGGAACTGGTCGCCGCCGGCGCTGCCCTGCGAGACGTTGTCCGCTAGACCGGTGCCCATGTGATGGATCTCGAGGTCGGAGAACGCCTTCACCGACGCACCTCCAAGCGATGGCGTTACAGCGGACGGCTGAGTGGAGGAGATCGTCGGCGTGTGGCAAGTCGCGCAGCCGATGCTGCTGAATAGCTTCGAGCCGGTAGAGATCGCAGAGGCCCCGCCGGGAACCGTCGTTGAAGGTGTTGGTGGCGCGAGAAGCCGAATGAACTCCGCGAACAAAACGATGTCGGAGGGAACCTGAGCATTCTGCGCCGCCTGGTCCGAGTTCGCAGGCACCGTGAAATTGGTTGCGTCTTCCGGATACCCGGTCCCCGACAGGTTCAGGCAGCCTGCGGGAAGTCCGCTCCCCAGCTGGTCTTCTTCCGGTAGCGGACGATCTTGTGGGAAGAGCTCGTTGGAGATGCCCATTTCCACGTTGTAGGCCTCACCGGCGAACATTAGTAGTGATTTGTTCTGCGCCTTCCAACCGAAGCGCGAGATCGTTCCATCGTTGCCGCTGTGATTGAAGGTGCCGCTGATACCTAGGCTATTTCCTGCCGCGGCGTTTTGAACGGCAATCAGTGTCGAGTCGTCAAGGTTCTCGAGAAGACCGGCGCCGAATACCGGGGTCGGAATGCGGTAGATGACGTTGTTGGTCTCGACAGCCTGGGCGAAGGGTGGTTGCTCGAGACTGCAGCTGCCCGCGCCGCTCAGGCCGGAAACAGTAAACAGATCCTCCACACCGCCGTTGGGCGCGCTGGTATTCGGTTCGCCACTCGAGTTGAAGAAGAATGGGAAGCGGGCTTCACGCGTCGGGCCATTCGCGGCAAGAAACGATGGAATCGTGTTGGTTGATCCGGCAGCAATGCCATTGGCAATTACCGCGAATTCGGGATTGCTCGCGGGACTCGAGCCTCCGACCGCAGGCTGTGCGTGGCATGCGGAACATTGGTTCATGTTGAACCTAGGTCCCAGACCGGTATTGGCACCGTCTGAGACAACCTCTACCTCCTGGAATCGGGCGAGGCCGTTCTCGAAGAATTCAAGAGAACCTGAGGGGTTTTCTGCAGCGACCGATGCAAGAGGAAGCGGCTCTGTCGCCGTAGCGTTCGCCTGTCCGTTGATTGGTCCGGTTCGGACGCCCGGATCACTGGGATCCTGGGAGCTTCTCGATTTGTGTTGCGCAAATGCCATTCTCGGGGCTGCGAGCGCCATGACAGCTAACAACAAGGTAACCACAGCGGTACTGATCGCTTTCATTCCTGCCCTCCTTCGCGAAATGAGCCTTTAGCCGCGTGCCTCGAACCGCGCACACGTATAGCCGACCGATCCTCACCTTCTTGCGCGGGGCCGATGAAAACGGGGCAGGCGTGCGAGACACCCACGCTCGCTTCCGGAGCGGTGCCCTGGAATGCCCGCGCTTCGACCGGAGAGGAACACACCCCCTACGGTCCTTGTTTTATCCTTAGTCTTACTGCTGGGGCTGGGAGCCCGAGGGCCAACTCACCAAGGTCTGAATACAGGGGCCGGGAGCCCGAGGGCCAACTCACCAACGACGTTGTCGCGGAGCCGCTAACTCAGAAAACACCGAATCGGGGGGCTTTTCGTGAGGGTCCCCCAACATTTCCTGATGCGATCCCGATAGGTTGTCCGGTAATACACGTATCGTAAGAGATTGTCAAGTCGAAGAGGCGGCGAAATCATGCTTTCTTTTCCCCGAAATGCGTAGGATTCCCCGAAACCTTGCGAAGGTTCCTGAACGACGCGGTGCGAAAAAACGGGAGGTGGCGGAAACGCCTGGGATCGAGGAACTTAACGACCTCATGGAGGGGCAAACAGCTTCGCGATGCCGGTGGCCGGTCGGGTGTAGTACGGCTACGACCTCGAGCCCTCGCCTGACCAAATTCGCTGGATCAGGACAAATAGAAACGCCGCCGAAAGACCGAAGAGAATCCAACCGTTCAGAGATTCCAGCGCGCCCATGAGCTGCCACTGACGGTCGAGTTGCACGGTTGTATGCGCATAAGCAGTCATGGCGTTCAGCGAGTACAGAACGGCGGCCCTCTTGTCGTCGACCGCTCGCAGGTGCAGAAACACCGCGGCCCAGGCGAACACCTCGACACAGTGCAGGATCGTAATCGAGACTGTGACGCCCCCGATTGAAACGACCTGGTAGTCGCATATGAAGGGCATGTTTCGGCGAGTCTCTCGCGGGATGAAACTGAGCCCTATCACGTGGAACATTACGGTCAGGACGACTAGCGGCAGGCCCCACAAATAATCATGGCCCCAAGCTCCCGCACCCACGTTCGCTACCTCCTTCCAGGAAGGTCGACGGGGCCATCTCAAGTGCCGCCGGCCTTGGTCTCGGGACCGATTGGTTGATAGAGACGGCGCGCATGGCGGGATGATGGTGCAGGATAGGAATGGCCGTCTCCTCCCTTTTCCGACCTGAAATGACTTATGTACCGCGCGCCAGCGCAGAGGAACTGTCACTGTTAACGGTCGAGAGCGGCCCGTGGCAGTGTCTGCTTGGCCGGCGATTCTGCCATTTCGATGTGCAGGTGTCCGCCTCCAGCTTTGCCAAGACTCCCAGAGCAGCGTCCGCTCTCCTGTCCCGGTGTGATTTGCGTGAGCTCCGGAGAGGGAAACTACTGGTGCGGCGTGGTCGGTCATGCTACGCTCCCGGTCGCTCGAGGAGTAACCAGGGACGGCTCGGACCAAAGCGAGTTGCTTGATCTGATATAATAGTGGTGAGTAAGGAAGACGGCGCACGCGCCGGGAAGCCACGGAGGATTGGGATGATTCAACTGAGTCCGGTTGCGGTGACCAAGGTGAAGGAGATCCTTTCCCAGCAGACACCCTTGCCGACGGGGCTGCGCGTTGCGGTGGTCGGTGGAGGCTGCTCGGGGTTCAGCTATCACATGGCGTTCGAAAACGCGGTGAACGAATCGAGCGACAACGTCTACGAATTCGACGGCCTGAAGGTGATGGTCGACCAGATGAGCGAAATGTACCTCGACGGCGTATCGATAGACTACGTCGAGACCATCGAGGGTTCGGGATTCAAGTTCAACAATCCGAACGTCAAGAGCACGTGCGGCTGCGGCAGCTCCTTCAGCGTGTAATTCGCGGCTCTTGAGCCAGCCCCGAGTGACTGACACTCGGGGCTTTTTTGTGCCCATCTTCGCTTCCGCGGTCCCTGCCTGGTATGCCCTGCTTCGCCCTACACCTTAGCGGGCAAAGCGCGTTCAAGGCCCGAACGGCACAGCCGGGCCCTGCCCTAAGTGGTTCAACCAGCACACGATTCGGCATTGCGCGTTGCCGCCAGAAAAGGTAAGTTGTCGGCTGTCAGACGGCAGGTTGCAGTGTCGTCATCCGGCGCCTCACCCGGGGATAGTGTCCGGCGCCGGTCTTGCATAACGGAACGCGTTAGGCCGAGCACCGAAACGATCACAAGGAGCGTAGCTGATGAGAATTGCCAGTGTCGCAAGCGCGTTTCCGGAAAACTACTATAAGCAAGAATTGCTGGTCGAGGCGCTCAAGAACGACTGGCGCGCACGGCTGTCGAACCCCGATATTCTTGATCGCCTGGAAGACAGCATGAAGGTCGATGGCCGGTTCACCGTGGAAAAGATCGAGTTCTACGAAAACATGAGCACCTGGGGCCAAGCCAACAACTGCTGGATCAAGCACAGCGTTGATTTGGGAGAGAAGGCGCTCTGTCGCGCGCTCTCGCGTGCGGGACTCGAGCCCGAGGATTTGAGCGCAATCTTTGTGACCTCGGTGACTGGCATTGCTGCGCCATCGATCGACGCCCGACTGGTCAATCGCATGGGCCTCTCGCGGAACATCAAGCGCATCCCGATTTTCGGCCTCGGATGTGTCGCCGGCGCAGCAGGAATCTCGCGCGCCGCGGATTACGTCCACGGCTACAAGGATCAGGCAGCTGCACTGCTGTCGATCGAACTCTGCTCGCTCACCCTGCAACGCGACGATTTGTCGATGGCGCACCTGATTTCGGCCCTGCTCTTCGGAGACGGTGCGGCGGCGACCATCGTGGTCGGCTCGGAGATGAAACCGAACGGGTCGAACGGGAATGGGGCAAAGCCCTTCAAGGGGCCCGAGATCGTGGCCACAAAATCGATCTTTTACCCCAACACCGAGCGCGTGATGGGCTGGGACATCTGCGAGAAAGGATTTCGGATCGTGCTGTCGCCCGAGGTGCCGGACACCGTTATCAAGCATCTTGGTCACGATGTCGACGAATTTCTGGCCGAGCAAGGGCTGAAGCGACGTGACGTGAAGAGTTGGGTCATGCATACCGGCGGCCCGAAGGTGCTCGAGGCTACCGAACAAGCCCTGGGCGTTACCTCGAAGGATTTGGAAGCATCCTGGAATTGCTTGCGTAACGTCGGCAACATCTCTTCGACCTCCGTGTTGCTGGTTCTCGAAGACGTTTACATGCACAAGCGCCCCTCGCCGGACACTCTGAGCATTCTCGCCGCGATGGGTCCAGGTTTCTGCTCCGAACTCGTCCTGTTGCGCTGGTAACCGAAGCGGGTTCCCTTATCTCTCGACGGCGTCGACATCCGCAGGCATAGGGTGAACTTGACCATGGGCCAACCGAAATCATCGCGACAGCAGGTCGGAACCTACCTCGTCCTGGTCTTCCTTCTCAGCTCGCTTTTCTATTTTCTGATTCTGCGGACGCACACACTCCGTGGCGGCGGAGGCTTGTACGTGGTGTGCCTCATGTGGTGTCCCGGGCTCGCCGGCATGCTCGTCCTGAAAATGAACGGGCGCAAGCTCAGCGAACTCGGATGGAAGTGGCCGGCGCCCAAATACGCGGCGATGAGTTGGTATGTCCCCCTCTTCTATGCCCTGCTTACCTACGCGATCGTTTGGAGCTTCTCGCTTGGCGGATTCCCGAATCACGGTTTCATGCGCAGCCTGGTCCCCCTCATGGGCTTGCACGTATCTCCGGCCGCATCGACCGTCACCTATGTCCTCCTGGTGGGAACTTTCGGGTTGATTACCAGCCTTTCACACACGCTCGGCGAAGAGATCGGTTGGCGCGGTTTTCTCGTGCCCGAGTTGGTGAAAACAACCAGTTTCACAGCCACCGCTTTGATCACCGGCCTTGTGTGGGCCTGCTGGCACTACCCCATTCTGATCTGGGGCGACTACAACGCAGGCACCCCAACATGGTACGGCCTTACCTGTTTTACCGTCCTCGTGTTCGGTGCCTCCTTCATTTTTGCCTGGATGCGGCTGAAATCGGGGAGCCTGTGGACCGGGGCCATCTTGCACGCCAGCCACAACCTCTATATCCAGGCGATTTTGACCCCGCTCACCACGAAGACGGGCAAGACGGCCTGGTTCATCGACGAATTCGGCGCCGTGCTGCCGTTGGTCGTCCTGGCCGTGGCTATCTATTTCTGGACCCGCCGCAAAGAGCTGCCCGGCGCGGGCACCGAGACCGCTCAACCGGCCGTCGCTGTCGCGGATTAGCAATCGAATACCGTCGGATGCGGTTGTCGTCGCGCTCAAGGCGCTTGCCTTTTCAACGGCGCCCGCCTGCGCCTACCGTACAATTTCACTATGACGGCACTGGTGCTGCTTCCCGGTCTCGACGGCACCGGTTTGCTCTTCGCCGACTTCGTTGCCGAGCTCGGGGGTGAATTCGAGGCCATCGTTCTTCCCTATCCCACCGACGAGGCGCTGACCTATGCGCAACTGGAGGCCACTGCGCGGGCATCGCTGCCTATCGACCGGCCGTTCGCGCTCCTTGGAGAATCCTTTTCGGGCCCCATCGCAATCTCGATCGCGGCGTCACGACCTCCGGGTCTGGTTGCCTTGATCCTCTGCTGTTCCTTTGCCCGATATCCCCGGCGAATTCTTCGCCTCCTCCGGCCTCTGGCTTCGGTTGTGCCGGTCAAGGGGCGTCTCGTATCGCTCCTAAGAGGCATCGTATCGCCGCGCAGGGTTTCAAACGAGGTTCAAGCGAAGTTGGCCGAGGCGAACGCAAAGGTCTCGCGCCCGGTTCTACGGAGGAGAATTAAGGAGCTACTGCGCATTGACGCGCGAAGCCAGCTGCGCAAGGTCGACGTTCCCGTCCTGTATTTGGCTGCTTCGCAGGACGCGGTTGTTCCCTTTGGTGCCTGCCGCGAAATCTGCGCATGCCTGCCGTCGGTTCGCGTCGTCAAGTTGGAATCCCCACACTTCCTGCTGCAAGCGATTCCTCGACAAGCGGCGAACGCAATACGCGACTTCCTGAAGCCGGCCCAGACACACCCCTTCGGTCGCGCTTAGTGGCCTCGGGTCCCGCGGCTTGCTTCTCTCACCGTGTTGACGGGGGCGAGCTTCGTTCCTCTTACGCGAGCATGCATTCGGGACAGCGGATGAGTATTCTTCCGCGGATCTTCTCGAGCGCACCCCTCTGTGCCCATTTGTTGAGTACTCTGCTGACCGTGAAGAGACTGACGTCGGCGAGCGAGGCCAAATGCTCGTTCGTGATCTGTACCTCGATGCATCCGTGGTGGTGCTGGCCTACCCGCCTTCCGAGAAGGGCAAGCGCGCGGGCCACTCTGTCCTCTGCGTGTCCTGAAACAAGGGCAAGGTGTCTGTCCGAATAGAGGCGCAGGTACTCCAATGCGATTCGCAGCGCATTTCTGGCAATCGCCGGGTAACGTTCCGAGAATTGCCAAATCGAGTGATGCCCCCATACGAATAGCTCGGAATCCCGGACCGCCTCCGCCGTACCGATGTACTCGACCGGCCTAGAGAGAAGCGTGCCGAGGCCAAACGCCTCGTTCCGACAAAGTCGCCTAAGCAGGATCTCCTGTCCTTCCGGCGTCACTCGGAAGTAATTGACCACGCCGTTCTTGATGAGGAACATGTACTCGGCTGGTTGATGGGCCTGAGAGATCGTCTGACGGGAAGCGAATCGGCGCACAACGGCCCCAGCGAAGATGTTCGCTAGAGCCTCCTTGCTCAGGTCATGGAAGATCGCCGGCACGGGTCCCGGAACCGCCCGGGGGCCTAAGTGCACGGCGGCTAAAGGCAGCACATCGGACTTCGGTCGAGGCGTATGGTGGGTCCACGGCACGCCCACATCAGACGACGGTCAGGCCTCAGGAACAACTGAAAGAATTGACAGCAGATCCGGGATCGCGGCGCTCATCCTCTACGTCTGCATACCGCGGAGGAGTGCTTCTCCGTACATGACGCGCCCAAGGCCACTGCCGCTCAGGTTGCGATATACGACCGACTCGGCCCGGTGTCGCGTCGAGACAACAGCCCGCATGGCAGTACGGCATTCACTTCCCCGCAGCAGCGGCACTTCCCTTCCCAAGCAACCGACGCTCTCGTTCGGGAACTACAAATTCCGCTTTACCGCAATCCAAACAAACAAATAGCTCAGGAAAGATGAACACTTGGGGCCGGTTCAGATTCTCGAGTCCCGGGAAATGGATGGCGATTTCCGCCGTGAACTGGCTTCGCCTGTCCGAGTTGCATGATTTGCATCTCACGGTTCGCCCCCGCGCTAGATCCAGCCAATGGAATGAGCGGTGAGAATGGATTCTCTCGGTTTTCATGGGAGTAAGACCAATCGGTCGTGAACCTACTGACACAATAGTTGGGCTGTTGGGGGTAGTATACACCCAGGGGTTCCGGGGTGACTCCTTGATTCGAAAAAAGCCACTAGCGTGGCTCGAGGATCTGCGCGAGGCCTATTTCCGGAGTGAATAGCGTCGGACCTCGGGCTCGGCGCCTGGCCCCTCACCTCATTCGAACCTCACCGGGATCCAGCACGCCGCCAGGGTCACAACCGCCAGCGAAACCGCCACGGCGACGAATGTTGGCGGATCTGTCGGCTGAATATCAAATAAAAGGCTGCGCAGGAATTTGCGTCAGAGCCAGCGCTCCGCCCCCTCCCCCACAGGGTGCGGCATTCTAATCCCTACCCCCTTGAAAGTTTGACTGGTTACTCCTCGCGCAATGTGGTAGCCGGGTCGATTCTTGCGATGCGCAGGGTTGGCACCGTTGTGGACAACAGGGCCACGACGGCAAGCGCAACGACCACAGTCGCCAGGGTTGGCGCATCGTAGATGCCCACGCCATACAGCACGCTGCGCATAACACGCAGTGCACCGACGGAGAGCGCTAGACCCGCTGCAGTGCCGAGCAGTGACGCGCTCATGCTGGAACGGCCGACGTGAATCATGGCCTGGGGAACGGTCGATCCCAGGGCCATACGAATGCCGATCTCGCGAGTCCTCTGCGCGACGATATTCGCCACCAGGGCGAAGATGCCCACTGCGCTCAGCAGCAGGGCCAGGGCTGCCATCGCACCCAGCAACGCTACTTCGATTCTCTGTGTCGCCAGCGTGCGCGCCATCAAGTCACCCATGCTGTAAAAGCCGGAAGCGGGCAGATTGGGATCGGCGCTGGACATGGCGCTCTGCATCTCGGCCGGCAGCCCTCTGACGGGGGCCGCTGTGCGCACGATCCAGTCCGGTTGAAACCAGACATGCACCAGCGAGAGATACCCGGCTGCCACCTGCGCGGCAGGAATGTAGATCGCCTGCTCGCTCATCAGGGGCGCAACCGGTTCCAAGCCGGATGAAATCGGAACGTCGGCCACCTCGCCCACGATGAGCGTGCCTTTGTCCAGAAAGCGACCCACCGGGCTCGCTGTACCGTAGAATTTGCGGGCGAAGGATTGGTTCACCACCGCGACGCGCTCGGACCTCGGGCCATCGGCATCGGTCAAGATGCGGCCGGCGAGGAGCGGCATGCGCAGAGTGTTGAAATAGCCGGGCGTGACATACACGACGTCGGTCCCGACCGTTTGCCCCGCCTCTTTCCCGTCGCTGAGCGTGACACCATCATTCAAGGGGCGCTCGTAGGGGACGGTCAAACCCACGGCCGCATCCACGACTCCGGGAATCCGCCGCATAGCGGCTGTGCTTTGATCAAGCAACTTCGTGAAAGCGGCGGGATCGTGGAAGCGGGCGTCGTCCAGGGATGCTTTCGCCACCATTACTCCATCCGGATTGAATCCTCGCGGCAGCGACTCCAAATGGATGAGCGTGCGAATGAGCAGACCGGAAGCAGCCAGCAGCACAACCGTGAGGGCCACCTCGCCGGCAATGAGCATCCCCCGCAACCGCATGCTCCTGCCGCCAGCAATGCTGCGGCCAGCCAACGACGGACGGAGGTCCACATTGCGCGTGGCGAGCGCTGGGAGCATGCCGAACAAAACGCTCGTCAACAGCGACACGATCGCAGTGAAGGCCAGTACGCGGCTGTCCAGCGAAATGTGGGCGACGGGAAGAAAGTTTTCAGGCAACAACAGCAAGAGACTCTCGAGGGCGAGGAAACCGACAAAGAGCGCGACGGCTCCGCCCACAACGGCCAGCAGCAGATTTTCAGTCCAGAACTGCTTCTGGATCTGCCAAGGCGAGGCCCCGAGTGCCAGCCGGGTGGCAACTTCCGGCCTGCGGCGCAGCATGCAAACCAGAGTCAGACCAGCCAGGTTGGCGCAGGCGATCAGCAAGATGAAGCCGGCGGCCGCCATCAGGGCCAGCACCGGTGGACGCAGCGAGTCGGTCTCTCCTCTCTGCAGCGATACGGAGTGATATGTGATCTGCGAGCCCGGGTTACCTTTCTCGAATCTCTGAGCAAGGGACGACCATGCGCGGTTGATTTGGGCGTCGGCCTCTTGCCAGCTGGCGACGTCGCGCAATCGCAGGATCACCTCAAAGTTCGTCCCGCTGCCCTCGCCTTCGCGGCTGGGCTGCAAGGGGGTGTATACACCTGCGTTAAGGGGCGTCGTCGAGCCTTCCGGCAACACGCCGACCACCGTGTATGGCTCGCTCCGGAGGTCGATGGTCTGCCCCAGGATTCCCGGATCTCCGCCGAAGACGTTCTTCCACAGGCTGTAGCTCAGAATCACCGCTTTTGGCCCACGCGGCCGATCCTCCGCCTCGGAAAAGTTCCGGCCGATGACGGGCCGCAGCGCCAAGACATCGAAGTAGTGGGCGGAAACGCGCCCGTCCTCGACGTACTCCACGCGGGAGCCAGCCTTGAGATTCACTCCCGAGGTGCCCCCCGAAACGGCGGAGATCAGCGCGGGAACGCCGTCGCGGAGCAATTCCCATTTCTCGCCGTCTATCCCGGTCAGTTCGTCGGAAGTACCGGCGCCGGTCACCCGGGCGTAAATCGTGCCCATTCGCTCGGGATGAGCGTACGGCAGACTCTGGAGCATCAGCGCATTCACCAGCGAGAAGATCGCTGTATTTGCGCCGATGGCGAGCGCCAAGGTTAAAATCACCGCCGCGCTGAACCCCGGATTGCGTCGTAGCTGTCGCGCGGCAAACCGGAGATTCCGCATCCAGATAGCCATAGTCCCTCCTCGATGGCCCGGTTCATAGTACGCCATACGGCCCGAATAAGTATCTGCCCAGCTCGCGTTCGCGAGATTACGGGGAACAATCTCACGAACGCAGAAGATGGCCTCTCTGTTCCTCCTTGCCGATGAAAAAGATACGCGCGTATGACCACCGTGCGTCAAAAACGGGCAGCGGTCAATAGATAGCGGATTCTGCCTGGCGGTTTCACCACAGGGAGGCACAGATAACGCAAGAAAGATGGCGTGACAAACTCGTGTTGCGTCGGCACACGATGGCAAAGTACCATTTCGACCTGCGCCCTAAGCTGTCCGTTCCGTGAAACTGAGATTGCGTTTGCCCCTTACGAATCGTCGGTGCGCCGGCCTAGCCGTCGTGCTCGCGTTGTCCAGCATGGGAGTCTTTGCGGCCGCAGCCCGCCGTGCACATCCCTCCGAGCAGGCACCCGCTCCTCGAGTTCCGGCTCGCTCCTTCGAGATGGTTCCCCTCGAAACAGTGTCGGAAACCACAGCCAACGCAAGCATCGGTGACGTGAATGGCGACGGCCACCTGGATATCGTCCTGGCTAAGGGCCGCCATTGGCCTCTCGCGAGCGTGGTCTTTTTCGGAGACGGCAAAGGCCACTTCACCCGCGGCCCGGCGCTGCCCACCCCTCCCAGGCGCAGCTACGCCGCCGCGCTAGCCGCTATGACTCGGAGCGGTCATCTTGATATCGTACTCAGCAATGATTCACCCGACCCCAAACTCGTTCTGCTCAACGACGGCTCAGGTCATTTCATGCCAGGAGGAACGTTCGGCGATCCGAATTGGCCAACCAGAAACATCGCCGTAGGCGACTTAAACGGAGATGGCCTTCCGGATATCGCCGTAGCCAACCGGGGCAAGCCGAGCTACGTCTGTTTTAATCAAGGCTTACGTAAGGCTGCGCTGGGCCCGGCGGCGACCGTCCCGCAGTTGAGCTTCGACTGTCGCGGATTGAAGGACACTCCGAGCGCTGCATCGATCGCCATCGCAGACATCAACGGCGACGGCTTTCCAGACGTCATCCTGGCCTGCCGCGACGAATGTCAAAGCCTGATTTATTTCAACGACGGCAAGGGCAACTTTACGCGCGAGCAGCCTTGGGGTCCGCCGAAATCCTCGACGCGCGCCATTTCGATTGCCGACTTCGACGGGAGCGGTCGTCCCAGCATCGCGGCATGTCACGAGGGGTTAGGGTGCTTCGTCTATTTGAACGACGGAAACGGCAACCTGGCTTCCGGCATTCAATTCCAGAAACCGGGCGCGCTGCCGTACTCCATGATTGCCGCGGACCTGAATCGGGATGGCCGCGCCGAAATCGTGGTGGGCTACGTCGAAGCGCCCGGCATTATTTTCTTCAACGACGGCACTGGCAAGGGCTACATCCCCCAGTCCTTTGGCGATGGAAAGGGCGCGATTTACGGCTTGGCCGTTGGCGACCTTGATGAGGATGGCTGGCCCGACATTGCAGTGGCGAGGTCCGGTGCGCCTAGCTTTGTCCTTTTCAATCGCCCCGCCAAGTAGCTGCTGAAACTGGCGCAAAGGAGGCCTGCCTTGATGGTTTTCTCGAGCCCAGGGTCTGCACCTCTTCCAAGCATGACCGCCGATTTTCGATTGTGTAGACGACGGCCGACACTGCAGAATGATGCCGGCTGGCGAGCCGGAGAGTGCGAATCTCCCGCCTGCTTGACGCTTGTTGAATACAGGGACGAAGCACTGGCTTGAGAAGTGTTTCCGGAAGGAATGCTGGATTGCGATGAAGCCTTTGATCCTTGTTCTCTGTGTCGTGTCCTCGTTTGCTGGCTTGAGCGCGCAACAGACTGCCTGGGAGCCATCCCCGGGACATATGCAATTGCCGATATGGCCGGGGGCAGTGCCCGATCCGCAGCCGGTTGCGGGACGGGAGGTCGCTACGGGGTCGGGGAAAGATGGACTGATTGCCGGCAGGCCGGTAGTGGGGATACGCAACGTGTCGCGGCCCACGATGACGGTCTATTCACCAACGGGAAACAATACGGGCGTCGCGGTCGTCGTCTTCCCTGGCGGGGGCTACCAGGGTCTGGCCATCGATCTTGAAGGCACGGAGGTCTGCGACTGGCTGACGCCCAAAGGGATTACCTGCGTGCTTTCGAAATACCGCGTGACGGATGTGGGGGATTATCCGAAGTCAGGGCCATATCCGGAATCACCGATGGCCTTAGAGGATGCCCAGAGGACGGTGGGGCTGGTGCGCTTTCACGCGGCGGAGTGGCATATCGATCCCCACAAGATCGGAGTGCTTGGGTTTTCGGCAGGCGGGCACTTGTCGGCGGCGATGAGCACGCATTTTGCCAAGCGTCTGTATCCGGCCGTCGATGCGGCCGACAAAGAAAGCTGTCGCCCAGATTTTGCCGTGGCCATTTATCCGGGCCATCTGTCGCTGCCCGCGGCGGAGTGGGATGCTAAGCAGGGCGCCCGAAAGTTTGTGGTTCCCCCTCCGAATGATCGGTCGATTGGCGATGAGAGTTTGGCGTTGAACCCCGATCTCCGTGTCACCAGCCGGACGCCGCCTACGTTCTTGCTGCAGGCGGAAGATGACCACGTGGACCATGTAAACGACTCGCTCGCTTACTACGTGGCTCTGAAGAAGGCTGGTGTTCCAGTGGAGATGCATTTGTATGCGCAGGGCGGGCATGCGTTCGGGCTGCGGCGCACGAAGTATCCGATCACAGGATGGCCTCAGTTGATGGAGACGTGGCTCAGAACGATCGGGATGCTTTCAGGGTAGATTGCTCGGGAATCGCATACCAGAGAGCGGGCGATGAGGGTTGAACCTCCACCGGACGCTCACCTGCCTTTCACGGAAGGACTTTGCGTTCAAATAATCGCGCGCCATTAATGCAGCTTCGCGTACTCGGCCTTGGCTCGCCTGAGGATGGGGATTTCGGGGTCGGCGTCTTTCCAAAGAACGAAGAAGTCCTGTTAGGCCCTTGGCTCTCCGCGGGTCACCTTGCCAAGCGTAGGATCGAGCCGGCCGCCAATGAGCCAGTGCGCCAATGGGCCTGCTCGACACCACGCCCCGGTGGCCGAGAACCCTCTGAAACTCGACCGCCGCTGCCCGGCCGTCATGTAGCTGCAGAAACGCTAAGCCGCGCACATATGCGGAGTACATGCTGTCTGGCTCGCCCACGTGGCGGGCTCGGGCGCTTTCCAGCGAACCGCTCCCTTCTCAATAAACGACTCTGGCATTGTGACAGGTCAATACACCGACGCGAACAACGGCAACTACGGCTTCTCGCGCAACCTGGACGGCACCTTTGTGACTTTTGCCGCTCCGGACGCCGGTGCGTCCGGCACTCGCCCCTCCACGAATAATCTCGGGGGCGCTGTGACCGGTTGGTGGGTCGACCCGGACGGATTGAACTGTGGGTTTGTCTGGTATCCGTGATGTCCGATGTTGTGAGGGGATTGGCTTGATGAAGCAGGCGCGACTAGCGCCTTGATTGCCGTGGTTGAATTCGGTAAGAGCGGCTCAGGGGGAATGACGTTCCGTTGTTCGGCTTCGACCTGGTGTTGCGGATCAGTTGGAGTCACCAGAGTCCGCGCCCCGAGGCTTCCCACGCATGTCCACGAGGCGGAAGTTCGCGGGCAGTTCGAACAGCTTTGGGTCCGGTTCGCCCTGACTGATGTCGCTCACTTCAAAATTCTGCATTCCCCACCGTGGGTCCTGGCGCTTCTCGATCAAATTAATGCCCAGTTGCGGCGAATACCAAAATTCCTTTATCACTTCCACAGCTCGGTCGTTCCCGATCGTTCCGGCAAAGATGGTCATCGTCTCGCGCGAGCCAATCGCTTCCAGGCCCGCCACGGTGTCCGTGCCCAGGCCTACGCGGCTCAAAAACCTTCGACCCTCGTCAAATTCGCCAGGCGGCGGAGGCACAGCCACCTTGGCTGGCACAAAATAATTCTCGATTTCACAGGTCCTGCTCACCGGACGACAGACATACAATTCGTGCGAGCTCGGATCGGCGTATTCCACTTGCCGAATTATGGATTCCGCTGCGTCACCCACCGGGTGGAACGTTCGCCGCTCCTGGTAAACTCGCCCACTGCTATCCCGGGCGATCGTTCGATGGTTCTCGATCGTCACCGTTGTGCCATCTTCGAGCTTTCGCGCCCATTGCGTGCTCACCTTGGCCGTGAAAGGCGCGTTCGGAATCGGCGGCACCGATATGCTGGCAATTATTAACTCCGAGCCCCCGCTGGGGGCGTGAGTCACTCCCTCAGTTGTTTGTGCTCTCAAATCGGCTGGAAAAACAGTCGCAAGGCCGGCCAAAAACCACAGGATCGCCACCCTCATGACAGCACCTCTGCAGGCACTTCAATCCACTGGCTTGGCAGATTATGTCACATTCTACTGACAGGCATCTCCGCGATAGAGCAGGGCGGCCCCTAAAAAAAAGGGGGTAGCCTACACAGCCGTGGTCGAGAACAATCTGAGGAGCGCACGGCCCTAGTCGCTGCAAAGCGCTCCTCACATCCGAGGAGAATCAGTGAATTAGTTTGACTGCAGCCGCGACCAGGAATAGGTTGCCGCTTGGCCAAAAAGGGAAAAACGGAAATTCCGGACCATCGCGTGGAGGAGAAAAGCGTGATGAGATCCCGAGTGGTCATCCACCTTGCCGTGCCGGTCGCAAGCATCGGCTTCTTCTTCCTCCTCGCCTGGAGCGCCGGTTGCGGCGGCGGTTCGTCGAGCGGCGGCGTTTCTCCGCCGAACGATCTTTCCTACGCGAGTCCTGCAACGGGCACCGTGGGCGCGGCCATGTCTGCCCTGTCGCCTACGGTCACTGGGACCGTCTCGAGTTTTTCCGTCGATCCTGCCCTGCCACACGGCCTCTCGCTCGATACCTCGACCGGCGTCATTTCCGGCATACCCACACTCAGCTCACCTCCGGCCGTCTACTCGATCAAGGCCACTAACGCCGGCGGCAGCGCCTCCTTCAGCCTCCCCTTAGCCATCTATCCTCCCGTGTCACTGGCCCTCAGCGCCACCAGCTTGACGTTCGACAACCAGCTCGAATCCACCGCCAGCCCCGCGCAAACCCTCGCCATTGTCAACGTGGGCCCCACTTCCTTCTCCGTTGCCGGAATCGCGATTTCCGGACCGGCAGCTTCGTCCTTTGCCGAGACCAGCGCCTGCGGCACCGTATCTGCGGGAGGCACGTGCGTCCTCCAGGTCACCTTCACGCCGCGCGCCTCGGGCCCGCTCTCTGCCACGCTCGCCATCGACACTAGCGCCGGCAATGGCAACGTCGCCCTCGCGGGCGTTGGCGTCCCCTTCGATTTCTCCTTCAGTCCCGCCATCCTTCCCGCCGGACAGACGGCGACCCTGTCGTGGGCGGCGCCTAATGCGTCTTCCTGCACCGCTTCCGGCGCCTGGGGTGGGCAGGAGCCGACCGCGGGAACGCAAACCGTCACGCAAAGTTCCCCTGGCTACTACACCTACACCTTAGACTGCACCGGCACGATGGGCACCAACTCGCTCTCCGCCGTCCTCACCGCCTACGGCTCGACGCCCTCCGTTCCAGAACCCGCGAGCGAATTGGGCTATCAGGCCAATTTCTACGTCGCCCCCTCCGACAATCGCTACGTCGGGCTCGAAACCACGCTTGTCACTCCCCCACTTCCTCCCGTTCCGACGGCCTCCGCCGCCGCGCTCTTTCTCTGGCCCGGACTCGATCCGGCAAGCGAGAGCGCCAATTTCAATCCCATCAACAATGGCGTAATACAGCCCGTGCTTTCCTGGGGACCTTCGTGCGCGCCCACCACGCAGCCCACGCCGTTTTCCTCCTGGTGGATTTCCGCGCAGTACGTGAACGTTTTCGGCAACGATCCCGGCTACACAGGCTGCCTATCGGGCAGCTCGATGCTGGTTAGCCCCGGCGATCTGCTCCTGATCAACTTGTCTCTCGATCCCAACACCCCCGTCTGGACCGAGACGGTCACCGACACGAATACGAACCAGACTGTCACCTTCAGCATCGACCTAGAGAATCAGGGACAAAACTGGGCCTACTGGGCCATGGAGTTCTGGTACGGCGCGACGATCAATACCCCTGTCACATTCACCCACACAACGCTCATCTTCGCCTCGCCCGACACCGCTGGCTGGTGCGCAAGTTCCCAAGGCGCTTCGAACTTCTATATCTACACTCCACCAACACCCCAAAACTCCGCCACACAGTGCTTCCTTCGTTCGATCGTCCTGACCAAGCCTCACTGACTTGCTCAAGCCCTCGACCGCGAAAGTCATGAGTCGCGTCTTGAGAAGCGTCGGTTCTGTTGCGGCGGAAGGCAAACATCATCCAGTCACCCCCTCCAATGCAGGGCGCAGTTCCTCGAGTGGTCTTCATACTGCCATTAATTCCGTGGTAACGCCCTGCCGATGCGCGAGACAGCTGGTTGCTGCAAACGAAGGGTACACCCGAGGTAGACAGTCAGATGGCGCATGCCCATCGATTAATTATTTATGAATCGATTAGATTGGTAGCGGTGGTGGGGATTGAAACTGCTGCATCCCGCCACTTCTAAGTCTCGCCGATAGAGCGCGTCGCCAACCGCTGCCCAAGCCAATTGTTAGAACTGTTAGAGAGCACCTGGAGTTATTGCGCTGGTTTCGGGCTCGCAAGGTGGCGGGGCAATTATCAGGTAAGCTCATTCCGCCGGGACTTCGGCCACAAGTGTCGGCGCAGCGAATCGTCGGAAAGTCTAAATGACCCAGCGCGACACTCACTTCCTTTTTTTCTTGACGATGTGCCACATATTGTGTCACGATGAGTTATGCCCAAGGTAAATATCCGCCAGCTTCGCGACACCCGGAAGCTCAAGGCCTGGCTCCGTGCCGGAAAGACCGTGGAACTCCGGGAGCGAGACAAGGTCATCGCCAGAATCGTTCCCGAACCGGCGCAAGGCCATGGGCCTGTGCAATACCCCGATTTTGCCGCACGCGCGAAGGCCATCTTCGGGGGTCGCGTTTTACACGCCGTGGAGGATCTGATCCAGGAGCGGGGCCGCTATTGACGGTCTATGCCGACAGCAGCGTCTTTGTGTCCTTGTACCTGCCCGATGTCCACTCCGCGACGGCGCGAGGCTGGACCACGGGAAGTACTCGTCTTTGGTTTAGCCCCCTTCATGCGGCGGAATTCTTCCATGCCGTGGCCCAGCAGGTCTTTTATCGCAGAATTTCTCACACGGATGCGGACAAGGTCTTCGACGACTTGAGGCGTGACCGCTTCGCCGGATTGTGGCTCGAAACTGCCGTTCCCGACAACGCCTTCGAAGTATGCGTCGATCTCGGCCGGCGCTACGGGCCGAAATTGGGTGTTCGTACTCTTGACAGCCTGCACGTCGCCTGCGCCCTCGAACTCAAAACACAGCGCTTTCTGACCTTCGACGATCGCCAACGGAAGCTGGCCAGGGCGGCAGGGCTCAATCTTCGCTAAGAATAGGCGACTTAAATGCGCCAAGGAGAAACCCGCCCCACGGTCGGTGGCGGCACGCTACGTCTCCACAACCGATCCCGATGCCTGTTGGGCAAGTGAATTGGGGAGTCGGAGTGTTCCTGTCTTATCTGGATAACTATCTGATTGACAACGCCAGTTGTATCATTTTGGGCGTGGAGGCAACGCAGGCACGATTTCGGCAAATCCCCTCGCGCAGAAGCGCCTCGCGAAAACCGGGATCGCGTTGAACGCGCGCCCGGATGGTTTCCTTACAATCTTGTGTCAACGCCATCGCTTATTTCTCCAACGCAAGCGCAGGAGCCGCGCTAGCGGGCCCGACCTCTTGAAGGCACGGGGAGCAGGGGAGCCTTAGACTTCAGCGTGCGCACGCTTCCGAGGTGATTTACGCGATGGCTCGTCCTCGGATAGTTCCGAAAGCACGACCGGCGCACGGTCGGGAAATTCGGCGACAATTCGCACGTCGCCGCCCATGGCTTTGACCGTCTTTCGCAGTGTAGAGATTAGCAGGTCGCTGCGCTTTTCGAGGCGGGAAACGCTATCTTGAGTGATGCTGAGGGTCTTGGCTACGCGGGCCTGCGTGAGCTTGCGTGCCTTGCGGAGATCACGCAAGCTCATTTCCTCTGCGACTATCTCAGCCGCGCGGTCCTCGACTTTCTTGCGGTCGGCTGGACTCAACTTCCGAATTACTTCATTCACGTTCACGGACATGGTTACGTCCCCTTTCCGATCCGGGTAAGATGCGCATCAAAACGCTCATCTGCCTTCCTTATCAGTTCGCGGTAGAAACGCTTTTGACTCCCGCCCGATTTGTCTCCAGCCACCAGTAAAATCGCTGCACGCCTCCGATCAAAGGCGAAGGCCACTCGCCATTCACCATCTGCCGCACTGAATCGCAATTCTTTCATGTTCGCGTGTCGCGATCCTTTCAGTGTGTCAACCCGTGGCCGACACAACTGCGGTCCAAACTGTTCTAGAACAATCGCAAGCGCCAGAATCTCTGTCCGCACATCCTCGTGCAGCGTCTGAATTCCGGTTCGAATTCATCGGCCATCTCAACCGCCCATTTCACGCCTACACATATGGCATGGAATACATTATGGAGTCAGGATCATATATTTTCGCTCTAGCGGTACGAGAGAGCGGTCTGCGAGACAACCGGCAAGGCCGTCAACCTCTCTTGCCGCCGCCAACGGGGGCTTCGTTTGCTGGTGACAGCGCCCAGTGGATTATGGAATGCACCGATGGACCAGAGGGAGGTACCTTGCCCAGTTTCACTGTTTTAACGTTCCAAAACGCTGGTGCCTGTAATGTTTTGGATGCTCCCCCTGCTTCCGAGAAGGGCGTCAACCTTCAAAACGGGGTTCTGATCGATTTTGTGGATGCGTACAACAACGACGAAACCAACGAGAAC
>DASPVZ010000042.1:0-127185 GCA_035622135.1 Candidatus Cybelea sp. | reverse complement strand
TGCGGTCGAGTGGATTCGAACCACCACGGTATTGCTACCGCCAGCCCCTCAAGCTGGTGCGTCTGCCAGTTCCGCCACGACCGCGCTCGGGTAATCGTAAACGGCACATCGAGCCATTGTCAAACCGGAGACGGCACTGATAATCGCGCCATCTAAGACTGACCCGGGCAAGTGAAATAGGTCTTTTCTCGCTGCTTCGCCGCTTTAATTCGAGCCCGGTCCCGGTGGCGCGGCGGCTGAGTAATCCCCAGAAATGCTCGCGCTGTCCAGGATATGGCCGTCCCTCGCGGCGCGAATCAGCGCATGATACAAAGCCTCGGCTCCCGGTGGGAAATCCCCCTGGGTCGGGAGCGTAGGAAGCATTGTATCGAGAGCGTACAGGGTAAAAACGTAGTGGTGGACGAGCGGAGTCTCGCTGGTCGGCGGGCAGGGGCCGTCGTAGCTGAGGTCGCCGAAATCGTTGGCTATCTGTTTTCCGTAGGTGCTTCCCGCAACGCCTGCGCCAGCCGGGAGACCGGTCTGTTCCCCGGAGATGTTGTACATCCCCCAGTGGGTAAAGCTGGCAGTGACGTCGTAGGTGACCACGACGAAACTGTGCGTGTGCCTCGGCGGGTCCGTCCATGACAATTCGGGTGACTCATCCCCGCCAGCTTCTCCGTTGTAGGTGCAGATGTTTGTGGTGGGGGCGGTGGGCAAATAATAGGTATAGATCATGTTGAGGGGCAGCGCTGCGCCGTTCTCGAATGTCGAACTGCGTAGCTCAAAGTGATGGTCCCACTGGGAGCCAGCCGCGGCAGTGCTGTTCATCCGCACTGCGGCCGAGAGCATAAGCACCAGCGACACAACGATCAAACTGCCAGTGCGAAACTTCATGGGTTCTCCTTTCGCGAATTGCCGTTTGGGGACGGCTGAACTGTGCTGTGATCGGGAGGTCAAAACGGGAGCCGCGACTGTCTATCTGAGATTTCCGTTTTACCCCGCGTTTGAGCGACCTTATACACCGCAGGGCCCTTCCGAGTCCAGAACCGGCGGCTCGGATTGCTCCGCCCGGTGAGCAATAAGGCCTGTTCGAACGGGGCTACCTGCCGGCGAGGCGAGGAACCTTTCCTGTGCGCGCCGCGTATAGCTAGGTAAGATGGAGCCCGGAGCGCGAGCTCGGGGGTGAGCTCGGCAATGTCCGCTGGTCTGTTTGAGAATCTGGTTGGGGATGCGAAGCACGCCGCGCCTCGAGGGTCGATCCGGTGATTTCGTTGCGGTACGAGTAAGTCATGTCTTGACGCACCGTTTCGTAGAATCTGTGGCGATTTATCGCGCAGCGTTATTTAGGGGGGGGGCAGATGGCCCAAAGGCTCGCTGTACTGCTGCTAGTGATTGCGCCAGTTTGTGGCGCGAATTCGAAGTACGCGGAGACGAAAACGCAAACCTGGGCGTTTCGCGCCGGTGGCCGAGTCGAACTTCGGCTGAGGGGCGGGGATGTTCACGTCTCGCCCTCCCGAGACTCCGCGCATTTGACGATTCGCTACACGATGGAATCGGATCACCCGGCGTTCGCGCGACGAGTGAAGGCCGAGTTCGAGGTCGGCGCGTCGGAGGCCGATCTGCGGTTCCGTGCACCCATCGACGGGTCGGTCAATATCGATCTGGAGGTACCCGTGCAAACGAACGTGTATGTGCGGGCGAAGGGAGGCGATCTTTCCGTCCAGGGAATCGAAGGCGACCAAGACCTTCAAACCATCGGCGGTGACATCGCGCTAGACCTGCCTGCGGAGCTGCGTTTTTATCGAGTGGATGCTTCGACGCACTTCGGAGACATCGACAACTCGCCGTTTGGCGATCCCAAGGGCTGGCTGGGAAAGAGGATTCATTTTCGCGGAGACGGCAAGTACAGACTCCACGCTCACACCTTTGCCGGTGACATTCACTTTTCTCCCCTGTCTGCTTCGCGCTGATTTCACTTTTTGCGCTGCCCGCTTTGGCCGCGCGAGCGGTCGTTTTCGGTCTTGAAATTCGGCTCGGGTTATATATGATGCCCCTAGTTTTTGGCTGCACCGATCTTTGGCTTTTTTTATGCGTGTGAAGCGCGATCGAAAGCAGCCTGGCGTGCAAAGCAAGACGGGGGGCAAGCGATGCGATGTCTCGGCCGGGAGTGCGGTCGCCGTTCTGGCCGGCGGTCTGCGCGGTTCCGAGGGTCAGTGGGCAAATTCAGAGCAGGTTCGAAGTATGCCGGCCGCAATGCGGAGGAGGGATCGGCGGCGACTCCCTTGCTGCTGTCCTTAACGCTGGTCGTGCTGGTGGTTTCCGTGGTCTATATATTTCTGTCGGGCAAGTGGAGTCCGCCAGCCCCCATCACCACGGTAGGAGAAGCCGTCGATCACCAATATCAGCTGACCTTGGTGGTCACAGGGGTCGTTTTTATCCTCTCGCAGCTCGGTTTGGCCTGGGCCATCTTCCGCTATCGCGACCACGGGCAGCGTGCGAACTACACGCATGGCAATAACACGCTTGAACTTCTCTGGACCACCGCGACCGCCATTCTCTTTATCGGCCTCGGACTGATGGGATATCGGGCGTGGGGCGAGGTGCGCTTCACCGAAGCGGCGCCCGACGCGATCCAGATCGAGGCCACCGAGAACCAGTTCGTTTTCAATTTCCGTTATCCCGGTCCGGACGGCAAGTTCGGCCGGCTCGATCCGAAGCTGATCAGCGCCTCGACCGGGAATCCTCTTGGCCTCGATCCGAGCGATCCGGCCGGGAAGGATGACATCGTTGTACCCACGCTGACCGTCCCGGTCAATCGCGAGGTTGAACTGCTGATCCGCTCCCAGGATGTGATCCACAATTTCTTCGTGCGCGAGTTGCGGCTGCAGCAGGATGCCGTGCCGGGACTTATCGTGCCATTGCACTTCACCGCAAACAGGACGGGACGTTACGAGATCGTCTGCACGCAATTGTGCGGTTTGGGCCACTACCGGATGAGAAGCTTCCTCGACGTGGTGTCGGACGCCGATTACAGGAATTTTCTGAAGCAGCAGGAACAGCAACTGCAGTCGGCCGGGCAGTGACAGCAGCCGGCCCTTCGGGAGCCCTCCGGCGCCCGGGATTGCATGGGGTCGCCGGTTTCTGCGCCCGGAATGGATGTCAGCGTAGTCAGAGGTGAGGAGGCGAAGTATGGGTTCGCACGCGGTTTCGCTCGGGCATCACGCGGCTGCTGAAGCACCGCATGGCTTCATCCGCAAGTACATCTTCAGCACTGACCACAAGGTGATCGGAATTCAGTATTTCCTGCTGGCGCTGACCGCCGTGCTGATTGGCATGGTCCTGTCGGTGTTTATGCGCCTGCACCTTGCCTGGCCGAGTTTGCACCTGCCGTTTGTGCAGGGCGGGATCATGACGCCCGAGCAATACGCATCGTTGCTGACCATGCACGGAACGATCATGGTGTTCTTTGTGCTGACCACGGCGCCCCAGGGCGGGTTCGGCAACTACTTCCTGCCCATTCAAATTGGCGCGCCCGACATGGCCTTCCCGCGGCTGAACATGCTTTCCTTCTGGGTCACCTTTTTGGCCTTCTGCTGCATCATCGCGGCTTTCCTGGTTCCCGGGGGCGCGCCACTCAGTGGATGGACCGCTTACGCGCCACTGAGCGGGCTGGGCGAGGTCACCGGCCCCGGCGAAGGCTGGGGCCAGACGATGTGGATTTTCGCCATCGCGCTGTTCTGCCTCGGCGCGCTGCTGGGTGCCTTAAATTTCATTGCCACAACAATCGATATGCGCGCGCCGGGAATGAGCTTGTTCCGCATGCCGTTGACGGTGTGGGCTTGGTTCGTGACCGCGATCTTGGGTTTGCTGGCCTTCGGCGTGCTGCTGGCGGGCGGGGTGCTCCTGCTGCTCGACCGTTCGGCAGGAACGAGCTTTTTTGTCCCCGCCGCGGTCGTGGTCAACGATCAACTGCAGGTCCATAGCGGCGGTTCCCCGCTCCTTTGGCAGCACCTGTTCTGGTTCTTTGGACATCCCGAGGTTTACATCGCCATCCTGCCTGGCATGGGCGTGGCGTCGCACGTGCTGTCGACGTTTTCGCGCAAGCCGGTTTTCGGTTACCGGGCCATGGCCGCGGCCATTTGCACCATCGGCTTCCTCGGATTCATGGTCTGGGGCCACCACATGTTTATCAGCGGCATGAGCCCGTATTCTGCGTTTGGCTTTTCGGTGCTGACCATGTCGATTGGCGTTCCTTCCGCCATCAAGACGTTCAATTGGCTGGGAACGCTGTGGGGCGGGAAGATTCAGTTCACGACGCCCATGCTGTTCGGGTTGGGATTCGTTTCCCTGTTCGTGAGCGGCGGGCTTTCCGGATTATTCCTGGCCCAGCCTGCCGTCGACAATCTGCTGCACGCGACCTATTACGTGGTAGCGCATTTCCATCTGGTCATGGGCGTCGCAGCCATCTTCGGGATCTTTGCGGCCACCTATTTTTGGTTCCCCAAGATGTTTGGGCGAATGATGAACGAGACGCTTGGAAAGCTGCACTTCTGGCTGACCTTTGTCGGCGCCTACCTGATCTTTTTCCCCATGCATTGGGTGGGAATCGCGGGCGGGATTCGCCGCTACGCCGACTACACGGCCGTCGACTACCTGCATCCGCTCCAGTCCGTACACGTATTCATGACTTGGGCCGCCTTCGTCACGGCCGCCGCGCAGCTCGTGTTCTTGTATAATTTTGTCTGGAGCATGAGGCACGGCCAGAAGGCTTCGAAAAACCCCTGGAACGCTACGACCCTTGAGTGGACGACCGATTCTCCACCTCCGCACGATAACTTCGGCGGACACTACCCGAGCGTATATCGCGGCCCCTACGAGTTCAGCGTGCCGGGAGCGAGCGAGGATTTCATTCCGCAGAATATTGAGCCGCAGAAAGTGGCCCGGACGAGATAGGTCAAATGGCTGGTGCAACGGCAACGCAGGACATTGAGCTGATCCCGACGAAGGGCGGAGGTGGCGGAGGCCCGGCCGGCGGAAATGGCGACCAGGGTGGCCGCGGCGACGACGGCGTGGAGCCCGCCGATGGGCGCGTACCGCAGCGAACCTATATCACGGGTATGACGGTCGGGCTGGGCGGCATTCTCATGTTCTTTATGGCCCTGGTGAGCGCCTATATCGTGCGCAAGGGAATGCCCAATAGCGGGTGGGTCCCGCTGCCCAAGATGCCGCCGATTCTGTGGCTGAACACAGCGATTCTCATTTCGAGCAGCTTTACCCTGACCCGCGCGCGACGCCTGTTTCGTTCCGGTGACGAGGCCGGTTTTCGCCACCTTTGGGCCCTGACGACCGTTCTCGGGCTCTTCTTTTTGGTCGGACAGATCCTCGCCTGGGGCAAGCTCGTGCACGCGGGCGTGTATCTCGCGAGCAATGCCAGCAGCAGCTTTTTTTACGTCTTCACCGGAGCGCACGGGCTGCACTTGGCCGGGGGAATCATCGGATTACTTGCCGTGCTCTTGCGGCCGACCGTGCGCCTGACGCGCGGCACGGCGACGGAAGTCGCGGCTATGTACTGGCACTTCATGGACGGGCTTTGGGTTTTTCTGTTTTTACTCCTAACCTTGGGACGGTGACACGTGAGGGAACCGGAACTCGAAGGAATCGTTGAGTCGCCGTGGTCGGGCGGCGGATCTCCTTTTGCGATCAACTCGAAGAAGCTGGGGATGTGGCTGTTCATCGTGTCGGACTCGCTGACATTTTCGGCTCTGCTGATCAGCTACGCCTACGTGCGGCTGGCCAATCCGGATTGGCCGAGGCCCTTTGAGATTTGGCCGGCCATTGCGAAATCGACGGCCATGACGGTCATCCTTCTCAGTAGCAGTTTGACCATGGTTTTGGGCGTCGCGGCGGCGCACAAAGGCGAGGTAAAGAAGGCCGTGCGCATGCTGCTGTGGACGATCGCCTTCGGCCTGGCCTTCGTCCTGATCCATGCCACGGAATGGTACACGCTGATCACCAAAGAGGGCGTCACGCCATGGAGCAATCCCTGGGGCGTGCCTCTGTTCGGTGGAACCTTCTTCGGGTTGACCGGCTTGCATATGCTGCACGTCACGATCGGCGCCGTTTATCTCGGCGTAATCGCCTGGGGATTCGGAAAAGGGAAGTTCAATGCCGACCACGTGGAAGTGAGCGGGCTCTACTGGCACTTCGTCGATTTGGTATGGATGTTCATTTTCCCCATGGTCTACTTGATGTCCGTGGCTCCGAGGAGCGGCTCATGAGCGCAGAGGCAGCCGTAGCGGTTGTCGAACACGAGGTCGGAACGAAGAAGCTGTTTGTGGGCGTGTGGGTGTGGCTGCTCGGGCTGACGGCGTTCGAGGTGTTTCTTGCCTACCTCCGCTTGCCGTCAATGATCATGCTGACGATTCTCGTCGGGATTTCCCTGATTAAGGCCGCCTTGATCGTCTCCTATTTCATGCATCTCCGCTTCGAGAGGCTCGGGCTGTTTTTGATCCTGGTGCCGGCCATGGTGTTCTGTATCTGCATGATGCTGATCATGTTTTTCCCTGATAGCGTGCGGTTGATGAACATGAGGCCGCATTAGACGGGAGTCTAGACCCTTGCAAGTAGACGCGAGAGGCCGATTCAACTGGGCTTGGACGCTGGGCCTGGCAGTCGTCGGCCTGGGGCTTTTTTTGGTCCTTGCGCCCCAGGCGGCCGCGCAGGGCTGCGCGATGTGCTACCAGAGCGCCGCTGCCTCCGGCGAGCAGGGGCGTCAAGCGTTGCGCTCTGGCATTCTGATCCTCTTGTTTCCCACCCTGAGTCTGTTCCTCGGGATTTTTGGACTGGTCTACAGCCGGAGAAACGTTTCCCGGCTAACGATCGGCTCCGCTCACTTCTTGCCGCGCGCTTCCTCCGCTCCTGCCTCCATCGAGGCCGCCGACGGAAGGGAAAAGAGCGGGAGAGGCTAATCCCCCGCTCCCACCGAAAGCCGCATTTCGACCAAGGCCACCGGCTAAGAGGCGGGCTTTTGGTGAAGCTTTAGGCAGACGTCGACGGCATTGTTGGGATTGACAGCACTGGCGTCGAATTCGATGTGCTGAATCTTGCCTTCCTTGTCGATGACGAACGTTGTGCGCCGCGCCCACTCGTACTCGTCGCCTCCCATCGGGTACTTTTTCAAAATCCCATACGCAGTAAGCACCTTGTGATTCATGTCGCTCAGAAGCGGAAACGTGACGCCGATCTGTTTGGCGAATGCTGCGTTGGCGGGAGGGCTGTCGATGCTGATTCCAAAAACTTCGGTTTCGCTTGCTTCGAGCTTGGCCAGATCAGCCTGATAGGCCTGAAGCTCTTTCGTTCAACCTCCGGTGAAGGCCAGAACGTAGAAGGCCAGGATGACGTTCTTCTTGCCGCGATAGTCGCTGAGTTTCACGGGCGTTTGCTGATTGCTGGGCAAGGCGAAATCGGGCGCCGCATCCCCCACCTTCAGTGTTGTGGTGGCTATCGTGTCGCCCTGCTGCGCCCGCGTGGCGGAGTGTCCCGCAAGAGGCACGAGCAGCAGGCCGGCGAGTGGCAGGAGGGCTAAGATGTTCTGCTTCATTGTTTCTCCCTTTGCCCCAGAGAACCGGGGGATTATAGACGGCCCCGCGCGCAAATGCCACGAGTGGCGGGCGGAAAGACCGGCCTATCGCAAGCGGCCGGGGGGATCGGCGGGCTGGGGGACTTTCAAATCGAGGGGCGGGCCCTCGTTGTCGGGCAGTTTCGAGGGCGGAAGCTGCGCCAGGCCTACGCCTCGGTTCATTTCGAGGTGTTCTTTGGCGCAGCGCGGGCAATATCCCTTGCCGTTTTCTTCATCGCGCAGGCTGGCGAGTTCATAGCAGCCGCAGATGCAGTCGCAGTAGCCGGTTGTGGACGCGGTTTTGATGGGCACCAGGGCCATCGCTTGGGTCTCCTCGAACTCGGCATACTACCTAGGTTAGAGCGGCGCGGCAAGGCTCGTTTCGAAGGCCGGTGCGCAGCCGAACGAAATGCGTGGCTCACCCTTCTAGCAACAAGGCCGTCCGTACCATTGACAGGATGAGGTGGAATATAGGATTCCTATATTCACGATGGCCAAGCGAATCGGCAAGCGGATCCCCTCCAAGATCGCGCGGGGGAGCGCAGAACTAGCCATTCTTTCTCTCCTGGCCAGAGAGTCTCTGTACGGCTTCGAGATTTCGCGGCGGATCGAGCAAGAATCGGGCGGAGCGCTCGGGTTTAACCTCGCATCGCTCTATCCGATGCTCTACGAGCTTGAAAGGCGCGGTTGGATCAAAGGGCGCTGGGCCATGAATCGGGCGGGCCGCGATCGCCGCTACTACTCCCTTACGCCGGCCGGACGCCGGCAACTTGCGCCGCTGCGGAGGGCATGGGGCCTGTTTTTCGCGGCGCTTGATCGGCTGGCGGAGGTGTCGCGTGCCTGATTGGCGGAACCTCGTTCGCCAGAAGACCCAGGATCTCCGCCTGACGCCCGCACAAAAAGAGGAGGTCACGGCCGAGCTGGCCAGCCACTTGGAGGAGTTCTACGACGAGCAGCGCGCGCTCGAGGTGCCGGAGCCGGAGGCCGAGCGTCGATCGCTCGACGAGTTGTCGGATTGGGCCGAACTCAGCCGGCGGATACAAAGCGCAAAGCGCGAGGAGGGAATCATGAACGACCGCACAAAGCGATTGTGGTTGCCGGGGCTGGCGAGTTTTTGGACGGCCCTGGCTTGCGAATTGGCCTTGGGCGGCAGCTCTATTCACGGGTCTCTTTTCCATTCGCACCTCTCACAGTTCATGTACGGCCTTTGGCTCCTGGGGCAACTCGGTTGTGGGGCGCTCGGAGCGTACTTATCGCGGCGAGCTGGCGGCACGCGCTCGGCGCGACTCGGCGCCGCCCTGTTTACCTCCGGGATTTTGCTGGTCACCATGCTCATTGTGCTCGCCATATGCGCGGCCGGTCGCGTCTTAGGGCTGGGCTTCGCAGGGCTTGAATTCGGAATCCTTGTCAAGCCGGTGTTCATGGTGATCGTGATCCCGAGCCTCGCCATGCTGATCGGCGCGCTGCCCTTTCTCTCCGACGACCGCCGCGCCGCCATAGCCTCGTGAGCCTCGAGAACCCAGCCCCAAACTGGCGCCACCTGGTCAGGGAGAGGTTGGCTTCTGTGGATCTGCTTTCGCCCGAGCTCGAGGAGACGGCGCGAGAATTGGCGGCCCACCTCGAGGATTTGTACGAGCTGTATCGCGAGCAGGGGTGGTCGAGATCGCGGGCGATCTCCGGCGCGCTCGGGGAAGTCTCCGATTGGCGTGAGCTCGGGCGCAGGATTCGTCTGGCAAGACGGAGGGAGGCGGACATGAATCAGAGAAGCAGAGTGGTTTGGATTCCGGGGCTAGCGAGCGTCACCTTGGCCAGCGGCGCTTTGGCGCTACTGCAGGTTGCGGGCCTTCGCCCGCACATCGTCTGGATGAGGTCCGGACTGGCATTGCTGTTCTATATTCCCTGGCTCGTGGCCCAGCCCGCATTCGGAGCCACCGGAGCCTATCTATCCGAGCGCGCTGGGGGAAGTCTCGGCGAGCGGCTCGTCGCCGGGATATTCCCATCGATTTCGATGCTCGTCGTCTTCGCGCTGGTCTTCCTTGTGGCAATCGTGCAGGGCATGGTTCGTACGGGTGATCGTATTTCGAGCTTCACCTTGATTGGGCTCGGGATTTACATCCTTACCTGGGTCGTCCTTCCGGGTTTAGCGCTGACCCTGGGAATCGTGCCGTTCCTGCGAGAGACGACCCCTCACCCAGCTAGTTAGCGCCGGGTAGATGGCCCGCGCCGGCTTGCGGGCGCCAGGAGCGATAAAAGAATAGGCCAGTCAGCATTACGACAAGGCCCATCACGGACTCGAGCGGACTGCGGATCAACTGGCTTAGGGTCAGCGCAATGGCGCCAGCGATGAACAGAATGGGGACGCCCGGGTATCCGGGAACGCGATACGGTCTGGCCAGAGCCGGCTCGGTCCTGCGCAGCCGGATGACCGCGTAGGTCTGCAGGCCGTAAAAGATAAAAACGGTAAAGACATAGAGCGAAAACAGACTCTCGTAGGTTCCGCTCAGCGCGAGCAGGGAAGCGAGAACGCCCTGGAAAACCAGAGCGCGAACCGGCGTGCAAAATCTTTGATTCACTCCGCGGATGATTCCGAAAAACAGGCCGTCTCGCGCCAGAGCATAGTCCACGCGCGCATTGGTCAGGATCGAAGAATTGAGCGCGCCCAGGCCGCAAATGAGCATGCCAATGGTTAGCCAGCTGGCCAGGCTGTGCCCGCTGGCGCGCGCCACCAAGTCGGAGGCCACGACTTCCGAGCCGACGATTCTCGAAAACGGGAGCACGAAAAAGCATGCCGCACTCATGGCGATGTAGAGCCCGCAAACCAGCAAAACCCCGCCGACGAGCGACAGAGGAATGTTGCGCTCGGGGTTCTTGATCTCCGAACCAACAAAGGTCAAGTTGATCCAACCGTCGCAAGCCCACAAGGCGGCGACCATAGCGGTCAGGAAGCCGGAGACTCCGCCGCTCGCCGCACCGGCCGCAGCTCCGGAACGAAAGTTGGCGACCGAGCCCGAGCCCCACAGGAAGCCTGCGGCGATCACCGCCACGATGGCCAGAATCTTGACGATGGTGAGGGCGACTTGTACGCGGCCGCCGAGCCGCACACCGAGACAGTTGATGAAAGTGACCAAGGCAATCACGGCGACGGCACCGGGCTGCGCCCAGGTGAAGGTGAACGTGTACGGCTGCGCTGCGAAGGGCAGAGGGAGGTGCCAGAGGAAAAGGGGCCTTACGGCCGCGGGAAACAGATAGCCCGCAAATTTCATGAACCCGGCCGCAAGCGTGGCGATCGAGGTCGGAGCACCCATCAGGCAATAGATCCAGCCGAAGAGAAATCCCCACAGCGGGCCGAAGCCCCGATCTAGATACGCGTATGTACCGCCCGCCTCGGGCATGGCAGCGCCCAGTTCAGCAACCGACAGGGCGCCGAACAGGGTGAGTGTCCCGGCCGCAACCCAGGCCAGCATCACCAGCGTAGCCGACCCCGTGTCGCGCGCCATGTAAGCGGGAACGAGAAAAATTCCCGTACCGATCATGGTGCCCACTACGATGGCCGTCGCGGCCCAGCCGCCCAGCCCCCGAATGAGGTGGACGGGTTCCTTCGCTTTCGCCGAAGTCTCGATCGGTTGGTCCCCTCGTGTCACGGGTTCCCGCTAGCCGGCCGGACGTCGCGCCAGGGCCACCATCCGCCTGTGCGTCGTGTTCTTTTGCCGCCTGGCCCGGTCTTCGTCGTCGCGCATGGCTGGCTGGGCAGCTCCCACGGCGGTGCCGCGCCCGGCAAACACGCTCGCCAGCGTTCCCACGAGAAAGGTGACGGTCGTTCCAGCGACGACGTACCAGGTCCACGCCAGGCGGGCATGGGACAGGTTGACGGCCACCATCACGCCCAGCCCTGCCAGGAAGCCGACCAGGGCCCCGCTCTGGTTCGCGCGGCGATTCCATACGGCCAGGAGGAAAACTCCCAGCATCGCGCCGTAGGTGATCGAAGCGATGGTAAGTCCGGCGACGAGCACTGGCCCCCAGCGCACCAGGCCTAGCACGCATAGCACTGCGCCCCAGAGAAGGGTCATGGCGCGGGACCGACCGAGCACCGCCGCTTTCCCGCGATCCGGGCGTCCGCCGCCTAGGTCCATGATGCTGGAGGAGGCCAGCGAGTTCAACGATCCACTCGCATTCGACATCGCAATTGCAAAGATCGAGGCAAGCACGACTCCCACGAGCCCCACTGGCATGTCGTGCACGATGAACTCAGGGAAAATGCGATCGGGATCGGAAGTGGCAAGAAGGGGTCCCGCCTGGCGAAGGTAAACGAACAGCATCACGCCGATGGTCAGAAATAAAGCGAATTGGACGAACACAATCAGGCCGCTCGCTAGCAAGGCCACCTTGCTGTCGCGCTCGTTGCGTGCGGAAAGAAGGCGCTGCACCATGGTTTGGTCCGTCCCGTGACTGGCCATGGTCAGAAACGTGCCGCCGATGAGCCCGGACCAGAACGTGTAGCTCTGGGTGAGGCTGAAGGTGAAGTTGAAGATCGAAAGCTTGCCGCCCGCCGCCGCGGCGGTTTGCGTGACCGTGTGCCACCCGCCCGGGATTTTCCCGAGCAAGAGCAGGAAGGCCACCACCGATCCGGTCAAGTAGAGGATGAATTGGATGACGTCGGTCCAGATCACCGCGCGCATACCGCCTTCGAAGGTGTAAAAAAGGGTCAGGACTGCGACAATAAGGATGGAGATGCGGTCGCCTGTTCCCAAGGCTACGCTAACCACTTTGCCGATGGCTGAGATGCGGACTCCCTCGGCCAGCGCGCGCGTACCGAGGAAAACGACGGCGGCGGCCGACTTCATGCGCTGTCCGAATCGATTTTGCAAAAGCTGGTAAGCTGTGTAAAATTCGCCCTTAAAGTACTGCGGGATGAGGACCACACAGAGGATCACCCGGGCAAGAAGGTAGCCTAGAACTAGTTGCAGAAAGCCCAGGTTTCCGCCGTAAGCGATTCCAGGTGTGCTGATGATGGTGAGCGTCGAAGTTTCGGTGGCCACGATCGAGCAGGCGATCGCCCACCAGGGGGCAGTGCGGCCGCCCAGAAAGTAGTCGCGAAGGTCATTCTGTCCCCGGCGGAAATGCGCGCCGAATAGGGTGATGCCCGCAAGATAAAGGGCGAGGATCGAGAAATCGATCGCGCTGATGTGCATGTCGAAGCGCCGGGTCGGCGGATGCTAACTGCGCGGCTCGAGGGCTGTCAAGACGGCTCGTCGTCGATCGCGGCTGGAACGCGTCTTTGGCGAGATTTTTTTCGCGCAGGACGGCGAGCGTCGAGGGTGACGAGATGACGGGAAATGGCTCGGGTTCAGCAGTGTACCTGCTCGGATTCGACGGCGGGGGCACGAAGACGGCATGTGTGCTGGCCGGCGCGGACGGGAAGGTGCTGTTCCGCTCAACGGCGGGCCCGTCGAATCCGCTGCGCAGCGGCTACGCGCGTGCATGGTTCTCGTTGAGTGAAGCGGCCAACATCGTCTTGGACCGCCAAAAGATTACCTCGAACCATATTCAAGGCGTTTGCGCCGGGATTGGCGGAGCGGGACGACCGGCCGTGGCGCGCAGGCTTGCCCAGTTTTTCGAGCGGAGCTTTCCGAACGCCGAGGTGGAAGTCGTGACCGATCTCGACATCGCCCTCGAGGCAGCCTTTGGTTCGGGAGAGGGAATCATTCTGGTGGCGGGAACAGGTTCCGCGGCGCTCGGGCGCGATCGATCGGGCCGCAAGGTGCGCATGGGCGGAGGCGGGCCGTGGTTCAGCGATGAAGGAAGTGGATTCGATATCGGGCGGCGAGCCGTCACCGCCGTCCTGCTGGCCGAAGAGAATCGCGGACCGTCGACTGCGCTCAGCGCGCGACTGTTTCGCTTCCTTTCGGTACGGACTTGGAGCGCCTTGATCGACGAGGTTAGCAGGGATCCGGACAGCGTGTTTCCGCGTGTGTTTCCGCTGGTGGCCGAACTCGCAGATGAGGGCGACAGCGTGGCGCGCGAGATCCTTTCGAGCGCAGCGAAGTCCCTTGTGGGATTGGCCAGCGCGGCTGCCGAGAAGCTCGGCTGGCGAGACAAAGAGGTTCCCGTGGCTCTGATTGGCGGAATGCACGGGCGCTCGAAATTCTTCGATGCCGAAATCGATGCGGAGTTATCGAAGGCGCTGCCGCACGCAAAGTGCATCGAGCTCAAGATGACTCCCGCGGAGGCTGCCGTTCGCATCGCTTCGCGCGCGCTGGGAAATGCCTCCTCGATCGGATGAAAGGGGCTGAGCGGGTTCCCTTGCCGGCTCGACGGGAATCCCCCGAGCGCCCGCGTTCAGCACCCCCTCAGAACCTACAGCCCCCGGTCGACGACGCGGATGAAGCGACGCTGCTTGCCCTGCTCGAGAACCCGAAGACCGAGGAAGCGCACGTCGCACAGCTGCTCGAGCGCTTGGACTTATCGGCGGAGGTGCTGGTGGCCGTTGCCGCGCGAGAAAAATGGCTGGCCAGCGAAGCCGTGCGTCTTCGTCTCGCCCAGCATCCGCGAACGCCGAAGCGGGTTGCCTTGGCCGTGGTACGCCAGCTGTTTTTATTCGATCTCGTGCGGCTGGCCCTGCTTCCTTCGGCACCCCCCGATATTCGGCGGGTCGCCGAAGAGATTATTCTCGCGCGGCTGCCGCGGCTGGCTGTCGGCGAGAAGCTAACGCTGGCGCGGCGAGGGCCGTCCCGGGTAGCGGGGGCAATACTGGCCGAGGGTCTTCCGCAAGCGATCAAGCTTGCGCTCGGGAACCCTTTCTTGACCGAGAGCCAGGTGCTTAAGGTGCTGGCGAAACCGGGTGTGCACGAACGCGTCATTGCCGCGATCGCGCAGCATGCAAAATGGTCGGCGCAGTACAATGTACGCGCGGCGCTCGTGCGCAATCCCCTCACGCCCGCGCCTTGTGTGTTGGGCTTTTTGCCCAATCTGACCTTGCAAGATCTGAGGGATATCGGCGCGCTCGAGGGCCTAAGCTCGCATACCAGGCGGTACATCGAGCGGGAACTGGCGCGGCGCAGGTGAGGCGAGGGAGTGCCGCGGATTCAATCGCCTGACCTCTAGGTAAGCGGTGGCCAAGAAGAGCCAAACTCGGTGGATTCTCGTCGTGGCGGGGCTCGGGTTCGTGGCCCTGCTCGTTTATGTCACGATGGAGCAGACCCGTCGCGAATATGAAGTTTGCGTAACATTCCAAGGCCAGACGCACTGTGCGAGGGCAAAAGGTGCAACGGCCGAGGAGGCGATCCGCAGCGCGCAGGAGATCGATTGCGGACTTCTGGCCGACGGCCGGGACGCCAATATCGTTTGTATGGGAACGTCGCCCTCGAGCATACGCGAAATGAAATAACCGCGCCTGCGCCTTCGCGCTTCGGTGATGGCGCCTACTTCGGCTGCCGGAAGGGCTCCCGCACAGGGGTGCCCAGCATGCGCAAATAGGTCATGAGCTGCGCGCGATGGTGAATCTCATGCTCGTTGATGCCGAAGAGAATAACTGAAACCTTGCGGCGGAAACCCAGGCCGGGATGTGCCCGCTCTTCATCAAATAGGGCCGGCGGACATGCCTCGACCGCCTCGAGCGTTTCACGGTGCACCCGCTCGACGTTCTCGAGCTCATCGCGGAGGCTGCCGGGCTTGCCCATGACCGCGGCGAGGCCTTGCGGGATGCGCGCTTCGTAATAGGCAAAGTTTCCCTCGAGCGCGACGCGGCGCACGCCTTCTTCCGATACCCAGAGGTGTCGCAGCATCTCGCCAATGGTCAGTGCGCCGGCGATGGGTTTCCAGCCGACGTCTTCGGGGTGAAGCAGGAGAAACACTTCCTGCGTGCGGTTGCGAAGCGCTCGTTTCTGCTTGAGGAAGAACTCCTGTAGCTCCATAGCCGGATGATCCGCTGCGCGGCAGAAACCCTCGCCCCTTAGGGCGGGATAGACCAACTGTTAAGATAAAGCCTCGTGCCCCAACGGACGTCCAAACACCGAGATTGTATCCAAATCACCGGCGGCAGGAGAAGTTGCATGCTGGGCTGGGCCCTCGGGCGTCAAGGAAGTCGGAATGAAAAGGAAACCCTGACAGGCCCGTGCTTTCGTCCGGGGAGTAGGCACAAGCCAGCCAATCGCGGGGTACGGGCTATCTAATGGGGCAGGAAGAACGCCCGCCGGTTGATACTCGCGGGCTGGCGGGGGGTTATGACACGCTGCTTGAATTGCGGAGCGGACCGCACGCAGGACGTTTGCGATTCCTGTGGGCTCGATTCCTCTGCGGCTGAATACCTGCTGCGGCGCAGGCTGCTGAACCGCACGGGGGTCTTCCTGCTCGGTGCGATCGCGTTCGTCGTAGCCGCGGGGAAATTCCCACCGCTCGAAATCGACGGCATTCTGATTTTCATGGGCGTCTTGTTCTTCGCCACCCTGGGTATTGCGATCCTGGTTGAGAGGCGCGCGCAGCGTCACACGGAAGTCGAAGCCGTAAAACGCGTGTACTACGGGCTGATTCCGCTGCCCTGGCTCCTTGCACTGGTACTGGTGGCCAACGGCGCGTTCGACGGGTCGCGGCCCCACCCCGAGCCGGCACGCATTCTCGAGAAATTTTCCATGCCTGGCCCCGTACCGATTCACCGGCTGATCGTCACTTCCTGGCGCGAGGGTCACGAGATCGAGCGCGTTTGCGTCGACCGCAGCCAATTCGACCGGTTCAACTCTGGCGAGCCCGTTGAGGTGAGAGTCGGAGGCGGCCTGGTCGGTATTCCCTGGGTGGTCGGCGTATCCGTGCGCTGAGTCCGGACGACGAGCCTGATGATCTTCACGTACCCTTCCGGCGGTCTCCAGCAGACAAACTCGACTGGTCCCACTACAATGCTTCGCGAACTCGCCGTGCGGAAGGAGCGCACCCTAGCTTGCGCCTGCCGGAATCGTGGGTTGAAGCCGCTCCCTTTCTCGAACCCCTCGAGCAGTCGTGGACTCCCATTCCGCGCCTCCTTCTCGTGGTCTGGCTCGCATTCTTCAGCCTGTTTTTGTATCAACTGGCGCGCCACGCAGGAATCCTCCTGCTGATGGACGGCGTGTTCGTTCCCATCCACGAAGGTGGGCATCTCCTGTTCCGATTTTTTGGGACAACAATCGCTGTAGCCGGCGGCACTTTCCTCCAGCTGTTCGTGCCGCTCGCACTCGCGGTGTATTTCGCGTTCGAGCGCCAGGCGCAGGGCGTCGCATTCTGTCTGTTCTGTTTGTTCGAGCAGTTCTTGCCGATTGCCACGTACATGGCGGATGCGCGCGCCCAGGAACTACCCCTCTTGACCGTGGGCGATGCGGATTACATCATTCACGACTGGAACTACCTGTTCGGGAAGTTCGGTGTGCTTCCCTATGACACGGCGATCGCCAACTGGGTGCGTTTCGTGGGCTGGATGGGAATGATCGGCGTCATGCTGTGGCTGTTTTGGCGCGGCCTAAACGACGTGGGCGGCCAGGCCAACGGCCCGAGCTCCAGGCCGGATGCGGACGCCAACCGCGGCGCCTGAACCAACCCCGCTCGGAACCAGGAGGAATCCATGCGCAAGAGCCGGTGGCCATGTGCGGCGCCCTTGGCGGCCCTGATGTTGGTCAGTGCACCCCAGGCGCGAGCTGAAAGGGCCGCCGGCGATCAAGCGGGCACGCCGCTCCGGGTGGCCATTGCCGGACTCGCGCACGGGCATGTCTACGGCTTCCTCGGACGCTATCTGCACGACCCTCGAATTCAACTGGTCGGAATTGCCGAGCCGGACCAGGCGTTTGCTTCTCGCCTGGCCGAGCAATACAAAATCGACAAGGGTCTTCTGTACGCGGATCTGGAGGTGATGCTTCGGGCGACGCGTCCCCAAGCCGTGCTCACCTATACGAACACGTTCGATCACCGAAAGGTGGTGGAGACCTGCGCGCGGCAGAAAGTAGACGTTATGATGGAAAAGCCGCTGGCGGTGAGTCTCGATGATGCGCGTGCCATCGAGAAGGCCGCGCGGGATGGCCATATCGAAGTGGTCGTCAATTATGAAACGACGTGGTATCCAAGCGACAACCAGGCATATGAACTGCTGCACGAACGCGCCATTGGAGAGCTGCGGAAGTTCGTGGCGCGAGACGGGCATAGCGGGCCCAAGGAGATCGGTGTCGGCCCGGAATTTCTATCCTGGCTTACGGATCCGAAGCTCGACGGCGCCGGAGCGCTGTTCGATTTCGGCTGCTACGGCGCCGATATTGTGACCTGGCTGCTGGACAACGAACGGCCGCTCGCGGTGACTGCTGTCACGCAGCACATCAAGCCGGATGTGTATCCGCGCGTCGACGATGAAGCGACCGTGATCGTGACGTATCCCAAGGCACAGGCGATCCTGGAAGCTTCTTGGAACTGGCCGTTTGACGTCAAGGATATTCAGGTCTACGGGCAGACCGGCTATGTCAAGACCTCGGGGCGCGACAGGGTTCGCCTGCGCAAGCAGGGCGAACGCCAGGAGAGTGAGTCTACGGCGCAACCGATTCGACCGCCGAACGACGACCCTATCGCGTATCTGCGTTCGATTGTGCTCGATGGCCAGAAACCTGAGGGTCCGAGTTCTCTCCCGACGAATGTGATTGTTATGGAGATTCTCGAGGCGGCGCGCGAGTCCGCTGCCACGGGGAAGACAGTCCATCTTCGATGAAGTCCGCGGAGTTCCCTATGCCTAGCGAGACGGACCTGAAGGCCGAGATGGAACGGGTTGCCGTTGAATTGCTCGAAGGGCGGGGCGCTCATGCAGACCCGCTCGCTTCGATCGAGGATTTGGCTGTCGAGCAAGCGAGTCGGAAACCCGGCGGATTTGAACATTCGATCTTCGAAATCGTCGCACACCTCAATTACTGGATGGCCTATGACCTCAAGCGGATCAGAGGTGCTCGGGATCCCTATCCCGCGCATGCCGCGGAGAGCTGGCCTTCAGCCGGGCCCATCGGCGAGGTGCGCTGGGAAGGTGAAGTACGCAGGTTCCGGGAACTGCTAGGGGAGTTCAGAGCGGCCTGCCGGTCGGACTCCGAAGGCTGGGTTTCCGAGGCGCCGGCCACCCATGAAAGTCATCAAAGGAACGCGTCGACTGTGGGCGCATTGATTTTCCAGGCCATTGCGCACAACAGCTATCACCTGGGCCAGATCGTCGATCTGCGACGCTCGCTTGGACGATGGCCGCCGTCGAAGGGCGGCGACACATGGTGAATCCGAGCGCGGCCCGCCAACAGAAAAAGCCGGCGAGTCCCGTCATCCCGGGAGCCCGCCGGCAGAAAACACGTGTGCTAGACCCCTCGGAACTAATTGGCGGTGCCCACCAGCTCGGCAGATTCGCTCTCGGACGTTGAGCGCTTGTTGGTGCGATCGATCTCGATGCGGCCCTTGTAGTATGCGCCATCTTCGACGCTGATCCGCGCCGTGGTGATGTCGCCGGTGAGCGAGCCGTCCTTCTTGATCTCGACGCGGTCGCTTGCGTGAACGTTGCCGGTCACGTTGCCGTATACGATCACCTCGCGCGCCCAAATCTCCGAACTCAGATTGCCGCTGCGTCCGACCGTGAGGCGCTGGCCGTTGAGCACGACCGCCCCTTCCACCTTTCCGTCGATCTGAAGATCCTCCTCGCCGGAAATCTTGCCTTTAATCTCAATCGTGCCGCCGATCGACGAAATGTTGCGGCTGACCGGCGCGCTCGGACGCGCGCTCGCCGACGGTGCTGACTGCGAGGGCTGCCATGTATTCTGAGAGGGTGCTGCTGGCGCTGCATCCGATTGCTTATTCCACATGTTTCCTCCATTCTCGAAGCGCGAACCACGAACCCTGCCGAAGAGGTGAATCGATCCTGTTCGGTCCCGGACTGATCCTCACTGTAGGCGCGACGGCGAGTGGCGGCAATTGCGAAGTGGGCGTCTTTGCCCAGTTCGGAACCTGACCGCACGTACAGGGTCGGCGAGCGGGGCTGGCGGAGCGATCAGTTGTTGTCGATTTGCGCGCGCTGCAGTCGGTCGGAATAGTCGATGTAGACGGTTTTCCACTCCGAGTAGAAGTCGAGGGCTGCATCGCCTGACTCGCGATGCCCGTTACCCGTATTCTTGATCCCCCCGAAAGGAAGGTGTGTTTCGGCGCCGATGGTGGGCGCATTTACGTAGACAATTCCCGTTTCCAGATCGCGCTGGGCGCGGAACGCCTGGTTGACGTTGCGCGTGTAAATCGCAGCCGAAAGCCCGTAAGTAACCCCGTTGGCAATCTCGAGCCCGTCGTCAAATGACTCGAAGGGAATCACGGAAACCACAGGACCGAAGATCTCTTCCTGGCAAATGCGCATCTTCGGATCGCAGTCGACGAAGATGGTGGGCTCGTGGAACCAGCCATGCGCGAAGGGCCCGCCTTCCAGACGATGGCCGCCGGTCGCCAGTTTCGCGCCTTCGTCGATCCCGATTTCCACGTACTTCATGACCGTCGTGAGTTGCTGCTCGTTGATTAGGGGGCCCATGTTGGTCCCGGCATCGAGGCCATTGCCAACCTTGAGGGAGTGCGCCCGTTCGACAAACCGGCTGACAAATTGAGGGTAAACCTTCTTCTGTACGGCGACGCGGCTGGCCGCCGTGCAGCGCTGGCCTGCGGTGCCAAAGCCGCCCCAAATAGCGCCGTCCACGGCAAGATCGAGATTGGCGTCATCCATGACCACGATGATGTTCTTGCCGCCCATTTCCAGATGGCATTTCTTGAAGGTTGGCGCGCACGATTCGCTGACGATGCGGCCAACCTCGGTTGAGCCCGTGAAGCTCACGAGCTTCACTTCCGGATCGCCCAAGATGGCCCGGCCCACTACCGTTCCCTTGCCGAACACAATATTGAGCACACCGCGCGGAAGCCCCGCTTCTTCGAGAACTTGAGCCAGGTTGTGCGTCGAGAGGGGCGTGTCTTCTGCAGGCTTGATCACGACCGTGTTGCCGCAAACCAGCGCGGGCATGATCTTCCAGGATGGAATGGCCATGGGAAAATTCCAGGGCGTGATCAGGCCGCTGACGCCGATGGGCGAGCGTACGGACATCGCAAATTTGTTGGGAAGCTCGGAAGGAGTCGTGTGGCCGAATTGCCGACGCCCTTCTCCGGCCATGAGATAGGTCATGTCGATTGCTTCCTGCACATCGCCGCGGGTTTCATCGAGGATCTTGCCCATCTCGCGGGTCATATCCCGCGCGAAATCCTCCTTGCGCTCGACCAGGATCTGCGCGGCGCGAAACATGATTTCCGCGCGTTTCGGCGCCGGAGTCAGCCGCCAGCCTTTGTACGCCTGGCTGGCCGCATCGACGGCAAGCCGGACGTCATCGCCCGACGATGCCGGAAAGATTCCGACGAGTTCTTCGGTGTTGGCCGGGTTGCGGTTCTCAATCGACTGATTGCTTCGCGCCTCAACCCATTCACCATTGATGTAGTTCTTGTAGGTCTTGAGGGCGTAGGAAGTAGCCATGGCCATCCTCCGATGGTGCGCGCCTGCGAAAAGGCGAGAATTCAGAGTAACAAGCGCCTGAGGACGACGTCAACGCACCGGGGCGGGCGCAGGGAAGAAAGCTGGACGAGGGCTATTGCTCGGGCGTGCCCGCCGGTTCTGAAGTTGCCGCAGGGGTTGCGTTCGGAGTGGGCATGGGCAGCTGTGCGTACTGGCCGACTCGATATTGCCTGTACCAGTCCGTTTCGCTGGCACGCTGCCATAGACGCGTGCCGAGCCAGACCAGAATCATCAGCTGAGCGATGAAGAACGCGCCGGTGGTTGATTCCGGGCGCAGGACCATCATCCAAACGTACAGTCCTGCGCCGAAAAGGGCCCATCCGATCACGCTGATTCTGAAGTAGACCCAAAACAGCGAACCGAAATTGTGCCACAGGAGGGCAGCCGACCGTCGCAGCATGCGGTGCATGGACCGGTTGTCTCCGACCACGGCAAGAACCTCGGCCATGTCGAACCACAGCCTGACGCACAGCAGCAACCCGAGGGTGAGAACGGCGATTGCGGCGAGAAACAGCGGACCCGCGTAGGGCGAAACCGATCGGTCGTCAACGTGTTCGTAGAGTCGGCCAGCGGCGGAGGCGAGTATGGCCAGCGGAGTCAGCACAATGGCGAAGTAGACGAGCAGGCGAACGAAGCGCCCAAAATATCGGCCGCAGGCTTCGAAGAATGCCGCCGCGTCCAGCTGCAGCTCATCATAATAGGAAGCCAGAATGCCGCCGGTCATAAACAGCATGAAAACGGTGAACAGGAACGACGGCCAAAGAAACATCCTGCTGCTTCCTCGCAGTGGATCTTCCGGCAGTGCGCCGAGCTCGGCCATAGCCGAAACGTCGAAGCCATGAACGAGTCGCCGCGCCTCAAGGCTGTGATTGAGCCTGACACCGGCGTCATCGGCGATTCCATGCGCGACGCCGACGGCTCCGAGGAAAGCCAGAATGAGGTTGACGGCAAAGATCCACCACAGGATGCGCTGCCGCCGCCAAACCAGGGAGGCGCCGCTCGCGAAGGCTTTCGGCTTGGGTGCGACAGCGGCATGGACGGCGTCGACAGATGAACCGAGCATCTTAGGTAATCCAGGCGATGAGCGCGGAAATCCACTCGTTGGCAAAAACCCAAATGTTCAGGAGCTTGTGCGTGGCACGATCGTCTCCGTGGACCGCGTAGCTGTTGTTGAAGAAATTGCGGTCCAGCACGATTTTCTGATCGGGATCAATTTCCGCTGTCTCGACTTGGGCCCCTTGCTCGTAGGTGTAGCGCACCCACCGGTCGCGGCCGTCCCAATGCTCGACGGTCGAGCTGCCGTCGTCGAACTTCACCCGGACGTCGACCGGAAAAACGAAATCGCCCTCGCGGTGGACGGTCACATAACTGCGGTACGGCTTCCGGCCGCCCGAAACCGGTTGGTACCAGCGCACCGGATCCGAGTGCGCGTCGGCGATTTCATAGTCGAGGATATTCGTTCCATAGGCGGCCTGATCGAAATACCAACGTAGATCTTGACCTGTTACATCCTCGAGCGTCTTCAGGAAATCCTCGCCCGTCGGATGCGTAAACCTGTAGCGCATGAAATATTCGTGCATGGCTTGACGCATCTTGTCCTCGCCGATCATCTTTTCGAGTGTGAGAAGCATGGTCGCCGTCTTTCCGTAGGTCACCCCGCCGTAGGATTCATCATCGAAAAATTGCCAGGCAAAACGCGTCAGGGGATCGTAGGCTGGGATTTCAAGATAACTGGTCCGTTGCGCCTCCGCGTCGCCTTCCTGCGCGAAGGGGAAGTCAAGCATGGAGGTGTCCCGGCCGTACAGCGCGGCCATGATCTTCACTTCCATGTAGCTGTTGATCCCCTCATCCAGCCAGGCCTCCTCGAATTCGTTTGTGGCGACCATGCCATACCAATACTGGTGGCCGAACTCGTGGCATACCACGACCTCGGGAACGCGCAAGCCCTTGGGCATCCACCAGGTCGTCCCGGCGGTGATCAGCGTAGGGTATTCCATCCCGCCGGCATCGAGCGCGCCGTGCGGCGGATCGACAATCGTGATCCGGTCGTAGGGATAGGGGCCGACCCACTGGTCGTAGAGCGAGAGCGTCCCCTTCGTCGCCCGGAGGTAGCGCGGCGCAGAGGACATATTCCCCGGGGACATGAACAAATGAATGGCCACCCGACCCGCGCTACCGTTCCAGGAATCCTCGACGAGGGTGTAATGCGGGCTGGCGGTCCAGGAAAAATCGTGAACGTCTTCAGAGTGAAACGTTAGCGTCTTGGTGCCGTCCGAGTGATTCTGGCTGGTGATGAGATCGCCGCCGGCTCCCACAAAGTCGTCTTGGGGGACGGTAAGCTTCACGTCGAAGGTTCCGAAATCGGCGAAAAACTCAGTCGTGGCGTGGAACTGATGACAATTCCACTGGTTCTTCCACCACACGCCCACTTTCGGGAACCACTGGCCGACCATGTAGAAGTCGCGCGTGTAGCCCGTGCGCTCGACGACTTCGGGCATCATGTCCTCAAAATCCATATGGAATACCACAGAAGCGCCCGCCGGAATCGGCTTTGGCAGAGTGACCTGGAAAACCGTGTGGTCTTCCCTGTTGTGGTCATCGGGCTGAATGAATTCCATCTTGCCGGTGAGATCGCCCTGGCCTTCGACTTCGAATTTGGTCACGGTGATGGACCCGAAATGCCGCGGCGCCCAAGGGGTGCCCGGACCGTTGCCGCGCGTGCCGTACAGACGCACTTCGGTCATGAAGGTTGACTGTGGCTGAAAGGCGTTCAGGTACAGGTGGAACGGAAAGGTCTGCTGAGGCCGGCCGGTCAGATTCTTGTAATCGAGCGTCTCGCTCGCTTTGATCCTGTGCTCGCGCGGAATGAGCGTGGCCTCGATCTGGTAGGCCACGACGCGGGTTGAAAGAGGCTTGGCTAGACTGACCGCCGCGGTTGTGGATTTCGCCGTCGCCTGGCTCGAGTTAACCCCTCGGCCAGCAAAGCTCGAGCCCGCGAGCACAGCGCTCGTAAGTGCCAGGGCGAGCGAATTTCGAATGGTACGAACCTTCTGCCCGTTTGCGGCCCTTCGTCGCGCCATCTCCGCGCCCCCGGCAAAGAATATTCCGTATAGGTTTCGAGGCACAAGACAAAACTCACATCTGTTAGGGGCGCGGACGGTGCCCACAGCGCTCTAGGGGATGCCAGGAAAGCTCGCTCGCCCTTTTACGGTTTGTGCAGTAATCTCTCTGCAAGTGTCGAGATTCGATTTGAGGTGAGTTATGCCCAGGCTTCCCGGACATGTGCCCGTTTCACTTCGCCAGCTGTGGAAGAGATTCAAGAGCGCGTTGATCGCCGACGTTCCGGAGGACAGCGCTGTTTGCGAATTCGACTGCCGCAAAAACCAGTGCTTATACGCCGAGTGGGCCTCCTGCGAGCGGCGGATTTCGAAGGCTGCCGGAGACTTGAAACCGCCCGCTCCTCCTGCATGGGAAAAAGGATCTCGCTAACCGACGAGCCTCTCGAAAGCCGGGGAATTCGGAAGGTACTGCGAAGGCTTTGCCCGTGGGGGTTGCCTCCTCGCCTACGTTTTTGGTGCCCGGGGGGTCAGCATTTCCAAATCGGGATACGACTTTGGTTTCACCAGCGTCGAGTTCGGCGGCCGAAAGCCCTCCGTGTAGACACGCACGAGCAGCTCGATGGCGGGCACCGTGCTCGGGGGAACAATGACGGTGGACGCGAGCATGCCTGTCTGAACTGCATCTTGTCCGACCTTCAACCCGTTCACGCCCAGAAAGGGAAGAGCCAGCCAATCTTGTCGTGCAGCCGGGGCGGCGAGTTCTTGGAACGCCCTTCTGGCCCCCAGGGCAATGAGATCGCTCTGTCCGATAACGGCTGCGAAATCGACCTGCTGGGAAACCGAAACGCGCAGCCAGGAACTGATGGCCTGAAAACCCGCATTTTCGGTCCAGTAGGGGCATCGCAAGAGTTTGAGCTTGACGTTGCTGGGTTGAGTTTCGCTCATTCCGGCCATGCGCTCGGTGGACACCGGATTACTCGACGGGCCCAGCAGGCAGAGAACTTGTCCGCCCTCGCGGAGCAGGGTGCCGATCTGACGCCCAAGAATTCTTCCCGTTTCCCGTTGGTCCGCCGTCACAGAAAACACCGGGGGGCCAGCGCGGCGCGCCAGCTCTCCGACCGAGGCGTCGTCACGGTTCATGAGCACCCAGCCGAGCCCGGCATCGACGGCCGCGCGCGCGACTTGTGGAAACGCCGTGCTACCGGCCGGCTCGACGATGATTGCCTTCACGCCGTCAGAGGGGCCGTGTATGACTTGGAACAATTGCTGGCTTTGCCGGATGGCGTCATTGTCCGCGTAGGAGATCCGCAAATCGACATTCAGGCGAGCGGCAGCCAGCTGGGCCGAGGCGGCCTGCTCCCGCTGATAGTCGCTTTCTTCGGTGATCAGGGAGATGAGGAAAGTCAGTTTTGCCATCGGACTGGCAGACCCTAGCACACCCGGTTGGCAAAGGAAAGATGGGTAGAGACTGGCGGCAGGTTCGAAGTAAAGTAAGTATGGATCAACCCGAAGTTGACGCAGTTCACTCCGGCTATTAAAATTTTTTAAAGGCAATTACTGGCCTGTACCGTAGGTATGTGCAGTTAGACATATGAGCGCAACTGTATTGCAGCAAAAGCGACACCAGCAGATTTTGACCGACGTGGTGCGCGAGTACATCGAAACAGGCGAACCGGTCTCCTCGCGCAGCATTGCGGCGCGACACACCGAACCGCTCAGCTCTGCGACGGTCCGCAGCGTGATGGCCGACCTCGAGGGTGAAGGCTATCTCTATCAGCCTCATACCTCGGCTGGCCGCGTACCGACAGCGGCCGCTTACAAGTTCTTCGTCGAACAGGTAGCCGCACAGGCGACCGCAAGCGCGAACGATCGCGACTGGATCCGCCGGGAGCTCGAATCGGCGCAAACGCCGGAAGCGGTGATGGAACGCGCCAGCCACGTCTTGGCCGCCGTCTCGCGGGGGCTTGGGATCCTGATCTCGCCGCCCTTGGCCCAGAGCGCGGTCGAGCACGTGCGCTTTCTGGCGCTTCCGGAGAACCGCGTTCTGGTGGTGCTGATCACGGCCGGTGGAGTGACGCGTGACAAGGTCATCCGTCCCGAGCGCGCCTTTGCGCAGGAAGACCTCGACCGCGTCTCCGACTATGTGAACCGCCATTATGCAGGCTGGACGCTCGAAGCCATTCGCGCGGACCTTCGTTCGCAGGTCGAGCGGGATCGTGAGCGATACGGGCGGATTGCCGGCGATGCCCTGGCGTTGTGCGATCCGGCGATTTTGGGGGATGCCGTGGAGCGCAGGATTTATGTGGAAGGCGCCGCGCAGATTGCCACCGCCCCCGAGTTCACCACCCAGGACCAGCTTCGCGAGCTGCTTGAGGCCATCGAAGAAAAAGATCGGCTGATTGCCCTTCTGAGCGGTTGCATCGAAGCGCCAGAGCCCATCCATGTTGAGCTCGGCCTCGAGCAAATGTCGGCCGCCGGCAAACACCTTGCACTGGTTTCGTCCTCCTACACGGCCAAGGATCAGGGGCAGGGAACGCTCGGAATTCTCGCGCCGATGCGCATGCACTACGAGCGTGTCATTACGGCTGTGGCTTTCATGGCCCAGTTTTTTTCCGATACAGAACCAGGGAGCTAACTCGTGCCGTCTCATCCATCAGACCCCGAAAAGAAAAACGTGCGCGGCGATGAACCCGAGCGGGCCGTTACCCGGACCCCGTCCGACCGCGGGTCGCAAGCAAGTGGCGCCGAACCCGCTGCCGGAGAGGCGGTTTTGGGAAATGAAAGTGGCGCGGCAGCGTCTCTCGAGCTGCAGGCCCGCAAACTTCAGGCGGAAAAAGAAGACTTGATGAACACGCTGGTTCGACTCCAAGCGGATTTCGAAAACTACAGAAAACGGGTCGAGAAGGAACGCCACGCCGACCGCCATCGCGGAGTCGAGGCGCTCATCGACCGCCTGCTTCCCGTGCTCGACGCCTTCGATCGGGCCCTCGGCGAACACGGCAATTCGGTCAGTGAGGAACACCGCAGGGGATTCGAGTTGATTCGTCGCCAGTTGTGGGACGCGCTCTCGAAGCAAGGCCTGGTCCGGATCGAGGCTGTCGGCAAGGAGTTCGATCCGCATCAACATCATGCGATCGAGCGTGTCGAGACGGCCGAGCTTCCCGACGGTACGGTCATGAGCGAGTTGCAGGCCGGATATAAGTTCCATGATCGTGTGCTGCGCCCGGCGATGGTACGGGTTGCCGCGCAGCCCGTATCGAACTCGGCCGCCGGGAACTGATTTCGAGAATCGGCTCGAGGTTCGGGGGCAGCCGCGCGTCGACCCTCAAAGCTCGCTTTATCGTTCGTGCATCTCGATTTAGTCGAGCCGTACGGCTCGTGTAGCAAAATCAGCAGTGAAGGAAACGCATGGCGACGACCCAGCAGGATTACTACGAAATTCTCGGCATTGCCCGGGACGCATCCGTCGAGCAGATCAAGTCAGCGTACCGGAAGCTCGCGCTCAAATATCACCCGGACCGTAGTCCCGACAACAAACACGAAGCCGAAGAGAGATTTCGCCAGGCGACGGAGGCTTACAGCGTCCTTTCTGACCCTCAGAAGCGGCAGATCTACGACCGCTACGGGCATGCTGGTCTGGGCGGGCGCGGATTCGAGACGGACTTCAATTCGTCGATCTTCGCTGACTTCCAGGACATTTTGGGCGACCTGTTTGGTTTTGACGATGTTTTCGGTGGCGGACGTAGGCGGGGCCGTGGTTCCCGCGGGCAGCGCGGCGGCGATCTTCGTTACGATATGACGCTTTCCTTCGAGGAGGCGGCTGCCGGAGTCTCCAGCAAAATCAAAGTCGCACGCCACGAAATCTGTGAGCACTGCCATGGAACCGGCGCGAAACCGGGCACCGGGGCGACAACCTGCCAGACCTGCCGCGGGCGCGGGCAGGTGACCTATCAGCAAGGCTTCTTCGCGATTTCCCGGACCTGTCCGGCATGCGGCGGTGCCGGCCAGGTGATTCGCGACGCCTGTGGCTCCTGCCGGGGGCAAGGCCGGGTCGAACGCGAACGAACGCTCGAGGTCGGAATTCCGGCTGGGGTCGACTCCGGCACGCGCCTGCGCATGGCCGGGCAGGGCGAGCCGGGCACAAACGGCGGGCCGCCGGGAGACCTTTATATCTTTCTCGAAGTGAAGGAGCATGCATTCTTCGAGCGCCGCGGAGCGGATTTGTATTGCACAGTTCCGATCAGTTTTCCCCAGGCCGCCCTCGGCTCGACTGTGCGGATCCCGACCCTGCAAGGCGAACAGGAACTGGAGATTCCCGAGGGAACGCAGTCCGGCCAGATTTTCCGCCAGAAGGGCAGGGGCCTGCCGAATCCGCACGGCGGGCGGGGCGACTTGTACGTCAACATTCGCGTGGTCGTGCCATCGAAGGTATCGCGCGAACAGCGCCGGATGCTGGAACAGCTCGGAGAGACGCTGAAGGTCGAGAACAAACCCACCGAGCGCAGTTCGACCTTCTTCGATAAGGTAAAGGATATTTTCGGGTGAGGTTCTGAAGCGTCAGCGGGGGAGATGAAGTCCCCTTGCCTGCGCAACCTTCTTCCCGGCCTGTATAATCCTCGGTTCCCATGCGCCGCCGCTTTTTCGTCGACCATTTCGACGGCCGTTCCGCCGAGCTTCATGGCCACTCGGCTGACCATCTGGGCCGCGTTCTGCGCGCGCAGCGGGGCCAAGTGTACGAGGTGAGCGACGGGGCCAGCGTTTGGCTCGCGCGTGTCGCCGAGGTCGCGCTCGGGAAATCGGGCCAGAGCCGCATCGGTTTTGAACTCATTGAACCGGTGCCCATCCGTGAGCCTGACCTGACCGTGAAACTGCTGCTCTCCCTCATCAAATTCGACCGTTTCGAATGGTGCCTGGAAAAAGTCACAGAGCTTGGCGCGGCGGAGGTTATTCCACTAATCGCCGCCAGGAGCGGCCGGCCCCTCATCGCTGCCGCCGCCCGGCGGGCGGCGCGCTGGGAGAAGATTCTGCTCGAATCCGCGCAACAATCAAGAAGGCTACATCCCCCGATTTTGCGCAAAGCCGTCCGGCCCGGCCGGGCATTTGCCGAATCGAGAGAATCCGTGAAAATCCTGCTCTCCGAGCGCGCCGAGGCGGAGCCGATGCGCGACCGGTTGCAAGGAGCGCTCGGCAACTCGGTTGCGCTGGCCATCGGCCCCGAAGGTGGCTGGACCGAGGAGGAATCGGGAGCCGCACACGGAGCCGGATTCCTCGAGGTTTCTCTCGGCGAAACGATCCTCCGTACGGAAACGGCGGCGATCGCGGCGGCGGCGGTCATTCGCTTCGTCCTGGGCGGAGGGCCACAAGCCCCGTTGAGCCCGCGGAGCGCTGACACGCCGCTCTAGCCCGGCAACTCGATCAATCGGCGCACACGGGGCCGCACGACGCTAGCGCATCGATTCGTGCTCGCGCATAATGGCTCGCGATGCGCGAGCGGCTGGAGTTCTTCGCGGCATGGCTCGGACTGAAGTCTTTGGGAATCTTGCCGAGAGGCGCGGCCCGGTTCCTGGGAGTCGCGTTCGTCGAGGTCGCTTATCTGTTTCGCCCTGAGCTTCGCCGCATCGCCCTGTGGAACCTCCGGCTCGCATTTCCGGACTGGACGGACGGGCAGCGTGAGGCTGCGCTCCGCGGGATGCTTCGCCAGGTCGGATGGATGATCGGCGAGTTCTCGCAGTTCCCGAAATACACGGGCGAGGGAATCAAGAAGATCGTTCTCGTCGACGGCGCAGAGAATTTCGACCAGGCCCAGCGGCGAGGCAGAGGGGTTCTGTTTCTGACCGGCCATATGAGCGCATGGGAACTCGCGCCATTCGCGCACGCCCTGTACGGCCATCCACTTCACTTCCTGGTGCGGTCCATCGCGAATCGACGCGTCGATGCGCTGATCAACCGTTATCGCTGCCTCTCCGGCAATCAGCCCATCGATAAGAACCGTTCGGCGCGGATGATGCTAAGAGTCCTCGCCGGTGGCGGCACGGTCGGGATCTTGAGCGATCACAACACATCGGGCGACGAAGGTGTTTTCGTCGATTTTTTCGGTCTTCCGGCTTCGACCACATCTGGTCTGGCGCGCCTTGCGCTGCGCACGGAGGCAGCTGTGGTGCCCGGGTTTCTCTGTTGGGATGCCGAAGCGGCCAAATATCGCCTGCAGTTTGCGCCCGCCGTCGAGCTTGCACGTTCCGGGAATGAAGAAGAGGATATCCGCGAGAACACGGCGCGTTTCACTCGGGTGATCGAGGAGCGCGTGCGCGCCCATCCGGACCAGTGGCTGTGGGTTCACAAACGGTGGAAAACGCGCCCGCCGGGAGCCGAGCCCTTTTATCATTCCTAGCGCCGCGTGAAAACCGGATCGTGGCCAGGGGAGAATTGGGATCTCGCCCCCCATCCAAGCGGAAGGCGATTCGCGCACTCGTCATGGCCGTCGTCAGCGCCGCCCTTGCATCGCTTGGGCTTGGGGGTTGGCACCGCTTCGCGATGCTGGGGGTCGTGGGCGTGGTTACGACGCTGGCCGCGATTCATCTGGCCCGACGATCTGGACCGCCACAGGATAGCAAGACGCGCCCTAGGCAAGGAGATGGATATGAGTCATAGCGCCGCTGAGCTAGCGAAGTATCTCGAGGCCGGCCTAAGCGGAAATCGAAGCGCGCAGATTTCCGGAGTGGCCAGTCCAGAACGGGCAACCGCATCGGATTTGATCTATGTGGATTCCGAGCGACATCTGGGCAGAGCGGAGAAATCCGCCGCCTCCTGCATCCTGGCTCGGCCGGGAACGCGGGCGGCGGGGAAGACGATTATCGAAGTGAAGGATCCGAAACTGGCGTTCGCAAAAGCGGCCGTCTGGTTGCTGCCGGCCGCGGCGCCCGCGCCAGGGGTTCATTCGACCGCGATTGTTCCTCCGACTGCCCGCCTGGGCGCGAGCGTTTCGATCAGCGCGTACGTCGTGCTCGAGGATGGCGTCGAGATCGGACGAAACGCGATCATCGAGCCGTTCTGCTTCATTGGACGGGGGGCGCGCATCGGAGACGACTGCCGTCTGCATCCCCGCGTAACCTTGTATGCGGGCGCGCGGCTGGGGAACCGGGTTGAGGTTCATGCCGGCGCGACGATCGGCAGCGACGGCTTTGGCTACGTCCCCGGCGATGGCCGGCAATGGAAATTCCCTCAAATCGGCAGCGTCGAAGTCGGCGATGACGTCGAAATCGGCGCCGGGGCAACCATCGACCGAGGTTCGCTTGAATCAACCGTCATCGGCAAAGGGGTAAAAATCGACAACCTCGTGCACATCGCGCACAACGTCAACGTAGGTGAGCATACCGTCATCGCCGCGCAGACAGGAATTTCAGGCAGCAGCACACTTGGGAAGAACGTGGTGGTCGGGGGACAAGTCGGAATCGCCGATCACTGCACGCTCGAGGACGGTGCCGTTGCCGGAGCGCAGGCCGGCATTCCAACCGGGAAGATTATCCGCAGCGGCCAGACTGTCTGGGGCACGCCCGCGCGTCCCCTCGACAGATTCAAACAGCAGTACGCTTGGTTCGCGCGCCTGCCTGAACTCGCCGCGCGCCTCCGCAAACTCGAAGACGCGCAGGGAAATCGCTAAGGGACAGCCCTCCGGACCGAGGTCGGGGCGACGGTCGCGGCCCGCGCTTGTTTCGCTTTGTCTTCACCAAGGGCGAATCCCCGCCAAAACCGCTGGGACGAGCGCAATGCCGAGCGGCGGCCCAAACCTATGCACCTTTCCGGAGAAATGCTTCCCCCTGGTGTGCAAGATCGTGCTGCTTCCCTTGCCAGGGCTGTTCCCTCTGATCCGCGTAATCGCCCGACCGCAAACCACTGGTTTTACCTGTTGACCCTACCTTGGAGACAAACGATAATAACCGAGAGGCTCTAAGTATCTGGAATTCCGGGGGATTGATTGGTAGTTAAATCCGCCGGATGGCCCGACCACGGGCCAGACCGCGCATCCGGTTCAGTCAGAGGTCGGGCACAGGCGATGCGAGGGTCAAGCTTACCACCGGAAAACCAAGCCCCGCGTGCCGCAGGTTTGAAACTCGGGTCCTGCGCCCGGGGAGTGCTGTATACGTCGGTACGTCGGTAGTCGACCTGGACGGAGCGAGGGAAGATGTCTCAAGGGGCCGTGACGCCGGAGTCTAAGCTACGCTTGGAATCGACGAGCATGCCCCTGCATGCCCCGGGGGGAGTGCCCACGCATGAACGCGCGGAAAAATCGGCCGAGTCGCCTTTACACCGCGCCATCGAGCGCGCCGCAAACCACCTTCTCGGCGCCCAGGATCGCGAGGGTTATTGGTGGGCAGAACTTGAAGCGGACACCACGCTTGAATCCGACTACATTCTGTATCTCCACGTTTTAGACGATCTCGGGTCCCCCAAGACGCCCAAGCTCGCCAAGTACGTTCGTGACCGCCAGCTCCCCGACGGCGGCTGGAACATCTTTTACGGCGGCCCCTCGGAACTGAACGCGACGGTGAAGGCATACGTCGCCCTGCGCCTGGCCGGGGACTCCCCGGATGCCGAGCACATGCAGGCGGCGAAAGGCAAGATCCACGAACTGGGCGGCCTGGAAGCCTCGAATTCCTATGTGCGGTTTTATCTGGCCATGGTGGGTGCGATCGACTGGGGCTATGTGCCGGCGATGCCACCCGAACTGGTGCTCCTGCCCGAATGGTTCCCCGTCAACCTGTTCGAGATGTCATCCTGGACGCGGGGAATTGTCGTCCCCATGATGATCGTCTCGGCCCTGCGGCCGGCCTGGCGCTTGCCGGAGGGGATCGGCTTCGACGAACTTTTCAAATTCCCGGGGGCGCGGCCGACTTCCTTCGCACGAGACGCGCGGCTGCTGAGCTGGAAGAACGTCTTCCTCTTTCTCGACCGCTTGCTGAAACTCTACGAGGGCTCGCCCTGGAAACCGATGCGCAACTTCGCGCTGGCCCGCGCGCGAGAATGGATGGTTGAGCGACTTGAGCGCAGCGAGGGTCTGGGCACAATCTATCCGGCCATGATGAACTCGGTTTACGCCCTGCTGGCCATGAACGGGGACAGGAGCGATCCGCTCGCTGCGCGCGAGATTCGTTTTCTCGAGCGGTACGAGATTGAAGAGCGCGACACGATACGAGTGCAGCCTTGCATTTCGCCCGTGTGGGATACGGCGATTGCTTTGGTTTCGCTCGAGGAGGCCGGACTCGATCCGTCGCATCCGTCCCTGGTTCTCGGGGCCCAGTGGCTGCTCGAGAATCAAATTCTGGGTCCTGGCGACTGGCAAGTGAAGAACCCGAAAGCGGATCCGGGCGGTTGGGCTTTCGAATTCCGCAACGATTTTTATCCGGACGTGGACGACACTGCGTTTGTCCTGATGGCTCTCGCCCGCGTCGCCTATCCCGATGCCACGCCCATGCGGGCCGCCATGCGTCGCGGCCTGGCCTGGTTGCTGAGCATGCAGAACGGCGACGGAGGGTGGGGCGCGTTCGATCATGAGAACAATTTGGAATTGCTGAACAAGGTTCCCTTCGCGGACCACAACGCGATGCTCGATCCGTCGACGGCGGATGTGACCGCGCGCGTGGTCGAATGTCTCGGCCACATGGGCTGGGCCTCGCGTCACCCTGTCATCAAACGCGCCTGCGCCTTTCTGCGTCACGACCAGACACGCAGCGGCGCATGGTTCGGGCGCTGGGGCGTGAATTACATCTACGGGACAAGCGGCGTTCTGCGTGCGCTGGAAACCATCGGGTTGGCAAAACTGCCCGAGGCGCAACGCGCAGCCGGCTGGCTGCGCTCGGTTCAAAACCCCGACGGAGGGTTTGGCGAGAGTATCCTCTCCTATTACGACGAAACGCTGAAGGGACAGGGCCAGAGCACGGCTTCGCAAACGGCTTGGGGCCTAATCGGCTTGCTTGCGGTCGGAGGCCCGGACGATCCCGCCGCCGAGCGGGCTGTCGAATGGCTATTGGACCACCAAAATCCCGACGGTTCCTGGGATGAAGCCGAATTCACGGGTACGGGCTTTCCGCGGGTCTTCTATCTGAAGTATCACTTTTACCGCAACTGTTTCCCATTGTACGCGTTGGCTCGCTACGCCAACATGCGGAAGGGCGGCAAACGGTTCATCGCAACCGAGGTCCGGCCCGAAGAAATCCAATCCCAACGGAAAGTGGGGTAAAGGATGAGGGTTCCTTTAAGCCTAACGGCGAGCATGACCGGCTATCTGGCACGCAAGAAGTTAAGCGGCGAGAAGCGATTCCCGCTCGTCATGATGCTCGAACCGCTCCATGCGTGCAATCTCACCTGCACGGGCTGTGGACGTATTCGCGAATATAAATCGACGATCGACGAGATGATCAGCGTCGACCAGTGCCTTCACGCGCTCGATGAATGTGGAGCGCCGATCGTATCGATCTGCGGCGGCGAGCCGATGATTTATCCGGAGATTGGGCGCTTGGCGGGGGAAATTCTTGCCCGGGGGAAGCACATCTACCTTTGCACGAACGGCATGTTCATCCGCAAGCGTCTGGCCGAGTTCAAACCAACCTCGCATTTCTTTTTCAATGTGCACCTGGACGGGCTCGAGAAAACACACGACATCTGCGTCGAGCGCGACGGGGTCTTCCGCGAAGCGATCGACGGAATCAAAGCGGCCAAGGCGGCGGGCTTCCTGGTGACTTCGAACACCACGGTCTACAAGGAAACCGACATCGAGGAGATCGCCGAACTGTTCGCCTATCTGCAGACGCTGGGCGTTGATGGCCACATGATTTCGCCGGCGTATTCCTACGCCGCGGTGATGACCAAGGAAATCTTCATGTCGCGTGAGGAGATCCGCGAGAAATTCCGGCAGGCGAGCGAGCTTCTCGAGCGCTACAACATCGTGACCTCGCCGATCTACATGGAGTATCTGCGCGGCGAGCGCGAGCTGATGTGCACGGCCTGGGGAAATCCGACCTATAACCCGCGCGGCTGGAAAGGCCCCTGCTACCTCATGACCGACGCACACTATCCGACCTTCAAAGACTTCATCGAGAAGGTGCCTTGGGAGAGGTACGGGCGTGGCCGCGATCCTCGCTGCGAGGATTGCATGGTCCACGCCGGCTACGAGGCGTCGGCCGTCCTGGGCGGAAACAAGAAGTTGGGCGATACCTGGAAAATGTTGCATTGGACCTTATCCGGCAAGATGGGCGGGCTTTTGAGGGAGGTTCCGACCAAGCCCAATGGCCATAGCAACGGAGAGGGCGCAAACGGCGACCGCGGCCGAAACGAGAAAGGCGTCTTCTCGCGGCCTGCTCCGGTTTCGCCCGAGCAGGATGAGGTTTTCCGCATTTTATGACCACGCTTGTTACGGGCGCGGCCGGCTTCCTCGGGAGCCACGTCGCTCGGCAACTTGTCAGCGCGGGACATCCAGTTCGAATCCTCGTTCGGCAGACGAGCGATTTGCGGGCCGTTGAGGGGCTGGCGGTCGAGCCCGTGACAGGTGATCTGTGCGATGGGGGCTCTCTTGAACGCGCGATGCGCGGTGTCCGGCTCGTCTTCCACGTGGCCGCCGACTACCGTTTGTGGGCCCGTCATCCCGAGGAAATCTATCGGAGCAATGTCGAGGGCACGCGCGGGTTGCTCCAGGCGGCCCTACACGCCGGGGTCGAGCGCGTGGTCTACACGAGCACGGTGGCAACCGTTGCCGTGCCCACTCCTGACCGCTCGCTGCCCAACGAGGAGACCCGGGCCACGCTCGACCAGATGATCGGGCACTACAAGCGCTCGAAACTCCTGGCCGAACAAGAAGCGCTGCGGGCGGCGTCGGCGGGTGTTCCGGTCGTGATCGTCAACCCCACCGCTCCGGTTGGACCGGGGGACTGGAAGCCCACCCCGACCGGCCGCATCATTTTGGATTTTCTGACCGGGAAGATGCCGGCGTACGTTGATACGGGGCTGAACGTAGTTCCGGTCGAGGATGTGGCCGCAGCCCATCTGCTCGCGGCCGAGAGGGGAAGAGTCGGCGAGCGCTACATTCTCGGCGGCCGCAACATGACTCTGAAGCAGATTCTGGACGCGCTGGGCGTGATCGCGCGCCGTTCCGCTCCGCACATCAAACTGCCGCATGCCATCGCGCTGGTCGCCGCGTACTCCGACCAATGGATCTCACGGTTCACCGGCCGCGAGCCGCACATTCCGGTCGAGGGCGTGAAGATGTCGCGGCACCACATGTTCGTCGCCAGCGACAAGGCGGAAAGGGAACTGGGCTACCAGCCTGGCTCGGTCGAAGCCGCTCTCGAGCGCGCGGTTCGCTGGTATGAGGAACAGGGGTATGTTCGCGGGCCCGGCGGTGCCAAGCGCGTCGCGCACGCCGCGGCGGCCTAGGTTCGCATGCAAATCCTGGTCACCTTCGCGCTCGAGGCCGAGTTCGCTCCCTGGCGAACAATGCACAGATTTCGACGGGGTGCGTGGGCCCGACCCGACGCCTACCTGGCCCAGATGGGCGGAGCAGACGTAGTGGCCGCCCTGGTCGGTGTCGGCCCAAGGATTGCCTCCCTGCGCCTGGCGGACATCTTGCGTTCCAGCCAGGATTCGATCGACATCTGCATCTCAGCGGGAGTGGCCGGTGCCCTCAAGCCCGACTACCGAATCGGCGAGGTGCTCGCTGCAAAGTCCGTGCGGTCCGAGCTGGCCGGGGAGAATATGAGCGCACCTTTGCTCGAGTCCAGCGGAGCGCTGGTTTCCTTTGCGGCCGAGTGCGGTGCCAGGGTGGTTGAGCGGTTCTATACGGCGCCACGCGTGATTGGAAGGGCCGACGAGAAGCGGCACCTCGGCATGATTGCCGACGCGGTGGACATGGAGAGCTTCGCCATATTGAAGGAGGCGGCCGATCGGGGCGTGCCGGCCGCGGCCATCCGCTCGATCAGCGACCTTGCCGATGAGGATCTCGGGGTGGACTTCAACCAGGTTCTTACCCCTCGGGGCAACGTGAGTTTTCCGAGAATTCTGGAACAGCTCGCTCGCCACCCCGATTCATTGCCCAAATTCGCCAAGCTCGGCTGGCGTGCCAAACGCGCGGCGAAATCACTGGCCGGCTTTCTGGACCGTTACGTCGAAGCCGTGGCCGGCCGAGCGCCCAACGTTGGGGGGAGGGCCGTCGCCTAGATGAGCCAGACCGTGGCCCAAATCGGATCAGGTGAAAAACCGCAGGACCGATATCCGGCCCAGATGCGCGCCGGCGTTTACCGCGGCAAGGGGCGCGTCCTGGTCGAGACAGTTCCCATTCCGGAAATCGGTGAAGGCGAGGTTTTGTTCCGCGTGGCGGCATGCGGCATCTGTGGGACCGACATCAAGAAGATCGAGCACGGCTTCGTCCAGCCGCCACAGATCCTGGGACACGAACTCAGCGGCACCGTCGTCGAGGTCGGCCGGGGCGTGACGAAGTTCAGGCCGGGCGACCGCGTGGTCAGCTTTCATCACATTCCCTGCGGCCAATGCTTTTACTGCGAGCGCAAACTCTTCTCGCAATGTCCCGGGTACAAGCGGGTCGGCCTGACGGCAGGCTTCGATCCGAACGGCGGTGGATTCGCGCAGTATGTTCGGGCCATGTCTTGGATCGTGGACCGCGGCATGATGCTGCTGCCGGATCATGTGGCGTTTGAGGAGGCCACCTTCGTCGAACCGGTGAATACCTGCCTCAAAGCAGTGCGCAAGGCCCGCGTCGCGCCGGGCGAGAAAGTCCTGGTCATGGGCCAGGGACCGATCGGGATGCTGCTAATGCTTTTGGCCAGGCACGAGGGTGCGGAAGTGTTGACGAGCGATCCGATGCCCGGCCGCCGTGCAGCGAGCCAGCGTTTTGGTGCATCTAAGTCTTGCGATCCGGGGAAGGGGCAACTCCCCGCGGAGATTCGCGCGCACTCGGCCGGAAGGGGTGCCGACGTGGTCTTGCTTGCTGTGGCTAATCCGTTATTGCTCTCCGAAGCGTTGGCTCTCGCCCGTCCGGGGGGGCGAGTGTTACTGTTTGCTCATAACGATCCCGTGATGCAGCTTGCCTTTCCTGCCGCGGCGGTCGGAATCGAGGAAAAAGAGATTCTCGGCGCCTATAGCGCCTCGATCGAAGACCAGGAGGAGTCGGCCCGGCTTGTGTTCGAGCGCCGGTTGCCGGTACGAGAGCTCGTCTCGCACCGCTTCCCGCTCGAGCGAATCGCGGACGCACTGGAATTGGCTGCGCGCCCGACGGATGGTACATTGAAAGTGGTCATTACACACGAATGAGAATCGAACCAAACGGGTCAATGACCGCGGCCGTGCTCTACGGCCGAGAGGACATGAAGATCGAGCGGGTGGACATCCCCTCGGTCGGCGAGGACGAGGTTCTCGTCAAGGTCGAAGTGGCGCTGACCTGTGGCACCGACCTCAAGGTGTGGAAACAAGGTTCACACGCGAGAATGATTCGCCCGCCGTCGCTGTTCGGCCACGAGCTGGCCGGAATTGTCGAAATCAAGGGCGAGGCCGTGAATGGTGGCATCGAGACGGGCATGCGCGTGGTGCCGTCGAATTCTGCCCCCTGCAACGTCTGCGCGTACTGCCGAAAAGGGCAGCCGAACCTGTGCGAAGACTTGCTGTTCAATAACGGCGCTTACGCCGAATACATCCGCATCCCCGGGAGGATCGTTCGGCAGAACATGCTCGAAATCCCGGACGACATTCCGTTCGTGGATGCCGCCATGGTCGAGCCCCTCGCCTGCGTGCTGCGCGGAATCCATGAGAGCGGAATCCAGGCGGGTGATACGGCGGTGATTATCGGCTGCGGCCCGATCGGGCTCAAGTTCATCCGCATTCTCTCCGGCCGCAACGTTCGCGTGATCGCCATCGCAAAACGTCGGAATCAGATACGCGCCGCCGAGCGACTGGGGGCTGTCGCGGCCATTGATGTCTCGGAGATCGACGAGCCGGTGGCCCTGGTCCGCCAGTTGACCGACGGCGGACGCGGGGCCGACGCGGTGGTCGAAGCGGTCGGCTCGATCACGACGTGGCAATGGGCCCTGCAGATGGTTCGCAAGGGCGGGCGGGTGAACCTTTTTGGCGGCTGCCCGCGCGGGACGCAGGTGAACTTCGATCCGGCCGCGCTGCACTATTCGGAAATCACGATCAAATCGACGTTCCACCACACGCCGCGCTTCATCCGGGAGGCGCTCGATACGATCGTGCGACGCGAAATCTGCGCCGCGGACTTCATTACCGGCGAAGTGCCGCTTATCGAGTTGCCGAACGTCTTCGAGCACATGAAGCACCGCAATGGCGAACTGAAGACGGCCGTTATCCCTTGATCCGAGCCGCAGGTGACGCGCCTGCGCCGATGAAAACGACGGGTTTCCGGTTGTGTCCGATCCGGTTGCCTGGCCCCGCGGCACAGCGAGGTCGCGACGACGGCACCGAGTGGGTTCCGGCCGCCGGGAATTCCAAATCGCAAATGTTGCCCACACCCGAGCTGGAGATCGCGCGTAATCTTCCGGCGGAGTGCTGCTCGCCGGAGGAGGCCCAGCACTATACCTGCTGGATCGCCAGGCATCACTACGAGAACTTCAACGTGGTGTCCTGGCTTCTGCCGCGCCATCTCCACCAGCATTTCTACAACGTGTACGCCTACTGCCGCTTCGCGGACGACCTAGGCGATGAAGTGCCCGACCACGGCCGCGCCCTCGAGCTGCTCGACGCTTGGGAAGATGAACTTCGGCTCTGCTATCGGCGCGGCAGGTCGCCATCTCACCCTGTGCTGATCGCCCTCAGGGAAACGATCCGCGCCAAGGATATTCCCATTGAGCCCTTCAGCGATTTGTTGCGCGCCTTCCGCCAGGACCAGCGCGTCCGCCGCTACGCCACCTGGGGCGACCTTCTCGATTACTGTGTGTACTCGGCAAATCCGGTCGGTCAGCTCGTGCTGTATGTTTCGGGTTATCGCGACCGGGAGCGCCGACGCCTCTCCGACTTTACCTGTACGGCCCTGCAGCTGGCGAATTTCTGGCAGGACGTCTCGCGCGATCTTGATAAAGGGCGCATCTACATTCCGCTTGACGCGCTCGCTGCACACCGCCTCGCGGAAGTGGACATCGTCGAGCGGCGCTTCGACGCGCGCTACGTCTCGGTGATGAAGGATCTGATCACTCGCACGCGCGGACTTTTTCTGGCCGGCCTGCCGCTCGCCCGGAGCGTGGAGGGCAGACTGCGCGTCGATATCGAAATGTTCAGCCAGGGAGGCTTGGCCGTTTTGGATGCCATCGAGCACAACGGGTACAACACGCTCGAACGCCGGCCGGCCATTTCGAGATGGAAGCAGGTCCGGCTGCTGGGTGGCGCGCTCAGCGCGACGATCGTGCGCTCCGTGGCTCCCGAACAGGTCGCCGACGGCGTCGGCGAGGTTTCCGGCGTCGTCGTGCGCGAATCGGGCGCGCAGCCCGCCGCTTGCTCCGCAGCCCTCGAGCGTTCCTATGCCGCAGCGAACCGGATCGCGCGCGCCGCGCACAGCAGTTTTTATCTTGCCTTCTTCGGCTTGCCGCGGCCGAAGCGCAGCGCCCTGTGCGCCCTGTATGCCTTCAATCGCCTCATCGACAATGTGACCGACGAGCCTGGCCAGCTCGAAGCGAAGCGGCGGGGGTTGGCGCGCTGGCGCGCACTGCTCGACGAAGTGGCGGCCGGGAAAACGGACGGACACGAGATCCTGCCCGCTCTTCACGACACGATTTCGCGTTACGCGATTCCCGCTCGTTACTTCCATGACCTGATTCTTGGGGCGGAAATGGATCTGACCATCGCCTCCTATGCCACCTTCGACCAGCTCTCGGAATACTGCTACCGTGTGGCCGGCACGGTCGGACTGACCTGCATTCACGTTTTCGGCTTCGACGATTCGAAAGCCCCCGATTTGGCCGAACGCCTGGGTCTGGCTTTTCAGCTCACGAACATCCTTCGCGACGTGCCGAGCGACTTCCAAATGGGTCGGGTGTATCTGCCCCAAGAGGATGTCGAACGGATGGGATGCCGCGTGCAAGACCTCCGCGGGCCTCTAACCGAGCCGTTGCGCGCGCTGCTCGAATTCGAGGCCGACCGTGCCTGGCGCTTCTATGAGGAAGGTGTTCGACTCGTCGATCGAGTGGATCCCGACAGCCGGGCGACGCTTTGGGCCCTCATTCGCACCTACAGCAGCCTTCTTGCGCGAATCGAAGACTGCGGATTCGACGTTTTCTCTTCGCGCGTTTCGGTTTCGAGCGGCGAGAAAATCCAATACTTGCTCGCGGCAGGAATGACCGGGTGGTGGAACAGGGATGCCCTCGCAAAGCGTTCTGGTGATCGGCGGCGGACTGGCGGGACTATCCTCCGCCGTCGTGCTGGCTGAGGCGGGTTGCCGCGTTCATTTGTTTGAGAAGCGTCCGCACCTCGGAGGTCGCGCCACTTCCTACACGCTGCCGGACGGAAGCGAGGTCGACAACTGCCAGCACGTGACGCTCGGCTGCTGCACCAATCTGGCGGACTTTTATCGCCGGGTGGGAGCGGAGCATAAGATTTGCTTTTACGATCGCCTGTACTTCGTCGATTCAAGGGGCCGCCGATCGACCATCGCGCCGTCGGCCTTGCCGCCTCCGTTGCACATGGCGCCGTCGTTTTTGCGGTTCAAGTCCTTGAGCCTCGGCGACAAGCGATCGGTTGTCCGAGGTCTGCTGGCCATAGCGCGAAGCGGCGGCGAGCCGCCGGAAACCGAAGGCCTCTCGATGCTCGCCTGGCTTGAGCGCACGGGGCAAACCCGCGCCGCCATCGAACGTTTCTGGCGCGTTGTGCTGGTCAGCGCCCTTGACGAAGAGCTCTCGCGCGCCGATGCGCGGTACGGCATTGACGTTTTCTGGAAGGCCTTTTTGGCCAATCGGGAGGGCTACCGGATGGGCATTCCTCGCGTGCCGCTCGGAAACCTGTACGAGGGCTGCCGCGAGGCTGTGGTTCGGGAAGGAGGAGAGGTTCGGTTGCGCTGCGGCGTCAAGCAGATTCGTGTCCAGGCCCGCCGCTTTGCGGGCGTTCTGCTTGAGGATGGTTCGGAAGTCTCCGCCGACGCATGCGTCGTCGCTGTCCCGCACGACTCGGTCGGAGGCTTGCTGTCGGCGGACACAACCCGGTCGGGCGCTCTCCTCGCGAACCTCGAGCATCTCGAGACTTCGCCGATCACCGGAGTACACCTCTGGTTCGATCGCCCGGTGATGAGCGAGCCCTTTCTAGCGCTGCTCGACCACACCACGCAATGGATTTTCAACAAGTCGCTGCTAGGTCGGCGAGAAGAAGCAGATGGACAGGGTGCCGGTTTCCCCAGGGAGTCGACGGAGGGAAACTCGCAGTACCTGCAACTGGTGATTAGCGCGTCATACGGTTTAGTTCCTCGGTCTCGTCAGGAGATTATCGACCTCTGTTTGGGCGAGCTCGCTGGGGTGCTGCCTGCTGCCCGCCGAGCGCAGCTTATGAAGGCCACGGTGGTCAAGGAAGTGAACGCGACGTTTTCGCCCGGGCCCGGCGTTGACCGCTGGAGGCCCCGGGCGGGGGAGAGCGGCATAGAGAATCTGTTCCTCGCAGGGGACTGGACACGCACGGGCTGGCCTGCCACAATGGAGGGAGCGGTTCGCAGCGGTTATCTCGCTGCCGAATCGCTGCTCTCCCATTTTGGTCAGCCTCGGAACTTTCTACGTCCAGATTTGCCCCTGGAAGGACTGTGCAGGAAGTGGGCTGAGCGCCGGGCCTGAAATAAATCTCAGGATAGTTTCGACCGACACGGCGCAGCGCGTGTGAGCTGCGGAGGTAGTTTTATGGATCGCAAATACAGACAACGAGGGTACGACGACCGCGAACGAGAGGGACGCGAGAGGGGTCGGGAGCGCGGCGAACGCAACGATCGCCAGAATACGCCGGCCCGGCCCAAACAGGATCTGCTTGGTCCGCGCACGCCGCGCATGGTCGGGACGGTGACACGCGCGCGCTGCGCGAACTGCGGCGCGGCCATGGCCCCCGGGTTTGATCCGAACGGGCAATGCCCGCGATGCCATGCCGAACTGCACTGCTGCAAGCAGTGCGTCCACTTCGACACAGGCAAGCAGTTCGAATGCACGCAGCCGATTCCGGAGCGGATCACGAAGAAGGACGCGAAGAATCAGTGCACGTTTTTCGAATTTCGCACAACGGTCGAGAAGGACACGTCACCTGCGAACTACACGGCCGCCAATGCACCTGCTGCGGCAAGCTCGTCTCGCCCCCATGACGCCCGGAAAGCGTTCGAAGACCTCTTCAAGAAGTAGCTTGCCGGCTCACCACCGACGGCTTTCGAGCGGATTCAGCCGCAGTCGTTGATCTGCGCTCAACGCTCCGCTTTCGATCGGAATAGCCGTAGCCACGCGGGAGCGTATCCGTTAAGATTTAGAATTTGCTGTCCGCTTCATTCCGGGGTGGTGCAATTGGTAGCACTCCAGACTTTGGATCTGGCTATCCTGGTTCGAGTCCAGGCCCCGGAGCCAACCTTACGATTTTTCGACCAGGTCGGAACTCCTCCAACTCGAAGATTTCCAAGTCTCATGATTAGCCTAGAAGGGTATTAGCCGATTCGGGGAGTACTGTTGCCGCAACGAATCCCACGTTTTTTCCCGACCGTATAATTGGCATATAGGAAGTTGCGCGAGCCTGACGTTGTCCCAAATTGCTTGAACCATTGTTCGGATCCCGGTTTGAGAGGTGATAGTTGCGAGCGCGTTTGAATTTCCGATGCGCCTCTCCAAATTGGAAACTTGCGCTCGACAAAGTTGATCAGAGGAGGAATTTGCAATGCCTAATCGAAGACTCATCCGAGTACTTCTTCTCGTTCTCTGTATGCCGTTAGGGCTCGCCTGTGCGGCCTCTTCTGCTTCGGCACAAATCTCGGTAGGCATCTCCGTCCATATTGCACCTCCGGCCTTGCCCGTGTACGTTCAACCCGCCTGCCCGACCGAGGGTTATCTTTGGACGCCAGGTTATTGGGCTTATGGCGAAGCTGGCTATTACTGGGTGCCCGGCGTATGGGTGGCCCCGCCGAGCGCCGGTTTGCTGTGGACTCCTGGATACTGGGGCTTTGCTGGGGGCGTTTATGGATTTCATGCCGGCTACTGGGGACCACATATCGGTTTCTATGGCGGCGTGAATTACGGATTCGGTTACGGCGGAGTAGGATTCGTGGGCGGTGAATGGCGCGGCGGACACTTCGCGTATAACACGGCCGTGCTGAATGTAAACACCACGGTAATCCACAACACCTTTGTCGATAGGACGGTCGTCGTCAACGCCGCCGTGGGCGCCCGCGCGAGCTTCAACGGTCCTGGCGGAACGGCTGCGGTAGCAACGGCTGAAGAGCGCGCGGCCGCGGCTGAGCCGCACGTGCAACCCACCTCCGAACAGATGTCCCACGAACAGGCGGCCAGTATGGACAAATCTAATTTCGCGTCGGTGAACCACGGGCGGCCCACAAATGCTGCGATGAGCAGAGTCGGAGAACGCGCGCACAATCAGCAGGAGCGTATCGCCAATGGCGTCGCCAATGGCACAATGACTCCTCGCGAAACCGCCAAGGTCGAAACGCAGGAAGCGCACATCAATCAGCAAGTTAAGGATGATCGCGAGGCAAACGGTGGCAAGCTAACTGCCGCGGAAAAGAAACAGGTGAATAAAGAACAGAACAAGACAAGTAAGGAAATTCACCAGGACAAGAACAAGAATAAGAAAAAGGATAAAGACAAAAACTAGCGATCCGCTCATTCGCGACAGAATCTGCGGAGCGTGCGATAAACGAAAGCTGGGAGGCAACGTCGCCTCCCAGTCTTCTTTTTTTGCTGGATTTTTCCTCTCTGTACCCCGGGGCTCTCCGAAAATCAAAACTGCGACTCGTTGGGTGAGTCAATGGACGCACACTTCATAGCTCAGGTTCTGGTTAACGCGGTACCGTGCATTCCGGGCAATTGTCCTTCGTTGTCGTCCAGCAGGGGCGATGAGCTACTCGTATCGAAGCGCGACGATTGGGTCAACCTTGATCGCTCGCCGCGCCGGAATGCAAGTGGCCACCAGAGTAACGCACACCAGCGCAGCGACGGCGAGCGAGATAGACCACACGTCGCCGGGTTTCACGCCAAATAAGAATTGCTGCACAAGATGGGTAATCCAGATCGACCCGAGAAGTCCTCCTGCGATTCCCGCCGAGAGAACGATAACCGCGTCGCGCAAAACTAGGCGAAGGACGGTGCCTCGCTGTGCGCCAAGGGCCATGCGAATGCCGATTTCGTGCGTTCGTTGCGTGACGACGTAAGCCATCACGCCGTAGAGCCCGATGGCGGTGAGCAAGAGCGCGAGGCCGCCGAAAAAGCCGGAGAGAACGGCCATCAAATGCTCCTGCAGCACGGAATCATCAGCTTCTTGTTTCAATGTCGTGAATTGCAATGATGCAGATTTGTTCACGCTGGCTATGGCGTCACGAACGGCGGGGATCAGCGCGCCGGGCGTCATCGTCGTGCGAATTTCAAAGGTGGTGTCTTCGCGGAGGTTGTGAACCTGGGCGAGCGGGACGTATGCGGTCGAAAGAAAGTCCTGATCGAGCGAATCACGCTTTGCGTTCTGCACCACGCCGATAATCTCGAGCGGTTCGTCTCCGATTTCCCGCCCTCCAAGCTGGATATGCTTGCCGATGGGATCTTGCCCGCGAAAGTAGGTGTTGGCCAGCAACTCATTGATGACGACAACGGGCGTGGAGTTTGCGGAATCGCGAGCGGCAAACACACGACCTTCGAGCAGCGGCGTGCGCATCGTCGAGAAGTATCCAGGCGTGACCCAGTTTAAATAGACAAGCGGCTCAACGCCGTTCGGCGGCTGATAGCCTGGCACTGAAACCTCGAAGTTCCACTCATCGCCCGAGAGCGGATATAACAGGCACTGGCTGGCGGAAACGACCCCCGGAAGCGCCTGCAATTTCGCAAGCATTTGGCCGTAGAGCGGGGCGAGAGCGGGCTCGGGCAATCCAGCGCTGTAAACGTTCGTCTCGGTCAACAGGACATTGTTGCGGTCGAAGCCCGGATTGAGCGTCATCAAGTTGGTGAATGTCCGAATGAAGAGACCGGTGCCAACCAGCAAAATCAAGGAAAGAGCGACTTGCAGAGCGACAATCCACCGCGCTAGAACCGATTGCGAGCGTCCGCCTCCCCCGTGTGGCTGCCCTTCCTTCATCGCAGAACTAGCAGAGACGCGTGTGGCGCGGAAAGCAGGCAAAATTCCAAAGAGCACTCCGCAAAGCACGGCGATGGCGATGGTGAAGGCCAAGACGCGGCTGTCCATTTTCAGATCGAGAAAGACTTGGCTCTGATCCGTGGAAACGAAACGAACGAGCAGCGCGCTGCCCCATCGCGCGAAGAAAACTCCGAGAATCGCTCCTGCGGCCGAGAGCGCAACGCTTTCGGTGAGAACCTGGCGAAACAAACGGTCTCGTGAGGCTCCTAAAGACAGACGCACGGCGATTTCCTTCTGGCGTGCCGCGGAGCGAGCGAGAAGCAGGCTAGCGATATTCGCGCAGGCGATAAGCAGAACCAGTCCAACGACGAGCATCAGGATTTCGAGCGGCTGACTGTATTGCTCGCGTACGCCATCGAAAACGCCCGTGGATGCGGGATTTAGGAGGAATGTGTCCTTTCGAAAAATGTCCTGCGATTGGGCACTCCAATCCTGCGGAACAACTGCGCCAAGAAGCGCGGGCGACAGAACTTTCATGCGAGCTTGAGCCTGCGCGATGTTTGCCCCGGGCTTGAGGCGGCCGATCATGGAGAGCCACCAAGCGTCGCGGACGTGGAGCCTGGAGTCCTTGCCCCACACGATGGCTTCCGCACAAATGGGAAGCGCAACATCGAGCGGCGTGCCAACATCCGTTCCGGAGAAGCCACGCTGGCTGACGCCGACGATTGGAAAGTAGTGTCCATTCAGGCGAATCGAGGAGTCGATCGCGGATTGCGCGCCAGCGTAATGCTCCTGCCAAAAACCATAACCGAGGACGGCGACGCCTGGACAGCTGCGGACATCATCGGAAGGCGCAAGCAAACGCCCCGCTGCGGCACGCACGCCGAGAACGTTGAAATAATCGCCACTGGCGTAAACGCCGTTAATGTCGTTTTCTTCACCGCCGTCGGCGAGGTCGAAAGTTCTCGGCGACCAGGCAAAAACGCCAGAGAAAACGTCCTGATGATCGCGCACCTGTTCCCAAATCGGATTCGTTACGCTGGAGCTCGGATCTTGAGACATGGGAGATTTGAATCTGATTTGCACGAGCTGCTCAGGATTTTGCACCGGCAGCATGCGGAGCATGACGGCGTCGATAAGGCTGAAGATTGCGGTGTTGGCGCCGATGCCCAGCGCGAGAGAAAGCAGGGCGATGCCGGTGATGAGCGGAGTTTTGCGGAGAATGCGAAAGGCGAAGCGTATGTCCTGAAAAAGTGCTTCGATAAAATGTGTGCCGCGGGCGTCGCGCGTTTCTTCTCTGATGTATTCAAGACCACCGAATTGCGCGAGAGCGTGGCGGCGCGCTTCGTCGGCATTCATTCCCGCAGAGATGTTTTCGGCGGTCTGCTGCTCGACGTGGAAGCGTAGCTCCGAATCAAGCTCCGCATCTTGCTTGCTTCGGTGAAATAGTCGGCTAAGCCAGTACATCACAGCCTCCTATTCGGCTGTGCGCAAAATCAGCGCGACCGCCTCCGACATCCGCTCCCAACTGGCCACTTCAGTCTCAAGCTGTCTGCGGCCCTTGTTCGTCAGTGAGTAAAACTTCGCCTCCCGGCCTGTATCCGTAGCCCTCCATTCAGCGCCAAGCCAGCCGCGATTCTCCAGCCGATGCAGTGCGGGGTAGAGCGTCCCTTGTTGCACTTGAAAATAATCCTTGGAGATTTGCTGGATGCGCTGCGAGATGGCGTAGCCATGAATCGGGCCGAGGGCCACCACCTTCAGGATCAGCAGATCGACCGCTCCCCTAAGAAATTCCGCTTTGGGTTCTGGCATGGCTTTTCTTGACCCCTAGCGATCCGACATATAACGCCTAGTCTCCTTAGGTGTCAAGACGAAAAAGCGAACTTAACGTGCCAGAGCGCTAGATTCGCACCTCAGGGTTGGGCAAAGGGACGAGTAACGGCGTCAACCAGAAGTCTGGGAGTACTGTCCGCGAGTTGATTAAGAAGCGAGCGCATTCGCGCTTGTTGAATTGTTCAATACGTATTGGTTTATTCAACGCGCAGTGTGCCTGGAGGCAGCACTTTTCTACTAGGCCTGATCTCGGATTCCATTCAAGAAGAACCGGTTAGACGGGCTGCGCGGTTTTCACTTGAATTGGAAGATCGCTTGCTGTAGTGGAGATTCAGGCCCGTTGGCAATCTCAAATATAGGAGAGATCAGATGGCATCGAAGAAAGGCAGCTCCAGGCGCAAGCTAAAGAAGGTCAAGAAGATTGCGGCGACGAAACCTTTGACCGCCAAATTGGTTTTGTTCGGATAACAGTATCGGACCCGACGGCCCATATTGGACGGATTCGGGGGCCTTGCCCCGGCAAGGCCCTCTAAATCATTGGTGCGAACCACGGATGATCAAGTCAGCTGACCTGCGGCGTTTTGATTTCCGACGCTGCATGTACGCTTTGCACTGTGATCGTTCACCTATTCATGGCGTAGGTGTCTTCGCTCTCGAGTGCATTCCCCGGGGCAAGAAGGTAATCGAATATACCGGCGAGCGACTTACGATGGCTCAGGCCACCAGGCGGTATCGGCGCATCTTGAGTGGCGGCAATCGGCCCAACTGTTTATTGCACCTCAATCACCGCTGGATCCTGGACGGCGCCCGCCACGGCTCCGGAGCCGAGCGTATCAATCACTCTTGCGACCCAAACCTTAGGCCGAAGAACACCAACGGGCACATGTGGTTCTTCAGCAAGCGGCGCATCCACATCGGCGAAGAACTTACTCTCGACTATTGTTACGGTGCCGACCTACCCAGCGTGCGCTGCCGCTGCGGCACGTACAAATGTCGCGGCACAATTAACCTCAAGAAGTAGGGTGCTTCGCGCGTGTAGTCCGCGCTATGACGTCGTCAGGCCCGATTAACGACGTATCTCTAACGAGGCCGGCCCTAGTCAAGAGTTTTTTGCATTTGTTCTCCTTACAGGAGTCTTTTCTTCTCTTGCTTGTGCACACCCGCTCGCGCAGAGATCTCCTGTCGCCAGAGCGATTGTTCGTTTTTGAGCCGTGTTCACCCTAGCGGCTCGGTCCCGTGTTGGTTCATCGCTTTGGTGTCGCCCACCAAGCATCTCTTCGATCAGTGCGGACCATGATGAAACATTCGATCTCCCTACGGTTCAGGGAGACGGGTAGCCTAATCAACCGGTCGATGACTGTTTTCACCGAACGCCGTTTCAGGCATCCCCACCACAGGCCGCACCACTTGCTTGCCTCTGTCCGCGACGACAGAACTCCGGATAATCAATCCCATCCCGCAACATGATCCACAGCCGGATCCCGAGCTTTCCTGCCACGGCTACACGCGCTTTCCCCAGACCTTTCTGAGAAGCGACCTTCTGGCTCAGGAGGGCGCGGAATGCTCGACCTCTCTCGAGCGTTCACTTCTGAGCCGCTTGCCATTCGCTCCATGAAACGGGCTCCGGCTCGGGCCTCGGTCGGTCGGGAAGCATGGAGATATATTCCAGGACGTTGCCATCCGGGTCAGCGAAGAAGACCGAATCGCGGACGCTTAGGTGCGCCTCAAAAAGGCCTTCGATTTGGGCCATGTGTGGGCTCCTCCTGTGCTTGGAGCCTTTGATGGTGGCTGAGTCTAAGGGAGGGGTGCGTGCTGGACAAGAACCTCAAGATCCCAACCGAGATACAAGGAGCACAAGGTGCCTCGCTCGCAACACGTGTCACGGGAGTAGGGAAAGTTCTTCCCGGATTGAGCGCGGACGCCACCCCGGGCTCGCCCGCTCCCAGATTCGTGATAAAATGCGCGAACTGTGAACAGAGCCGCGCTACAGGCACGGACGAATCAAAAGGGAGTACCCACCGGTAAAAGCAACTTGGCAAAGTACCGAAGTGCTGGAAGCTTCGCGCCCACTTCCCTGCGATGCAGAGATTCGCGGTCTCCTCTACTTCTGGTTTCTCCGCATACGCTCTTTCGTCTCGTGAGCTATACGGCGAGCTATTTCTAGCCTGCCTTTCTGGCCTGTCTCATCCACTTTGGCACGAGCGTTTTCCCAGACTGATTTCAGGGAGGAAAAATCCATGAGCTCACCTTCGGCCGGTGCGATTTCCGCGTTCGTCAAGCACCACTTCCGACACTTTAATGCCGCTGTCCTCGCCGATGCTGCCGAAGCTTATGCCCATCATCTTTCCAGGAACGGAAAGATGCTACTCACACTTGCCGGGGCCATGAGCAGCGCCGAGTTGGGGCTTTCCCTTGCCGAAATGATTCGCCGGAACAAGGTTCATGGCATTTGCTGTACCGGCGCCAATCTCGAAGAGGACCTTTACAATCTCGTTGCGCATAGCCACTACGAACGTGTTCCCGATTACCGCCAGCTGACCCCGGAACAGGAGGTCAGACTTCTCGATCGTCATCTGAATCGTGTCACGGACACCTGTATTCCTGAAGAGGAAGCCATGCGCCGGATCGAACGCGTTGTGGTGGAAGAGTGGCATCGGGCCGACCGGGCGGGCGAACGATTCTTTCCGCATGAATTTCTTTTCAAGGTCCTGCGCGAGGGAAAGCTGAAGCAATTTTACGAAATCGATCCCAAAGATAGTTGGGTACTGGCTGCCGCAGAAAGGGATTTGCCGATATTTGTTCCCGGCTGGGAGGACTCGACGCTGGGCAACATGTACGCTGCGCAAGTGATCGGCGGACAGCTAAGAAATGTCGCAACGGTTCGCGGCGGAGTGGAGTACATGATCGAACTTGCGCGCTGGTATACGGAAACGACCGAGGGGAGTGCGCTTGGATTTTTTCAGATTGGAGGCGGGATAGCAGGCGATTTCGCGATCTGCGTCGTTCCCATGCTGCACCAGGACCTCAGACGCGAGCGCGTGCCGCTCTGGGCCTACTTCTGCCAGATCAGCGATTCTACAACGAGCTATGGCTCCTATTCGGGTGCCGTGCCGAACGAGAAAATCACCTGGGGGAAGCTAGGCCTGGAGACGCCGCGCTTCATCATCGAGTCCGACGCCAGTATTGTGGCGCCTCTGGTCTTCGCCTATGTTCTCGGTTGGTGAAAAATCGAAGAACTGGAGGGTCTCAACCACGACCGGCTGGCCGTCATCCTGAACTTGAATTCGGAATTTCCCGCCGCGGCGCTCCGGTCATATGCCTTTGAGTTATTCGACGCGCCCGGCGTGGTGGTCTCCCGCTTGATGCAGGATCAACTCTGTGGCCTGGCCCCGGGCATCGGTTACAAAGGTGATCTGGGCGTCGACCACTTTATAGAAGTAATCCCGGTCGCTTTCCGGAAAGATTTCGAATCTCGCCTGATTGCTGGCCTGCGCGAATAAGTGGTCGCCTTCGCGGGTGATTCTGATCGACAGACCCGGGGCTAACTGATAGGTGCCCAGATAGCCGTCGAGTATCTTTGGATCGACCTTGATTTCCTTGTGCCCCTTCGGCTCTGCGGCGGCTCCATCAACCCGGGGGGCGTGCTGATCCCGACCACCTTGATGCAGGACGAGCTCGGTCACCCGCCCCTGGCCGTTTTTCACAAACGTGATCCGAGCGTCGACGACTTTGGCAAAGAAGTTGTGGTCGTCTTCGGGGAATATCTCGATCTGTTCTTGCCCTGTAGCTTGAGCGATCAGCCGATCGCCCTCCCGCCTAACCTTCAGAACAAAGTGCGGCGCCAATTGATAGCTGCCCACGTAGCCGTCAAAAACCTCCGGATCGATCTTCGCCACCGTGCGTTCTGAGGAGAGCACGACCGTCCCGCCTTCCGCGAGCGTGTGCAAGTTCCCTGCGATCTCGTTCGAGGCCGGCCCGTTGAGGTTAGCCAGCACGACCACGGTGAGCTGCTCGTCCGGGTAGTAGGCCAGTTCGGTGTTGAAACCTTCGATTCCCCCTGTGTGCTCGATTTCTTCGCGGCCACTAACGGTGTGCACGGCAAGGCCAAGCGCGTACTCGTTCTTGAAGGGCGTGGTCATTTTCTTGAGTGAGGAGGGCGAGAGCAGTTTTCCGCCGAATAGCCCTTGTTCCCAACGCAGGAGATCTTCGGTTGTCGAATAAAGCCCGCCGGCCGAGAGAGGAACGGTCATATCGATATAGCCTGCATTCACCATCCCGTTTGGAGTGGGCGCGTATCCGGAAGCACGATTCTCGATTACGGCGGAATTTGAATCGTACCCCGAGTCCACCATGCCCAAAGGCTTGAAGATGTTGTCTTCGAGAAACTGTGCGTAGCTTTTGCCGCTGATTTTCTCAATCAAATAGCCCAGCAGGACGTATCCCGAATTGCTGTAGCTCCATTTCTCGCCGGGCTGGAAATCAAGCGGTTTGTCGCGGAAGCGGGCGACGAGGTCCGCGGCACTGGTAGGAAAGGGTTCGAGCTTGGCGTAATCCGGGAAGCTTGTGAAGTTCGGGATTCCGGATGTGTGCGTCAGCAGGTTGAAGATGGTGATCTGATCCCATGCCGCCGGTGCGTCCGGCATGTATTTCTTTACCCGATCGTCCACGTTCAGCTTTCCCCGTTCCTCCAAAAGCAGGATCGATGCGGCGGTGAACTGCTTGGTGATCGATCCCAGACGAAATTTTGTTTTCGGCGAGTTGGGAACGTTCAATTCAAGATTGGCGAAGCCATAGCCCCTGTCGAGCAAGATGTCGTTTCCGCGAGCAACGAGTACCGCGCCCATGAACTTTTTGTTGGCCACGAAGGACCGAATCATCTGGTCCATGCGGGCGAGGTCAGGCGGCGCGGACTTCATATCCGATTGGGGCGAGCCGGTAGCCTGTGGCGCATCGGCCCAACTGAAACCTCTCGTGGCCATGAGCAAAGTCGCTGAAGCTAAAACAAGAATCGTCCGTGTCACGGGGCCTCCGCAATCATTCTTGCCGTTTTGCCGGGCCTAACGTTGCACATACCGAGCTTGTTTTCAAGTCCGAGGTCGGTTGTGTCAAACGCCGGGGAGCAATTTAAAAGGAGGGAAAAAACTATCGCTCATCCCGGTTTCGAATACTTGCCCGACCCTACGAATGCTCATGGATTTGGATCTCGATCGAAGCGCCGGCCTTGCGAATGGCCGCGGCCGGAGAGCCGATTGAACTCCTGGATGAGTCTCGAGGTAGTTACGGATCAACTGGTTGAGGCTCGTTTGCAGCGCGCAGGCCCTTCTCTGCGCTCGGGCCACAGTCTGTCCGTCGACCGAGAGTGTAATGTTCATGCGACCCGGTATATCTGCGCATTCCGCTGGGCCGCGAGCACGGCTCGTTGATTCCTTGGTTTGTGCATCCGCATGAGGCCGCTTTCGGCGTCAGCCAGCGGACAAGCACCGTCGGAATGGCAGCCGAGCAAAATGTACTCTTCGTCTACTTAGCCGGTCGGGCCCCGCTATTCTTGACAGTGGCTGGGATCCCTTGGCGCGTCATACAAACACGGTCGTCGTTGTGAATGAGACGTGGTCCTTACCAGTTCGGACGACCACCAACAAAAAGGAGCACATCTATGCCAATCAGAAACCCGCGGGAGTTCTTTGTGCAGATGCTTTCTCATGTCCGCCAGAGCACCGAGCGGACTTCGGACATTCTTAGGGAACTCAGCGAAATCGCACAGAATCAGGAGATAAAACAAGCCCTGGAGGCGCGCGCTTTCGCTACGGAAAAAACCATTGAAAAGCTGGATGAGGCCTTCCGGCTGCTGGGAGAGAAGCCGGTCAAGGTGGACGGGCGCCTTCATGATGTTTTCGTCGAGGATTTCCGCAGGGAACTCGCCGAGATCCAATCGCCAGAGGCCAGACGGCTATTTGTCCTGGCCAAAGCCAATCACCTGATCCACCTGCGGATCGCCGAGTACATTACGCTTGTGGCGGCAGCCGATATTTCGGGCAATTACGGTGTGGGCGTACTGCTCGAAAGCTGCCTGGGGGATACTCTGGCGATGGTCGAACGGACAAGACGCCTGATCCGCAATGTCATTGAAACCAAAATCGCCGCGGCGAGAGTGAGCGGTTAGCCCTTCTTGCCGGCCAGGCACCCGAACCACGCTGTCCGGGGATCCCGTCCCCAAGGCGAACCTGCCTTACTCCGTCCGTGGGATCCCCGGAAAAACCGGAAGACTCCCTCCTCCGGTTGTCTGTCGGAAATACAAGAAATTCCCTGGATCCTTCCAGGCTACCAATGACACCGCCGACGCTTCCGATTGTTCCCCTCCAGGAGTGAAACTCTGATCGGGGTCGAGATGATGACCTGCCGCCGTCGAAACTCGGCGCGAAACTCGTCGCCGCCTGAAACCCGCCCTGAGCAACCTGAAGGCGTGAGACGGAATCCCACGAGCGGCGTCTAAGACACTGGTACTCTGGGCGACAGCACCGGCGCAGGCAGCGTCCTTGAAAACAGTTACTCGTTGACCACGATAGAGTCGCAGAACTCGGTCCGACGGGTATACTTCCTCCCAACCGGCGTTCGCAGGCCGAGGGCGGGCTTGAATGAAGTATTCGATCCAGGCGAGAGCGTCCACTGAACTGCCGGTCGAAACAGGGCCCGCGAAGCCCTTCCGTTCTGTTCCTCCTCCCCAGCTCGTTCCGCTCGAACCCCGCCGGCCCAAAGCGGTCTACATGGCAGCCGCCCTTGCCGTTCTCGTGACTGGTGCGGTGGTGCTCGTGCGGCATTATGCGCAGGTCCGAACAAGCGTTAGCGGTCAGGTGGAAACGGCCATGGTGAGAACAGAGGATTTCGTGAGGATTCTCCGGTTGGCGGGGACCACAGGAGCGGTTCGCTCACGCCCGATCCTCGCTCCGACTCTGGAGGGTGCGCAGCTCAGTTCAATGGTGGTGACGAAACTCACGCCGGGGGGCGCACGGGTCAGGAAAGGCGACGTGCTGGCCGAATTTGACCGTCAGGCGCAGGCCAAAGACGCTCTGGACAAGCGAGCTGCTTATCAGGACCTGCTCGATCAGCTCGCCCAGAAACGCGCCACCGAGGACGCCAATCGCGCGTCGGATCAAACCGACCTCAAGCAGGCGGAGGATGCGCTCGAGAAGGCGCGCCTGGAAGTTCGGAAGAACGACATCGTTTCGCGCATCGATGCCGAGAAAAACCAGGAGACGCTTGAAGAGGCCGAGGCCACGGTGAAGCAGCTCCAGCAGACTTTCACGCTGAAACGCGAAGCGGCAGCCGCCGACATCCGCACGATCCAAATCCAGGCGGACCGCGCCAGGCAAACCATGCTCTATGCCGAGGCCAACGCGAGCAAAATGACGCTTCTTTCGCCTATGGACGGAGTGGTTGTCCTGAACATGATTTGGACGGGGGGGCGGATGGGTGATGTGCAGGAAGGCGATCAGGTCCGGCCAGGAGTTCCTTTCCTGCGCGTGGTTGACCCCTCGCAAATGAGCGTCACCGCGGAGGCGAATCAAGCTGACTTCCTCGATTTGCATGTCGGCGCGCGCGCGCGCGTTTATCTCGATGCCTATCCGGGCCTTTCGTTTTCTGGCCGCCTCGAGGAATTCACGCCTCTCGCACACACCGGCCGATTCAGCGACAAAGTGCGCACGTTCTCGGCCCTGTTTTCGATTAACGGAAACAATCCGAAATTGATGCCGGACCTTTCCGCTGCGGTCGACGTCCAGCTCGAGCGCCGCCCGGACGCCCTCGTTGTTCCGGTTGAGAGCGTCGCGTCGGACAAGGGCCAAGATTACGTTTGGCTGCGCGCCGGCGCGAGCTTCCGGAAAAGTGCGGTAAGGGTGGGACCTCGCAACGATTTAGAGGTCGTGATTGAGTCGGGGCTCCGTGCGGGCGAGGTTGTTCGGCGCGAGGCCCTCCGTTCCGCATCGGCCCAAATGTGAGCGTCATGGTCGGGCTACGCCGCCTTCCTGCTCGGAACAAGCGAGTTCTCACGGCCCTCTTCGTGCCCGTCAGCACACTCCTCATCATCGGCGCGTTCCGCCTGGCGAATCCATCTCCGCGGATTCCCACGGCTGTCGTTCAACGCGGCGAATTTGTCGACTACCTTGATCTTCGTGGAGAAGCGAAGGCGTCGAAGTCGGTCACGATCACCGCACCTTACCAGGCTGGCGACCTGCAGATTCTGAAGATCACGCCGACCGGCAAGCAGGTGAGGAAAGGCGACGCGATCGTCGTTTTCGACACGACCGACCCTCGGGAAACCCTCGCCGAGGACCAAGCGGAATTGAAGTCCGCCGACGCTGAGGTCGAACAATCGCGCGCGAAAGCGCGCCTGATCGAGGAGCAGGACCTGACCGATGTGATGAAGGCCCGCTACGACGCGGAGGCGGCGAAACTGGACGCCAGCAAACAGGAGATCCTTTCGAAAATTGATGGCGAGGAGGCCCGGCTGAAGCTGGCGGACGCCGAGCAAGTCTTCGAGCAGAAGGAAGCGAAGCGCAAGGCGGATCAGACGCTCGACGCCGCCGATATCGAAGACAAGAGTCAGAAGCACGATCAGGCCCTGTTCAAGGTTCGTCAAATGCAGCGCGCGCTTTCTGTTCTGGTGCTCAAGGCGCCGACCGAGGGGATCGTGACGGTGCTCAATAATTGGCATGCCTCCGGATTCTTCGGCGGAGGAGCACCGTTCAAACAGGGCGACCGCGCCTGGCCGGGCGCAGCCATTGCCGAACTGCCGGACCTGTCCACCTTGCAGATCTCGGCGCGCGTTGATGAAACCGAGCGCGGGCGCATTCAGGTCGGTCAGGCTCTTACCATTCGGGCCGATGCCATTCCCGATCGCGAATTTAGCGGGCATATTGCCCAGATCAGTACGAATGCGAGCACGGACTTCAGCGCGGGCTGGCCGTTTCCGCGCAATTTCGCAATTCAAGTCGGCATCGACAACCTGGACCCCCGGCTGCGCCCGGGCATGCAGGCCAATCTGCACATCGCGACCGAACGCATTCGCGACGGAATCATCATCCCTTCCCAGGCTTTGTTTCACGATGCTGGGCAGACTGTCGCTTATGTTCTGCTCGGCCGCAAGTTCGCGGAGCGAACGATCGAGGTGGCACGGAGAAGCGGCGACCAGCTACTCATCGCCAAAGGACTCCAGCCCGGCGAACGCATTTCGCTTGAGGACCCCAGCGCGGGGCAGTGACGCATGAGACGCCGACTCTTGTGGATCGCCATTTCACTTTTGCCCGCAGCTGCACCGATCTCCTGCACCCTGCGCGGGAGCGCCAGCCTGTCTAGCTCGAGCCTGCCGGTGGCAACTGTGAAAGAAACCGACTTGCAGTTGGAGGTGGATGCCACCGGCGAGCTGCGCGCCACGCGCACGGCGAACGCCATGGCGCCGCCCGTCGGGCGGGATACCCTTCAGATCGTTCACCTGGCGAAAACCGGCGCCACGGTGAAGGCCCGCGACATCGTCGTCGCCTTCGACCCGAGCGAACAGGAATACAAGCTGGCGCAGAGCCATTCCGATTTCGAGCAAGCCCAACAGGAAATCGTGAAAGCGAGAGACGACGCAGCCGTGCAAACGGCCAAAGATCAGACCGATCTGCTAAAGGACAAATTTGCGGTTCGCCAAGCCGAGCTCGACGTAAGCAAGAACGACATCCTGAGCGCCATCGACGCCAAGAAGAATCTCCTCACGCTCGAAGAAGCCAAACGCGCCCTGGCGCAGCTCGAGCAAGACATCCAGTCGCACAGCGCTTCGAATGAGGCCAGCATTGCCGTGGCCGAAGAAAAAAAGCAGAAGGCGCAGCTGGCCATGACCCAAGCGCGGAAAAACATCGAGAACATGCAGGTGCGCTCGCCCATCGACGGCCTGGTGGTGGTTCGTGAGAATGAGAACGCCAGTGGCGGCATCTTCTGGGGCCAGACGCTGCCGCCCTTTCAGGAGGGAGATCAGGCCTACTCCGGAGCGGTCGTGGCGGAGGTCATCGACGTCAACCAAATGGAGGTCGATGCGAAAGTAAAGGAGAGCCAGCGTGCCGCGGTGAAGGACGGCCAGCAGGCCGAAGTTCGCGTGGACGTTCTTCCCGGCACGGTCTTCGACGCCAAGGTGAAGTCCGTCGCAGGAATGGTTTCGAACATGTGGTTCGACGATCCGAGCCACGACTTCGACGTGACGGCCACTCTCAATCAGACGAGCGCCCGTTTACGTCCGGGCCTCTCGACGCGCGTGACCATTTTCGGGGATCACCTCGCGCACGCGCTTTCGATTCCCCGGCAGGCGGTGTTCGACATCGAAAGCAAGCCAAAGGTGTACGTCAAAACCGGGGCCGGCTTCGAACCGCATGCCATCAAGATTCGGTACTTGACCCAAGGGGTCGCCATCATCGAAGGCTTGAAGGAAGGCACGCAAGTGGCCCTGGTGAACCCGGAAGAGAAGGCCGGTCGGAATCTGCATCCCGGCAGCGGTTCCGCCCCGGCGCTGGGAGCCAGGGCCGAGTGAGCTCGGAGACAGAATCCGCCGTCCCGCACCTCGGCTACCGCCGAAATTTTCACCGCTACATTCCCGACCTCCGGCTCGGCCTCGAGAATCTTCTGATCCATAAACTGCGCTCGCTGCTCACCATGCTCGGCATGATCTTTGGTGTGGCCGCCGTGGTTTCCATGCTGTCGATCGGAGCGGGCGCGCAGCAGAAGGTCATGGCTTTCATCGAACAGATGGGCGTGCGCAATTTGATCGTGGAGGCCAAGGAAGCGACCAGCGACGCGAGCCTGACCAAAATCCGCCGCACGTCTCCGGGCCTCACTTTCGACGATTACCGCGCGATCAACAAAGACGTCGGCGGCATCGTCGATTCGACGCCGCGCAAGCGGTTCATGCCTTCGAAATGGATTCCCAAGCCCCAGCAGGATGCGCCGGTCGTCTACGGCGTAACCCCGGCCTACGAACAGATCGCCGGGCTGCGCGCGATCGAAGGGCGTTTTTTTGACAGGGCAGACAACGACGCGGCGGCCCCGGTGTGCGTGCTGGGATCAGCCGCCAAACTCAGTCTGTTTGGCTCGGAAGATGCGATCGGCCGGTACGTGAAGGTCAACGAACAGTGGCTGCTTGTGATTGGCGTGGTCGCTCCACAATTGTCCGCGCAAGCTGAGATCGCCGGGATGCCAAATCAGGACTCCAACAATCTGATCTACGCGCCACTGAATGCCGTGATCATGCGCCTGGAGGATTCAGAAAGCTATCTCAAGGACGAGATCGACGGAATCTATCTGCGTCTCGCCGAGGCCGACGATTCACCGAAACTCGCCGAGGTGGTTCGGGGCGTGCTGAACGTCTCGCACCACGATGCCGGGGACTTCAACATCATCGTCCCCGCCGAGCTCTTGGCCGAGCAGCGCCGCACGGAACGGCTCTTCAGCACGGTCATGGTGGCCATCGCATCGATCTCCCTGCTGGTTGGCGGCATCGGGATCATGAACATCATGCTGGCCAGCATTCTCGAGCGCACTCGTGAGATCGGGGTTCGGCGCGCGGTGGGTGCGCGCCAAACGGACATCGTGCGTCAGTTCGTCGTCGAGGCCATCCTGATTTCCTTCGCTGGCGGCCTGCTCGGAATCTTTTTTGGCTTTGGAATGTCGCGGCTGATCGCGTGGCTGGCGGGCTGGTCCACGATTGTCACCGCCGGTTCGATTGTGCTGGCCTTTGTGGTTTCGATCTCCGTGGGGCTGATTTTTGGAACCTATCCGGCAGTGAAGGCTGCTCGCCTCGACCCGGTCGAAGCGATCCGCTACGAGTAGCCCGGGTTGCGGCGAACCGCTTTCCTCAAAGGGGGGAGAACATGGGATTCCTGTGTCGCCGCTTGTTTTGGCTTCCTTTGATGGTCCTCAGCACAAGGCCGCTGCCTGCCCAGATTACGCCGCATGTCCAGGAGGCGTTTCAGTTTGAAGCGCGTACTCGCCGAAGCCTCCCGACGCAGGAGCCCACCGGGTTCCTCGAGCATATCGTGAACGGCAAACTGACCCTGTCGCTGAGCGATGCCATTCGTCTAGCTCTCCTCAATAACACGGACATCCGCATCGAGGAAGAACAGGTTCAGACGGCAAAAAACGCGCTCGAGCGCGCGCGGGGAGTCTTTGATCCGGTTTTTCAGGGCAGCTTCAACTCGGCGCGCCAAGTGACTCCGGAATACACGGAACTCGAGGGCGGCCCGCCCACTCTCAACCAGCTCAACCAGAATACGCTACTCGCCATCAGCCAGAATCTCGAGACTGGCGCGAATGTTCAGGCTTCCTTTAGCTCATCCAAGAGCACGTCGAACAGCACCTTTTTCTTTTTTAGTCCAGCGTTCTTCACCGGCCTGTCCTTTACGTTTACGCAGCCGCTGCTCAGGGGAGCCGGCCTCTTCGTGAACGGCGCGCCAATTGTGATCGGCCAGCGCGGCGTATCCCAGGCCCGCGCGAACTTCGAAGCGGAAGTGAACGATCTGCTTTTGCAAGTGGTCGACGATTATTGGAGCGTGATTCAGGCGCGTGAAAACCTGGTCGTCCAGCAGGAGTCGCTCGATGCCGCGCAGAAAAGCTATGATCACGATAAACACGCGCTCGAACTCGGCGCGTTGCCGCCCCTCGACATCTACCGTTCGCAGTCGCAAGTCGCCTCGCGCCGCGTCTCCGTCATCCAGGCCGAATATGCGCTCAAGCAGCAGGAGGATCAGCTGCGTCGCGACTTGGCCGCCGATATCGACCCCAACATCCGCGCGCTCGACCTCGATCTCACCGAGAAGCCCGATCCCCACGGCACGCTGATGACCATCGATATCCCCACTGCGCTCGACAAAGCGCTCAATTATCGCCCCGAACTCGAATCCCTGCGCCAGCAGCTGGCGAGCGACGACGTCAACATCCGCGTGGCCCACAACGGCCTGGAGCCCAGCCTCGTCCTCCAGGGCGGATATACGACGAGCGGACTGAACAGCATCCTCTCCAACGGCAATTTCGAGGCCGGCTCCTATGGATCGGCAGTCAGCCAGATGTTCGGCTTCGGGTTTCCGACCTACAGCGGGGGCATCACCTTAAGCTATCCATTCCGCAATCGGCAGGCGCAAGCGCAGTTGGGCGACGCGCTATCCTCCAAACGGCGTGATTTGTACTCCGATCGCCGGCTGAGAGAACAGATCACCCTGGAGGTCAGGAACGCTGTTCACCAACTGGAAGAATCAAAGCTGTCCATGGAGGCTGCCAAGGTTGCTCTCGACTATGCGCAGAAGACGGTCGAGGCCGAGCAGCACAAATACGAATTGGGTGCGGAGACGGTCTTCTTCGTTCTCGAGGCGCAAACCGAACGGACGCAGGCCCAGCAAAATCTCTTACAGGCCGAGGTGGGCTATCAGAACGCAACCGCGCAGGTTGAGCACGATACGGGCGGTCTGCTGGCAGAATTTCAGGTGGAAATTACGAACCTGTCGCACTAGGCTGGAGAAATCGCCCTGCCTCTACTTTCGAACTCCGAGGCTAAGGCCTTTAGGCCGCAGAGGTTTTCTTGATTAATCCCGGCCGCTTGGGTTTCTGCTTTTCGGCGATGCGGCGAAGAAGTTGCTCGAATTCGTCTTCCGATGCCTTCTTCATGACAACGAGCTTGGACTTGCTGGGCATGTTCTTCCCCTTGACACTCCCACCCGCAACCGACGTCGCACTTTTCCTAGAGGCTATGCGCAAGGGGGTACCGTGTCAAGCAATTTGTCAATCGTGCCACGCGACCGGTCGCGCGAGGCGTTCTTCGCCCGTGTTGAAACATTCCGCGCATAGCGTTATTCTCAATTCACCTGCCTATGAGCACGCTCCTTCAGCAAGAGAAAGCGCTGCCAACAAGGTGCCCCGATGAAAATCAGCTACAGCAATACACATGCCGACGTGCGCGAGATCGTCGAGAGGGAATCGCGCCACCACGTTGAGAAATTGAACCGTCTTCTCAAGCGATACGCCGCCGACCTTGTTCAGCTTCACGGCTGTCTGGACAGAACACCCAGAAAATCGGAATACCAACTGTCGCTGAACCTGATTTTGCCGACTGGTACGCTCCATGCCACTGGCACGGGCACGGACATTCGCCCCACGGTGAAGATGGCCTTTGCCGAAATCGAAGTGCAGGTCAAAAAGCACCAGGAGAAGCTGCGAAAAGACTACATCTGGAAACGGAAGCGCAGTGTTGCGCTGAAGCACTCTGAGCTTCTGCCCGCCCGCTAACACCCCTGCGGACGGCCTCGAATCGCTAGGGAGCTTGGCCCCTTCGAGGGAGCCCGGCGCTTCGCCGTCCCTTCCTCGAGCTCGCGAACCGGAGATAGAATCAGGTGCCTGGCGCGGACTTCCCTCGTTTACAATCGGCGTCCGGCGCCGACATGCCTCCTCCAGTCGAACACTCGAAACCCATCCTGGTGCGGCCGTCTGCGCGCCTGGCTCGCCGGCGCTGGAAGATCGCCGCGTTGCTTGGCTTCGGAGTGCTCGTCAACTACTTCGATCGCGTCAACGTTTCTGTTTCTCAGCAGGCGCTGCATGCCGCGTTCGGAGTCACCACGGTCGAGTTCGGGTATCTGCTAAGCGCCTACAGCTGGACGTACGCCCTGATGCAGGTGCCCTCGGGCCTTCTGCTCGACAGATTCGGTGTTCGCCTGATCGGGCGCATCAGCACGTTGCTGTGGAGCGTGGCCTGTTTTGCCTCGGCGCTCGCGACCGGCATCCCGACGTTCTTTCTCTCGCGCCTGCTCCTCGGCGTGGGGGAAGCCCCCACCTTTCCCGGTAGCTCCAAGGCCATCGGATACTGGTTTCCATCGCGGGAGCGCAGCCTGGCCACTGCCATGTTCGACGGTGCGGCAAAACTCGGCCCAGCCGTTGGGGTTCCGCTGGTCGGGCTGGTGCTGCTCGATTTCGGCTGGCGGTGGTGCTTTGCGGCGACGGGCTTCGCGAGCTTCGCTTACTTCCTTGTGTTTTGGAGACTCTACCGAGATCCGAGTGAGCACGCGGGGCTGAGCGCGGCGGAAAAACAGCTGATCCTCGATGGCGGCGCCAATCCCGAGGGGCTCGGCCCGGAATCGCCCCGCCGCTCGGCCGGTTATCTCCTGCGCCAGCGCAAGGTAGTCGGTCTCGTCCTCGGCTACGCCTCCTATAATTATACCTTCTATCTTCTGCTGACCTGGCTGCCCAGCTATCTCTCGACTTCGCTGCACATCAATCTTCTTGATTCCGTGTTGTATACGAGCATCCCGTGGCTGGTGGGCACCTTCACGGAGTTTGTTTTCGGCGGTTGGCTGGTGGGCGCCTTGATTCACCGCGGCCATGACGCAAGCCGCGTGCGCCAGGCGGTTCTCGTGGGCGGGACGGCGCTCGGACTCGGAATCTTCGGGGCGGCCGAGGCGCACTCGGCAGCATCCGCCGTTTTCTGGATCAGTATTTCACTTGGCGGGCTGGCGGCCGCATCTCCAGTCGGCTGGTCCGTCCCTTCGTTGATCGCTCCGAAGGGAATGGTCGGCACGCTTGGCGGAATCTTGAATTTCTGCAATCAATTGGCGGCCATCGCGGCCCCCATCGTGACCGGCTACCTGGTGGCATCCACGCATTCGTTTGCCTGGGCCTTCATCGCCGCCGCCGCATTCCTTGTCCTCGGTATCGCCGCCTATATCTTCCTCCTTGCCCGCATCGAGCCCATCCCGGAGGCCCGGCCAGGCCTGACGGCTCACCTTCCAACCCCCCGGCCGTAGACTCCTCAAGAAGGATGTCCTAAGGCTCGATTTCCGGCTGGCCCGTCTGGCTCAGCGGGCCGGATAATCTTTGCTTTTCTGCGTGCGAGAATTGAAAACGGCGAAGCTGCCATCGGGATTTGCGGCGATGGAGATGTAATTTCCGGCGTCCGGGCCGTCGAGGTTTGCGACGTATTCCGGCGCGACGTTGTGCTTGCTCCCGCCCTCTTCGGAAAAGTGCAGCTGCCACAAGTCTTCGATCTGCGGCGATTTTTCGATGACGTCCCATACCGAAGGCGAGCCGCCTTTCTTCGCGCCGTTGTCCATGATCGCAACGCGCGGAGAGATGGCGTCGACCAGCACCGGGCTATTGCTCTGGTCCGATCCATGGTGCGAGACGATGTAGATGTCGATGTGCCCCAGCTTGTTGACCGGGCACATGAGCTCCCTCTCTTCGTCGCGCGTCAAATCGCCAAGGTCGAGAATCCGCAGTTTGCCGAAGCTAATCCAGGTGCCGACTGACCGGCGGTTCTCGGTCTGATCGGTCGGATACGGCGGCGCATCCTTGCAGGCGGGATTCTCTTCTCCGCCGCCGGGCAGCGGATCGGAAATTGTCGCCGCGTCCGCGCTCACGACGGTTGCCTGGATTCCTTCGATCGGCAGGGTGTCGCCAGGCTTGGCGATAATGTGTTTATATTTTCCGCTTGCCAGGGTCTTCTGATAAGCCTCAAAACCTTGCTCGGTCGAAGCATCGTCGGCCTCGCGATTTTCGCCGTGGTCGATGAACGTCCCGACCGGCACGCGCGCGGCGAGTTGCGGCACGCCTCCCACATGGTCGGTGTGGTAGTGAGTGATCAGCACGTAGTCGATTTTGGCGATGCCCGCTTTCTTGGCAGCGGCGGCAATGCGATTCGCGTCGCGCGCGTCGTTGTCGGGCCAGCCCGTGTCGATCAGCAACGATTCGCCCGCCGGGGTGACGAACAGCGTCGCTTGCCCGCCCTCCACGTCGACGAAGTAGATCTGCAAATCTTGTCGCGCCGGAGCACTGTCGGCGGGCGAGCCCATCGCGGGTTTCCCCTGCGACGTCCTCGATGTGTAGCTCGCGAATACAAACACAGGTAGGACTGCAAGGCAGATGGAAAGGGCCGCCCCTCGGCGAAACTGGGCGGACCCGAACTCGCCTCTTGATTCCCCGTCGCGGCGCAATCCCATGGGCTGGTCTCCAGGTGAAGCAAAGCAAACGCAGCACGATGATTGTCCGAGCAGGGAATCGAGTCAAGCGAGATTATGCTGGGAAACAGAGGTGTTGGGGGTGTCGGCCAGTTTGCGGGCGGCCACCCGGTAGGACCTCTCCCCGCCAAAGAAAAACGGAAAACCGCAGGGCCTCGATACGAAGGTGAATAGTTCATCTCCGGTTGCATGGGGACATTTCCGCGTGCTAGTTTCGCGGTCGGATGTGAGCCAGAAAAAATACATGGCGAGAGCAAAGCGCATCGCGGTGATCCCGGGAGACGGGATCGGAAAAGAAGTAATTCCCGAGGCGGTAAAGGTGCTGAAAGCGGCCGCGTCGGCAGGCGGCCGCGAGGTGGCACTGACCGAATTCGATTGGGGCGCAGATCGGTATCTTCAGGACGGAACGACGCTGCCGCCGGGCGCGGCGGAAATGTTCCGCCGGGAGTTTGACGCGATTCTGCTGGGCGCCATGGGCGACCCGCGCGTTCCGACCAACCGGCATGCGGCCGACATTCTGCTCGGCCTCCGGTTTGAGCTCGATTTGTACGTGAACGCGCGACCCTGCGTGCTGTTCGATCGTCGCTTCACCCCGCTCAAAGACCGCCGCGAAACAGACGTGAACTTCGTCATTTTTCGCGAGAACACGGAGGGGTTGTACGTTGGCGTGGGCGGATTCTTCAAGAAGGGAACCCAAGAAGAGATCGCCGTGCAGGAAGAGGTGAATTCTCGCCGGGGCGTTGAACGCATCATTCGCTACGCGTTCGAATATGCACGCGTGCACGGACTCAAGCGGGTTTGCATGAGCGACAAATCGAACGCGCTGACCTACGGGCACGATCTCTGGCAGCGCGTTTTCGGGCAGGTGCGGGCGGAATTTTCCGACATCGAAGCCACCCACATGTACATCGATAATCTGCTTCTGCAGATGGTTCGCGACCCGACGCAATTCGAGGTCATCGTGACCTGCAATCTTTTCGGCGATATCGCGAGCGACGTCGGCGCAGCGTTGATCGGCGGCCTGGGCCTTGCGCCTTCCGCGAACGTACATCCCGGCCAGGTGTCTCTGTTCGAGCCCGTGCACGGCTCGGCGCCCCACATCGCCGGGAAAAACATGGCCAACCCCATGGGCGCCATTCTGGCGGCAGGTATGATGGCGGAATACCTGGGATGGTCGGCGGAAGCGAAGCGGATCGAGAGCGCCGTTCGCACGGCGCTGCGGGAAGGGAAGACGCCAGCCGACCTCGGGGGAACCCTGGGGACGAAGCAGATCGGCGACTTCATAGTGGCCGCGCTTGAGCGGCCGGCAGCGGGCGGTTGAAGCGGAGGGAGGGTGGGATGCCAACGGTTCGATGGGTCATGCTCGGACCGGTTTCGGGGGCGGTGGCCGCGATTGAGCTCGCCTGGGCGGCCACCGCGATCTACTTTGTTGTATCCGCGTTGCTCACCAACAAAATCAAGCGGCGGGAACCGATCCGCCGGCGGGTCTTGGACGCCATCCTTCTCTTTGGCGGCTATTTTCTCTTGTTCTCGCAACTCGCGCTTCCCGGCCCATCGAATCAGCATTTTATTCACACGCAGCGGGGGTTTGAAATCGCAGGGGTGGGCCTTAGCTACCTCGGACTGGCGCTGACGGTCTGGTCGCGGGTGCGTCTCGGGAGATATTGGAGCGGGGTCGTGGCCCTCAAGCAGGGCCACCGCCTGATTCAGTCTGGCCCCTACCGCGTTGTACGGCATCCCCTCTATTCCGGAATTATTCTGGCCGCCGCCGGCCTGAGCCTGTGCGTTCGAACCTGGAGCAGCTTGCTCGGCATCGTTTTCTTGGTGGCCTGTTTTGAGCGTCGCGCCGTCGAAGAAGACGCTCTGCTGTCCCGAGAGTTCGGCGCCGAATTCGAGTCCTATCGCGAGCGCACCGGTCGTCTTCTGCCCCGCGTAAGCTGAACCGCTTGGAAATTTAGATCCCCCGAGTTCAAGTGAAAACTCCGATGCGCGCAGTCGACACTTCCCGAGACTGCTTCGGGCGGCAAATCCCAGGCACTGGCCTCCGTGCGCGACTAAAAGTTCCACTTTAACTCTGCATAATGTGCATCGCGGGCACGGGCCCACACGAGAAGTTGTACTGGAAGTTCCAGGCGGGCTGGGCCACCTGCCACGAAGATAATGAAAGCCCCGCATCATCCCGGGATTGCTTCCCGGGGAGCTTTACTTCAAGAGTCGGCATGTCGACCCGGCGAGGCGCGCGCTTTCTGCAGCACGGTCTTACCAGAGGAGACAGGCGGGCGTCTGTTTCGATCAGCATCAGTCTCGCTTTACCGCAGGGTCGGCTTGATCAGCGCTCGCCGGAACCAGTGTGGTCTTGAGTGTGAACGGTTGGTTCGGCTGAAGGTTGACGTCGGTCGTGAAATCCCGATACCCGACCAGAGCGATTTTGATCTGGTGCTTGCCCGGGGCGACCAGCATGGCGCGCCCGAGGCCGCCGAACTCGTGCACGTATCCGACGAACTGCCCGTCGAGAAACACAGCCGCTCGATCCGGCTGAACCTTCAACTTCACTTCGGAGGTGACCGCAGGGTATTGAACGTGCGGATCCTTTTCGAGCTCGACTTTGATTTCGTGCAGTTCTCCGGGCTGGATGGTGACTTGCTGGGTCGATTCGGCATAACCCGATTGCCGAATGGTAATTTGGTGGTCGCCGGGCAGCAGCATGAGCCGATTCTTGCCCTTTAGCTCTCCGACAAAGCCCACGTATTGACCATCCACCCAAACGCCAGCCGATCGTTCGCTTTTCGTCTGGGCAATGAATTCGATGCGGCCCATCACCTTGTTGTCCGCGTGGGCCCCTGTTTCCGGCGTAAGCGCCAGAACTAGGAAGAGAGCAAGCATGACCGTCGTTTTCATCCGATTCTCCTTGTTCGCTTACCGTAGATTCCTGCGATGTCGCGGGAGTTTCTGGTCTCCGTTGCGCGATTTGCGTGTCTCGATCGCTTCGCTTCCGCAAGCGCGCGTGCGGTCAGCTGTACTCCGGCATGCGTCCGCGGCCCGCGGCCCGGGTCTCGAGGGCAATGATCAAGCCGATCAAAAATCCCCCGACGTGAGCCCACCAGGCGACCCCGCCGGTGTTTGCGCCAGCACCGAGCGATCCAAGGCCGCTCATAAACTGCACCATAAACCAAAGCAATATGAAAACAAAAGCGGGAATCCGCGCAGTGAAGAAGAAGACGAACAGAGGGATCAGCGTCAGGATGCGCGAGCCGGGAAAAAATACCAGGTAGGCGGCGAGCACGCCGGAGATTGCGCCGCTCGCCCCGATGGACGGGATGTGCGACCCCCAGGAGAAGAGAACCTGCGAAATGCCTGAGCCAATTCCGCAAATCAGGTAGACGACGAGGTAGGCGAACGAACCGAAGCGGTCCTCGACATTCGCGCCAAAGATCCACAGGAACCACATGTTTCCAATGATGTGCAGCCACCCGCCGTGCAGAAACATTGAGGTCAGGAGCGGAACGACGGCTTGCGCGTAGCTCACGTGATGCGTGCCGGCGAGCGCGTTCGCAATTCGCGCCGGAACAAGCCCGTAGCGATCGATGAGCAGATCGGCGGCCCGGGCCGGCAGAGAAATTTGATAGAAGAAAACGCCCGAGTTCACCAGGATGAGAAGCAGTGTCATCACCGGCGCTGAACGCCGGGGCGTCATGTCTTTGAGCGGAATCATGTCCGGGCTCCGGCGGCCTGCGCGGCTTCGCGCAGTTCTCTAGGTTCAAAGGCGGGTTCGGAGCGTTGGCCCTCCCGGCGCAGCTTTTCGATTTCTTCGAGCGGACGAATACCGCCCCGCGCGCCGAGCGATTCACAATTTAGCGCCGCGGCCGCGCAGCTGAATTCAAGCATCACCTCCATTCGCCAGCCGTGCACGAGCCCGTACAGGAACGCCCCATGAAAGATGTCGCCGGCCCCTGTCGTGTCCATGGCATGAACGCGGAAGCCGGGGCAGAGAGTGAAATGCAGTCCGTCCCAGACGATCACGCCGAGCCGACCGAGCGTCGCACCCGCCAGGCGGCACTTGAACTTTCTGAACATTTGGGGCAAGGACTTGAGCAGGTCGCGTTCGCCAGTAACCCGCTCGGGGAAATCTTTCGAAGTGATGGGGAAGTCGACAAACTGAAGTAGTTCTTCAACTCCCGGATAGCGATTATCGAGGTCCGCGACGACCGGACAGTCGTCCTCGCGTGCCCATCGGGCCGCCCGTGCCGCCGCGGCCGTGTCGTGCCCGTCGACCAGCAATGCACTGGCGCCGGAAATCCAGGATCGCTTGAGGTCTCTGGTCTCGAGCGCGATGCCCGGTTCCCTCTTCCAGAGCACGGTGCGTTCGCCGGAAGGCTCATCGACCAGGATAAATGCGCTTTGGCTCGCGTAACCTCTGGCCGTGATCCAGTGGGCCTCGACCCCCTCCCGTCGCATCTCTTCGATCTGGAACCGGCCGGCGGAATCGTCACCGATTTTGCCGATGTAGCGCGCGCGGAGCCCCCAGCGGCTGCAGGCCACGATCGCGCTGGCCACCTGACCGCCGGCCTTGGTTTCTGCGGAGCTGACTTCGACTTTGCTGTCCACAGTAGGGAAGCGCGGCAGGCAAATCACCGTATCGGTCGCGTTGATGCCCACGCCGACGACGGCTCGAGCGGGATCGATTTTGCGCACGCGCATCAGCAGCTCGGGCCTTGCCGGCGAAACATAAGGTTCAAGAATGTAGCGGGACCTCAATCATTACGCAACCGAACTTCGCGGGGAGCGGAGGAACGACTGGCTTGGCCCATGGGTCGGGCTGCTTGAGACTTCAAGTTTTGGTTGAACACAGAGAGGCTTCGCGCGATTCCGGAACGCGCGGTTTCAACTGGCCATCTTCGGGTTCGCTCGGCGGCCCCGGGGGTCTGTCCGATGTTCAAAGGGTTTGCGTGTCATCGAGTGGCTGTGATAAAAAATTTCTTTCGCTGCGTGTCAGCATGAAGGGTGAGTCGCGCGACTGCCCGTGAGGCACCTTCACGCCATGCGGTGCTCGCCGGCCGATCTGGACGCCGATGCCGCTCCACGAATCTGAAGCGATCGTCCTGCAAAGCTATCCCTTAGGGGAAGCGGACCGGCTGGTTAGTTTTCTGTCGCGGGGTGCCGGGCGCATGCGCGGCGTGGCGGCCGGCGCGCGGCGACCAAAGAGCCGGTTCGGAGCGACGCTCGAACGGCTCTCCCACGTACGCATCTGGTATTTCGAGCGGGAAACGCGCGAGCTGGTTCGCATCAACCAGTGCGAGATCATCGAATCGTTTCTCGATGCCTTTCGCGACTACCAGTCAAGCGTTGCGCTCTCGCTCTTCAGCGAGATTACGTTGGCTGTGTTGCCGGACAAGGAAGCCTCCGACGCGAGCTTTCGGCTCTTGCTCCTGTGCGCGCAGACGGTGAAGAGAACAGGCAGGGCCGAACCGGCCCTGGCCTACTTTGCGCTGTGGACGGTGAAACTTGGCGGGTGGCTTCCATCGCTCGATACTTGCTCGCGGTGCGGCCGGCCCTTTAACGGTCAGGACCGAGCGGGGCAGCCGGTCTACTTTGCTCGGACAACCTCGGCCATCGTTTGCGGCCGCTGCCGCAAACCCGGGATGCGCGTGATTCCCGCCGCGGCGCTGGCCCTCGTGCGGCGGATGTTGACCGAGCGGCTCGATCGCTTGGACCAGGAAGCGGTGCCCCCTGGCGCAGTGAAGGAAATCACCGACATCATGCTCGACGTTATTGAACATCAAATGGACCGCAAACTCACTTCGCGGGAACTGCTGGAGTCGGCGTGAGGAGCGCGCGAGAATTGTCGCGGCCGAACGCGAGGCGCGCAGTTCGCCGGGGGAAGGGTGAGGCCCGCGGAAGCGAGGACAGGGCTGCGGATCGGCGCGGGCTGAGCTTTCAGGATCTTCTGCTCGCGCTCGAGCATTACTGGACCGAACGCGACGCGATTCTGCAGCAGCCCTATGATATCGAGGTCGGCGCCGGGACCATGCACCCGGAGACGTTTCTGCGCGTGCTGGGCAGGGAGCCCTATCGCGTCGTGTATGCGCAGCCAAGCCGACGTCCGGCCGACGGCCGTTACGGTGAGAATCCAAACCGTCTGTACAAGCACACGCAACTTCAAGTGATCCTTAAGCCGTCGCCTGTCGACATTCAAAGTCTTTATTTAGCAAGCCTGACTGCCGTGGGAATTAACTTGAAGGAGCACGACATTCGCTTTGAGGAGGACAACTGGGAGGCGCCCACGCTTGGTGCTTGGGGTATCGGCTGGCAGGTGCTGCTCGATGGCCTGGAGATTACTCAGTTCACCTACTTCCAGCAGTGCGGAGGCATCGACCTCGATCCCATATCCGTAGAGCTCACCTACGGGCTCGATCGCATCGCGGCCTATCTGCAGGGCGTCGACAATGTGTTCGACGTGCGCTGGTCGAACACGATGACCTATGGCCAGGTGCGGCGGGCCGAGGAAGAACAATTCTCGGCCTACAGCTTTGAACATGCAGACGCGGCTTCGACGCGCAGACAGTTCGATCTGAACGAGGCCGAAGCGGCCCGGCTCCTGGCCGCCTATGGGAAACTCAAGCCCCAGGCCAAGGGGCGTTTCCCGCTGCTTCAGGCATACGATTTGTGCCTAAAATGTTCGCACCTGTTCAACCTGCTCGACGCGCGCGGGGCGATTTCGGTGACCGAGCGCGCGGCCATGATCGGACGTATTCGCAAGCTGGCCGTTCAGGTGGCCAGGGCCTGGCTTGAGCAGCGATCGCTGGCCTCCGGGGCCACCGCCCTAGCGCCGCCCCAGGCTGCCTCCGAGGTGCGCACGTGAGGCGAGCAAAACTAGGGCCGAGGGGAGCGCACAGAAACACGCAACGCGGGGCCTTCCAGGCCAAAGTGGAGTTCGGCGATCTTCTTTTCGAGATTGGCTGCGAAGAAATCCCCGCCGGCATGATTCGAAAGGCGGCGGGAGAACTTAAAGTAATTCTCGAACGACATCTCTTGACCCATCGTTTGTTTGCGGAGAACTCCCCGGCAGGTTCGCTTGAAACGTTCGGTGCCCCGCGAAGGCTTACCGCCGTCGTCCGCAGTGTGCGGCTCAGACAGCAGGACACCACGAGAGAAATTACCGGCCCGCCGAAGTCGGTGGCCTTTGACAGTCTCGGCGAACCGACGCGTGCAGCCGAGAGCTTTGCGTCCAAGCAGGGAATTCCGCTTTCCCAGCTCACCGTCGTCGATACTCCCAAGGGTCAGTACGTCGCGGCCAGGCAGGTCATCACGGGACGGGCGGCGAGCGAGATCCTGTCCGAGGTGCTGCCGCAGGCGATCGAGGAAATATCCTGGCCGCGATCGATGTACTGGACGGGGGCGCAAGGGCCGCGCTTCATTCGTCCGATCCGCTGGATCGTCGCGCTGCTCGACGGGAGGGTGATTTCGTTTTGCTTTGCCGGCGTCAACTCGGGTAATCGAACCCGCGGGCACAGGTTTCTCGGGCACGCTGAGATCCCCGTCTCGGGCCCCGCGGATTACGATGCGAAATTGAAGAAAAACTTCATCCTGGCCCGCCCGGACGAGCGCCTGGCTAAGATTGAATCGGAGATTCGCGCGCTGACCTCCCGCAAGGGACTGCGCCCGCATGAAGATCGCGGGCTGCTCGAGCTCGTGACCTATTTGAACGAGTTTCCATCCGTCATCGGGGGGGATTTCGATCGAGCATTCCTTGAACTTCCCGACGAGATCCTGGTCACCGTAATGCGCGATCACCAGAAGTACTTCGCCCTCGAATCACGGGGCGGGGAACTAGCCCCGCATTTCCTGGCCGTCATCAATCTCGCGCGCGACGATAAGGGGCTCGTGCGGACGGGTCACGAGCGCGTTTTGCGTGCCCGCTTTGAGGACGCGCGCTTCTTCTGGGAAACCGATCAGAAGACGAAACTCGGCGACTATCTCCCGAAGCTTGCTGCGGTCACTTACGAATCGCGTCTGGGCAGCTATAAAGACAAGGTCGAGCGCATGCGTTCGCTAGCGCGCTGGCTCGCTGAACAGTGGTTCAGCGCCGGGGTCAACGAAGCGGACGTGGCAGGTTCCGATCGCGCGGCTGAGCTTTCGAAATGCGACTTGGTGACCGAGATGGTGCGCGAGTTCACCGAGCTGCAAGGCGTCGTGGGCGGGCTCTATGCCCGGGCGCAGGGCGAGCCCGAGGAGATTGCCTGGGCCGTCTACGACCACTACAGGCCGCTCGGCCTGGACGATCCAATTCCGCGCAATCTGACCGGGTGCGCGGTGGCCGTTGCGGACAAGCTCGATTCGCTGGTGGCCTCGTTTGCGGTGGGCGCCATACCGACGAGCTCGGGCGATCCTTTTGCCTTGCGGCGCGCAGCCCTCGGGATCGTAAAGATCATCCTGGACCGCGAACTGCCGCTGTCGCTATCGGCCGCCGTTTCTGCCGCGGCCCGCGGTGTGCGGGAGCTTGCCCCGAAAATCGAGGTTTCCGACGCGCTCCAGGCCCAGGTGGTCGAGTTCCTGCTCGAGCGAGCGCGCTACATCCTGCGCGAGCGCCGCGGGTTTGCCTATGACGAGATCAACGCGGCATTCTTGGCCGGGGCCGATGATCTGGTGGATGCCGTCGAGCGTGTCGCCGCGGTCAAGGCCATTCGCAACACCAAGAATTTTCCGCCGCTCGCAGCGGCCTTCAAGCGCATCCGCAACATTCTGGAAAAATCCGCGGCCAGGAGCGACAAAACGCAAACGGAGGTCCGCCCGGAACTTCTGCGCGAGGCAGCCGAGCTCCAGCTTCGCACCGCGGCGCAGCGGATCGGCGAAGAGGCCGCCCGGCGCAAGAGAGAGAAGAAGTACAGGCAGGCTCTCGAGAAAATTTCCGAGCTGCGGCCGGCCGTTGATTTCTTCTTCGACAAGGTTCTCGTGATGCATGAAGATGAAAACATCCGGCGGAACCGGATCGCGCTGCTCGGAGCGCTCCTTAAGGAGTTCTCGACCATTGCGGATTTTTCCGAGCTGGCCGGACAAGATTCAAGAGAAGGTTCCGAAACCCGAGATCAGCGATGAGGGCGGAAGAAAAGGCGGGGCGCAAAGTTGAAGTAACACTTTCCCGCCTTGCGGACGGCGCCGGGGCGCCCGTCCGGGCGCGCGAGGTGGAACTTTCAATGTCGGTCGGTCGACCATGCCCCATCCTGGTGAGCGAAATGCTATCTTCAAGTGAATCCTGAACTCAATCATCGAGGAGCGAAATGAAATACGTTTATTTTTTTGGCGCGGGAAAAGCGGGCGGCACGGGAGAAATGAAGGATCTGCTCGGCGGCAAGGGCGCAGGGCTCGCCGAGATGACGCGGATCGGGTTGCCGGTTCCTGCCGGTTTCACCATAACCACGGAGGCTTGCGACTACTATTTCAAGCACGGCCGGAAATACCCGAAGGAGCTGCGCAAGGAGGTGGCCCGAAACCTGGCGCACCTGGAAAAGCTGACCGGGCGGAAGCTCGGGGATGCTCGAGACCCCTTGCTGGTCAGTGTCCGGTCGGGATCGGCTCGGTCGATGCCCGGAATGATGGAAACCATCCTCAACCTCGGTCTCAATGAGCGGTCGGTTGAGGGGCTCGCGAAGGCCACCCGGAATGAGCGCTTCGCCTATGACGCATACCGTCGGTTCGTGCAGATGTATTCGAGTGTGGTGATCGGGCTTCCCAAGGAGGAGCTCGAGGCCAAACTGCGCGCGATGAAGACGAAGCTGCGCGTGAAGGATGACACTGAAGTAAGCGCGCAAGGCTGGCGCGGGTTAGTCACGGAGTACAAGTCTTACTTTACGGAGAAAACCGGCAAAGATTTCCCCGAGGATCCCGTCGAGCAGCTCTGGGGCGCGATCGGCGCCGTATTCGAATCGTGGATGGGCGAAAAGGCGGTCACCTACCGGCGGGTCGAGAAAATTACGGGCCTGCTGGGCACGGCGGTGAACGTCGTGCAAATGGTTTTCGGCAACACGGGCGACGATTCGGGGACCGGCGTGTGTTTCACGCGCGACCCCAGCACGGGCGAGAAGACCTTCTTCGGCGATTTCCTGCTGAATGCCCAGGGCGAAGACGTAGTGGCCGGAATCCGCACGCCCATGCACCTCGGCGAGCTCGAGACGCGCATGCCGAAGGTGTACGCGCAGCTCGAGAAGGTCCGCCGCACTCTCGAGAAACACTACACCGACATGCAGGACATGGAATTCACCGTGGAGCACGGCACGCTCTACATGTTGCAAACGCGCACCGGCAAGCGTTCGCCGGGCGCCGCGTTTCGCATGGCTGTCGATATGGCCAACGAGAAACTCATCGGCGTCGAAGAGGCCATCGAGCGCATCAAGCCGGAAGACATCGAGCGGTTGTTCTACCCCGTGCTCGATCCGAAGCTCCCGCGCAAGGAACTGTCCGTGCGCAAGTTTGCCGAAGGCATCAACGCCGTGCCGGGCGCGGCCGTGGGCAAAGCCGTGTTCACGGCCGAAGAGGCCGAGCAGTGGGCCGAGCGCGGCGAGAAAGTGATTCTTGTGCGTCGCGAAACAAGCCCAGAAGACGTAGGTGGAATGTACGTCGCGCAGGGGATCCTGACGGCAACCGGCGGCAAGACGAGCCACGCGGCCGTGGTCGCGCGAGGCTGGGGCAAGTGCTGCATCGTCGGCGCGGAGAAGATCGACATTGACGTGAACGCAAAGAAGATGAGCTCGAACGGCCACGTCGTTCGCGAGGGCGAGTGGATCACTCTCGACGGCGGCGACGGCTCGGTCTATTCCGGCGAAATCGACCTCGCCCGGCCCGAGCCTCCCAAGGCCTATGAAACGCTGATGAAATGGACGGACCAGGTTCGCAAGCTGCGCGTGCGCACCAACGCGGATACGCCGCATGACGCGCGGGTCGCGCGCGGCATGGGGGCGGAGGGGATCGGGCTCTGCCGCACCGAGCACATGTTCTTCAAGGATTTCGAGCATCCCGAGAAGAGTGCCGAGCGCCAGCAGGCGATTCAGGAGATGATCCTGGCGGACAGCCCCGAGGCCCGGCGAAAAGCGCTGGCCAAGCTCCTCCCGTTCCAGCGGCGCGATTTCATCGGCATCTTTGAGGCCATGGACGGGCTCCCCGTCACCATCCGCCTGATCGATCCGCCCTTGCACGAGTTCGTTCCGCACGATCCGGCCAAGCAGGCCGAGCTGGCTTCGAAAATCGGCATCTCGCCCGAGGCCGTCGAGCGGCGCGTCGAGCAGCTCCGTGAGGCCAACCCCATGCTCGGTCACCGCGGCTGCCGTCTGGCCATCACCTACCCGGAAATTCTTGAAATGCAGGTCCGCGCGGTCATCGAAGCGGCCATCGATTGCCAGAAGCGCGGAGTTAAAGTGTTACCTGAGATCATGCACCCGCTGACCTTGGACAAAAAGGAACTCAAGATTCTGGAAACGGAGACGCGCCAAGTGGCGGACGCCATCATTGCAGAATCTAAAGTGAAACTTGAATATCTCGTGGGCACCATGATCGAGCTGCCGCGCGCCGCGCTGCTCGCCGACCAGATCGCCGAAGTGGCTGAATTCTTCTCCTTCGGCACGAACGACCTCACGCAGACGACCATGGGCCTTTCGCGTGACGACGCCGGACGCTTCCTGCCTGATTACGTCGATGAACGACGCGCGGGGATCTTCAAGGCGGATCCCTTCCAAACCCTCGATCGGGAGGGCGTTGGCCTGCTGGTCGAGTGGGCGATCGAGCGGGGGCGCAAGACGCGGCCAAACCTCAAGATCGGGATCTGTGGCGAACATGGCGGCGACGGGGAGAGCGTCAAGTTTTGCCATCAGGTGGGCATGAACTATGTCAGCGCATCCCCCTTCCGGGTTCCGATTGCGCGGCTTGCCGCGGCGCAGGCTGTCATCGAAGAGAAGAGGAACGGCAAGGGGCGGAAAAAGTCGCGCTAGAAGCCCGGACAGTTTCGGGAGGGGGAAACCGAGGGCATCCCTCGCGACCGGAGGAGACGATCCTGGCGGTTCAAAAGAGGCCGCTCGTCATCGGCATCTGCGGCGGTAGCGGGTCGGGCAAGACTACTATCACCCGCCGCATTATCGAGGCGCTTTCGCAGGAAAGCGTCACGATTCTCCAGCAGGACAACTACTACAAGGACTATCCGCACCTTTCCTACGAAGAACGGGTCAAAGTCAACTTCGATCATCCCGACTCGATGGATACGCCGCTGCTCATCGAGCACCTCGGGCGCTTGCGCTCGGGCGAGGTAATCGCCTCGCCGACCTACGACTTCGCGAAGTTCCAGAGGCGCAAGGAAACCGCGCCTGTCGGGCCGCGCGCGGCCATCATCGTTGAGGGCATCCTGATTTTCGAGCACAAGGGGCTGCGCGAGTTGATGGACATTAAAATCTTTGTCGACACGGACGCGGATCTGCGCTTCATCCGCCGGCTGGAGCGGGACATCCGGGAACGCGGGCGCACCATGGAAATGGTCGTCGGTCAGTACCTCGCCACGGTGCGGCCCATGCACACCGAATTCGTCGAGCCCTCCAAGCGGTTTGCCGACGTCATTATTCCCGAAGGTGGTTACAATGAAGTCGGAATCGATCTGGTGACGCAGAAGATCAAATCCCTTGTGCCTCGAATGTGAGCCGCGCCTGCTGCGGGTTGTTTGACACTATCGAGCGCCACAGAATAGTATCCAGTTTCGAGCCGTTTGAGCCCGACTTGTGCAAATTTCATGAAGAATATAGCCGTTCTCTACTTCGATTGCTTCTCCGGAATCAGCGGCGACATGGTGCTCGGCGCCCTGGTGGACGCGGGCGTCGAGCTCGGGGCGATCGAAGGTGAGCTGCGCAAATTGAGACTGCCCGGATGGGAGATTTCCTCCGCACGGGTCGCGCGTCGAGAGATCTATGCCACGCAGGTGAAAGTCCACGCGGAGGAGGGCGTGAAGGGCCGCGCGCATGCACACCCGCACGGCAGGCACGGTGCCCACGAGCCCGACCACGGACACGGGCGGCATGCGCATCGCGGGTTGGGCGAGATCGTCGATAGGATTGATGGGGCGAAACTCGCCCCGCGGGCAGCGGAACGCGCCAAGAAGATCTTTCGTCGCCTGGGCGAGGCCGAAGCGCATGTTCACGAGATCCCGATCGACAAAGTGCATTTTCACGAGGTCGGAGCTGTCGATTCGATCGTCGACATCGTCGGAGCGGCGATCGGCTTTGAGCTCCTGGGCATCGAGGAGTTCGCCTGTTCTGCTTTCGACGTGGGTGGCGGGCAGGTAGAGACCGATCACGGTTTGCTGCCCGTCCCCGCGCCGGCCACCGTCGAGCTGCTGCGCGGCGCGCCCGCGCGTTCGAGCGGGATTCAGCGCGAACTGGTCACCCCGACCGGTGCCGCCATTGCCACGACTCTGGCGACGCGGTACGGAGAGATGCCCCCCATGACTCTGCGGACGGTGGGGTACGGCGCCGGTAGCATGGATCTGGCGGAGAAGCCCAACGTTCTTCGGCTGCTTGTCGGCGAGCGGGCCGCCGAGGAGGTCGCGGAATATTGGAGTGCGCCGGTGACGGTCATTGAGACGAATGTCGATGACATGAGCCCCCAGATCTACGGGTATTTCGTCGAGCGAGCGCTTGCGGCGGGTGCGCTCGACGTCTTTTCGACGCCCGTGCAGATGAAGAAGAATCGCCCCGGGTTCCTGGTCACCTTGCTGTCGGAAACCGTGAACGCCCCGCGCTTGATCGACCTGGTCTTCCGGGAGACCACCACGATCGGCGTGCGCACGTACGAAGCGCGGCGGAAGACGCTCCAGCGGGAGACGGTAAGTGTCAAGACGCCGTTTGGCGAAGTGCGCATGAAGGTATCGCGCGGGAGCGGCTCGGTTTTGAACGCGACACCCGAGTACGAAGATTGTCAGCGCATTGCCGTCGAGCGCGGCGTGCCGCTGAAGCAGGTGATGGCGGCCGCCTCGTTCGAATTCGAGAAGGGGAAACAAAAGGAAAGCGCCTGAGCCCGAGATCCTGCGCGGCGCGACCGATCAGCCAAGATTCATGGAAAAACAGAAATATTATCTGACCACGCCAATCTATTACGCGAATTCGCGGCCGCATGTGGGCTCGGCTTATACCACCATCGTTTGCGACGTGATCGCGCGGTACCGACGTATGTGCGGTTCCGAGGTCGCCTACACGACCGGGACGGACGAGCACGGTGTCAATATCGAACGCGCCGCCGAGAAAGCGGGAATTACGCCGCAGGAGCTGGTCGATCGCAACCAAAAGATTTTCATCGAACTGTGGAAACTGCTGGGAATTCACTACACGGACTTCGTGCGCACGACATCGGTCGAGCACGCTCGCGCCGTACAGATCCTGGTGCGCCGCACCCTCCGGCGCTCGCCGCACGCCATCTACAAAGCGAAATACGAGGGCCGCTACTGCATCTATGACAATCTCTACGTCAGCGATTCTCCTGAGCCGGCCGATTGCCCGATTTGCGGGCGTCCCGCCGAGCTGATCTCAGAAGAGAATTACTTCTTTCGCCTTTCCGCCTTTCAGCAGCGGCTCCTTGACCTGTACGAGCAGCATCCCGAGTTCGTGCGGCCGGATTTTCGCCTGAACGAGGCGCGGAGCTTCGTCGAGGCCGGGCTGAAGGATGTGTCGATCAGCCGCAAGTCGATCAAATGGGGAATCCCTTGGCCGGATGATCCCGAGCACGTTTTCTACGTCTGGTACGACGCCCTCACAAGCTACATGACCGCCATCGGATTCGGCGAAGGCCACGAAGGGGATGCAAATCCGAAGTTCCGGCGATTCTGGCCCGCCGACGTGCACATGATCGGCAAGGAAATCATCCGCTTTCATGCCGTGTACTGGCCGGCCTTCCTGATGGCCGCCGAGCTGCCCTTGCCCAAACAGATTTTCGCGCACGGCTGGCTGTTATTTGAGCAGGAAAAGATGAGCAAGTCGCGCGGCAACGTGGCCTACCCCGAGCCGATCGTGAAGGGGCTCGACCAGGTCGCGGGCGCCAAGGTGGGCAATGACGCCCTGCGGTACTACCTGTTGCGCGAGACCGTGTTCGGCCAGGACGGCAATTTCTCCCGCGAGGCCCTGATCACGCGCTACAACGCGGACCTGGCGAACGGCCTGGGCAATCTCGCCAGCCGTGTTCTCACCATGATCAGCCAGTACCTCTCCGGTGTGCTTCCCGACTCCCCCTCTTCCGAGGCCACGACCGGGGGCGATCTGGAAATTGCGCTCGAGGGTCACGCAGCCGACACCTGCAAGATCGCCAGAGACTGCTTTGACCGCTTCGATTTCTCGGGCGCCCTGGGGCAGATCTGGTCTCTCGTTGGCCAAACGGACCAGCTCTTGAGTCTGGCCAAGCCCTGGGCGCTCGCGGGCGAAGAGAATCGAAGGCGAGAACTCGAACGAGTTCTGCGCCGCGCCGCAGAGGCGCTGCGCATCGCCGCCGTCCTTTCTCACCCGGTCATTCCCGAGGCGACAGAAAAAATTTGGGAGCAGCTCGGCGAAACAGCAAAGCTCGCCGACGTGCGGATCGACGAGCTCGGATGGGCCGGACTGAAGCCGGGAACCCGTATTGGCAAGCCGGGAGCGGTGTTTCCGCGCCTGGACAAGAAACAAGCATGGGAAAGGATTGAAGCGATGGAACAGGAGATACGCGGTCCGGGCGCGAGCGCCCCGGCGGGGACGGCGAGCGGGGAGACGGCGAGCGCAGGGGCGGCGAAGATCACGATCGACGATTTCCAGAAGATCGAGCTGCGCGCCGGCGTAATCCAATCCGCCGAGCGCATTCCCGGCGCGGACAAGCTGCTCAAGATCCTCGTCGATATCGGTGGGGAGGTTCGTCAAGTGCTGGCCGGGGTCGCGACCTCCTACGCAGCGGAGAATTTGGCGGGGATGAAGGTCGTCGTGGTGACAAATCTCGCGCCGAGAAAAATGCGCGGGCTCGAATCGAACGGAATGCTGCTGGCCGCCTCAACCGGCCCGGACGGAAAGCCCGTGCTATGCACCTTCGCCGAAGAGGTTTCTCCCGGCGCGAAGGTTCGCTGAACTCGCCGGAGACGCCCCGATGTCCGACCCGAGCGATGAGACCTACGCGGTATCCGCTCGTTACTACGACGCCGCTTACGCTGCCGCCAGACTCCCCGACCTGGCCTTCTACGTCGATCTCGCCCGGAGTGTGGGCGGTCCGGTTCTCGAAATCGGCTGTGGCACGGGCCGCGTGCTGCTGCCGATCGCCCGTGCCGGTGTCAGAATTCACGGTCTCGACAGATCCCGGGCCATGCTCGACGTCCTCAAAGAAAAGCTTGCGCGCGAGCCCCAACAGGTTCAGAGCCGCGTGGCCCTTCATTCGGACGATCTGCGCGAGGTGCGCCTGAACAGGCAGTTCCCGCTCATCATCATGCCGTTCCGCCCCCTTCAGCACATGCACACCATCGAGGATCAGCTGGCTGCGCTCGAGACCGTGACGCTGCACCTCGGCGAGCGGGGGCAATTCGCCTTTGACGTGTTTTCTCCGCGGTTCGATTCGCTTCTTTCCGGAATCGGTGAGGAGCGGTTCGAAATGGAGTGGCCGGCGGAGGGCAGGCCCGGCACTATAGTTCGCCGCGTCTATCGCAAAGACTCCGTCGACCAGATCCACCAGAGATTTAGCGGCGTGTTCATCTACCGCTTCTATGAGGGCGAGCGAATCGTCCGCGAAGAAACCGCCCCTCTGGACATGACCTGGTTTACCTATCCGCAGCTTCGTCTGCTCTTCCTGCTTTCGGGTCTCCAGCCGGTCGAAGAGTACGGTTCGTTTGCGAAGGCTCCCCTCGACAACTCCAGCCCGGAAATGATTTTCGTTTTGCGCAAAGGCCGCGGAGACGCTTCGTGAGAATCATCGATTCGCACGCGCATCTAGAGTTTCCGCAGTTCGACGAGGACCGTTCGGCGATGCTCGACCGTGCCCGTGCGGCCGGAATCACAACGCTCCTGGCCATCGGCAGCGGCACCGGCCCCGGGCGGCTCGACGCGGCCATTCCGTTTGCCGAGGAGCACGACTGGATTTACGCGACGGTTGGAATCCATCCGCACGAGGCGTGCGAGGCCACCGAAGAGCATTTTGCGAAACTCGAGGAACTGGCGAAGCATCCGAGGGTGATCGGCTGGGGCGAAATCGGTCTCGACTATTACTATGATCATTCGCCGCGAGGAGTGCAGCAGCGGGTTTTCGAGCGGCAGCTCGGCCAGGCGCGTCGGGCCAAACTGCCCATCATCATCCACTGCCGCGACGCCTGGGCCGACTGCCTGGCCCTGATCGAGCGCGACTGGAGACCGAGCGGTCTTGGCGGCGTTTTGCACTGCTTCACCGGGTCGATGGCCGACGCCAAGCGCGGACTCGATATGGGTTTCCTCGTTTCCTTCGCAGGGAACCTGACCTATCCGAAGATGCAGCAGCTGCGCGACGTGGCGCGCGAGTTGCCGCTCGAGTCCATTCTTACCGAAACGGACTCGCCTTTTCTCCCGCCGCAGGGGTATCGCGGGAAACGCAACGAGCCCGCCTATGTTGTCGAGGTAGCGAAAGCGCTCGCGAATGTGAGAGACTTGCCTCATGAGGAGGTTGCGGCCCGGACGGCGCAGAATTTCCTCCGATTTTTCGGGTTGGAGCCAAGCACCGCGCCGCAGAGTTGACGTCGAGTTTTTTCCGTTTTAAGGCGCAATCTAACCCTCACAACCTTGGCCCGCATGGGGCAGGACGGGCAACGCACTTCACCCGCGCAAGAGAGAAGAACGGATGGCATTCGCTGTCCAAATGGCGAAGGGGATTTTCGACCTGGTTCGCGAGGACCTCGCACTCGTCGAGCGCGAGATCGCGGCGCAGAGCGGCGTGGCCATCGAACCGATTGCCGAAATCTCGAGCTACCTGCTCGAAGGCGGGGGAAAACGGCTTCGCCCCGCGCTGCTCTTGATGGCGGCGGGGGCGGCCGGTTATCGCGGCGCGAGCGCGATCCGACTGGGGGCCGTGGTCGAGCTGATCCACAGCGCGACGCTCGTTCACGATGACGTCATCGATGGCGCCCATACCCGGCGCGGACGCCCGAGCGCGAATGTGCGCTGGGGCAATCACATGAGCGTTTTGGCCGGCGACTGGCTGTACATGCAGTCGTTCGAGATGGCCCTTCGAGAACGCAATTTCGCGATCCTCGATATCCTCATCGACCTCACGCAGAACATGGTCGAGGGCGAGCTACTGCAGCTGACGCGCCTCGGGCGTATGGACTTGACCCAGGCCGAAGCGACCGAGCTTGCCCATCGCAAGACGGCCTGCCTGTTCGGTGGGTGCGCGCGGTTGGGCGCGGTGCTCGGCCGGCAACCGAGGGAGGTCGAGGAATCGATGGCCGAATATGGCCGCTGCGCTGGGCTGGCCTTTCAGCTCGTTGATGATCTGCTGGATTTTACGGCCTCGCCCGAACAGCTTGGCAAACCGGTGCTCAGCGACTTGAAGGAAGGAAAAGTTACCCTACCCCTGATTTTTGCCCTGAATGAAGCCAGCAAGGCCAGCCCCGATCGGGATTGTCCGGACGGGGAAGGTCGCGCGCTCGTGGCCAAGGTCCTCGAAGAGCGGGGATTCCGCAGCGTGCGCCCCGAACAGATTACGGAACTCGTGCGCGAGACTGGGGCGCTCGACCGCTCGCGCCAGCTGGCGCGCGAATATGCCAGAAGTGCGAAGGCCTCGCTTCGGAATCTGCCGGACTCGGAATTTCGCAGAGCGCTCCTGGCTGTGCCCGATTTCATCCTGGAACGCGAAAACTAAGACTCCCCCCTCTCGCCAGTCAGCTGCGCGAACCCCCTGGCGGCCTTGCCGCCCGGGCATGCTGGGGAGCTCGAATGGTCTTGGCCGCATCGGCCAAGAGTGTGGCCGGTTGCCAATCGTTATTGTGAAACCACTCGACCACCTTCCCGTCGGGAGAAATCAAGCTGGTGCTCAGCGAATGGATGAGCTGGCCCTGCTCGGAGCGGTAGTACAGCCCAAAGAATTTGGCCATGGCGGGCCATTCCTTTCGACGTGCGGTGGCGAAATCCCACACGGCGAACGGTTGCTCTGTGCCGCTCACTTCTCGGAATGATGCGGCGTAGGCGCGGAGCGCCCTCGGCGTATCGTTCTGGTAATCGAAGCTGACACTCAACAGGCGAACGTGCGAAGCCAGGGCTGGTTGTTTCACAATCTCCCGATACATTTCGGCGAAATTGCTGGAAACCTTCGGGCAGAAGTCCGCATAAGGACAGCGTGTGTAAATGAACGTGACCAGTAGCGCTTTGCCTCGGAACGACCGCAGATGCAGCGGCCTTCCCTGCTGGTCGAAGACGACAAAATCGGGGACCCTATCCCCGGGTTCGGGCCAGTGGAAGCTCGAGGAAGGCGCCGGCGGAGGACTGCCGTGCTTGAGGATCGAAATATGCTCGAGATGACCGCCCGCCTCGGTGACCACCAGGTCGGCTGTGATTTCATCTCCGGGCTTGAGGGTTGAGAGCATGGAGGAGTCGGGAATTTGGTAGGGCATGGTCATCGCGTCCATGAACCCCGGAATCGCGTCGGAATCGATTTGCGCGAATCCCTGTTTCACGTCCACCGACACGACCGTCCCATGCAGGCGGAAGCGGCGTTCCGATGGAGGGGAGTTTCGCTTGCAACCCGCCGCGGCGACCAGAAGTAGAACAGTGACGGCGGAAGCCGTTGCCGCCCGCGGCAGTCGACACGCCCAATGCGGGAACTGCGAACGATCGACCATGTTCCTCCTTGACGATCAATAATTGAATCGATAGCGAAACTCGGCGTAAATCTGCCGCGGATCGTTCCAATGGAAACCGCCGAAGGTCAAGCTGTTGTCGAGCTGCACCCGGCGATTTGCGACGTTGACCGCATTCACCGAGATACTATATTTCTCTGCGAAGCTCTTCCCAAGGGCAAGATCGAACGTCGTATGCGACGGCAGATAGGGCCCGGGATATTGTGCGTACGGCGTCTGATAGAGCCCGTTCGTGAAGCCCGAACCATAGTACACGTTGGTCGACACGTAGCTCTGCCAGGGAAGATGCGAGTTGAAGCCCATGTTCAAGGTGTTTCTCTGATCGTGGTCGACCGGCGCATATCCGGGGGCTATGTCGAGTCCGCAGAGCGTGGTTACGGGCGTAGGGCAGATCAGTCCCCCGGTAATCGGTGCGGTAGCCTGCGCGATTTGATTGGCGTAGGCGAGGTGAAATTGACCGTAATGCCAGAGGGCGGGAGACCGTAAGGTGAGTTCCCATCCTTGAATCAGGGCTGCGTCCCAAGTGATTGGCCAGAACAGGTTCGATTCCCCGATATTGTTGTGATCGAGCCAGTTCGTCGCCTTGGTCTGGTAATTGTCGGCGTCGAGACTCCAGCCGCGGTAGGGAATCGTTAGACCATACTGCCACTCTTTGTCCCTTTCCCCGTGCAAGGGGGCAAAGGTGAAATTCTGGCTGTTGGCCAACCCGAGGAGTGCGCCGGTAGCCGTCGAGAGCGGCGGAGCCTGGTAGTACTCGCCGTAAAAACCACGCAGGATCCAATCAAGACGCGGAATTCTGAGTGTAGCCGCGATGCGAGGGTCGGTGGCGTTCTCGGAGATCGTGGCGCGGAACTCGGTTTGGCGGAGCCCGCCGATCAACGTCAACCATGGCGTCACATTGAACTTGTCGCTGATGAACTCGGCGACCAGTCCACCGCTGACACCGATCGACGAGGCCGGGAAGTTTTGGCTGCCATCTGTGAATTCGTTGTTGAAGTAGTTGTACTGGTGCTGAGCAAAGCTGTAGATGCCAGCTTCGAGGTCGTTTTTCCAGAAACTGGCGTTGAGGGATGCCTGCATGCCCCCGTAATTCGCAACCTGATTCACGGTTGAGATCACCGGATAATCGTTTGCGCTCCCGTGATAGTCGGCCGCGTTGTAGTTGTAGAACGGCGAAACGGTAAGCAGCAGGCTGGGGTTAAACGTGTGGATCCAGGAGAAGGCGACGTATCCGTCCGGCTCACGCTCGCTATCTCGCAGGCCGTAGCTTGGAGATTCACCCGAAATCTCGAGGATCTGGTTTCCCGTGGAGGTGGGATCGGGGTCGATGGGGATCTGGTAGTAATCCTGCCGCAAGGAAGCGACCAGCCGAAATTGGTTCTTCGGATCGTGGTTATAGATGAAGGAAGCGAACCCCCCATAGCCGTTCTCGGCATCATGAAAGACCTGCGCTATCGGCGTCTGCAGGCCGTAATTGCTGCGATTTCCATTCAAACTGAGGTAGTAAGCAAAGCGCTCCGTGTGGCTGCCGCAACTCACTTGATTGTTGGTCTGATAGAAATTGCCAAAACTGGTCATGAGATCGCACTCGCTGTTGCGTTCAAAGCCAGTGCGCGGAACGATGTTGAACATTCCGTAGGTGCGGTCGCCATAGTCGGCTTCATAACTGCCTCGCATGATCTCCAGATAATCGATGTCCTTGGGGTCAATCTGCGGCCCCAAGTTGGTCGCGATGTTCGTGTTGGGGATGGGCACGCCGTCAATCAGCCACTCGACCTGATGTCCTCCGCGCATATGTAGCATGTCGTGCGTCACGTAAGCGGCCGGCACATAGTCGGTGATCATCTCGAGAGCGTTGGTGCGGTCGGCGCCCGGCGTTTCCTCGATGTCGGTCCGGTTAACGAGCGTCGTCGGCGTGGCCGAATCCGTCGGCTGCACTTCGAGGGCGCCCGCAACGGTGACCGTCTCGGTCCTGCTGGCCAGTTGCAAGGGGACGTGCAGAACTGGCTCGGTTCCCGACTCGACCGTGACGTTCTCGAGCGCCTGGGCGAATCCTGGATGGGTTACGGACACCGAATATTCGCCGATGGGGACCAGGTTGAACAGAAACCCGCCCTCCGCGTCACTGGTGACGGTTTCCGTCCAATCCGACGACGTCGATTTCACCATCACCCTGGCACCCGGGACGGGTCGGTGCTGAGGGTCGTGAACAATCCCGCGAATGGCACCAAAAACAGTCGCTCGCGCGGCCGCCGCACAAAGGAGCACGGCCACAGCAAGGCGCAAAACCTTGAGCTTCCGCATAAAGCCTCCAGAGGAAGGTTTTTTCTTGCGCTGCGGAGAGAGGGCTAGTGTCGCGGAGGCTCAAAAACGTCGGGGAGGAAGCCGTGCGAGGGGTTTTGGGACTGCTCACCAATCCTGGAGGGGAACCAGGCAGGTCGCGCCAAGGTCACGACCCTTGACAGCCGGGTGGGCGTCAGCGGGTTCACGCTCCCGAAATCGAGAGGAGAGCTCTGGGACTCGATGCCGCATGTACAAGCGAAACCTGCGCGGTGGCACATCATGTGTTCGGCCCCGGATCCCGTGCCCCGCCCGGCGGAATGTGCCGAGTGCCGCAGGCAACACATCGCGTTGCATGCCACGGTCCCGTGCGCTTGCGCGAGCAGGACCAAGGGCGAGCAGGCCAGCACGAGCGCCACAAGAGCCGTTTGAGCGCGTCTCATAGGTGAGCCATTCCTAAACACAGTACACTACCACCGAGTACGCCTGCAACGATGTCATCGGATTGTCTTACGTCTCTGATCGCCCTCGAAGGGTGGGTTGTTTGCCTTTGGAAAAGGTTCGCGATAGGCTCGCTTCGTGCTTCCCTTCAAACTCGCTTACGACGATCGCTACGATTTGCACCTCGGCGCACACGTGTTTCCCTCTCAGAAATACCGGCTCGTTCGCGACGGGCTTCTACGCGACGGCATTGCCAGCCGAGAAGATTTTCTTGCGCCGGAGCCTGCCTCGGATGAGGACGTTCTCCGGGTCCATTCGAAGGAGTATGTCTACAAGCTGAAGACGGGCACGCTAACTTACGCCGAAATTCTTCGCATGGAAGTGCCCTATTCCCCCGAGCTCATTGAGGCCTGCTGGCTCGCGGCGGGCGGATCGATTCTGGCCGGCCGCCGCGCGCTCGGGGACGGTTGGTCGGCGAACATCGGCGGCGGATTCCACCACGCCTATCCCGATCATGGCGAGGGCTTTTGCGTGATTCACGATGTGGCCATCGCGATTCGGCGCCTTCAATTCGAGGGCGCGATCGAACGCGCCATGGTAGTGGATACGGACGTGCACCAGGGAAACGGCACCGCTGCAATTTTCGGGGGAGACGGTACGGTTTTCACGCTATCGATCCATCAGGAAAGCAATTACCCTTACCCAAAGCCCCCTTCGACCCTCGACATCGATTTGCCCGACGGAATGCGCGACGAAGACTATCTGGCGATTCTTGAGAAACACTTACATCAGGCCTTTCATGATTTTTCCCCTCAGCTTCTCTTCTACCTAGGCGGCGCCGATCCGTACCGGGAGGACCAACTTGGCGGGCTGGCGCTGACCATCGAAGGGCTCGCGCGGCGCGACGCCCTGGTTTTCGACTACGCGCGCCGGCACAACGTCCCCGTGGCCATCACGCTGGCCGGCGGATACGCGCGTAACGTGGCGGATACCGTGCGCATTCACACCAACACGATTCTTGCCGCACGGGAGGCCGCCGAGCCGTCGTCGGCCGCCGCTCGAGGCAAATAATGCTGCCCTCTCCACGGTTCAGTCGGGATGTCCGAGAGCGCTTTGGATGGCTGCGCTCAGCGCGGCCTCGAATCCCGCCGCGGAAAAGCCTTCCACGCGGTAGGTGATTTTCCCGCTGGGATCGACCACGAGAACGGTCGGCAAGGTCCTGACCTTCAGAAAGCCGTCGATCCCGTCCGCGTAGACCACGGAAAGGTCCCATTTCTCGCGCTTGAAGAATTCCGGCACCGCGGATTGGTCGCGATCGGCATTCACTTCGAGAAAATTGACGCGTGACTCTCCCGACCAGGCCTTGGCCACGTCGTTCACAGTACCTTCTAGCTCGACCGACGGGGGAGACCAGGTGGCCCAGAAGCTCAGCACGATCACTTTGCCCTTGAGAACGGAAAGCGCCATAGGCGTGCCGTCCAGACGCCGCACTGCGAACGCGAATGGGTCCTTGGCATTCTGATTGGCTGCCGCGGCCGACGGCGCGCCCGAGGAAGGCGTCAGACGGTCGTACGCAGCAAGGATCGCGTCGCCGAGGCCCTGCTCGCTTCCATGCACCGCGCGCCATACGTTACCCAGCTGCTCGCGTATTTCGCGCCGGTCAGGTTTCGCTCCTGGTCCGCTGTCGGGGGCCACAAAGGCTTCCGTGTATTCCTCGATCGCTTTCCTCGGGTCGCCCTTCAGTTCGGCGATTTCTCCGAGCATTTCGGCGGCGAGCGCCGTCGGGTGCATCGCGTAGCTGGTCTCGAGGTCTTTGGCGGCATCGTCGTAGTGCTGCTGGGAATATTCGACTTGGCCGCGGCCGTAGTAGAGCACGCTCCGCAGATTGCTTTGCTTTGACTCCCAACGGGCCAGCGGTTCGCCCGCTGGCCGCTCGTCAGGCGGGGATTTTTCCACGCGATCGATCACGCGAGTCAGGTATCCGGCGGCCCGTGTCAGGCTGGCATCGTCTGCTTTGCCCTGAAGATAGTCGACGGCGATCAGCATCATGTCCGAGTCGTCCGGTTCGAGGGCGATGAGTCGCTCAGCATAATTGAGCGCACAAGCGTCGTCCTGGAGCTGTTGACAAGCCTCGACCAAGGCCCTGTAGACGGCAAGCTTGCGGGGCGAATTGGGGTATTGCAGAAGATACTGTTGAAGGTTGCGCACGAGTTCTGCGCGGTCATTACCGGAGGCAGCCAACGCCTTATCGAGAGCCGCCTCGGCACTGGCTTCCGCCACGGGCGAGGGCGCCGTCGATTTCTGTGCCGCCGCGCTGCCAGCGAGGAAGATGGCTGCCCCCAGCGTAACCGTGATTGCGCGCATGGACACCCATTCTATCGTTTCCACTCCGATGAGGCGAACCGGTACGCGCCGGAGCGCGCCGGCTAGTGCAGCGTGATCTTGCCCGAGGATGTCTCGACTTCAACGCGAGCCTTGCCGTCGCCGATTCGTGCGCGCAGTTCGTGCTTAGCCGAGGTTCCCTCCATGACAATCGGAATTTGCGCGTCAATGTCTCCCGAGCTCGTGTGCGCGTAGAGCCGGAAGCTGGCGCTCGAGGGCACGCGCAGACTTACATCGCCCGAACTGGCGCGAAAGTCCCAGTAATTCGAGGCGCCGGGATTTCCCTCCACCGTGATGCCGCCTGATGCGGTGTGCACGCGCAAATCGGCTCGCGCGCTGTGGACGTCCACGTTGCCGCTGCCCGTATCGGCGACGGCTTCCTCGCCGGGATCTTCTATCTTCACGTCACCCGAGCCCGTGTGGATGTGGACGGCCCCTTTGGCCGAATGGACTTCGATGTTGCCTGAGCCGGTGGTCACCTGCACCTGGCCCTGAACGTGCGAAATTGTCACGTCGCCGCTGCCGGCGAGCGTCTGCACGTCGCCGCCGATATTGGACGCCGTCACGCTCCCAGATCCAGCCGTGAAAGTGGCCGGTCCGTCGATTCCGCGCACGGTGACGTCGCCCGAGCCCGCCACGCAGTGCAGTTCCGTCGTCGCTGGCACCTCGATCATGTAATCGATCGAGACCTCGTTTGAGTTCGAGCGCCTTCCAACTCCGCCCACGCGGATCAGGTTGTTTTCCTGCGATATGGGCGGGTTCGCCTCGATCGCCGCGAGCTTATCTCGAGACTCATCGCTCGACCATCCGTGGGCATGAATGGTGCCACGAACCTCTACGCGGCCGCCGACCCCCGGCGCAATGTGTACGTCGCCGCTTCCGGTGGTCACCTCGAGTTCGACGGGGCCGTTAACGTTGAAGGTTCGGTCAAAGGTTCCCTCGACGGCATTTCCAGGCAGGCAGCCGGCGAGCAGTGCGGCAGCAAGCATCGCGCCGGCGGCACAAGCCGCGCGTTGTAGACGGTCGACGGTCATTCGAGCGAAATGCTCGGTTGGCATCATCTGGCGTGAGCCTTCCTACCAGAAATGTACGAAATGAGGCAAGCAGAAGTTCCCGCCTCGGGGCAACTCGTCGAGGGGTAGCTATTTCGACTTCAGCAGAGAATTGAGCGAACCCTGCCGATAGCCTTCAAGGTCCAGCGCCACAAAGGCGAAACCCATGGCCTTCAGCCGGGCGGCGATTTGCCGGGCGGTCGGGGCGTCGAGGCCGCGCGCGAATTCGTCGGAGGCGAGTTCGATGCGGGCAAGTTCGCCGTGGACGCGAACGCGAAACTGGCGAAATCCCATTTCGCGCAAGGCGGCCTCGGCCTGTTCGATCCGGCTGAGCAACTCGGGAGTTACGGCCGTGCCGTAGGGAACGCGCGAGGAAAGGCACGCTGAAGCCGGTCGGTCCCACGTGCGCAATCCTGCCTGGCGGGAAAGAAATCGGATTTCTTCCTTGTGCAGGTCCACCTCAAGCAAAGGAGCGAGAATGCGGTGCTCGCGCGCGGCTCGGTGCCCGGGACGAAAATCGCGCGTGTCGTCGGCATTCACGCCGTAGGCGATCGAGCGGATCGCTCGTTCGCGCGCCAGGGCTTCCATGCGATCGAAAAGCTCATCCTTGCAGTAGTAGCAGCGATCCGCGTTGTTCGCGATATACAGCGGGTTCTCGAACTCGAACGTCTCGATGAATTCATGGCGAATGCCGGTTTCCCGAATGAACTGCTCGGCCTGGTTGCGGTCATGCGCGGAGAAGCTTAGGGAAAGCGCGGTAACGGCCAAGGCGCGATGGCCCATGGCGCTGTGCGCCGCCCAAGCCAGGTAGGCCGAGTCCGCGCCTCCGGAAAACGCCACCAAAACGGATTCGAGCGTTCGCAGAAACCCGAGCAGCTTGGCTTGCTTCCGCGACGCGTCTCCACCTGGGTCGGGGACCGGGCTCTGGATCAGAGAAGCCATCAGCGGTCAGTATAATCCACTTCGCTCACTGGAAATCGATCATCACGTTGATCTTGCCGTCGGCGGGGTTCTTCTCGAGAAAGCGGCCGATCTTTTCATAGTGGAAGGGAAGGCCGACAAAAGCCTGCTTGATTCCCGAATCGAGAAACTGCTCGTAGACACTGTCATCAAAAACGGCGCCCGCCGGAATTTTCCAGGCGGACCGGACCCGTTTTTCTCCTTCGATCGAGAGTCCGGTGAGCACCAGATTCCCCATGTGATACTGCGGGCCTTCGCTGATCTTCACATCGTAGCTGGCGAGCTTGGTTGCCTGGTTCAGACGCGGGACAGGGTCCAGGGCGGCATCGAGGTACCCAAGCCGGGCATACGAGGAGCGCACATTCTCCCAGCTACCCTGTATTTTCATGCCATCGGCGGGGGCGCCGAGATTGACCTCGACCAGCTTGGTCAGCTCGCTCGACGCGATGGCCTGGTTTCCGTTCCACGTCACTCCGCTCCAGACGAAGGCAGGGCCCGGATCAATCGGCGCCGACACGAAGACTTTGTTGGACTCGATCCGGGTGACGGGTGATCGGAAATCGACTTGTAAAAAGGCATGCGCGAGGTAAACAGGGCGAACCTGTTCGAATTCGAAGGTCTCGACCGCGCTGCGCGAAAACGGCTTGCCCACCAAGTCCTCCATCCGGTCGGCAATCGCTCGATCGCTCTTGGCCAGGGCATCGGTGAATTCGACGCTGGCGATCACCGGTGCGCCGGGCTCACCGCGAAAACGCATGACGCGCTGTTCGTTCCATGGCAGCGTCACGAGCTCGTGGCCGACATCGATGGTGAGACCCCGCGCCTGGAGCTGTTCGGTCAAGGCCGTTGAAAGCTGGTCGAGGATGGTTCCGCGCTCCGGAGCGCTGCCATCAAAGAGCGGCACGGAGGCCTTGATCGCCCGAGTCATCTGCTCATCGCTGAGCCAAGGGAAATTATCGAACAGGACCGGAACGGAGGGCGCGTCGGTCACCTCGTACTGAACCTCGACGCCCTCGACGCCGCTGAAGAATTTATAGTGGACCTCGGAAAAGAGGCCGCACGCGGCAAGCGCGTTCGCCCCCTTTTGAAGGTCGTCGCGAGTGACTTGATCGCCCTTCTTGAGCCCGGTGACCGGGGCGATTTGCTCCGAGCGAAATTTCTTCGACCCGTTTACGGCGACCGATTCCAGCCGGCCCGAGGCGGTTTCCTGGGCTGCGGCGCGAGCGAGGAAGGCTGCGGCCAAGACTGCGGCCAGCAGGGCAAGCGACAGGCGGCCAACCAGGAAGCCAGCGCCCTGCTTGGCCGAAACGACGGAAAGCATACAGAACTATTCTAAGGCAGGACCGGCGAATGCGCTATTCAACGGTAACGGACTTGGCCAGGTTTCGCGGCTGATCGACGTCGCAGCCCCGTCGGACAGCAATATGGTAGGCGAGAAGCTGCAGGGGCACAATCTCGAGGACCGGCGAGATCAAGTCGGGCGCCGGCGGAATCTCGATCGCGTGGTTGGCATTCTCCCTGGCCAGGCGGTCGCCCTCGGTCACCAAAGCAATGACGATTCCGTCTCGGGCCTTCACCTCCTGCAGATTCGAGACGGTTTTTTCATAACGTGTGGTCGACGAGGGATCGCCTTCGTCGCGTGTCGAGATCACCACCACCGGCAGATTTTCGTCAATCAGGGCATTGGGTCCGTGCTTCATTTCCCCGGCCGGATAGCCCTCCGCGTGGATATAGGAAATCTCTTTCAGTTTGAGGGCGCCTTCGAGGGCGATCGGATAATGGATTCCGCGCCCGAGGTAGAGAAAATCCGTCTGCCGGAAGAACTGTTTTGCCAAATCCTCGATCTCCGCGTCGCGCTCGAGAATGCTCTCGATTTTGTGTGGAACGCGCGTGAGTTCCTGCATCAGGTGCTGGGAGGCAGCAGCGGTCAACGTTCCCCGGGTTTGGCCGAGGTGGAGAGCGGTCAGCAGAAGCGCGGTGAGCTGTCCGGTGAAGGCCTTCGTCGAGGCCACGCCGATTTCCGGTCCGGCGTGCGTGTAGATCGTGCCCTGGGCCTCGCGCGTCAACATCGAGCCAACCACGTTGCAGATGGCCAGAATCTTCCCTCCCCGCTGGCGCGCCTCGCGCTCGGCGGCCAGGGTATCGGCGGTTTCGCCGGACTGGCTGATGGCGATCACCAGCGTGCGGTCGCTCAAGATCGGATCGCGATAGCGGAACTCGCTGCCATAGTCGACTTCGACGGGCATCTGGGCGAGCCGCTCGATCATGAATTTCCCGGCCAAGCCGGCGTGCCAGCTCGTGCCGCAAGCCACAATTTTTACATCGCGGAAATTGCGGAATTCCTCCTCGCTGATGTCCATGCGATCGAGGAATACCTGGCCGGTGACCTGCGAGATGCGTCCGAGCAGCGTGTCGCGAACCGCGCGCGGCTGCTCGAAGATCTCCTTCTGCATAAAGTGCTTGAACCCGCCCTTCTCGGCCAGGATGGGGTCCCAGGTGATGTGCTGAGGCTGGCGGTGGATTTCCTGGCCCTGGAAATCACGGAGGCGCACGCCGTCCGGGGAGAGCACGGCCATTTCGCCGTCGCCCAGGAAAAACACGTTCCGCGTGTGTTCGAGCAGCGCCGGAATGTCGCTGGCTACGAAGAATTCATGCGCGCCAAGACCCACGACAATGGGCGGCCCAAGCCGCGCGGCCACAATTTTGTTCGGATCGCGCGCCGAAATCGCGACCAGTGCGTACGCTCCGCCCATCACCTTCACGGCCTTGAGCAGGGCCTCTTCGAGCGAGGCATTCGCCGAGAACTTCTCGATGAGGTGAGCGATGATCTCGGTATCCGTTTCCGTTTGGAACTTGTGGCCCTCCTCGGCGAGCTTGAGTTTCAGCTCGAGATAGTTCTCGATGATTCCGTTGTGCACCACCACGATATCGCCCGTGCAGTCGCGATGCGGGTGCGCATTTTCTTCCGTCGGACGCCCGTGCGTGGCCCATCGCGTGTGCCCGACTCCGTAGAGCCCCTCGAGGGGCGTCGAGCGAATCGAGTCTTCGAGATTGCGCAGTTTTCCCGCCGCGCGGCGAATTTCGAGTTTTCCATTCTGGCTGACCACCGCGATGCCGGCCGAGTCGTACCCGCGATACTCGAGTTTGCGCAAGCCGTCGAGGATCAAGGGGACAACTTTTTTCGGTCCGACATAGCCGACAATGCCGCACATAGCCGCTCCTTGAGGGGTTTCTCGCGCAGGCCCGGCGAGAGATGAACGGATTCAGGTTAGCATATTCCCGCCGGGAAGCGGCGGCGGGTGCTAGCAGGCGTGTTCGAAGCGTTCCGAGTCAGTCGAGGATCTCGAAACGGAATTCTTCGATGATGGGGTTGGTCAGAACTTCTCTCGCGATCCGCTCCACCTGCTTTTGAGCTTCTTCGCGACTCGCCCCATCGAGCTTCAACACAAAAAATTTTCCCTGGCGCACGTCCTGAACGTTCCGGTGACCCAGCGAGGCAAGGGCGCGTTGAATCGTTTGCCCTTGCGGATCGAGTACCGTTGATTTGAGCATGACCCAAACGTGAGCTGTCATCTTCCTCCGGATGTCGAAGCGGGAATTATAGCAAGGCGCGCGGATTTGGCCGCGGCGCGAAAGTCTTCGACCATCCGCCGGGAGTCGGCCGGCGGAAGGAACGCCGCGTGGAAACTCTGCTCCGCGAGGCTGGCAAGCTCGGGGTCCCCGAGGCCGAGCGACGCCGCCCGGGAATACTCGGTCAGCAAATCGGTATGAAACATGGCCGGATCGTCGGTAGAAAGCGTCACACGAAGTCCGCACTCGAGAAACTTCGGCAACGGGTGGTCAGCCCAGCCGGCGTCCGCTTTGCCGGTCTGTTTCGCCAGGGCCCCGGTCAACAGGTTGCTCGCCAGGCAATTCTCCAGCACGATTCCGCGCGCGGCCAAGGACCGGGCGAGTTCCCCGTCGCGCATTACCGCGATGCCGTGACCGATCCGCTCTGCACCCAGTAACTCGACCGCTTCGCGGACTGCTTCCGGGCCGCCCGTCTCACCGGCATGGCACACGATTCCGAGCCCCGCGCCGCGCGCATGGTCGAAGGCCGGGCGAAAGGCCGATGTCGGCGCGGCCAGCTCGTCTCCGCCCATGCCGAAAGCGACGACCCCCATCTTGCCTAGTCGCGTGGCGCAGCGCGACACCTCCAGGGCGGCGCGGGGACCAAACTGGCGCGCCGCATCGAAAATCCACCCCATGCGCAGCGGCTTTAGCGAAGGGCCCTGCGCGGCCTTCGAGATGGCCTCGAAATTTGCCTCGACGTTCTGCTTCCGCAGCAGCATTACGCCCACCGAGAGGGTGATTTCCGCGTAAACCACGTTTTGGCGGATGAGTTCTTCGCCGAGACGGCCGAGAATGTGCCCGTAGTCCTCAGGGTCACGCAGGAAGGAAGTCACCCATTTGAATGCCTGGAGGAACCCCGTGAAATCCGAATAGTTGTAACGGGCGGCCACCTCCTCGGCCGTGATGCGCAGGCCGTGACGCGCGGCCAGCTCGACGGCTGTTTCCGGCCGGATGGAGCCCTCCAGATGAAGATGGATCTCGGCCTTGGGAAGCGCGTCGACAACGGTACGGGCCGCGGCCCGTGGAGCTCTGTGGCGGGTCATCTTGACGGCAGAGCGGGCCGCCCGGCGTTGATCCACGCGGTCATCCAATAGGATCCGACATCCGCGGCGGCATCCGAGAGCTGGCGGACCAGCACGGCTCCAGCCAGCGCGTAGAACCGATCGTAGTATTCGTCGGTAAAGCCGCTTACTTCCTGTTGCGCGTTGCGATCGGCCAGCAGGATATTCTCGAGCCAGGAGTGCGCGCCGAGGGCCATTTCGAAGGCATGATCGGTCGGATCGGAAATGAAGGTTGCTTCGTTCGGCTTGACGAAGAAGAACAGCTGATAGCGGTCGACCAGGCCGTCATCGAACCGTTCTCGCACGCCCGACTGGCCGGAAAGCCTGCCGTCCGAGTTGATCGTCGTGTTGAACGGATCGTGCGCCGCCGCCACGTAATGGGCCAGAGCGGCCGCGGATACCTTGCTTTCGGGCCAGTTGCGCGCTTCGAGGGAGTCCGTCAGCTTCTTGCTGTACAGGCCAATCTGCCAGGGAAGCAGTCCGTAGCTTTCGAGCGTGCGGCGTCCGTACTTGGCGACAGCCGCGTTGTAAACGCGGGGCAAGGCCGCATAGGGGAAATGCCCGTAATGATCGAGCTCGATATAATCTTTGTGTTCGTCGGCGGAGATCTTCGTGTCCAGGTCGCCCGCATCGACCACGTGCTGCACCAGATATTGCCGGTTTGCTTCGAAGAACGTGCCCATTTCCTGCGGAAGCGTGTCAATGGCTTTGTTCACGATCAACCGCTCGGCATTTTCACCCCACCCGCCGGCGCAGGTCACGGTCAGCGCGGTTACGGCCGCAAGCAAGGCGAGCCTCCTGCCGAGCCGGACCATGATCAGTCTGCTTCCCCCTTTACCGCCGCAGAGGCCAGCTTGTAGTCAGAAAGCCCGCTGTGCCGGCGTCCGTAGAGCGCGTAAAGAATCAGCCCGATGATCAGCCAGACGAAAAAGCGAATCCAGTTCGTGATGGGCAGTCCCGCCATCAGCAGCAGACAGGTCAGGATAGTCGCGACGGGGGCAAGTGCTCCGCCGGGGGCTTTGAAGGCGCGCGGCCGGTCGGGCTCGCGGTAACGCAGGATCAGCACCCCGCCGGCCACCAGGGCAAACGCAAACAAAGTCCCGATATTCGAAAGATCGGCGAGGGTGCCGATGTCGAGGAGCCCGGCCGGGATTCCGACCAGAAATCCGGCTACCCAGGTCGAAAAATCCGGCGTGCGGAATCGCTTATGCACGCGGCTGAACACGCCGGGCAAAAGCCCGTCGCGCGACATGGCAAACCAGATCCGCGCTTGGCCCAACTGGAAAACGAGCAGCGAGGAAATCATGCCCATCAGTGCCCCGAACAGCACGACCAGCTCGACGCTGCCGAAATGGAGCCGCCGCATGGTGTTGACGACCGGCGCCGCGTCATCGATCAGCGACTGCCAGGGAACGAGTCCGGTCAGCACAACCACCACGGCGATATACAGCAGAGTGCAGATGATCAGCGTCGCGATGATGCCGATGGGCAGGTCCCGCTGCGGGTTCCGGCACTCCTCGGCCGCGGTCGACACGGCGTCGAATCCGATGTAGGTGAAAAATATGATCGAGCCTCCGGTCAAAATCCCCGGCCAGCCGTTCGGCTCGAAGGGGTGCCAGTTCCGCGGATGCACAAAGTGCAAGGAGAAGCCGACGAAGACCAGGATGGCTACGATCTTAAGCAGCACCATCACATTGTTGGTCTCAGCCGATTCGCGAATCCCGCGCACCAGGATCACGGTGAGCAGCATGACGATAATGAACGCCGGCCAGTTGAAACCGAAATGCCAGCCCGGCTGATAAAGCATCTGTCCCCGCAGATCCGCCAGGCCGCCGGGGAGATAGGCCGGCGTGATCCAGCGCAGGCTGGGATGGAAGCCAAGCCAATCGAGCAAACCGACGACGTGAGCGGAGAAGCCGACGCTTACGGCCATGTTCGAGACGGCATATTCCAGGATCAAGTCCCAGCCGATGATCCAGGCGACGAGTTCGCCCATCGTGGCATAGGTGTACGTGTAGGCGCTTCCGGCGATCGGAATCATGGCCGCCAGTTCCGCGTAACAGAGAGCGGCAAAACCGCACACGATGGCGACGAGGAGGAAGGAAAGGGCGATCGCGGGGCCCGCGCCGGGGCGGCCGAAGGTTGCCGAATGGTGAATCAGATATTCTAGAAGAGGGGCGTTCAGGATGGATTTGGCTTCGAATTTTTGCCCGGCGATGGCCGTGCCAATCACGGTGAAGATTCCAGCCCCGACCACCGCGCCGATGCCCAGCGACGTCAAGCTCAGCCAGCCCAGCGATTTTTTCAGCCGCTTCTCAGGATTTTCCGACTCAGCGATCAGCTGATCGATGCTCTTCCTGCGGAGGAGTTGAGAAGCCAAGGATCACCTTCCGGAACAGAGTTCGAAGACTCTATCTCCCGCTGCCATTTCGCGCAACCTCTCCCGGCCGGGAAGGTGTCGATTCCGAACCCGCCCCGGCCGGACTAGGCGAGCTCGAGGTTCGCGTACCGCTCGACGAGCTTCTTCGCGCCGTAGTCCTGAAAACTCACCGTGAGCTTGCGGTCGTCGCCGTCGCCCTCGACCTCGATGATCGTTCCGACACCGTACTTTCGATGTCGCACACGCGTGCCAACAAGCGGGTCCGCCGATCTCGGAGCCCGAGGCGCGGGCCGTCCGTAGGCCGGCCTGCGCTGCGACCGGCGGCGATAGAGGTCATCCTGCGAGTATTCAGGGTCGGACTCGTAGCGGCGCGTCTGGCCAGGTTCGGAGAGAGAACCGCTGGCCACTTCGACCAGCTCCCCGGGAATCTCGGTGAGGAAGCGCGAGGGTAGGGAGCCGCGCAGCCGCTCCTCGCCGTAGATGCGGCGGTATCTCGCGCGCGAGAGCACCAGCGAATGTTTCGCGCGCGTCATGCCGACATAGAAGAGCCTGCGCTCCTCCTCGATGGCCGCCGAGGTATCCCCGGAGCGGCTGTGCGGCAGCAGTCCCTCTTCGAGCCCGGCCAGAAAGACCGTATTGAACTCGAGCCCCTTCGCGCTGTGCAGAGTCATCAGGGAAACGGTTGCCCCTTCGTCATAATCGTCCGCGTCGCTCACGAGCGCGGCGTGATCGAGCACCTCTTCCAGTCCTAGACCTTGTTGGGTCGCTTCGGCCACCGCGTTTTCCAGTTCACGAAGGTTTTCGGCGCGTGAGGTGTGCTCCAGGTTGTCCTGCTGCTCGATCCAATCGAGATAACCGGTGCGGTGCAGCACGCGCTCGACGAGTTGTGTCGGCCCAAGATCGCGAGATTCTTCTCTGAGCGATTCGATCAGCTCGCGAAATGAGTCGAGCGTCCCCAGCTTGCGGGCCGCCCCTGCTTCGCCCGAGCGGATGACCTCCCACAGCGATTGCCCCGTTTCCCGGGAACGCGCCTCGAGCGCCGCGACCGTGGCCGCGCCAATGCCGCGCGGCGGCACATTGAGCACGCGCAGCAAGGAAACGTCATCCTCAGGATGAAGAAGCAAGCGCACGAAGCCGAGCGCGGTGCGCACTTCCGCGCGCGCATAGAAGCTGAATCCGCCGATCACGCGATGCCGGATGCCCAGCCGCCGCAGCACTTCTTCGAATGAGCGCGACTGCGCCCCGGTTCGATACAGCACGGCGACATGTTGACTTGGATCGCTGCGCGCGAGGGAGGCAATCTCGCCGCCCACGAACTCGGCCTCCGCCGACGAGTCGTGGGCCTCGAAAAACCTGAGCGGCACGCCCGCGCCGACCGTTCCGCGCAGGGTCTTGCCCAGCCGCTCGGAGTTGTTCTCGACAACGGCGCTGGCCGCATCGAGTATGATCTGCGTCGACCGGTAATTCTCCTCCAGGCGAATGATCTTCGCGTTCGGAAAATCCTCGAGAAAGCGATGCAGGTTTCCCGATTGCGCGCCGCGCCACCCATAGATCGATTGGTCCTCGTCGCCGACCACGCACACGTTCTGGCGCGTTCCGGCAAGCAGTCGGACGAGCTCCTCCTGCCAGCGATTCGTGTCCTGGAATTCGTCGACCATGATGTAGGCGAACCGACTGCTCCAGGCCGCGCGCGCCTCCGAATCCGCGCGCAGCAGTTCGACCCCGCGCAGCAGCAAATCGTCGAAGTCGACGGCTTCCGCCTTGCGCAGCATTTGGTTATACAGCCGAAAGACGTTGGCCACGTTCGCGCGCACGTCGTTTCGCGACTTCACCGCTTCCTCTTCCATTTCATCCGGCGTGATTCCGTGATTTTTGGCGCGACTGATTTGCGCGCGTATGCCGCGAGGCGGGTAGTCATCCGAGGGGAGATCAAGCGCCAGAAGAGCCCTCTTGATGGCGGAGACCTGGTCGTCGTCGTCGTAGATGGCGAAATCGCGGGACAGGCCGATGCGAGGAGCTTCGCGACGAAGCAGCCGCGCGCAGAAGGAATGGAAGGTCGAAATCCAGACCTGGGAGGCGTCCGAAGCCGCCGAACGCAGCAGATCGCTCGTGCGCTCCCTCATCACGTCCGCGGCTTTGTTCGTAAAGGTGACCGCCAGAATCGCGCCGGCCGGCACACCGTTGGCAATCAGGTGCGCGACGCGATGGGTGATGACACGCGTCTTGCCCGTGCCCGCCCCGGCGAGGACCAGCAGAGGGCCTTCGGTTGAGAGAACAGCTTCCCTCTGCCGTTCATTCAGATCACCGAGAAGATTCGTGGCCTGCGTAGGAGGAGTCAAAGAGCGATTCTAGCCGAGCGCCGGCGATTCAGCAATTTGAGGGCAATGTGCGTCAGGCGCCGCCGGCTGTGCTATGTTCTCTCTCCGTGACGAGAGCGCTTCGGATCACCCTGCCGCTTGCTCTGTTTCTAGCCGCCACACCCCCCTCTTCGCTGCCCGCGCCTGCTCCGGCACCCGAACAGATCGACGCGATCTTCGCCGCGGTAACCGCGCCGGGCTCCCCCGGCCTCGCCGTCCTCGTGCGCGAAGCTGGCCACACCGTCTTTGCGCACGGTTACGGCGTTCGCGATCTGCGGGAGGGGGCGAAAATCGACACTCGAACGAATTTCCGGCTGGCTTCCTCAACCAAACAGTTTACGGCCATGGCCGTCATGCTCCTTGTTCGGGACGGCAAGCTCGCCTACGACACGCGCCTTACCGATGTATTCCCGGAGTTTCCCGCCTACGGTAGAGCGATCACCATTCGCAACCTGTTGAACCACACCTCGGGCTTGCCAGATTACGAGAACTTGATGCTCGAGGCCCAGGCGCGTCCGAACTCCCTGGCGCCGATCTGGACCGACACTCGCCAGATACGCGATCCCGAGGTCTTAGAACTCCTCGAACGGCAGACGGCAACTAAATTTGCTCCGGGAACCAGGTGGGAGTACAGCAACTCCGGATACGTCGTTCTTGGACTGGTCGTCGCCAAGATCTCTCGAGAACCGTTCGGAGATTTTCTACGTGATCGAATCTTCGCGCCCCTCGGCATGCAAAACACGGTCGTGTATATCAAAGGCAAGAACGACGTGCCCAACCGCGCCTTCGGATACTCGACGGGCGGAAACCGCCTTTGGCGCGAAACCGACCAGAGCCCAACCTCGGCAACCCTCGGCGACGGAGGCATTTACTCATCGGTCGACGATCTGGCCAAATGGGACCAGGCGCTCAGGGATCACACACTGCTCGGCGCGCAGGAAATGCGTGCGGCACTGGCGCCCGTGGTTGCTCCCGAGGGGGAGCCCACCGGCCCCGGGGGCGAGCCCGCCGCTTACGGCTTTGGCTGGTTCCTGAATCCCTACAAAGGCCATTCGCGCATGTGGCACGAAGGCGACACGTCGGGTTTTCGCACGACCATTCAGCGCTTTACGGCCGACGATTTGACCATCGTGGTGCTCGCCAATCGGACCGACCTCGATCCCGGCGCTCTTGCCGATCGCGCTGCCGACCTGTTTTTCGCCGCCCCGCACTGATCCTGTGAAGAACCCGCCAAAACCTCCGCTCTGGCTCGCGCGGTTAGTCGCCCTTATGGGCGGCGGGGGCCTGTTCGTGGTCACCTTTCTTGATTCGTCCATTCTCTCGTTTCCGCTGATCGCCGATGCCCTGGTGATCGAGCTTTCCAGTGAACGTCCCGCGCGCATGCCGTATTACGCCCTGATGGCCGCGCTCGGCTCGCTGGCCGGCTGCATCTGGCTCTACTGGTTGGCGCAAAAGGGAGGGGAAGCCTATTTTCATCGCCATGCAGGCCGAGGAGCACTGCGGGCCAGGGGCTGGGTCGACCGCAACGCCTTCCTAAGCGTATTCATTCCCGCGATTCTGCCGCCGCCGTTTCCGTTCAAAGTCTTCGTTCTGGCCGCGGGGGTTTTCCAGGTTCCGCTGCGCACATTCGTGGTCGCACTCCTGCTTGGCCGCGGACTTCGCTATGTTGCGGAAGGCGTCTTTGGAGTCAAATACGGCAAGCAAGCACTCATCTATCTGGTCACGCACAGCGCAGGATTCGCCCTCGTTGCCGTGGCCCTCATCGTTTTCCTGTATGTGCTGAGCCGGGTTGTGTTCCGCGACACAGCCGAACACTCTTGAAACGATCTAGGGGCGAGGAGCGAATGCTGCGGGCGAAGCGGACCCGCTCCGGCAGGGTGGGTGCGTCACCGGATCACGATGCCCTCAATTTGGGCCGTGGCTCTGTGTCGCGCTCGGCCTCGAGGGCCTTGCCCTTCCGGTGGTCAACCCTGTCGAGCCCGGCGGCGCAAACTTCCAGCTCCTAGGGGTTCGGCGAAGCGACAAACAGAATTTGCTGCCGAACGATGCGCAGTCGGCTGTCGACATCCACGCGCACGAAGGTGTTTGCCGGGTTTCTGTCCTCGGGCGGGAACTGAAGATCGCGCACCTCGACGCGGTAACCGTCCTCGAGCTGGCTCATTCGAGCCAGGGGAAAGCGCGCGTATTTCAGGTACATTTCGGTCGCGTCGGCGCGCTCGCCGGCTTCAAGTGCTGACGAATCGGGCGGCTTGTAATGGGTCAGCGTGCGCTCGGCATCGAATTCCGTCCCTGGTCCGAGCGGAATGCGCACCTCCTCGATGGTATCCTCCGTCGCCACCACGCCGCGCCATTCAAGGGGCGACGTGCTCGAAGGAAAAGCGCCCGCCGAGAGCGGCGCCCGGCCGTGATAATCTCGAGACATCAGCAGATCGGCGGCCTGGCTGTGCAGAACCGCCCGGGCGCCCACGTACCCGACCACGAGGGCCAGCACCAGGATCGCCGCCGTGCGTCCTCTGGCCCGCTTTCTGCGCTCGCCGATCTCTTCGCTTACCAGCCGCAGCAATTCAGGCAGCAGCAGCCCGGCGAGCAGCAGGATCAGGATCCAGGGATCGAGATTGGTCAGGAGGTTCCAGGCGTATCGGTGGATGTGCAGGGGCCAGAGCAGTTGGACACCGGTGCCGCTCGACAAATCCAGCAGGATGTTCCCTAGAGCGCCGGTCGCGGCAACGAGCAGGGCCGGCAGGAAACCAAGCCGAGGGCCGCTCGCCGCGCCGCGGTTCGTCCTTCTATCCGCTGCCCAAAACCCTGCCGCTGTCGCACAGGCCACCGCCGCAGCTCCCGGAACCGAGTGCAGCAGGCTGCGATCGAGTCGCAGGAAGGCGGCCGGGCCGCCGAAGTAACTGGCGTAATCTAGCTCCGGGGCGAGGCCGGCAACCAGAAGAATGGCGGTGCCGTGACGAGGCAGTGTTCGCTGGCCCGCGCGCGCCAAGGCCAGAGATGTCAGCGCGTGCGTTACGGGTTCCACGTAGGGAGCTCAGCTCACTAGGGTGAGGCTTTTCGCCTGCCACCGTGCTGGGTTCGGCCGCATCTCGGTTCCCGCCCCGCCAGGCGCGCGGTCGGCGCTAAGATCCCCTTTCACTTCCGCGCCGGTATTACCATCGACAGAGCATTGGGCACAATCCGAAACGCAAGTGGCAACGGCCCAATCGGCTCGCCGTCGACCTGCGCGTACACTTGCCGGTCGTCCGCCGGCTCACAGATCACTTCCGTATCTTTCCAGGCTTCGATACCCCTGATCTGGCGCAATTTGCCCATCCACAACGCGGGCAGGCAGGCCAGATATTGAAAGCGGCTCGTCGCCGAATTCGTCAGCATTTCGAAGGAGTCCTCGAACAGGCTCGCTCCCGTCGTGATCTTGAACGGACCGCCGTAATGCGCCGTCCGTCCGATCACGACGATCGTGGCTATCCGCTCTTGCCCGCCAGAGCGGACGCGCATTGCCGGGAAGTCGTATTGGACGAGCTGCCGCGCGCCTTCCGCCCAATAGGCCAGAATGCCGGCATTCTTCTTGAAGATTTCGTCGACGCCGTTGACGATGGCTCCATCCGGCCCCGCGCCTCCCACGCACAAGAAATATCGACCGGCCAATACGCCCTGGGCCGGATCGCCATTCCCATTGATGGCCTCAACAGGGCTCGCGAACCCGAGCGCAATTCGCCGGATCGTTCCGCCAGGGATCAACCGAGCGGCACTCGGAATGTCCCACGGTACGTTTAGCTCTTTGGCAAGAATATTCGCCGTCCCGGCCGGCAGAAGGGCCAGGGGAACCTCGCTGAGGGCGAGCCCGTTCACGACTTCATTGACCGTTCCGTCTCCGCCGCACGCAATCACGAGGTCCCGTCTCTGCCTGACCGCAAACTGCGCCAGGGCACGCGCGGTCCCTGGGGCAGTCGTTGACGCGATCTCCACGGTGATCCCGGCGTCTTTCAGGATCCCAACTGCCTTCTCGATCTCCTCGAACCGGCGGTTGCGTCGCCGACCGCTCGTCGGATTATAAATCAGCAGTGCGTTTTTGCTTTCTTCAGACATGCGACCATCCCGGAGACGATAAGATCCTTTCGACGCGCGCGCTCGGAAGACGACTTACTTCGATCATTTTGCGTTCCTCCGTGCTCCCACCCGACTGAGCGAAACGCCCATTGTATAATAGCGGCTCGATCCGACCGATTGCATCTTCGTTCCGAGGTGCTGATGCCCAAGAAAAACGGGGCCGTCGCCGATATCGAGCGTCTGCGCGAAGAAATCCGCCGCCACGAATACCTGTATTACGTGTTGGATGATCCGGAAATCTCCGATGCCGCTTTCGACCGCGTGATGAACCGGCTGAAGCAGCTCGAATCCGAGCACCCCGACCTGCTTACGCCCGATTCGCCGACGCAGCGCGTGGGCGGTCAGCCGCGCGAGGGCCTCGCCCCGGTCCGGCACTCGACGCCTATGATCAGCCTCGACAACTGCTTCTCGATCGAGGACCTGCGCGCCTTCGATCGCCGCGTGCGGGAAGGCACCGGCCGGGGCGAAATCGACTACGTCACCGAGCACAAATTCGACGGCCTTAGCCTTTCGCTAACCTACGAAAACGGGCGGCTGGCCCGCGGGGTCACGCGCGGCGATGGCACCACCGGGGAAGATGTCACCCTGAACGTGCGTACGATCCGCTCGATCCCACTAGCCGTTGGTCCTGCTGTGCTCAAGAGGGCTGGGCTCGCGTCGAATTTCGAGGTGCGCGGCGAAGTAATCATGCCCCGCAAGGCCTTCAAGGCGCTCAACGAGCAGCGAGAAGCGGAGGGCCTGCGCATCTTCGCCAATCCCCGCAACGCGGCTGCCGGGGCCGTGCGGGTGCTCGAGCCGCGGATTACCGCCTCTCGCCGCCTCGATTTTTTCGCCTACTACCTGCTGGTGAACGGCCGCGTCCCGAAAAAGCGCCTGTCGGAAGCCTTTGCCGCACTGAGCGCCATGCGCTTCAAGGCCAGCGCCAATTGGAAGCTCTGCCACTCGCTCGCGGAGGTCGAGCGCTACATCGCCAGCTGGGAATCGAAGCGCGACAAACTCGAGTATGAGATCGACGGGATTGTCATTAAGGTCGACGAAATCGGCCTGCAGAACGAGCTCGGGTTCACGTCGAAAGCTCCCCGCTGGGCCATCGCCTACAAATATCCCGCTCACCAGGAAACAACGCTGGTCCGCGAAATCCTCGTCAGTGTGGGCCGCACGGGCGTGCTAACGCCGTTCGCCGTGTTCGAACCGGTCGAGATCGGCGGTGTGACGGTGGTGAAATCAACGCTGCACAATGCCGATGAGGTTGCGCGCCTCAATGTTCACGCCGGCGACACCGTCCTGGTTGAGCGCGCCGGCGAAGTGATCCCGCACGTGCTGAAAGTGATCAAACACGGGACGGAAGAGAGGCCGTTCGTGATGCCGGACCGTTGCCCCGTGTGTGGACGCCCCGTGCATCGCCGCGAGGGCGAGGTCGCCTACCGCTGCGTCAACATCTCCTGCCCTGCGCGCATGCGCGAGTCCATGCTCCATTTTGCTGGCCGCCACGCGATGAATATCGATGGGCTGGGCGAGAAGATCGTCAAGCAACTGCTCGAGAAGGGGCTGGTGAGGGACTACGCCGACTTGTACAAGCTCGACCTCGAGACCCTTTCGAATCTTGAGCGCATGGGCGAAAAATCTGCGCAAAACTTGCTCGACGAAATCGCTCGGAGTAAGAAGAACTCGCTCGACCGGCTGGTTTACGCCATCGGCATTCCCTTTGTCGGCGAACGCACGGCCGAGCTCCTCGCCGCGCATTTTGGGTCCATGGACAAGATTGCGGACGCCTCCGCCGAAGAACTGATGGAGGTCGGCGAGGTTGGGCCGAAAATCGCCGAAGGCGTCAGGGAGTTTTTTTCCGAAGGGGCAAATCGCAAGCTCGTCGAGCGCCTCAAGCAGGTGGGCGTGAACATGAGAGGCGAGCGTTCAGCGCCCGTCAGCAGCAAGCTTGCGGGCAAGACCATCGTCTTCACCGGAACACTGGCAAGCCGAAGCCGGGAAGAGGCCGAAGCCCTGGTCGCCGCGCACGGCGGCAAAGCGGGAAGCTCGGTGAGCAAGAAAACTAGCTACGTAGTGGTCGGCACTGACCCCGGATCGAAATACGACAAAGCCAAATCTCTCGGCGTGGCGATCCTCACCGAAAGTCAATTCGATCGGCTTCTCGCCCGATAATCGAAGATCTATTGTCGACCCCGGAGCGTCGCCGGCTCCATCCGGGCATGTGGGCTTCCTAAGAGCCGTCCGCTCCTCCCCCGCGTCTAAGCGCGAGGGGAGGGCCTAGGGATGATCAAACGAACGGCGATTTTTGTGCTTCTGGCGTTGACTGCTCCGGCCTTTCGGTGTCCGCTTCCGGTTCATGCGCAGACGAAAAAGCCCGCCACTCTACGTGGAGTGCTGCTGGCCGAGCTGCGCTCGACGCACACGAGCGAGGAGTGGTTCGTACCGGCGAATATTGCGGTGAAAGGGTTGACGCCCGAACAGGCCAGTTGGAGGGATGGCAAAGGGAATCACTCGGTCGGGCAGCTCACCTATCACCTGGTGTATTGGAACCGCCGAAATCTCCAGAATCTGAGGGGAGAGAAGCTCGATGAATTCAGCGGAAACAATGACGAGACGTTCGACAATTTTGACCCGAAGAATTGGGAGGAGACCGTGCGGCAGCTCGATGAGGTCATGAACGAACTCGAGCGGTGGGTGGAAACCGCAGACGAGGTGAAGCTCGCGGAGTCAGCGCGAGTCTTGACGCATATCAGCACCCATAATGCCTACCACATCGGTGAGATCATCTACGTCCGCAAAGAGCAAGGATCCTGGGACCCCCGCAACGGAGTCAGATAGGCCCCGAGCGCGGCCGGCGGCCGGGGCGTTTAAATGTCGATGATGGCCTGGCGAACCGCGCGCTTCGATTTACGGTATACGTTCAAGACGGCGAGGGTCCAGAAGGGCACCAAGTCGACTCCGGGTACGAGTTTAGCCGCAAAGGAAGGCAAAAATTCCCAATGCCAGCCGAGCAGGGGGATCAGCACGCCGGCCACGACAATGTCGAGCACGTCGTCGGCACCCGAGAAGGCCCCTTCGACGAATGCTGGAAAGACCATGATTTGAAGGGCATCGGCCAGGACGGCCAGGATCAGGGCCGTCCGGAAGCGCGAGCGCGTAGAGAGCGAGATTACTTCGTCGGTCATCGCGGCACGAGCCTCTATATTGTCCCTAGAGGTAGAAGAACCGCAAGGGCACAGAGACGGTTTTGTCGATGCCGGAATGCCGACATCGACGCGCGACGATCGGGCAAGATGCCGGGCCCGGTATTCACGGATCCACTCCGCGTCGTGTCGTGCCACAATGCTTGGCCATAGAGCGCTTGTCCTGAGCGGCAAGCGGGAGTGGGCGGATGCACTACCTCCTGTTCTATGAAGTCGTGGACGATTACGCCGAGCGGCGAGCAGAATTTCGTCAAGCGCATCTCGCCAAGGCGTGGAGGGCAAGCGCGCGCGGCGAACTTGTGCTGGGCGGCGCCTTGGCCGACCCGATCGACGGCGCTGTGCTGCTCTTCCATGGCGAGTCGGCTGCCGTGGCCGAAGATTTTGCAAGAGCCGATCCGTATGTCACGGGCGGACTCGTCAAGCGCTGGCACGTGCGCGAATGGAACACGGTCGTCGGCGAGGGCGCGGCTAACCCCGTCAAACCGAACCCAGAAGCCAAGAGCGCTGATGAGCCGGGCCGGTCAGTGCGCACGCGCAGTTCGCCCGAGCGGGCGAACGCCGGGCCATCGATTCTGCGCCTATGGACGGCGCGCACGACGGCCGAAAAGTTTGACGATTATGTGCGGCACGTGACGGGCAGCGTCTTCCCGGCGCTCGGTGAAATGGAAGGGTACGGCGGAGGGTATCTTCTGCGGCGGGAGCGAGATGCTGAGGTCGAAATTGTTGTGCTGACGTTATGGGAGTCCATGGAGGCGATTGAGCAATTCGCAGGCCGAGACCCGAACCAAGCCGTCGTCGAACCTCGAGCGCGAGCCGTGCTTACGACGTTTGACGAATTCGTGAAGCATTACGAAATCGTCGATTCGCCGGCTGGGCCCGTACACCCGAAGTCCTGAAAGAAATCACCGCCCTCAAGCTTCTTCCCGATGTGTGACGACGCGCCCGACACGTGCTTCCCCGAGTGAGACGCTTCCATTTCCGCCAGGCGCTGAACTAAGATGGCGGCGGAATTCGACTGCGCGGAGGATCTGCGATGTGCGTAACGCCAAAATTCTTGGTCGCCGCGTTCTTTCCGGTGGTTTTGGCGACCGTGGTTTTCCCCTGGGCCTTCCGAAAACCGACCGAAGTCGGCGCCACAGCGCACCCCATGGTCAGGGAGCGGTCGACTGCGCCCTACCTCGAGGCCGACGCACGTCTTGCGGGTGCTTACCGCTTCACGGATAACGGCTGGATTTACATCCATCTCGAGGGCCCGCCCGAGCAGATCGGGTTTCAGCACGGCTATCTGCTTGCCCCCGAAATCGCCGATGCCCTGGCGGAGGTACGCCTAGAGGACACACATGAGACGGAGAAGAGCTGGGCGTTTTTCCAGAAGGCTGCCCGCAACATGTTGTGGCCGAGACTCGATGCGGAATATCAGGCGGAGCTCAAGGGAATCGTCGAAGGACTCCACGCGAAAGGCGTTACCTCCGTGAATCTGGATGATGTTGTGGCCCTGAATGCGATGGAGGAGCTCGCCGATTATTACGTTCCCTGGTACAACCAGACACACAAGACTCTGAGCGCCGCGCGCCTCACGAGCCCGGGGAACTGCAGCGCGTTCGTGGCCACCGGCAGCTACACCAAGACCCGCGACATCGTCATCGCGCACAACAACTGGACCAATTACGCCAAAGGAGAGCGTTGGCGAGTCATATTCGATATCTCCCCGCAGCGCGGCTATCGGATCCTGATGGACGGTTTCCCCGGCGTCATCACCAGCGACGACGATTTTGGCATCAACTCCGACGGCCTGATGGTGACGGAAACCACGATTTCTCAGTTTCACGGCTGGGATCCGAACGGCATTGCGGAATTCGAGCGGTCGCGCAAGGCGCTCGAGTACGCGGGCTCGATTGACGACTATGTGCGCATCATGAACGTCGGCAACAACGGCGGCTATGCGAACGATTGGCTCCTCGGGGACCGGAAAACCGAGGAAATCGCGCGATTCGAGCAGGGGCTCAAGCACACGCGCGTCTGGCGCAGCAAAGACGGCTACTTCACGGGTTCGAATTTTCCGAGCGATCCCGAGGTGACCAGGGATGAGACTACGTTCAACATTCACGACCTGTCGAATTCCGCCAATGCGCGCCGCGTTCGCTGGGACGAATTGATGGCGCAGTACAAAGGGAAGATCGATACGCGGATGGCCGAACAGTTTGAATCAGATCATTTCGATACGTACACCAAAAAAGAAGGTGCCGATGGCCGCACGCTATGCGGGCACGTCGACACCGACCCCGCCGGCATATCCATCTGGAATTGGGCTGCCTATTTTCCCGGCGGCGCGGTGCAGGGAAAAGTCACCGACAGCGAGATGGCCGCCAAGATGGAGTTGATCGCGCATCTCGGCCACCCGTGCGGCGCGAGCTTTCATGCGAAGCCGTTCTTCCAGGCGCGTGCCGAGTACGGGTGGCAGATGCCCATCCTGCGCGACATGATCGCCTATCCCTGGACGACGTTTGCTTCGGGCGAGCAGGCCAAACACTGAGTCCGGTCCGGTTCGATCAACGCGGACTGCTTCGCTTGGTCGGCTTCGTCATTGCGCGTTTCTGTTTCTGCGTGTAGTCTCGCGCCCATGAAAATTGGCCGACTCGCCTGTGTGGTACCTCTTGTGTCATCCTTTGCGGCCGTCGCGGTTCCATCCGCCGCCGGGTTCGGGTGTACGGGCCATCAGGTCGTGGCCTTTATTGCCGAAGACCATCTCGAGCCGCACGCGCGGGCAATGGTCATGCAAATTCTCGCCGCGGCTCCGATCGACCCAGGGCTGAGGCGCTACTGCGGAGACAGCGGGGTCGATCGATTCGTGGATTCCTCAACGTGGGCTGACGATGAGCGCGGTGTTCGGCCTGAGACCTCCGGATGGCACTTCGTTGATATTCCCCGTCGTGCACCTCTGGGCGACATTATGAAATACTGCCCGCCCTCAGCCGGCTGCATCCTGACCGCCATCACTTCCGAGCTCAGCGTCCTGTCGAATCAAGCGGCAAGTCCGCGGGAGAGAGCCGACGCACTTCGATTTATCATCCATCTCGTTGGCGACCTCCATCAGCCCTTGCATACGACGACGAATGACGACCGTGGTGGCAATTGCGTTCCCGTTGCTTACTTCGACCGCGCCCCGGAGGAAACCAATCCGGAGAAGGAAGACTACCGTCCGAACCTCCACGGCGTTTGGGATACGAATATCATCGAGCGCTTCGCACAGGGACGGCCGTCGCGGCAGGTGGCAAGCGAATTAGAGGAAAAGTTCAAGACGCAGATCCAGGCATGGGAGTCCGAGAAGGCTGCGGTGAACGCATGGGCACTCGAAAGTCATGCTTTGGCGGAAGCGGTGGTCTACGGCGACCTGCCGGCGCAGATTGCGATTGAGAAGCCGCAAGAGGTGAACTCGTGCGCCGACGACGACCACATTGCCGCACGGATGCTGAAATTGCACGAGCAGATCGGGGAAGATTACGAGATCGCGGCGGAAACTGCGGTTGAGACGCAATTGGCCAAGGCGGGCGCTAGGCTGGCCGGTCTGTTGAATTCGCTCTGGCCGTGAGGCGAGGCCCGAGCGCGAGACGCACGACGCGGCCCGCGGTACGACCTGAGTTTACCGGGTCACATGCTCACCCCCAAACATCTTGCAGGTTGTAGCCAGGCCCCATCTCGCCGTCATGCCGACCCTACGCAATCTCCGTTACACTAGCGGGACGCAAGAAGCGGATCGAACGCAAGCACGGCGTCTGCCGGGTCGTGTATCGATGCTTGTGCTTTACATTTTCGCAGCATACGTGCTTGTGTTGCTCGTCCTGCGCAGCTTCGAGAGCCGCATGGTTTTCTTTCCGGATTATCCGGGGCGCTTAGAAGGTGACTGGCATCCCCTGACCCTGGCTCCCGAAGACGTATGGCTCACGACTTCCGATGGCACGGAACTCCATAGCTGGTGGATTGCCAATTCGAGCGCCAAATTCACATTTCTCGCATTCCACGGCAACGCCTCCAACATCGCCAACCGCGGTCCCATCTATGAGTTTCTCCGCGATACGCCCGCCAACGTGCTTGCCGTCGAGTACCGCGGTTATGGCCGCAGCGCGGGGAAGCCTAGCGAAGCAGGGTTCTACCTGGATGCCGAGGCGGGATATCAATATCTGGTCAGCACAAGAGGTCTCGATCCGAGATCCATCATCTCCTTTGGCCAATCCCTCGGGACCGCTGTCGCCACGGAAGTCGCCGCTCGGCACATGGTGGGCGGGCTCGTGCTCGAAGCGCCGTTCCCCTCCGCGTCTCAAGTCGCCCGTAGCATCTATTGGTTTCTGCCCGGTCTTGGCCTTCTCGTTCGCGGTCAATTCGACACCCAATCGGAGATTCAGAAAGTGACCGCACCCGTTCTGGTCGTCCACTGCACTCGCGACCCAGTCCTGCCCTTCCAATTTGGGCTGCAAGTGTACAGGTCGGCTCGCGCTCCCAAACAGCTCCTTGAGATTGACGGCCTGTGCCATGAAGAATCGTCCCTGGTTGCGCCGGTCCCCTACCGCGCCGCGCTCCAAAAATTCCTTGCCTCTCTCGAACCCTCCGGCTGAGAGAAGTCGTCGCGCTCGGAGAGTCAGGGGCAAATAAAGCGCTCGTACCATGGCGAGGGGCGGCGATACCTCGATTGCAAAGCACTTACCGCGAGGCGGGTGACCGAGACTGGCCTTCTGGGTTCACAGTATGGTGCTGTGGATCACGATTCCTGAGCTCGTGAGCCTCTAAGTTCAGGCCAGGATTTCTCTGACCAAGGAGGGGCAAACATTTAATTGGGCCGCGGACCAAGGGGCGCGCAAGCGTGAATCGTAGTACCGCGGTTGGCCTCGGACCCTATGGAGAGCGATCCCTTTATTAGTTTTAGCCGCTGCTCCATGCTGATCAGGCCCAATCCACCGCGATTCATGGCCGTTTCGACGTCAAATCCTTTGCCCGAATCGCTGACCGTGAGGTGGATCTCATCCGATGTTCCCCACAGTCGCACGTTGAACTGCTTTGCTCCACTGTGATTCACACCGTTGTAGAGCGCTTCTTGCAGGACCCGCAAAAGACAAACAGAGAGTCCGGGGGGCGTGTGGCTCGGCACACCCCCGCTTTCGAAGTCGGTCTTTACCTTCTTTCGCTCGCTGAACTCCCGACAGAAGCTTCTCATGACTGCTTCGATTCCGAGATAGTCCAGTCTCGGGGAGTGTAATTCGTGTGCGGACGCTTTGACGTCGGTCAATATCTCCAAGGTCCGCTTCCAAACCGCTTCCAAGCGGCCCTGCATTTCCGCTGTTTGGTCGGGAGAATCCATCCGAAGGCGTTCGATCTCAATGGCCAGTAAAGCAAGACGCTGGCCAATGTCTTCGTGAAGTTCTGTGGCGATCCTCGACCGTTCACGCTCTTCTGCCTCAATCACTCTGCGACTCATGGTCGAAAGAGCCTCTTCGGCGAGTTTGCGGTCGTGGGCATCGGCCACCATGCCTACCAAGCGCTGCGCCCTGCCGTGCTCATCAAAGAAGCTGCGCGCGGTCGTCTCCACCCAAATCGCGGAACCGTCCGCGCGCTGGATCCTGTACATGACCTTGCAGATGGGATTTTCTGGAGTAGATCGGCGCATGGCTTCGGCAACTCTCGGCCGGTCGTCGGGATAGATCCGAGCGAGCATCTGTTTCCCAGTGGTCTGCGTCAATTCATCCGACCCATCAATCTGGACACACTCGACTGTCCGCACCAGAGCATCCGTCAGAAGGTTCCACTCGAATGCGTACATCCTTCCCGCTCCGGCGGCCAGGTGAAACCGCTCCTCGCTCTCCCGCAGCGCCTCTTCCATCTGCTTCTGATCGGTGATATCGGCAGCCGTGCCCAGCATGCGCTCGGCGGCTCCGTTCCGCGAGTAGTAGAACTTCCCCCTGGCCGCCACCCAGCGCACGGTCCCGTCCGGCCAGAGCACTCGGAACTCGGCGACATACGGCTGCCGGCGGTGCATGGAGTCTTCTATTGCTTTCCTGACCCACCGCCAATCGTGTGGGTGTACAGAACGACGAAAATCCTCCGGGCTGCCGAAATGGGTGGCGGACGGGATTCCGAAAATCGTCTTCAAGTCGCCAAGCCACGCGTTTTGGGCGTTCTTTAAGTCCCAATCCCAGGCCACGGACTTGCCTGATTCCATGGCTAAGCGGAATCGGTCACCGGCCAAAGCGAAGTGAAGAGCGAGCTCGCGTCTGGCCATAAATTCCCTCGTGTAGGCGGCAGTCACGAGACCCACGATGGCAGCTACGGCGACAAGCAAGCGCAGCATCCGCAGGCCAGGACTCTCGTTTTCCTTCAAAAGCTCCCATGCAATCGGGACAGAGACAACCACGACTGCGAGCATCGCCCACATGGGCGTTCGTGAGCCTTCTACCCCATCTGATCGCCCGATTCCGGAACGAGCCCCCAGAATTTGCCTTGCGTAGAGCGGGATCCACAGAAACCAGCAGGCGGAGGCGGTCAAACCGAGCTCAAACAGTGTGCCGTTCGCGTATCCCCCTGAATCCTGGGCAAGATCGCGGACAGCCGCGCTCGCTGCGTACAAGGCTGAAGCGCCCAACAAATGCAGACAAACGGATCTCCAGGGAGCCTGCACGCGGAGGGACAAGATACCCACGGCCGCGATCAGCGCGATGTTCTCTAGCACGTAGAGATGATCAAAGCGCCACGCGTATCTTGAGGGCGAGTACCGGTAATAGGGAAGGACGATGTAACCGTAAAGAAAGGCCCAGAAGAGCAGCAAGAGACCAGAGTCCAGAATGACACGGTGCAAGGAGCGCCCGGACGCCTTTCCTCGCGAAAGCATGGCCACGGAGGCCATCAGCGGGACGATATGCAGAAAGAGCAGCGAATCGGCAATCGCCGCGCTGCTGGGTACCTCGGTTTTTGCGACAAGCTGGTAGTACGCACCGAGGCACAGGTCTATGCCCCAAAGCCCGTAGGCAGCGGCAACAAATACCCAGAACGTGCGACTTCCCAGCGTGCCGTGGATCCCGTTTTGAAGGGCGAAACCAGTCGCCAAAACGACCAGAAGGAAATCGCTGATTACACCGTATGAAACGACGAAGGAGCTTGGCCCGACTGCGAATGAGAGAACTGCCTTGATGACTACAATGCCGATCAGCGCTGCCGGCCAGGAAGAAGTCCGGAGCCTCTCCGCGAAATTCGGTAGAAATCTTCCACCCACGAATTCAGAAGACAGTTCCATCCGCTCGATTCTTTCGACTCATTTGCAAAATGCGAAAACTTGCTTGAGAGATGGGATACGCTGATTCGCCCCGTAAGTCAACCGCCGACTACATTCAAGGCGGGCACTCTCTCCTTGCCTTCTGCTTCTCGCTCGCCACCGATCCCGCCTCTTCGAGCAAAATCGGCTGGAAAGATGCATCATCTCGATAGAGTCGGTTCGGGCTGCCGGGGTGGTTCGTTGGAGGGCAGATAAGGCCGCAGACACCTACTGACAAACTGCTTGCCTTGCACAACCGCTTCGACAGCCTCCAGCAGCTCATTTCCGGCATGGGCCTTAACCACATAGCCGAGCGCACCCAAATTGAGGGCATCCTCGACAACGTCAGGAGAGGATTCCTGGGTAAGAAACAGGATTCGGGAATTCGGGCAGAGTTTGCGCGTGCGATGGGCGACCTCAAACCCGTTCAGCGTCGGCAGTCCGATATCCAGCAGGATCAAATCCGGCTGCAGTTGCTCGGCTCGCTCGACAGCTTCCCATCCGTCTGAGCATTGGCCGACGACCTGAAATTCGGCCCTTTGTTTGAGCGTCGAAACGACAAATTCTCGAAATGGCGCAAAGTCTTCAGCGATCAGTATTCTGCGGTTGGTCACGCTTAAACAGTTCCCTCTCTCCGGGGGGTAGGTTTACGTCCCTTGCGGAGGAAAGTCAATCGGCTTCCTTGCACTAGAAGTTAGAAGACGGTATATAGGGCCCAGGATGCCCGAATGGATCCCGCGATCGGGATGAACAGAACCAATCTCGTATTTGCCTGAAATCGAGTTCGGAGGAAGCCTGTAGTAGTTGGCCCGACGCGCGTCCTTGTGCTTACCTCTACCGCCGGCGCCAGCCGCCGCTAAGCGCTCAGTCTGGATTGCCTCATTCTGCCAGATCGGGGAGGTTTGGGCCGGGGGTTAAGCGGGAGGATTCGGTTTCAGCAACGCCCGAACTCCAGGCTCCCTTGCCGAAAATGCCTGCGACAAGCCCTAATCGAGCAGGAGAGGTGAACGCTGGCAAGGTATATTGTGTATCGCCTGCGACAAGAAAACCTGTCTTTGAAGGACCGATTTGGCAGCCAGGATCAGGTCTGTCTCAATCCGCGCCTTAACCACATAAGCGAGGGCGCCCGCCTGCAGGGCGGCCTCCACGATCTCTGGATCAGTCTCGACGGAGCAAATCACAACCCCAGTGCTCTGCGCGAAGGCATTCAATTTCCTGGCGACCTCGATGCCGTTCAGCTCTGGCATCTGAATATCCAGCACGACCAAATCTGGCTTATGTTGACGAACAAGATCCAATGCCAATTTGCCATCTCCCGCCGTGGCTACGACGTCGAACTCGGTTGCTAGCAGCGAGCCAAGTTTTCGCAAGAACGGCGGATTGTCATCGGCCACGATAACCCTAACTCTGTCCAATTGCCCTCCTCGCCGGTACTTCCGCGAAACACGGGCGGGGGACTCTGTGCACGAATCCTGCCGATGTTGATGAGGAATAGGAGACAATCAAACGCTTTAGAATCAATCCGCAAGTCACGGAGTCAGAAGAAGAGTCTGGGGGGAGTGGCTGGAATCCACCACCACTGCCAGTTTCCAGCCACCACCGACGCTCTCCGTCCAATTACAGCCGAGCCGGGACTTGCCCGGTTGCGCCGAAGCAATTTCATCCGGGGTGGCATCTCGGTCGCTGATTCGAATCGCCTCGGACACTGTTCGTCGCCCGAACTCAACTCGATCGGAAGATTGAGGAAACTCGCATCCTCATGCAGCTCATCGTTGGAGCACCCGTTTATTTCCGCTCGTTTGAGTGGCTACCGAGATTTGCTTCCTCTCTCTAGGCCTATCGTCGACGCTCCCATGTCCATGGCCGGGTCTCGGATGCGACGTTTCAAGGTTCGGTCTTCCGTCGCCCCATCCGCGTTGACTTTCCAGGTAGATCGTTCTACAAGTTGCATTCCATTGGGCCAATCGAAGCGGAAAAAATGAGGAGGCTTGCAATGGGCATTCTTGCATGGATTGTGGTTGGGCTCATCGCTGGTTGGCTAGCAGGCAAGGTTATGAAGGGCCGGGGATACGGCGTTCTTGTGGATATCATCCTCGGGATACTCGGCGGCATTGTCGGCGGATGGATATTCGGAGTGCTGGGAATTTGGCACGGTGGGGGAATGATCGGATCGATTATCGTCGCGTTTATCGGAGCGGTCATTCTGGTTGGCCTAACGCGTCTGCTGAAACGAGCGTGAAGCAAACCTTCTAAGGCATTACGGTTCGCTGCGGGCATCCGGGTTGTTTCACTTTCACCCCGAGGTTGCTCGCTGCTTCGATTAAGAGAGCAGTCACTTCCCCGGTACTTTGCTCAGGAGGATCCGGTATGAACAAGTACAGCATGGAACTTGTGGGGACTTTCTTCCTGGTATTCACGATCGGGTGCACGGTGGTGGGCAACACAGCGGGGGCCTTGGCTCCACTAGCGATCGGATCAGTGCTGATGGTGATGGTTTTTGCCGGAGGACACATCTCGGGCGGACATTACAACCCAGCGATAACTCTGGGCGTGTGGCTGAGGGGCAAGTGCCAAGCGAAGGATGTGGTTCCGTACATGATTTTTCAGGCCGTGGGCGCGGTGCTGGCGGCGTTGGCGGTGAAATACCTGAAGGCGGGAACGACGGTGACGCCGATGAACTTGACGACAGCGCCTGCACTGCTGGCCGAATTTTTGTTCACATTTGCGCTGGTTTTTGTGGTGTTGAACACGGCCACGGCAAAAGACACGGCCGGCAATTCGTTCTATGGGCTAGCCATTGGTTTCACGGTGTTGGCGGGAGCATTCGCGGTGGGAGGCATTTCCGGTGGAGCATTCAATCCCGCGGTCGCCATCGGGATTTCGGTGATGGGATTGGCGTCGTGGTCAAGCATCTGGATCTATTTCGTGGCTGAGTTTGTAGGAGGGGTCGTCGCAGCGTGGGCTTTTAAGATGATGAATCCCGGAGATAGCTGAGCCCCCTTACTACATAGCTCCGCAAGAAATCGGCTTCGTGCAGCTCGAGGTAGTTGTCTCCCAAGGGGCCCAGAGGTCCGGCATTGCACCGACCTGTCAATGATGTCAGCTTTGGCAGGGTCGGCAATGTTCATCCCCAATCTGCGATCCGACAAAATCGCAGGAAACGGAGATCGTCAGCTGTGATTCCTGCCCAATGAAGAATGTCTTCGGGGTCAGCACACCAACCGCAGGCGAGGAGCGCATGACCCGCGGCATTGTGATGAATGTCTCTCTTTGGTCGACCGCAACGCTCGCAATTGGTGGGCCGCATCAACCACTCGAGCACATCAAAGAGTTCCGAAGGCTGACAGGGACACCTAAGAATCCGAAGCCCAGCCCACGACGCGCGTCTCTGCGGGTATTATAGACCCCTCTGCGTGAGTTGAAAGGAAGCCGCTTCTCATGAGCAAGGCAAAGAGAATCAAAGAGTTTGAGCAAGAGCAGCGACGGGAGCGACGCGACCGAGCCGCCATTCTGAACGAACGCCAGAATTTGCGGAGTCTCTTCCCAGCAGATTATTCACCAGACGTCAGCGTTTGCCGTGATGGCAGCGTGGAGGTGATGTTCAAACTCACCATCCCGCAGGCCCGGAGTCTTGCGTCGCTGTTGAATGAACACCACCTGTAGCAGGCCCAACACCTTGTCCACCTGTGAGTGGGCGTGTCCCGCCTCAGCTGGAAATGGGAGAAAAGCGTTCTTCCGTTAATATAAACGGAGAGGACGCATGCGAAAAGAACGGAAGCACTACAGTTCAGAAGAGAAGGTCGCCATCCTGAGACGACACCTGCTGGATAAGGTGCCGGTTTCCGATCTCTGCGAGGAACTTGGCCTACAGCCGACGGTGTTCTATCGCTGGCAAAAAGAGTTCTTCGAAAACGGAGCCGCCGCCTTCCAATCGAAGGAACGCCCTGCCCGCCAGGTCGAGGAGAAACAGAAACGGATCGAGTTCTTGGAGAAGAAGGTGCAGACCAAGGATGAGGTCCTGGCCGAACTGATGGCCGAGCACATCGCCTTAAAAAAAAGTCTTGGGGAGCTCTGACCAAAGCGTGGGTGCCACACGATGTGCGGGATCAGGTGGTGGATTTCGTCCGGCGCTGGTCGGAGAAGACCGAGATCGGTGCCGGGTGATTTGTCCACTGGCTGGGCGTGCGAGCCAGCAAGTTTTACGACTGGCGAGAGCGCTACGGGCACGTCAATGAACACAACGGTTGGGTTCCCCGTGATTTTTGGCTGGAGCCGTGGGAGAAAGAAGCGATCATTGGGTTCCAGCGAAAGAATCCGCTGGAAGGATATCGGCGGCTGACGTTCATGATGCTGGATGCGGACGTGGTGGCCGTAAGTCCTTCCAGCGTGTGGCGGGTGCTGCAACGAGCCGGACTGCTCTCGCGGTGGAAGCGCAAGCCGTCGCGCCAGGGGACCGGTTTCGAGCAGCCACCCCATGCGCATCAACACTGGCACATCGATGTTTCCTACATCAACGTGAGTGGTACGTTCTATTACCTGTGCAGTGTTCTGGATGGCTATAGCCGTGCGATCCTTCATGGGGATCTGCGGAAATCGATGACCGAAGCGGAGATTGAGATCGTTCTGCAACGAGCGCGGGAGAAATATCCGGAAGCAAAACCGCGGATCATCTCCGACAATGGACCGCAGTTCATCGCCCGGGATTTCAAGGAGTTCATACGCATCGCAGGCATGACCCACGTACGCACATCGCCTTCCTATTCGCAGTCGAACGGCAAATTGGAACGCTGGCACAAATCCCTAAAATCGGAATGCAAGTGTTCGACCCGTGGCATTTTCAAACGAGTCGCCGATCGGCTGCAGAAAACCATAGTGATAGCCATCGATCAGCCAGGCAAAATTGAATAGCCATTCTTCCTGTCCAAATCCTGCACGCGTGACGAAGCTGTCCGTTTCGGTTTCCTTTGCCTCGCCCGAAGGAAATACCCAACCCTTTGAATTCCAGCAGATTCGTGCGTAATAAGTGGGAATGCCGCGTGGAGCACTGCCATTGGTGGTGCGGGACGACTCACTACAGGACGGTTTTATCGAACGCGCCCCGAACACCTCGATCAGCTCTGCTCTGTTCTCAAAACGCGCGCCCGATAAAGCTCTAACGTTAATCGTCCGATTGAGCCGCATCTTACGTTGGCCGATTGCGGAAGGCCGTAATGCGTTCATGTTATTGCTGATTTCTAGGTGCTGGCTAAGACTCTTCGGCAGCTTTTGAAATGTCATCCGGAGGCCGCATGGCGCACATTCAGTTACCTGAGGGGACGCCGGGCATCGTCGGCGCGCTTGCTTTCCGCCCCGAGACCGCAAAACCACTGCTGGAATTGGCCGAGGTTTTGCTCCGTGGGTCGAATACACTGACTCCAGCGGAACGCGAGCTAATTGCTGCTCACGTATCACATAGAAACGACTGCACCTTCTGCCAGCTCTCGCACAGCGCTGCTGCCGCGGCGCACCTCGGTGGCAATTACGACCTGGTCGAGCAAATCAAACTTGAACCGGAAGAAGCGAACATCTCCGGCAAGCTCAAGGCGTTGCTGAGAATCGCGGGCAAAGTGCAACAAGGTGGAAAGCTCGTGAGTGAAGCCGACGTGGCACGCGCGCGTGAGCAGGGGGCTAGCGACAGAGAGATACATGACACTGTGCTCATTTCTGCGGCGTTCTGCATGTACAATCGCTACGTCGATGGACTGGCCACATGGCAGCCGAGCGAAGCCGAGGCCTACCACGAAATGGGCCAGCAACTCGCCAAAGAGGGTTATCTGCGGGATCGCTTTCGGGAAGTGCCCAAAACCGCGCAGGGCTGAAAGAGAATTTGCATGGCGCATATTGATTTTGCCGACGGACTACCCGGTATTCGCGGCCCAATGGTGTTTAGTCCAGAGACCACCGAACCTCTTTGCGAACTTGTGCAGGTACTGCTCACGGGTCCGCATTCCTTAACAGCTGCGGAACGCGAACTCATTGCCACCTGTGTTTCATCGGAGAACGACTGTTACTACTGCCAGCACTGCCACGGGTCAACGGCGGCACAACACCTCGGAGGTGGAGATGCGGATTACGACTTCGTCGCGGCGGTGAAGCGTGATTTCGAGTCCTCCGGTTTATCCCCCAAAATGAAGGCGTTGCTGAACATCGCATGCAAAGTGCAAAAGGGTGGAAAGCAGGTCAGCACCGCAGACGTGGAGCGTGCGCGGCGAGAGGGCACCACTGATAAGGAAATCCACGATGCGGTCCTCATTGCAGCGGCGTTCTGTATGTTCAATCGTTATGTCGATGGCTTGGCCACCTGGCAGCCACGCGATCCCGAAATTTACCGCGAGATCGGCCAGCAGACATCGCGTCTCGGTTACGTCGGTCGCGACTACAAGAAGCCTCTTGAGGCCATTGCCGCAAAACACCATCCTTCTGTAGAGAAGAGCGCAGAACGATAAAGCGCTCTCTTTCTCGTTGTTTCCTTTCCTTCTTCACAGCAAAGACTTGGAGGTCAAAAGGCTCCTTCTCGACAGACATCGTACTTCAAACCTTCTGTTGTGCCTGGAGCCAGTCGGAGGCCACCCAAAGCCGACGCGCGGATCGACGGCTTGCTCAAAACCCATGTCGTGGCTGGAGTGCAGGAGTACCTCCAATCCGATCGTCCACTTCGGCATCAAAAAAGAAAATGCACCCCTATTTCGACAAACCGAATCCTGAACCGTCGAACTAAGTACCCTGAAGGGTTCGAATGGGACATCAACTCAGGCTCCGTTAAACGCGTGGTGACCATCTGAATGGGCTCAACCTGAAATTGGCAGTAAGGTGCAACTGCTGCCCTGGCGCAATTCGATAGGCTTCAGTCGATTTCTGCATTCTCCACTCAAAGCCGGAGAAGAAAAACAACGAACTGGGAGTCCACCAGGCCAGCAGAAAACGTGTCGATTTGAAAAGGTTCGGTCGTGTTGTATGCTCTTTTGCATCACGCGAGTTGATTCGGGGATGATCAAAATAGGAGACGCAAATTGAACCTTCGAACTAAAGGCTCTCGTCAATTGCTTCTGGGATTCCTGATTCTTCTGGTGGCCGCGTCTGTGTTTGCCGCTTCCGGCATTTATGAGTTCACCCTGCCGTCCATTGATGGCCAGCCTATGCCGCTGTCCAACTTCAAGGGCAAAGTGATTCTGGTGGTCAATGTGGCCAGCCGCTGCGGGTTCACGCCGCAGTACTCGGCCCTCGAATCGATCTACGATAAGTACAAAGGCAAGGGATTCGTGATTCTCGGCTTCCCTGCCAATAATTTCGGCGGGCAGGAACCCGGAACGAACGCGGAGATCAAAACGTTTTGCTCGTCAAAGTACAACGTAACGTTCCCAATGTACGGCAAGGTTTCCGTAAAAGGTGATGATCAGACACCGCTCTATCACTATCTTACGACGGATGCGAATCCTGCTCTCGCGGGCGACATTAAGTGGAATTTCACGAAGTTTCTCGTCGATCGCAGCGGCCACGTTGTGAATCGTTTCGAGCCTGCAACCAAGCCTGACGCGCCGGAAGTTACGTCGGCGATCGAGAAGCTCCTAGACCAGTAGCCGGCTGCGCTCATGGCTGCGCTCGCTCTCGTGATCTCTCTGGCACAGGCGGTGAGAGCCGCTCGGCGAGCCTTAGCTAAAACGGTCGTGTTCCCGGGGCATCGCCCGGCATGAGCACCAATTGGACGGTTAGTCGTGCCGGCTCAGACGGTCGATGCAACACTTGCCTACGCGCTGGCATCCCTGACGCACATCCACACCGTTACAGGGACAGCTTCGCCGTGGACATGCTGGCCCGGGGAGCGAGCCCTTATGACGTGGCAAAGTTGCTCGGAGATACCGTGGAGACGGTTGAGGAACACTATGCGTCATTCGTGAAGGAACTCCGCGAACGCGCCCGCCGGATCATGGAGAATGGCGAAGGAATAGAGAAACCCTATTGCACCAATTTTGCACAATCGGAAGATCAGAAGGGCCGGATCCAACGATTCTAAGAGATTTAGCGGCGGATGAGCCTGTAAGCCGGATTCTCCGATTCCAGAAAACCGCCCCTTTAGAACCAACCACTTACCAGAAACGTTCGACTTGGACCGTCAGTAGTGTCAGCGGTGTTAACTCTGCTCGGATAACTGGCACACCAGTGGCACACCGAAAACTTCTAGCCCACCGCAAGAGAGCTGGTCTGCAAGCCAAGCGCAACCCAGATCCCGAGAAAGAGCATGACAACCATGCTTAATAGAGAAGTGGCGTTCACTCTCATTCTGCTGGACGCACGCGACCACCGGCGCGATTGTCGGCCACGGCCAAGACGTGAACCTTCTTTGAGGAGAATGAACCATGAAGAAGAGGCGCCGAAGCCGGGCAGTGAACCCCAAGAGCCTAGAGATGCTCCAGGGAGTGGCTCAGGGGCTGAGCCTGGCGGAAGCGGGACGGCGAGCCGGGTATGCACACCCGCAGTCGTCCTTCAGGGCGTACGAAAGACTGAAGTTAGAGATACCCGGAAGGCTCGACGCCCTCGGCTGTCCTGTTGATAAAGTGCTGATGAAGGTGATTTCGGAGCTGGACGCGGAAGAAACCAAACTCGGATGGCACAAAGGACGGCTAGTCCAAGCCGTGAACGTGGTCGCACATGACATCCAGCTTAGAGCAGCAAAAATCCTACTCGAGCTACACAACGCCTTCCCAGGTCGATACCGAGGTGACGAAACCTCCCATACGTCTGTCGGTCCTACCTTCACTCTGGTCGTGGCTGGCCCCGGAAGAGCAAAGGCAATTATGGAACGAGTGGCCGATATCGAGAGCCGTGTTACATCCGCTGCACTGGGCCCGGCACTGGACGCGGACGAAGGACGAGCAGGACACGGAGAACCCGTACAAACACCTCCCAAACTATGAATACTTCGACGCTCTCCACGCCGCGGCGGAACGGTTCAACGTTCTCTTTGTCGAGAAGAGCAGAACCATGATGGCGAGCTGGTGGGCGGTGATCGAGGATATGCACTACGTCATGACGCATCCGCCGGCGAAGTGCATTCTCTGGGCCCAGGATCAGGACCGCTCAATTTTGCTGAGGGAATACGCCTGGGTGCTTTGGGAGCAGCAGGACGCCGCGCTCAAGGAAGCGTTCCCTGTACTGCGCCCCAAGGATCGGCAGGCGGTAGATCGGCTCGAGTTTAAGGATGGGGGATTGATGCTCGCGCTACCGGGCAAGGACCCGAACAAGATCCGTTCCGAGCATCCTTCCCGACTCATCATGGACGAGGCCGCGTTCATCGAGAATGGAGGCGAGGCGTTCGATGTCGCTATCTCAAGCAAGGTCCCCCGGGTCAAAGTCATCTCGTCCGCGGCCCCCGGATGGTTCTACAACGTCACGAAGCATGGCAGGCCAACTGAGCTTTCACTGTCGAAACAATCAGCACTGTAGGTGCGCGAAGCGGAACTGCAAGTGCTGGTGTCACAAATCGGGACCGAAGGGTCTGCTACTCTTTCACGAAGATAAGGATCAGAATCCCGCCGTAACAAACACCAGCAACAAGACGACTTGAAGCCAGCGCGGAATGTGAGACCATGATTTTTGCAAATCCGGACCCACAGAGTGAGGCTCCGGAGGGACGATTTCGTGAGTCGGCATCTGATTCGGAACCGCCTTTCTGTCAATCGTTCACTGAAGACTGGCTTTCGTTATGGCAAGCCCGGAGAAAACGCACGATTTTGTCTTCGTACTCCGCCGGAGCTAGTCCGAGAGCAGAGGCGTGTTCCGCCCCTTTCACCACCCACAACTCTTTTGGCCCACTTGCAGCCCGGTAGATGTACGCGGCGTGGCGACAGGGAATCGTCGTATCACGCGTGCCACAGATTAAAAGCACAGGAAAGGGACGTGCTGCGACGGCCTTCTCTGGGGATACTTCATCGGGATCGAACCCGCCCGTTTGTGCGAGTGCCCTTAAGGCGAAGATGGACGCCGGACGAAAAAGCGTCTTGCCGAGTAGCGGGCTGAAACGGAGCCCCGCGTAGTCGTAGCTAACTTCCCGCAGGTCGCGGAATGGGTCCTCTGCAATAACGCCTTCGATGCGCGGTTCAACTGCCGCTGATTGCAAGGCGATGGCTCCACCCATCGAAACACCGAGCGCGTAGAGATGACTGACTTTTTCCGTCGAGGTTAAGGCGTTTACAAGAGCAACCGTGTCGTACCGCTCTTGCCAACCATATGTCGCCATCTCGCCGCCACTTTCCCCATGGGCGCGGGAGTCCATCATCACGACGCTGTAACCATCGCGGAGTAAAAATTCGGCGTAACCGAGAACGCCTGAGCGATTATCCGAAACACCGTGAAACAGAAGCACCCAATCATCGATCGGCGACGGAGGGTGGATCTTCCAGCCTCTCAGTTCCACGCCGTCGGACGTGCGGACGTCAAAATCTTCCTTCAAGGCACTGGATCGTTTCAGCATCTCAGCGGTTTGCTGGGGGCGTTCTGAGTTCAAGCGCATGGGATGAAGAAGACCTGGACCGAGGGCGTGGCCTACCAGCCCAGCGCCCACAGGGACTACGAGCAGCAAAGCGATGACGATGCAAATTAGCCGGCGGCGCATAGAGGCTCTGATTCATATTACGAAAGTCGGGAGGACAATATTTCCTGGCTGGATGAAAAGGTAATGATTTCTGAGGGTCCGTTGGAAGCGGAAGGGGCCACGCTGGATGCGATTGAATCCTAAGAGGATAGACACCAAAGGACATTGCTACAAGCTGCAGCATAGCCGAAGCCAGTCCTAACAACCTGAATGCCCTTGGGTGTCCTGCTGACAACCTGCTGACAA
>DASPVZ010000041.1:0-71861 GCA_035622135.1 Candidatus Cybelea sp. | reverse complement strand
GAGGATTCACGCATGTTATCGAGGCGAATACCTGTGATCGTGGCCGTGCTCGTCATGCTGACCATCGGACTATTTGGGCCTGTCCGGCGTTCTTGCGCGCAGGTCACGCCTCCCCCGGCGGAGGTATCTTTCCTTTCGCCGGACAACACCAGTTGGGACGCATCGCCGCTTCTCGAAGGTAACCATGAAGGGCCCGCTAGGGAACCTTTGGCCGCAACAGCCGACGCGGCCGTGCCCAGTCTGGTCGATGACGAGTGGCATATCTCCCTAAGCCCTTACCTCTGGTTTCCGGGAATCTATGGCACCGTGGGGGCTGCTGGCGGGGAGCTCAGCGTGCATGCTACTCCCGGCGACCTGCTGTCTCATTTCCGCTTTGGGCTGATGGGTGCCGTCGAGCTGCGCCGTAACCGGCTCTTGCTGCCACTCGATTTGGTCTGGGCCCGGTTCGGTGATGACAAACCCTTACCTCTCGAGACATACGTAACGACGGCGAATATGAAGGTGCATGAGCTAATACTCACCCCCAAGGTGGGCATGCGTCTGCTCGGCACGGAGAAGATCAAGATTGATGCTTTGGCGGGGTTTCGCTACTGGCACCTGGGAGAGAGCTTGAACTTTAACCCTTCTTTCCTAGGCCTGAACTTTTCAAGGTCACAGAACTGGGTGGACCCAGTCGTTGGTGGACGCATTCAAGGGGCACTCGGAAGCAAGTTCCTAGTCACCGTCTTAGGAGATGTGGGAGGCTGGGGAACGGGCTCGCAGCTTGACTACGAGGCGGTGGGCCTGCTCGGCTACAGAATCAAGCCTGGCTGGACTTTGCAGGCGGGTTATCGCTACATGGCAGTCAACTACCACAGTGAAGGATTTCTCTTCAATGTGTTCATTCCCGGCGCTGTGCTTGGAGTAACAATCGATTTGAAGTGAGCCGTGTCAAGCAGAGTGGCGCTCTCTCCTATATAGATCCGTGACGAGCGCGCTACTCTTGCCTAGACCTCATGCTGAGACACTCGGCGTCAGTTACCTCCCCTCACCTGTAATCACTAGCAGATTCGCTCGACCATGACTTAAATAGAATCGTCTGTCGGAGACGGTCCGCAACCGGTTTCGAATGAAGCGACTTACGAAGTCGAGATCGAGTTGACGCCGAAACTCGTGGTCGAAGGATCGGGGAGTTAGAAACCATGGTAGCGTTTCTATTCTTCGTCATCGTGGTTCTTATCAGATTCCTTTGTTCGTCAGGCTTCATCATCGAATTGGTGGAAAGAACCAATAAAGACCGGCGACCCTCGATATCACCCGAGCGGCCCCCCGCGCGCCCGGGCCGCGCGATGACCGAATCAGCGAGTGGAATTCCGACGAACCAACGAGTCGGCTGTCCCTTTTGGGGATTCGAGTTTAACTGAGGGCGACTTTGCCAGTAGCCAGGTTATAGACACCCGCTGCCACCTTGAGCTTGCCTGCCTCCACGGCACCGCGGATGACGGTTGAAGAAGTGCGCAGCAGCTCAGCCTGAACCTCGGCGTTGAGTTCGATGGCTTTGTCGAAATTCCCCCCGGACTGTTGCACCGCGCGTTGAAGGTATGGGAACAGCGAACTGATTTGACCAGGCACAGCCTCAGCCTTCATCGCGGCATGCACCGCTCCGCAATTGCTGTGCCCAAGCACGAGAAGAGCTTTCACTCCGAGGACAGCGACCCCGTATTCAAGGCTGGCGATTATCTCCGGGGTCGCGATGTTGCCGGCCACACGTGTGACAAAGAGGTGACCAATGGTTCGGTCGAAAAGCAGCTCGACGGGCACACGCGAATCGGCGCAAGCGAGCACCGCGGCAAAGGGCTCTTGTTTGGCCGCTGTCTTTTCTCTGAGGGCGCCCAGGTCGTCCTTAGGTGACGTCAGCCGATCCGCGGCGAAACGCTGATTTCCCGCAAGCAATTCTTTGAGGGCCGCATCCGGAGTTAAATCGGTTTGTGCGCGAAGCCCTTCCGGAGCGGCTAGCTCGATCGCGGCTCGGGCCGTAATACCGACCGCCGCGCCTCCGAGCACGGCCCGGACAAACTCTCTCCTCCCGAAATCTGCACGAACTCCCGCGTTTTCTTTCATTGCCCCAGATGCCCTGATGCGACCAGCGCGATTCTCAGAGAGGCCAGCGGCAAGAGCCACTGTCAGTTTTGACAGCCGTCTCTCTGGGCTTTTCGATCCCCTTGGGCTCCCGCCCTGGAGTGAAGGAAGCAGGAGGCTGTCTTTTCTTTCGCTTACGAGTCATTTCCGAGTGAAGCTTCTTGGCCCTTCCCCACTGTCACAGTTGACAGGTCGAGAGGGCGCCGAGGGTTCGCCGGGTGCGGCGGAGCCGGGTCCTGGCCCACGCAGGGCGGCCCGTCGACTATTCTCCGGTACTAACACGCGCTACATTTACGGCTAAGAGGGCCGGTGACGATCAAGGCTCCGGTTGCATTCAGAAATGGGTCGCGAGGTTCGCACCGGTGGTTGTGTTCGGCTTCGCGTTTGGGTCGTTGAACACTTCGACGCGCACAACCTTGTCGCCGATGAAGGTGACGAATGTCGTCATAGCCGGCGGGGTGCCGTAGATCCAATCCTCGGTCTCGTTACCCTGGGGATCGCGCTCACGCACTTTGTGGTCGGGACGCCCCAACGCCGCGATGACCATTTCCTGGTCCATGCCAACAATCGCACGGTGCTCTCGGATGGCCTGTTGAACGGGCGCCGGCAGGGTGTCAAACCAGTTGACGGCGGCCGAATGCTCTTTCGAAAAATCCAGCAGTGCCGAAAGGTCCTTCTTGACCTGGTCAGGTCCCATGTTGGGCAGCGGGCGCCCGTAATCCAGAACAAGGGTGGTGCCGCGGCCCTCGTCCGGATGATCGGAAGCCGGTGCATCCGGATACGCGCCTCCCATTCCGACCTGCAAATGCTCGCGCCAATGAAACTTCTTCCTGCCCCCACCATTGATTTGAAAGGCGATTTCCGTGCCGCGGAATTCGACTTTGGTGATTTGTACCGTGTCGCCCGGGGCGGCGATGGCGCCCTCTCTCCGCACCTCGTTCTGAAGAGCCTTCACATCGAGCGGCTTGCCGACCGCAATCTTGTAGCTGCTCTTCTCGTGCGGAAGCGGCTGGACGGCCTTTGCAAATTCGCCGTCCACGTAGCGGATGATTTCTAGCTTGGCCTGCTCGCCCATTTCGCCGGCGTGTCCGGCCGACGGCTGAACCTGGCCCCCGGCGCCGCGCGATGCCGCCCCGGCCGTCAAAAGCACCGCGAACATGGCCACAGTCAGCAGCACAAGAGAAAGACGCATCGCGAACCCATTGTAAGCGCTTGTTGCCGTGATTCCAACGCGATTTCCTCACACCAAGGCCCATGCGCGGCGAGGGTTTTGGCCTGTCAATCTTGACAGTTGTCGATCTGTTTGTACGTGTCGCAGCATCCGCTCCTGGAGCCGATGGGACTTGTCTCACACGAGCATGAGGAAGCGCAGAATCATGCGACAGCCCGAGAGCGAGCCTCGCCCAACCCCACGGCTGATCTTGTAGGCGCTGGCGCTGATGACTAGGTCGGTCATAGACCGCAGGCAGCTCGTCTTCGACGGCTCTTGTCTCGACCGTGTGCCTGAGCTCTCAGGCGCCGAGGACTTCGCATCGCTCATGCCCCGTAGAAGCGGGGCTCAGCGGTTTATAGCGGTCCTTGTGGCCGTCACGGTGCTCTCTTTCACGCTGGCAGTCCTCTCCCACTGGCATCGCGGCTGCTCGGATGCGCAACAGTGCCAGATTTGCCATTTCGCTCATACCATCTCGTGTGACATCTCCCACACATCCGCCCTTCCCGTCCCGTTTGCGGCCCACACCGAGCTCGTCGCCGCCTGGACCGATCCGCAGCTTGAGTGTGTCCCTCATCAGCACTCCTCTCGCGCCCCTCCGGTTCACTGACTCTTTGGTTGTACCGCTTTCGATCTCTAACGCTCCGTCCTCCGCTTGGAGCCCAGCGAGCTTCCATTTGTCCTCCGGGAGTCAGCGCGGTCCGGCGCGGGCCGCACTCGGGGAAGAATTAAAGATGAGCAGAATCGGTTTTGTCGTGATGTTCCTATTGGCGGCCGTCTGGTTTGCCGGCGGGCCACCCATTCACGGGCAAGCTGGGGGCTCCGGGGCCATTTCCGGCACCGTTATCGATAGTTCGGGCGGGGTTTTGGCCAACGCCACTGTCACAATTCACAATCCGGTCAGCCAGTACGAGCGTTCGATGACTACCGACGCCTCAGGAAATTTTGCGTTTAGCAACGTCCCATTCAATCCCTACCACTTGTCCGTGAGCTTGAAGGGCTTCGCTCCTTACGCCGAGGACGTCGAGGTTCGCTCTGTGGTGCCGATTACGCTCAAGATCGCGCTGAAAGTAGCGGGCTCGAGCACCACGGTCACCGTAGAAGGTGGGGGGGACCTGCTTGAGAACGAACCAACCAATCATACGGATATCGATAAAGCGACCGCCGACAAGCTGCCACTTGAAAGCAGTTCTTCCTCCTTGAGTTCGCTGGTCACTCTGGCGAGTCCAGGCATTGCCGCCGATTCGAACGGACTTTTTCATGGCCTCGGCGACCATGCGGAAAATTCATTCTCGATAGACGGCCAGCCCATCACAGACCAGCAGAGCAAGGTGTTTTCAAATCAGCTTCCCGTCAGTGCGGTCCAATCCCTGGAAGTCATAGACGGCGCCCCACCGGCCGAATATGGGGATAAAACGAGCCTCGTTATCGTGGCCATCACGCGCTCTGGCCTGGGTGTCACACCGCCTCACGGGAGTGTGACAGCCTCCTACGGCACCTTTGGCACCGCGACCGGGGCCTTCGATCTCGCCTACGGCAGCCCCCAATGGGGCAACTTTGTCTCAGCAAGCGGCTTGGACACCGGTCGATTCCTCGATCCGCCCGAATTTGTCGTGATGCACGCCAAGGGGAATGAAGAAAATGTGTTCGATCGCGTGGACGATCAGCTTCGCCCAGCCGACTCGGTTCACCTCAATCTGAGCTATTCGCGCTCCTGGTTCCAAACGCCCAACTCCTACGATGCTACCTACGCGTCACCCTGGTGGGGTTTTGTGGTCGACAACAACGGCGACGCCCCCGCCCCAGCGACTGGCTGCGAGCTCTCCTTCTGCGGCCAACCGGTCGGTTCAACGGATCAGAGGTCCCAGATACGCACGTTCAGCGTAGCGCCCTCCTGGGACCACCTGATCGGCTCAAATGCCGTTCTTACCTTTGGTCTCTGGCTCCGACGCGATGCCTACAACTATTATCCGAGCGGCAATCCATTCGAGGATCTCGGCCCTTTCAGCCTTCAACGAGAATCCGTATCGCAATATCGAACGCTAACCAACGCGGGGATTCGCTCGAACATTTCCTATGTGAGGGGCATCCACAATATCAAAGCCGGGGCCGCCTACGAACAGACATTCCTTAACGAGACCGACGAATTGGGCATTGTGGATCCCACTTTCAACGCGCCTTGCCTCGCCGCGAATACCAATCCCAACACGAATGCTTTTTACCCTCTGGCCCCGGTCCAAGGGTTCACGAACCCAAGCCAGTGCGCTCAAGCAGGCAACGAGCCAAACACGCTGTCCAATCCCGACCCGAGAGTTCCGGGGAATCCGGCCAATGGGTTCTTGAGCTCCGCGCTATACCCGCTGTACAGCGCGACGCTCGGGCCCTACGACCTGAGCCGTGGAGGCGGTCAATTCACCTTCTACGGCCACACCGACATCAAAGAGCTCGCCCTGTACCTCGAGGACGTGATCAGCAAGAAGAGCTGGAATTTCAACCTGGGCATGCGCGGTGATTTCTACAATGGCATTACCGACGCGAGCCAACCGGAGCCTCGTCTCGGCGTGGCCTATCATGTCAATCCGAGCAATACGATCCTCAAAGTCTCTTACGCGCGCACCCTAGAAACTCCGTTCAACGAAAATCTCGTGCTTTCCAGCGTCGGTTGTACCAATCCTGTCTTGGGGCCGCAGAATGGAATCCCCGGGACCGGCCTCCTCAGCTGCACCTCCAATTCTCTGACGCCGATCACCCCGGGATACCGCAATGAGTTCCATGCCGGACTCGAGCAGGCCTTTGGAAAGCATGTGGTCTTCGATGGCGAATACATTTGGAAATACACGCACAACGCCTATGACTTCAGCGTGCTCGGCAATACTCCCATCACCTTCCCGATTGAATGGGCGAGATCAAAAATTACCGGATTCACAGCCCGCGCGAATGTCACGACCATCCATGGCTTTACGGCGTACGTCGTCATGTCCAGCGTGGCTGCTCGCTTCTTTCTGCCGCAGGTGGGCGGAGCCGGCGCGGCCCCGACAGCGCCCACGGGTGTTTTCCGCATCGACCACGATGAAGTCTTCAACCAGACCACGCACTTACAGTATCAGTTGTGGAAAGTCGGGCCCTGGCTTGGATTCAACTGGCGCTATGACAGCGGCCTGGTGGCTGGCGCAACGCCCTGCTTCGGCGTGGAGACGGTTAACGATTGCCCTGGCTCGCTCATAAACTTCAATGGCGCGCCAGAGGCCATAAGCCTGGTGGCGCCCAACGTGTCGAATGTTCCCCTCTCGGCGGACCAGGAATCCGAGGCCGGATTCACGTGCAACGGCGCGCGCGCTACGCCGCCCAGCGCGGCAGGCCCGGCCGGTGTACCCCTAGGTTTCAACGGCGTCATCGGTGCTTGCCCGGCCGAGCAATTCACATCGACGCTCGTAAGGGTTCCAGCTCCCAATACCGAGAATAACGATCACAATCCCGCGCGCATTCGCTCGCGCAATCTTTTTGATTTGGCTGTCGGCGACGATAACGTCTTTCGCGGCGATCATCACAAGTGGAGCGTGCGCCTTACGGTGATCAATGTAGCGAACGAGTACGCGCTGTATAACTTCCTTTCAACCTTCAGCGGAACGCATTATGTGACCCCTCGCACGGTCAGCGGCGAGATCGGCTTCCATTTCTGACCGTTGCGGCCTTGCGAAGACGGTCCCGAGCGAGCGGCCGCCCGTGGTGGCTGGCGGGACCCGGAATCATCCCGTCGATCTGTCGATCGGTGCTGCTCGCCCGACGCAGTCCCACTGTTACTCCTGTCAGTACCCCGACTTGGCTTTCTCTGCCTAGGATCGGATGAGAAGCGATTGAGCGGCTCGTCGGCAAGCGAACCGCGCGAACCAAGCCCGATACGATGTGGTTCTTCCATGATCCATCTTGGAGCGAGCAGAATCGCTGAGGAAGGAGCCGCCGAATGCCGGTGAGATTCGGCTGCTCGATTCTTCTTCTGCTTGTTTTTCTGCCTGCTGCCGTGCGGGCGCAGGAGGTAAGCTACAACTACGCGGAGAAAGTTGATTTCTCAAAATTCAAAACCTACAAGTGGGTGGACATTGCCGCAGTCAAGGCTCCTAGCCAGCTCCTCGACCAGGACATCAAGGAGGCGGTGGAAGCCCAGCTTCGAGCCAAGGGGCTTACCCTATCCGACGATCATCCTCAACTCTTCATCGCTTACCAGGCGAGCGTCAACCAGGAAAAGAGGATCACGACGTTTTACAGTGATTTCTGGCACTGGCAATACGGACCGGGATGGCGCTACGGATACGGCTATAGCGGCCCGTCAATGTCGACGGCCACCAGTTCGACGATGCACAGCGGCGACCTTGTCTTGGACATCTATGACGCGGAGCAAAAAGACCTGGTTTGGCGAGGGGAGGTCTCAAAAACGCTGAGTCCGGGCAACAGTCCCGAGAAAACTCGAAAGAATATTGACAAGTCGATTGCGAAGCTATTCAAAAACTATCCCCCCAATCCGCAGAAATAGTCAGGCTGGCCCTCCCTCGAAACAGCCATCCGCACATCCAGAACCGCTGATCGTCGGGCTCGCCGTCGACGCCGCTAGCGAGCCCGCGGGTCGTCTAGCTTAGATTGCCGGACGAAGTTTTCGAAATTCGAACGAAACAATCGGCGGGTGTCGCGCTCAATGTCCTGCCGCGTGACTCGGCGACCGTCCTCGGAAGCGAGTAGGTAGGTGCCTGTCAGCACGCGCGTCATCGTCCTTCGCGTGTTTCTCCACTTGTAGATGAGCTGCTCGAGAATGCGCGCATCGGAATGTTGCGGGATGAAGCTGGCGCCGAGCATTTCGATGCGTTCGCGTGTAATCTCCTCGACAATGGATGGGTTGTTTAGAAACCACCAGCACCCGAACGGCATCAGGTTGTTGAATTTTCGCGCGTAGACGCACAATTCGTGCTGGTTCTCCCGACTGAGCACGCTCACCAGGAATCGGTTTTCGGGGAAGCCGCTACAGAGCGTTTCGAGCACGCGCAGATCAGCCTTCCCTACGGCGTCACCGGCCAGGCGAAGCCTCGGGTTGACCTGTCGGCGCACCCCAATCATCAGTGATAGCGGCAGATTAAATTCGCGACACGCGGGGAGCACTGCTTCTCGAAATATGCGGCCGCCGACCGTGTCTTCGGGAAATCGAAACGTGTCGGGCAGAGAGACCGCCATGTACACCGGCCGCATTCGCTCGCACCAGTGCGCCAGAAACCGGCGAATTTCGTGGATGCACCTGGCCGAGGCCCGATCGTCCACCTCGTAGCCTTGGGAAGCCAATTGTGGCCAGGGATCGGACCACTCCCGGACGAGTCTGTCGAGCCGCACCACGGCTTGAAATTGCCCGTGGGCTCCGACGCCGTCGGCCCAAAACGCGGATTCTGCTGCATCGAGCGGATCGTTCGTCATCACCACCGTCGACACGCCGGCCATTTGAAACACTTTCTGAACATGCGGCTCGAGGGCCTGATCTTGGAAGAACGAGCGCGCTTCAGTCAGGTCTGGGGCATCGGTCGAAAGCCCGAAGGCGTCGAGAACGGCAACAATGCCCCGCGTCGCTTCGGAAATAGGGCTGTTCTCTACGAAAAGCACTCGCCAGATTGCTTCCGCCTGCTCTTGTTTGGAGAGGGACCAGTAACGCTCCGGAGGCATGGCGGAGGATCGAAAGAACTCCGCCTCCAGATAGTGATAGGTGAGCAGTTCGTCGATGCCCCACAACCCTAGTTTTCCGAACCCGGGCGCAAACAGATGGGTGTGCATGTCGATGAACTTCTGGCTGTTTAGCACCTCGCGGACCGCGGATTGGATTTGATCGGCGGCGAGTGCTCCTCGACCGTCACCCTGAACAGAACCCGTTGTCGCGCTCAGTTGTGCTGTAGACGGGAGTTCCATGTTCAAGCGCCCGGCTGTGGCAAAGGTCGGTTTCCTGTGTCGCCCGGCTGGCCGTCTCCGGGTGCGGCAGTTTTGGCCGGGCCGCCCGTTCAACGTCGAGACAAGGCGATACAACGAAAGGGCTTGAATATAGGGTCGCGAGCCAGGCGTGTCAAAGAAGAAGAACTGAACCCTCGCTTTAACAACGCTAAATTGTCGAATCGGTTGACCAGAGCGATGTGCAGCTGAGGCCCGGCGGACGGCGACGATGACCGGGAAGCCGAGTGCTTTAAGGCACGGTCGGCTTTCCGATGACCTGCCGCGTCTGAACGGAAAAGAGCCGAAAATCTGAGAAGGTATGCTGGACGATCATCCGGTCGTTGCCATAGTCGGTGAAACTGACGGCCGATTCGGGCAGCCAGAGAACAACGTTCTTCGATTCAAATTTCACCGGAGCGTAATTCACGGAAACCGAGTTGGCACGTATGACTACCGGCGCGGCCGCCTGGACATCGATCAAAGCGATCGCCTTCACGAGATTCGTCTCCAGATGAATGACATAGCCGGAGTCCGCGGCGATCCAGGCGCGGCCCTTTAAGCTCACCGGGTGAACTGCCGTTGCGGTGGGAATAACGGCGGTGCGCGGAGGCTTCTCGTTACGCTGGCGAAAATAAACGACCCAGGCCGGCTGGGCGTTCCACTCCGTCAGGCCTTCGCAGCGCATTTGATAGTCGGTTTGAAGCGGGGCGGAGAAGACCAGGGCCAAGCCCGGGAGCCCGTTATCGGAGACAATGGCCGAAAGGTGCGCATCGGTTCCCGCCAAGGGGGTGCGGGTTTCCTCGACGTTGAACGCTCCGGTTTTTATTCCGAAGTCAACCAGGTAGTCGAACCTGGCGTTAATGGACATCTCCTGCTCGCCAAGCGAGTTTGTCCGTTCATAGCGAATCTGCTCGTGTGCGTCAAAGCTCCGCAGATTGTCAACGAGTTCTTCGGCCCTTTGCGCGGCCATTTTCAACACATCCGGAAGCGAGCATGCCGGCGACAGGGCGAGAGACGGAACAGGCACGTCCACCGGGGGTGGATCCCAATGTAAAGCGGGTTTGGCCGCCGGTTTAGGCGGCGACGCCGCGACATAGTTGAAATTCTCAGGATGGGCGGGAATATCCAAAGCGCCGGTTAACCCGGAATTGAGATCCAGCGCTTCGACGCGGACATGACCCGTTCCGGATTTCTTGACATCCAGGTAGGTGGAAAATCCCTTTGACTGGAACTTCGCGTAGTCTACGTCGCCGAGGGTCTGTGTGATGTCTCTCGGCAAAAACCCGAATCGGCTGCCGTCCTCCGTGTATACGCATATCCCCATTGCTGTATGCAGAGTATGGGACTGTGCTTCGGGAAGGATGGTGACAGAGCTCGGACCAAACGAAATCATATATCGCATTTGGTCCGGCTTCGTCGGTGGGATCTCTTGCGCGCTGATCGGAATGCCGGTCGAGGGCAGAGGGTCTCGACAAGCCCGCTTTAGGCGTTCGTTGGGCTCCTCCGCTATGAGGTTTTCCGTATCGCGAGCAAAATAGCCGCGCCGATACGCGAGCTTCACGCCCGGCCGGCTCGTCTTTACCGAAATCCTGTGGAAGCGCCCGTCCCATTTTGTCCTGTCGGGCACATAGGCCAATTCATAGTAGGACGAGCTGTCTTCCAGGGCCGCCTCGACGCAACCGGAAAGGTTATTCGTGTTCTTGCAGGTCTTACCGCCCGTATCCTGGGCGACCTCGTCCATGGTGACCTGGGACATCGCGTGCTCGTCGTCTTCGCCGTTGAGCGGTGTGACCTGCGGCTTCAAGGAATTCCCGGGACCCTGGTCGAAGAAGCCCTGTTCGACCTCGACTCCGCGTGCATCCACGGGGTACACGGCCACCTGTGCGTTGCTCAGTGCGTTCGTGGCTTCCTCAAGTGGGATGCCATATGAAAAATTGGCCTGGAAAACCGTTTCTTTCGACCCGAAACTCGGGTTCGGCATCAAGCGGATGGGGAATGAGCCGGAAACCCAGATCAGGGTTTTCCGCCCCGGATAGCCGCTCAAATAGCGGGCAATGGTCGTGAGCGCGCTGAGAGTCCAATCGACCCGCACGTCCGTTTTGTTCTGGGCGTCGGTTCTTTCCAGATCCTGGAGAAGGCGAACGATGGCCTGTTCCTGGCCGTCTTTCTGAGCCACACGCGAGGCGCTGTGGGGATCGTTCTCCGGATTCCCGCCCAGCTTGATGCTAGGACTTAGGGTCTCATCCACGGCGTCACGCAAGAGCGCGGGATCGTTCGTGAAGCTTTGCACCACGGTTAAAGATTGCCTGAGCAGGACCACGGCTACCGGTTCGCCGGGCGGAAGGGCCTTGAGCAGGCGAAGCAGCCTACCTCGCGCCGCCATAAGGTCAGCCGCCTCGGTGTTGAGCGCGTCGATCAAGACGACGGTGGGCGATACGGTCATATCGCTAAACACTTGTTGATTGGAGTAAGAACCCTTAGGCAGCGGCTCCGCCGCGCTGCTCGGCCGCTCAGCCTGCGTATGGTTGATCCATCGAAAGTGCGTGATTTTCTGTGGGCCGTCGTCTGAGATTTCGAAGTCCTCGGGCCTGAGATCACGTACTCGAACTCCGCGTGAATCGGTGGCCACCACGTCCACGGTTACCACGCGCGTCTTGACCTCCAGCACTTTGCCTGCCGGCAGGGTTTGGGGCGGTGCTGTCGATGGCCTTGATTCTGGCGGCGCCTGCTCGAGCGTGCGGCCGAACAAACCAGAGAACGAAGACGGCCGGGCCGCAAAGGCTGCGACTGCCGTCAACACAACCGCCAAACCAGCAAACAAGTTGCTCGTTCGCATCGGATCCCCGAGGCGCCCCGTGACGCCATCATGCGGCAAATGGCGTAAATGGTCGATTTAGAAAAACTCAACGCTGGGGCAGGATTTCTGACATTATAATCTGCCGCTGGCAGCGAGGCTCGTCCGACCCGAGCGACGGGGGGAGGATCACCCGGCCATTTTGATGTTGTTCTGTGGAGGGGACTTGTGAAGACCTCTCAGTGCGCCCTAGCTGTGCTGCTCATCACTCTGTTTGCGCAGGTGCGCCCGCAGACTCGGGCGCAGACGAATCGGGACCCCCAGGGTCAGCTCGCACAGACTCCGCCCATGGGTTGGAACAGCTGGAACAAGTTCCATTGTGGCGTGAATGAACAGTTAATCCGCGAAACGGCCGACGCTATGGTCAGCACGGGGATGAAGACTGCCGGCTACCGGTACGTGAACATTGACGATTGTTGGCAGATCAGCCGCGATGCGGATGGAACGATCGTTGCGGATCCGACGCAATTTCCTTCCGGCATCAAGGCGCTCGCCGATTATGTCCACGGCAAAGGACTCGACCTCGGTCTCTATACGGACGCGGGGACGCTGACTTGCCAGAAACGCCCGGGGAGCTTGGGTCACGAATTGCAGGATGCCAAGACGTATGCGCAATGGGGCGTCGATTACGTCAAAGTCGATTGGTGCCATGCCGAGGGGCTCGATCCCGAGGTTCAATATGCAAAATTTCGCGATGCCCTCGCGCAGGCTGGCAGAGCAATCGTGTTCAGCATCTGCAATTGGGGAGTCGATGGCCCGTGGCTGTGGGGACCGCATACCGGGAATTTGTGGCGCACCACGGGGGATATCAGCGACCGCTGGGATCGCATGGCCCTGATCGGTTTCGATCAGGATGGGCTCGAGAAGTTTGCGGGGCCGGGCCACTGGAACGATCCGGATATGCTGGAAGTGGGCAATGGCGGAATGAGCCACGATGAATATGTCACGCATATGTCGCTTTGGGCTTTGCTCGCGGCGCCGCTCCTTGCCGGCAACGATCTGCGCGCCATGGACGCGGACACAAAGGAAATTCTCACGAATCCGGAGATTATCGCCGTCGACCAGGACAGCAAAGGCGTTCAAGGTCACCGCCTATGGGACGAAGGGCCGCTCGAAATCTGGGCCCGGCCGCTCGCCGATGGCAGCCAGGCGGTCGGCCTGTTCAATCGCGACCAATCCGAGCTACCCATCACGCTGGACCTCAAAATTCTTGGTATCAACGGTACGGCGCGGTTGCGCGACATGTGGAAACACCAGGATCTCGGTTCGCTCAGCGGCGGTTCTTACACTATCGTGCTGCCGAAGCACGGCGTTGTGATGTTGAAAGTATCAGCGCAATAGATTTGGTCGGATCAAAGGAAACCTGTCCATGTTTGATCGGAAAGCCCCGCGCCGGGATTTTCTGAAGTTGGGCGGAATGGGTGCGGCGAGCTCTCTGTTGACTCCGGGCGGGGCCGCCGATGGCTCAGCCGAGAAACGAGCGCCGGGTCGCGAGAATTTCGACGTCGTGGCGTTCGGCGCCAAAGGCGACGGCATAACCAACGACACGGCGGCGATCAACCGCGCGATCGAGGCTGCCGCCGCTGCTCAGGGCGCCGTGGTCCAGTTTCCGGCCGGTTCTTACCTCGCATTTTCAATTCACCTGAAGAGCAATGTGAGTCTGTGGCTCGGCCCTGGAGCAACGATCGTGGCCGCCGAAACGCCGTCGTCGGGAAGCGGCGGCTATGACTCCGCCGAGCCGAATGAATGGGACAAATATCAGGACTTCGGCCACAGCCATTGGCACAACAGCCTGATCTGGGGCGAGGGGCTCTCGAACATTTCGATTCTCGGTCCCGGACTCATCTGGGGCAAGGGCTTGAGTCGCGGATCCGGAGATACCGCGCTCGCGCCCGGGGTGGGCAACAAGTCCATCAGTCTCAAGAATTGCCGTAACGTCACGCTTCGGGACCTCTCGATTTGGCACGGCGGGCATTTCGCAATTCTGGCCACAGGCGTCGACAATTTGACGATCGACAACCTCCTGATCGACACGAATCGCGACGGGATCGATGTGGACTGTTGCCGGAACGTGCGTATCTCGAATTGCAGCGTCAATTCGCCGTGGGACGACGCGATCTGTTTGAAGAGTTCCTACGGTCTTGGCTTCGCGCGCTCGACCGACAACGTCACGATCGCCAATTGCTACGTTACGGGAGGATATGAAGAAGGCACGCTGCTCGATGCCAGTTACAAGCGCATGGCCGGCAATGGCAAGGCGCCGCGCAACGGGAGGATCAAACTCGGCACGGAGAGCAACGGCGGATTCCGGAATGTCACGATCACGAATTGCGCGGTCGAGGATTGCCGGGGAATCGCGCTCGAGACAGTGGATGGCGGTACGCTCGAAGACGTGTGCATCAGCAATATCAGTATGCGCGAAATCACGGACGTCCCTTTCTTTGTGCGCCTGGGCAGTCGCATGCGCGGTCCCGAGGGTGTGCCGGTTGGGCGGTTGCGCCGGGCGCTCGTGAGCAACATCGTCGTTTCGGTCTCGAACCCGAAGCAAGCAGGACTGATTAGTGGCATTCCGGGCCAGCAAATCGAAGACCTTCGGTTTAGCGACATCCAGCTGCTCGTACCTGGCGGGGCCACGAAGGAGGAGGCTGCCGTTGAGCCGCCGGAAGTTGAAACTGGTTATCCGGATCCGAACCGTTTCGGTCCGATGCCGGCGCACGGGTTCTTTGTGCGTCACGTCCACGGGATTGAGATGCGGGACATCGAAATCCGGTGCCTCGCGGAGGATTCTCGGCCGGCCTTTGTGCTGGAGGATGTCGAGCGCGCGGATTTCACGCGCATCAAGGCTGCGCGCGGCCCTCTAGGGGTGTGGAAGCTAAGGAATGTGAGAGACTTCGGCGTGGCGCAGAGCAGGCCCTTCCTGGACACTTACTTCGAGACCGTTGGCGAAAGCGTGCTCTAGAAGCCTTCTGGGGAACACTTCACCCTTACCGCGTGATCGTATTGCCGGCGTACGTGATGCGCCAGATGGAGCCAGAGGCATCGTCGGTAACCAAGAGTGAGCCGTCGGGCGCCACGGCCACACCCACGGGTCGGCCCCACACGTGCTCGTTATCGACGACGAAGCCGGTCATGAAATCCTCGTACTCGCCGGACGAGCGGCCACTGTGATGCAGGGGCACGCGAATCAATTCGTAGCCGACGCGAACGGAGCGATTCCAGGACCCGTGTTCGGCAGCAAAAATGTCTCCGTCGTATTGCGTTGGGAACTGCTTGCCCGTGTAGAAGGTCATTTCAAGCGACGCGTTATGCGGGTTTAGGATCACGTCGGGGGTGATGACGCGATCCTTCAGTTCCGGGTGCGTGCCGGGATGGCGCGGATCCTGATGTCCTCCCATGTACCACCAGGGCCAGCCGTAGAAGCCGCCTTCCTCGACGTGAGTAATGTAGTCGGGGACGAGATCGTCGCCGAGACCGTCGCGTTCGTTCACCGAGCACCACAACTCTCCCGTCTTCGGATCAACAGCCAACCCAACGGCGTTGCGGATGCCGTAGGCATAAATGCGCATGTCGGAGCCGTCGGGATTGAACTCGAGGATGTCGGCGCGACCCTTCTCGTCAGGGTGCGTATCGGGATCATCGACATTCGAGGCCGAACCGACGGATACGAGCATTTTCCTGCCGTCGGGCGTGAACTGAATGTCACGAGTCCAGTGGTTTCGATTGGCCGGCAACTCATCCAGTTTCTGGGGGGCGCCGCGGGCTTTCAGATCGCCATTTTGATAGGGAAAGCGGAGCACGGCGTCCGTATCGCCCACGTAGACCCATTGAGGATTGGGCCCCGGGGGATAGAAATTGATGCCAAAGGGCCGATCGAGACCTTCCGCGAAGGTCTCCGTCTGTTCCGGTTTGCCGTCCTTCGTGATGCCCCGGAAAACGCGGACGATTCCTGCGTTGCTTTGAGCGACAAAAAGATCGCCATTCGGAGCGCTGCGGATCAAGCGCGGCGCAGCGAGGGTGGCGAATAGGTCGACTTTGAATCCTGCCGGCACTTGCGGCCACGCGTTCGACGGGCGCGGAACCACCCGTGGACCATTCTCGGCGGATTTGGTGGCATAGGGATCCGGCAGGTCCTTTAAGGTTATTTTGCGGAAATCTCCGGGCTGCTCGAAACGAAAATCGGTGAACGGCGCGGGCGATATGGGAAGGGCTTCGGTGAAGGCAGGCGAGCTCGGAGCCGATTCCGAGGCCGAAAGCTTCCATGGCGCGATCTTCCCGTGACCCAGCGCTTCTAGGTAGCTGATGATCTCCCATCGCTGCTGTTCGGGCAGCATCGACCAGGCCGGCATGCCGTTGTTTGCGTCTCCCTTGGTCACATACCAGAAGATTTCGCCTGCGGGCGCCGTCTGTGTCGGTCCTTTGGCGACGGCCGGGATGTTGCCCGAGCCTTCGCCGTTCAGACCGTGACACGCCGCACAGTACTGGTGATAGAGCTGCCCGGCATGGGCGGGTGGACGCTGGCCATATGGATTCTTGAGCTGGGCGGTTTGCGATGGAGCGTCATGAAAACCTTTATCCTGACCATGGAGAGCAACGAACGGGAGTATAAGGGCGACGGAAATACCCAGCAGGGGGGCGAACCAGCGAGCAGTTTTCCTCACTTTAGTAGCCTTTTCCTTTCACGACGAAGTAGGTGAATTCCTGCGCGCCATCAAGCAGCACCTGGTGCGGCACACGAGGAGGAATGCGCACAACGTCCCCCGGAGACAGTTTGACCCGCGTACCGCCTTGGATGGTGCCGTTGCGCTTCTCGTGAGGCCCAACGGTTTCGCCGTTGAGGTACGTACCGCCGATAAGCAGGGTGGCCGAACCGGACTCAACCAGGAAGATATCGATTTGATTTTCATGCCATTCGACAGCCCCATCGGATTGTCGGCGCACGAACAGAAATGATTCATTGGGAAAATCGGCGAGTTGCTTGACGGCGAAATGGTGCGGGTCGGCCGCAGCCTGTTCGGACAGCAGCAGGGAGAGATCTTTCAAGGACGTGCTGGTCCAATGCTCAAACCCTTCGGGAGCCGTTTCTTGCCCGGCGAGCAACATCATGGGTGCTAAGAGCAGGCACAACAGTGATCGCTTCATGGTGAGCACCTCGACGATAGACCTATTGGACGGATCGGAAGCCGCAACGTGTCCCCGAGGTTCCAGAATCCGGGTGTGAACGTAACGGCGAAGCGCGGGCGATGTCAACGGGGAAAAATTAAAGATGTGATTCAGCGGGTCTGAATGATTCTGGGAACAGCTCGTGGCGTACGCCCAGAGAAGCGTCGACAGTTCACCCTTTCTTCGATCCTAATCGTCAGCTCAATGGCTCGCGGACGAACGGAGGAGGGCCGTGGCGGACCAAAGCAGGGGGGCTTGGGCGTGCAGATCGCCGGTGAGGCGGGGGCGGTCCAAATAATACTGCCGCGTGGTGCCTTTGCCCGTGCCGGCACAGACGTTGCGCAAATCGCCCTGAGGATTCAGGTAACTGGCGAGCCCGAGCCAGCCCCGGCGCGCGGCCGGTGCATATTTCGTTCGGGCGAGCCAGCCGTTCTCGACCCCGGTCACCATGGCGAAGGTAAACATGGCGGTCGATGATGTCTCGGGCCAGGCCTCGGGGTCGTCAATCAACTGGCGCCACATTCCGTCGCGGCTCTGAAATTGGAGCAGGGAAGCCATCATTTTGCGATAGCTCGCGAGGATGCGGGCTCGGTCGGGATGATTCGGTGGAAGGGAACGCAGCATTTCGGCCATTCCCGCAGCCACCCAGCCATTGCCGCGTCCCCAGAAGAAGGGCGCGTCGGGCGCGTGATAGAAGAGTCCGTTGGGCTGCTGCAGCTTGTCGAGGTAGGTGCTCATCTCGAGCGCCGCACGGTCGAGGTATTCGGGATTACCGGTAGCCCGATAGGCCTCGAGCTGGATCATAGTGATCATGTACATGTCGTCGATCCACATGCGTGTCTGTGCGGTCAGGCCGTCGGGGCGCGGATCATTCCACTGTTTATCGGCAATCGGGAGTCCCAGGTCGAGGTATTTTTTCTGTTTCGTCTCGATATAGATTTCCAGCGGGACGATGCCGAACACGGTGTGGTCCACGTGGTCGGGGGCGGGAACGAGGTTCGACTCGGTGGTAAAGAGCGGATCGAAGCGCCGAACGAGCTGATCGGCGAGGGCGAGATCCCGGCTCGCTTGCGCGAACCCTAGCGCGCCGTACCAGGCGACCGATTCCGGATAGGCGATTGATTTGGGGGCACCGGGATGGGGCGCGCTGAGGAAGCGTTCGGCGACCTTTTGGCCGATCTCCTCGGGCGAAGCGCCCGCCGGCCAAGTCCTGAAATCCTTCACGGTCTTCCGCGCGAAGGCTCGAACGGAAAACGCAACGGCTACCAGCAGGATTCCAAGGCATATCTTTTGAGCTTGATTTCTATGTTGCATCATCGGTCGGAACTCCCCCGAACGACCGCCGTTTCGCATGACCCGGAGCGGTTGAAATGAACTCGATGATCACGCCGTCCGGGTCGGTACAGCTGACGGAAAACGAATGGACATTCGCGACGAGGCCACGGCTGCGCAAATCGCTTTCGGCGTGCAAAAGGTTGGGAACGATGAAAACAATCTTGGGCTTCGCGTCCGCCTCCTCGAGGCCGAGCTCCTCGCCGGAATCCCCGGGAAGCCGCAGCCACAGTTCTTGACTATCGTTGCGGCGGGAATTGGCAGACAGGAAACCAAGCTTCTTCAAGTAGAAATCCCGTGTGGCGGCCAGATCCCTTGTCGGTACGACGACGCCCAGCAGATGGTCGGAGATGCGGCCCCGCCCGAGGTGTTTTCCGCGGTCATCGGAATGCAAAGAGCCGGGCATGTATTCGGTGTACTCAATCGTCTGGCCATCGGGCCCGCGAATGGAAAAAAGCAGATTGCCTGCACGCGCCTTTCGGCCCTCCGGCGCAGCCAGGCCTCGCGCCTCATATTCCTTCCGGACTCGTTCGATATCCGAGGCTTCATAGCAGAGGTGCATCAAGCCGATCGACGACGAATCTTCGCCCGGGCCGTATAACTCGATGAATTGGCGATCGTTGATTTTGATGTAGGAGACAGGCGGTTTGCCGGAATCGGTGAAGGCAAACGCCTGCTCGAATCCCAGTGAATTGTAAAAGTCTCGCGATCTGCCCAAATCGGCCACTCGAAACGCGACGTGCGCGATGCCGGCCAGTGGTTCGCTCGCGACGGGTCCGGCTGCGCTCAGAGAGGCGAGGAGAAGAACGACCGTCCAGATTCGGCCGCCGCGGCGACAGAGGTCGGTTGACACGAGCGCGATCTCGGATGAATGGTTTAGCGCCCCTCGGATGAGCCTCACGCCCCGAAGCATATCCGCAATTTCGCCGGAAAACACGGAGAGTTTCAGGGCTTGAGTTCTCCAGAGGTGGACGCTCGGTACCCGGGACCGAGAAGCACGCGGCCGGGACGCTGGCCGGTCATTTTGCCGTCGTCGATCACGAGCACGCCGTTCACCAGGACATATTTCATCCCCACGGAAAGCTGATTGGGGTTCTCGTAGGTGGCCACGTCGCGAATCGTTGAGGGATCGAACACGACGATATCCGCCCACATGTCCTTCTTCAGCACCCCGCGATCGGTAAGCCTCTCCCTTTGGGCGGGAAGGGCCGTGAATTTTCGGATGGCCTCAGACAGAGTCAGCAGATGCTCTTGGCGGACGAACTTCGCCAGGATGCGCGGGAAGGTGCCGTAGGCGCGCGGGTGGGGATGCTCCTGGCCCAAGAGGCCCTCGGGCGAGGTGCCCGAGTAATCGTTGTCAACCGAGACCCAGGGCTGCTCGAGCGCCAGTTCGACGTCCGGTTCGTTCATGGCAAATACGGACACTTCCGTATCCGCGTGATCCTCGATCAGCAGGTCGCAGATGGCGTCGATCGGATCCTTGTGCCATTCCTTGGCAATGTCAGAGATCCGCTTTCCCTGGAGCGGGCGAAGCTCAGGATTTAAGACTGCGCTGACGAGAATGGCGTCCGGGCCGGGAATCTCTTGCCATTCGTTGTCCCAGGAGTCGGAGGGCGTGGTCATATCCTGCCGGATTCGGGCGCGCGTGGCGGGATCTCTCAAGCGCTCGATCAGCCGGTCGTCACCGCCATCATGAGCCCAGGGAGGGATAAACGCCGACAGTGAGTTGTTCCAGGCCGTGTAGGCATATGTGTCGGCCTCGATGTCGAGACCGGACGAGCGCGCGCCGTCAACGAACTTGATGACTTCGGACATACGCCCCCAGTTGCGCAGGCCGCCGGTTTTGAGATGGAAGATTTCGACAGGCGTGTTCCCTTCGCGGGCGATGCGGACGACTTCAGCAAGAGCGCTCATGATTCCGGCGCCTTCGTTGCGCATGTGGGTGGCGTAGATGCCACCGAACTTCGCACTCTCAGCGGCGAGGGCGACGAGCTCGTCGGTCGAGGCGAAGGGGGCGGGGGCGTACTCGAGGGCCGTCGACAGACCGCGCGCGCCCTCCCGCATCGCTTGATCAACCAGCTGTTTCATGCGGTCGAGTTCTGCGGGCGTAGGAGCGCGGTCCGCATCGCCAATCACGGCGCGGCGGACCTGCGTTGCGCCGACGTACGTGCCGAGATTAATGCCCATCCCCTGCTTCTCGAGGCGGGCGAAGTACTCGCGAAAGGTTCGCCAGTCGGGATTGATCTTGTAGCGCTCGTATTGGCGGCGATTCTCGGCGATGGTTCGATCCGTCTGCGGCGCGATCGAATCGCCCTCGCCGGTGATTTCGGTGGTTATGCCCTGGTAGATTTTCGAGGGCAGGCGCGGATCGACCAGGATGGTCAACTCGGACTGTCCGAGCATATCGATGAAACCGGGCGCCACGACCAAGCCGCGCGCGTCGATGCTATGCTTGGCCGGCGCGCCGGCCAGATTGCCGATCCGAGCGATGCGGCCCTCACGAATGCCGATATCGCCCGAGTACCACGGCGAGCCGGTGCCGTCGATGATGTGGCCGTTGCGAATGACCAGATCGAATGCCGGTGGCTCACCGTCCTGCGTTTTGCTGGGGGCTTTGGGCATTCCCGAAATCCACAGCAGGCCCCAAATGGTGCAAACGCCCAGGCAGATCCGACGCATTGGTCACCTCCCGGATTCGGGCGGAATGGTAATCCAACCGGCGCGCCAGGAAAACCACGAGCTTGTAGCCGTGGCATTTCATTTTTCTCCGCGCTACCATCGCGGCCGCAGGCTCAAGGGGGCAAGAGGGCTCGAAATATCCTCGCGCCGGTTCGCCCTCGCCTGAGCTCATGTCCGACCTGCTGATCACGGGTTGCTCGGAACTGGTCACCGTGCGCGGGGCCGCTCCCCGCCGGGGGCGCAGTCTCGGCGAGCTTGGGATTATTCGCGATGGCGCCGTTCTGATTCGCGGCGACCGCATCGCCGCAGTTGGGTCTCGACGCCGAATCGAAACTCTGCGCCCCGCGCGACGCGCCGAGAGGCTTGAACTGGGCGGGCGCACGCTTCTCCCCGGCTTCATCGACGCGCATACGCATCTCATCTTTCCCTCCAGCCGCGCGGCGGAATTCGAGCAGCGCATCTCCGGCGCGACCTACGAGCAGATCGCGCGGAGCGGCGGCGGAATCCGTTCGAGCGTTCGGGGCTTGCGCCAGGCCTCCCCCCGCGCCTTGCACGACCGCGCCATCGTGAATCTTCGGGAGTTTGCCGCGCATGGGACCACGACTCTCGAAGCCAAGAGCGGCTACGGCCTGGATTGGAAAAGCGAGCTGAAGAGTCTGACGATCCTGGCCGAGCTGCATCAGGAACAGCCGCTCGACATCGTGGCGACCTTCTTGGGCGCGCACGTTGTCCCCCCGGAATTTATCCGCCGGCGGCGCGCGTATGTCGACCTGCTGGTGCGGCATTGGATTCCGGCAGTGGCCACGGCGGGCCTGGCGGAGTTTTGCGATGCCTTCTGCGACCGCGGGGCATTTACGGTTGATGAGGCGCGGAGAATTCTGACGGCTGGTCGGGCCTGCGGGCTCGTGCCGCGAATCCATGCTGAACAGCTGGCGCGCACGGGCGCGGCGCGGCTGGCCATCGAGTTGCACGCGGCTAGCGCCGACCACCTCGAGAAGATCGACGGCCAGGATATCCGCGCGCTCGCGCTGTCGAATGTGGTGTGCACGCTGCTTCCCGGCTGCTGCTTTCATCTCGGGCTGCCGCAATACGCGCCGGCGCGGGCCTTGATTGGCGAAGGTGCGATCGTCGCGCTGGCCACCGATTTCAATCCCGGGACAAGCCCTACGGTTAGCATGCCCATGATTCTCTCGCTGGCCTCGACACAAATGCGCATGACTCCGGCCGAGGCCATTGCCGCGGCCACCATCAATCCCGCCTATTCCCTGCGGCTGCACGACCGCCTCGGCTCGATTGAAGTTGGCAAGTACGCGGACCTGGCCGCCTTTGACGTGGCCGATCACCGCGAAATTCCGTATTATTTTGGTGTGAATCTCTGCAGTTTGACGCTGAAGCGCGGCAGCATCATTCATCGCAAGGGCCTCTAGCAGCCGCCTGACACATGCTGTCGTTCGAGCACCAGAAATTCACGGCCGGAACATGAAGCAATTGATCGAGTGCGTGCCGAATTTTTCCGAGGGGCGGGATCGGGCCAAGGTGGATGCCATCGTCGCGGAAATGCGCGAAGTGCCCGGCGTGTTCCTGCTCGATCGCGAGAGCGACGCGGACCACAATCGCAGCGTGATCACGATCGCGGGCCCGCCGGAGCCGGTCGCCGCAGCGGCGCTGCGCGCCGTCGGAAAGGCCGCCGAATTGATCGATTTGACCAAGCACACGGGTGCGCACCCGCGCATGGGCGCCACCGATGTCGTGCCGTTTATTCCCGTCGAAGGCGTGGCCATTGAAGACTGTGTGGCGCTGGCCAGGCGAGTTGGGCGCGAGATCTGGGAGCGCTACCGAATTCCTGTTTATTTCTATGAGGCTGCGGCGCGGCGTCCCGAGCGCACGAATTTGGAGAACATTCGCAAGGGGCAATTCGAGGGCCTGCGCGAGGAGGTCCTGCGCAGTCCGGACCGTGCGCCCGATATCGGCGAGCCCCGCTTGCATGAAACGGCCGGCGCGACCGCGGTCGGTGCGCGCAAATTCCTGATCGCCTACAACATCAACCTGAACACCCCGGACCTGGAAATCGCCAAGAAAATCAGCAAGAGCATACGTTTTTCAAGCGGCGGGCTGCGCTACGTGAAGGCCATGGGCGTCGACCTGCGCGCACGGAATCTGGCGCAGGTCTCGATCAACTTGACCGATTTCGAGCAAACGCCGATGCATCGCGTCTTCGAAATGGTCAAGCGCGAAGCCGAACGGTACGGTGCGGCGATTGTGGGCAGCGAAATCGTGGGCTTGATTCCGAAAAAAGCCATCGAGCTGACGGCGGATTTTTATCTCCAGCTCGAAAACTTCTCCGCCGCGCAGGTGTTGGAAAATCGTATCGAGGCATCTCTGGCCGGTGTTGCTCGCGAAGGGCCGGGAAAGCTTGCCGGGCTGGCGCAGCCGTTTCTGGATGCCGTCGCGCATCCCGCGGCCACGCCGGGAGGCGGATCGGTCGCCGCTCTGGCGGGTGCGCTCGGCGCAAGCCTCGGGCAGATGGTGGCCGGGCTGTCGCGCAAGAAGAAATCGCAAGCCGCGTTCGTCGAGCCGCTCAGCGAGGCTGTGGCGCAATTCGCTAAGGCGGCCCGCGCTCTTGCGGAAGCGATTGATCGCGATGCCGCCTCGTTCGATTCCGTCCTGGCGGCCTACAAACTGCCGCAGACCTCTCCGGGCGAGCAGCAGAGCCGCGAAACTGCCATCCAGCAGGCCCTGGAGGGGGCAGCCCGGGTACCGCTCGAAGTGGCGCGGAGAGCCGCCGACATATTTGAGTGGCTCGGGCAACTGGAACCCATGGCCGGCCCGTCTATGAAATCTGACCTCCGCGTGGGCCGCTTCATGGCTGCAGCAGCCGTGCGCGGCGCGCTCGAAAACGTGGCCATCAATCTCGAATCGATGACGGATGCGGCCCTGGTCGAGCGCATACGCGATGAAGCTGCTCTCCTCGCATCGAGAGTCTCCGCGTCGGCGGTAAGTGCCGGACGATGACTACCGAGGACGGCTCGAAAGAATGGGCAGAATAGGGGGAGGGTACCGCACGGCGAGAAAGGCGTCACCCGTGAGGGACCTCTCCGGGACTATGGTTTGGGAGAAGGGAAGAATATGAAACGAACGTATCGAATGACCACAATGAGCTTTCTCGCCGCGATAATCGCCGCCCTGGGGCTGTGCCTATTTGCGCCGCACACCACAGCCAGTTCGCTGAGCGACACTGTGATCGGCATGTTTCCGAAGCAGGTCGGAGAGTTTGCTTACGCGGACATGAAGTCGGCCCGAAAGTTCCCCTGGTTTCCACAGTTGCGCGACCAAATTCTGCCAAGCCGCTTCCGGCAATTCGAGCAGTTTCTCTCGTCGGCGGGAATCGACCCCAACACGCAGGTCGATGAATTGGCCTGGGGCGGGCTGACCCTCACCAAGGGTGCGGGCGAAGAGATCGTGGGCATCGCGCTCGGCTCGTTCGATCCCAATTCCGCCGAACAGCGCTTCAAGCAGCAAAAGCTTCCGACGGTCGACATACAGACCTACCACTTGTACGCGTTTGGCAGCGGCACGGCCCCCGGCGACATTCTTTTCACGTTCATTGATTCGAACACGGCCGCGTTCGGTCATCGCTCGGCGCTCGAGAAGTTGATCGACGTACGATCCGGCGCTGCGGAAAGCCTGGCCAACAACGACAAGCTTTACCCGCTGATTCACGACGTGAACGGAACCGGAATCATCTGGGCCGTTCTCGACCAAAGCTATACGCATCTGGCCATGACCCAGCTGCTGCCCCAAGCGAATCAGTTCCCGCAGGCGGAAACGATTGTCAACCGCATGCGAGCCATGACGATTTCCGTCGACGCAGACGACGGTGTCGACGCGCGGTTCACAGCCGTGTGCAGCACGACTGATGACGCGAACGTTCTATCCGCCGCTCTGCAGGCCGGCATCATGTACCGACGGTATCAGCAGGGGCAGTCCGATCCCACCCTCTCCGCCACCTTGGACCAGGTGCGCATCACACCGACCGGCGATCACTTGGACGTCGAAATCCCGATTAGCCAGGACCAGCTTCTCTCGCTCATTCACAGCCGGGTTTTCGCGGTGCCCATGTGAAATCGGCTCGCTCCGCCCCACCTGCTTCATTTCTGGCGGGGTGAGAAATCCGTCCTCGTTGCTCGATGGCCGCGAGGTTGGCGGGAAATCAGCGGTGTGGGCGAGGGTTTGCGGTTGAGCGGTGCTTGACGAGAACGGTTCGGACCTGCCCGCCCTCGAGATCGATATTCACCTCCTCGAGAGCGGTGCGCCCCGACTCAGGCTGGGCGGTCGGGAAAGAAGCCGACCCGCCATGGGCGGCCGAAGACGGCGAGCCGCACGACTCTTCGATCGAGACCTCGACACGGCCGGGAAAATCGGAAACCACGATCCGCAAGAGAGGATTCCGTGTCCCGTTGCGCGCGGCCCGCGAAAAGGTCATATCGCAAGCGCCTTCGGTGGCCATCCTAAGCTCGGCCTGTTCCTGCGGGGAAAGTCCGGCACGTCCGCTTGCGTGTGCCACCACGGCTTCGACTGCCGCAATCAACCGAGCATCGCGGGAAACGAGCAATTCGACGCGAGACGGGTCAGCGCTCATCGGAATCGGCGAGCCGTACGTCGCACGCCTCGCGGCAATCCGGGCAGTAGTAGAGGCCGTCGACGCAGAGATGAATGTTGGTTTGGGACTGGCAATAGCAGCAGTACTTATCGCACGTGCACTCCTCTTGGGGCTTGTCGCACTGCGCACAGAGCGTTCTCATGGCAACAGGAGTCCCGTATTCCGACCCTTGCAGCTGAACCGAGCGGCGTTCCGACTCCATACTAGGGCATGGGAATGCGCGTCACAAGATGCTTCGCCTCCATATGTTCCAACGGACTAGAGCGGGGACTCCGGCGGGCTTCGAGTAGAATGGACTCGGCGGGTCAACCATCGTGCCCCTGTTCGCCGATCCGGATCAAGGCGTCGCTGCGGCCCGGTTCAGGGAGGGGCAGCCGGCGCGCTCTAGGGGTCATCTGTGGTGACGCTCAAGCGGGCATGCATGGACCCCTCCCCCTGGTGACCGACGGTGTCCTGGGGGTGATTGATCCAGTTCCAGATCTCCGAACTCCTCAGCTTGGTTTCGATCACCGTAGCCTCGTCCCCGCCGACCCAAACGATCAGCACCTCGAGGTCCTTCGGATCGGGATTCGTGTAAACCAAGGTCACCTGCCCATCGGCGCGCGAACGTGCCCGCACCAGAGGGTGCCAGCCGCTCGCCATCGCCGCCCGGACGGATTGCTCGAACGAATCGGCCGAGAGCGCGCTTCGATCGCGAAGATCGTGGAACACCGCGATTCTGAGGCCCGTCGTTCCAGGAGTCCCCGCCATGTGCAGACAGAATGTTGCGAACCCAAGCAGCGGGATACGCATGTGACGTACACCGTACTCGGCCTCGATAGCCTTGACCAGCGAATTGAATTGGCGATCTTTCCCGCCGAAACTCGGGATGGCCAGCGCGAACACCGCGCTGAGGACGACAAGGCGCCGCATCATTGGTGTTCTCCCTTCCTCGGCGCGGCATTCTGATCCACCTCGATTCGGGGGATGCCGAATTGTCCGCCGAGGTCCCGGAGTTCTTCTGGCGTGATCGGGCCAACGATGTCGACGAAGGTGAATTCCGTAGGCTCGGTCGCCATCACGACCAATCCCTTGAATTTGTCCCCTTCCTTCCGGAAGTAAACCTCTGTGTTCTGTCCGTCGGTTTTGCTTCGCACGTTGACGACTCGCGACCACTCCGGACCCTTCAGCTGCTCTCGAATCGCGGCAACATCCTGCTCGGTATACGCGCCGGGCTTATCGAATTCGAAGTTGTGAACGTAAATTCCTTTCATGTCGGCGATGATCTTTCTGGCTTTCGCCTGCTCCGGATCTTTCGGATCGAGAAACGCGCTGGCGAACTGGAGCATCGATTGGTCGAGGTTTACATCGATGGTCTTCACCGCCTTGGCATCCAGCCTTTTCAGCGCTCCGCCAGGATCCCAATCCTGGGCGAGCGCCGTCAGCCGTGGGACGGCCAGCAGGGCGACGATTATCGCTATCCGTTTCATATCTCCTCCCCTCACGCTCATGGCTGGTGCACGAGTCGGGAATTCATTTCTTGCATGCTTTCCGTGGCGATCTGCAGTTTGCTGCTCGTGATCCGCAGCGCCAACATGAGCTGTTCCTTCGCCCGCTGGCCCCGCCTTTCTCGCTCTTGGCGGTAGGCAATTCCCGAAGCCGCCAGGGCCGCGCACAGCGTCCCGGTCATGGCCCACCTCAGCCCGCCCGCTGGAAACCATCCAAACCATGCGCGCGGTGGGGCGTTCGACTCCTCCTCGTTCGCGGCTCGCGCCAGCACGCGTTCGGCGAAGCCCAGAGGGGGATCCACGCGTTCGAGAGCTTTCTTCAGTTCCCGTTCGAGTTTGTCGGTCATAGGTTTCCCTCTCCAACGCTTGCCCGAATCTTGTCGCGCAAGGCGGCATGTGCGCGATGCAACGTGCTCTTGACCGTATTCAAAGGAATGCTCATCGTCTTGGCGATTTCCTCAAGCCCGGCGTCCTCCTGGTATCGCAAGATGACGACCATGCGCATTTTCTCCGGCAAGGTCGCGATCACCTGCCGCAGGCGGTTCGAGAGCAGGGGATCGGCGGGCGCCTCGGCCGGAACGCGCCCGTGCGAGGGCTCGGGCAGATCATCCCAGCTCACCTCCGCCGCAGCATTCTTTCTACGTCGCGCGTAGTCAATCGACCGATGACAAGCGACGCGCCGGAGCCAGAAGGTCACGTGCGCGCCGGACTCGAGTTTCGGGAGGCTCCGGAACAGCTCGAGGAAAACGTCCTGGGCCACCTCTTCGGCAGCCGCGCCATTCTGCAGAAAATGGTACGCAATGCTGAAGACCATCCGCTCGTGCTCGCGCAGGAGCTCTTCGAAGTTCAGTTGGTTCGCCAGCGCGGCAGGTGCGCTCGTCACTGTGCCCCGTCATCTCGAACTGCTAGCGATATATACGAGAATTCGGGCGCCCAGGGTTGCAAAATGTTCGGCTCAGGCTCAGATGATCGGGTCGGCTGCTTTACGCGCATCGACGTCGAGCATTCTTTTGATGTGGCTGCGCAAGAGGCGGGAGATCGGCACGTCCCTAAAGAAGCTCGATGCGCGCACCAATAAAGAAGGCCCGCTCGAGGCGGGCCTTCGCGGGAGAAAGTTCACGGCCAATGCGCGGATGGCCAAAGAACCCTTTCCTGCAACGCAGTCTAGTTTAGCCGTTGAAATCAGTCAAGTTAAGAAACACACGAAGCAACGGTATGCTAAGCCTTGTCTTATCAGTGGAATAGCGACCAGAGGGAAGCTCCTGTGGAAATATCTACCCCTTCTCGGGAGATCCTAGACCGTAGAAGTCCTCTGCTTTTATGGGCTTACTGGAGAGCCCCAGTTGTAAGATCTGCATTTGATCGCTGCGGTCAAACACCTTATCGGGGAGCATGCGCTTCACGACGATACGCACCCCGCCAAAGGCCAAGCCCGAAATCAGCGCGAACATGCAGATAATTCCGGTCCCGATGATGGTCCCCACAACAATTGTTCCTATGCTCGGTTGAGTGAAGGCAAAGCTCGGCTCGTTCCAGGTGATCTGCTCGCCGGTCTGAATTTGACTGAGCAAAGTGTCGGCTTCGGCTTGCGATTTGGCGCCGGCCACGAACGAGAGCAGCGTCAGGGTTCTCTTGGCATAGAGGGGTGGCCTATTGCCATTTGTCTGCGAATCATTCACATCGTATTGCTGTTCGAGTTCTTTCAACTTTGACGATGCAGCTTGCGGAGTCGGATAATCCACAAGCAACAACGTCGCTTCACGGCCCGCCAGACGATAGCTCGCGACTTCCGCTTCCGCTCCTTGCGAGAACCCAAGCTTCTCGCCGAACGCGACCGGGAAGAGCTGATTCAAAGTCGTTGGGCCCAGCACATAATGATCGGTTCGCTCGATCCGATTCTTTGCGGGAAGGTCGGTCATCAGGGCGGGCAGCATGCCAGCTTCGGCGTGCGGCCTGATTCGGGCGACCAGGGCTTTGAGGTCCGTCTCGGATTTCTCGAGACTGCTGCCACGGACGTCGAGGACTAAATTTCCCTCCAGCACGAGCGCTCGGGTGTCCGAGATGGCCGAATGTTCCCCGAGATCCGCCCGGGCCATGTCCGGGGTTCGCAGGTACGAGTACTGACCGTACGCACCGCTGGCGTCGTTCATGCGGTATAGCACCACCTCAAGCCTGTCTCGACCGTGCGTATATGCGGCCTGTTCACCCGAGGCAAAGCCATACTCGCTGGCCGCGGACATCGAAGCGCCCGACGGTGCAAACGGCGACGCGGTGGCTTGGGTCCAGCCCGAAAATGACGCGGGCAGAATGGATCCAGCCGCGGCCGCGGTCATAGCCGCCAGGACGGCGACCACCATTACCAGGGCTCCAAACGCCCGATCGGCGAGACCCACCTTCGTATCATCCTTGGTTTTCATAGCATGAGTATGCTTCGACCCTAAGCACGGCTCGACCGCTGCCCACCAACCGGCTTGTTCGGCCGGATAATCTCTCTTGTTCACGTTGCCATATCTAGACGGGATTTACAACCTCGGCCAACTCACTCCGAGCGGCGACCCAAGTGCCGGACGGCCACGCCTCACGAGTCAATGGTTTGACCCTGCTTTCCCGTAGGGAGTTCCCGGAACTCGCCGCTACCTCGAACAAGATATATGGGTCCTATTGCCACAGCCTGACGCATGTTTTTCATGCAAAGGCTTGAACTGAGCACGAGATCCGTGTACACTGTTTCCGTATGAAGAATATAACTCTGAGCGCCGATGAGGATCTGATCGAGCAAGCTCGTTTGGTCGCCAAAGCTCAACGCAAGACTCTTAACAGCGCGTTTCGGGAATGGCTCGAGCAATTCACTCGCGAATGGGGGAGTGCGCAGGAATTTGATTCCCTGATGAGACGGCTAAGGCACGTCGACGCGGGCCGAAAATTCACGCGCGATGAAATGAATGAGCGATAGATTCTTCCTGGACACAAACATTTTTGTCTACTCGTTTGACAGGAGTGTTCCTCAGAAGGCCGATCGTGCCTCGAAACTGATTCGGCAAGCGATCGAGGCCCGCACGGGGATCGTGAGCTACCAGGTTGTGCAGGAGTTTTTCAACGTGGCGCTTCGTCGGTTTGCACAACCGATGTCAGGCGCTGAAGCTGAGCAGTATCTGTCGACAACCTTCCGGCCTCTGTTGGCCGTGCACTCCTCTCACGGTCTGTACGGCGAAGCCCTACACTTTGCCGGTACGCGCCCGCTCTCCTGGTATGACTCCCTGATCGTTGCTGCCGCGATCGAGGGGCGTTGTAGCATTCTCTACAGCGAGGATTTTCAACACGGAAAACGATGGGGGGATCTACGGATCGAGAATCCCTTCCTGTAGGCCTCAACCGAGCCGGTCCAGGGGAAGCCGTCGACTTGTCTTGAAGCTTCGTCCCTTGGGCTTTAGCGCCGATTCGTTCCCGGTCCGGGTCCGGCGGTTGGCGGGGAAGCCTCCTGTGCCGGGTGATCGTCGGAAGCAAGCTTTTGCTTGTGGTAGGACAGGCTGTTGAGGCTGGCCAGGTACGTGGCGATGCCGCGGTAAAGCCCGTTGGCGATGCGCTCGCGCTGATCGGGCTTCTTGAGCATTCGCTCGTCACTCGGATTGCTGACGAAGGAGATCTCGGAGAGAACCGACGGCATATTGGCCCCGATCAGCACCACAAACGGTGCGCGCTTCACCCCTCGATTTCGTTCACTCGAGCTCACGAGTTGCAGCCGGTGGGACAGCGCATCCTGAATGTCATTGGCCAGTTCTTTCGATTCCTCGATTTTTTCATTGCGCGTGATCTTCTGCACCAGATCCTCCAAATCGTGCATGGACTTGTCCGAGTACGCGTTTTCGCGCATGGCCACTTCCATTGATTCGGGCGACGTTGCGAAATTGAGGTAATAGGTTTCGACGCCGCGCGCGTAATGATCGCGGCTCGAATTCGCATGGATCGAAACGAACAAATCCGCCTTCGCCTCATTCGCAATCGCGGTCCGCTGCTCGAGCGGGACGAACGTATCGTCCTTGCGCGTGTAGATCACTTCGGCACCGGGCAGCTTCTCGTCGATGATGCGGCCTAGCCGCAGGGCCACATCGAGGCACAGATCCTTTTCCATCAGCCCGCGCGGACCGATGGTTCCCGTATCGTGGCCGCCATGGCCCGGATCGATAACGATGCGGTTGATTTTCAATCCGAGAACTCGGGTGAGCGAACGTTGACCATCCCGCGTAAGTTGCGGCTCGGTGGGAGGCTCGAGCGCGACGGCCGTTTTGGCGCTAGATTTGGGAGCTGCGGTTTTGACACTGGGTCCTGGCGTATCGGCGCGGAAAGGACTCGGCCCGGTTGACTCCGGTCCAGGCGCGCGCGGAGTTCCCGCGGTTTCTTCTGCGGCCGCGCTGCTGTCCGTCGGGCTGGCCGACTCGGGCCGCGAAGCCGGCGGGTTGTTCGAGGCGAGAGCTGCATTTCCGTCATCGGCACGCACGTCGATGACCAGCCGGTAAGGATTCCCGACCAGTGTCGCGGAATAGGCGGTTTTTGATCCACTCGGATCGAGCACGACGCGCACCACATCCGGCTGGTTTTGCCCCACACGCACCGACTTCAGCAGGCCGCTCTCGAAGTCGATCGATTTGTCCGCAATCTTTGGGCCCACCCGCGCCTTATGAAGGTCAAAATAGATTCGATCGGGCTCGTGCAGGTGCGCGGCATCGAAATCGACCGTATCCGTGAGCGCGATGATGATGCGCGTATGATCGATCCCGTTCGTCGCCTCGATCGACCTCACCCCCGCCCAGGCCTTTGGGGACTCGCCTGGCTCGAGAACCGGCCCGAGCTTTGCCGCCTCACTGGCGGGCGCGATTTTCGCCGCTGTCTTTGGCGCGGCGGTTCGGCTGGACGCTTCTGCCTCTTCGGCTGCCGATTGGGCCCTCTCGCGAGCCTCCGCGATTTCCGCCAGAGCGGCCTTGGCATCGCCGGCCCGATCGTTCTTCGGATAATGTTTCAGAAAATCTTTGAAGGTCGCCTGCGCCGCATCCAGGTCCTCGAGGTCCTGTTCCTGGATCGATGCAATGGCAAACAACGCCTCGCCGCGGTAGCGGGTCTCCGGGTACTGGGCGAGCAGGAACTTATACATGTCGATGGCCGACTGAAAGTATTTCTTGTCGTAGAGACGGCCCATTTCGCGGTATAGCTCAGCCTCGGCGATCAGCGAGGGGGTCACTTCGGAGGCCTGCGTTGACGTGAGGTAAACCTTCTGAAACGCCGCAATGGTCTGCCTGTAGTCGGACACATTGCGGTCCTTCGGCAATAGGCCCTCGAGCATCGTGCGCATTTTGATCGCGTTCTCGAACTGTTCGCGCGCATCCGACCTTCGATCCCCGTTTGCCAGAACCGGGAGGCACACGACGAGCAAGGCAACGGCAACTAGAGCAGCAATTGTCGAGCGAAGATCCGTCGAAAGCGGTTGTCTCATTCGTTCGTGAAAACTACCCGGCCTTTCGAGTCGACTTCGCGGCGCACGGAACTGTGCTGAGGATCCCATGCCGCCGGATCGCGACCCGAGCCGGGCCGGAAGTAGGCGTCCGTCACCTTTCTCACGTACTTTTGCGTTTCCCAGATGCGAGGAACGCCGCCACTTCGATCGACGGCGCGCTCACCTGCATTATAAGCTGCAAGTGACTTCTCCAAATCGCCGTTGTACCGATCGAGTAACGCCTTAAGGTACGACGTCCCGGCCTCCACATTCTGCACCGGGTCGAAAGGATTACCGACGCCGAAACGTTGTGCCGTCCCGGGAATCAGCTGCATCAATCCAACCGCTCCCTTGCGGGAGATCGCGAATGGATTCCACGCCGATTCTGTGCTGATCACGGCCTTGACCAACGCAGGATCGACGCTATGCTTCTCGGCCACCTCGTGCACGATACGCTCCAGCTGTCCGGGCGGATCGGGAGAAACGGCCGAAGCCCCGCTAGCCCCGGAACTGATAGTACCCCGAGTGCTCCGCGAGTTGGAATCTTCATTCGTGTAGACGAGCTTCCCGTGCTCGTCAACACGGGATGCAATTTGGGCGCGGACGGGCGACACCCCGGCCGTCCATATTGCGACGACCAGTGTTAGAGGACCGATCCAGCCCTTGCTCATGGTTTTGGGAAGGCAGAACGCCGGGTCCAGGCGACCTTCTGGCCTAAACCCTCACTTCCGAACGAACGCAAAGACAGACTGCAATCACTGTAGATTCAAGAACATGCTGCACCCGCGTTCGGCAGATTGCGGGTGAGCGTCTGGCGCAGGAGGATTATATTAACCCCCTGAAGGGGGCGGAAACAGTACACAAGACCTGTTCTAAGAAAAATGTGTCCTTTTCGCTATCCCCACCAAAAACTGCCACTTTTTGTCAGTTCGAGGGGGTTGCACCAGCCTCTGGATTGCGGGGTGGACACTTAAGAGGTAAGGGTTACTCCTGGAACACAGCGGTTGGCGAAGGAGAGAGGCAGCCAACCTCTTACAACATTCGCTCGACCGTCGGGTACACGGCACCGAGCGCCTTATCGATCCCGTCGGGGTCCTTCCCGCCAGCCTCGGCCAGGTCCGGCCTGCCCCCGCCCGACCCGCCAACCATCCTAGCGATCTCCTGCACAATTTTCCCCGCGTGAAGCCTCGGAACCAGATCCTTTGTCACGCCGGCGACGAGCGCGACTTTGTCGTCATCGGCCGTGGCCAGGACAACCACGCCTGAGCCAAGCTTGTGGCGGAGGGCATCGACCATCTGCCGCAAATTCTCGCGATCGACGCCCGAGACCCGCGCAGCGACGACGGGGACCTCCTTCACCTTGCGGGCAGTTTCAAGCAGCCCTTCGGCCTGTGAACCGGCCGACTTGCGTCGGGCAGCCTCCAGCTGCTTCTCGAGCTGCTTGGTCGATTCAAGCTGGTGCGTGATGGCCTCGACCAAGCCGTCCTCGGATGTATCGAGCAGCGTAGCCGCATCGCGCACGATGGCCAGTAGGCGCTGGTAATCCGAGAGGGCGCGGTCGCCCGAAATGGCCTCAATGCGGCGCACGCCCGCCGCGGTCGATTGTTCACCCACAATCTTGAAGACGCCGATGTCGCCCGTTCGCGTGACGTGTGTCCCTCCGCATAGCTCCTTGCTGTAGAACCCGCGCGGGGAAGCGGCATCGGGGATGGTCACCACGCGAACATTGTCCTCGGGATACTTGTCCCCGAAAAACGCGAGGGCTCCGGATGCCAGCGCTTCTTCGATATTCATAATGTCCGTGCGCAGCTCGAGATTCTTCACGATCGCTTCGTTCACTTGCTGCTCGATATCGCGCAGCTCGCTCGCATCGACCTGTGCGAAATGCGAAAAATCAAACCGCAGATGATCGGGCGCGACAAGCGAGCCGGCCTGCTTGACGTGGGTGCCCAGAATACTGCGCAGCGCGGCATGCACCAGATGCGTCGCCGTATGATTGCGCATGTCCCGAATGCGGCGTTCGGGATCGGCCACCGTGGTCACGCGATCGCCCACCTCCAAGGCCTCCCTGGCCAGGATCTTATGCGCAATCAGTCCACTCACCGGGTAGTAGGCGCCGCGCACTTCGGCCACTTCGAGCGAGCCGGCATCGTCGAGGAAGGCTCCCTGGTCAGCCACTTGTCCCCCGGATTCGGCGTAGATTGTGGTGCGGTCGAGAATGACCTCGGCTTCCGCCCCGGCGGGAATGGCCACCACCGCTTCTCCGTTTGCCACGATGGCTTCGATGCGCGCATCGCGTGTCCGCGTGCCGAAGTAAAAATTAGGCTCGGTTTTGAACGTCTCGCGCAGCTTCATGTACACGGGCTTTGCCGCTTCCTTGTGCGCACCCTTCCAGGAGGCCTTCGCCCGCGCCCTCTGCTCCTCCATGGCGCGATCGAAGCCGGCCCAATCGACCGTGATTCCCGAGTCGCGCGTGACATCCTCGATGAAATCGCGCGGCAAGCCATAGGTGTCATAGAGCTGGAAGGCAAGCCGGCCGGCAATCGCAACCGGCCCGGCCGTACCCTGGGCCTCTGCCTCACGCCTGGCGCCATCCATCAGGTCATCCAGCTTCTCCAGGCCGACGTTGACCGTGCGAGTGAAGCGGCTCTCCTCTTCGTCGAGGACGCGCTCGACGCGCCTGGCATGTTCCTCGAGTTCCGGATAGGCATCCTTCATCAAATTCCGGACTTCGCCCGACATCACGGACAAAAATGGCGACGGGGCGTTCAGCATGTGCGCATGGCGCAGCGCGCGTCGAATGATCTTGCGCAGAACATAGCCGCGGCCTTCATTCGACGGAATCACGCCGTCAGAAACCAGAAACGTGGCGGCGCGGGCGTGATCGGCAATGACGCGGAGCGAGCCGGCCGTCTTTTTCCCCTCCTCAATCTCTTCTTCCCGACGGAAATCGAGACCGCACAATTCGGCGGCGCGTTTCATCAGCGGAACAAACAGATCCGTGTCGTAGTTGCTGACCACGCCCTCGAGTACGGCGGCGACGCGCTCAAGGCCCATGCCGGTGTCGACCGAAGGCTTCGGCAGGGGATCGAGTCCGCCGCTCGCATCTCGGTTGAACTGCATGAAAACGAGATTCCAGATCTCGACGTAGCGGCCGCAGTCACAGGGAAAACTGCAATCCGTGTGGCCCGCCTCGGAGGCGGCCGGACCCATGTCGAAATGAATCTCGCTGCAGGGTCCGCAGGGGCCGGTATCGCCCATCTGCCAGAAATTCTCTTTCAGGCCTGGAATTTCGATTACGCGCTCCTTGGGTGCCCCGGTTTCGACCCACAGCGCTGCGGCGTCATGATCGGGTTCGAGCGTAACCTCGGGCGAGATGTCCGCGCCGCCGAACACCGTGAAATAGAGTTTCTCGACGGGAATCCCGAACCAGTTGGGGGAAGTCACGAGCTCCCAGGCGAAGGCGATCGCGTCCTGTTTGAAGTAGTCCCCGAAGGAGAAATTGCCGAGCATCTCGAAAAACGTGTGATGGCGATTCGTGAATCCTACATTTTCGAGGTCGTTGTGCTTGCCTCCGGCGCGCACGCACTTCTGGCAGGAAGTGGCGCGAAGGTAGTCGCGATGCTCGAGGCCGAGGAAAACGTCTTTGAACTGGTTCATTCCGGCGTTGGCGAAGAGCAGCGTCGGGTCGTTTGCGGGAACCAGCGATGAGCTCGGAACCACGCGGTGCCCGCGCTGCGAGAAATAGCGCAGGAACGTGGCCCGAATCTCGTTTCCGGTCAGCTTTTGCATGGTTTGCTTGCTGCCCGCCTGCCGCACAGGCAGAGAAGGTGCAGGCTAGGCGACCATTATCGCATACCGCCAAGCGGGCCCGGGATTCTGGTCCCCGGGGGCGAGCCGTTCCGCGAAGTCTCAGTTGCCGCAGCAGGCGTTCGGCAAACCCCTCAGGAGCGCACGTGCACTCCGGCGAGCTCCCAGGCCAGACGCGCGCAGCCGATGAGGTTCGCCTGGGGTCCCAGCTTGCTCACACTGACCCGCACTTTTTTTGCTAGGAGTGGCTGGGCAAGTTCGATCATGGCGAGGCGAAGCGGTCCGAGATAGAGGTCGGCGGCTTCTGCCATTCCTCCGCCAATCACAACAATTTCCGGGTCGAACAGGCTCACGAGATTCGAGACCGCGCGCCCGAGAAGTTCTCCGTAGCCTCGGAAAATATCCAGCGCGAGCCGGTCACCTCGGCGCGCGGCTGCTGCAACGTCGCGCGCCGTTATGGTTGCGGGGTCGAGTCGCGCAAGACTGCTCCTCCCGCCCTGGTGCAACCGCTCCCGAGCAATCCGTGCGACGGCCGGTCCGGCAGCCAAGGACTCGAGTTCTCCGACTCGCCGGGCAGCGGGCAGATCCCGGCCCGTGAACGCCATCCATCCGGCGCAGCCGGACAGTTCGTGCGCGCCGCGAATGATGCGCCCGCCGCTCAAAATCCCCGCACCGATTCCTGTTCCGATCACCAGCAGAATCGCATCGGATATGCCCCGAGCCGCCCCTCGCCAGGACTCGCCGAGCACGGCGGCTATGCGATCGCTCTCGACAGCGACGGGGATTTCGAGCAGTCGCTTGAGGCGTCTGGCGAGCGGCATCCGTTTCCACCCGGGGAGATTCGGGGCCCAGACGGTTCCGCTCTTGCGCACAAGACCGGGAACCGCCACGGCGGCTGATCGAAACGCCTTGCGCACGCTCGGCCCCCCGCCCAATTCCTCGGCGAGCTGTGCGATTTCAAGGACAGAAGCCCCCGGGGAAGTGAGGTTGACGGGGATCGTGCGGGAGCGAACGATCCGCCCATCCCGATCCACCACCGCGGCGGAGCATTTCGTGCCGCCGAGATCTGCGGCAAAGACATGCGGGTTCATGGAGCCATTGTGGGAGCGTGCCAGAAAGTGGCATCGTACCGCAGATTGGCGTTGACGCGCGACCAAGCCCGTCGTATATGGATGAGCGGTTGTCTAGACAGCTCTCTCTGTGCAAATGTGCTTTCCAACGCTCGACCGGCACGGCAATCGTCCCGCTCTACGATCAAATTCAGCGACGACTCCTCGATCGGGTCCGCTCGGGCGAGCTGAAACCCGGTGATCCCGGGCCTTCCGAGATTTCCGCGTGCGCTCGGTCGTACGGCAAGAGCGCGCGAAGGACCGGACCAAGAGAGCGATCGGGGCCGTGCAGTGCGAGTAGTGCTGAGCCATCGTATCGCGTTGGTTCCTAGGGCCGCCCGAGAAGTGCTGTTGGGGCCAGGCGGTGGGAGTCTCCCGCTTTGCGCACAACTGGGCATTGGGTGAGTGGAAACGACAGTACCAAGCTGTCCCCAAGGAGAAATGCGCAGAAACAGTTCCCTAAGGAGCGCCAGATGTCGGCCCAGCAGTATTTCCATTCGATCAGCGACATCCTCTCGAGGATCCAGACCACCCAGAAGGAGAAGATCGAGTCTGCTGGCGAGGTGCTTTCGGCGTCCATCGCAAACGGCAGACGCGCGTATCTGTTTGGCAGCGGCCATTCGGTGATCCCGGTTCTCGATATGTTTCCCCGATACGGAAGCTTTGTAGGGTTCTATCCGATCTATGATCCGCGCCTCATGTGGTTCAACATCGTGGGCCCGGGCGGTGCGCGAGAGCTGCTATGGCTCGAACGCCAGGAAGGATACGCACCCGTCATTCTGGCCAGCTATAAAATCGAACCTCGCGATTCGTTCTTGATCTTCTCTCATGGTGGCCTGAATGCCGTGCCCATCGAGATGGCCGTGGCGGCGCGGGAGAAGGGTGCGCGAGTGGTTTCGGTTTCCTCGCATCAGAACTATCAGCAGGCGCGAGCCACACATTCGTCCAACAAGAAGCTGCCGGACGTCTCTGATATTTCGATCGACAACTGTGTCCCGCCCGAAGACGCGCTGGTCAGTGCCGACGGAATTCCTGAAAAGTTCGCCGCCGGCTCGACGGTTGCGGCGGTCTCGATCGCCATGGCGCTCGTAGCCGAAGTGGGCACGAGACTGGTGCGCAGCGGAAAAGCGCCCTGTACGTTCGTTTCACCCAATACGGAATCGTCGCCCAACCAAAACGAACGAGTTTTCGAAGAATACATGCGCGCCGTGCGAGGTGAGAACCCGTGATAGCAAAGGAGGGATCGCGTGGGTGTTCGAACCATCCGTTTGCGAACCTGCCAGCCTTCGCCGCTCATCCACAGCGGCCTCTACTGACCAGCGGCGTGCCCGGCATGGCGCCGGCTTTTCTCTCGAGCGTGCGCACCGAAGGCGGCCGCAATCTGGATGCCTCACTCTACAAAAAACATCCCCTTCCATGACCGTGCAACGCTCCAGCTCGAGTTCGCCGTCTACAACGTCACGAACTACGTTCAGCAGGGCTGCCCAAACATCTTCTGGGATCCCAACGCGACGCTCATGACCGGGTTCGGTCAGATTACGAGTGATCTGAATACACGGCGGCAAATGCAGTTTGCCGCGCGATTCACGTTCTGATCTGAGTGAGGGCCCAGGTAGGCGGCCGGAGTCGAGGTCCGCGGTCTGTTGGCGAGAGGGAACGAAGAGGTGTGATGAAGTCCTGTCGAACGCTGGCCTTTGCGATCATCGTCGTGGCATCGATCGCAAGCGGAGCCTTACTTCCTTCGCCCCGGCTCCTAGCCGTTGCGGAACGGAAGGACGTCTGGGCGCCGACGAATCCGCCCTTTTTCCCTGTGGCTGTCTGGTATGGCGGTGGGAAGGTTCGCGCCCCCATGCTCGAGCCCGTTGATCGGACAAGCGGGGAGCGCTGGGGCAGGGACCTCGACGAGATCAAGGCCGACGGCTTCAATACTGTAAAGACCTGGGTCGATTGGGCAACGGCCGAAACAAGTCCCCGGGCGTACAATTTTTCGAATCTTGACCTGTTGCTCCGTTTGGCGCAAGAGCGCGGCTTGCGTGTGATTGTGCAGGTGTACCTGGACTCAGCCCCGCATTGGGTCGGCCAGAACTACCCGGATGCTCGGTTTGTCGACCGGAGCGGCGCGGCGATCGATTCGCAGGCCGCTCCGGGATACTGCATCGACCATAGCGGGGTGAAGTCCGCCATCGTGCAATTCTTGCAGACGCTCTCGCGGGAGGCCAGCAAAAGCCAGGCCTTGTACGGCTGGGATGTGTGGAGCGAGCCGCACGTCGTCAACTGGGCGGAATTCCCTTATCTCGAAAACCCGGAGTTCTGCTTTTGCCGATACACGCAGGCGCGTTTTCGCCAATGGCTCGAAGCAAAATATGGAACACTCGACGCGCTCAATCGCGCCTGGTATCGCAGCTTTGAAACCTGGGACCACGTCGAGCCGCCCCGCTTCCCAACCATCCTTTCCTACACCGACTATTTGGACTGGCGGGCCTTCATCGACGACAAGCTGGCGGAAGACTTGAAAACCCGGGTCGACGCGGTCCGCAGTGGGGACCAGCTGCATCCGATCACCAGTCACGCAGCCGCGCCGGCGCTGTTTACCTCTCCAACCGACGGCTACGGCGAACCCGACGACTGGAGAATGACCGGGAGCGTCGATTTCTTCGGTACGTCGATCTATCCGAAACACTCGGAATCCACGAGGCCCTGGTCCTACCCGATGCTTGCGGCTGCTCTCGATTTCACTCGTTCGGCAGGCCACAGTTTTGGAAAGGGCTTCTGGATCGGGGAGCTGCAGGCCGGGCAGGGTGCCACGGGGACGCGCATCGCTGAGCCGGTGACCGCGCAGGACGAACGGTACTGGATCTGGCAGGCCGTGGCGCACGGAGCGAGGGAAATTGCGGTCTACGCCTGGTATCCGATGAGCTCAGGGTTTGAATCGAATGGCTACGGCCTGGTCAACCTGGACGGCACACTGACCGAGCGAGCGCAAGCAGCAGGACGAGTGGCCACGGTGATCGACCGACAGGGAGGAGAACTCCTCGCGTCGATGCCTGCGCAGGCGGAGATAGCCATTCTGTACAACCGGCTCTCCTACATGGTCGGTGGTTCCGAGCCGTCTCTTTCGAAGCTCGGCCACGCAGAACGCGACTCGCTGATGGGGTTACATCGAGCGTTTTCGGAACAAAACATGCCGGTCGACTTCGTTTTCCCCGAAGATGTCGTGCGCAATCACCTCGGGCAGTACAAGATCCTGTTTCTTCCTTATCCGGTGATGCTCTCCGAGGACGTGGCGGAGGGCCTGAAGCGTTACGTGCGATCGGGCGGCACTGCGGTGGCCGAAGCGCGCTTGGCCTGGAACGACGCACGCGGCTTTGCCAGTGACGTCATTCCCGGCGCGGGTCTGGCCGACGTATTCGGCGGGCGCGAGCAAGTCATCAGCCCTCGTGACAAGGTGCAGATTGAGACGGAAGCTTCCCCGGCGCTTCCCGGCCTGCCTGCCCGCACGATGCTGACCGGGGATGCGTTCGAAGAGCAGCTGGAACCTCTGCCCGGAGCGAGTGTTCTCGCGCGTTTTGCCGATGGTGCGCCGGCCATCGTTGAAAAGAGCGGAGGCAAAGGTAGGGCGATCCTCCTGGGGTCCTTCTTGGCCCTGGCCTACGAGAATGAGCATGATGCGAAGGTAAAGGATTTTTTTCTCTCCTTAGCCAAGGCAGCCGGAGTGTCCTCCAACGTTCAAGTCTCGGGAGCAGGCACGGGAGAGATCGAAGTGCGACGACTGAATCGAGAACGGGAACAAACCATTCTTGTGTTCAATCACGCCGACAGCCCCGCGGAGATGACCCTGCGCGTTCACTTCCCGTGGACGGTCCGGCAAGGTCGCGAACTTGAATCCGACGAGCCAGTGAGTTTCCAGGATGACGCGGGCTGGACCTTGTTTCACAAGCGATTGGGCGGAGGCGAAATCTGGGTATTTGATGTGCGAGGCTCATGAACAGTCCCGTGCGAGCAGGTGGTCGAATGGCTGAATCACGGGTTTGCCATGTCTGACCGAGCCCATGTCAACCGCTACTGGCTTCTCTCGATCGCTAACGCCTGCATGTTCGTGTTTGGAGCCGTGCTGTTGCTGATGGGCTCACTGCTTCCCTCGCTCGAATTCACCTACTCTCGATCCGGCAATCTAGGTTCATTCCCTCTGGCAGGTATATTCGTCTCGACCGTGCTGGTCGGACCGATTCTCGACCTCGTAGGCGCGAAGAAAGTGTTAGTCATCGCCCTTGCGGTCGTCGCCGTTTCGCTCGGATGGATGCCCGCGCTCACGAGGTATTCCGAACTCGCCTTGGCCGCTTTCCTGTACGGTGTTGGGGGCGGGGGGCTCAATACGGCGACCAATGCCCTGGTCGCCGACGTGAGCGCCGCGGGGCGCGGCCGAGCCCTCAACCTGCTCGGATTCTTCTTCAGCCTGGGCGCGATTTCAGCTCCCTTGATGCTGTCCTCGATCGGACACCTCAGCACATCGGCTGTTCTGCGCGGCCTCGGGGCACTGTGCCTCGGGATTCTGGCTGTCGCCCTTTCCGTCCGATTTCCCCCGCCGCTAAGATCTGGCAGTCGACTGGGGAGCCTGCTGGGAGTTCTCAGTTGCGGCACTGTGTGGTTGTTTGCTGCTTTGTTGTTTTTCGAATCGGGAAGCGAGAACACCATGTTCGTATGGACGGCCAAGATCGTTACGGACGCACTGCGCGTTTCGCCGAGCCGCGCGGACATCGCCCTGGTTGCCTTGAGCGGCGCCTTGGGCGCCGGGAGGATCATGGCCGTGCCTTGCCTCAGGTGGTTTGGTAGTCGAGGCCTCGTCTGGATTTCAACCGCCGTCATAATGGCAGGGAGCCTCTGGATGCGGGTAGCTGGCCAAATGGCCGGCATGATTGCGGCCACGATTGTCGTCGGCGCGGGGTTGTCGGCGATTTTCCCTACGGCCTTGGGCCTGGCCGGTGATCGCTTCCCGGAGCAAACGGGCACCGTTTTCGGCGCCATCATGGCGGTGGCGCTACTTGGCGGGACCGCTGGCCCGAAGCTCGCCGGCTGGGTGGCCTCGCATGGTGTCCGGCAGGTGCTGCTGCTTCCGATTTTAGCTGCGGGGGGCGTGGCCGCATTGACTGCCGCGGTCACCAAGCGCCGCACAGGAAGAGTGCTTACGCCCTCCCCTCAGCCGTGAACCGATAAATCCGCCGGAGGAAAGCGATGAACCGACGTTCGTTTGCGCAGACCCTGGGAAGCGCAGCCGTGTTATCGGCATTCGCAAAAGCCCCCGCTTGGTCGCAAATATCCGAAGGCGCAACGGCGGGCAAGATTATGGCGATTGCGGCGCATCCCGGCGATGGGGTCTTCACCATGGGCGCAGGCCTGGCAGAGCAGGTCGAGCGCGGAGGGGCGGGAGTATTGCTCAACCTTTCATTGGGGGAACGAGGGGCTCCGAAGAGCATCCCGGTTGGACAGTATGGTGAGATGCAGCGCACGGCTACTCTGAAAGCCGCCCAGCTGCTCGGGATCGATCCGGTCTTCTTCCCCTATCCGGACGGCGAGATACCGTTCAACGAGGAAAGTGCCTTGCGCGTTTGTGATGCGATTCGGGAGTACAAGCCGAGCGTCGTGGTGACCCATTGGAGCGGAAGCTGGCACAAGGACCATCAGACGTGTCACCTGATCGTGCGCGACGCGATCTTCTTCGCCGGACTGGAAACACTTGCACGAACCAGGCCCGCTCATTCAGTATCGAAACTCTTCTACGCCGAGAACTGGGAGGATGCCACGAACTTTCTGCCGGACACGTACGTAGACATTGAAGGCGTGTATGAGAAGTGGCTGAAGGCTTGCGACTTCTACCCCATGTGGCGAGGGCAGACGGGGTTTTTTCGATACAACGACTATTACAGCAGCCTTTCGGTGGTGCGCGGGTGCGTTTCTGGTTTCAAGCGTGCGGTCGCACTGATGGCAGACGCAAACGAGAGAGTCCAGCGTTCGCAGTTTCTTTGACTGGAGATCCGGCACGCGAGTGCGCCAGGGTTCTGCCGTTCGCCTCGGGCTGACGGTTTGGGGACGGAGGCAGCAGCGTGGGGGACCGAGCGTCGGCCATTAACCTTGAAGCTTTTTGAAGATGCCTTTGGTAGATCTTTACCAGCCCTTGGGCGAAGAGTTAGGGTTCGATTGGTCCGCTCCGTTTGGAGGGACCAGCAGGAGGTTGACATGAGGCAATTGTGCGGGCTTTTCCTAATGGCGATTGGGTTCTTTCTCTTGGCCGCGCTCGCGGACGGGCAAACAAAAGACAATCCGGACCTCGCCAAGCAACCGACGCTTTACACCGTTGGTTACGCACATCTGGATACGGAATGGCGCTGGGAATATCCGCAGGTCATCGACGAGTACATTCGCAAGACCATGGAGGATAATTTCGCGCTGTTCGAGAAATATCCGCACTATATATTCAACTTCACCGGAGCCAATCGCTATCGCCTGATGAAGGAGTATTACCCGGCCGATTTCGCGAAGCTGAAACAGTACGTCGGCGAGGGTAGGTGGTTTCCCGCGGGTTCGTCGATGGAAGAGGGCGACGTGAATACGCCCAGCGCGGAAACGATCATTCGCCAGATACTCTATGGGAACGACTGGTTCCGAGAAGAGTTCGGGAAGGCGAGCGCCGAATACATGCTGCCCGACTGCTTCGGATTTCCGGCCTCGCTGCCCACGATCTTGGCCCACTCCGGAGTGAAGGGCTTCTCGACGCAGAAGCTGGTCTGGGGATCCTCGGCCCCCGGCGGCGGGCCTGATTCTCGCGAGGAAACTCCCGAAGGTATTCCCTTCAACGTAGGCGTTTGGGTCGGACCGGATGGGGAGACTGTTCTGGCCGGCCTGAACCCAGGAGGCTACGGGGGAAGCATTGATACGGACCTAAGCAAACCCCTTCCGCAGCTGCTGCCGAACGCTACACTCGCCGACCTTCAAACCAAAATCCGTGATTTGCAGCAGAAACTCGACGAGTCCGAGCAGAGCGGCAAGGGATTCGATCAGCAGGAGCTTCAGCAATTTTTTGCTCTGCGCAACGAGCAAGCAGCCCTCACGACCGCCGATCGCGACCGCGCGCAAGAGCAATATCAAGACAATTGGGCCGCTCGAGTCGAACAGAACGGTCGAGTCAGTGGCGTGTTCACGGACTATCACTATTACGGCACCGGCGACGTCGGCGGCGCGCCCGATGAGGACTCGGTCCGAAATCTGGAACAGATCGTCACAAATGGCACGACCGCATTGCCGCCGCCTGGCCAGTTCTTCTTCCCGGGCCAGCCACATGCGCCATGGCCGCAGGTGAAGGTGGGGGATGGGCCGGTGCATGTGATTTCCGCGACTGCAGACCAGATGTTCCTCGATATCACACCGGCCCAAGCTGCAGGCCTGCCGCGTTATACCGGCGAAATGGAGTTGACGAACCACTCGGCTGGATCGCTGACATCCCAGGCGTACCAGAAGCGCTGGCTCAGGAAGGAAGAGCTGCTCGCCGAAGCGGCGGAGGAATCGTCGGTCGCGGCCGAATGGCTGGGTGCAAGGCCCTATCCGCGGGAGCGCCTGAATGAGGCCTGGACGCTCGTGATGGGGGGCCAGTTCCACGATCTGGCGGCCGGAACGGCCACTCCCAAGAGTTATGAGTTTGCCTGGAACGATGACGTGATCGCCATGAACCAGTTTGCTGGAGTGCTGACCAATTCGACCGAAGGCGTAGCGGCGGCTCTCGACACGGAAACCAGGGGAGTGCCCGTGGTGGTGTTCAATCCGTTGAACATCCAGCGCGAAGATTTGGTCGAAGCAAGCGTCGAGTTTCCGAACGGCCTGCCCAAGGCTGTCCACGTGACGGATGCCAGCGGCAAGGAAGTTCCGGCACAGCTTTCCAATGGAAAGGTTGTCTTTCTTGCGGACGTGCCCTCGGTTGGATACGCCGTCTTCGACGTCGAACCTGGCCCGGGAGCCGCGCCGTCGTCCTTGAGAGTGTCCAAGGACTCGCTCGAGAATCATTACTATCGCGTGCAGCTCGACGCGCAAGGGGACGTGGCAAGCATCTTCGACAAGCAGGTGGGCAGGGAACTGCTGGCTGCACCGGCTCGGTTGGCCATCTCCCATGACGATCCCCAGCAGTGGCCGGCCTGGAACATGGATTGGGATCAGGAGCAAGCCGCGCCCAGGGAATACGTCGGCGGCCCGGCGCAGATTCGCGTCGTCGAAGAAGGCCCCGCGCGTGTGGCGTTAGAGGTCGCGCGCGAAACTGCGGGCTCCTGGTTTGTCGAAACCATTCAGCTTTCGGCCGGGGATGCCGGCAAGCGCGTCGAGTTTCGTAACATCATCGACTGGAAGACGAAGGAATCGAACCTGAAGGCTGCCTTTCCACTGACAGCTTCGAACCGCATGGCGACGTACAACTGGGATATCGGCACGATTGAGCGGGGCACGGCCGAGCCCAAGAAGTTTGAAGTGCCCTCTCACCAGTGGGTTGATCTCACCGACATGACGGGCGAGTTTGGCGCTACGATTCTCACCGATTGTAAAAACGGGTCGGACAAGCCGAACGATCATACCATCCGACTGACCTTGATTCGCACGCCTGGAACGGCGGGAGGCTATCCGGATCAGGGGACGCAGGACATCGGGCATCACGAGTTTGTCTACGGCCTCGCCGGTCACCGCGGCGGTTGGCGCGATGCGCAGACTGACTGGCAAGGACAGCGTCTGAATGACCCGCTGGTTCCCTTCGTAACCACCCGGCATCCAGGAGAACTGGGCAAAAGGTTTTCGCTCTTCAAAACGGACAGTACGAGAGTTCGCCTGCTGGCCTTGAAGAAGGCGGAGCAGAGCGATGAGGTGATCGTTCGCCTGGTCGAACTCGACGGCAAACCACACTCGGGAGTTCGGCTATCGTTCGCGGTTCCGATCCGTGGCGCCCGCGAGGTGAACGGGCAGGAGCAGCCGGTTGGGCCCGCCACGGTGACCGGGGGCGTGCTGATCACCTCGTTTGGCGCATATGAGCCGCGCACCTTTGCCTTGAGATTGGCGCCGCCGGCCACTCGGGTGGCTGCGGTGCGCTCGGTAGCGATCGATTTGCCCTATGACAGCGCCGTCGCGAGCAATGACGGCACGCGATCAGGGGGCGGATTCGATGGGCAAGGCAACGCTTTACCGGCCGAAATGCTGCCTGCGAGAATCGCCTTCGATGGTGCGCAATTCCGCTTGGCAGCCGCGAAAACCGGGGCGCCCGACGCCGTAGTGGCAAAGGGGCAAGTCGTCAACCTGCCCAGGGGCGGTTACAACCGTCTCTACGTTTTGGCCGCATCAGCCGATGGCGATCAGAAGGTGGAATTTGAGGCCGGCGGCAAGACGTTTGATCTGAACGTCCAGCATTGGGGCGGGTTCATCGGACAATGGGATGACCGAGAGTGGATCGCGCGAGACACCCCGATTCCGGGACATCCCGACCGCACCGACCATGACGACTATGCCGAGTTGAAGGGTATCAAGCCCGGGTACATCAAGCGTGCGGACATAGCCTGGTATTGTTCGCATCATCACGACGCTACGGGCCGGAACGTTCCCTACTCCTATGCCTACCTTTTTGCCTACGCCATCGATCTTCCGCCGGACGCCAGAACAGTGAAACTTCCCGACAACGACAAAATCCGAATCTTGGCCCTGTCCTTAGCCCAAGAGAATCCTGAAGTGAATCCGGCGCAGCCGCTCTATGACGTACTTCCCTTCGCGCCATCCGGCCCGGCCGATTTCGCGATCTCGACACCGGTGGCAGACCTGACGGTTCCACAGGGCAGAGCTCGCTCGATCCCCGTCTCCGTGCTGCCAAGAAACGGATTCAGCGACAGCGTAAACTTCACGGTTTCGGACTTGCCCGCAGGGGTTAGCGCCTTCTTCGCGCCTGAAACAACGGCAGGTGCACGTGCGCTGACACTCACAGCGTCCGCTCTGGCCACTCCGGCGAACGCTACCGTCACCATAACGGGCGCATCTGGCGGGCTGTCGCACATTCTTGAGCTTCGATTGACTGTCGCCAAGGTGTTGACAGGGACCGCACCGGTCGATCTTTCTGCGGCTTACAACGTGACCGGCATCCACACTGATGGCTCGGCTTTTGATCCGAGGGCCAGTGTCGATGGAGGGGGCTTCGCCTTTTCGGCTGAACTCTTGGGTCCGAGCCAGGTGTGGGACGGTGTTGTCTTCAAGATGGGTCCGGCGAACGGAGCGGATGCAGTTTCCGGGGGGACGATCTCGCTTCCGGCCGGCAATTTCGAGAGCCTTAGAATGCTTGCGGCGGGCGTGGAGGGCAATCAAGAATCTCAAGTCTTTACTGTCACCTACTCTGACGGCACGTCCTCCTCGTTCTCCCAGAGCGTCAGCGATTGGTACACGCCCAACAATTTCAACGGCGAGTCTCCCGCTGTGGTTATGCCGTATCGGCTGCTGAGCGAGGGGGTGAAAGATAATCGCACGTTTTACCTCTACGGTTATTCCTTTCCGCTTGATTCGAAGAAGGTCGTGCGAAGCATGACGCTATCGCCGAACCGAAACGTTATTATCTTTGCGCTGACCCTCGTCCCATGATCGGCCGAGGCGCGAAGGGAAGCACGTCACAGAGCGGCTGCGCCGGATTCATTTCCAAATTCACGTCGCGCTTGGGCTGCCGCGTCTTTTTTCGCGAAACCTAATGCGACCACTTACTCGGTCCTCTCTTTGAGTGCGAGTGAATCTCTTGAGACAGGTCTTCGCACCATCGCCGCCGCGAAAACAGCCGCCGGATCCAGTTCATGTCCACCTCGGCAAGAGCCCCGGCCCCCGACCGTTTCATTCGTACTTGAGCGCCGTCATGGGATCAACGCGCATCGCCCTCCGCGCCGGGAGGTAACAGGCGGCCAGCGCGACTGTGGCCAGCAAGGCTGCGCTGATCAGGAATACGGCCGGGTCCTCGGGTTTCACTTCGAAAAGCTGGGCTCGAATCAGCCTCGAGATCGGAACAGCGATCAGGAATCCGATAACGATACCGGCGAGGGCGAGCTCTCCCGCCTGCCACAGAATCATGTGCGCCAGGTTTTCCGGCCTTGCGCCGAGCGCCATGCGTATGCCGATTTCACGTGTGCGCCGCGCGACGACATAGGCCATCACGCCGTAGACGCCGACCGAGGCGAGCGCGGCGGCGAGTAACCCAAACGCCAAGGTCAGAAAGGTGACCAGCCGCTCGTCGAACACGGTGCTGTCGAGCTGCTCGGTGAGGGTCCGGAAATTCGAGGCTGCCACATCCGGCGCGACCTGCGCGGCGGTGCTCCGGACTGTGGCTAGGATTGCTCGGGGCTCGAGCGGAGTGCGGACGTAGAACGTCGCCTCGGTAATCGTCTTGTCCTGTGCGCACGGGAGGTAGATCGACGGACTTGCTGGCCAGCGCGGATCGTTTTGGCGGACATCGCCAACAATCCCCACGATCTGGATACGCGGAACTTCGCTCCCGAAACCCAAGTGCAAGCCGATGGGGTTCCGGGCGGCGAAGAATTTACGAGCCACGGACTCACTAATGATGGCGACCGCAGAGCCAGAGACTGTGTCGCTATCGCGAAATTCGCGGCCTTCCAGAAGGGGAATGCCGAGCGTTGAGAAAAAGCTCGGCGCGATATGGTTTACCCACGGATTTAGGCCCTCGTTCTCATCGTTCCCCGACGGCCGGTAGCCCTCATAATTAACCGTATCTATTTCCATCCCTCCCGCGAGCAACGGATTCTCGCTGGCCGTGACGGAGATGACCCCGGGCAGCGCTGCCAGTTTTTGTCGCAGCTCGTCGAAGAGGGCTATGGTCTGCTCCCCCGAATAGCGACTCAGCCCGGGCGCCAAATCGAACTGCACAAGATGTTCGATGCGCATTCCTAAATCGACGCGCTCGGTGCGGACAAGGCTTTCACCAAACAGCCCGGCGGCGACCAGGAGAGTCGCGGTCATGGCCACTTGCGCCACGATTAGCGACTTGCGAACCCGTGTGCTCGCTATGCTTCCGGCAGTGCTTCGGGCCTGGTCATTGAATGCCGATTGCAAGCTCGTTCCCGATGCCCTGATGGCGGGGAAGAGTCCGCACAAAATTCCGCTGCCTAGGGCGATTGCCGCAATAAAGGTCAGCACCGCGAGGTTGAGACTGGCGCTGAGCCCCGACAAGCCCGGGTCAGCAGGCATGGCGCCAATTATCGCTCGCAGCGCGATCCACCCGATGAAAAGCCCAGCGGCGCCTCCCACAACTGCCAGGAGCGTGCTTTCCGTCAAGAGCTGGCGAACGATCCGCCAGTGGCCCGCGCCCAAGGCCAGGCGTACAGCGACCTCGTGATGGCGGGACTCGCCTCTCGCGAGCAGGAGAGAGGCAAGATTCGCGCAGGCGATGAGCAGAACGAGCGCGACCATGGCGGAAAGAAACAGCAGCGGAGTCTTGACGGAGTGTTGGAGCACGGGACGGCCGTGCTCGCCTCCGGAAAGCGCGATCTTGCCCGTAAGGAAGTGCTTGAGGTCAACCGTCTTCCCACACTCGCTGGCGATCTCCGTGTATTCAGATCGCAGGAGGTTGTGGAACAGGGGCTCAAGGGCCACCTCAGCGCGGTCGAGGGTCATGCCAGACTTTAGCCGTCCCACCATGGGCAGGAAGTAATCGCAGTGGCTCGCGAGGCCGTCCCAACCAGGCGTCATCTGAGCCTTCATGGTGATGGGAACGTATAGGTCCGGCCGTGCCCCCGCCTGGATCGTGTCGAAGCCTCGCTGAGCGACGCCCACGATGGTGAACGGAAAGCCGTTAATCGTCACCGTTTGGTTGAGAATCGCAGGGTTACCGCCAAAGTGCTCGGTCCAATAGGTGTAATTAAGCACAGCCACCGGATTCGCCCCAGGCACGGTTTCATCAGCCGGAGAAAAGAGGCGACCCAGCACGGGCCGGGCGCCAAGAACGCCAAAGAAATTGCCGGAGACGAGTTCGCCGTGAGCAATCTGTGCGCTGTTGTGGCCCACAACGCCCACGTCCACCGCGAAACAGGTGAGCAGCCCGGAAAAGACCTCGTTGTGTTCGCGAAGATCCTTATACATCGGATAGGAAAACGAATTCTTGAGGTCATAATCGTCTTGGGTTCGTCCCCATTTCGCCTCGGTCGAACTCAGAAGCGCGAGCTGCTCAGGATGCCCGACGGGAAGCTGTTCGAGCAGGATTTGGTCGGTAAGCGAGAAAATTGCGGTGTTCGCGCCGATGCCGAGGGCCAGCGTCAGGACGGCGACGGCCGTAAATCCAGGAGACTTGCGCAGCGTGCGCAGCCCAAATCGCACATCCTCGAAAAAGGATTCGATTCCGGGCCACTGCCAGATTTCCCGGGCGCGTTCTTCGGTTAGGGTGACGTTACCAAATTCGCGCCGCGCCTCGGCCGCCGCATCTTCCCTGGTCAAGCCCGACCTCGAGAGTTCTTGAGTCCGCTCCTCGAGATGCGTGCGAATCTCCTCCGAGAGGTCGTCATACAACTGCCGCCGCGAGAATAGGCGTCCGATCCAGTTCATGGCACTGCCCTGTGTAGGAGCCTCACCTGTCAAGCGCCGGGATCAGGATTCCCCAGGAGCCAGGACGCGCGTAATCCCTTCGAGCATTCGCTCGAATTTCGATACTTCACGCTCGAGGTGTTTTGCGCCCGCCTGAGTCAATTCATATATGCGAACGCGCCGGTTTGTCGCCGACACACCCCATTTGGCCGTGACCAGCCCCGCTTTGAGGAGCCGCTGCAAGGCGGGATAAAGCGAGCCCTCTTCGATCTGGAGGAGGTCGTTCGAGGTCCGTTTGATGTGCTGAACGAGGGCATAGCCGTGCAGCGGCTGTCGCTTAAGCGTTCGCAACACCATCATTTCCAGGGCCCCGGGAAAGAGATCTCGCTGTTCGCTGTTTTGCATATGGCTTAAAAGCCCGCGCTCATCAGGCGTCTCCTTGTTGCTCAAGGCCTAGAGTAGAATAGTCTAGGCCCCGCTTGTCAAGCAGGAAGTAAGGGAAGCAGCGAACCGAGGCGTTCAGTGGGATGCGTGGCTCAGAAACGGGTGGGTGCAAGCTTGGAACCCGATCCAGGCTGCCTTTACACCCCAGGGACCGCCATGCTAGCGTGCGTCGACTCACCGGCCGACGTGGGGTCAGCGAGCTTTCGTTTGCAATCAGAACATCCATCCAGGATCGCGCGGCAATCGCGATCATTGATGCGGACAGTGCCCGCCTTTGGCATTTTGGTGGCTGTTTGTCTCTCGGTTTGTCTCAAAGCCACGACTCATGTTGCCCAGGATACGGCCGAAGAGAAAGTGGATCTGCAAGTGATCGTGGTCGACACGGAAGTCAAAGCGCAAGAGGTTCTCGAGCGGCTGAAGCGCGGAGAGGCGTTTTCGACGGTCGCCGAAGCGATGTCGATTGATCCGAACGGACGCAGTGGGGGTTACGTCCGCGAAGCTGACCCGAGGCTCTTACGCCCCGAGTTGAGGCAAGCGATCGAGTCGCTCAAGCCCGGGGAAGTCAGCCCGGTGCTGAAGGTTCCAACCGGATTCGTCATTCTCAAGCTGCTGAGCAGAGCCTCAGGAGGGACCGTCCCAGCGGTTCGAGCCGAAAACCAGAGCACTGGGGCGCAAGGCATGGGTCCAAACCGCGATCTTCATATCGCCGGAGCAGGCGCGATTCAGTATCCGGCCGATGTCGCCGGGCAAGTTCTGGCCGACATGCTCTTTCAGAAATATCCGAAGCCGGCCGGATGGGAGCAGGATCTCGGGGAGGTATGCGCAATTCGCAAAGCGTCACTGGCCGGGGGCGTCCAAGCATTGGAGAGATTGCTGGCCGATGCCGCGCAGATGGCGAAACGGACGCCGTTTGATGTGATTCAAACGCGCTACGGACTCGCCCAGCTCGAAGCCTATCAGGGCAACATGGACGTTGCCGTGCGGGAATGGGAAACCGCCTACAAAATCGCCGCGAGCCAGGTGCCTCGGGGCCTTCCCCAATTGACGGAGGTGCTCGGAGTCGCTTACCTGCACAAGTCGGAAATGGAGAATGATATCTATCGCGCTCCGGGGGAGCGATGCGTTTTCCCTCCGCATACCGCTGCCTGTTACCAGCAAACGAGCGACTCACAGAAGGCGGTCGAATACCTCACGAAATACCTAGAACTCAAACCCGAACGGGCGGACGCGGTGCAGGTGAAATGGCTCCTGAATCTTGCTTATATGACTCTTGGCCAGTATCCCGCAGGCGTGCCGCAGGAGTTTTTGATTCCGCCGTCAAAGTTCGCATCGAAGGAAGAGATTGCGAAATTCGTGGACGTGGCCCCCGCCGCCGGATTGAATTTTGTTTCCATGGCGGGCGGCGTGGTCGTCGATGACTTCGAAAACGACGGCCTGCTGGATATCGTGGTGTCGAGCTACGATGTCTGCCAGCCGCTGCGATTGTTTCACAACAATGGTGACGGCACATTCACAGAGCGCGCGGCGCAGGCTGGTCTCTCGGGTCAGCTGGGCGGACTGAATATGATTCAGGCCGACTACAACAACGACGGATGCATGGACATCCTCGTTTTGCGCGGCGCCTGGGAGTTTCCGGAGCGCAAGTCGCTCCTGCGCAACAATTGCGACGGGACATTCACGGACGTTACGCGAGAGGCGGGGTTGGCCCAGCCTGCGACGCGTACCCAAACCGCCGTGTGGGCGGATATCAATAATGATGGCTTGCTCGATCTGTTCGTCGGCAACGAGAACGGGCCAAGCCAGCTCTTTCTGAATAAGGGTGACGGAACGTTCGAGGATATTTCCGCGAAATCAGGCGTCGACAAGATCGCCTTCACCAAGGGCGTCACCGCCGCCGACTACGACAACGACGGCTACGTCGATTTCTACGTTTCGAATCTTTACGGGGGAAACTTCCTTTATCACAACAATCACAACAATACGTTTACGGAGGTTTCCGAATCGGCCGGCGTGCATCAGCCGCAGTCGCAGAGCTTTGCCACCTGGTTCTTCGATTACGACAACGACGGTTGGCCGGATCTTTTCGTCACCTCTTACTTTTTTTCGATCGATGAGACCCTGCGCAGCTACCTAGGCCTTCCGACTAACGCCCAGACGCTCAAGCTCTACCGAAATCTGGGGAACGGCACATTCCAGGATGTGACGTCAGATCTAGGCTTGAACAAAATTAATATCCCCATGGGAGCGAATTTCGGCGATATCGACAACGACGGATACCCGGACATCTATCTCGCGACGGGCGGCCCCGAGTATGGAGCACTCGCCCCGAAGATGCTCCTTCGCAATGATGACGCGAAACACTTCACGGACGTCACAGCTTCCTCGGGCACTGGTGATCTGCACAAGGGGCACGGAGTCGCTTTTGCGGATCTCGGCAACAACGGACGCGAGGATCTATTGGTTTCAATCGGCGGGGCCACGCCAGGGGATGCGCACGAGTTTCGCGTCTTCGAGAATCCGGGAAATGGCAACGACTGGATCACGGTGAAGTTGGTGGGCGTACGGTCGAATCGCGCGGGAATCGGTGCGCGAATCCGCGTGACCGTACAGGACGAAGGGCGCGGCACGCGTTCGATATACCGCACGGTTGGCAGCGGCGGCTCGTTCGGCGCAAACCCGATCGAGCAGCACATCGGACTGGGAAAGTCGGCGAAGATCGCGCAACTGGAAGTCTGGTGGCCCGCCAGCAACTCCCATCAGACCTTCCGAGGTGTGCCGGCGAATCAGTTCATTGAAATCAAAGAGTTCGCGCAGGATTATGCGGAATTGAAGCGGAGATCCTTCCCCCTCGGCGGTCCCCATCGCGGTAAAGCGGTAATTCGCCAATCTCCGGGGCCCAATTGACGGTAAAATCTGGTGGACGCGCAGATATCGGAAGAAAGACGATGAACCGAGGCTGGCTGCTGGTGCTGTTATTCGTGCTGGTGATCACAGGTGTCTCCGCACGCACCTACCGCGCGTCGGGCCTGGTCCTCGGGATCGACCCCGCGCATCGTGCCCTGGAAGTGTCCTGTCAAGCGATCCCCGGGTACATGGACGCCATGAACATGACCATTTCCGTGCACGACGGAAAAGTGCTCGAGAGTCTCAAGCCTGGCATGAGCATAGAGTTCAAGCTCAATGTGCACGGCGCCAAGGTTTTTGCAGACGACATTCGCATCGAGAAGTACGAAAACCCCGCGCAAGAACCGATGGCGGCGCGGCAACTAGAGATTCTGGATGCTGCGACCACTCCGCCCCCGCACGTCCCACCCTTACAGCTCGGGCAGGTCGTACCGGATTTCACGCTGATCGATCAAAACCGCCAAAAGGTCAGGCTTTCCGAGTTTGCGGGCAAGGTGGTTGCGATCACCTTCATCTACACAAGGTGCCCGCTTCCGAATTTTTGTTTTCGCATGTCGAGCAATTTCAGCGTTCTCGATCGCCGCTTTGCCGATCGGATGGGAAAGGATCTCGTTCTGATGAGTATTACCTTTGATCCCGAGCACGATACGCCGGAAGCCTTGGCCGATTACGCGCAGACATGGACCAAGGACACCACCGGCTGGCACTTTCTGACCGGACCGAGCGCGGCCGTTCAGAGCGCTTGCACGGCATTCGGCGTAACGGCATGGCAAGACGAGGGCCTGATGACTCATTCGCTCCACACCGTGATCGTGGATCGCCGGGGACGAATGGCAGCCAACCTCGAGGGGAACGCCTACACGGCAAAGCAGCTTGGCGATCTGGTGGAGGCCGTGATCAGGCGCGGCGACTAGCACATTCCCCTGCCGAGGCTGCCCGGGCGAAAGGAATCTGCAGGGTCGCCTCGTCACTCGTACTTTAAGGCGATGATCGGGTCAACACGCGTGCCGCGGCGCGCCGGTATACAGCAGGCAACAAGGGCGACCGAGCCCAGCAGGGCAGAGATCGTGGCGAACGCCCAGGGATCGGCGGGACGCACTCCGTAGAGCAGAGTTTCAAGGTATCGTGTCACTGCGGCCGCCGCTCCAAGGCCCAGGATGATCCCCGTTGCCGTCAGAGCCAGTCCTTGCCTGGCCATCAGCGCAAGAATTCGCCCCGGCTGCGCGCCAACTGCAATGCGGACACCGATCTCATGCGTGCGCTGCACGACTCCGTAGGCCACAAGCCCATACAGGCCGATCGAAACAAGAATGATGGCCAGGATACCAAACAGGCTCGACAATACGGCAAGCAGCCGTTCCTGGTAGAGGGTCTGATCGATCTGCTCCGACTCGGTCTTGATGTTCATGACAAGCAAATTAGGGTCGATCTGCCTGATGCTGTCGCGAAGGAACGGGATGAGCGGCCTCGGGTCGCCACTTGTGCGCACCTCGAAAACAGCGCCCTCGTCTCGATGCAGCGTGTAAATCGTCGGCGTGGTTTCGTCCCGCAGGCTTTCGTATTTGGTGCCAGGAACAACGCCGATGACCCGCCACTCGGGCTTCTCCGCGTACGCCTCGCTTATGCCCCGCCCGAGCGGATTCTGCCCCTCAAAGAGCGTCTGAGCGAACAACCGGTTGATGACCGCGGGTTCGGGCTTGGCCGAGGATTCAAAATCGGCATCTTGGAACGTTCTGCCCGCAAGTAGCGGGATCCGCAGGGTTTCGAAGAAGTCTGGCCCAACCGGAAGCTCGTCCGCAGTGACTGCCAGCCGCCAGGGCCGGCCGGGTAGGTTGAATTGGCTGGTGATGTTGGCGCCGCTCAAAAGCGCCAGAGCAGAGTAGGTGGCCGAATTGACTCCCGGCAAGGATGCCAGGCGGCTCTGGATTTCGCGCTCGATCTTGTAATCGCTCGAAGCGCCGTAGCCGCCGAGAGACATATCCACCGTAAAAACGAGCACGTTTCGCGTTACGAATCCCGGGTCGGTCGTCTTCAGGTTCGCGAGCGTGCGGACCAGGAGGGCCGCTCCATCGAGAACCACCATGGATACGGCAACCTGTGCGACGACGAGAACGTTGTTTAGAACTAGGCTCCGCTTGCCGAACCTGCCGGACTGGAAGGTGCCCTGATTGAGGGACGCAGTCACGTCCGCGCCGGAGCCGCGCAGGGCCGGCGCAAGCCCGAAAAGAATACCGACGGCGACAGAAACCGCCAGAGTAAACGCCAGGACGTGCCGATCCATGGTGACGTCCAGTTGAAGGGGCCGAAACCAGTTTGTAGAGAAGAACCGGGCGAGAGATCGCGTCGCGGCCACCGCAAGGAGGATGCCCAGTAGACCGCTGGTAAGGGACAGCAAGACGCTCTCGGTCAAAAGCTGGCGAGCGAGCCTCAACTGCCGAGCGCCGAGCGCTTTGCGCACGGCCATTTCCTTTTGCCTTGCCGAGGAGCGGGCCAGCATCAGTCCGGCGACGTTGGCGCAGGCGATCAGAAGGATCAAACCAACCGCTGTCATCAGGAGGAAAAGGGGCACCGAGAAGTCATCGCGTAAGGTGGACAGCCCAGCCGTGGCGCTCGGCAACGCAATCTGAGGGGCATCTTCGGGCTTGAAAATGGGATTTGGTCCGCTGGCCGTGCTCGGCACGAAGATTGTGTTTAGAGCGGCGACTGCGCGCTCTGCCTTCATTCCCGGCCTCAGCCTGGCCATGAGCATGAGCCACAGCGAGTTCGCGGCCGTGCGTTTGGGGAGGATCGGATCAATCTGCGGTTGGGAGGCCAGGGGTAGCCAGAAATCCATGGGGATTCCTGGATCGAGTTGAAACCCGGCTTGCCCAACGCCGACGATGCGCACCGCTCTGCGGTTTACGGCCGCCGTTTTCCCAATGATGTTTGGATCGCCGCTCAGCTCGTCACGCCAATACGCATAGCCAAGAACGATGACCGGCTGCGCTCCCGGAGCGTCATCCCGCGCGTCGAGAGTCCGGCCGATTGCCGCCCGCGTGCCAAGCGTAGAGAAGAAGTCGCCTGAAACGAATGCGCCATTCAATTGGTTGGCATGGCCATCCAGAACAATATCGATCGGGCGAGAAACAAAAGCACAAATTCCCGAGAAGACCGTCTGCCGAGCTCGGAACTCGTCGAACATAGGATAGGAGAACGAACAACCCGAGTCCACGTCAGTTGATCGATGGCAGCCGCCGAAATTGTACGAGCTGTTTGTGCTGGGTCCCTGCCGCGCCTTCCACTCCAGAACAACGAGCTGCTGTGGGTCTGGGACAGGCAGTGAGCGAAGGGCCACGGCATTGATCAGACTAAAAATCGCGGTGTTCGCGCCGATGGCGAGGGTTAGCGTCAGGACGGCCACCGCGGCGAATCCGGGGGATTTACGCAGCACGCGGGCCCCGAATCGCACATCCGCGAAAAGGGACTCGATGGCCGGCCACTGCCAGACTTCGCGCCCGCGCTCCTTTATGAGCAGCACGTTCCCAAATTCGCGTCGCGCCTCGGCCGCAGCATCTTCCTTCGCGACACCGGATCGAACGAGTTCCTCGGTTCGCTCCTCGAGGTGGGAACCAATCTCGTCCGAAAGCTCGCGATATAACTTCCGCCGCAGAAACAGCCGCTCAATCCAGCTCATGGCCACCGCCCAAGTGCGGTGTCGACGAATTTCGCCCAGCATCCCGTTGCCTGTCCCATTTTCCTCAAGGCCTAGATGAAACTAGTATAGCGACGGCGCCTTGTCAAGCCGCGGCGTCGCCGAGCTAGGGCGGCACAACCCCGCGACTTGCTGAAGGGGGAACGGGCTCGATGCGGGTGAACAGAAGGCCTCGCGATCGCGGGAGACCACGTCTCAGGTGGTAGAATATGCCGCTCGTATGCATTGGTCATCCTGGATCCTTGGTGGCTCTGTCCTGATCATCGGCTTGCTGGCGCGCAACGGGGTCGCTGCGCCCGAGACGCAAATTGTTCCGGGAAAATTCACCGACGTGACCTCCGCCCTCGGCGTGCATTTCGAGAATCGCTCTTTGCACACATCGAAGAAGTATCTGATCGAAACAATCGGTTCGGGAGTGGCGTTGTTCGACTATGACAATGATGGGCGCCTCGATTTATATCTCGTGAATGCCGCACCGATTAGCGATCCGACGCCCCGCGGCACGATTCCGCAGAAAACCGGGCCCGAGTATTGGAATCGCCTCTACCATCAAAAAGTGGACGGGACATTCGAGGACACGACCGAAAAGGCCGGGCTCGGGGGCGCCGGCTATGGGATGGGAGTGGCGGTCGGCGATTACGACAACGACGGGTACGAGGATCTGTATGTCACCTCCTACGGCGGGAACAAGCTCTACCACAACAACGGCGACGGCACGTTCACGGATGTGACCGAGAAGGCCGGCGTGGGCGGGAGCGGGTGGTCTACGAGCGCCGCGTGGATCGATTTGGATGGCGACGGGCTGCTCGACCTCGTCGTGCTGCGGTACGTCAAGTGGGATTTCGACGATATCTATTGCGGCCTCCACGAACCCGGCTCGCGCGACTACTGCCATCCCGACATGTTCGAGCCCGTAACGCCCCTCGTCTACCACAATGACGGCAACGGCCACTTCACCGAGATCTCGCAGAAGATCGGTTTATCGAAGCCGGGAAAAGGTTTGGGCATTGCGTTCGCGGACTACGATCGGGATGGGCATCCTGACATCTTCATCGCCAACGATTCGATGGTCGAATTCCTTTATCACAATCGTGGCAATGGAACGTTCGAAGAAGTAGGTTTAATGTCGGGAGTGGCCGTCGATGGAAACGGCAAAACCTATGCGGGAATGGGCACCGATTTCGCCGATTACAACAATGACGGCCTCCCCGATCTGATCGTCGACAATCTCGCCAATCAGCAGTACGCGCTCTATCGAAACAACGGCGACGGCAGTTTCAGCTACGACAGCTTCAGCTCCGGGATCGCTGCGATGACGCTCAAGCATTCCGGGTGGGGTTTGCGCTTCTTTGATTACGATAACGACGGCTGGAAAGACCTACTCATCGCGCAGGGCCACGATCTGGAAACCATTCAAACCAACTATCCCGACCTTCGCTATCGCGAGCCGATGCTGCTCCTGCGCAATACGGGCAAGGGATTTGTCGATGTCTCGAAGGAGTCCGGCGACGTTTTTGGTCAGGCCTGGGTTGGGCGCGGGCTGGCCATCGGCGACATTGACAACGATGGTCGCATCGACGCGGTGGTGACGACCAATAACGGTCCCGCGTATATCCTGCGCAACGAAACACCGACGAAGAACCATTGGCTGACACTGAAGCTGGTCGGGCACAAGAGTAATCGCGACGCGATTGGCGCGGAGGTGAAGCTCACGACGAGCCGGGGCATTCAGCTCGAGACGGTTACGACGGCGAGCAGCTATCTTTCCTCAGGCGACAAACGCGTTCATTTCGGTCTCGGAGCCGATGTCCTCGCGCAGAAGATCGAGATCCGCTGGCCCAGCGGGATTCTCCAGACGCTGACGAACATTGTCGGCGACCGAATCTTGCAGATCGACGAAAGCGAAGGCGTGACAACTGGGAGCTCGCCGAGAGAGTGATCCGACCGCCTGGCGCGTTTCTGAAGACGGGCGGCGTTCGAATCGATTGCTAGGAATCTAACGCGAATCGTTTCGCGTGTGATTTGCACGGGAGAGAGGCACTGGGGAGGATCAACATCCGCGGTCTAGGCTGGATCGCCGTAGCGGTTTTGGTCGCGCTCGGCTGCTTTCGATCTGCGGTCGCCCGGCAAGCGACGGTCCTGCCGAAAGTGACCCCGGTTCGGGAATCCGACGCCGTGTGTTCGAACTGCCATCGCCAGATCTACGATCGGTACATGTCCACTCCGATGGCCAACGCGAGTGGCCTTGCCGAGCAGGCCGTCATACCAGGCACGTACACCAACGCGGCGTCAGGCGTGACCTACCAGATCGTCGAAAAAGATGGCGCCGTATGGCTTCTGTACGACCGGCCGGGAGAGGGGAGCCTGCACGGCCGGCAAAAACTCGACTATTTCATGGGTTCGGGCAATCATGCCCGCACGTATCTATACGCCATCGACGGATATTGGTTCGAGACGCCGATTGCCTATTACAGTGAAAAGCGCGCGTACGATATGCGGCCGTCGCTCGAAGCCGAGAAGGAGATGCCCTTCAACCTCCCGCAGAACTTTGAATGCATGCGCTGTCACATGAACGGGGCGCAACTGGAAGACCCGGGCACAAGAAATCACTACCGCGGACTTCCTTTTCTGCACGGCGGCATTGCGTGTGAGGACTGCCACGGCGACAGTTCAGCCCACGTCGCGAGCGGCGGGGAGGCTTCGATGCTGAGTATCGCTAAGCTCGATCCCGACCGGCAGGTTGCCATTTGCCTGTTGTGCCACTTGGAGGGAGACGCCAGCGTTCGACGCCCCGGGCGTTCGCTCGTGAATTACAAGCCGGGCGACGAGATAGCCGACTACATGTCGTACTTCGTTCTCGCCGGCGCGCGAGCGGCCAATCGGGGTGTGAGTGAGGTGGAGGGCCTCAACCTGAGCAAGTGCAGGCAAATGAGCGGGCCCAAGATGTCCTGCCTGACCTGTCACGACCCCCACTACAGCCCGCCGGCGCAGGAAAAGGGGGCCTTCTACCGCGCAAAGTGCCTGATCTGCCATTCGGGCGCAAAGGATGGAACGGCGCACTTCCGGCAGCCCGATTGCGTAGGTTGCCATATGCCAAAACGAGGGGCGCCGGATCTGGCGCATTCGGTTTGGACAGACCATCGCATCCTCGCCAGCCCGGACGCCGCATTGGCCGTTCAGCCGGCAGAAGCCGCCGCATTGACCTCCGTCCCGGGTGTCAAATCGGAAGCTACGCCTCGAGATGTTGCGCTTGGCTATTACAGCCTGGTGACGAATGGCGACGCGTCGGCCGCCGTGCGAGCATGGACTTCGCTTCAGGACGTGGTGAGCGCCGACCGTGGCGACTCGGAAGCCGTGGCGGCTCTCGGTTTTCTGGATTACTTGCGCGGTGATCGCGCGCAAGCAGCTGTTTTCTACCAGTCAGCGCTCGCCCTGGATCCGGGCAATTTCAACGTAGCCATCGATCTCGGCGTGTTGCTGGCACGCACCGAGCCCGAGCGCGCCGCGGCGCTGTGGTCAGCGGTTTTTGAGAAGAATCAGGACATCACCGAGTTGGGCATGAATATCGCGACGCTTCAGTGCGATCTGGGCGCGTCCGAACAGGCGGAAGCCGCCTTAAAGCGCGTCCTGATGTACAGTCCGGATCACCGCGCCGCCCGCGATGAGCTTAGAGAGATCCAGTCAGGAGCGCGGACCTGTCCGCCCCATTCCAGCCAGAGATGAAGCGCCCCCAGGGGTCGAGCCGTGTTCGCGCTTACATCGCCTTATTCCTTGCGATTGTCACTGCGTTGCTCGGGGGCTTGATTCACACGCGTGCTGGGGGCGCACAAATGGTTTCTCGAGGGCCGCAACAACAGCCTGCGCCCGCCAAGCCGTCCGGGGTTGCGACGGGCGGCGTGTACGCCCCGGTCAAAGACGCGCAGAATCGGCCAATCACCGCGGGCGGGTTCGTCGATGGCGCGCCCATCGTGTTTGAGGACGTTACAAAGCAAGCAGGCCTCGACAAATTCCATCACCGCTCTGGAACGCCGGAAAAGAGGACCATCATCGAAGCGCCCGGCTCGGGCGTCGCACTCCTCGATTATGACAACGACGGGTGGCTTGACATCTATCTGCTGAATGGCAGCACATTCCGTGCGCTTAAGGGCGAGGAGCCCGCGCCGCGCGCCATGCTCCTGCACAACAATCACGACGGCACCTTCACCGATGTGACCGACAAAGCCGGTGTCGCAAACGAGCGCTGGGGATTCGGCGTTGCCGTCGCCGACTACGACAACGATGGTTGGCCTGACATCTACGTCTCAAACTTCGGCAAGAATCGCCTCTACCACAACAACCACGACGGCACGTTCACCGATGTCGCGGAGAAGGCCGGCGTTACGCTCGGCGGCTGGTCGACCGGGCCCACCTGGGGCGATTACGACCACGATGGGCTGCTCGATCTGTTTGTTCCGGGATACGTCAAGTTCGATCCGGACCATCCGCCCATTGCCGGGCGGCGCCCGGTGCCGGCCGGGTCCTGCCAGTTTCGCGGCGTCCAAGTGTTCTGCGGTCCTCTGGGTCTTCCCGGTGAAAGCGACCACCTGTTTCACAACAACGGCGATGGCACGTTCACGGATGTGAGCGTAAAGGCGGGAGTTTCCGATCCCTACGGGGCGTACGGCTTTCAAGCCGTATTCGTCGACGTAGACGATGACGGGTGGGTGGACCTGGTCGTGGCCAACGATTCAGTGCCCAATTTTCTCTATCGCAACCGGCACGACGGAACCTTTGAGGACGATAGTTTGATTTCGGGTTTCGCGCTGACCGAGGAAGGCCGGTCGCAGGCATCCATGGGAATTGCGGTGGGTGACTATAATCGCGACGGCAAAGTGGATCTCTATACGACCTCCTTTTCCGATGATTACAACTGCCTGTACCGAAACGAGGGCGGCGGAAATTTCACCGATGTGACTTTTCGCTCGGACTTGGGCACCCCGACGATTCCCTTCCTCAGCTGGGGAACCGGGTTTCTCGATTTTGACAATGATGAGCTGCTCGATATTTTTGTCGCCAACGGACATGTATATCCGATCGCGGATCAACTCGATTGGGGAACAACCTACGCCCAACGGCCGCAGCTTTTTCGCAATCTCGATGGCAAAAAATTTCAAGAGGTTCCGCCGGCGACCGGCAGCGGCTTGGCCGATGTGTTGACTGCGCGCGGCGCTGCGTTTGGCGATCTGTTCAACGACGGGCACATCGATGTTGTCCTGAACAACATGGATTCGACTCCCACGCTGTTGCGCAACGTGGTGCATAACGGAAATCACTGGGTTGGGTTCAGGCTGGTTGGCGGGCCAAAAAGTCCACGCGATGCGGTGGGCGCGAAGGTCTTTCTTACCACAGGTCCCGTGCGGCAGCGCGCAGACGTGATTAGTGGGAGCAGTTACGGTTCGACCTCCGACCCACGAGTTCACTTCGGGTTGGGCTCGGCTACCAAGGTTGACAAGCTCGAAGTTGATTGGCCGGATGGCGCGAGGGAATTTGTGACGGTGCCGGCGGTTGACCGCTTTTTCGCCCTCGTTGAGGGTAAAGGTGCCGTCGAATCGCTAGCTTATTAGTCGTCCATCTAAACCGCCGTTTCGGCACTTCCCGCACAGGGGAACAGGATGTCCGTTCGGGGAGCGTATCTTAGGGAATAGTCGGGTCTAAGCCATTTATTTGCCGTTGATTCCGTGGGAATACAGAGATGACAAACGGGGGCATTGACTCACTAGCAATAAGGGAGGAAAGTTCACGCCCAGTGGGTCGACGTGCCAGTCTACTTGTAAGTTGGGAGATTCAATACTGATGGGGGGGTGTGAGCAATGAGACATTTGACCCAGTCGTGTGTCCGGAATCAGGCGCGCCTCTGGCGTGTTTGGTTGGTCGGCTTGAGCCTAGGTGTGCTATTTGTAGGTTCGCCGTTGCGATCTGGCGCCCAAGCGCTGAGCGGTATCAACGGTACGGTCATCGACGCGAGCGGTGCGGCCGTTGAAGGCGCGCGGGTCACCGTGACGAACGTTGACACGAACGTGTCGAAGACGATCGATACGACATCCGCGGGCACCTACTACGTTACTGACTTGATCCCCGGCACGTACACCGTTACAGTCGAGAAAGCAGGATTTGAGAAGTCGGTGCAACACGGCGTCACCGTCGTTGGCGGGGCGACCTCCACCGCCAATGCGACTCTTTCCCCGGGAGCCATCACCCAAGAGGTAATCGTCAGCGCGCCAGCAGCTGCGCTACAGACGGAGCAGCCTGAGGTCGGCACGACGGTTACCGAGGCGCTTCAGGAAAGCCTCCCCCAGCTCATTAGCGGAGAGAATCGCCAGATCGACCAGTTTATCTTCCTGACCCCGGGCGTCACCGGAGGCGGTTTCAGCCACCGGATTAACGGGGGAGTCGACCAGCAAACCGAGATCATGTTTAACGGCGTCCCTGAAGCGTACTCGGAGACGCAGGGGCTGCTGTTTTGGAACCAACCGCCTTACGACTCAATCAAAGACGTTGACGTCCTGAGCGGCACGTTCTCTGCGCAGTATGGCTTGGGCCAAGGCGTTGAGCAATATCACAGCAAATCGGGATCCAATGTGATTCACGGCGACGCTTTTGCCTTTTATCGGGACGACGCACTTCTTGGCGCGCCCGGCGCGTTTTTGGACCAAAACGCAAACAACAATGGTGTACTCGACTCAACCAACACAAATATCCAAACCGATTTGGGCGGTTCTGTCGGCGGCCCCGTGTGGTTGCCGAAAATCTACGACGGCAGAAACAAGACCTTCTGGTTCTTCAGCTACGATAGATACAGGCAGTCATTTACCAACGGCGTGGTAACCCTGCCCACGGCGGCTGAGCTGGGAGGCGACTTTAGTCAAGCGTTTAACCCTGGCAACCCCACCCAGGTCATACCCATTTATGTTCCGAGCGCTTGGGCAACAAATGCATCGCTGATTCCCGCCGGCTGCACAGTTCCGGCAAGCGGCCCCGGCAGTCCAGGGACTCAATGGCCAGGGAACAAGATCCCGACCAGTTGTTTCAGTCAGGAGTCGACCGCCCTGCTCAAGCAGTTTCCGCTTCCAACACCGAGCAATTCAAACTTGGTCAACAACTACGTCCCATCTGTGGTTGACCTGAATCTCCAGACCGACTACGCGGTCACCGCCGACCATAACTTGACCAGGAACCAAGCCATCCACGGCTTCTATTGGCGCCAGTATTTCCCCTCGCCGAATTCAAGTGACTGGGTAGATAACCCACTCAGCGGTGAAAACATCACCTACACCTACGGGCGAGGTGTGGATATTACCTACTCTAACGCGATCAGTCCCCACATGGTGTTGACGGGCGGCTTTCTCTGGGTCTTTCAACGCAACGACTTTCAGCCGCCACGCCTGCTCTCGAGTCCGATCACACCCGTTCCACCTTCCGGATTAGCACAGCCCCTCACTTTTCCCAGTATCAATTTTAGCGGCGGGCTATGGGAGCCGCAAAGCTGGGGCCCTGGGAACGGCCTGTCGTCCACGAAAAACCACAAAACAGGATTTTCATGGATGGGTAATCTGCTCTGGCAGACGGGCAGGCACACCATGAACATCGGCGTCGATATCCGGCATACGCACCAGGATGACTTCGAATGCGGCGGGTCGACCGGCCAGGCCGGTTGCTCGGGAGTGCTGAATTTTACTTCGGGCATAACGGCAAACCCCGCTGAGGCCTCTCCCGGTACAACCACCGGGATTGGTTTTGCAAGCTTCCTGCTCGGCGACGTCACGAGCGGCAGTCGGGGCGGCGCGGGCAACACGAACCTGCGGAATAACTACCTAGCTCCTTATTTCCAGGACGACGTGCAGATCAATCCCAAGCTGAAGATCAATGCGGGTATTCGTTGGGACCTCGCATTCCCGTTTACGAATCAGTACAGCACGAATCAGCTCACCTTCTTCAATCCAAACATACCAAACCCGACCGAGATTAATCCTCTGAATGGTTCTCCGCTGCTGGGCGCTATGTCGGAGCTCGGCACGTGCTCAGCCTGCGTTGGTTGGAGCACGATGTATATGCAGTGGAACCATTTCAGTCCGCGGGTGGGCTTTACCTATCAGTTGAACCCTAAGACCGTACTGCTGGGAGGTGTGTCGTTCTACTGGCTAGACACCGGTGCGTTCGAGTACGGCGTGAACAAGGTAGCCGTAAACTACGGAAACAACCTGAACGGCGTTGTTTCGATCGGGTCGCCGGCGCCCACGGTTCCTGGTTTCGGTCAATGGGATACGAATACGCTGCCCCCGCTTCCGGCGGTTGGCTTCAGCCCGACCTCCTTCAACGGAACGTCTATTCTGGGCGGCGCGCAGGTTCACTCGTTGCCGCGAAGTGTTAATCAGGGCTACGATGAGAATTTTGTAGGGGGTGTCCAGCGCGAGCTGCCCTTCAGCATGTTCCTTTCGGCCAGCTTCATACATACGCATGACATCCACCTGCCGGCGACGCTTGAATCAGGGGTGCAGTCACTCGATTACAACTTCGTGAAGTCCGCTTGTGCCCCGGGAGGACCTAGCCAAACGAAGACCGGTGATTGCGTGCTAGGTCAGGCGTGGAATTCGCCTGCGGCTCAGGCGTTTATGCAAGCCCAAGGGACCTTCGGTCAGGTGAACTATGCCCCGGGTACCTGCGGCGCTGCCGGTGGCTTGTTCTACGCCCCGTATGCCAATTTCTGCCAGGAACAATCGCCCGGAGCCGGCGGCGCAGGCAACATTGCTCTTTGGCAGGCCGAGCTTCCTTACCCGCAAATGCCTTTTGTCACCAACAACTTCGACACTTCGGGAGCCGATCTATACAACGCACTTCAGATGAGCCTCCAGAAGCGCACGGGCAACGGGTTAACCATGCTGGTCTCTTATACGCTTTCAAAGTACATGACAAATACAGAAAGCGGGTTCTCGACATTTAATGGCGAGGGCCTAAACCCGAAGGATCCAAATGCCGAGTGGGCCGTTGGCTCGGCCGACCAGACTCACGTGCTGACCATTGCTGGAGTGTATGAACTGCCGATCGGTCCCGGGAAGAGATTCCTGAACGGCGGCGGCCTGGCAATGAGAAACTTAATCGGCGGTTGGAAGATTTCCTGGGTCCAATGGTATGAGAGCGGCCCGCCAGTTAATTTGGTCTCCTGTGCGGACCAATTTGATTGCGACCCACTCGTTGGCAACATTTTTGTGGCCAACCGTCCGAACATTCTCTCGAACAACTACGATGTGAATTGGAACAATTACAACAAGAGCCTCTCGACCGGCACCTCGATTCCTGTGATCAATACGTCTGCCTTCGGTTTCCCGGGAGACTGGACGATCGGGAACGGGCCCGTGTTTGAGAACTCCATCCGATACCCGTGGTACCTTGACGAAGATGCGGCATTCACAAAGAGGTTTTTCTTTGGCAGTGAGCGCTTCAATGCCGACTTTACCATTCAGTGGTTCAACTTGTTCAACCGAAATCTGTTGAGCACCGGCGCCGGCGGCGGCGTGAATTGCTTCCAGAACAACCAAGTTAATCCGAATTTTGGCTTCGCCGACAGCGCGCCGTCGCCACTGGACTCCTGTCAGGGCAACACGCCGAGGAGAGGCCAGTTCCAACTCCAGTTCAACTTTTAGGGGGACAGAAGCAAAGAATCTAAATTTCGGATTCCTCGAACATCCAAACGCTAGGCATGCGTCCTAGATTGAACCACCCACCCCGGAGCCGGGGCGCAAGCCCCGGTTCTGTAGTATGACCAGACCGCGAAGCAAGCGGGGGTGCTTCCCGTGAGAAATTCGACAAAATGGGCTGGGCCGCTTCTGGCACTCTTCTTTTGCGCTGCTCTTCTGCGCGGCGACGACAAACCCTGGAAGAAGCCCTACCAGGAGTGGAACGATCAGGATGTTCAATCCATTATGTCCGATTCACCGTGGGTGCGGAAGACGTTCATCCAGCGGACGTGGGTTGATAGTGAGAACCTGAGGAACGTTCCTCCGCAGCAGCAGATCTCTGGCGGCGTTCGTACGACGCCCAACGCCGCCGGCACTACCGCAGCTAACCCAAAGGCGACCAACCGCGCAGACCAGGAGGAAACGCAAGCAGTGAATATCAGTGTTAATGTGTATTGGGATTCATCGCGGGTCATGCGCGCTGCCTCGGCCCGGCAGATGGTTCTTCATGGCCAAATGAAGGACTCAGAGGTCGAACAGTATGTCAACGCTCCTCAAGAGGAATACCAGATCGTGCTCAGCATGGGGGACATGACGCCCTTTATGACGAACGAGGAGAAGTTCTTCCAGGCCAATGCCTTTCTCGAGATGAAGCGAAGCAAGCTAAAACTCCCGCCCAGCCGTGTGGTCTATCAAAAAGATTCAAACGGAGTTCTGAAGCAGGCCGCATTTTTCTTTCCGAAGAAGACTTCGTCGGGCCCCACCATCGGAGGCGATGAGACAGACATCGCCTTCAAGTGCAAGATACGTGACTCGACGGTGCACGTGGATTTCAAGCCGCAGAAAATGACAGCCCAGTCCGGCCCTGACCTCTAAACCATTCCTCGATACAGAGATAGTTCTTGCTGTTTTGCATCCGCCGCATAGTCGTATAATTCCTGACTATGCCTTCGTTCGTTGCCGCCGTGGCCTTTTTTTGCATGGCAAGTGTGTGTCTGTCGAGCCCCGTACACGGGACTCCAAGCGGAACTTCGCAAACGGGCGTAGCATCACCTGTCGTAGGCGGAAATGCCGCGAAGCCCGAAAAGGTTCCACCGTCTGACTCTCGATTGACGGAAGCGAAATCATTGCTTGAGGGCGGAAAACTGAGCGAGGCCGAAGCGACCGTCCGCCAATTCCTCACGGGGCACGCTGACTCTGCCGACGGACATTTCCTGCTGGGGCACATCCTGTTCGAGGAAATGCACGAACGCTATGTGGCCGAGGAAAAAACAGAGGGCGAGAGCTTCGCGTACGGCGGCGCGGCGGGCGGCGAGCTCGGCAAGCTGCGCGACGCGAAGGCGCGTGAATCTTTGGCTGAGTTCTCGGCGGGGGCAAAATACAGGAACCCGAGCGCGGCTGATCTCAAGACCGTCGCGTTCGATTGGGTGCTGCTCAAAGAGAATGCAGCCGCGGCGAAATCCCTAGGTCTTGCACTCAGGTTGCAACCGGACGATGCGGAGGGATGGTTCTACCTGGGGCGGATCCTCTACAGCAAGGACCAATTTGCCGAAGCGATTGAGGCATTCGAGCAATGTTTAAAGCTGCAGCCCAAAAATGCCCTGGCGGAAGCCAGTGTTGGGTTGTCTTACGAGGGCCTCAGGCAGACCGATGAAGCTGCTCAAGCGTATCAAACCGCGATCGCGTGGGAGCAAGAGAGCGGCACGAAGTCTCCGAAGCCCTTTACATATTTGGGTAGGCTCTATCTCGATGAGAACCAGCCGGAAAAGGCGGTGCCCTATCTCGAGCAAGCAGTCGATGAGTTCCCCGAAGTACCTGTCGTACACGAGGAACTAGGAAGAGCGTACTCCACCCTGAACGAGCTTCCTCGGGCCCAACGCGAACTCGAGAAGGCCGTCGCGCTCGAGCCGAACGTGGCGAGCGACCACTTTATGCTGGCCCAGGTGTATCGGAAGCTCGGCATGCTGGATAAGGCGAAGATTGAATTTCAGAGGGCGGAGGAATTGAACGGGACGCATTCCTCTGATAAACCAGCAAATTAGGGATCGCTAAGCCAACCATGAGGAGGGACGATCCCGTTCATCACTGGTATGCAAGCTCGCGTCCGGCCAGGGATCCTTTCATGCTCAGAAAAAAGCCTGCCGCGCTAAAAAGTACGGCGATACGTCTTAACCTAATCCTGATGCTCGTGATTTCGCCGCTCGGCCCCCGTGCGCGTATGTGCGGGCAGGACGGGCCGACAAAACGGCCGCAAGTTGGGGCGGAGCTCGAGCGGGCGAGGGAACTCGCGAGTGCGGGTCGTACGGGCGATGCGGAGGCGCTGGTGCGAGAGTTCTTGCAAACGCAGCGAGAATCGGCGCAGGGGCATTTCTTGCTAGGGTACATCCTGTTTCGCGAAATCCAGGATGAGGCCGCGGCCAAGGGCGCTATGCACTACGACGTGAACGAGCCGCTTGCGAAGTTTCGTGATGCACACGCGCGAGAGTCGCTGGCGGAGTTCACCCTGGGGGCGAAATACGCGAAGCCCAGCCAGTTCGACCTGAAGATCGTGGCGCTCGATTACATTTTGCTGGACGACTCGGCGGATGCGGACAAATGGCTCACGCGGGCAGTTGAATGGGATCCCAACGATGCGGATGCCTGGTACAACCTGGGACGAACAAAGTACACGGAGAACAGGTTTGAGGAGGCGATTCGCGCCTTCCGGGAGTGCCTCAGGCTCGATCCGAAGAACGTGAAAGCGGAGTATAACCTTGGATTGTCGTTTGACGGCCTAGGCCGAGTGGACGACGCGCTCGGGGCCTACAAGACTGCCATTGCGTGGCAGGCGAACCTCGGACAACAGGATCCCGAGCCTTACATCGATTTGGGCACGCTCTACCTCGAACAAAGTCGGCCGAACGACGCGCTGCCGTATTTGCGCCAGGCGACCGAGATCGCGCCCGAGGACGCGAAGGGGCACGAAAAACTGGGAAAGACGTTCTCGATGCTCGAGGAGTTGCCGGAGGCGCAGGCCGAACTCGAGAAGGCGGTAGCGCTGGCGCCCGGCGTTGCAAGTTTGCATTACATGCTCGGCCAAGTTTACAGGAAAGAAGGAATGGTGGACAAAGCCAAGGCGGAGTTTGACCGGACAGCGGCGCTCAGCGGCACACATTCGTCAGACCAAAAGACGATGCCGGCGCCCAAGTAGAGGCAGAGTTTACTGCGGGGGAGGGTTCTGGTCCCGGTTCTGCATGACCTGCTGCGCGCGGGCGGCCGTCGCGGCCCGCGCGCTCTCCTCGAGTTTGCTGAAGAGCTGCATTTCCGCTTTGGCTTCGTCGGCACGGCCCAGCGAGCGATAGGCCTGGGCCAGAAGGAAATGAACATTGGGATCATCCGGGGTGGCGTGCGCGGCGGCATCTAGGTCGGGCAGCGCGTCCTGATAGCGGTCCATACGCAGTAGGGCTCGCGCCCGATCTTCGCGGGCTTCCGTCAAGTTCGGGCAAATCGCGACGGATTTGTTTAGCTGGTCGAGCGCAGCCTGGGGATCCCCGTGCTGTTCGAGAACGATGTCGCCAAGCTTGTAGAAGGACATACAGCTTCGCGGGTCATTCGCAAGCTCGGCATTGAATTCCTTGGCCGCGGGGTCCCACTGGGAAATCGACCAGTAGGCGTTGCCCAGCTTGAAGTGCGTTCCCGGCCGCT
>DASPVZ010000040.1:0-85165 GCA_035622135.1 Candidatus Cybelea sp. | reverse complement strand
CCCGGAACTGCACCTTCGGATTGTTCTTGCTGAGCACCTTCGTGATCGCGGCCGTCAGCGTGGTCTTCCCGTGGTCGATGTGCCCGATCGTGCCCACGTTCACGTGCGGCTTGCTGCGCTCGAATTTCTCCTTGGCCATCTCGTGTCCGCTCCTCTGCTTTATCCCTACTTGGCCGGCTGCTCCTTCAAGACCGCACCACCTTGCCCGTAGCGCGCGAGATGACCTCGTCTGCGACGTTCGCGGGCGCCTGCTCGTAATGCGAAAAGTGCATGGTGAAGCTCCCGCGCCCCTGCGTTTTGCTGCGGATATCCGTCGCGTAGCCGAACATTTCGGCCAGGGGCACCAGGACGTTGATGATCTCGCTTCCGACGCGCGACTCGCGGCCTTGCAGCTGCCCGCGGCGGGAATTGAGGTCCGCAATCACCGTGCCCATGTACTCTTCGGGGACCACGACCTCGACGCGCATGACCGGCTCGAGCAGCTTGGGATTGGCTTTATGGCAGGCCTCTTTAAAGGCCATCGAGCCAGCGATTTTAAACGCCATTTCCGAGCTGTCAACTTCGTGGAAGCTGCCGTCCTCGAGGACGGCTGCGATATCGGCCATTTCGTATCCGGCGAGGACGCCGGTCTCCATGGCCTCGCTTACCCCGTCCTCGATCGGGGGAATGAACTCCCTGGGTATGGCGCCGCCGATGATTTTGTCGATGAAGAGCAGGCGGTGTTCCTTGTCGAAATGCCATTTTCCGCCCTTGCCCGCGATCTGCTTGGCAAGCTGATCGAGCTCATCGTTGGACATCTCGTGCATGTCATCGTGGCCGGCGTTCGGCAGGGGATAAACGCTCAGTTTTGCGTGCCCGTATTGTCCGCGACCCCCGGTCTGACGGATGTACTTCCCTTCGGCCGTAGCGGGTCGGGTGATCGTCTCCCGATAGGCTACCTGCGGGCGCCCCACATTGGCCTGTACATTAAATTCCCGCATCATGCGATCGACGATGATTTCCAGGTGCAGCTCGCCCATGCCGGAGATCAGCGTCTGCCCGGTATCGTGGTCGGTGTGCACGCGGAAGGTCGGATCTTCCTGGGCCAGCTTCGAGAGTGCCGTGCCCATCTTTTCCTGGTCGGCTTTGGTTTTCGGCTCGATGGCCACGGAAATAACCGGAGCGGGAAACTCGATCGACTCGAGGACGATGGGCTTCTGTTCATCGCACAAGGTATCGCCGGTGGCGACGTTTTTCAGACCCACGCACGCGGCGATGTCGCCGGCTTCAACCGATTCGATCTCCTCGCGCTTATTCGCGTGCATGCGCAGCAGGCGACCGATGCGCTCGCGAGTTCTCTTGGTCGAGTTGTAGACCGACTGGCCGCTCTTGAGCACCCCGGAATACACGCGCAAGTAGGTCAAATGTCCGACGTACGGGTCGGTCATGATCTTGAAGGCCAGCGCGGCGAAAGGCTGGTCGTCACCGGCGCGGCGAAGTTCGGGTTCCGTTCCGTCTGGACTCATTCCCTCGACCGGCGGGACATCGAGCGGGGAGGGCAGATAATCGACCACGGCGTCGAGCAGCGGTTGGATGCCCTTATTCTTGAACGCCGCGCCGGCCAGGACGGGAACGAGCTTGAGCGCGATGGTCGAGCGGCGAATCGAGGCGCGCAACTCATCCGGCGCGAGCTTATGTTGTTCGAGCCATTTGGCCAGGATCGCGTCGTCGTGTTCGGCAATGTACTCAAGAACCTTGTCGCGATGCTCCTTGTAGAACTCGGGCGTCAGCTTCGAGGCCATCACGGCGGTCTCGAGACTGGGCCGCGTCTTGAGGTAGGCCGGATCCCAGAGCTTGGCGAGGGGCAGGACCTCGTATTCGGCCCCCAGGGTTTCGTCCTTCCAGACAATGGCCTGCTCGTCAATGAAATCCACGACCCCGATAAAGTTGTCCTCTCTGCCTATGGGATATTGCAGGGGCACGGGGTGGGCCGAAAGGCGCTGCCGCATGGAGCGAATTGAATGGTCGAAATCGGCACCAATGCGATCCATCTTGTTGATGAAGGCAATGCGCGGCACGCGATACTTGTCGGCCTGACGCCAAACGGTTTCCGTTTGCGGCTGCACGCCCGCCACGGCGTCGAAAATGGCGACCGCGCCGTCCAGGACGCGCAGCGAGCGCTCGACTTCCACCGTGAAGTCCACGTGTCCGGGGGTGTCAATGATATTGATGCGGTAGTTCTTGTCGTTTCGCTTCCAGAAAGCGGTGGTTGCCGCCGATGTAATCGTGATGCCGCGTTCGCGCTCCTGCTCCATCCAGTCCATGGTGGCGGTGCCCTCATGGACCTCGCCGATCTTATAGGTCACACCCGTGTAGAAGAGGATCCGCTCGGTCGATGTGGTCTTACCGGCATCGATGTGCGCCATGATCCCGATATTGCGGATCTGATCGAGTTGTACCTGGCGTGCCATGCTCGTTTCGTCTTCGAAGCTCGTTGTTTTCCCGCCGGGGACGGCAAGCGACGCTCCGGAGAAAACTACCACCGGTAATGGGCGAAGGCCTTGTTGGCTTCCGCCATGCGGTGCACATCCTCCTTCTTCTTGACCGCCCCGCCGCGTCCGTTCGCAGCGTCGAGAATCTCCTCGGCCAGCTTGTCGGTCATCGATTTCCCGCTGCGCGCCCGAGCGCTGGTAATCAGCCAGTGAACCGCCAGCGACTGCTTGCGGAAAGGGTTCACTTCCACGGGAACTTGATAGTTCGCGCCGCCCACGCGCCGCGTCTTCACTTCGAGGACAGGTTTGCAGTTCTCAATCGCCTTCTTGAACAGCTTCAGGGCATCGTCGTTCGCTTTCTTGGCCACCTGATCCATGGCGTCGTAGAAAATGGATTGAGCCGTCGAGCGCTTGCCGTCGTACATCATGCTCGAAATAAACTTCTGTACGATGTCGCTGCCGAACACAGCATCGGCCGGAATCTTTCGCCGAACCACCCAACCCTTTCTAGGCATGACGTTCCTCTCCTACTTCTGCGTGCCTTTCGGCCGTTTGGCGCCGTATTTCGAGCGGCCCTGCTTGCGATTCTCGACCCCAGCAGCATCGAGCGTGCCGCGCACAATGTGATAACGAACGCCCGGCAGATCCTTGACCCGGCCTCCCCGCACAAGCACGATCGAGTGCTCCTGCAGGTTGTGGCCGATGCCGGGAATGTAGGTGGTCACTTCGTGGCTGTTGGTCAGCCGTGCGCGCGCCACCTTGCGCAGCGCGGAATTCGGTTTCTTGGGCGTCTGCGTGTAGACGCGAATGCACACGCCGCGCTTTTCCGGGCATCCCTCGAGCGCGGGCGATTTCGTCTTCGTTCGAATCTGTTCCCGGCCGTATCGAACTAATTGCGCAAACGTCGGCACTCTTCGCCTCCGCATCAACCGCATCGAATGCAAACTTTGTTTCGTGTCTTCCCGCGCCGGCACTCAGGCCCGCGCAGAAATCTGCGGGTGAACGAACAGAAGGTCGCCAATCCCGAAGGAGCTATCGGCTGAACTCAGGACCGGCCCGCTACGGCACACCAGCCGGGCAGATCTTGAAATTCTGTACTCCGCGCTGAAGCTTCACCCCGAGGAGTGAACCGCGCTTGCTTACAGCGGAGAGGCTCACGCGGCTTTGCGGGGCTGGCGCCCCATTTCGGCCGCTCTTCTTATCCCGTTCCGTCGATCTATGTTCCGGGACGCGAAGACTTCCCTTTCACCAACAGGCCCAAAGGCCTCAAGACAACCGGGCAAGTATAAGAAAAACAAGAACTCGTGTCAACTCGAATACAGGACCGGTGAACGGGCGAAGCCGGGAACGCCCGAGCTCGACAGGCGGGGCCTTCGGGGGTTCGATTGCCCCCACCCTGATCCGCGGACAGTCCAAACCCCCTCGAAACCCGGGCTTTCTCGCCAACTAACGACTTTTGCGCCAATAGGATGCAAAAACAGGTGGATGGAGCCCCTTTTTTTTGAGTCCGCTCCAAGGTCCTGGTTCGTTTGAAGCCGCAGGTTCTAGAACGAGGCCGCTTTAGGTCCGGAGACGAACGATCGACTCGAGTTGAAGATGTCGAACATCGGGATCACAACCCCTACTGCAATAAAGCCCTAGCACAAAGGCACTCGCAGCTAGCGCGGGCTATGTTCCCATACTCTTTCGAAATCGGTCCTCGAAGCGTAGGGCTCCCCGGGGAAGGGATTCTCTTATCCGCCATCTGATTCATGACTCCTGTCACATTACGAAATTCAGGCGAGCGTGTTTTGCCCGCCGGAGGCGCAAGTGTTCGAACACCCGGCAAGCCCGGGGGAGGAGGAGCCTCGCTCTGGCGGGGCGGTATTTCGCATTGGTCACTCTCGGTGAAGCTATGGCTTCCGGCGCGAGGCCAAAGTCACCTAGACTCAAGCGAACGTTTTGAGCAGGGAGCCAGAATGTTTCGGTCCTCGGGTGCGCTGGGGCTTGTTTTCGTCGGGTTGCTGAGCATTGAGTCTGCCGCCGCTCAACAGCAGCCATCGGGGGTGCACGGTCACTCGAGCCCGGGCGGCCGAAGCGAGTCTCTCCCGCAATCCCGCTACAGCGGTGAACCCTACGTCATCGAGAAGTATTCAACCGACGCGCGCCTGGCGAGGGAAGGAACAGGCGAAGTCATCGTCCACGCGCTTCTGCGAATCCAGAGCGAAGCGGGGGCCGAGAAGTTCCGAGACCTCGCCTTCCCCTATCGCTCCGGCTATCAGCAGATGTTGGTTCGCGCCGTGACGATCCGACACGCGGACGGCTCCCGAGTGAACGTGCTGGCCTCCGCCGACGCGGTGAAGCAACAGGTTGCCGCGCTCGTCTCAAGCGCGCCGGCATATCGGGAGATCGAGGAAACGCATGTGTCCGTGCCGTCCTTGCAGCCGGGCGACGTGCTCGAATACGAGGCGGTAACCAGGAACATAAAGCCGTTCGCGCGCGGCGAATTCTGGTTCGAGCATCGTTTCATCCAGGACGCGATCGCCCTTGACGAGGAGTTGAGGATCAATTTACCGCCAGACCGCTCGTTCTCGATCCGCTCGCCAGGTTTCATCCGCGTCGCCGGCAAGCAAGACCAGAAGACAGGTTGGGTCGCGGACGGTTTTACCTTTTCCACCTCGCAGGAAGAAGGCCGCGTGATCCTGGACTGGAAACACGCAAATCTCTCCGTTGCCGAGGACGCACAACAAACGGGTGGTGCCACGGCAGTCCCGGCTGACGTTCAGCTCACTTCGCTCGCCAATTGGACAGCCGTGGCCGAATGGTACCGCGAGACCGATGGCCCAGGCCTGGCCCCCACCGCGGAGCTCCGCGCGCAAACGCTTGAGCTCACCGGCGGCGCCCGCAACGACATCGACAAAATGCGGACCATTTACAGCTTCGTTTCTCAAAAGGTCCGCTTGATCAATCTACCGCTGAGCCTCGACATCCTTCCCCGGCTCTCGCCCGCCGAGGTGCTCAGAAACGGCTATGCCGACGCGCAGGACAAAAATGGATTGCTCAGGGCCATGCTCGAAGCTGCCGGAATTCACTCCTCGGCGGTTCTCTTGCCCTACGCACGTAAGCTCGACATCGAATTGCCCTCTCCGGCACAAATCGACCATGTCATCACCATGGTCCCGCAGAAGGGGGAGATCATCTGGATGGACCCGACCTCGGCAGTGGCACCATTTCGCTTTCTCCCTGCGCCGTTGCGCGACAAGTCGGCGCTGCTGGTTTCCGACCGGGGTGCAGCCCAGTTGGCCGTCACCCCAACCGATCCACCCTTCGCTTCGATACAGCAGGTCGAAATCGAGGGCCGGATCAGCGAACTCGGAACTCTGGCCGGAACGATCCGCTATGTACTGCGCGGCGACACCGAATTTGTTCTTCGCACCGCTTTCCATCAAGCTGCACGGGACGAGTGGAACCAACTGGCCGAGACGATCTTGACGCTCGACGGCTTGCATGCTCAAGTGACGGCTGTAGAAACCAGCGATCCGCTACGGACGGAAACGGCCTTCGAGTTGACGTTCACCCTTTCCGAGCCCGACCTCGTCCCGTGGCCGACTGGCAAGGCAAGGTTCCCGCTGCCCCTGGTCACCATTGCCCTGCCCGACCTTCCCTCCGACGGCCGTCACCCCGTCGAGCTGGGCACTCCGCTCGATGTTCGCACGCGATTGCAGCTCGCGTTTCCCCCGCACCTCACCGTCGAGCCGCCTGTCGGCGTCCGCGTCTCTCGCGATTACGCGGAATTCAGCTCGAGTTATCGATTCGAAAACGGCACCCTCTCCGCCGAGCGCTCCCTCAACTTCAAAATGCGCTCCCTGCCACCAGACCGTGCCTCTGATTACCTGGCCTTCACGCGTGCGGTTTCCGGTGATCAAGCGCAAGTGCTGCTGGTCGCCAATACATCCGCCGATCCGGCGGCCATTCCGTCCGGCGCCACGCCCGACGACCTATTCGAGACTGGCACGACCCTTCTGAAAGCCGGTCGCGCTCAAGGCGCGATTCTACTGCTGCGCCGAGTCACGGAAATCCAGCCGGAGCGCAAGGGGGCCTGGAATGAGCTGGGGCTTGCCTACATGCAGACGCGGGACTTTGAGGCGGCGGCCCAGGCTTTTCGAAAACAGGCCGAGGTGAATCGATCCGACGCGCGGGCCAACGACTATCTCGGAATCGCGCTCGAACGCTTGAATCGGCCCGACGAGGCAGCCATGGCCTTTCGCAAGCAGATCGAGCTCGAGCCGCTCGACACGATCGCACACGCAGAGCTCGGCAATCTCCTTCTTGCCGAGCGCCAGTATCCGGAGGCGGTGCCTGAGCTCGAAAAGGCGGTCATTCTTTCGCCTGACAACCCCGAGCTCCAGGTCAATCTCGGTCGAGCCTACCTGGCCCTCGGAGAGAGCGCGAAAGCACTGGGAGCATTTCAAAACGCTATGGCCCTTTCGCCCACACCCGATCTCCAAAGTCAGGTGGCCTACAGCCTGGCCGACAGCGGCGTCGACCTCGACCAGGCGCAGCAATTCGCAACCTCCGCTGTGGGGGCGGCCGAAGGGGCCCTGGCGAAGATCGACCTCGATCACCCCAAACCGACCGATTTTGCCCACGTCGAGAGCCTGGCTGCCTACTGGGACATCCTGGGATGGGTGCACTTCAAGCGCGGCGACCTGGGGCCCGCCGAGCGGTACGTTCGAGCCGCATGGCTTGTCGGCGGGCGCGGCGAATACGGGAATCATTTGGCCGCCATCTACGAAAAGCTTGGCCAGAAGGAGCGCGCGATTCGCACTTATGCCCTGGCCTCGGCGGCCCCCCAGCCGGTCCCTGAATCCCGCGTGCGGCTGATGCTGCTACTCGGCGGCAACGCGCAGATCGATGGCCTGGTGGCCAAGGCGGGTCAGGAATTTCAGCAGACCCGCAGCTTTCGCCTGCCGCGCCTCTCGACGGGCGACGCCGCCGCCGACTTCCTCGTCTTGATTTCATTGCCCGCCGAGCGTTACCCGCCGATGGTTCGCGTCCGATTCTTGAGCGGAAGCCAGTCACTGCGGCCGCTCGCCGATCGATTGCGGCCGCTCAATTACGGGGAACTCTTCCCTGGATCTTCTCCGGCCAGGATCCTCCTGCGCGGCACGCTTTCCTGCCCTGCCGCCTCCGACACCTGCGCGTTCGAGTTACGGCTTCCCGAAGAGGGGGCAGGAAACTGAAGCCGCCGGGGGGAATCTACTTGATCTCGAGGACTTCCTTTTCTTTCGCGGCGGAGAGGTCTTCGATTTTCTTGCTTTCCGAGTGCGTGAGCTTTTCGAGCTCCTCGAGCGAACGCTTCTTCTCGTCTTCGCTGATTTTCTTGTCCTTCTCGAGTCTCTCGACGGCCTCCTTGATGTCCCGCCGAATGTTGCGCACGGCCGTGCGATGGTTTTCAAGGACTTTGTGCACGTGCTTGACGAGTTCCCTGCGCCTCTCCTCGGTCAGCGGCGGAATGGGAACACGGATCACCTTCCCGTCATTCGTGGGATTGAGTCCCAAATCGGAGCTGCGAATGGCCTTGTCGATCAGGGGCACGGCCCCCGGATCCCACGGCGAGATCACGATCATCTGAGGGTCGGGCACATTCAGCGAGCCGAGTTGATTGACGGGCATGGGCGTGCCGTGATAGTCGACGCGGACATGATCAAGGAGCGCCACATTCGCTCGCCCCGTGCGCACGCCGGCCAGGTCGCGCCGGAAATCCTCTACGGCTTTCTCCATGCGAACCTTGGCCTGCGCGAGAGCATCCTTGCTCGTGGTGATGACGGTCATCCTAGGCACCTCCGCGAAGCTGATCTCAGGCTGACGTGACGACCGAACCGACCCGTTCGCCGGTCACCACACGCTTCAGATTCCCCGGCACGTTCATGTTGAAAACGACGATGGGCATCCGGTTGTCCATGCACAAGGAAATGGCAGTCGAGTCCATCACGGAAAGCCCCTTTTGCAGGACGTCGAGATAGGTGATGCGCTCGAACAACTTCGCGTCTCGCACTTTTTCCGGATCCGCATCGTAGATGCCCTCGACACGAGTCGCTTTCAAGATGACCTGGGCCTTGATTTCCATGGCCCGCAAGGCAGCCGCTGTGTCGGTCGAGAAATAGGGATTGCCGGTCCCCGCAGCGAAAATGACCACGCGGCGTTTCTCCAGATGGCGCGCGGCGCGCCGGCGGATGAACGGCTCAGCGACTTCGTGCATCTCGATCGCACTCATCAGGCGCGTGTGACATCCCTGCTTCTCGAGAGCGTCCTGCAGGGCCAAGCCGTTGATCACCGTGGCCAGCATGCCCATGTAATCGCCGGTAGCCCGATCAATCGAAAGCTCCTTTTGCCGCGTCCCCCGGAAGATGTTTCCCCCGCCGACCATGATCGCGACCTCGACGCCGAGCTCGTGAATTTCATTGACTTGCGTGGCAATGCCCTGAATCGTCTCGGCGTGAATGCCGAATTCCAGGGGTCCGGACAACGATTCACCGGACAGCTTCAGCACCACGCGCTGGTAGGTCGCGCGTGTGGGCATGTCTGCTCGCCTGGCGGGAGTTGTCATGTGCGCCGCGTCTCGGTTCGCCGCATTCTAGCAGGATTCAAAACCAGCTCCCAGAACAAGCCTGGGGCAGAGCCGGTCGTGCAACCACTCGTGACGGGGACTCGATGGCCAAGAAGGCGCGCTTACGCCGACACGGGCGCGGCGGCCTCTTCCGGGCCGGCAGAAGGAGGCTGGGCAGTCTCCCCTTCGCCGACCTTGAATCGCGAATAACGGCGGATGGTAACGTTTTCGCCGAGTTTGGCAATGGCCTGATCGATCAGCTCCTTCACCGTTACGCCTTCATCCTTGATGAAGTGCTGCTCGTACAGGCAGTTCTCTTCGAAGAATTTCTCCATCTTGCCGCTGACGATCTTCTCGACGACGGCCTCGGGCTTGCCCGTGGCCTTGGCCTGCTCGCGGCAGATCTCGCGCTCGCGATCAAGCACTTCCTGGGTCACTTCTTCCCGCCGCAAGAAACGCGGATCGAGCGCGGCGATATGCATGGCCACGTCATGGCACAAGCGCTGAAAGTCCTCCGTGCGCGCCACGAAGTCGCTTTCGCAGTCGATCTCGACCAGGACGCCGATTTTTCCCCCCGCGTGGATATAGGAACCGATCAAGCCTTCCGAGGTGGCGCGCTGCGCCTTCTTGGCTGCCGCCGCCTGCCCTTTTTTACGCAGGATGTCGATGGCCTGCTCGACGACCCCGTTCGCCTCGATCAGCGCCTCGCGACAGGCGGTGAAGCCCGCGCCCGTGCGGTCGCGCAGCTCCTTCACCTGCTGCGCCGATACGTTCCCTTTTCCATCATTCGCCATGTAGGTACAATTCCCTTTTTTGGATTTGCCTGGGCCAGAGTCGGATGGCCGCTCTCAGGTCAGCGGGGTGATCGCGAAGCTCTTGCCGACCGGGCCAGCGTTAACGTGAGCCTTCGTCTTCGGTGATCGGAGCGGTGGCGGCCTCTTCGCTGCTGGGCTCGCCTTCGACGAAATCGCCCTCTTGCTTCTCGTAGACCTCGTAGGCGCTGGTATCCACGTACTCAACGGCCTCCTCGCCCGGGGCGCCCTCCGCCACCTTTTCCTCGGCGATTTGGGTTTGCTCGAACGACTGCCGGCCGGCCAGGACCGCCTCGGAAATCTTGGACGTAAAAAGGCGAATGGCGCGCAACGCATCGTCGTTGCCCGGAATAACCCAGTCGACCAGGTCTGGATCGCAATTGGTGTCTACGATGGCGACCACCGGTATACCCATGCGCCGCGCCTCTCGCACCGCAATCACCTCTGAGTTCGGATCGATCACGAACAGGGTATCCGGAAGCGCCGTCATGTTCTCGACGCCGGCAAAATTCTGCTGCAGGTGCTTCGACTCGCGATCGAGGCGGGCAGCTTCCTTTTTCGGCAGGGCCGCCAAACGGCCATCTTCGGTCATGGCCTTCAGGAATTTCAACCGCTTGATCGATTTTTGCAGTGTCACCCAGTTCGTGAGCGTTCCGCCCAACCAGCGGTGGTTCACGTAAAACATCCCGCAGCGCTGCGCCTCTTCGGCAATAGCCTCTTGCGCCTGGCGCTTGGTGCCCAGGAAAAGCACCGTTCGGCCCTCGCCGGCGCGCTCCGCCACGTAACGGGCTGCCTCACGAAACATTTTCAGCGTTTTCTGCAGGTCAATGATGTGGATTCCGTTGCGCTCGCCGAAGATGTACTCCTTCATCTTCGGATTCCAGCGTCGCGTCTGATGGCCGAAATGAACCCCGGCCTCCAGAAGCTCCTTCATTGTAATTTCGACTGCCAAAGTACCTCCTCTCATCGAAAGGGACGCTTTGCCTTCCCTCCAGCCTGAACCAGCATCCTTTGTTGCCGGCACCTTGCCGGCCGTGAATTCGCTCCGCCTTGCCCTCCGGCCATGACGGCCGGTCGGCGCGCCGGGGCTCGCTGCTTACCAATTCTACGTGCAATTACCGCTTGCTGTACTGGAATCTTCGCCGCGCGCCCTTTTGCCCGTATTTCTTCCGCTCCTTCATGCGTGGGTCGCGGGTCAGAAAACCATTCGTTCGAAGCGAGGGGCGCAGCTCAGGGTTGAACACGGCCAGGGCCCGCGAGAGCCCCATGCGGACTGCTCCCGCCTGCCCGCCAACCCCACCGCCCTTCACCAAAGCCTTTACCTCAAGCTGATCGAGCGTCTGCGTAAACTTCAGCGGCTCGACGGCGGCCGTATGCCAGGCCACATTTCGAAAATACTCTTCGACAGGCCTCCCGTTCACCGTAAACCGGGCGGCACCAGCCTTGATGTAGACGCGGGCGATGGCCTCGCGGCGGCGCCCCGTACCGTAGAACTGTTTGGTTGCTCCTTCCACTCCACTTGGTGATGAACTCAATGCTCCTCCTGTCTAAGCACAGCAAAACCGCCCGGCATCATCCTTGAGCCGCGTTATTTGGCCGCAAACCAGCTTTTTCGATCACTGCCGTGGGGCTAAAGCGCGAGCGGCTGAGGCTTCTGCCCGGCGTGGCGGGCAAGCCCTTCCCTCCCAACGTACACACGCAGCTTTCTTGCCCGACGCGCGCGAAGCTTGTTCTTCGGCAGCATGCCCACTACGGCCTCACGCACGACCTCTTCGGGGCGGCGTTGCATCAATGCCCGAACGGGAATTTCCTTGAGCCCGCCCGGATAGCCGCTATGGTGACGATAAACCTTCTGATCGATCTTATTGCCGGTTAGGCGGATCTTCTCCGCGTTGACGATGATCACGTGGTCGCCGCAATCCAGGTGCGGCGTGAAAGTTGGTTTATCCTTCCCGATCAGCAGCCGGGCAACCCGCGTGGCCAGCCTGCCCAATACCTGCCCGTCCGCGTCGACCACGAACCAGTTTCTACCTTCGGCCAGTTCCTCCGCCTCACGACCCTTTGGAACATACGTCCGCATCAGCTCACATACACCTTTCATCTAGAGACAAACGCTGAGTTTAAGCTAGCAGGGCAAACTCTGTCAACGAGCAGTGAACTCAGGGGCAAGAAGGCGCAACAGAGCGAAGCATGCCGGAGGGTACGGGCGGACAGAGAACGCGCGCCCCAGCTCGAAAGAGCTGGCCCCGGAGCCCGCTCAAGGGCCGGGGCCCACCCCTAATTTTTTGCGAGTCGCGACAAACGCGCAGCGCTAAGCCGTAGGAACGTTCAGTCCGCCGAAGTCGTAGCCGTGCTGCGCACGCGTCCGTAGGAGGGCTTGTCGTCCCCATCCGCCGCGTCGCCGGTCTTGTCGATCTCGATCGATCCCTTGAAGTAGGCACCGTCCTCGATCATGATCCGCGCGGTCGTCAAATCCCCTACCACGGACCCGTCCTTCTTGATCTCAATGCGATCCCGCGCCCGCAGATTTCCCTTCACATTTCCGTACACGGCCACTTCGCGAGCGATAATATCGGCGGTTACCCGCGCGCTTGCGCCTACGGTGAGCTTGCGGTCCTCGAGCTGAACCAGGCCCTCGACGCTGCCGTCGATCTGCAGGTCTTCGTTGCCCGTGATTTCGCCCTTAATGTGCAAACTAGCGCCGAGCCGCGCCGTGCCGCCGCTCGCCGTCGTTGGGTACGTTGAATCCAAAGGTGCCATCTTTTTTGCCTCCCCTGATGTTGGTGGTGCGACTGCTGGAGCCGGTGCGGTGGTCTTAGGTTGCTGCGGGAGCGGCGTTCTTGAGGGAACGTCGACTTTCTTGTCTCCCCACATTTACCCTCCTTGGGCCCTGATCGAATCACCGTGCGAGAAAATAACCCAGACTCGGGTGTTCAATCTAGTCCGGGAGCGAACGCCTGCCAATTCCAAACTGCAAGGAATGTGTTCTAGAGGTAATGACGAGGTCCGCAGGACCAAGAGCGAGGTGCCCCAAAGGGTATCTGGCACGGTAGGCCCGCGGCGCGGACGGTCAACTAGTATTTGCGCAGCACGCCGACCACGCGCCCCTGAATCCTCACGTTGTTGGCGGGTACCAGGATGGGCGACATCTGTGCATTCGCCGGCTGCAGGCGAATTCTTCCTCCCGACTCGCGATAGAATCGCTTCACCGTAGCTTCGTCTTCACCAACCAGGGCCACGACAATCTCACCGGAATTCGCCACCTGCGTCTGCTCAACCACGATGTAATCGCCATCGAGGATGTGATCGTCCCGCATCGATTCGCCCTTCACCTGCAGCACAAACGTATTTTGCCCACGCGCGAAATCAGCCAGGGAAATCGTCTCCCGATCCTCCACGGCTTCAAGCGGGTGTCCCGCGGCAATCCGTCCGGCCAGCGGCAGCTCGACGACATGTCGATCGAGAATCTCCTTGCGCACCGGTTGCGGCAGTTGGACCACTTCAATCGACCGGCTCTGGTTGTAGCCGCGGCGGATGAAGCCTTTTTTCTCGAGGGTCGAGAGATGCTTATGCACAGTCGCCAGCGAAGTCAGCCGCATGCCCCTGCCGATTTCCTCGAAGCTCGGCGAGTAGCCATGCTTATTCGTGAAGTTCACCAGGTAGCTCAGCACTTCCTTTTGACGCTTGGTCAGCACCATGTGGTCTCTCTTCCGGACCCGAGCGGCCAGCCCCGGCGTCGGTTGACGGGCTCGCTGTTCACTCCTCGTACGCGCGAGTCTAGGCGAAGCAAAAGCGAAAGTCAATAGTACTCAGGGACAGAATTTAGACACTGGCCAAGGACAGGGCTCGCTTTGAACTCTCCTGCCGCCCTCGTCGGCCAGCCGGCCAATCCAGGCGGAGGTGAGCAGGGCGCGGAATTGACTCCGGCACGCGCGAAGGGTATAAAGCCGGATGAACGTGCCTAACGAATTAATGAAGCGCTTCCTGAGCCTTATCGCTATCGTTTTGGCCTTTTCCTGCTTCGCGGCCAGGCGGGACGCCTGGCTCGAGGTGCGCAGCCCGAACTTCGTCATTGTGTCCAACTCGAGCGAAAAGCAGGCACGCAAGACCGCGCTTCAGTTCGAAGAGATCCGCGAAGTCTTTCGACAGTCCCTCCCCGTCGCCGCCCACCATCCAACGCCTGTCATCACCGTTTTGGGCGCCAAGGATGAGGAAACCATGAAGGAGTTGATGCCCGAGGATTACGTAAAGGGCCACGCCCACCACGCCGGGTTGTTCGTGTATCGCATGAACATTTACTTCGCCGCCGTACTGCTTGGTCAAGAGGGCGCGAGCGCGTACGAAACCTTCTACCACGAATACTACCATTCGCTGACCCTTCCCTATTTTCCGAACTTGCCGCTGTGGGTTGCCGAAGGCCTGGCTGAATTCTACGGACACACACAGATCGACGACAAATCCGTTGGCATGGGCCAGGCCGATGCGAGCCTTTTGGACGAGCTGCGCAACGAGCCCTTGATCCCCCTCCCTGTGCTGTTCAACATCGACCGTTCATCGCCCTACTATAACGAGGAGAAGAAGACCTCCATCTTTTACGCCGAATCCTGGGCTCTGGCGCATTACCTCATGGTTGGTGATCACAGCGCACATCGCGCCGCGTTCGGTGCCTATCTGGAGGCGCTCGATCAGGGAGAATCCCAAGAGGAGGCCGCCGCGCGGAGTTTCAGGGACCTAAAGCAGCTCGAGTCGGACCTGCAAAACTATATCCACAGAGCGGTGTTCTACTATCTGAAGGTTCCCGCCATCAACAAACTCAATGAGGCCGATCTAAAATCCCGGCCGCTGTCGGAAGCAGAAGCCGGCGCCTACCGGGGCGGATTCGCCGCCGTCTGCGGGCACACAGAACAAGCCAAGCAGCTTCTCGAGCAGGCCCTGGCAGCCGATCCCCAATCCCCGGTGACCCAGGAGTACCTGGCGATTTCACAGTTCTTCGACGGGCACCCTGCTCGAGCTTTGCAATCGGTGTCCAAGGCCATCGACGTCGACCCGAGCAACGCCTTCACCCACTTGCTGCGGGCCGAGCTGGTGACCCAAGCGGGCGGCCTGTCCTCGGCAGAGCCCGAACTTGAATCCGATCTGCGCCAGGCCATAGCGCTCAATCCGAATCTCTCTCCGCCCTACGCGCTGCTGGCCATCTACATGGCGGCCCACGGCGAGGATCTTTCCGACGCCCTGTCGTTTGCGCAAAAGGCTCTCTCCTTGGAACCGGCGAACCCGACTTACCAAATGGCGCTCGCGCAGGTATTGGCGCGCAGGGAGGAGTTCGACCAGGCCCGCATGGCGGCACTTCGCGCCGAGGCCTGGGCGCGTCAGCCCGAGGAGAAGGAGCAAGCACAAGCGTTTTTGGTGTACCTTGACCAGGCCAGGCAATACCAAGCACGCTCGGCCGCGATGGCCGGGACCGAGAGCCCTGCCGACAGCGGGGGCGGGCTCGACATAGCGCAAGGCAGAATCACGAACGGTCGCTGCGAAGGCAAACTGACCCTGGACCTAGAGACCGACGGGCGCCTTCTCCATCTGCGCGGGATTCCGAGTGGCTTCCCCATCGCCGTTGAAAACGGCTCGCTTCCGAACTTCGACCCCTGCAAATCCCTGAATGGCCTTGAGGCCGAGATCCGTTACAGCCCGGACTCGGGCCACGCCGATACCGGGTCGATCCGCTTCCTCCGTGTTTTCGCTCCTCAGCAGGCCCCCGATTTGCCGGCCGGAGTGTCCGCGGCGGAAGGAGAATCGCGCAGCGTTGTCTGCCACGGCAACGAGATGCAGCTGGCGCTGATCGTAACGGGTAAGCCCCTCCTTTTTCATGCCAGCGACTACACCAAAATCGCCTATCTGGCCGGGTCGAACTCCTCGCTGGGCGAGCTCGATCCCTGTTCGCAACTGAAAGGGCGGACCCTAAAGATCACCTACGCGCCTACACCCGGGAAGCCCTACGCCGGAGAAATCGAAACGGTCATCGTCGGGAAATAGGTCGAGGCCGCGGAGCGCAAACCGCCCACGCGAGGAGGGGAGGTTCGGCAGCTTCATGCGGCGGGGGGCCTATCGATAGATACCCGCTAATGCGATGGCCGCCAGGTAGAGGCGCTTAAGCCCGAGTGCGCGGCCCGTCGGGTCATACCACTCACCCAAGGTGTGCGAGCCGCCCCCCATGCCGCCCGCACCGAGGGACACGGCAGGGATTCCGAGCGATAGAGGAATGTTGGCATCGGTCGAACTGCGCTCGAGTCGCGAGCGATTGCCGAGATAGCGGTCGACGCTCTGAATCGTTTCGCGGAGCGGTGAGTTTTCCGCGAGTTTGCCTGCCGGTCTCGACCCGAGTGAATGAAACGTCAAGCCCAGCGCGTCGGGCGGGGCATTGGCCGCCTCGATCTCCTGTCGCAGCGCTGCGCGCATGGCCTCCCGCAGGGCCGCTTCCAGCCGGGCCAGCTCCGGTTCAGCTTCAGACCGCAAATCGATCTTGACCGAAGCCCGAGCCGGAATCGAATTCACCGAAGTGCCGCCTTCGATGACGCCGAAATTGAACGAGCTACGCGGTTCGTCGGGCATCGGTACGGAGGAAAACTGAACGATCCCTCGGGCGAGCGCCGTAATCGGATTCGGAGCGCCAAAGTCAGACCAGCTGTGGCCGCCCGGGCCGGTGATGGTGATCTCGAACCGGCGTGAGGCAATCGCCTGCGTGGTGATGTGTTCGATCGAAGGTCCGTCGACGGCAATGACGGCGAACAACCGCGAACCATACTCCTCCACCAGGGAGCGGATCCCACGAAGATTTCCTTCCCCCTCTTCGCCTACGTCGCCGGCCAGCACGATCGTTCGGCTGGTGCTTATCCGGGACTGGGCGAGCGCGCGAGCCAGCCCGACCAGCGCAGAAAGACCTGCCCCGTTATCGGAAATCCCCGGGGCTTCCAAGCGATCACCGTTCCGCTTTACGCGCAGGTCGGTCCCGGCGGGAAACACGGTGTCCAGATGCGCGGCAATCAGCACGACACTCGAGTCAGCGCCCGGCCTTTCACCGATGACGTTGCCGACCTTGTCGGTGCGAACCTTCAGGCCAGAACTCTCTAGCAGAGTCCTCAGATACTCCCCGCGCCGCGTTTCGTTCATCTCCGGCGCGGCGATCTCCGTCAAACGAATCTGCTCCTCGGTCACCCAGCGCGTGTTGTGCTCGATCCACTCGAGCCCCTGAGCACATCCGGGATTGTGCGCAATCTTCTCGACGGGGTTGTCGGTCGTGCGAGCTGAGAGGGGGGCCATCGAAAGCAAGATACAGCAGACGGGCCAGAGTTTCACGCGGTTATTCCGCGCCCTGGATGCGGCTTCGAGAGAAAACAGAAATGGCGTCCGGCAGAGACATCAGCTACCCCGAGCTGAGTCAACCAGCGCCAGGAGCTCGCCTTCGTCGAGTACGCGCTCGGACTTTTTCGCGGCGTCATAGATGCGATCGACAACTTCGTCGGTGACCGCAAGTCCTCGGCGCTCGAGCCAGAAGATTACGTTCGACCTTCCGCTGAGCGGGCCGACCTCAATCACCTGTTCCATTCCAAACAGGTGCGCGGGCACCCCGCTGTAAATCGCGTTGGCCAACTCGGGATCCTTTCGCTTGTAGGCCTTGGCGATCGCCGAGGCGTGAACGCCGGTCGCCGTGCGAAAGGCGTCCCGTCCGACCACAGGATAATTGGGGGGGATGGTGGTGTGCGTGGCCGCCGCCACCGTCTCGGAATACCTCTTCAGGTTCGAGAGGTCCCGATCGATCAGGCCCAGGAGACGCAGATTGACCAGCATCAACTCCATGGGCGTATTGCCCACGCGCTCGCCGAGCGAGATGGCCGCCGCGTGAATCTGGTCCGCACCGGCCGCGACGGCAGCCAGAGAATTGGCCACCGCCAGTCCGCGATCGTTGTGGCCGTGCCAATCGACGCGGATACCTCCCCCCGAGGGCTTGACGATTTCATCCACGGCAAATTGGACCAGATTGTAGGCGCCGCGCGGCGTCGCGTGTCCCACCGTGTCGCAGAGCACGATGGCCCGTGCGCCGGCTCGAATCGCCGTCGAATACAGCTTTTTCACCGTGGAGGGGTCGGTGCGCATGGTGTCTTCGGTCACGTACATGACCGGCAGCCCGGCTCGAGCCGCGAAGGTGACCGCCTCTTCGGTCGTCTGTTCGAGGTGCTCAATCGTCCAACCCTCGACAAAGCGGCGAATGGGACTCGATCCAAGAAACGTGGCCGCTTCGATCGGCATCCCAACTCGTTCCGAGATCCTGATGATCGGTTCTATATCCTTGTGATGCGTGCGCGCTGCGCAATTCGGCCGGATTCTCATGCGCGAGTCGACGATCTCCCTCGCAAGCGCCTCGGTATCGGTATAGGCGCGCGGGCCGGCACCCGGCAAGCCGATGTTCACCGTTTCAATCCCCAGCGACTCCATCAGATGGAGAATTTCAATCTTCTCACCGATGGACGGGTCAGAAACGGAGGGATTCTGCAGGCCGTCTCGAAGGGTTTCATCATCGAGTGCCACGCGGCGCCCGCGCGGGATTTCAGGACCGGTAAAGGTGTTCCAATCGTGGATGAGTTCGTTGTTCACGGCGAGCCTGGAGAGAGACGACACGGCGTGGACCCCTGCAGCCACGCGCGAACTGTCTAGTAGCGCAGCGTGTAGCTGTGGGGCGGCTGCGAGAGATCCGGCTTGTACAGAGTCTTGCAGAATTCGCACCGGTAGATCTCAGCCTTGGGCCCGACCAGCGCGGCAATCTCCTTCGGATAATCGTACCAGCGCTTCAAATGGCCGCAGCAGAGTTTTCCCTTGGCGTCCCTTTCGTCGCAGGAACGCTGCGTGGCTTTTTTCGCCTTGAATTTCGGATTCGCTACAGCTGCCGGCTCCGCCGCAGAAGCTGGCGCGGCGGTGGTCGCTTGTTCCCCCGCCGGGGTCTGCGCCTTATCCTGGACGCTTGCATCTGGCATGATGGCTGACTCCTCCCGTGCTAGGCTGCCGGTCCCCGCGCGATACGCTGCGTCGCCGACGCCTAGATTCGATGCCGGCGAAAAACTAGGCCGTGCGCCCCGCGCCGGAGCGCCCGCACGCGCCGCCTCCAGCCGCGAGCGAACATCGCTTCGACCAGTCGGCCCGCTGATGCGGCCAGCTCTCGACCGTACCCAAACCACCACGACTTGGGCAGGCGGGGCAATCGGTCTACGTCCACGTATTTTACTTGAACCATTTCGAGCAGGCCAAGCCGCGAGTGCGATCGTCCCCACCCGCTGTCCCCGCGCCCGCCGTGTGGCGCTTCCGAGATTCCATAGTAGCTCGCCACATCGTTAATCATCACCGATCCGGCGCGCAAGCGCGACGCAATTCTTTTGGCCCGTGCCGAATCGCGCGTCCACACGCTGGCACTCAAGGCAAACGGCGAATCGTTGGCCATTCGAAGCCCCTCCTCCCCCGACTCCACGGCGCGGATAGCGATCACCGGTCCGAACGTTTCTTCCCGCATGATCTTCATCGAATGGTCCACGTTTACCACCACGGCCGGCTCCAGAAAAGTCGGCCCCAGATCAGCCCGGCGCGTTCCCCCGGTCAGGATCTTCGCACCCCGACCCATAGCGTCGCGCAGCTGCTCCTCGACCCTCTCGAGCTGACGCCGTCGGATCAGGGGACCGATATCGGCATCCGCATCCGAGGCAGGGCCCACGCGCAGTTTCCTGGCCTTCTCGACGCAGAGTCGAATGAAGCGATCCGCGACGGGCTCCTCCACATAAATCCGCTCGACCGAAAGGCACGCTTGCCCACAATTGGTGAAACCGCCCCAGACGGCCGCACTCGAGGCGACATCCAGATCAGCATCGGCCAGAACGATCATGGCGTCCTTCCCGCCCAATTCCAGCACCGAGGGAATCAGTTTCCTTCCACAGGCCTCGGCAATTCTCTTTCCCGTAGCAACACTGCCGGTGAAAAACACTTTGTCGGGCCCGGCATCGACGAGCGCAGCGCCGATTTCACCCGCTCCCTGTACGACCTGGACGAGCCCTTCCGGGCATCCGGCGCGACGAAACAACTCGCCAACTAACGCGCCCGTCCGAGCGGTCAGTTCCGACGGCTTCAGCAACACAGCGTTCCCAGTCACCACGGCGGCCATGGCTTGCAAGGCCGGAATCGCAAACGGGTAATTCCAGGGCGAGATCAGGGCAACGACGCCATACGGCTCATATTCAAGCCACCCGGACTTAGCCTTGAGCGCCAGATTGTGATGGGGCACGCGCTCGGGCCGCAACCACCGGCCAGCCCGGCGCGCCAGAAACCCAGCCGTGTCGAGGGACAAGATCAGCTCGGCAAATGTCGCTTCGACGCGAGGCTTACCCGCTTCCCCGGAGATGGCGTCGACGATCTCATCACGCGCATCGAAAATCCTGCCCTGCAGATCCCGCAGAAGACTCGAGCGTTCCCGCAACGGACGGCGGGCCCAATCGCCCTGCGCAGCTCGCGCACGGCGCATGAGATCGGGCATTGTCGAGGGGGGAGTCGAGGCGATCCGTGCCAGGACGGCCCCGGTCGCGGGATTCACCGAATCGACGAAGCGCTCTTGGCCGCCCGCCGCTGTTTCCCGATGCCCTGCCATTCTGCAGCGAATCTTACACGATTCACCGACCCTGGGCGGCGACTTTGCTCCCTCGGTGCTAGGAAGGCGAGTGAACCGTCCGGCCCGAAGAATAGGTGGCCAGGGAATCAGCCGGATCGGGATAGTCGATGGAAACCAGGTAGAGGCCCTCGGGCGGGACGGTCGGGCCGGAAAGGGCGCGGTCACGCGCTTCAAGCAATTTCACGATATCCTGGGGCGCAAGTCTCCCCTTGCCCACCTCGAGCAACGTCCCCACGATTTTCCGCACCATGTAGCGAAGAAATGATTTGCCGCGAACCACATAGACGATCTCGTCCGCGCCGCCTTCGCGGGCCAGGCACGAGGAGTAAATCACCCGGGTCATGTCGCGGTCACGGTCATCTTCCTCCGATCCGGACGAGGCGGCAAAGGAGGTGAAGTCGTGTTCGCCCTCGAACCGGCCCGCGGCCTCCGCCATGGCCGCTTCGTCCAGCGGCCAGGGAAAGTGCAGAACGCGCCGATACTCGAAGGGCGGCAGAACGTGTCCGCGAAAGATCCGATATTTGTAGGTCTTGGCCTGCGAGAGCCACCGCGCATGAAAATTGCCGCCGAGCTCCTCGACAGCCATGATCCGAATCGCCGCCGGCAGCAGGGCGTTCAGCGCGCGCTGAAACTCCCGGGCGTTCAGCGTCGACCGCGTCTTGAGATGCGCAACCTGACCGAGGGCATGGACGCCGGCATCGGTTCTGCTCGCGCCGTGCACGACGATCTTCTCTTGCGTAATCTTCCCTGCCGCGTCGTTCAACGCGCCCTGAATGGTGGCCATGCCGGGCTGAAACTGCCATCCGTGGAATGCGGAGCCGTCGTAGGCAATCGTCAATTTGAAATTGCGCATGAGCAGACGATTATCGCACGTTGGGGGAAACCGGCGCCGTTCCGGAGCCCGTGCCTGGACTCCGCCCTGCCGGCCGCGCGGGGAAACAGGCGCCAGCTGCCCGAGGTCCCCGTTGTCGCCTTGCGCCTTAACTTGCTTTCCATCCGTATGCGCCTATACTGAGCGACTCGCATGAGCGCCTTGTCCGCTAGACTACGTGACGTACGCGCCGTCGACGGGCCGTTGCACGGGAGCAGCGGCCAAACTCGAAACGATGAAACTCGGGGTCAGAGCGAGCGCGGAAACTGGCGCCTGTTCCGTTTTTCGGGCTGCGCGTTGCTTGCCGCCACACTGATCGCCTCGGGGTGCCGCCGGGGACCAAGCAGCGGCGAACCCAACACCGTGAATTTCCTGATTGAATCGGCACCTACAAACCTTGACCCGCGTGTTGGCACCGACTCGTTCTCCGAACGCATCGATGGGCTGATCTTCGACAGCCTGGTCGCCCATGACCAGCGGCTTAACGTGGTTCCCGATCTTGCCCAGCGCTGGGAGACGCCCGATCCGTTCACTTACATTTTTCATTTGCGCAAAGGGATCAAGTTCCATGACGGGCGCCCCTTTACCGCGGCGGACGTGAAGTACACGTTCGAGTCGATTCTCTCGGGCAGCGTAAAGACGGCCAAAGCCGGCTCGTTTCGCCTCATTCGATCGATCGAGGCGCCCGATCCCCTGACCGTCGTATTTCATCTGCGCGAACCGTATGCCTCGTTCTTGTGGGATTTGACCCGGCCCGGCATCGGCATTGTCCCGCAGGGCGCGGGGCGGGAAGTTGCCGCACACCCAATCGGAACCGGCCCGTTTCGATTTCTGAGCGCAAGGATCGACGAAGACATCGTGGTCGAACGCAATGCGGACTATTTTGGCGGCGCAGCGGACATTCCCCGCGTGCGATTCCGAATCGTGCCCGACGCGATCGTTCGCGCGCTCGAATTGCGCAAAGGAACTGCGGACATCACGGTCAACTCGCTCTCGCCGGACACGATCGTAAGCCTCGAGCAGGATCCAAACCTCATGGTCGAAGACCAGGCAGGGACTACCCTGGCCTACCTGGCGTTTAACTTCAACGATCCCGCTCTGGCGCACAGGGAAGTGCGCCAGGCACTGGCCTACGCGACCGATGTCAACACGCTCATCCAGAACCTGCTGCGCGGCATGGCCGTTCCCGCCACCAGCCTGCTGCCCGCCAATCATTGGGCCTACGAACCGAATGTGAAGCAGTACAACTATGACCCCCGGCTCGCCGAGCAGCTGCTCGATGCGGCGGGTTACCGGCGCGGGCCGGACGGCATACGGCTTCATCTCACGCTGAAAACATCCACCGAGCAGTCCACACGACTGCTCGGCCAGGCCATGGCGGACGAATGGAGACGGGTGGGCGTAGCACTCGATCTGCGCTCGCTTGAATTCTCGACATTCTATTCCGATATCACCCGCGGCAGCTTCCAGCTCTACACGCTGCGGCTGATCGGCGGAAACAACGACCCGGACATCTTCGACTACGTGTTCAACTCAAACAAGATGCCGCCCAACGGCGCCAATCGCGGCCACTACAGAAATCCCGAGCTCGATGGGCTGCTCGACCAGGCGCGGGTCGAAATGGACCGGCAAAAGAGGAAGGCGCTTCTTTCCCAGATCCAGAAGGTCCTGGCCGAGGACGAGCCGTACGTCACTCTGTGGTACGTCGACAACGTGTGCGTCCACCGAAAGCGGATCACCAATGTTGTCATTCCGCCCGCTGGCGATTTTGATTTTCTCGATCTGGCGCGCCTGCAGTAGGACCACAAGGGGGATGAAGATCAAGCGGAGCGAATCGTTCGCAGTGGTCAGCGGGCCGGGGGCGCGGCCGAGGCCAGGGATTTTCGGTGGTGCAGGTCCTGCAGGGGCGCGACGTCCAGAGCGTGGCCGCGCATGGCGCGAATCCCGCGCGCGGCGGCGTTGGCGGCCGAGAGAGTGGTGATGCAGGGCACGTTGTAGCGGATGGCGGCGCGACGAATGGACTTCTCGTCATAAAACGATTCGCGGCCGAGCGGCGTATTAATGACCAGATCGACCTTTTCAGTCTTGATGAGATCGACGATGTTCGGCCGCCCCTCGTTCACCTTGTAGACCGAGTCGACCTCGATTCCGGCCTCGCGCAGCGCCGCCGCCGTTCCGCGCGTGGCCATCAGCTTCAGGCCGGCCCCGATCAGTTCCCGCGCCAGGCTGGCCACGTGGCGCTTGTCGCGATCGTTTACGCTCATAAAGACGGTTCCCGAAAGTGGCAAGCGCTGGCCGGCGGCCAGCTGCGCCTTGGCAAAAGCCAGGCCGAAGCTCGACGAGATTCCCATGACCTCGCCGGTCGACCGCATTTCCGGGCCGAGAATGGTGTCCACGCCGCGGAATTTGTTGAACGGAAACACCGGCGACTTCACAGCGTAAAATTCGCGCAAGGAAAGCTCCTTCACGCCGTCCGTTTGGGTCACGCCCAGATCGAACTCGCTCAGCTTGCGTCCCGCCATCAAGCGCGCCGCGACCTTCGCGAGCGGGACTCCCGTCGCCTTGCTGACGTAGGGCACCGTGCGCGATGCGCGCGGATTCACTTCGAGGACGTAGACCGTGTCGCGCTGAATCGCGTACTGCACGTTCATCAGTCCCACGACACCGAGCGCACGGGCCAGGCGCGAGGTGTAATCGCGGATTCGTTCAAGCACGCTGGGTTTCAGCGTCACGGGCGGCAGCACGCAGGACGAATCCCCAGAATGAATTCCGGCTTCCTCGATGTGTTCCATGATTCCGCCGATGACCACCTCTGCGCCGTCGGCGAGCGCATCCACGTCCACTTCCGTCGCATCTTCGAGGAACTTGTCGACCAGAATCGGCCGCCTGGGTCCTGAACCGCCGATCAACGCCGCCTGCGCGACGTACTCGCGGACTGTTTTGAGGTCGTAGGCAATCACCATGGCGCGCCCGCCCAGCACGTAGCTCGGGCGCACAAGTACGGGAAGGCCGATTTCCGAAGCGGCCTCCACGGCCTCCTCAGGGTCGAGAGCCGTCGCGTTGCGCGGCTGCGGAATGTTCAATCGCTCGAGAAGTGCGCCAAACTGGCGGCGGTCTTCGGCCAGGTCGATCGATTCCGGGGCTGTACCGACGATGGTGGCGCCGTTACGCTTGAGGTCCAGCGCGAGGTTCAGTGGCGTTTGACCGCCGAACTGTACGATCACCCCTTGCGGCTTCTCACGCTCGAGGACGGCAAGAACGTCTTCGAGGGTCAGGGGCTCGAAATAGAGGCGGTCCGAGGTGTCATAGTCGGTCGAAACCGTCTCCGGATTGCAGTTGATCATCACCGTCTCGTAGCCGTCTTCCTTGAGGGCCAGCGCCGCGTGGCAACAACAGTAATCGAATTCAATTCCCTGTCCGATGCGGCTTGGCCCGCTCCCCAGGATGGCGATCTTCGGCCGGTCGACGGCGGCGGCTTCGTCCTCCTCCTCGTACGTCGAGTAAAGATAGGGCGTAAAGGATTCAAATTCCGCAGCGCAGGTGTCCACGCGCTTGAACACGGGCCGGACGCCGAGAGCCTGGCGCCGCTGGCGTACTTCGGCCGCCGAAGTATTCCACAGCTTGGCGAGTTCCTCGTCGCTTGCGCCTGATCGCTTTGCTTCGAGAAGCAATTCGCGGGAAGCGCCGGCCAGGCTGCTCCGGGCCGTGCGTCGGTCGAGCGCGACCATTTCCTCGAGCTGGCGCAGGAACCAGGGATCGATCTTGGTTAGCTCGGCAACCTCCTGGGCCGGCATACCGCGCTCCAGCGCCTCGAACAGCCAGTGGATGCGGTCCGGGCCCGGCGCGTGCAGGCGCTCGCGCAGCAGCGCGCTGGTCACTTCCGCAGGCGGTCGCCAGGCGGCGCTCGGCTCAAGTGCACGGATGCCTTTGCACAGCGCCTCCTGGAACGTACGCCCAATGGCCATGACCTCGCCCACAGATTTCATCTGCGTGGTCAGCGTGGTTTCGCTGCCAGGGAACTTTTCGAATTGCCACTTCGGAATTTTCACCACCACGTAATCGATGGTCGGCTCGAAGCAAGAGGGCGTCTTGCGCGTGATGTCGTTCGGAATCTCATCGAGGGTCATGCCCAGCGCCAGTTTTGCGGCAATCTTGGCGATGGGGAACCCAGTCGCCTTGCTGGCGAGAGCGGAGCTACGCGAGACACGCGGATTCATCTCGATGACCACCATGCGCCCGGTTTCCGGCTCGACCGCGAACTGAATATTTGAACCGCCCGTCTCGACGCCGACTTCCCGGATGATCCGTGCGGCGGCATCCCGCATGCGCTGGTATTCTTTATCGGTGAGCGTCTGCGCCGGTGCGACCGTGATCGAGTCGCCCGTGTGAATGCCCATGGGATCGAAATTCTCGATCGAGCAAATCACCACGAAGTTGTCGCGAAAATCCCGCATCACCTCGAGCTCGAATTCCTTCCAGCCCAGAACGGATTCCTCGATGAGCGCCTGATGAACCGGGCTGGCGTCGAGCGCGCGCGCAATCGCTTCGACGAATTCTTCGTGGTTGTAAGCAATGGAGCCGCCCGTGCCGCCCAGGGTGAACGAGGGCCGGATCACGATCGGGTATCCCATCTGGTCGGCCAGAGCGACCGCGGCGGGAACATCGTTCACAACTTCCGAGGCGGGAACTTCGAGGCCCACCCTGCGGCAGGCGTCCTTAAACAGCAGCCGGTCTTCGGCGATTTTGATGGCGCGCAGCGAGGCGCCGATCAGCTTCACCCCATTTTTTTCAAGCACGCCGCTCTCGGCGAGTTCCACGGCCAGATTGAGCCCCGTCTGCCCGCCGACCGTAGGCAGCAGCGCATCGGGCCGCTCGGCGGCAATAATGGCTTCCAGGTACTCCCTGGACAGCGGCTCGATGTAAGTGCGGTCGGCGATTTCCGGGTCGGTCATGATCGTCGCTGGATTCGAGTTGACCAGGATCACTTCGTACCCTTCCGAACGCAGCGCTTTGCAGGCCTGCGTTCCGGAATAATCGAACTCGCAGGCCTGCCCGATCACGATCGGCCCCGAGCCGATGATCAGGATTTTTTGGATGTCAGAGCGTTTCGGCATTTCAACCAGCCCTTCGGCTCGACTGTGCCTCCTTCATCATGTGGACGAAATCCTCGAATAAATAGCGCGCATCGTGCGGCCCGGGCGATGCCTCGGGATGATATTGCACGCTGAAAAGGGGGAGCGAGCGGTGGCGCATGCCCTCGTTCGTATGGTCGTTCAGATTGACGTGCGTCATTTCGACCTCGCTCGACGGCAGTGAATCGGGATCGACGCAAAAGCCGTGATTCTGTGCGGTGATCTCGACCTTCTGGGTCCGCAGGTTCTTCACCGGATGGTTCGACCCGTGGTGGCCGAATTTCAGTTTGAACGTGCGCCCCCCGAGGGCCAGGCCGCAGAGCTGGTGTCCCAGGCAAATGCCGAATATCGGAACGCGCCCGAGCAGTTTGCGAATATTTTCGATGGCGTAGTCGATCGGCTCCGGGTCGCCCGGTCCGTTCGAAAGGAAAACACCCTGGGGCTTCATAGCCAGGACATCCCCGGCGCTGGTTTGCGCGGGCACCACGGTGACATCACAGCCGTAATCGACCAGCAGGCGCAGAATGTTTTGCTTGATCCCGAAATCATAGGCGACAACCTTAAGCGGCAGCTCCCCGGAACCCATCAAGCTCGGTTCGCTTCGACTCCCTTCCCTTGCCGGGCCGGCGCTTGCCGCAGGCAGTGCGGACAGATCAATCGAACCACGCGACCAGCGATACACGTTCGGCGAGGTAACCCGGCTGGCCAGTTCCTGACCCGCCATGGTCGGCAGGGCGCGAGCCTCGGCGACCAACTGCTCGGCGGGCATGCCGTCGGCCGAGACCATGCCGCGCAAAGCACCCTTCTCGCGCAGATGTCGCACGAGCGCGCGCGTGTCGATGCCCCAAACGACCGGCACGCGGTGGCGTTCGAGAAATTGCTGCGCCGTTTCGCTCGACCGCCAGTTCGAGGCCATCGGCGAAAAATCCCGCACAACCAGCGCCTCGATGTACGGCCTGGCCGATTCCTGATCGCTTGGGTTTGCGCCGACGTTTCCGATGTGCGGATACGTCAAGCAGACAATCTGCCCCGCGTAGCTTGGGTCGGTGAAAACTTCCTGATAACCGGTGAGACTCGTGTTGAAAACGACTTCGCCGCCCCGGCGGGTCGGAGCACCCGCCGCGCGTCCTTTAAAGATTCGCCCGTCTTCGAGCGCGAGCGTAGCTTGCCATTCGGCGAACTGCTGCAGTGTGTTGCCCTCCAGGGATTCTCATCTGCCACATCTTTCGCTTCGATTCAACTGCAAATTGGGCGTCCACGGCCGGCTCTGTGGAACCGCCCGCATGTTCATTTGGAAGCCGCGTTCACCGTCGATGTGGACGCCAGCGAGCCGAAATGGTCGACCGGCCAGTAGGCAAACACCGCCTTACCGTAGATAAACTGACGGGGCACGGCGCCGAACATGCGCGAGTCGTTCGAGCTATCGCGGTGGTCGCCCATGACGAAATACTCATTCGCCGGTATCACCGTCGACGGATACTTCGAGTGGTCCAGATAGCTCTCCGGAACGTACGGCTCGGCCAATTCCTTGCCGTCGATGTAGAGATGCCCGGAGCGAATCTCGACGGTTTCGTCGGGCAGCCCCACCACGCGTTTGATGAACGATTTCGAGCGGTCGAGGGGGTACCAGAAGACCACGACGTCGCCGCGTTCGATGGGCTCGAAGTGATACACAAATTTATTAATGAAAATCCGCTCCTGATCGGAGAGCAGCGGAGCCATGCTGGTGCCTTCGACCTTCACGGGCTGGTACAGAAAGATGATGATCACCAGGGCCAGGCCCAGCGCGACGGCCAGATCGCGAGTCCAACTGCGAAGTTCGCGGCGCAATTGGCGAAGAGGAACGCTGTCGGGCGGATTCGTCCGGTCAGGATGGGGGCGGTCCAGCATTCGCTAGGCTCGATTATTTATATCATGAGGCATCCGCACTCGCCAATACCGCCCCCTGAGCAGGTACGCTCTTCACAATACGAGCGCCCCTGAATCTGCTAACCTCGTTTTCGGCTCTCCGCTCGATCCCACCCCCCCTGCAAAACCGGGGACTTCGACCGAAGACCAGCCCGGCGTGAAGCAGAGAAACACATTCGAGGCTTTAAACGTATTGATTAGAAGAGGGGACCCTCGGTGACACGTCGAATGCCGTTGCGAGAGCCGGTCGGGATGGCCCTTGAGACCCTGAACGCGCACAAGATGCGATCGGCTCTTACGCTGCTCGGGATCATCTTGTCGGTTTCGACGCTGATCGTAGTGATCTCGCTGATTTCGGGTGTGAACAAGTACATCGCCGACCGCGTGGCCAATCTCGGCTCCAACGTGTTCCTGGTCACGCGGTTCCCCATCATTACGGAAACGGAAGAATACGTGAAGGCACTGCGGCGCAACAAAATCGTCAGCTGGGACGATTATGAATCTCTCCGCGATAACCTCAAGCTGCCGCTCCGGGTCGGCGCGCAGGTCAGCACGTCGGGACGAGTTCGTGCGGGAACACAGAGTGTCGAAGATACAAGCATCCGCGGGGTGACCGCCGATATGGGAGAGATTGACGTCGAAGAGCCAGCGACGGGCCGCTATATCACGCCATCCGACGACGAGCACCGCTCCGACGTCACCATGATCGGCAACGACGTGGCCGCTGCCCTGTTCCCCAGGCGCGACCCCATCGGGCGCGAGGTGCTGATTGACGGTCGCCCATTTCAGGTCGTTGGCGTGGCGAAGCCCATCGGTTCGGTGCTCGGCCAATCGCAGGACAATTTCGCCTACATCCCCATTCAGACCTATCTGAAAATCTACGGGGCGCGCCAGGGCATCGACATCAACGTCCAGGCGCGCGGAGCCGAGTGGATGGAGCGCACGCAAGATGAAGCGCGTGCCTTAATGCGCGCCCGGCGCCACCTGCGCCCGGACGCAACGGACAGCTTCGGCATTCTTGATTCGGCGACGCTCATGGACCTCTGGAAGCAGCTCACCGGCGTGATCGCCACGGCCATGGTGGGCGTGGTCTCCGTATTCCTGGTGATCGGGGGAGTCGTGATCATGAACGTCATGCTCGCAGCAGTCACCGAGCGTACGCGCGAGATCGGCATCCGCAAGGCCATCGGTGCGCGGCGGAAGGATATCCTGCTGCAGTTCCTGATGGAGTCTGCGGTGACGGCCGCCGTGGGCGGGGCAATTGGCGTGGTCATCGCCTACGCCATTGCCGGGCTCGTGGATGCCACGACGTCGGTGCCCATGAGCGTCCCGATTACGGCTGTGCTCGTGGCCGAGTTGATTTCGGCCGCCGTGGGCATGTTCTTCGGGGTGTATCCGGCGCAGAAAGCGTCTCGCCTCGAGCCCATCGAGGCATTGCGCGCCGAAACGTAGAGGGAGGAGCGAATTGCGCATCCAGTTTGGCGAAGACGTTCGCATGGCCCTAGCCACGCTGCGCGAAAACAAAATGCGCTCGTTTCTCACCGTGCTGGGCGTGGTCATCGGCATCACCGCGCTGCTCTCGGTCGTCTCCATCCTGGTCGGCGTGTACAGCGATGTCAGCGCGGTTATGAACGACTACGGACCAGACACCCTCTTCATCTTCCGATTCGATCCCGGCATCCACACCGGCCGGCTTACGCCCGAGGAGTTGGCGCGAAAGCCCCTCACGCTCGATGACGCAGAAGCCATCGAGCAGTTCTGCCCCTCGGTAAAGATGGTCTCCGCCAGCGTGTTTCCCCGCTTCGACCCGGGCGCTCCTTCCCAGGCACCGGTCGACGCCCGTTATCACGATCGTGAAGTCGACGGAGTGGATTTCTCGGGCACGTTGCCGGAGACCGAACAGGTCTTCAACGAGACCCCCTCCCGCGGACGGTTTTTCACCGCAGCCGAGGATCTGCACCGTTCCGATGTCGCTCTGATCGGCTCGGACGTTGCCAAGGGACTGTTTCCCGATGGCCAGCCGCTCGGAAAACAGGTGCTCGTGGCCGGCGACTCCTACGAGGTGATCGGGGTGCTCGAGCCGCGCAAGGGCCAACTTCTAAAGAGCGAGTCCGCAGACAAGGAGGTGCTTGTTCCCTATCGCACCTACCAAAAGCACCACCCCGAGGCACAGGACAACTTTCTGGGCGCTGTAGCGTACCCCGGCCGCATGGCGGCAGCGCAGGACGAGATTCGCGGTCTTCTGCGCCGTCTGCGTCACGTTCCGTTCTCGAAACCCGACAATTTCGGTATCTCGAGTGCCCAGGCCATTGCCGACCAGTTTCGCCAGATCACCGCCTCGGTAGCACTGCTGATTGCCGTGGTCAGCTCGATCGGGCTGCTGGTGGGAGGCGTGGGGGTGATGAACATAATGCTGATGTCGGTCACCCAGCGCACGCGCGAAATCGGCGTGCGCAAGGCAATCGGCGCCTGCCGTCGCGATATCATCTGGCAATTCCTAACCGAGGCCGTCGTGCTGACCGGCTCAGGAGGCGCGATCGGCGTCCTTCTGGGCCTTGGAATCAGCCTGCTGATCAACGCCCTACTTCCGAAACTGCCTTCCTCGGTTCCGCTGTGGTCGATTGCGCTTGCCCTGACCGTATCGATGAGCGTCGGCCTTTTCTTTGGCATTTATCCTGCCGTCAAAGCCGCTCGCCTCGACCCGGTCGACGCCCTCCGCTACGAATAGGTCATGGTTTTTTGAAACCACAACGCACGACGAAAATATGCAAGAGATAGAGGTATTGTTGAGGCTCCGCCATGTGGGCGAAGGCCGAATTATTCTGGCGCGAGGCGAGCCCAAATACGAATATGACCTGGACGTCGATAGGCACAACGAACTGTTGCCTCCGCAAAGCGTAGTAGCGGAGAGCACGCTAAGGAATTTCGATAATTTGCTGACGTCCTCCGCAAGGCGGAAGGGAGGATGGTTATGGAAGTAATGCACGAGGCGTGTTGCGGTCTGGACGTTCATAAGAAGAGCGTGACGGCCTGTGTACTGTGGGCTTCCGGTAGGCGGCGACAGACACGAGAGTTTGGGACTTTCACGAGAGACTTGTTGGCATTAAGTGACTGGTTGCGAAGTTGTGGCGTGACCCATGTGGCGATGGAATCCACGGGGGTGTATTGGAAGCCAGGCTGCTGTGCCAAGGAGCATGGGCCGTCTCCGTGAAGAAGAACAACTACTTGTCCGCTGTATATCGTCGGCTGGCGGCGCGGAGAGGAAAGAAACGCGCGATCATCGTCGTAGCTCACAACATCTTGGTCATCGCCTACTATATCCTGCGCTGCTACCGAGACCTTGGTCCCGACTACTTTGATCGCCTTGATCCGGAAGGTTTGCGCCGACGGCTAACAAAACGACTGGAAGGACTGGGCTTCAAGGTAACACTAGAAAGACTCGCCGACGCTGCCTAGAAGAGAAGGCATTTTCTAAGGAATAGCGACTGCTCCTAGAACCACAACGAACGAGAGGAGTAACGTCACGAGTTAGCAGCCAGAAGGCCTCCGCGACTCATCCCGTGTCGGCAACGGGTCAGGGCACCACAGCGAGGAAGAGGAAAACGGCGAACAGGAACACGTGCACGATTCCCTGGAGCACGGTTGTGCGGCCGGTGCCCAAGGTGAGGAGACTAACAAAGAAGGTCAGAATGAGCAGCAATTCCTCTTTGGAGCCCAGTCCGAGCGTCAAGGGCCTGGCCAGAACAGTGGACACGATGGCGACGGCCGGTATGGTCAGACCGATGGTGGCCAAGACCGACCCGAGAGCCAAATTCATGCTGGTTTGGAGACGGTTGGCTCTGGCCGCTCGGTACGATGCCATTCCTTCGGGCAGAAGGACGAGCCCCGCAATGAGAATGCCCACGACGCTTCTGGGCGCCCCAGCGGCGGCGATGCCGGCCTCGAGCGTCGGTGTAAGTCCCTCGGCGAGCGCCACGACCAGCACCAGGGAAACGACCAGCAAACCCGCACCGACAAGCGCGGTTCTGTTCGACGGGGGCGCAGCGTGCGCTTCTTCGACCCCTCCTTCCGGGGGAAGGAAATAGTCGCGGTGGCGAATGGTCTGCACGAACAGGAACGAACCATACAGGGTCAGTGACACAATGGCGTCGAATACGAGTTGTGGAGGACTGAACGTCGGCCCGCTGGTCGTAGTCGTGAAATTCGGAAGTATCAGAGTCAGCGTCGTCAGGACGATGATGACCGAGAGGGCGGCGTTTGCGCCCTGTAGGTGAAAGGTCTGTTCGCGATGGCGAAGGCCACCGGCAAGGAGGCATAGCCCGACGATGCCGTTGCATACGATCATGACTGCTGCAAAAACGGTGTCTCGCGCGAGCGAGGCGGTGTCGGTTCCACCTACGATCATCATGGAGACGATGAGCGCCACCTCGATGACGGTCACCGCCAGAGCGAGGATCAGCGTTCCGAATGGTTCACCGACACGATGAGCGACAACCTCAGCGTGATAGACTCCCGCAAAGACCGTCGTGATCAGGGCGAATGCTTCCGCGGCAACGAAGGGGCCTCCAGGTTTGAAGGCAAGATGGACACCCAAAATGGCCAGCGCTACAGCAGGCCAGGCCCAAGCCCACCAGGGCATTTTTGTTGGTTTTGCCGGCGCCATGTGAAGGCCACTCGATTCTCGTCGATTTCAAGTTACCACATCGGGAGAAACCGGTTTACATCGAGTCGCGACAGCGAGCCGGCATGCGGGGCCGGCACTCAGTTGGCAAGCTGCCTCAGCCGGAATCAGCCGACGATTTCTTCTGACCAGTAAAAACCTAGATAGATCCCTACGCTGTAAGTTCCGCTGCCTCGGCGAGGAGGGAGAGACGGCACAGTTCCGATCGGAGATCCAAGATTGCGAACTAGTCAACGCCGACGAGTGACTTAGAGCCTGTAACAAAACCCCCGACCGGCAGGCGTCATGGGTGAGCGCCCTACTCCTTCGTCGGCACGAGGCTTCACTTTCCTGAACTATCGAGGTTGAGTACCAGGGAAAACGAGGTTATCGCTGTGCCCCTGACGGTGAAGCAGCAGGCGCGGCTGCAGGGAGTTTCCTGTATTCGGCTTTTGCTTGACGAAGTATCGGGATGGCGGGGTCTGCATCCTTCCAGGTTGCAAAGAAATCTTCCTAGGCTTTGCGGCTTTTTTCGGAGTCGCCTTGTTTCGAGTAGGCCTGCGGGAGTCTACCACCAACTGCTTGGGGGCCGAAGCAATATGTGGCCGTCCCAAAGCGCGTATTTCCTGCAATTCCCCTGAACTCAATGGGCTGGACGGTCAGATGCAGGACATGTAGAGACCAGACCCCCACCATTGCAACTCATGCCTAGTTCGCGGCAATTTCTCCGAGCGATGCCGGGAACGGCCACTTTGCGATCAATTTCCGACGCGTTCCTTGCAGCGAATTCGACGCAAAACAAAGCATCAATTAAACAAGGAGGCTTCAAATGCAAAGAAGATTGGCTTGGGTAATGCTCCTCACCGTCGTAGCCGTGGTCACAGCGCTGTCTCACACTCGAAAGGTCCATGCCAAGCAGATTCAGGACCACAATCACGTCTGTAGCGCTGCCAGCCTCAAAGGAACCTATGCCTGGCACAGGACGGGCGTGAACAATGTCGTGGGTGGTCCTATCGCCGAGATTGGCATCGCCTTCTACGGCGGGGATGGGACGCGCGGCGCGATTCGCAACACAAGAAGCACCAACGGTGAAATCCGACCCTGGACGGATCAACCGGCCCCCAACGGAAGCTACACGGTCGATCCGGACTGTACGGGGTCTTTCTTCGATGAGGACGGTACACATAGCAACGACGTGGTCGTCCTTGACGGAGGCAAGAGATACTTGGTGCTCAACGAGGCGGCGGGAACGATTGTCTCGGAAGAGGGGACGAGGATCGACCCGGAGGATTAGCGGGGTGTTGCGTCTGAGCTGGCAGGCCATTACGTTCAAAATCCGCCAATCGGATATCAGTCCGTGTCCGACAAATGGAACCGTGCTAACACCGTTCGCAAAGTCGAGTTCAACTGCGAGCCAGTCGTGCGCGGAGGCCTTGCAGCGAATTCGACGCAAAGCACAGCCTGAGGCGCGCTTGATGACCTTTCTGATCCTGTCACGATCGCAGCATTGAGGTTAAAGATGCGAAATTCGCGCACCGAGCCAAGTTAACTGCCCACTCGTTCTGAACGGGGACCACGGAGAAGGCGGACACCCGCTCAGCCCGTCATCCACTTCTTTCGGAGGGACTGCCAACAAATGAGTGCACAGCCGAGTGACAGAAACGCCTCGTGGATGTCGGCCCGCCTTTCATACCGCACACGCAGGCGGCGAAACTGATTGAGCCAGGCAAAGGTGCGCTCCACGACCCATCGCCACCGGCCAAGTCCACTGCCATGCTCGCTGCGGTGCATGGCAAGCCACGGCACGATATGCCGCGCTCGCAGCCCGTGCCGAAGGGCGGCTGCGTCGTAGCCGCGATCCCCGAGCACACAGTCCGGCCGCTGCCGGGGCCGCCCGCGTGCGCCGCGCAGCGGGGGAATCGCATCCACCAGCGCCAGCGCTTCTTGCGAGTCGTTCCGGTTCGCGCCGGTTAGACGAACCGCAAGCGGCACGCCCCGCCCCTCGCAGATCAGGTGACGCTTACTGCCGCGCTTGGCCCTATCGGTGGGATTCGGCCCGGTCTGGTCACCCCCGTGGACAGCGCGGATGGAACAACTGTCCACGATCGCCCGGGACCAATCAATCTGGTCGAAGCGAGCGAGCCAATCCAGCAGCGCAAAGTGGATTAGATCCCATACCCCAGCTCGTTCCCAATCGCGCAGGCGCCGCCAGCATGTCATCCCAGATCCGCACCCGAGCTCTTGGGGGAGCATCTGCCAGGGAATGCCGCTACGAAGGACGAAGACAATGCCAGTGAGGCACGCGCGATCAGAGACACGCGGCCGCCCACCTTGTGGTCGTCGGGGCGGAATCGGCAACAACGGCTCGAGAAGATCCCCTAATGGACGTGGAAGCAGCGCGGTGGCCATAACCGTTCACGCTACCTCACCCGAGAGATCAGGTTTCAGAAGTTTTGTTACACGCTCTTAAGACCGAGGCCCATCAGCGAATCGGAAATCACAGGCAGAAGCGGGCTACCCTAAGCGACCTACTCTACCCTGTGCAAGGCATCGTTGTAGGAATGCCGGGCCCATCCCAAATAGCGGGGATTCGGCCGATTCACTTCATCCAGTGTTTCGAGCATCTTCGGTAACAACTCATCGTAATCAGGTGTGCGAAGCCCGATCACCATTTGCGCCAAGTGAGCGCCATGCAAGCCTTCGTACGCCATATCCAAGAACTTCTCGCTAGCCGCCCTGAGCTTCGCTGTCTTTTGTTCAACGGTGTCGCCATCGTTCGGGCTGCTTACTTCATACATCATCAGAGTAAGCCGAGGTAACGCCGAAAGCAGCATCGTGCGCTCCTCTAGGCTGCCTTTGAGCAGTTTATTTTGAATGTCCGCATTCACGGTCAAGCCGGCAGGTTCTGCCTTGCGGCGTACCGCACGGTAAGCCTCCATGAGCCCCGGCAAAAACCTCAGGTTACCTGGCCCTTTGTTCTCCGGTCGTTGCTGCGGCTCGATGTCCAAGTGGATGCCGTCAAACCGCTCTCGCGGATGCCTGTCGTTGAATTGCAGAATGGTCTGAACGCGAGCCAGTAGCTTCTCGAGCTCCCTGCCTCCCTTGTCGGCATTGTCGCTAGAAAGCAATGCCTCGACCCGAATGTTTGCACGGTGGAGGACATCGATCGCGCGGGACATGCTCCCCTCGGTCATCATCTGGCCGCGCTCGGATACCGAGATATATACCTCGTTAACTCCCCCTGCCCTGCAGAAATCCCGCAACGATTCCGCAGTATGTGCTCCCTCGAGCACCGACGGGCCCTTCCACACCCACAGGCCGTGTACCCCTTTGGCCTCTTCCGCGTCAGGGCTCAGGGTCGATCCACCCAACAAGCAGATGCAACAGACCAACACGAGACTGGCGCCCATAGGCATGGTGAGGCTCGGCGTGATTCGGCTCATGGTCGGAAACCTATCACAGTTTCGACCGGCTCAGTCTCGTCTGGAACGTGCTGGATTGCTTCCGAGAAGGAAAAGGAGCCGGACGGCTGGCGTCCGGCTCCCGGGGTGTCGGCTCATCGCAGGCGCCGTAGGTCCTACGATGTGCCGCCTTACAACTCCGCTACCAACCGAAGCGGATGCCCAGCTGTACTTGGCGAGGCGTATTGGCCTGAACGTTGCCCCCGCCACCGAGCACACCAAATAGCGGAGGATAGTACAGAGCCAAGAATGGATCGGCTGCCTGCATATGGTTGAAGACGTTGGTGAAGTTCCCGTAGAACTGCAGGTCAAACCGTTCCGTGAACTTCAGATCCTTCTTGAGACCGAGATCCATGTTCCAGAAAGGCAGACCGCGCACTGGGCCTGCTCCGCCGTCCTTGGTATCGATGCCGAGGATGGGGTTGCGGAAGGCATCCCAGGCTGCTCCCGGGTTGGTGAAGACATTCTGTCCGGAACCAAACAGCGGTCCACCATCGACCGTGCCGCTGACGCCCTGTTTGCGCGTGTTGGTGTAGTCGAGGGGCCCAATCAAAATGGCATTTTCGGTTGCGCCCGATTCGTTGTTTGCGTCGCCTTCACCCCAGGATGACCCGTTGCCATTGCCAGTCTGAACTTCTACCGGGAAACCACTGCCGGCAACGAAGAGAGGCGTAAAGCTCCAACCCCCAAGCAGCATGCCGAGAGCCCCGTGCTCATCGCGATAGTAGGGAGGTGTGTAAGTGAAGTAGACATTGTAGGCCCAGGACTCGTCGAAGGGTTGCACGCCGTAGGAGGTGGCCAAATCGTAGGGGTTATCGACGGTGAGTGCACTAGAGGCCTGCACGAAGGCCTGAGTGCCGAGGCTCCTGCTGAACGTGAGATTGCTCTTCAAGCTAAGGCCGTGCCAATCGCTAAATGAAATCTGGAAGAAACCAGCGTTGTAGTTTCCCCAGCCGTCGCTGCGGTTTAGGAACACATCCGTCGCTTGCCCGTTGCAACCGATCGTAATCGGAGGGGTTGCTGTGGGTTGGCAGGTGGCCGGAATTGGATCGCTCAACATACTGCGCCCGAAGTTGAAGTATCCGGGACCGGAAACATCGCTCCACGCCTGCCAAACGTTAGCCGTCGCGACGTTGAAGGCCTCGTTGTTGGCGAAGGCGACGGTGCAGTTGGTGAACCCTGCACAATACGGCGAAGTCGGGCTAATCGCGGCCGTGAAGAAGGGTTGTGCCGTCACATTATTCGGGTTTGCACCAAAGTTCGATTCTTCCGTGACGTTGGCCCAAGCGCTCTGGAATTGCTGCCCGCCCTGCGACATCATGTAGGGCACGTTGTTCAGGTCGATGGGCTGGAATTCATTGCGGATGATGCGCCCGATGTAGCCCACCTCGACCATAATCTTCGGTGTGATCGACCGCTGCACGCTGAGGTTGAACTCATCGGAACGGTCGGGACGGAACGAGGGATCCAGTCCTTCGCCCGAGCCCGTAGCTGTGTCGTTGACGCCCGGGTACCAGGGCTGAGGCAAGTTTGCGCTGACCGGCGCTAAGGGCGCGTTGCAGGGACCGCCCGTTGGGCAGTCGACACCGACACGAAAGACATCGGTCGGGTCGCCGCCGCAAGTGCTGGCTGTGCCCTTCACCGGGCCATAGCACTGGACGGTTTGCATAAGACCTGGGGCCAGGATAGGAACCAGCACCTGATCGACACCATTCAGGCGGCCGTAGATGCGGGCCCATCCGCCGCGGATGACCGTGCTTCCTGAACCGAAGATCTGACCCATGAAGCTATCCGCGTCAAAATGAGGATTCCAGGCCAGAGAAAGGCGCGGGCTCAAGCCAGCATAGAAGGGATTGTAGGGATACTTGGGATGGCCGTTCACATTCTGGATGATCGCAAAGCCGACGGAAGGATCGTAAGGGATGCCCTGGAGCGCAGCACCTTCGCGAGCTGCCAAGAAGTTGCCGGTATTCAATTCATTGCCATTCTCATCGACGGGGATGTCTTGTGTTCCGGCCGCGGAGTACGGCGGCATCTCGACCGTGTAACTAAGGCCGTAGCTCAGAGTGAAGGAAGGCCTCATTTGCCAAGCGTCGTTGAAATAAGCGTTGTAGAAGGGAATGATGCTGCTGTTTTTCGCCGGCGGAGAGTAGGTGCAGTCGGCCGTCGCGGCAATGCCGCTAATCGCGCACGACGTAAGGGGATTCAAAGGCAAGCCGGTGGCCTTGGTCCCGGTGCTACGCGTGTACAGCCGTTGGGTCGAGGTGACCATACCCAGAATGTTCGCGTAATAATCGCCATACGTGTCAACGTAGCCCGAGGTCACGGCCGCGGGCGTGTAGTTCGTCATGCTGACGTTCGGCAGGTTTACGCCCGTTCCTTGACCGATCAGGTACTGCTCGTAGATGTTGATGAAGCCGCCGTTGTCGATGCGCAGGTGAGTATCGTGGTTGCGCTGATAGATGCCACCAAGGGTCAAGAGGTGCTGGCCTGCGATTTTGGTGAGGTCGTCGCGGAACATATCGTCGTGGCCGTTCCAATAGCGCCAGCGCGTGTTTTGGTTGTTTGTGTTGTAGGGTTGAAACGTATTGAAATTTTCGCCACCAACTTCGAGGGCGGCCGGGTAGCCGGCGACGTTGGGGACGCCGCTGACCGCTTCGTAGGCCCACCAGTTACGCGTGCCGCTGTAATGGAATTCGTTTGTCGTGGTGGAGGAGATGTTGGTCGTCATGCCGGTCGTATAGAACCAGGAATCCTGCGGGCGGTTGGCAACGGAAGCGTACTGGCCGAAAGTATCGCCGTGGAAGAATCCGCCGACATCAACCTGGTCGCTGACCGCGCGAATGCGGTGGTAATAGTGATAGGTGCCGTTGAGGTGCCACTTTGAGCTGAAGTCGTGGTCCAGACGGGCTACGCCGAAGTTGCTGGTTATGGGCAGTCGCAGGGCACCCTTATAACCGCCGGTATTGACCCCGTCACCCTGCGTGTAATCATTCGGTAGGGGAATCAAGGACCAAAGGCCGGCACTGCAAGCGCCGTTGCTTGCAGCTCCCCCGGAGCAGATTACGGGGTTCAGACCTAGTCCACGCGGATCGCAGAGACCATTGGGGCTCCCAGGGCAAGGCGTGGGAGCAATCGCCTGGCCAGCCGTGACACCGTAGGTGCTGTAGAAGCTCGCAGGCATTCCGGTTGGAATTGGAGTCGCCGTCGGATTCAAGTTGAGGATTTGACCGTTGATGGCCATCATGCCGGAGCGCAGCAAGGGACTCGGGTAGGCGTTCTCAAAGGTTTCAGACTGCGGGAAACGGAAGCCTTCATAATCCCCGAAGATAAATGTCCGGCCGCCCAGGATTTCACCGGGATGAACGGGCCCGCCGGCGTTTGCGCCAAAATTGCTGTAATGGGAGCTGGGCTGCGGGAACCCGACGTTGTTGTTATCCCAGGTGTTGGCGCCGCCGAAGTTGTTATCGAGATAATACTCATACGCAGCGCCATGGAAAGCAGAGGTGCCGCGGCGCGTGGCCATTTGGACTTGGCTTCCGGCGCCGCCGTTGAAGTCCGCCGTTTGGTTTGACACGCCAACCTTAAACTCCTCGATGCTCTCGACGGGCGTGGGGATCATCGCAGAGGGTGCCGCGCTCTGGCCGGGGCTGTGCATTACGCCGACACCGGATGTATCGGACGCAAAGCTTGGCTGGTAGACGTTGCTGTCGCCCGACATGTCGTCGGTAACGTTTCCGCCGTCGAGCTGGAAGGTGTTTTGGTCGACCACAGCACCGGCCGTGTTGCCATTGATATTCACGCCGGGCTGAAGCGTGGCGAAGGTACTCGAATCACGGCCCGTATTGGGCAGGTTCAGCAACTCTTCGTGCTCAATCGTAGTGCCGATGGTTGAATTCATTGTCTGGAGCTCGGCGCCGGCGCTTTCCGTGACGGTGACCGTAGTTGAAAGCGCGCCGACCTTCATCTGCACATTTTCTGTTAGCTGCGTCGCGACCTCGACGGTTATTTTGGCTAGCCTCGTCTCGGCGAATCCAGACTTCGTGAACCTCATATCGTAGGCGCCGGGGTCCACGTTCACGAACACATACCGCCCATCACCATTCGACACGGTCGTACGCGTGTCGCCCGTAGCCTTATCAATCAGCGTCACGCTCGTGCCGGCTACCACAGCGTTCGTGTTATCCGTCACGATTCCAGTTATCGTCCCTGTTGCGGTCGTCTGAGTTCGCGCCGGAGCGGCATAAAATGCGCACAGCGCGACCGCCAGAAAGCTGAGCCAGAACACACGCGTCCTGTTCATCTCCATCCTCCGTTAAATAAGGCGCTCCCGGAATTCGGCAGACGAAACACACCTGCAACACGACTTCGCAGGTGCACGGTGAAACTATAAAAACACAACCCCAAAAGTTACTGGCGTGCGTTATTGCATTTCTGGAACCAGTCAGCTACGAAATTTGGGAACGTCTTTTCAACAATTTGCGGGGAAGTGTGCGGGAGCACCTATGAATTCATGGAGTGAGCCAGTAGCGCGCCAAACCGACGCCTGGGCGATTCGCAACGTGCTTTTGTGATGTCGCGTCAAGTTCCCGCAGATCTATGACAAAAGGTATGCGATCGGCCCTGCTTCCGGAAAATTGGAGACAACTCGAACGGGTCGCGCATCACCCGGTGCGTGCTTCAGGGCATCGTTGCAGGGATGGGTCGACTCGGGGAGAGGGCCTTGCAAACAGATCTCTCTTGCCGCAAAGCAGCCTAGATTGCAGCCTCAAGGCGTCTGGAAACCATCGGTCCCGAACCAGAGACGTGTGATCGAACGCAGATTCTTCTTGTAGGTACGGGAGACGGTAAACTCTTCCCCACCCTTGATACGGAGGACGTATTCGCCGGTCGCGAGCGGCTGGATTTCTTCGACATAGGCAGCATTGACCAGCAGGGAGCGATGAATTCGGATAAAGCCATACTGGCCGAGCCGGTCCGCCACAGTGGACATTGACTCACGAAGAAGATCGGACCCCGAGGTTCTGCGCAGCAACACGTAATTTCCCTGCGCCTCGACGGTAACCACCTCGACGGGATCGACAAACAGGATCCGCCCCTTCGCTTTGATGGCGATCTTGGACCGCTTGGCCAGAAGGCCCTCGATTTGAGGAAGGAGATCGAGAAAGCGGACGGCGCGATCCCCTCGTATCCGACGAACCGCCGTATCGAGGGCGGCGTTGATTCTCTGCTCCGAGAATGGTTTCAGCACATAGTCGACGGCGTGCTTTTCGAACGCCGTGACAGCGTACTCGTCGTGAGCGGTGACGAAGATGACGGAAGGCACGTATTTTTCTTGCTTCGTCAAGCTGTCCAGCAGCTCGATTCCGGAGAACTCCGGCAGGCAGATATCGAGCAGCAGCACGTCATAGGAGTTCTCGCGCAGACGCGCGAGAGCCTCGACGGAGTCCCGAGCAGAATCGCAGTTCACCACGTCGTCACGGCCGCTCAGGATTTTTTCCAGGGCGGTTCGCGCCAGAGGTTCGTCATCCACGATCAGGACACGCAAACTGCACCCTCCGTACTCCTATCGATCCCCGTGAGGAGGGGACCGGGGCCCGGCAGGCCGACTCAAAAACAATTGTTTCCGCGCTCTGGCGGCTTTTCTTGAGCAGCTCGATTCGCCTCTAGGCCGCCTGGCTGCCCCGAACCCACTCTACCCCACGCCTCGCGGCAGTCTGCCAGCTCGTCGACCAAAACGCTTCGTCTGTAATCACAGTGTGAATGTCAGATCAAACACACCCATGCTCAACGGTGAATTTACTAAGTGCTGTGGTCGCGGGCAATAGCCACTTTTCGCTATTTCGATGTGACCACTTTACAGAACGATCGTTTCAGTGAAAAAGGCTGGGGCCGTCTTTGCGCACACGTCGCGGGCCGGGGGCATCCCGAAGACGCCGTCACGGAGTCCGGCCCACGGCTAGGTGGCCAACCCTTCCGCCTTCCGCGTGATGCGACTCAAGCGCCGGCACAACCAAGATCGTCTCTGCCGTCCGCGCTTCTATCATTTCGAACGAAATCGTGCCCGCCTCGCCATAGAGGCACTTGAGCCGCGCCCGAGCATTTTGCAGTCCGAGCCCTAAACCGGGCTCATTCTTTCCGCCTACGCTGTTCCGAATGTTGAGTTCCAGTGAGCCTCCGCTATTCCTAGAGGCGACCTCGAGCCATCCGCCCTTCCGGCAAGGGGCAATCCCATGGACAATTGCGTTTTGAACCAGTGGTTGGAGGATCATCTGTGGCAGGAGCAGTTGTCGCGTTGCTGGTGAAATCAGCCAGCGCACTTCGAGCCGCTCCGCCAGGCGCATTTTTTCGATCTCGAGGTAGTGCTGAACAAATCGAATTTCTTCGTCGAGGGTTACGAGATCGGAATTCGCGCGCTGGAGCGCCGCCCTGAGCAGGGTCGAAAGGCGAAGGACCGTCGCTTTGGCCCGTTCGCGGTCAGAGTCGATCAACGCCGATATACCTTGCAGCGTGTTGAACAAGAAGTGCGGATGCAGCTGACTTTTGAGCGACTGAAGCTCGCTTGCAGCCAGCTCTCGCTTCAGCTCGGCTTGCTCGAGCTCTTGCGTTCGAACGCGCACGAAGTATCCGTAGGCATGCGCCGCGACAACGATGACCACGTAATCCCACAGTTGATTGCTGAAGAGATGGAAATAGGCCACAAAGCTCTCCAACGATCGCGCACCATATCGCTCGGTCGTGGAATCCCACGGAGGCAGAATCAGCCAGCGCGTTGAGACGGAAGCAAGCAGAAACGGGATGCTGCCGACAAGGTACGTACCGATTCGCGAGAATCGCGCCTGTTTGCTGATCGGATATCGACGTACGATGGCAAAGATCGGCGGCGTCAGCAGCGCCGAGGTAAGGCACCAGGTTCCACTCACCAACAGAAGCTGCCAAAAAGAGGCGCGGATTCCCTGCTGCGACTGAAGAAGTTCCTGCTGTCCCGCCATCACGGGCGCGAAGGTGAGCCAGGCGGCCATCGACCACAAGTACGCGGTCGCGACGCGCCAACTCGATACCCTGGAAATATCCATGGCGCCGATTGTATACCCGCGACCGCCGTCGCCCCGGGCCGATTCCATAGGCTCGACAAGCGGTCTCTGGCCAGTTTGCGAGCGGCAGCTCTACGGGCTGCTTCCCGGCTGCCGTGAAATCGCTGCTCGCACAATGCTAGACTCGTCGCAAGTTGGACGAGGAGATTCGGCACCGCAAAGAGAATGTTCTGACGGCCTGCGCCGCAGCGCTCGTCACCTGGGTGGGCCTGTTCAGCCATCTTGGCGCGATTGGACTGGTTGGACCCGACGAGCCGCGTTACGCCTGGATCGCCCGCGCCATGGCTCAGACCGGGGATTGGGTCACGCCGCGCCTGTACGGCAGCCCGTGGTTTGAAAAGCCGATTCTCTACTACTGGATGGCTGCCGTAGGCTTCGATCTGCATCTTCCGGCGGAATGGGCCGCGCGCTTGCCGTCGGCCCTGGCCGCTCTGGCGGCGGCCCTTTCGATCGCTTGGCTGGCCTTAGGCTGCCAAGGCGTTGGCAGCCAACAAACCCACGGCCGCGCACAATTCGGTTTGTCGAATCCCGCGATTCTTGCGCCCCTGCTCCTTTCCTCTAGTGTCGCCGCCACCGGCTTCGCGCGTGCTGGGACGCCCGACATGATCTTCTCTGCATCCATCACCCTCGCCATGGCTGCCGCCACAGTCGTACTCCGCGATTCTGGAGGGTTGCGCGATGCAAGAATCCCGCCTGGCACCGCTCGAAACAACGCCCCTGCACGGGTCGGCTTCGGGACGTTCGTCGGGCTCGCCGTACTGGCCAAAGGCCCTGCCGCGATCGTCCTTGCCGGAGGGGCGGTTGGGATCTGGATGCTCGCCGCGCGGCGCTGGCGCCCCGCCCTTGGTTTGCTCGGTCCGTTGGCCCTTGCTTCCTTTTCTGTCGTGGCGCTGCCCTGGTATGTCCTCTGCGCGGTCCGCAATCCCGGGTTTCTGCACGTTTTCATTTTCGAGCACAATTTCGAACGCTATCTGACGCCCATTTTTCAGCATCGCCAGCCATTTTGGTTTTTTGTTCCCATTACCTTGCTTGCGATTCTTCCCTGGACCGTGCTCCTCGTCCCGGCCGCTCACGACGGGCTGCGCTTGTGGCGAGAGAGGAGGTGGCATGATTCGCCCACCTTCTTCTTCGCTTGCTGGGCCTTTTCCCCGATTTTGTTCTTCAGCTTCTCCTCATCGAAGCTTCCCGGCTACATCCTGCCCGGCATCCCGGCGCTCGCACTGACCTTCGCAGTGGCCGTCCGCAAACCCATCGAACCGCGCTCGAGGCAAAGCTGGCTGATCTTCGCCCTTCTCGGGCTCACCTGGGTCGGACTCGCCGCTGGGGCGTGGATCTGGTCTCGCCATCTCCCGCTCGGCGCCGCCGTGAGCTGCCGGGCTGCGCTCCTTGCGGGCTCGGGTGTCGCCGTGGCTGGGGGCGTCACCATCGTTTTCTGCTCCGCCTTGCGGCGCTCAACGGCTCTGTGGATCGCGCTCTTGCTCGTCCCCTTCCTCGTCGAGCTCGCCGGAGCCGTGATCCTTCCGAATCTCGACCCTTATTATTCGGCGCGGGCGGTTGGAACGATGCTCCGCGCCGACCAGCGCCCTGACCGGCTGTTCGTCTACGAGCTGCCGCGCGCCTGGCAATACGGCCTGGCGTTCTACCTCGACCGGCAGCTTGGCGAGTGGTCACCCGATGATCGCGATGCTGCTCTCGTCCTCACCACGCACAGCGGCGCCGAAGACCTGAAAAATCGCGGCTTCCTCCTCGGTGGCGTCGCCGAACCGTATGACACCGTTCTTCTGGTCCCGATACCCACCCGGCCACACGGCGAATATCACCGCTAGGGCTTCGCGCAGACGCGGCGCCCTTGACACCCCAGCCCCTGGGTCGGCGGTCTCGCCGGGACTCACCAACCGGTGCGTCCCATGGACCCGGGAATGCGGAATCGTGGGCTCGAATCTTTACATCGCCTCTCATTCGGAGCACCATGGAGCGAACAGGACGAAGCTCGTTCGCCTGTAGGCAAATCTGGGAAAGGGACCGCTAACTTGAAGCCCATGCCCATGTTTCCCGTTGCGCCGGCCCCGCGCGATGACGTCGATCAGGCACCGGTCACCCTCGAGGTCGAAGCGGCTCCCGGCGAGGTCGAGCTCGACGCCGTCATTCGAGCGCAATCATCGGCTCCCCAAGTCGTCCGGCGTCTGACCACTCTCGAAGACTGCCTGTGGGCCGCCGTCGATGCCCTGGGCAAGCTGCCGGCGAAAGCTCGTGCCACCCTAGGCGCCGACGCAATCATCGACCGCGCCAAACTTCTTCTCCGCGGCGACCTGGAAGTTCCCGAATGGCACCAGACCCGAGATTGCCGGGCAACTCGGGAAGCGGAGTCCTCCACAACCCACGCGGGCGACGGAGACTCTCCTCCTGCTCAGTGAGGTTCGGGCGGGATGTACTGCACGAAGAAAGTCACGATCAAATTCTCATAGGCCTTGCGATCGTCGTCGGGCATATCCCGATAGCTGAGGTGCTCCGCGACGACTTGCTTGGGGTCTGGAGCCTGCAGAGCGATGCGGGCAGTTTCTGCGGCCAGCACCGGCTTGTCCTCTGACTCGATGAACAGCTTCGGCACACCACGCAGGGGTTCGAGTTCTCGCGAAAGCGAAGGCGCCCTCCGGTACTCGTAATTCAGCATGCGGAAACCGAAGTCGCAGAAACGGCTGATGAACGGCAAACCGCTGAGGCCGGAATTGTTCACTTGGATTTCCAGCATGTCGCGCGGGGAATCGTAGGTGCTGTCCACGACGAGGGCGGCGATGCGGCGGTCGGACGCGGCAACGGCGAGGGAAGCGTAGGCTCCGAGGTCGACGCCCCACAGCCCGAAATGTTTGGGATCCACATCGTCGCGCACCGAGAGTGCCTGTACGGCTGATTCGAGTTCGCCTACTTCACGATACCCAAGCGAGCTGACGCCGGGGGTCGAGCCGTGCGCCGTGTAGTCGAAGACAAATGCGTTGAACTCGTGCTCCTGCAGCGCTGCGGCGAGGGTCAGCACATCGACGCGCTGCGACAGGTACCCATGGGAAACAATTACGGTCGGCGCGCCGCGCAGACCGGGAAAGAACCAGCCCTCGCGCTGAATTCCCGTCGGGGTGTTGAAGGAAAACGCCGTGGGGTGCCCCATCATGACGCCCAGGTCGAACGATGCCGGTGTCCTCGCGGGCTTGAGAATCTGGTAGAGAAGGAAACCGGAGACGGAAGCGACCGCCACAACACAAAACAGAATCAGCGCCACTAGGGCGGAGAGAAGCTTGGCGATGCGCGTCGTCGGGTAGCGCAACTCTGAGAGGACGGCCATCCGTTATGCGCCGCCTTCAGCACCGGCGCAAGGCGATGTTAACATGGTTAACTGCCGAAACCCCTTGTGCGACAGGTAACGGTTCGGACAACTCGCCTTTCGGGTCCCCCGGTTGCCCGGCCCGGCGATTTCCGGTGCCGACGTGCCTTCCGGAGGCTTAGCCCGGCGAACTAGGTTCCGCGCACGCTCGCGGCTATAATGCTTTTCGTACGGCGCTCGCTTCATCATGCAGATCCTGGAGCTTCGGCAAGTTGACTCACACTCTCTCGACCTTCTGTTTCAGGAAGAGAGCAAGCACTGGCGCGAGGAACTGCACTGGGATTATCGCTCATCGATTGAGTTGATTCGGAAGTTCATCGATTCGCGCGCGCTCGGCGGCTACGTGGCCTTTGAGAACGGCCACCCGGCTGGTTACGGCTTTTACGTCCTGGAAGACCACAAGGGCCTGATCGGCGGGCTGTTTGCCTCTTCGCAGTTTCCGCAGGCGCAAATCACGGAAAATCTGCTGGCGGAAATGATGGGCGCGCTGCACGTCACGCCGCGCCTGCAGCGTATCGAGGCGCAACTGATGCCCTTTGGCAGCGAATTGAATCCCCATTTCCTCTCCCGATTCTTCCGATTGCACGCCCGCCAGTTCATGCTGCTGGATCTCGAGGAAGCGAAGCTCGAGGCGCGTCCGCTCTCCGCCGGTCTGCGCATCGAACCCTGGTCGGATCGTGCCTTTGAATCCGCGGCGCGCTTAATTCAGCTTGCTTACGCCAATCACGTGGATGGCGAAATCAACGATCAATACCGAAGCGAAGCGGGTGGCATGAAGTTCCTGCGCAACATCGTTCTGCTCCCCGGGTGCGGGCAATTCCTGCAGGAGGCGTCTTTCGTGATTCGGCCCGCGACGGGCGACCGCCTGATTGGTATGGTCCTGACCTCGACGGTGGCCGAACGCGTAGGTCACACGACGCAGGTCTGCGTCATGCCCGGATACCACGGCCACGGCCTCGGGCGAGAACTGATGGAACATTCAATTCAGGCCCTTCGCCGGCGGAATTACCGGGCCCTTTCGTTGACAGTCACTTCGGTCAACAGACCCGCCGTCCAGCTCTACGAACATCTGGGCTTCCGCACCATCAAAACCTTCGCCGCCGGCGTCTGGCAAGCCTAGGACCAAGACGAATCTGCCGATGGTCCGCGGTCCCCTGCGCTCTGGCATGCCTCACTTTTTGACGCGGTCCTTCAGCAAACCCTTCAGTTCATCCATGAATTCCTTGACGTCCTTAAAGTCCAGGTAAACGGAGGCGAAGCGCACGTAGGCCACCTTGTCGAGCCTCTTGAGCGACTTCATGAGCAGTCCGCCAATTTCCGAGGTCGTCCGCTCGCGATCGACGGCTTCGCTGACGAACCCTTCGGCCTCATCGACGATCGATTCCAGTTTCGAGACCGGCACGGGCCGTTTTTCACAGGCTTTCAGCAATCCCTGCAGGATCTTCTGCCGCTCGAATTTCTCGCGCCGGCCATCTTTCTTGATGACCATGTAAGGGATCTCGTCAATCCGCTCGTAGGTGGTGAACCGCCGGCTGCACTTCAAACATTCCCTTCGTCGGCGAATCAAATCGCCCGTGCGCGCCTCGCGCGAGTCAATCACCTTGTCATCCAGATGCGAGCAGAAGGGGCACTTCACGGCGCGCGCTCTCCTCGATCCCGCACGTCCCGGGGAGAGACCTTCCCTCCGTGCTCGGCCTCAGCCAGCAAGACAGCCTCGCCCGCGCGTTCCTCGGCCCGGGCCATGCGGCGCAGCTCGCTCATCGACCATCCTTCCTTGAAGAGCAACGGCAATCCAACCGGACAGCAGCCCGCAAAACCAATCAGCCAAACGACGATGGACATGGTCGCGGCCGGCGTAGTTTCTACTCCAAAAACCAAAGTCAGCACAAGGAAGGTGGCGAGTTGCGCGCCCCCGCCCACCCCGGGAAGCTGTACGGCTGATCCGACCATGGTGAACGCAAGCACGAGCAGGGCGCCCGGAAACGTCAGCCGCGCGAGCGCCCCGCCGAATGCGTGCGCAACCCACAGGTAGACCAGGGTCACGCCAATCCAGTGCACGGCCGTGTAGCCCAACAGCACGCCGAGGTCACTCCCCGTGCGTATTCCCTGCAGACCCTCGCTGAACCCTTCGAGCAGCACGGCAATCTTCTCGCGCCATCCGCTTCGCCACTCTGGGTTGCGCAGGCGTCCGGCCAGCCACCCCGCGCCGTGGTAGCGGAAATAGATCAGAAACGAAATGGCCGCGAGCAGCAAGGCCAGCAGCGCAATCCCTGCCGAACGAGCCTCGGCAACAAAACGTGCTGCGCCTTCGGTCACCCGGTGGTGCCCAAACAGAACCAGGGCGGCCCCGGCAAGAACTGCGGTCGCCGCCATATCGAAAACCCGCTCGAGGACATACACCCCGAACATCGATGGAATCGGCAGCGATTCCTTCTTGCCGATCAACACGGGACGAATCGGCTCGCCCGCGCGTCCGAGAAGAAACGCGCAGGAGAAACCCATCAGTGTCGGGCTGTAGACGTTCCAAAAATGAGCCGCGAACGGGCGGCCCTGGGACCCTGGCGCGAGCGTGCGAGAAAAGCGAATCCAGCGCAGAGCGCGAATGGCGAAACAGCCGTAAATGGTGGCGAGCGCCAGCAAGAGCAGTTCGATGCGCGCTCCCCGCAGCGACTCGCCCACCATCGACCAGCGAAATCCCTGTATGGTGATCGAGTTGCGAAACTTGTAGAGGAAGAACCCTACCGCAGCCAGAGCGGCCCAGAGAATTAGATAACGCCGCAGGCTTCCACCCTCTGCGCGCGTTGCGCCCTGTTCGGAACCTCCTGGTTGCGCGGCCTTGGGCACAGGATTCGCAACGTAACAGCTTGCTGCGCAGCGCGTCAAGGAAGCGCGTCTCATCTAGCGAGGTCGCGTGCTATGCTCGGGCTGTGAGGCAAGGAATCGACAGAGAACAGGTGGGACTGTGCGCGCTATGCGTTCATGCCAGACGAATCGAGTCTGATCGCGGCGGTCTATTTTGGATGTGCCAATTGTCGGCCACCGACCCGCGCTTCCCCCGCTATCCGCATTTGCCGGTCATCGACTGTAGAGGATGGGAACAAGACAGCGGGCCAGCCAAGGTGTGACCGGGTCTGCCGCTCGCCTTTCAGCGATCGCTAGGAAGATGGGCTGCCGGTAGCTTACCGGCGGGCTTCGCCTTGAATCGATTCGCGCTGGGCCAGGATCCGCCGCGCGTTCTGGTAGAGTGCACGCGCCTGGGGGATCAGGGTTTCGGCTTTGTCGAGCTGGGGATCGCTTTCGAGCTCAACCTTGTCGCCTTCGTTCTGGCCGAACACGGAGGTGAACACCTCGCGCTTGATTTCCCACTTGAGCCAGGGAAGATTCGCCTGGATATCCGCGGCCGTGTACTTGATATGCTGCTGGCCCAGATATTTCGTGAAATCGCTAATCACCGCGTCGTCGGCCTGGAAATTCCTGGTGACCTCGGGCTTGCTGGCCAGATAGAAGCGCGCGAAATCGCCCACGCTGATCGGCGAGGGGTAAAACACGCCCCGGGCCATCAGCAATTCCTCGAAGTCGTCTAGCTTCGGGGCCGGAACGACAACGTCCGGCGTAATGCCTCCACCCCCGTAAACCTGCCGGCCGCTATCGGTAAGTTTCACCTCCGGCTGCTTGGGCGGCTGCGGATTGTAATGGTAGTCGTAGAGCGTGACGTTCTTGTAATCCCGCTGGATCAGCCGGCCGCTCGGCGTGTAATAGCGGGCCGTGGTGAGCAGCAGTGCCGTGTCCTCGCTCAGCGGATACTGCGACTGCACCAGCCCTTTTCCGAAGGTTGTTTCGCCCACGATCAGGCCGCGATCGTGGTCCTGAATCGCGCCCGAGACGATTTCAGACGCTGACGCCGTCTGCCCGTTGACCAAGATGATGAGCGGAACATCGACGCCCTGATTGCCCTGCAACGCGTAATAAAAATGCCCGGGCGAGGAACGCCCGCGATGAGACACGATCACCTCGCCTTTGTCGAGGAACATGTCGCCCATTCCGACCGCTTGGTTGAGCAGCCCGCCGCCGTTGTCGCGAAGATCGAGAATCAGACCGTCGAGCTTCGGATAACCCAGCTCTTTGAGCGCAGCGGCCAGGTCACTGTCGGTCGTTTCATTGAACGTGGTGACGTGCACGTATCCGACCCCGTTCTTGAGCATGGTCGAGTACTCGACGGCAGGCCGAGGAATCTCAGCCCGAACGGCAGTGACTTCAATCGGCTTTTCCCAGCCCTCACGGTCCAGCGTGATATGGACCACGGTCCCCTTGGGACCCTTCAGCATGTCGGCAACCTCGTCGGTTGTCAGGTTGGCGCAAGCTTTGCCGTCCACCTTCAGAATCACATCGCCCGGACGGATGCCGGCTCTGAAAGCGGGCGTATCCATGAACACGGTCACAACAGAAGTCTCGCTCCCGACCGTAGCGACGGTCATGCCTACGCCGTAATACTTCGTTTCTAAGTCCTCACGGAACTTGGCGTACTGCTCCGGATCGAAGAAGCTCGAATGCGGATCGAGCACCCGGAGCATGCCGGGAATCGCGCCATCATAAATCGCGCGGTCGACATCGACCACGTCGGCATAGTTGTGCTCGACGACAGCCAGGACGTTCGTGAAATTCTTCACCGAGGTCGGAAGATCACCCGAGCTGGACGTCGTGGCACGCGCGCTTCCGCCGTACCAGCCCCCGAGCACCGACGAAGCCGCCAGCACTAGGCCAAACAGGATGACTCCCCTGCGCGATTTCTGACTCGATGCCATATGAGGCCGCTCCTTAGATGCCCCTATATAGTATACAAGCAGGTGCGCCCCTTGGGACCCGCTGCCTTTCGCAACGTTCGACTCTAGTCACGCGGCCCCAGAGGAGAAGAGAGGCCGTCTCAAGCATGAGGCCTCTTGGTTCGGCCGAGCGGTCTGCTCCCGCGCCCTAGGCCCTGGCCACGATAACCAATCGGCGAACGGCTCATGCACGCGTCGCGGAGCTTGAGCGCTCAGCCCTCGGCAAGATAGCGAATCTGCTTCCCGCGCACTCGCGCGAACGGCGTCAGCTTGTGCACCTTCGGCGCCGACGGTCCAATGACCTCGAACACTTCGATCCCCCGAACGGTCAGCGCGTCGGCCACCAACGACCGATGACATCGCCACGGAACAGCTTCGGCACACATGAGGGCGGTGGGCTTTTCGCGAGCGAGTTCGACCGCGCGAGCCAGGGCATCCTCGAATGCGGGGGTTTGCATGTAGTCGGCATAGCCGCGAAAGCTCACATTGCGCCATCCCGCATTTGGCGAATCCGCGCGCGCGCGACGCAGCCCGCCGAGCTCCTTCATGTGGACATAGTCGATCCCGGCGTTGCCCAGCGAAGCGGGCAGCGTGTCGGCATTGAACTGCGGGTTGTGCCGCGATTTCGGAATGGTGCGGATATCGATCAGCCGTCTGATCCCGTTGGACTCGAGCAGGCGAATGAAATCCTCGATCGGACGGGTCGAATGCCCGATCGTGTAGATGACCGGGGCTGTCCCTTTTCGCGCGCCTCTCCGTGACACGGGCCCATCATAGGCGTCGGTATAGCCCGCCAGGAATAGGCATTTTTCTTCCGCTGCCCGGGCGCGCGGTCCCTCGTCGCTGCTCGCCGCCTTTTGGACGTACAATGCCCCTATGGGCCCGGTCACCGCGATCTTCTGGGACAATGGCGGCGTGATCCTAACCAACGGGTGGGATCGCCAGGCGCGACGTCGGGCGGTCGAGAAGTTCGAGCTCGATTGGACCGAGTTTGAGGACCGTCACGAACTGGTGCTCGACGCCTTCGAGACGGGTGCGTTGTCCCTCGACGCCTACCTGAAACGCACCGTGTTCTACCGCGAACGGCCCTACGGGCCCGAAGAATTCAAAACATTCATGTTCGCTCAGTCCCAGCCGTTCAGCGAGTCGCTCGCGTTCTTGGGGGCGCTGGCGCGGACGAAGAAATGGCTGATGGCATCGCTCAACAATGAATCGCGCGAACTCAATGAGTATCGCATCGCGAAGTTCAAACTACGCGATTATTTCGAGGTGTTTTTCAGTTCCTGTTACCTCGGCGTACGAAAGCCCGGGGCGGGAATTTATGACTTGGCCCTGAAAATCGCGCAGCGCGCGCCCGAGGAATGCATCTTTGTCGATGACCGCGCGCTGAACCTCGAGTGCGCCAGAGAATTGGGTATCCGCACGATTCACTACCAAGGGCTCAGCCAGCTCAAGACGGAACTCGCAGGCCATGGAGTTGCGGCCGAGCTGCCGGCCGTCGCCGAGAGATGAACGTCGGGATCGGCCGCGTAAGACACGGACGGAACGACCACAAAGTCGAACGAGGAGGATGCATATGGAACTGGGAATGATCGGGCTCGGCAAAATGGGCGGATTCATGACAGAGCGGCTGGTGCGCGGTGGACACCGTGTGGTCGGATTCGATCGCGATGCGGTAGCCGTCCAGCGCGTCGCGGAAAAAGGTGCGACGGGCGCAAACTCGCTCGACAAGATGTTCGCACTGCTCAAACCGCCGCGAGCCGTGTGGTTGATGGTGCCGGCCGGGGCGCCTGTGGACGAAACGATCGAATCCCTACTTCCCCATCTCTCGCCGGGAGACACGATTATTGACGGCGGCAACTCCTACTACAAGGACTCGGTGCGGCGCGCCGCGACGCTCGCGCAAAAGAGCATTCATTTCGTCGATTGCGGCACAAGCGGCGGGGTCTGGGGGCTGGCGGAGGGTTACAGTATGATGGTTGGCGGAGACGCGGAGGTGGTCAAGCGCCTGGCGCCCATTTTTCAGACCCTGGCACCGGGGCCGGACAAGGGTTGGGGGCGGGTCGGGCCGGCCGGCGCAGGGCACTTCGTCAAGATGGTTCACAACGGCATCGAGTATGGAATCATGGAAGCATACGCCGAGGGGCTCGACGTGCTGCGCCACAAGAAGGAGTTTGAGATCGATCTGCTGCAGGTTTCGAAGATTTGGCAATTCGGCAGCGTGATTCGGTCCTGGCTGCTGGATCTGACCGTGGATGCGTTGTCGAAAAATCCGACCCTGGAGGGCATCGGGGCCTACGTGACCGATTCTGGCGAGGGGCGGTGGACGGTGATGGAAGGCGTCGAACTCGGGGTTCCCACGCCCGTGATTTCCAGTGCGCTCGATGCGCGCTTCCGGTCGCAGGATCCGGAGCCGTTTGCGAACAAGTTGCTGGCCATGATGCGGCATGAGTTTGGCGGCCATGCCGTCAAGACGGCGGCGAAGGACTAGTCGGCGGCCTAGAGCACTGCCACGAGCGAGTAGGCGATCATGAGGATGGATGCACGAATTTTTCCGGATCTTCAAGCGCTCGGTCGAGCGGCCATGGAGGAGACCATGCGGATCGTGCGCGAGGCCGTCGCCGAGCGCGGCCGGTTCGCCGTCGCCCTTTCGGGCGGCCACACGCCTGCGGGCATGTACCAGCTGTGGGCGGCGAAGCCGTACAGCGACGATACGCCGTGGGATCGCACCCATTTGTTCTGGGGCGACGAGCGGTACGTCCCGCAGGACGATGCGCTCAGCAACTTCCGTACGGCTAGGGAATTGCTCATCTCGCGCGTTCCGATTCCGCCTGCCAACGTGCACCCGATTCCCACGGTTTCCGCTCCTCCCGAGCGCTCGGCCGAGGCCTACGAGGCCGACCTGCGAAATTTCTTTGCCGGCCAGGCGCCCGAATTCGATCTCCAGCTCCTGGGCCTCGGCCCGGAAGGACACACCGCATCGCTTTTTCCGGGCGGGGCGGCCATCGAAGAAAAGCACAGATGGGTAGTGCCGGTCGAGGTCGCGGCGACGCCGCCCGAGCGACTGACCCTCACACCCGTGGTGCTGAATCGGGGGCGGAATACGTTCTTCCTCGTTTCGGGAGGCGCGAAACGGACCATCGTGGCGGCGCTGCGAGATGAACGCGACCCGCAGGCGAGTCGCTACCCCGCGGCGAGGATTCAACCGCAAGGCCGTGTACTTTGGTTCCTGGACCGGGCGGCCGCAGGGCAAGCGGCCGCCGGTTAGGTGGAGTCGAGCAGCGAGCAAGGAGGAATTCATGCCCTGCGCGGAAACCGGGTACGCCCCTGAGCCCCAGCAGAAACTGCTTGAAATGCTCGCGGCCAAATGGATCGCCCAGGCGATCTCGGTCGCCGCCACTTTGGGAATCGCCGACCTTCTGGCTGATTCACCGAAGAGCGCTGAGCAGTTGGCGGCTGCGAGCTCGAGCCAAGCCGACTCGCTCTATCGAATGTTGCGGGCGCTCACCATAGCTGGCGTCTTCGCAGAAACCGATGATCATCGTTTTAGCCTAACACCCTTGTCGGAATGCCTCCGCAGCGACGCCCGCAATTCGATGCGCAATTGGGCGCGGATGCAAGGACTGCCGCTGTTTGTGCGCTCCTGGGACGAGCTGCTCGGCTGCGTAAAGACGGGCCAAACGGGGCTCAAGCGCGCCTTCGGGTTGGACAATCCGTTTGCCTACTTTGCCGAGCACGGTGAGGATGGCCAGGTTTTCAACGATGCCATGACGGATATGACCCGGAATGTCGGCCCGCTCATCGCGGAGGCCTACGACTTCGGCAAATTCAGAAAAATCGTGGACGCTGGCGGGGGCCACGGGATTCTGCTTGCGTCGATCCTGGCACGCTACCCACAACCCCGCGGCGTGCTGTTCGATCTTTCTCAGGTCCTCAGCGGCGCGGCTCGGACTCTCGAGGGGGCGGGAATCACCGACCGCTGCGAACTGGTTGCCGGGGACCTGTTTGAATCTGTGCCGGGCGCCGATGCGTACGTGATGAAATCCATCATCCACGCCTTCCAGAAGGAACGCGCCTCGGCGATCCTGCGCAATGTGCGCCGCGCGATCGACAACGACGGGCGCGTGCTGATCGTAGAACATGTGGTTCCTTCGGGAAGCGAGCCGGCCTTCGGCAAGGTGGCCGATCTGCAAATGCTGGTCATGTCGGGGGGACGCGAGCGAACCTCCGAGGAGTTTGCCGACCTTTTCGAAGCCTCCGGTTTTAGGCTCGGTCGAATCCACCCCACGCGGGCGCCACAGTCGATCGTCGAAGGCGTCCCCTCCTAAGCGCGAAAAACTCTCTCGAGCCGGTCGGTTGTTCAAGAACAGCTCGAACGAATCCGTCTCGTTCCGCACGGCGGAGGTTCGAAGCGCTCTACGCCCATTCCCTCATCCGCCCTTCTTCCGTTCCTTTTTGTTTCGCTGTACGAAAGGAGGTTCCCGCGTACAGTGGTACGGCCTGGCGGCTCGTACCATTGACGTTCTCTTGGCCCACCTCCTAACATGATTTTGGATCTACGAGTTCCAATCGACCTCAGGTTCATCCCACACGTCCGGGGACCTGTTTTGGGAGAGCGTGACCGACAATGGCGGTTACGGTAGGAGTTCCCAGAGACATCCGTTCAAGGCCGAAGCGTCGCGGGCCGCGCATGAATTCGCGCGTGCCGGTCTCGATTGAATGGAGCAGCACAGCCGGTCCCTTGCGTTTCGAATCCGGCTACACGCGCGTCGTGAACTACTATGGATGCTTGCTGGTCAGCCCGCGCGAAGTGAATGTCCAACAGGCATTGCAGCTTACGAATTTGGCGACCAGACAAACTTCGAAGGCTGTCGTGGTGTGGAAGGGGCCGCAAAGGCCGGACGGTTGGGATCTGGGCATCGAACTCGTCGCGCCAAGAATGGATTTTTGGGGTGTGGAGATTTGAAAATCGAGCGCTCGTCTGCCACCAGCGTGAACAAACCGGACGCATACCACAAACATAGCCTGACCTCGGCCCGACCCTTCGCTCCCATTGCGCATGCCGAGCGTCCAAAAGAGAAGAGGGCCATCGTCCTTGCCCAAAATCCGCGACGTGTGCAGCGCGTCACGCTGCGCATTCGCGCTCATATTCACGTCGCCATACAAGGAAAGCAGGCCAGCTTTTCCGTCACCACGGTGACCGTGAACAGCCAAGGTGCACTCGTCCTCATGGAGAAAAATCTTCCCCCGGAGACCCGATTCGTGCTCGAGCACGGCCAGACACGCGAGCGCGTGGCCTGTCGCATTGGACGTCCGGCGCGACAAGTGCCCGAGGGATATCATGTTCCCATTGAGTTCGACGCCCCCGCCCCGCATTTTTGGGGTATTGTCTTTCCCCCATCTGACTGGCGACCGCCCGAGTGAGCCTCGTCGGCGCAAGCAGCCAGGCCATCCGCTATGGGCCGCGGTCGGCGCGGCCATTCTCCCAGGACTAGATTCGATGCTCGTGCGGACGAGGCTCCTCGACGTCGGCGTAGAGACGGGAGATCACGTCGGCGTAGGTAGACTCGATGACGCGGCGCTTGAGCTTGAGCGTGTAGGTCAGTTGCCCGTTGGCGAAGGTGAATTCCTGTTCGAGCAGCGCAAAGCGCTTGGGCTTTTCATACTGAGCGAGCCGGGAGGTCAAACGCTCAATTTCGGCCGCGATCAAGTCGCGGACCCACGAATCGTGCAGCAGGTGGGCCGGAGCGGCAAACTCGCGGCCGTTCTTGCGCGCCTCCTCCTCTACGGCCTGGAAATTCGGAACAATAAGAACGGAGACGAATTTTCGTTTGTCGCCGACGGCGATGGCATTCGAAATAAACGGCGACGCCTTCAGGAGATTCTCGATCATAGCGGGCGCAATGAACTTTCCGGCCGCAGTCTTCAGTAACTCCTTTTTTCGATCCGTGATCGTCAAGTAGCCGTCCCGGTCGAGCTTGCCGATATCGCCGGTCGAGAGCCAGCCGTCGGAGGAAAGCACCTGGCGCGTGTCCTCGGCCTTTTTGTAATACCCCTGCATCACGCAGGGGCCTTTCACCAGAATCTCTCCATCATCGGCGATGCGAACCTCGACATTCGGAATGGGACGACCGACCGTACCAACCTTATTCGCCTCGGGAGTGCTTGACGAGACGATCGGCGAGGTTTCCGTAAGGCCGTAGCCTTGGTACACCTCGATTCCGATGGACCAGAAGAATTCGGCAAGTTCCGTCGAGAGCGGGCCTCCGCCGGAGGCGAATCGCGGATGTCGGCCGCCGAGACCGGCACGAATCTTCCTGTAGACCAGGGCGTCGGCGACCCGCCAACTCAGCCGCACACGTCCGGGCACCCGCTTCCCATGCGCCCGCCAGGGGGCGGCTCTCTCGGCCACGCCAAGCGCCCAGTCGAAGACCGCCTGTTTCCAGGCCGCTTCGCGGTGGCCGCGATCGAGGATATTCGCGTAGATCTTCTCGAAGAACCGCGGGACGGCCGCGGCGAATGTAGGGTGAATTTCGAGCAGTGCCTGGGGCACGTCTTCCATGCGCTCGACGTAGGCGATCGAAACGCCGTTAAACAGATAGGCGTAGCCCGCCACGCGTTCGTAGACGTGCGCCAGCGGCAGGAATTCCAGGGCCAGATCGGAACGCTCGAAGCGGTATCCGTTCAGACCGTCCATGGCATTCGAGCTGAGGTTTCGGTGCGTCAGCATCACGCCCTTGGGCTCGCCCGTAGTGCCAGAGGTGTAAATGATCGTAGCCAGCTGATGGGGGGCAACCTGGCTCGCGCGTCGCCGATAATCGGCAACGGCCCGGTCGGTCCCTGGGGAAGGCTTGCCGACCAAATCTTCGTAACGCAGCACGCCGCCGGCGAGATCCGGCGGGGGATCCGCCGAGATCACGTGCTCGACGGAGGGCAGTTCTCTCCGCGCGCCGTCGATCTTCCGCGCTTGCGATTCGCCTGTGGTGATCACCACGCGCGCCCCCGAGTTCTTCAGGATGTACGCGAGGCGATCGGGCGACTCGTTGAAGTAGACGGGAACGTTGACGCCGCCGAGTCCCTGAATGGCGAAATCGGCGACGTGCCAGGCGGGGCAATTCGGCGCGAAAAGACCGACGCGGTCCCCCGCTCCCACGCCCAGCTCGTCCAAGGCTTTCGACAGCGAGGCGACCTGGCCCAACATATCGGCGGCGGAGACCGATTCCCAGCCGTGCGCCGCGCGATAGATTTGCGCGCGGGGGTTGCCGTACTTGTCGACAGCGTCGAGAAAGCATCTGACCAGCGCCGGGTATTCGTTTGACATCGTCCTCGTCGGGCCACTCTAGCCCTGTTTCTGCCTTTCAGGCAAATGCGGCAGGCCGGGTCGCGTTGGCCCTTTTCGAGCGACCGCTCCTTGCTGAGGTGTGGTTAAATTCGACTGTGCCATACCCGCCCACCCAATCCATGCGGGAACAAGAGCTGTACAGCGCCGCGCTGCGGGCGCTGATGCGCCGCGCCCATTCCGTTCACGAGATGAAAGAATACCTGGCCCGACGGGCCGAGAACCGGGAGGCGGTCGCACGCGTCATTGCCCGCTTACGCGAGCAAAACTACCTGGATGACGAGAAGTTTGCCCTCGCCTACACTCGTCGCCACGCCGAATCGCGGCGACAGGGCCGATTTCGCATCGAGCGAGAGCTCCGCGCGCGCGGTGTTCCCGACCGGCATATCGCAGCCGCCCTCGACACGGTGTTCAGGGAGACTGACGAGGCAGCCCTGGTGCGCGGGCGGCTCGCACGGCAGCTGGCGCGCGCCACAGGGCCGCTCAATCAACGCAAGATTGCCGCCCTCTATCGGAGCTTGCTGCGGGCGGGATTCTCGGCCGATGTGATTCGGGCCGAATTGCGCGCGAGGGCTTCTGACGTTACCGAGGGCGAGGCCTCTGCCGACGAGGGGGAGGACTGAACCGCGAGCAAACGAAGAAAGACGGGGACTCCGGCCTGAGCCCCGCCCATTTCGTTATCGGTGGCCGATGCGCTCGAATTCGGTCATGGCGCGCTCCATTTCCTCCCGAGCCGCGTCGGCCGACGAGCGAATACCCTGAACGCGCAGGCGGAAATCGTCCGGATTTGATGCGCGCGTCAGTGCTTCTTCGAGTGTGATCAGATTGCGTGAGAAAAGATCGAACAGCGACTGATCGAACGTCTGCATGCCGTATTGGCTGGTTCCGGCCGCGATGGCCTCGCGAATCATGCGTGTCTTGTCGGGATTGATGATGCAATCGCGGATATAGCCGGTCGAAATCATCACTTCGACCGCCGGCACACGGCCGACCGCATCGCTTTTGCGCACCAGGCGTTGACTAATCACGGCCTTCAGTGTCGACGAAAGCTGCAAGCGGATCTGTTTCTGCTCCGGTGGCGGAAAAACGGCGATAATACGCTGAATCGTTTCCGTGGCGTCCAGGGTGTGCAAGGTGGAAAGGACCAGGTGGCCGGTTTCGGCCGCGAGCAGAGCGGTTGAAATCGTTTCGAGGTCGCGCATTTCACCGACCAGAACAACGTCAGGGTCTTGCCGCAGCGCGGCCCGCAAGGCGGTCGAAAACGACGCCGTGTCGACCTCGACTTCCCGTTGATTAATGAAGCCTTTCTTGTCCCGATGCAGGTATTCGATGGGGTCCTCAATGGTGATGATGTGCTCGGGGCGCAGCGAATTGATGCGGTCGATCATGGCCGCGAGTGTGGTCGACTTGCCCGAACCCGTGGTTCCCGTGCAAAGGATCAGACCGCGCTGCTCCTCGCAAACCTGGGCCAGAATGACGGGCAGCTCGAGCTCCTCGATGGTGCGGATTTTCGTCGGAATTACACGAAGGACCATGCCCACGTTGCCGCGTTGCTGAAACACGTTGACCCGGAAACGCCCCAGGCCGGCCACACCGTACGCCATATCGAGCTCGGCCGTCTCCTTGAACTTCTGCTTTTGCCGGTTGGTCATCATGCTGAAGGCCATGGAAAGCATTTCCTCGGGTGTGATGCGAGGAACATCGTTGACACCGTTGAGGATTCCGTCGACGCGGAGGTAGGGATGGTTGCCGACCTTCAGGTGCAGGTCCGAGGCACGATTTTCAACCGCGCGGCGCAGCAGATCGTCGATCGCTATAGCCATGGAGAACACTCCCCGGGCGTTCAATCGAAGCTAGCATGTGGACCGCGGGACAGCAACAGCCTGGGGCGGAGGAATTTCTAGGGGGGCAACGGCGCGCCAGCGTCCGTCGAAGGCGGGGGCCGCCTCGGCTGACCCCGGCCCGGCCGACGGCTGGTTTATGCGGGCGGCTGATCGCCTAGAAAAAGCCGGTCATAGATCACCGCGGCAACCACCCCGCCAAACAACGGGCCGATCCAGAAGACGCCGTGATTGTGCCAGTGTCGCGATGCAACGGCGGTGCCGAAGGTGCGCGCGGGATTCGCGGCCGAGGCACCGACGAACGGGGCACCCACCAGCACATCCACCGTAACAGCTAGTCCCACGGCGAACCCGGCGACCCGATTGAATGCGCCGTGCTCGTCAAGCACCGTAGCGAAGTAGGTGATCACGACCAGAAACGCCATGGCTGCGGCCAAAACCATGCCATGCCAGCGCGTAAAATCCGGGGCCAGGTCGGGTGTTCCCAGCCCAACCGGAGCCCAGGCGGGCTCGGGCACAAGCGAGATGAGCAAATAGCCCGCGGCGACGCCGCCAACGAGCTGGGCCAGGCAATAGAAGATACTCTGCAACGTTCCCAGGCGGCGCATGACCCACAAGCCGATGGTTATGGCGGGATTGCAGTGCCCACCTGAGATATGCGCGAAGGCAGTGACCACTACGCCCGCTGTGAGTCCGTAGGCCAGGGCAATTCCGAGCAGGCCAAAGCTCGGCTGGCTTTGCGATTGCAAGTAGCGATCAGCACAGACGGCGCCTGCGCCGAAAAACACGAGCGCAAACGTGCCCAGAAACTCCGCAGCGAGCTTTCGGGCAAGACCGTACAAGGCCGGCTCCTCCACAATGCCCAGATGCAAAAAGAGATCGGACCGGATTCTACCGAAGCAAGCGCGGGGCGGACAACGAAAACTTCGCTCGGGCCGGGCCCCCGGCACTGATTGGTTGGCGGGCGTCGTCGAGGCCAGGATCTATCGGCACCGATGAGATTCAGGAGACATCAGAGGCCCACTTCTTCCGGAGAGCGTCCTAAAGATCGTCCGCTTGCCTTTGTCAAGTACTCGCTGCCTCGATAGGGGGGGTCTTCGAATCGTATTTCTCGAGATCCTTCTCGAGGGAAAAGTTCAGAAACGTGCGGATCACGCCAATCGCTGCAAGTTGCCCGATCTCGTTCCATGTCGGAGAGATTGCCGTGCGCACGATATCGGCCGCGAGCTCAAACTCAAGACCCAACAGCAGCCAGACACCAAAGCGCAGCCAAATATCCTTGCGTTGCCCCGATTTCGATCTCCTCTTAATGGCAAGAATCGATCCCGAAATGGCTTCGATTGCTCCGTAGGCGATAATGAAGCCCGCGCAGGTTTCAACTCCCAGCGCAATGGATTCCGCGATTTCTTTGAGGATTTCCTGCATGTCACATCAGTTTCGCCTCTAAGCCCCTCGCTGGCGCCGCGTCCGCGCGAACCGCTTGGGACCTCGACGGCAAGGCTGAAGCTACTCTCGATGACGAGATTCGACACTGGCACTTCTTACAGGAGGTCCAGCGGGATTTCGCGACCGTCGCCGATCGTCGACGTGCCGACGGCAGGTTCGATTGCCTTCAAATCCAGCGAGCGCGCACAATTACCTTATTACCTTTGCCGAGATCGTGCCGAAGGGGAGCCTCTCCAGTTAAGAGCGGCGGTCAGGGGTATTTCCTGCCACTGTGGGTTCTGACAGTTTTTCGCCTGCAGAGTTCGGCCATTCTCTAATGGTGGAAAGCGCAAGCCGCGGATTAAGCAGTCATCACGGCCTTCGAGACAGCTTAGCAACTCGGTCGCTCATCTGATATGACAAACCACGCGCTCGCTGACCAGACCGATTTCTCGCTCGCACGTGGCGGGCCGCTCTATCACCTTTACCTCCGCACGAAACTTGCGCGGCCCTCGCTCGATCTCGTGGTGAGGCGAGTCGTTGTTGTATCGCTTTTCTGTTGGGGGCCGCCCTTCCTCCTCGCCCTTCTTGCAGGCCAGGCTTTCGGCAACGTCAGTATCCCTTTTCTGCCCGACTTGGGAGTTCACACTCGATTCCTCCTAGCTGTGCCTCTGCTCATTGCTTCCGAGCTAATCGTCCACCAGCGACTGAAGACCGTCGTTCAGCAGTTCTATGACCGCGGGATAATCCACCTCGAAGATCACCCGCGATTCGAAGCAGCTCTCACCTCAACCAAGAAACTTCGGGATTCGACATTTGCCGAAATTGTAATCCTGCTCATATCCATCGCGATCGGTTATTGGACTTGGCAACAAAGCGTGGTAACGGGCGCCTCTAGCTGGTACGCGACAACGGAGGGCGGCTCGTCGCGTCTGACCGCCGCCGGCATTTGGTATGGGTTTGTCAGTCTGCCCATCCTTCGATTTATCCTGCTCCGTTGGTATTACCGGATATTCATTTGGTACCGCTTCCTCTGGAAGGTCCGGTCGCTGCCGCTCTACTTGAATCTGTTCCACCCGGATCGTGCCGGAGGACTTGGCTTTCTCCGAGGCAGCCTGGTGGCTTTCACACCTGTGCTGGTGGCTCAAACCGTGCTTTTGGCTGGCATCATCGGCGATCAGATGTGGTATCTGGGCAAGACCTTATCGAGTTTCAAGATGGAAATCGTCAGCGTGGTGGCCTTCCTCGTTTTGGTCGTGCTGGTGCCCCTTGGGTTCTTTCTCCTGCATCTTGCGCGCGGAGGTCGCCGCGCAAGGCGCGAGCTCGGCGTCCTAGCCAGTCACTACGTCAGGGAATTCCACCGCAAGTGGATCGAAGGGCATTCAAGCGATGAACGGGCCTTGCTGGGCACACCCGATATTCAATCTTTGGCGGACTTGATTGACACCTACAAAGCGGTCGGCGGGATGCGGCTGCTTCCGGTCGGCAAGGAGGCGATCCTTCGCTTGACTCTCGTCGTCGCACTACCGTTCTTCCCGCTCCTGCTCACCATGATTCCCCTCGACAAGATCGTTGACCGTCTGATCAAGCTTGTGTTCTAGGCTCCTTCCGTCTGTGTCGAAGCTTATGACCCCTCCGGAAGGTCTTGCCCATTCATCCCGTCCAAGCTAGAAATAGAGATCGAGAATTAATCCGATCTGGTTCAGCACCTGATTGGGAGTCTTACCGGTGTTGTTTTGGTGCTCATAGTAGGGATCGAACTCGACGCGCTTACCTATCGGAAATAGCAAGCCGGCATACAGGGCGGTATCGGCCCATTTCTCATATTGACTTTCATAGAAGGGCTCGACGGCGACATACGGTCTTGGGTGATAGGCATGGCGGGTAAGCGTTCTTTCAATCGTCAACTTGTTCCGATAACGCCACGTAAATCCGCCGTTCTGCCAATCGAGGTCGGCCCGGCTGCGGTCCGTAATCAGAATCTTGGCCTTCATTGGGATATGGGAAGTCAAGTCCAAGCGAAGGCGATCGATGGTCGGCGCGCTCGGCGAAGGAACGTAGCGGTAACCCACGGCAAAGACCAACACCCTTTTCTTTGTAAGGTCGGGGTCGTAGACCGTACTCTCGCGAAGTTCGACCAAGGGTTTAAAGTAGAACTCGACGCTGGGACCGAGTTCTGCTTGCGTGGGTTCGCCGCCTTCTCTGGTTTCCTTGGCCTGAAAATAAAGGCGAACATTTGAACTCAATTTGACATAGGTATCCACCTCGGGCAGGAACTGCCATGTTTGCCCGCTCGTCGGAGCAGCTGCAAGCATCAGCAGCGCCAAAGTCAACCACCACCGCTCTCTCAAAGCACGCCTGGTTCCGCCGCCGTCGATACGGAGAATCATCCAACCAGCCAGTTCGTCGGAAACCTGGCTTGGCGTCCGGGAGATTGTCGACTTGGCATGGAACAATGGCAACCCTTCAGGACGGGATGCCGCCCATGATCTCTAGCGAGCATCCCTCGACCATCGCCGTCCGAGTTAGCACACCAGGGAGGCTGTGCCCTGCCTTCTGCGCGTTTTCTAGTGACTTCGAGAACGCCTATTCACGGGCGACCATGGCGCGAGCCTCCGTCTCAAGGTCACGGTAACTTTCACCCTTCACATTGATCGTGACGAAGTTCAAGCGTGCGCCGACGATCGGAAATGGGCGTTTCATCTCCGTGCTGACTACATCCGGACCGGAGCGTCCGACGGTAAGGCCGCCGGAGAGGCCGAACTTCCCTGGTTGTGTGCGCAGAGGCCCCTGTGCTACGACTTTGTCGTTGATATACATCGTGAGTGTTCCGTTGGCACAACCCTTCGGGTTTTCCTTTTCCTTGGTGAACTTGACGCCGAGCGTTACTTTGCCCTTGGGAACAGCATCCTTCGAGACGAACTTCATTTCCTCGATCCCGAGGAAGTTGTAGACGTAGTAGAGCTTGCTGTTCTTGATGAACATGGCGTGGCCACCGGCATTGCCCCCGAGTGAGAAAATCACGCCCTCGGCGTTTGCCGCGTCTTCGATTTGGCCATCTGCGACGATCGTGTACGATCGGTTGCGGATGTTCGGCGCTACAGCTTCGGGCATCTGAGATGTTCCGGAATAATAGACGTAAGTATCCCGAGGCTTGCATGGCTCTGGCCGCGGAGTGGTGAGAAATTCGATTGCGGTCCGGTCATCGAGCGGAAACACATTGTTGCGCCCCGCCACCGCAAACCAAGTCGCAACCATTTCCTTTACCTTGTCGGGGAACTGTTTGGCCACGTCGTCACACTCGGATCGGTCGCCCTCGACGTGATATAGCTCCCATGGGTCGTCCATGAAGTGACCCTTACCTGTGATCGCGCCATGGCGTGCGACGGCCTTCCAACCCTTGTGATAAATGGCTCGCGTGCCCAGCATCGCGTAGTACTGAGTTTCCCGCTTGCTCGAGCCCTTGGCATCGTTGAATGTGTATCTCATGGAAATGCCCTGAATGGGCGTCTGTGTGTGACCTTTGATAACCTCGGGCGCCTCGATGCCGCAGCAGTCAAGGATGGTTGGAACGATGTCGATCGCATGGTGATACTGATCGCGTGTGCCACCGGCAATCTTGGTCATCTGCTTTGGCCAGGCGATGACCAACGGATCGGCCACGCCACCTTCGAGAGAGAAGCGTTTGAACATTTTGTACGGCGAATCGAAGGCCCAGGCCCAACCGGTCGGGTAGTGGTTATAGGTTTGCGGGCTGCCCAGCAAGTCGATCTTGGCCAGATTCTCTTTCAAATCGTCGGGCCAGCCATTGAAGAACTTGTTCTCGTTAACGGAACCGTTCGGTCCACCTTCCCCGCTCGCGCCGTTGTCCGACAGGACCAGCACAAGCGTGTTGTCGAGCTGGCCGGAGTTCTCGAGGTAGTCAATCAGGCGGCCCAACTCATTGTCCGTGTAGCTCGAAAATCCTGCATAAACCTCGGCCATGCGTGCAAAGAGCCTCTTCTGGTCGGACGACAAGGTGTCCCAGGGCAAGACCTGGTCCGTCTCGTTAATCACTTCACGAGCAGGCCAGGGATTGATGGGCGAGCATTTCGTGCCTTTGGGAATCAGCCCCAGCTTTTCCATGTTGTCGCGCGCGATCTCACGATACTTCTCGTATCCCATGTCGAACTTGCCCTTGTACTTGTCGGCCCATTCCTTGGGAGCGTGGTGAGGCGCGTGGTTGGCTCCGAAGGCCAGATACATCAGCCAGGGTTTTTCTGGAGCAACCTGCTTCGAATCACGGATGTAGCTAATGGCTTTGTCGACGAGGTCCTTTGAGAGGTGATAACCCTGTTCGGGACCATAGGTTTGTTCGGTAAAGTGGTTGTCTTCGACCAGGTCGGGATACCATTGATTCGTCTCTCCCCCTAAGAAACCGTAGTAGCGCTCAAAACCGCGGCCTGTCGGCCAGGTGCGGCGTGTCGAGCCCATAGTCATCTCCGTCTCCGGGGTCAAGTGCCACTTGCCGACGCAGAATGTGCTGTAGCCCTTCTCGAGCAACATTTCCGCGATGGTGCCGTTCTCGGGAGGAATCACGCCGTTTGAACCAGGAAATCCACTGGACGCTTCCGTGATGCAAGCCATGCCATTCATGTGGCAATTCCGTCCCGTGAGGAAACAGGACCGGCTTGGGGAGCACAGCGCTGTCGTATGCCAGTTCGAGTATTTCAGCCCCTTCTTGGCGATGCGGTTCAAGGTGGGCATTTCAATCAAGCCCCCGAAGGTATCCCATGCAGCGATTCCCGTATCGTCGACGATGATGTAGAGGACGTTCGGCGAACCCTCTGCTGCGGCGGGGGGTGTATAGGGCTCCCAGTCTGGAGTCGATTCGCGCACATCGAGGTCGATAACTCCCTTAAATGGGTTGCTCATCGTTTTCCCTCTTCCTTCTTTGAATTTAAGTCGGACTAGGACTCAGCCAGATCTTGCAAATAGGCATCCCGCCTGCTGTTCGTTACGGCACTGTCCGCAGACCCGGGCGAACTGGTTCGAAAAGCTGAAGCCCCACCGAGGTTGTCCTGCGGTGGACGTTTCCGGGACACTGTCAGATTTGACAGGTGAGCGGGGCGAAACCTGGGTACGGGACAGGCTCCAGGTTCCGGTTATCCGGGCCCATGAAACGTGGCCGATTCATTTCGAGGATAAGCTTTTGGAAGCGCAGGGCGGCAGAGGGAGAAACGTTCGCTCGACAAACCGCAGAGGAGAGCCCAAAAGGCCATTGATGTCAAAACTTGAAAGCGGAGGCCTCGGGGAAATTCGAACCTGGACGGCCGAGGCCCGACTCCCTCAGGCCCGAACGGCCCAGGGCAGATCGTGCAGGTCGAGGTTGCCCCCCGACAGGATCACGCCCACGCGCTTGCCCGCGGCACCGATCTTCCGTCCCAGCACGGGCGCGGCGGCAATCGCGCCGGAAGGCTCGACCACGATTTTCATCCTTTCCCACAGCAGCAGCATCGCCGAGATAATGTCTTCTTCGGACACGAGCGAGATGCCATCGACGCTCTCGCGCAGGATGGCAAAGGTCAGGGGGCACAGCGCGGCGCGGAGTCCGTCGGCGATCGTGTGACCGCTCGACACAGGCTCAATTTCGCCCGAGGCCAGAGAGCGTGCGGCATCGTCGGCGTTCGCGGGCTCCGCACCCAGAACGCAAATATTCCGGCGGAGACCCTTTGCCGCAATCGCCGTGCCGCTCAGCAAGCCTCCGCCGCTGACCGGGGAAAGCACAATATCCAGTTGCGGTACTTGCTCGATCAGCTCGATTGTGGCGGTACCTTGGCCGGCGATTACGCGCGGGTCATTGTAGGGATGCACCAGATGTGCCCCGGTGCGCTTCATCACCTCGGCCGAGGTGGCCTCCCGCGCAGCCATGGTTGGCTCGCATTCCGTGATTCGCCCCCCGTAAGCCTGGACGGCGCGTTTCTTTACGGGCGAGGAGTTCGACGGCATGATCACGTAGGCGGGAATGCCCCGCCAGTGCGCGGCGAGCGACAGTGCGGCCGCATGATTGCCCGACGATGGGGCGACCACGCCATTCTTCGCCTCTTCGTCGGACAGAGAGAGAACTGCGTTCGTCGCTCCGCGAATCTTGAAGGAGCCCGTTTTCTGCAGGTTCTCGCACTTGAAGTAGATTTCCGCGCCAGCGATTTCGTTCAGCGAGGAAGACGTCAGCACCGGCGTTCGGTGAATTCGCGAGGCCACCCGGCAGTGGGCCTCGCGAAGACACTGGAAGCTTGGGCGGGCCGACAGGATGGCCGGGTTCGTCACCGGCGCGCTTCTCCCGCCGCGGCCGACGTCATTTTTCCCCGTTCGTGAACGTCACCTTCGCGGAGGTCGTGTTGTCGAAGCGGTCCGAGATCTGGACCGAGATGGTGTGTTCACCGGGCGAAAGATGCGAGAGATGGATTTCGTAGCTCTGCTTCGGCGAGTCCGAGAGCAAGCCGACCGGATACACGATTTGCCACTCTCCCGCATCGACGCTGTATGCGGCGCGGGCCAGCGCTTCGCCGCTCGCGCTGAGACCCTCGAAGCTGACCGTAGCCGTTGGTGAATGCGATTCGGCATGTAGGGCCTCAATGCGCGGCGGGGTATTCTCAACTTCGAATCGGTCGCTCTCGCGCTCCCCACTTAAGGCCTGATCCGTCGGGTTCGACGGCGAATCGGAAGCAATAATCTTCAGATAATAGGCTCCGTCGGGCATTGTGCTGGTATCCCACGAATAATAGTGCTGCGTGAGGTTGTCCTTGAGCAGCCGCCAATTCTTCTCGCTTTCCCCGCGATAGTAGATGGTGAAGGTCAGCTCGTCGTCATTGTCGTCGCGCGAGCTCCAAATCACGCTTTGCCAGCCTTTGTCCCAGAAACCCTGCGGCGGCACCTCGATCTTGGGGGGTTTGGGAAACAGCTCCGCGCTCGTTGGGCTGGGCCCGAGCGTGCCATCGGCCTGCGGCAAGCGCAGTTGCACGTTCGGCCCCAGGCCAGGACCGCTTGACTGCGCCGCAAATCCCTGTACGCGCACGCCCGGATCCTGAACGGCGATATCTTCGACGACGGGCGCGACATTCTTCGGCTGGTAGGCCAGGCTGACCCAGGCGATATTGGGCACAGCGTCTGCGTCAACAAACACAGCCTTCCACTGGGCGAAGCGAGCCGGCGGACAATTCACCGCCTCCTCGGAATTCATATAGGGGCCCGACCAAGGGCTCCAGTTCTTTTCCGGGCTCGAGGTATTTCCCGAGCGCGCGTAGAAGGCGACCTTGCCGCGAGTCGCCCCGTTCTCTCCCCACCAGGTCAACCGTCCCCAATGCGAGAAAATCTTCGCGTCGAAGGTGTCGGATTCAAAGCTCCCGTTCTTGGCGTAGGCGGGGCCGAGGGTAAAGATCTTTCCCGGATTGGCCGTAGCGGCAAAGACCCGTCCACTCGGGCCGGCGAGCAGGCTAGTTACCTGAGCCGATTCGGACTTGGCGATGCTTGAATAGACGTCATTGCCCTCGAGTTCGATGATGGCCCCTTTGTCGCCCGTGCCCAGCAGCAATTTCTTCGAATGGGAAAAGCCGAGCGAGAAGACCAGATCCTCGTGGGAAGTCCACAGGGTTTCTGGTGAACCGTCCGGGGAGAGCTTGACGACCTGCGCGCCGCCACTGGCTGAGGCGAAATAGGTAAGCGGAGGAACGGGCACGTTCTGGCTCTGTGCCGGCGCGAGGGTGACCGCCCCGCCAGGCCCCTCTTGTGCGGTGACCAAGGCCTGCGCCTGGGGCTGCACGATGGGCATGGGCGTTATGGGCACGGCGGGACGCGCTTTTTCGCCGATGGACGCCGCGTAGAGATTCCCTTCCGCGTCGAAGGCGAGCGATGTCACTTCCTTTTTGTCCGTCTCATACAGGACGAACGATGTACCTGCTTCGGGCAACGTCGCTCCGGCCTTATGCTCGATCGGAACGCGAACGATTAGCCCGCTCGGCTCGGTGCCGATGAACAGGTTGCCGCGCGAGTCGAGGGCCAGAGAGCGGGCATGCCGCTCGTCGCCCTGATAGAGGACTCGTCCTTGGCCATCGGGCCCCACAACATATACCTCACCCTTATCCCCGGTACCCACGAACAGATCCCCTTGGGGGTCAACCGAAATCGCCCAGATGTACTTTGTTTTCGGGTCAAAAAAGACGCTCTTCTTGCCGTCCGGGGTCACCTTATAGACTTTGCCGTCCGGCGAAGTTCCTACGTACAGATTGTCCTTGGCATCAAAGGCAATCGCCTGCGCGGCGAGTTCGGAAGAATCAAACACGTCCTTTGTCTTGCCATCGCCGTCGAGACGAACGACTTTCGCGTTCGGACCGCCCGCCGCGTACAGACGCCCGGCCGAATCGAGGCGAAGCTGCCAGATGTAGGCCAGATTCGGGTCGGAAAATGCGTTGAACTCAAGAGCCGGCATCAGCTTGCCGTCACTGCGAATTGCGACACCCTTGGCCGTGCCCTTCTCGAACTCGGCCGAATCCGTTTCGCGCCAGTAGCGCGTATGCTCGGCGTAGACAATGACCGGCGCAACCAACGCCGCCGCCACCGCGCACACCAAAACGCTTCGCCATTTCATGAACTAACTCCTTGTAAACTCGAATTCACTTCACTGTGATCGTCAACGAGTGCTCGCCTGCAACAACCTGGTGCATCTCGACCGACCACTGGCCGGCCGTCGATTGCCACAGCACGCGCGCCCCACCGGGATTCTGCCGTTCGTTGAGCACGTTGATTTCCGAAACGGGGGCGTTGGGCATTTCTTTGTCTTCGACGAGCAGGGTCGGCGTGGGCTCCAGAAGGGTGGCATAGAGGCGGTCGTTCTGCCTTGTGCGGTTTACCAGCTTGATCAGTTCTTCAAGCCCGGGAAGCTGGGCCTGCGAGTTCGAGGTCAGAAATTCCAGATTGCGGTTCACCGTGTCCGCGTCGCTAATCACGAGCTGCAGGGTACCGCGCGCGACGTCCGCGGGAATGCTGATGGGAAGCTCCTGAATGAACGGCGCACCGCGATAGGGACGCATCAGCACCTTCACGGCCACCGTTTCGCCGGGATGCACCTCGCTCTTCTCCGCCCAGGCGTTTTCGACCATAGCCCAGCGACGCTCGGCGAGCTCGGTCACGTGCAAATGGATTTCCTTGATTTCCGGCCGCTCGTACGGATTGGAATAGATGCGCGAAAAGGCTCCCTGAACGGCCAGGGCGACCATCATCCCACTCGGGACGGGGAGATCGGTCGGCGCAAACAGATCGTCCATCTTGACCGAGGTGTGGCCCTTCACCTCGATCGAGCCGTCCAGCTTGAGGGTCTCGCCCTCGCCGTAGGCGGGAGTGCCCACAATTCCGTTGTAGGTGGCCAAAGCCACGAGAATGGGCGTCAGCTGAGGGCTTTCGATCACTTCGAGATGAAAATCCTTGCTGTCGGCGGGCGTCGATAGGCTCACATCCATGGGGATCATCGTCGGGCCCGCGCCAAGTTTGCCCATGATTGCGGTTGTGCGGTCCTGAGTCAGCGTACCAATCACCCCGCCCGTGGTAATGATCTTGGTAGACGCCATTGCGGAGGCCAGCGTGGTGACAACATGCGCGCGGGACATGGGCCAATTGACCGCCCCAAAATCGAAAATCGGGTGGCCGCACGCAAAAACCTGATCACCGCGAACGGTGGTCACCGTGCAGCCCGTACTGATCGAGAAATCGCCGCGGATCAGGTCGACCCCGACCATATCTCCCGGCTTGATCTCCGCGTCGCTGGGCGAGGCAGGCGCCGTCCCGCCTGCCACCGCCGTCACGCCCCATGCCGAAAGCGACTTGTCGAATTGGGCGAGCGTCGAGGGGTAAATTCCTGCGGCGATCAGAGGGGTCTCGATGGGGACCAGGAATTGTCCGCCACCGGCCGAGGTGAACCGCGTGAAATCAGCGGGCAACGGCACGCGCGCCGACGTCTCCATGCGCACCGGCGAGCTGGTCGGCTCGGCGGGCAAATCCTCGGGGCTCGGCTCTTTCGCCGATTTCTCGACATCGAGCATATTCGCAATTGGTGTCACGCCACCGATGGCTTCTTTCGTGAAGATGCCGAGCTTGAGTGAAAGCGCTCCAGCGAGTTTACCGTCGATGTATACCGGGCTGCCGCTCATGCCCGCCACGACGCCGGAATGCTGAGCCTCGTCACCGAGCAGCTGGACCAGAATCACGTCCTGCTTGGGCCCCAGGGCATCGCGCAAGATTCCGAGAACGACCAGGTTCACCCCCTCGACCTGGTCACCCTGATAGACCGTATAGGCGACACCCTTCATGCCCGGCTTGATCTGGTCGAGCGGAATGGTAACCGGCGCATCACTGGCGCGAGCCGCGCCGGAGAACGAGGGCGCCCCGGCCAGCATGACTGTGGCGAGCGAAGCCAGACAGATTCGGTAGAAATGCGACATGGACAAGCATCATACCGAGCGGCATCACGCGAAGCAAATAGACCGCCCGTTCCTTTCGTTGATGGTACTACAAATCGCCCTTGGGCCAGCCGATCGCTCGGCCGCGGCCGCATAGCGGAGAAACTTTGCATACCATTAGACGCTAAAAATGGCTTTCGCGGCTATTCCCGGGGCCGGTTATTTGCGGAGAAAAGCAGACGCCCTGGCCAGAAACTCCGGCCACCGCTCGCCGATCACCGGACCATGGCCCGCGTTCGGCACGATCCACAGGCTGGCGTTCGGGATGGTCTTGGCCATTTCGACGGAGAGTTCAAGGGGGTAGAGCGGGTCGCGATCGCCCTGCACGATCAACGTGCGCGTCTCGACGGTCGCAAGCTGCGAGGAGGTGAAATTCAGGTCGTCATGGCTGTCGGCAAACGATTCGACACTTTCCAGAAGAGCCTCAATCTGCTGATCGCCGCCGGGATGGTCCGCCCGCAGCCGTTCCCAATCCCGCGCCGACAGGTTTCGAGCGTACTGCCGCATGATTGGGCGGGCCTGGGCCGGAAAGTAAGGTGTCGCGCTAACCAGCACCATGGCTTCGACACGACCGGGATGCCTCGTGGCCATGTGCAGTAGGACATTGCCACCAGCGCTTATGCCCACCCCTTTGAATGCCCCGATCCCCAGATGATCGAGGACGGCAAACACGTCCGCAGCAGCCTCATCATGCCGAAACGGCTTTTCGAGGATGCCTGAGCGTCCATGACCTCGAAAGTCCGGGAGAATGACCCGGAAATCGGGGCCCCATGCATCTAAGGTAGGTTTCCAGTCCTGACTGGTGCCGGAAAAACCGCTCAGCAGGACCAGGGGCTCGCCGGTTCCGTGAACCTCAAAATATAGTTCGGCCCGATTCACGCATACTGTGCCCGCTTGCGTGCAGGTCATGGCCCTTGGCTCCCTTCGTTCAAATTCTCTTCGTGGCCAAAAAGAAAAACCCGCCCACGCGATCGCGTAAGCGGGTTCCCAGCTTCGTTCATCATATCAAACTTCCCCTTGCCGCGATCCTGATTGAAGACCGCAGCTCGTCGGAACGACGAACACGGCGCTCCAGGGGGCCGGAACCTCCTGCCCACCCTCCTCCGCGGGCAATTGACCTTGATGCCCCCGCTCCTGGCCGCTGCCGCTCGGATGCGCGAGCCCGGTGCATGCTAGGATTGCGGTCGATGGCAAGAAAGGTCATCTCACCCGGCGGGCGCCTGTCGGGCCTGGCCGAGCTTCCCGGCGACAAATCGATTTCCCACCGCTACGCAATTCTGGCCGCGCTTGCCGAGGGCACGAGCGAAATCTCGAACTACGCGTCCGCCGCAGACTGTCAGAGTACGCTCGCTTGCCTTCGACGGCTCGGCGTGCGCATCGAGCCTGGCAAGGACCGCCTCCGCATTGCAGGTGTGGGTCTTGAAGGCTTGAAGCCACCAGGCCGAGCGCTCGACGCCGAAAACTCCGGGTCGACCATGCGCTTGCTCGCCGGCGTGCTTGCGGGACAGCCCTTTCCCTCGACGCTGACTGGCGACCGCTCACTCCGCAAGCGGCCCATGGCACGAATCGCCGACCCGCTGCGAAAGATGGGTGCGACGATCGAGACCGCAGCTGGCGAGCGCGCGCCGCTCGCCATCCGCGGCGGAGGCCTTCACGGGATCGACTATACGCTGCCCGTTCCCAGCGCGCAGGTAAAGTCCGCCGTCTTGCTCGCCGGGCTTTACGCCGACCGAGTGACAACGGTGCGCGAATCGGTGCGCACCCGGGATCACACCGAACTGGCACTTCGCGAGTTCGGTGCCACGGTCGATCTTGGCAGGAGCGGCGATCGAGAGGAAGCGCCGCGACCGGAGGCCCTTGCCCCCGGCGAAGCCCGCACCGGCCCAGCGTGCGCGGGGGGATTCGCGGGTATCCACCCTCGACCGAAATTGCACGCGCGCCAGCTCACCGTCCCCGGAGACCTCTCGGCCGCCGTTTTTCTCCTGGCTGCCGCACTGATTCTTCCTGACTCGGAACTGATGGTGCACGACGTCGGCCTCAATCCGACGCGCACCCGCGTGCTGGACTTCCTGATCGGGATGGGCGCTACGATCAACGTCGCCTCACTGGCGGTGCGCGACGGCGAACTCGCCGGCGACATCGCCGTCCGCCATTCGCCTTTGGCTGGAGGTAGGGTTTGCGGGGCGCAGGTCGCCGAGATGATTGACGAGTTGCCAATGCTCGCCGCGCTAGGCCCGTACTCGGAGAGCGGCATCGAGATTCGCGATGCGGGCGAGCTGCGCGTCAAAGAAAGCGACCGGATCGCGGCCCTCTCGGAAGCGCTGCGGCGAATGGGCGCCACGGTTGAGGAATTCCCGGATGGAATGCGCGTGGCGGGCGGCGGGAAGCTGCGCGGCGCCCGGGTCGATCCGCTGGGCGATCACCGGATCGCCATGGCCCTTGCCGTCGCCGCGCTGGGCGCCGATGGCGAAACAACGATCCTCGATGCCCAGTGCGCCGCCGTTTCCTTCCCCTCCTTCTTCGAGACCCTCGCCCGCCTTCGAGACGCTTCAACCTAGCTCACCTCTCCCCTTCCGGCGCGTCGAACACCCGAGCCATTGCGGTCCGGGCAGTCGCCCGTGTAAATTGACCTGGCTGGCGCGCCCGGATCTCGGGCGGCAATGCACGCCGTCAGAGGGAGATCAACCCCGCAGCCATCGGAGGGAACTTGCCATGATCCGCACGGCCAGGATGCTGACACCGCTGTTTGCCACGGCAATTTCGCTGGCCTTATCGGCGAGCACCGAAGCGGAGACCTGGCATCTTGATCCACCCCACTCGGCCGCCCAATTCGCCGTCCGCCACATGGGAATTTCGACCGTTCGCGGCACCTTCACGAAGTTGAGCGGCACCGTTGAATATGATCGGGCGGACCCCTCGAAATCCTCTGTCGACGTCTCGATCGATGCCGCCTCGGTCGATAGTCGGGTGGAGGTGCGCGACAACGATCTGCGCAGCGAAAAGCTTCTCGACGTACAGAAGTATCCAACGATTACCTTCAAGTCGAAGCGCATCGAAGTTACCGGCCCCGGCAAACTGAAGATCACCGGCGATCTGACCATCCACGGAACTACAAAGGAAGCGGTCCTTGAGGTCGACGGGCCGTCCGAGCCGCTAAAGGATCCGCGCGGGAATTTGCACATGGGCGCGTCGGCGACGACAACGATCAACCGCCGCGACTTTGGCGTCGACGGTTATCCCGCGGCGATGATAGGCGACGACGTCACGATTACGATTGACGTGGAGCTTGTCCAGCCAGCCGCGAGTCAGGGTGCCCGAGAATGATTGAGCCAACCTGCTCCCGCGCGCCCGGAATGGCGCAAGGCCCGGCAATTATTTGAAGCCGCCTTGTTTCCCTGAGCTGAACAAAGTTTTTACTTCGGGGTCTGTCTGAGGATTACGTACCTTTGTGCAGCGAGATGGCCCCGTAGCTGGTGACGATCGTGATCTTCGGCCCGTGCGAGCCGAACTTGCCGCTCAGCCGCCCCGTGCTTTCGTCGTTGACAAGCTCGAGCGAGGGATCCTCAAATTCCGAGTCCACCTGGCCGGAACGAGATATCGCGGAGATCTCAAAACTCGAATTTCCTGGCAGCGTCAGATTCACTTCTCCCGATTCGTCGCTGATGCTGATCGGGCTGTTTGGCGGGTGCGAGCACCGTACGGTGATGTCCCCGTGCGAATCGGTAATTTCCAGCGGACCCGAAACATTCTCAACGTCCATATCTTTGTTATGCGTATTCAATCGCGCCGGACCTTCGACGTCCGACACCTGAAGCCCTTCCGTTCCCAGTTCGAGGCGCCCGGTCAACTGCGTCAGGGTCAGATCGGAACGTTGCGAAGCGTAGCGCGTCGTTCTGGCCACGTTGCGCACGCGAACGGGGCCGAAGAACTCGCCGTCGAAGCTCGCATCCCCTTTCACATCCGACACCTCGATCTCGCTGCCGTGCCCGGTGACGCGAAGATTTCCAGAGACGTTCGAAAGGCGCAGATTGCCGCCCGAGAGTGACGCGGAGACATCCGAGCCGGCATCGTGTACGTCGATGTTCCCCTGCCCGGTGTTCACATCGATGGCCCCGGATAGCCCGGCGACCGCCAGGTCGCCGTGGGCGGAGTTCGCCGTGACGCTCACGCCCTTCGGGACCTCGATGTCCATGTCGGCCTCGACTTCCCCTTCCCAGTCGTTCTGGTTCTCGGGACGGACGCTGAAGCCGTCGGGGGTCTGCTCGATGACTGTTCTCACATTCGCCATGCGCCTTTGTGCCGCGCCTTCATTGGCATCGGCAGCCGACTTGTTAACGGTCACGCGCAGTTCGTCCCCACCGCCCGTATGAACGGAAATGTTTCCCCGACCGGTCGCGATCAAAATATGCGCGCCCGCAGGAATCTTCCTCCCCGGCAGTTCATCGGTTACCGAGTAACGCTCGGAAAACGGGTGAAAATTGAATTCGAAGTCGTGATGCTTGCGCAGCCAATCGGCAAAACCCAGCCCGGCCAGCGAAAAAACCGCTACGATCAGCACGGCTGCCTCGCCCCCGCTGAGGACCGTGGTCCGTTCCCCGCTCTGTCGCGCGGCCAGATGATCGACGAGCTTGGCAAGCCCCCAAACGATGATAATCACCGGCCAGAATCGCCAGATCAAGAGGCCAAGCCCGATCTGGGGATCGAACCGGAACAGGAGGAAGAGGATGCCAAGAACAATCAAAAGCAGGCCGGAAAAGATTGATCTTCGCTGACGCGACGGCGGAGGGACGATGCCCGGCGACGGGGGAGGCGACTGGCTACCCAACGGTACGGCGGGTTGTTGAGCGTCGGTCATGCTTCTCTGATGTCAATTTCCCGTGTGGCCTTCGCGCGACACCATGGCCTGCGCCACCAAAACTGCGCCGACCACGATCAGAATAATCGGCCAGAGATCGAAGAAGCCATAGGGCGAATACTCCCCGACCAGGAAGAGCACGCCAACCGTGATCAGAATGATCGGACCCATCAGCCCACGCACGCGACAGTGCGCACAGCGGCAGGCCCTTCCTTGCTGGTCAGCCACGTCCGATCTCCCAGGTTCCCATCACGCGCTCGATCTATTCTGCCTGCTTCAGGCGGAGCAACCAAACCCCGAGGACGACCAGCGCCACAGGCCACGACTTGGCGAACCAATCGCGCTCGAGCAATCCGAAATTGGCGAGCAGAAGCAGCACGCCCAACCCGATTAGAACGATTGCTCCAATCGGCTTTCGTGCCGGACCTCGCACGAGGTCGGGCGGCGCCAGCTCTCCCGTGCTGCGCGCCTTGGCCACCCGATAGGCATCCACCGGCATGTAGCAGCAGAACGCGATGAAGGAAACAATCACGAAGGCCTGAAACGAGCTGGGCAAGTCCGCCGGCATGGCGGCGATCAGCGCGGCGAACACCACCACATGAACGAGCGCCTTGATGTACTCGCCGTTGTACACCGCGCCCAGCCCGGGGATGATCCCAAGCGCGGCGGCAATCGACGGACGAGAGTCGCCCGACGCCGGAACAGCAACGGCTTGCGAACCGCCAAGCACGTTTCCGAGGCACGATTCACAGTAGAGCGCCCCGCGCACTTCTCTGGTGCAGGCCGGGCAAAGCGGCTTGCCGCAGTTACGACAAAACCCGGTCGCCTCGACCTCGCCGTGCGTCGCACATTTCATCGAGGGCTCTCCAACGAGCCGCTCGCGAGCAGGGAAGCAAAAAGCGCGCCGCCAGCATTGTGAGGGCGACCCGGATGCGTTTCGGATTTCTGTTGCGGATAGTTTGGATTCGGCTTCGACTCCTGCTGCTTCTGCCGCGGCGGATTCTCCTCCGCGGAAGGCGTGGGTTCGAGCCGGGACTGAATTTCATACACCACGCGCAGGTCGTTCACAAATTTCACGCCACGCGCATAGGTCAAGTGGGCCTGTCGATTCACGTTGCGCAACATGCTGACCGGGTTCAAATCCACCCGGCGAAGTTTCCCCGGCGTCACCCCTCCGGCTTGCACGACGACCACGCAGCACAAGGCCACCGTCGCGATACCCATGGCGAAGCGCGGCTGCCATAGCAGGGGCACCCAGGCGAACCATCGTCGCGAGCGCCGGCCGAGCGTCGCTTCAACAATCCTCGCCTCAAGTCCCGAGGGCACCTCGACGGGGTGGAGGGCATGCATCTGGCTCATCAGGTGGCCAACTCGGGCGACAAGTTCCCCACACTTTCCGCACGCGTCGATGTGCGCGGAAAAGGCCGCAGCCTCGCTCGGAGCGAGCTGCCCTTCCAGGAATTCGCTCACCCGTTCTTCCGCTAATGTACAGGTCCAGTCCATGGCTGCTTCGCTATCCTACGCCCGAGCTCAATCGGGCCGAATCCCCATCTCCTGCAAAATCCGGGCCAGTTCGATACGGCCCCGGTTGATCCTTGATTTTACCGTTCCTTCCGGCACTTGCAGTACGACTTGTATCTCCGCGTATTCCAAACTTTGCAAGTCCCGCAAAATCACCGCCTCGCGCAGTTCCGGCGAGAGCCGGGACAAGGCGCGCTGCAAGTGCATGCTTAATTCCGCTGCTTGGGCCAACCGGTCCGGGGTGCGCGCCGGCGCTGGCCTCGCCTCGAGCTGCGCCGTAGCCTCGTCGATCGAATCGGTCAAGCGGTCGTGTCGCGTCCGCCTGTAGTGATCGACGAGCAAATTCCGCGTGACAGTTGTCAACCAGGTCGGGAAAGCGCCGTCCGAGGGACGATAGCTCGGCAGGGTGCGATAAATCCGCAGAAAAACCTCTTGGCTCAAATCCTCGGCCTCGGTCGGGTTGCTCGTGAAGCGATAACATATATTGAAAATGCGGCGCGTATGCCGCCGCACAAGCTCCTCCCAGGCCGGCCCGTCGCCCCGCAGACATCGTTGCACCAATTGGGCGTCGAGCTCCAAATGTTGTCAACCTCTTCGGTTTTGGTCCTCGTCCCTGAAACGCGGCTGCACGTTGCATCCGTCTTCGGCCTCAATGGTGAAACGTAATCCGGGGTTGAAAAGTTCCATGTCCGACACGACGATCGACGGCCTAGGGACCCGAAGGCAATCCGGGGCAACCGTTCCCCCCGGAAGGCGAAAGCATACTTGAGATCTTCCCCTCCGTGAAGGGAGGGGACTGCTACGGGCTTGCGGGCTTGCGGATTATCATCTGGCCTATGGCAGAAAGCAAGGATTTCAGGCACGGCGGACACTGTGTGTTTGCAATGCACGTTCATCTGGTCTTCGCGAGCCAATCCCGCAGGTGCATCCTCGATGCGAGGCCATCGAACCGTTGCGGCATATCTTTCTCGAAAGTCTCGACCGACTTTGAATCCGAACTCGCACATTTGCTCGTGAACTGTCCGGGAGAAGGTGCCCGTATCTTCGCCCGTGAATTCCTAGAAACGTGTATCGAGCCATGTGCGCGGTCGCCGTTTACCTCGCATGGCGAAATGCCATTGGAAAAATCTCCTGTGCTCGGCCTCCTCCTTTGCTCGACTGTCGGTGGGCGCCCGGAGGGAAGGCCGGACAGTTGAGCGCGTGGCGAGGGTCGAAGGCGAGTTGTCGGAAACCGCCGGAGACGGCGGAGACCGGGTTTTCCTTGACTTCCAGGCCAGATTTGTTAGTCTTTGCTCGCTGCCGATCTGGCAGCGCTTATCGAGAGTGGCTGAGGGGACAGGCCCGAGGACGCCACAGCAACCTGGCGCTAGTGCCAAGGTGCTAATTCCTGCCCAGTGGGGAGAGATAAGATCCTCAACTGGTCCCGTTCCACGGGATCTTTGAAGATTCAGCTCCCAAAGTGAAGTTCAAATGAGGCCGAGCGTTTGCGCGTTCTGCCTCATTACCCGTGCGCTCATGCCGCACGGAAGGCGGCCCATCCCGCCTTTCGAAGGGTGGGCTTGACGCGCAGTCAGTTGACGCACAAAGCGGAGGAAGCCAATGTCGTCCTGCACGGCGGGTGGAGTAGCCGAAGCTGAGCCCATTGCTGTCGTCAAAATCGGCGGCTCGATACTAAAAAACGCGCGGGCCTATCGTCGCGCCGCGATTTTCATTCGCAATCGTCATAGCGCCGCCCCGGAGGAGCGGCTCATTGTGGTCGTTTCGGCTCAGGAAGGGGCAACCGACGCGTTCGAGCGCGCGGCAAGAAACATCGTTGGCTCGCCTCGGCGGGCCACGCTTGACCTGCTGTGGTCGACCGGCGAGCTGCGGTCCGTGGCCTTGCTGACGCTGCATCTAGAGCAGCTGGGCGTCCGTGCCACGGGATTGAACATCCACGAAGCGGGGCTGATGGTGCCGCAGAATGTGCGGACCGAAGACCCCGGCAGCATTCGGCTGGACCGGGAGCGCCTGACCGGGGTCCTCACCGAACACAGCGTGGCGGTCGTACCCGGATTCTTCGCCACCGATGGATTGCACTCGGTCGTTTCGCTGGGACGCGGAGGCTCGGACCTGACCGCCGTGCTGCTGGCTGTCGGGTTGGGCGCCAGCCGGTGCGAGCTCGTCAAAGATGTTCCCGGCTATTTTACGAGCGACCCCAACCGGAACGCCGATGCGCTGCCCGTTCCCTTCCTCACCTTCGAACACGCTTTGCAACTGGCGGACGACGGTTGCGATCTCGTGCAGCGCAAAGCTCTCGAGGCGGCGCTGCGATACGATCTGCCGCTCGTCGTTCGCAGCCTGGATGAAAAGGGAAACGTCAGCCGCGTAGCGGGGACGATTCCGGGGCCCACCTGGGTTGATTCCGTTTCGAGTTTAGCCGTGGCGCCTTGAGTGAGCGAGCGGACAGGCACGGTCACGAAAAACATTCACCGAGCAAGAAAAAAGGAGGAAAAGCGATGAAGTTCGCCACCCGAACAATCCACGCCGGGCAGCCGTCCGAGCCGGAGACTGGCGCCCTGATTGCGCCAATTTTTCAAACCTCCACCTATGAGCAGGAGGCGCCTGCGCACGACAAAGGTTTCTCCTATTCGCGGACGAATAATCCGACGCGCCAGCGTCTCGAAACCGTCCTGGCCGATCTCGAGGGCGTCGAGCACGCCGCGCTGTTTGCTTCCGGTCTGGCCGCCGAGAACGCCGTCCTGCAGGCCTACCTGCGCCCAGGCGATGAAATCGTGATCCCTCTGGACGTCTATGGCGGCACCTATCGCATTCTGAACCAAGTATTTCGACCGATTGGCGTCTTGATACGGCAGATCGATACGACCAGTACCGAGGCGCTTCGTACCACGATTTCCCCGCGTACCCGCCTGGTTTGGATCGAGAGCCCGACCAATCCCCGCCTGATGATCAGTGATATCGCAGCGACTTGTGCGCTCGCCCACCAGCGCAGCGCGCTCGTCGTCGTCGACAACACCTTTGCCACTCCCTACTTCCAACAGCCGTTTGAACTCGGCGCCGATATCGTGGTGCACAGCGTCACGAAATACCTGGCTGGCCATTCCGACACGATTCAGGGTGCTGCACTAGCCAAGGATGCGGCGATTTTCGAGCCGATCAAATTCCTGCAAAACGCGACAGGAGCCGTGCCCTCCCCGTTTGATTGTTGGCTTACCTTGCGCGGCCTGAAGACGCTTGAGTTGCGCATGCAACGGCACGCAGAGAACGCAGCCGCGGTTGCAAACGCGCTGAATGGACATCCGCTCGTCCGGCGCGTCTATTTCCCCGGATTGCCCGAGCATCCCGGACACCAGGTGGCGCGGCGGCAAATGAGCGGGTTCGGCGGAATGGTTTCCTTCGAACTGGACGGCACGATCGAGGAAGTCCGCGCCTTCGCCTCGTCGCGCCGTTATTTCACCCTGGGCGAAAGCCTGGGCGGCGTGAAGGCGCTGCTCTGTCATCCGGCGACCATGACCCATGCGTCCATTCCGGCCGAGGCGCGTGCGGAGCTGGGACTTTCCGATACGCTGATTCGGCTCTCGCCGGGATGCGAGAATTCCGAGGATCTGGTCGAAGATCTCAGCGAGGGGCTTGCCGAGATCGAGCGCGCACGCCGTGCGCAGCGCACGGCCACGGCCGCGGCGGATTAGGCTTCGCCCCGCCGCGCGGAACGCGATTCCGAGCCCCACATACTCACCTGGGTGCCCATATGGCGCTCAAGCGCCATCTCGTAGAGTCGCCCGGCGACGGCGATATCTTCACTGGCAATCCCGCTCGACTTAAACAGCGTAATCTGCTCGGCGCTCGTACGGCCCGCCGTTTTCCCCGCCACGATCTGAGCGAGCTCGTAAACCCTCTGCCAGCGCGAGTCGTCACCCGCGAACCCGTGAATCAAATCTCCCGCCTCCATTCTTGCCTGTTCGCGCAAATCGACTACGATCAAATCCGCGCGTGAGACGGCCCGGTCATCGAGTTCGCGCTTCTGCGGGAAATTCGCGCCGATGGCGTTCACGTGCACGCCCCGCTCAAGCCAGGAGCCGTCCACGACGGGTTCTGTCGAGGTGGTTGCCGTCACCACAATGTCGGCGCCGCGAACGGCGCTCTCGCCGGAGTCGACGGGAACGACGCGAACTGACAGGCGAGACGACATTTCGCTCGAGAACTGCTTGCGCATGTCTGCATCGCGGCCGTAGGCGCGTACGGTTTCCAACTTGCGCACCAGGGCAATCGCTTCGAGCTGCGTTCGGGCCTGGCCGCCGGTGCCTAGGATTCCGACGGTTCGCGCTTCCGGCCGGGACAGGAACTTCGTTGCCACGCCGCTGGCCGCTCCCGTCCGGACCTGGCCGAGGTAGTCGGCTTCAACGAGCGCGAGCAGGTCGCCCGATCCGGCATCGAAGAGGGGGACGAGAAACCGCAAGCCGCTTCGCGAGCTCGTGTAGATCTTAAGCCCCATGTATCCGGCGGTCGAGTCCCCGGCGGCCATGTAATGCAGATAACTCTTCCCGGGAATATTCAGCCGCCGCCGCGGATCGACCTCGATGGAGCCAGCCGCGATGGCGCGGAACGAGTTTTCAACCGCCTCGAGCGCGAGCGGCATAGTGAGAATCTTACGCACGTCCGATTCGGTCAGCAGCAAGGGCATGTGTCTTGCTCAGGCGAGCGTAACGACGATAGCAGAAATTTGGGCGACAGCGGAAGCTCCGGGGCGGCGATTTTTTCGACTAAAAGTTGATGTGATATCGAAAAACGCGCCGTGCCGAGGTGTCGAGAACAAAAAGGTCGCGGCGGGGGCTGACGGCGAGCAAGGGCGGCAAGCGATGCCCTTGACCCAGACGATCGCTCAGATCGATGTCGAGCTTCGGCGAACCGTCCATATTCCACACGTGGAGCGTCGATCCGTTCATATCCATCACAAAAATGTAATTACGCGAGACGGCAAACTGCTCGCTGATCCTGGGGTCCGCCTGCGCGCTGGCCGGAGCGATGTTCGCCAGCAGGCGGCCCTCGGTCGAAAATCGCAGCAGCCGGCCGGCGGCCACATCGGCAATATACAAATTGCCGTCACCGCCCAAAACCAGCGGCCCGATATCGTCGGCGGGCTTCTTGGGCGTCCCGGCGGGTGCGGCAATCCAAGCATGTTTCAAGGAGAGCCGCGAAGAAAAAATGAACACCTTTCGGATGCTCGCGTCAAAGACATACACCATATCGTCGTCATCGACGGCCACGCTCAGCGAATTCTCCGCGCTCGGACGCGTCCGCAGGCGCAGCACGCGGTGGCGATCGCGCTCCTCCATGGGGAAAACGACGAAAACCGCTGCGCGCGAAGGGTCCGTGACGTAAATCGTGCCTCCGTAATCGACCGCAATCGATTGCGGTTCCTTGAGCGAATCTTCTTGAAAGGAAAGCAGCGGTGTGCCGTCGGCGGCGAATTTGTGCACGAACTGGCTGCCGGCGTCTGCGACGTACACGTTGCCGATGCGGTCGGCGGCCATGCCCTGAGGGTCATCCAGTTGACCCGGGCCGTCGCCCTTCACTCCCCATTGGCTGAGGAGCGCAAGTGGCGGCTCGCCCGGATTTTGTGCCTCGGCGGGAGAATTGAGCTCGGAACAGCCGCAAGCGGCGAGGAGAAGCAACCCTAAGATATGCGCCGAGACCCAAGCCTGACAAGCCATCGTTCCTTATCGTATTCATCTCCGAAGCCCAGCGCAATGCGCAAGGAACACGGCTGTGTTGCTTCGGTAGCAAGGGGGTCGCGCCTTCGGCTCGGGCCGGCT
>DASPVZ010000039.1:0-76819 GCA_035622135.1 Candidatus Cybelea sp. | reverse complement strand
AGCTTCGCGAAGAACTTCACTGTGACACCTCCGGGCTCGCCCCACCGATGAACTAGAAAAAGCGATTGGTGATCTGCGCGCGTTGCCTCGGCGCAGACCAGGCAATTTCATTTCGGGATTGGGCCGTTTTTCTGGGCGCGTATATAGTCCCGGATTCGGACAATGTCAACCGAAAATGGTTTCCATAAAAGAAGTGAATGCACAGAATCTGTGCCGGAGAGACTCTACGTCGCCGAAACAAGGACCCTCTTTTGAGCGACATACGCTACAGGGTCAGCCAGAAGGCCGTCACGAGTGCTCAGGTCGCCGTTCTCAAGAGCTATCCGGTGGTCGGTCGGGATCCTTCGCGATTGGCAAGGCGGGTCGATAGGGTGGCGCCGCGATGCGGATGCCGTCTCGGAGATCGTCTCCGGCGATTGGCTCGAAGTCAACGCGCGACCCCGCGTCACCTACAGCATTTGCCTTATAGCCAAGAATTTTCTCCCCATGCTAACTTGAATCGTATTCGGTGTGTTCGTGTTCGCGTTCTCCCGTTAGCGATCGGGGCTCTCTACGACCGGCCGGTTATGCATCATGTGTAATTGAAGCCTGGGGCGGCGCTTCTTTCTCTCCACAGCGTGGCTTCGCCCGCCACGCGCAGATCCGGGAGGCCTACCATGGCAAGACAAAGATTCTTTTGCAGTGCATTCGTGTCTTTGCTCGTTCTCGCCCTCCTTCCGTTTCCGAGCGGTGCTCGGGCGGACGGGACTGAAGTAATTCTGCCCGCCGGAACCTTGCTACGCTGCACGCTCGATGAGCCGAACTTCTCGACCAAGACCGCCGACGTGGGCGACCCCGTGATTTGTCATCTCAATCAACTGCTGCTCTTCGATCGAGCCGTGTTTCCAAGGGGCGCTTATCTCGGTGGCCATTTGGAGGCCGCAAAGGACCCCGGACACTTCGTCGGCAAGGGATACCTTCAGTTTGAATTCGACCGGATCGGCATGCCTGAAGGGGTTATCCCCGTCCCGGCAAAGGTGATCTCCGCCAAGGGATACAGAGTCGATCGCCAAGGTAAGATCATCGGCCACGGGCACGCGACCAGAGACGCCGTCGAATGGATGATTCCGCCTTTATGGCCGGAGAAGGTGCTCACACTGCCCGCTCGCGGACCTCGCCCAACCCTCAAGAACGAAGAATCGTTGACGCTGCGACTCATGGACGATGTGGCCCTTCCGGCTGAACCGGCGCTCGGCTGGCACTACTTCGGCTCTCCTCACGGATCCCTCAGCGGAAGTTACGCGCACCCGAGCAGTTACGCCCCCGCGCGAACATCTCCCGTCCCGAGGCCCTCGCCCCAAACGAACCTGCAGATAGCCAAAAGGCCTGCTGACCCGTCAGCACGATCAAGCAATGTGGCTTCGTTGGATGCCGCGTCGATCAGCGGGCTGCACGCAAATGCCGTGGCCAGGACTGCCGAGGCGGATCCAGCCGCACCCACTTCACAGAACGTCCTCGTTCTACGAGACGGCACACACATCGTCGCTTCTGCTTTGCGCATCGACGGCGGCCAGATGACTTACGACCTAGCCGACGGCACAGCGGGCCTGGTTAGCCTCGACGATATCGATTGGACGAAAACGTTCGAGAAGAACTCGGAGAACGGCGTTACGCTCAACCTCGCGAGGGAAGGCGGAACGCGCTGAGCCGCTTGCAACTCCGTATGAGTGCTTGTCGACTCCTTTAGCGCGCGGAGTCTCGAGTTCGCGCTTGCTCGTAACGGATTGGCGAAGCTCAAACGGCTCGAGCCAGCCCGGCGAAAACTCAGCAAACGGTGAAGTCGGAGCGGAACGATGCCACGCGGATGGGTTCCTTCACTGATCGCGGCACTTCTCTGCTGCGCTGCGTCGGCTCACGCCGGATCGGCCGGCGTATATTACGTGAACAGCGGAACGGTCCTGAATGCCGTGGATGGCGATCCGGTTCGGGCCAGCTACAGCGAATGGCAAGTCTGGCTCTATCCCCGGGCGGTCGTTCCACGATATGGCAGTAGTCTCTTCTACGGCCGTTGGGGGGTGGTCCACGCTCATTCGGCTCGCGCGGTGATGGACGAGCTCGCTGCCCTCGAGGAGTACGAGAGGGCCTACAAGAGCTTCTTCGGCCCTAACTCGTGGGGGCCGTTCACATTCTCGTACCCGATTGGCCCCATCGCTCTTGCCAGCACGGACGCCCCGGCCCTCACCTCGGACAGCGACTTACTGGCGGGGCGCTTGACGCACCTGGTCGAAGCCGTGATGCCCTCTCTTCGCAATGGTCAACCGGGCACCGCGTCTCAATCCGTTGAAGCATACTTCGAACAGCTTCGCGACAGCCTTGCGAGCATGGTTCGGTTCTACGATAAGGCCTTTCGCTTACCCAATCAGAACTCCTACCTGACCCGGGCACTTTCGCAATTGCCGTCGACCGTGAGGCAGCTCGAGAATCGGCTACCAGAACTGCGAGCAGCCCTTCCGAGTGTGGCCTTGCCCGCAAACAAGGGCTGGATGTCCCAGGCTGCGGGCCAAGGCAGCGATGGCACACTAGCCATAGCAGTTAAGGAAGCCGACTCCGGCGTTGTCGTCCGCCAAAGCTGGAGCGGTGGGGACGGCAAAATGTCAGGCACGGTAGTCGAGACATTCATCCGATACCGCGATATCGGCAACCTCAAGGTATGGCTGCCGCTCTGGGCCGGGCCGCAGCGCTGGACGCTCCACATCGAAGCGGCGAGCCAGCGTGGTTTCCCGCAAAGCCTCACTAGCCCGGAGCGCAAAACCCCCCAGCACACGTATGCGCCGGTCAACCTGACCACCAGCGAATCCTCGATTTACCTTGAGTTCTCGAACCCCTCCGATGCACAGAACGCCTACACCTTCTTTCTCTATCACACCGAGCGCGGTTCATAATCCAGGCGGATGGCTTTCCCGCCGCGGCTCGCAAAGCCTCAAGGCGTGATCGCAATAACCCGCAAAGGGCTGCCCGAGCCCCCAACAATCTTCAGCGGCGCGGCAATGAGGATGGCGCCGGTAGGGGGAAGCTGGTCAAGGTTGCAAAGGCTGGCTAACCCAAACTTGCCGCTCCCGTGCATAAGAAAGTGGTTCGGAAAGGGAGGATCAAAGGTAGCGGCTTGGCCGGCATCGGTACCCACCGTCTCGACACCAACTCCCAACACCTCGCGCTCCTTAGCGAGAAAAAGGCTCGTCTCCTTGGCTAATCCCGGGGTGTGCGGTCCATTCTCCGCTAGATTGATGTAATCCTTTGCGTCCTTCCGCTTCGACCAATCCGTACGCAACAGAACCCATGCGCCTGCCGGGATAAGGCCGTATTCTTCCTCCCACTTTCGCACATGCTCGGGCCTTAGGAGGTAGTCCGCGTTCTTGGCCGCGTCCCGACTGACGTCGATTACACAGGCAGGTCCCACAAATTTCTCCGCTGGAATGCGGTCCACCGTGTTGTTCGAAAGGTCTTTCCCGGAGATCCAGTGCACGGGAGCATCAAAATGGGTGCCCGTATGTTCGCCGGTCTCGAAGGCATTCCAGTACCAGGCGGGTCCGCGCTGATCGTAGTGTGATAGTTCCCAGATTTTGAACGCGGGCGTGTTGTTCCATTGTTTTGGCAGCCGCAGCAGAGGTGTCTCGGGACTTAAGGGCTGCGTCAGATCTACGATTCTCAGCCGGCCAGCCTCGAGCTCTTTGAGCAGTTCAGTCAAGACAAGCGACATTGGTTTTCCTCCCGAGCCTTTTAGTACGGCCATATTCGCTGTTCGATGAAGGCGCGCAATCTTTAGGGTTTTCTGAGTGACTCGATGTGGCGCGAGAATTGAAAGCGATTCTCAACTAGCGACAGGCTCGTTACGTAGGTGACCGGCCCGGTCGGTTCGACCTTAGCGATGATCGTTGTCAGCTCACTCCCAAGTCCGGCATCGATCACCGCCGTCTTGAAGTTCGCGACACTGCGCACCGTCATGACTTTGGGAACGCCCGAGGCGCGAGCAATCCCTTCAAGATCCGTGCCAGTCCCTGTCGCTGTGGGGAAACCGCCGACGGAGAGCAGACTTTCGTTGTCGAAGACGATATGAAGCAGATTCTTGGGGCGGTAGCGCGCCATGGTGCTGAGGGTCCCCAGATTCATCAAGAGCGAGCCGTCACCATCCAAAACAACGATCTTTTGATCCGCTAAGGACAAAGCAAGACCAAGTCCTGTCGAAGAGGCAAGTCCCATGGCATGCTGCAAATAAAAGAAATTCGGGCGATGACCGAGCGATTGCAGCTCGGCCGCGACAGCTCCCATGATCGTGACGACCAGCGGCTTTTCAAGTTCCGAGTATATGGAGCGGAGGCAATCAACGCGAAGCATCACTCCTCCCACATCAGGTCGCGTGTCAGAAGCAGGGCGACCGGTTGCAAACTGCTTTCCGCCAGCGTCTGCGCCTGGCGAATGCGTTTTCTGACCGTCTCCGTTGTATCCAGAAAAGAATAAGGAATGCTGAGCGCACGCAAGACCGGTTCAGTGACATTTCCCCCTTGTGTTTGCCAGGGATCGCGCTCCCCCCATGAGCCTCGGTAGCTGATGAGCATCAGTAGAGGAATCTTGTAGAGATGAGCGAAAGAGACGATGCCGTTGATCGATGCCAGAAAGCCATGGTTCTGCATCAGCAGGGCAGTCTTGACTCCGGCAAAGTGGGCCCCGGCCGAAATGCCAATCCCTTCTTCCTCCTTTGCGAGCCGTACCAGAGTCATTTCCGGGTCCTGGTCAGCAAGTCGGATTAGATGCACGAGCCAGGTCTCCGGCAGGGCGGAGAGCAATTGGATGTTGCATTCCTTCAAAGCTTCATAGATTAGGCTGGAGTTGCGCAGAGATACGGGCATCGTCGAACCGTGAAGGTGCGGAGACTATAACCCATCTTGCTTCCTTGCGGAAACCGGAGAGAGCCAATCTCGAAGAGGCGGGACACCCCGCCGGCGTGGACGGTGTGGCTTGACCTAAAAGAGTATCAATCTAGACTGTTAGTTGATCTAGATGTTGGCTGCGATTGTCGATTCGCCTTTTTCCCTGGGCGGAGGAACGGCAGGTGATGACCGCGATCGGCCAGTTCAGGTTCCTCGCGCAATTGGCAACTCTCATCCTGCTGATCTTCTCTGCGGCCGCCTCGGCCATCGCGCAGTTGCCTCTCGAAGGTGATCGAGCATGGGACATTAGTGTGTGGACGGCCGCGGCTACCGGCGAAGAGACGCAAAATTCGTTTGCGCAGTCGCAAATCTGGACCGGAGGACTGTACGTCGGCAAGATCATCACCGATGAAGTAGGGACAGGTTGGCGACGATTCGCCCTCCAGTACGGGTTCGACCTTGTTCCTCTATTCATCCAGTCTGGAAACACCAAAATCCTGGGAGGGGGTTTTGAGCCGGTAATGCTGCGCTTCAACTCAAGCCACCAAATCGGCGGTGTGAGGCCGTACATCGAATTGGCGGGAGGCGCCGTTCTGACCACATCGAACCTGCCCCCGGGGAATACTTCAGCTTTCAACTTCACGGCGAGGGGTGGCGGGGGAGTTTATATTCGCTTCAAGAAACGGCAAGCCTGGGACCTCAGCTGCCGATACTTTCACATCTCGAACGCAAACCTCGCCAATCGAAATCCCGAGTTCAATGGCGTTCAGGTCAGCCTCGGCTACCATTGGTTCAAATGAAGCAACACCCATTGCGCCCCTCAGTTGAGTTTTTCCATTCAGAGTATCGCGGCTGGCCCGGTCAGAGAGCGCGAGGGAAAGGCGTCGCACTAGAATTGAACGGCGAGGCCTGTGGTCAGACGGAAGTTGCGCCGTTCGAAGTCCGGTGACCCGGTCTTGAGTTCGTCGGTCTCGGTGCGCCAACTGAGCCTTCGCACGAGCCGCAGATCGATGCCCAAGCCCAGATCTTCGGCAAAGGACGTTTCAGAGGGTAGTCCGCTCGTGTGGGCGTGCACGGCCCCGATGAGGAACTGCGCAAACGGCCGAACGCTTCCGATCCAAGCCGCCCCTCGGATGCCCAACAAGGAATTCGTCTGGCTTACCCCGCCAGATTGTCCGCTGAATTCCGCAACGGCTCCAAAATAGCGCAGGTACGTTTTCTCGCCTGATAGGTCCCAGCCGTCAAGGTCCGAGGTCTTGGCAGAGAATGGGTCGCAGCCAATGACTGCGCCCGTATACATCTCCTCGCAGTGGGTTGCTGCCGCGTAGGTGTATCCGAAAAAAGCGTTTCCGTGGTTCGCAATCTCGGATTTCGGGGCCTCGTCGCCGGAGGCGGAAGCTTCGTTTGCGGCGTCACCCAAAGAGCTGGCTCTTTGGGTATCACGGAAGCGATACCAAGGGTGCTCGCCGTGAAGAATGAGAGCTCCTCCGCGAATCGGATTGAGTGCACAACGGACCGTATCAATCAGCATTTGGTTCGTCGTATGAGCCTCGAGTCGTTCAGCAACTTCCTTGTCCAGGATATCTTCCGCCAGCATCCAGCCGAACCCGCCGGCTGGGGTCATGACCAGGTTGACCTTTCCCACTCCGGAATAGCACTTATTCGTGTTGCACGGGAATGACCCATTCGAATTCCACGGAGGGCGGTCTTTCGTGCCGTACTTCTCGACGGTCATCTCGCTGAGCGGGCCCATGCTCCATTGCGTGCTGTACACGGCATTCCAGAGGGTGGCTTGCAGAAGGCTTCGCCAGTATGTTTTCGTGTTGGAGAACTCGATGTTCTCATATCGCGGATCATTCTGCTTCTCGATGAAGCCGGTCATGGCCCCCTGAATCGGATGGCCGACGTAGTTGTAGAGAGGGTCTTCGCCGGCACTCCACCCGGCACGCCACCACGAGGTCAGCGACTGTCCGTAATCGCGCGCATAATGATTAAACGGGATTCCGTTTTCCGATACCACCCAATTGAAATCGGTGTGTATGACATACGCCTGCTCGATCAGCAGAAAGGTAAAAGATTCCCTTAGAGCTCGTCGCCAATGGATGCCCCGGCTCTCGGAAGACGCAGGAGTCGTTGTAGTCCAAGCCGAAGCTGCGTCACCCTGGCCCGTTGCCTCCAGGCTGGACACATCGGGCGGTGCGTCGCCGTGCTGTTCCGCGGCCGCCGAAGTGCAATCATGGATCGCCGCGGCTTCCCGATCGCAGGTGTGAAATGGCAATTGCCCAAAACTGTCGGTGGAGAAAACGACCAGGCCCAAAACCAAAAAAACGCACCGAGTCACACTAGCTCCCTGTCTTTTCTTTAGGCTCGCGAAAGCACGGTTAAGGCCTCATCGCTCAGCGCACAGAGCTGTGCTCCGAGCACGTCGTCCGGGGTCGTGGACTCGCCACCGCCTCGGGTGAGGGAAGGGGACAAGTAACTGGATCGATCTGCAGCATTGCAAGACCATTTCCGGTTGAAGCCGCCCATATGACGAAAAGCCCCATGGACTTTCCAGTCGATCCGGAGACTCCCGGAAAGTGGAGCGAAGATCGTCCACGTCGGCCCGATTTAGCCGCGTTTAAAGCGACAAAATGCCGTGAGCAGGAACCGTGCTGGCCCCTTAGTTGGAACGCACCAAATCCGATTGCCAATCTAGAGAAGCGTTGCTCAAGACAACACTGTCAGAATTGACAGGTTGGTGGCCCGGCAACGCCGGACATTTCAACAGCCGCTCGTGGGGTGCCCCTCCGCCTTGCGTTGCGCCGTCTGCGGCCAGGCGGCGCAAGGAGGGCGTTCAAGACAGATAATTCTTGTGCTCACTCACCTTCTGGGTTAGGATCCGCGCCAATTTTGGGCCTCGGGGTGCTCGAGTGACCGGCCTGCCTAGAACAATTCATCTGCCCGGTAGCGGCGAAGCCAGAGAGAACTGGAAGATTCCGTCGAAGGGAGAATCAGGATGCCGCGAGTGATTCGATTTGTGCTCACGATCGCAGCGTTGGTGGCGGGGGTAAATCTCGATTGCCGCGCGCAGGGGCAGCCCCCATTGACGCGTCACGTCCGCGAAGTAACGCTCAACGGGCAGGCGCGGTTCGTCCAGTTGCTCCCCGCGGTTCAGGAAATGCGCATAGTCCTGGTTCTGCCACTCCGCAATCAGGCAGCACTAGATCGCTTCTTGCAGGATGTCTACGATCCTTCGAGCGCATCGTACCGCCAGTTCCTGACCGTGGAAGAGTTCACCGCGATGTTTGGCCCCACGCAGGAGAATTACGACGCGGTCATTCAGTTTGCGGAAGCGAACGGCCTTACGGTGGTTGCCACTTCCCGGAATCGACTGAACGTGGACGTGGCTGCCTCGGTCGGGACCATCGAGAAAGTCTTTCATCTGAACATGGGTGTTTACCGGCATCCCACGGAGAACCGCACTTTCTACGCACCGGATCGGGAGCCCACTCTCGACCTGCCCTTCCGGCTCTGGCACATCACCGGCCTCGATAACTACTCGATCCCGCATCCCGCGGGCCTGCACAAGAGAACGGGCGCGCTGTCAAATGCCACGACCGGCTCCGGCCCTTCGGCCTCCTTTCTCGGGAGCGACATGAGGGCGGCATACTATGGTGGTTCCTCTCTAGCCGGCACCGGCCAATCGCTCGGATTGCTTGAGTATTACGGGACCGATTTGAGCGACCTGGACACCTACTTCAAGAACGTCGGTCAAACCAACAACGTCCCAATCACCCTTCTCTCCACGGACGGGACCAGCACGAGTTGCGTCTATCCGGCCTGTGATGACACCGAGCAGACCATCGATATGACTCAGGCGCTGGGCATGGCCCCGGGCCTCTCGAGCCTGGTCATGTACGTGGGATCCACCGATTCGGCCATCTTCAACGCAATGGCCACGGCCAGCCCGCTCAACGCGCAACTGAGCTCGTCGTGGACGTGGTCCCCGGCCGATCCCGCGACCGACAACCCATACTTCGAGGAGTTCGCGGCGCAGGGTCAGAATTTGTTTCAAGCGGCTGGCGACAGTGGTGCGTGGAAGTCCTCTTCCGAGATTTTTCCGGCAGACGATGTATACCTCACTTCGGTCGGCGGCACGGACTTACAAACCAGCAGCGCGGCCGGTCCCTGGAGTTCGGAAACTGCTTGGGTTGACGGTGGCGGCGGCATTTCGCCGAACAAGTTTGCGATTCCTTCCTGGCAGACCGCGGCCGCCAGCGGCTGCTCCTCCTGTTCCAAAACGTATCGCAACGGTCCGGATGTTTCGGCAAACGCGAACTTCACTTTTTACGTTTGCGCCGACCAATCTCCCTGTACCGCCAACGAGTATGGCGGAACCAGTTTTGCAACGCCCATGTGGGCCGGCTACCTGGCTTTGGTGAATCAACAGGCCGCTGCCAACGGAGAATCTTCGGTCGGCTTCATTAATCCGAGCCTGTATGCGATCGGCGCGGGCTCGAGCTATGACACCGATTTCCACGACATCACCAGCGGCAGCAACGGCTATTCGGCAACAACGGGCTACGATCTGGCGACCGGCTGGGGCAGTCCAAACGGCTCGGGCTTGATCAACACGCTTGCTCCATCGGCGTCGTCCCCGACCTTCACCCTGTCTGCATCTCCGGCCAGCGTGACGATCACGCAGGGCGGAGCTGGGGGACCCAGCACGATCACGGTGAATCCGGTCGATGGGTTCACGGGCAGCGTTACACTTTCGGCATCGCCCCTACCCTCGGGAGTCACCGCGTCGTTCAGCACAAACCCAACGACAAGCACGAGCGTGCTCACGCTGACGGCCAGCAGCACGGCCACGACGGGAACGACGGTTGTGACGATTACCGGCGTTTCCGGCAGCATTACGCAGACAACCACGATCTCGCTGACCGTGAACCCACCCGCGTCGGCCAACTTCACTCTTTCGGCTTCGCCCACGAGCCTCAGCATCACGCGCGGTTCGCAGACGACCAGCACGATCACCATCACGCCCTCCGGCGGCTTTGCGGGCAGCGTGACGCTGTCCGCGTCGGGCACGGGCAGCGGCACGACCGCGTCGTTCGGTACCAACCCGGCGACGAACACGAGTGTTCTCACTCTCACCGCCAGCAGTTCGGCCAGGACCGGAACATTTACGATCACGGTGAGCGGAGTGTCCGGCAGCCTGAGTCAGACAACCACGCTCAGCCTGAGGGTGCGCCGGTGATCGCTTAGGTGGGAGGCTTGAACTCCGCTCCTTCGAGAGCCCTCGCCTGAGGGCTCCTGTCCTCCAGCCGACAACCGCTGGTTTTCGCGGTCATCATGCGCTCAGCGGTGTTCAGGATCGAAGCCGCCGCTTGATCGGTCGTGAGACCCCGCGAATGGATGTTCGAAACCAGATTACGATTCGCGTCCGTGTGCGCGGCGCTTGGACGATAAGCCATATAGGCCGACAGGCTTTCGACCGTTGCCAGGCCGGGCCGCTCACCGATCAGCAGCACGGCAACGGTTGGCCGAAGCAGGTCGCCGATTTCATTCAGGATGCCCACGCGACAGTAGCGAACCACAAATATTTGGCCGACGGTCCAGTTCCTCCCCATGGCCTCGCGCGAGAGCAGCGGAAGCAACGGCGGAACCTGCAAGGCCACGGCCGGCACCGACAGTCCATCCCCGATGGCAATTTGAAGATCACTCGCCGTCCGGCAGCGAGCCAGTATTTCCTCTCGTGCGGAATCATCGAAATGTCGTCCGAGATCGGGCCGGTGCAGGTATTCTTCCTTGTTCTTCGCTCGGGTGGAAACCTCGAACAGCCCCCACTGGCGGCGAAATTCATCGTGGAAGGTCCTTCGAATATCGAGCTCGCTGCGGACGGCATCGCGCGCGGCGGCATGCGATTCGCGCAGTTCAAGCTGTGTGCTCGTCGAGTAAGCCGCCCCTGCGCGGCCGACCAAGAGTCGCGCGGGCGTGCGCGCCCGAACCTTTCGGACGAAGTCAGGCCAGTTTGGAGCGACCGGCGTAGTGTCTGTTTGGTCAGCCATGGGCAATTTCTTCCAGGGACGATTCAAAACCCCGCGCGAGCAGTCGTTGGGTCGAGGGGTTCAATTCAACCAGAGTATTACCCTGATAGATGCCCATGGCACACAACCAGTCCAGGAATTCGGGCGCCGGCCGCAGGTTGAAGAGCCTGCGCATGGCCAGTGCGTCGTGATAGCTCGTCGACTGATAATTCAGCATCACATCGTCCGAGCAGGGAACTCCCATAAAATAGTTGCAACCGGCAGCGGTGAGCAGGACCAGAAGATTGTCGGCCGAGTTCTGATCTGCCGCGGCGTGGTTCGTATAACAGACGTCACAACCCATGGGCAAACCCAGCAGCTTTCCCATGAAGTGGTCTTCCAGGCCGGCGCGAATGATTTGCCGCTCGTCGTAGAGGTATTCCGGCCCCATGAATCCAACGACGCTGTTCACCAGGAATGGTTCAAATTCTCGCGCCACACCATACGCCCGCGCCTCCAATGTCAACTGATCCACGCCCTGGTGGGCCTCCGCGGAAAGCGCACTGCCCTGGCCGGTCTCGAAGTACATGACGTTCTCCCCTTTCCAGGGCACCTCGCGCTGCCGATGATGTTTGAGCACTCGTTCGCGGCCTTCCGCCAACATGGAAAGGGTGATTCCGAAGCTTTCGTTTGCGCGCTGCGTGCCGGCAACGGATTGAAAGAGCAAGTCGAGCGGGGCGCCGCGCTCAAGAGCCGTCATTTGTGTGGTGATGTGGGCGAGGCAACAGGTCTGCGTGGGGATGTGGAATGCCGTGACCAGGCGCTCGAGCGATCGCAGAATCAAGCCAACTGTATCGGCGGAATCCGTCGCAGGATTCACTCCGATGACCGCATCGCCGCAGCCGTAGAGCAGCCCCTCGAAGGTCGCCAGCAGGATACCGCCCACATCATCAACCGGATGGTTCGGCTGTATGCGGATGCCGAGAACGCCGCGCTCACCCATGGTGTTGCGGCAATATGTTACGTTGCGTATCTTCGCAGCCGCCAAGATCAGGTCCTTGTTGCTCATGATCTTTGCCGTCGCCGCAGCCATTTCCGGAGTGATCGCTCCCTGGATCTGCTTGAGCTCCGCTTCGCCGGCCGCATCGCTCAGGATGTACTCTCGAAAGGCGCCAACACTCAGGCTCCGGATGGGGCGGAAACTCTCGCCATCATGCGCCGCCAGTATCAGGCGGCTCACGTCATCGTGGTCCGGGTCGATCAGAGGTCGGCGCAGGATGTCGTCCAGGGTTACCTCGGCCAGCCGGCGCTTCGCGGCGACCCGCTCCTGTTCGGAACGCGCCGCCAGGCCGGCCAACTGATCCCCGGATTTCTCCTCATTCGCTTTCGCGAACAACTCCCGGAAATCGGCGAATACAAATGTTTCGCTCAAGGTCAATCACCCCATCGCTAATGGTACCGCTGAAAAGAACGGGTGCCGAGCCGCCCCGTCCAGCACGAGCTCAAGAAGGCCGAAACGCCGAAGATGGCGGATTGAGCCGCTTGGATCAGGACGAGGATCGCCGGCCTTCGGCGATCGCGGGGACTCGGGCGCCGGTGCGGCGTCAATTCTCCGTAAGCGTGCTGGAAGCCTCGCTGCTGTAGTCAGGACCGCGCAGGGACAGGAAACGACGAAGCACCGGGCGAAGGGGATCGCTTCCCAGCACAAGCACGGCGGTCACAACCGGGAGCAACCAGTTTGGCGCGCTGTCGCCGCCGTCCCAATAGAATGACAGCGGATGCCAGCTGTAGCCTTCCACATCGGCGAAAATGCGGTCGGTAAAACGCCGCTGCCCATACGGGTGTTGGGGGTATCGGCGCAGCACATCGGCCGCCGTGGCCAGTTCCCTAAGGCGGACAGGCTCGTCGTAGGTCCGCAGGACGATAAGGTCGCTTGCACGCTCGTCGCGGATCTGGGCTACGAAATCGGCCCAAGTTTTCCCCTGGCTCAAGTTCAACATTGTGTTCGGCCGGCAACCATGGCGATCCCCGCCGGCTACGATGGGAATATCGTATTCCTCGGACAGGCGCAGAACGTCTTGATTCTCACTCCACGGACGCATACCGTTCATTTCGAGGGCATGAATCCAAGGCCGGCAGCGGGCCAGGAACTGTCGCAGCGTCGACCAGTGCTTGCTCGCTCCCACTCTGACGAAATTACAACAAGGGTGATTGAGTACCAACAGAGTTTCGGGATTGCTGTCGAGCAGAGCAAAGAGGCCATCGAGTGTCTCTTCCGCTGGCTGAGACGTATAACGGGACAGCTCCCGCATGACCTCGACCGACACCGCAGGATCAAGGCTGTGCACGCCGATATGGAAGCAGTTGCCCTCGAAGGGCATGGTCCATTCGACAGAGATCGGTATTGAGGCGGTCTCGGCATGCTCCCGCAACGAGAGCGGGCCAGCGATGGTGTCGTGATCGGTAATCGAGACCAGGGCGTTCAAGCCCAGCCCGCTTCGAATTTGTGCCGTTTCCGATGCAAGGACCATGGCGGGCGAAACGGGAGGCGTCCAATACGCGCGCCGGAAGTCCACAGTCTTGTTGTTGCGGCTTTCATAGCGCTTTACCTCGTAGCGAATCAATCGGCTTAGGACAGGAATCCTATGGAAATCAACGTAGCGCGGCAAAAACTCGAGGGTTTCCTTGGAATGGCAAGTGTGGCTGTGCAACGATATGGCCGTGCGGAACTCCGAGGCGACTTCGACGATGCCCCTGCTTTGTTTCCGGACGCGTGTGCGGGCTGGGTTCAACGCTGCACCTCCTGGTTGTCGCGCACAAGATCATTCGACTGGACTTTCTTTTCTGCTGATTTGCAGCTGCTACTGGCGGGCCGCTGTGCTTTGACTGCCACGAGCGGGTGTAACATAACAGTTTGGGGGTTCGTGAAGCAATGGCCCGAGCGAGGGTGATCCGGATGGAGTGCTGCATATCGTCGGGAACCCGTATTGTTGCCGGGCGCGTGTGCCGCTGACGATGTTTTTTTTGTTTGCCTCCCTATTGATCTGCTGCTTCACGGCCCGGAGGAGCCTGTTCGCTCGACGGGGGCCCACTCGATCCTGGCCAGCAGCCGGGCTAGCACATCTCGGGATATTGATGTTGGCCTGCTTGACACCCGCGCCGCAGCGATCGGCGGAAGGTAACTCGAGCGCGCCTGATCCGAGCGCCGAGCAAATTGTGGCCAAGATGGTGTCGAGGAATCAGTTGCGCGCGGCGGCGCTGCGGGGGTTTACCGGCCGGCGCGTGTATCAACTCCGTTATCGCGGTTTTCCGAGGGACGAATCGGCAGAAATGGTTGTCGCCGTTCACTATACGGCCCCTTCGACCAAGGATTTCACCGTGCTTTCAGAGAGTGGGTCTAGATTCATCATCAAACACGTACTCAAACGCCTGCTTACCAGCGAGCAGGAGGCCCAAACCCCCGAAAACCGGCAGGAAACGGCGTTGACGCCCCGAAATTACTCCTTCCAACTTCTGCGCGCGGAGGCCACTCCCGAGGGCCGTTGTTACGTCTTGAGCGTGCAGCCAAAGATCGCCAACAAGTTTTTGTATCGTGGCGATGTCTGGGTTGATGCGAAGGATTTCGCGGTTGCCAGGATCGACGCGGAGCCGGCCGAGAACCCCTCGATCTGGATCAGTCGCACGCACATCGAGCAGAAGTACAGCAAGCTTGGCCCGTTTTGGCTGCCGCAGCAGAACGAATCGACGACCAAGATTCGTCTGGGCGGGACAGCGACGCTTTCCATCGATTATCAGAACTACACACTCTCAGCCGAAACTAACATCCCAGCAGAGGACGGCCAGCCCTCCCAAGAACCATAAGCCCTGCCGGTCCACCCGAGCGGCATCGGACGGCCGGTGGGCGGCGCGAGCTGGAGCAATACGGCAGAGCGCTGGGGATGGCGAGTGGCTGTCTACGATGGGGGGTACAACGTGCTCCGCGAATTCTGGCCTGATATCAACCAGCGACTCCCGCGCCGGCACCGGTCGGCCTTTGACCGCTTCACCAGCGCCTTCGATCTTCCTTCTTTGCAGGAAGGATTTCTCGGAAATCGGCGTTCGAGCTCGCAAGGCGGAACGGCCGGAAGCAAGCACGCTCGAACGGGGCAGCTTTACCGATCTGATACGTACTGGAAGCCAGCACTGCCCCTGTTATTTTGTGAAATTGTAAGCCCGCTGCGGTCGTGCTAGGCTTTTCTGGTGACATGCCCAGTGCAAGATCGACCCCTCTCGCGCGAGGTGAAACTCCATGTCGGCCCCCGCAAAGTTCCGCATAGACGTTGCCATTCATGACCTGCTGAAACAATCCAAAGGAGTCTTACCCCTACCGGCCGAGCCGAAAGGCACGACGCTTCCCGAGCCCGTGTTTCCTCGGTTCCCGGATCGGTTAGAGGATCCCGGCCCGCCGGGGGCCGTCGAGAAGCGAAAATGGGAACCCCGGGGTGTCTACCGCGCCATGAGGGGATGGCTGTTTCCCTACCTCCGTTCGCGCGTCCTCCCCGGCGACTTCCATCCGATCACCGCCTATCTGTTCGTCGAATACAAGTGCAATCTGGATTGCTGGTACTGCTGGGCCTTCGACAACAAAGTGAAAGGCATGACTGAGGACGTTGCGCGGCGTTCGATCGATTGGCTGTATGACCGGGGCTGCCGGGTGGTGGCGCTGATGGGCGGCGAGCCGTTGTTGCGCCCCGACTTCGCGCACAAGGTCGTGTATTACGCCGCAAAGAAGGGGTTCTGGGTCTATATCGCCACAAACGGCCGGCTTTTGCGGCCTGACGTGGCCGATCGTCTGGGCGATGCCGGCGTGGCCATTCTGAACTTTGCCCTGGACGCATGGGACTTGAAGCCCAGTCTACCCAAGGCGCTCGTTCCGGCGCGGAAGAATCTCGAGTATGTGCTGCGGAAACAGTACGTCTACGACTACTTGGTTTTTTTCAACATGAACATCTGCCGCAACAACCTCGAAGACGTGCGGCTGCTGACCGATTTTGCGCGCCAGAATCGCGTGGCGACCGACTACCACCTCAACGAAACACCCATGATCGAGCAGGACGAGCACTTCAAGCACCTGTCCGACAATCCGACCTACATTCGTCCGGAGGACTGGCGTGCGGTAGACCATCTGATTGACTGGATCATCGAGAAAAATAAGTCCGGGTATCAGATGGTCAACTCCGTACGGCGCCTGCAGGAAATGAAGGCGTTCGTGCGCATGGGTTCCGGAGTCGATTTGCGTGAATACGGCTGGTATGGAGACGGAACGAGCGGGAATGGCGAATTGGCCCATCTGTTCGAATCGATGCCAGGAGTCATTCGAAGCGAGGACGGCAGCCTAAAATTTGCCGAGTGGAACTGCCGAGCCGGCCAGAACAACGTGATCATTCGTACGGATGGAACCGTTGCGCCCTGTTTCCCCATGTATGCGTCGACCTACGATTGGGGCAACATCGACCGGCCAAAATTCGACCAGCGTCAGTTGCGCGACATGAAGCAAACCTGCCAGCATCACTGCTTTTCCACCCTCAATCACAATCTGGCCTACTGCTACAACGACGCGCGGGTGATCAAGTGGGTCTGGAAGCAGGCCAGGAACAGATTCCAGAGCGGTTGCCGCAGCTTCGAGGATTGACCCGCCGTAGCCGGGCCGGCGGCCGTAGAGTCGGCGGAGTTGCAAGGCAGCCCGGCGTTCCCCCTTCCGGGAAGCGCAACCCTCCCGCACGCAGTTTCTGCTGGGATCCTTGTTCTTTTGGGTTGACATCTTACCTGAATTACCCCATGCTCGGGTTGCATGTCTACCCAAGACACAAACGAACGGCTGGAGCTGTTACAGGGCACTCTCGATCTGCTGATTCTTCGCACGCTGATTTTCGGACCGCAGCACGGGCAGGGGATCGCCCGCGCCATCCAGCAAACCTCGGAAGAGGAGTTGCTCGTCGAGCATGGCGCTCTTTACCCCGCGCTGCAGCGTCTGGAAGACCGTGGGTGGATCACGGCGAAATGGGGCATCTCCTCAAATAACCGTAAGGCACGGTTCTATTCCCTGACCGCCGCGGGCCGCAAACAGCTGGTCAAAGAGACCACCAAGTGGAAGCGACTGGCCAAGGCCATCGCGCGCATTCTGGGGCCGGAGACTGCCGAGGGATAGCCATGTTTGGGGGCAAGCGGAAAATCGATGATTTCAATGCCGAAGTCGAGACTCACGTTCGGCTGGAGACCGAGCGCCTCGAGGCGGAGGGGCTCGGTCACGAAGAAGCACGAGCCGCCGCCCGCCGGGCATTCGGCAACATGGCCAAGGCCCAAGAGCGCTTCTACGAGTCCGGCCGCGTTCTCTGGTGGGACCACCTGTGCCAGGACCTTCGCTACGGAGTGCGCCTTTTGGGCCACTCTCCCGGCTTCACGGCCGTAGCCGTTCTGACCCTCGCTCTCGGGATCGGGGCGAACACGGCAATTTTTTCCGTTCTCAATTCTGTCTTGCTTCGGGACCTGCCGGTAAGAGACCCCGACCAGCTCGTCTTGCTGACCAACCCTGACGCACACGGAATGGAAACGGGGTTTGGCGACGGCCCTCGCGATTTCCTCACCTATCCTGAGTTTCAAGAGCTCGAGAGACGCAATGATGTTTTCTCGGGACTGCTTGCTGCGGCGAGCTCGCTTCCGTTACTTCCCGTGGAGACAGCCGGGGGAACCGGCCAGCCAGTATTCGGGCGCGTGAGCCTGGTGAGCGGCTCGTATTTTTCGGTTCTGGGTGTAAGTCCCCTTCTCGGCCGGACATTCAACAGCGCAGTCGACAGCGTGCGCGACGCCAGCCCGGTGGCCGTGATCAGTTATCGTTTCTGGCAGGACCGTTTGGCCGAAAACCCAGCCGTGCTCGGCCGTCCCGTGCGCATTCACGGCAGTTCCTTCGACATCATCGGCGTAATGCCCCCTCGATTTCGCGGCGAAACGGTCGGTGTCGCGCCGGACATTTGGGTTCCCTTGAGTATGCAATCAGAGGTTTTGCCTGGCCGAGACTATCTCTCGCTTGAAACCCAGCCGTTTCACAAAACCGAATGGCTCCAAGCGATCGGGCGATTAAAACCAGGCATCAGCGTCGCTCAGGCCAAGGCGAGCGTCAACGTAGCCTTCCAGCACCTGCTTGAATCTCAGACAGCCGGCATGTCGGCCGATAAGAGAAAACAATTTCTGAATCAGTTCCTTCCGGTCACCGAAGGGGGCGAAGGCGCTTCCATACTGCGTGAGCCGTTTGCGAAACCGCTCAAGATTCTGATGGCGACGGTAGGGCTCGTTCTGCTGATTGCCTGTGCGAACATCGCCAACATCCTGCTGGCTCGTTCCGCGGCACGACAGAGGGAGATCACCGTCCGCGTTGCCATGGGCGCCGGAGCGCTGCGCCTGCTTCGGCAAGTCTTCACCGAGAGCATTCTGCTGGCCTTGATCGGCGGAGCAGTTGGGCTGCTCGTTGCGAATTGGGCGGACCTCGCTCTGCTCCGCATGGTTTCGCGCGGGTCGAGCCTGCTTTCGCTCGACGTGCATCCGGACGCCAGAATCCTGATTTTCACCTTCGCCGTTTCGGTGCTGACAGGCATTCTCTTCGGCCTGGCGCCCGCATTTCGTGCCGTTCGGGTAGACCTCGGTTCCGTTCTCAGAGGAACCTCTCGCACGGTCGGTCGGAGCGACCTTGGTCGTGCGGCACTCGGGAAGATTCTTGTCGTTGCTCAAGTGGCACTGTCGCTCTTGGTTTTGATCGTTGCCGGGCTGTTCGTCCGCAGTTTCCAGGGCCTGGCGCGCGTGGAGCTTGGCTATGACCGGGGCCACGTCTTGACCTTCAGCGTCAATCCCGTCTCTTACGGCTACAAAGGGCCGGCGATGGCCCATCTCTACAATGACCTGCTCGAGCGCCTTCGCGGAATCCCGGGAGTCCGCGGTGCCTCCCTGATCGACAATGGCTTGTTCGCCGAGAGCGACTCGAGTTCCCCCATCAGAATCGAAGGAGAGAAACCGAAGACGGGCGACGACGCCGATTGCCGGTGGGATCTCGTCGGCCCTGATTTCTTCCGAGCCGCCGGCGTGCCCATCCTCTACGGCCGTGGAATCACGGCCGAAGACTCCGGCAACGGTCAGCGTGTGGGCGTCGTGAATCAGGAGTTCGTCAACTACTACTTCGGTAGCGGTGGAAGCCCCCTTGGCAAACGCGTTCACGTGATGACAACCTCCGGCGACTTAGACTTTGTGATTGTCGGGGTGGCCGCCAACGCCAAGCAAGGCAGCGTGCGCGAGCGACCACGCCGGCGTTTTTACGTTCCCTTCTTCAATCCGATCGGTGAGGCTTCCTACGCCTGGGTCATCGTCCGCACAGTCAGCCAGCCGGCGACGATCGAATCGGCAGTTCGCTCAGCCGTCAAGCAAACCGCCGCGAACCTGCCGGCTATTCAAATTCAAACGATGAACGAAGTCGTCGACCAAACACTCGCCTCCGACCATATGATCACTGAGCTCTCCGCCGTCTTCGGCGCACTGGCAATTGTGCTCGCTTCGATCGGACTGTACGGGATCATGGCCTACGCCGTTTCGCGACGCATCAACGAAATCGGCATCCGCATCGCACTGGGCGCGCAGCGCGGGAGCGTACTCTGGCTGGTTTTGCGCGAGTCGCTCGTGCTGGTTTTGATCGGTGTGCTGCTTGGTTTGCCTGTCGTGTTCGCTGCAGGGAAGTGGATTTCGAGTCTTCTTTTCGGGGTCATGCCTGCCGACCCCGCTGCCATCGGTGCGTCGACTATCCTGATGTTTCTGATCGGCACACTCGCCTGCTACTTTCCCGCGCTGCGCGCGATGCGTATTGATCCGATGGTGGCCTTGCGATACGAGTAGCCGCGCCGGGATCAACCGGCGCACTCATTCGTATCTCAGCGCGACAATCGGGTCGACGCGCATGGCCCTCCGTGCCGGAATCCAGCAGGCGACGGAAGAGACACCGACCAGGACGACCGTCACGCCGAGGTATGTGACGAAGTCAAGCGGAGACACGCCGAACAGCAGGGAAACAAGGGTCTGGCTCGCCGCTAGCGCAGCAGCCAGTCCAATTAGGGTGCCGAGCACGGTGAGGCTCAACCCCTGTCGAATTACGAGCGAGAGAATGTTGGATGGCGGCGCACCGAGAGCGAGGCGAACACCGATCTCGCGCGTTCGGGACGTGACGCTGCCGGAAAGCACGCCGTAAATGCCGACCGCCGCAAGCGCCAGTGCCGCGATGCTGAAGGCCTCAAAAAGAATCAGTACGAAATGGCGCTGGGCTGCAGACGCCGCGAGGAGCGTGTCCGCGGTGGCGATCCGAACAATCGGCTGATCCTTGTCCACCGACCAGACCGCTCTCTCGATGGCCGGTATCAGTGCCGCCCCCTCGCCACGCGCGCGTACCACCAGCGACATCGCCTGATCCGCGAACCAGGATTGCTCGGGCGTTATGTAGGCCGCGTCCAGGTTGCCCGCGGCCAAGGATGCCTGCCTTACGTCTCCCGCCACGCCGACAATGGTGTACCACGGCCAGTTTGGAAAGCCGCCAATGTGAACGCGCTGGCCAACGGGATCCTGGTTGCCGAATTCCTTGCGGGCCAGCGATTCGCTGATGACGACTGCAAATGGCGCGTCGGAAACGTCGCTCTTCTTAAGGAATCGGCCGCGGCGCAAGGGGATGCGCATCGTTTCGAAGTATCCGGGTGTCACGACATAGCGAAATGTGTCGTAGGAATTCTTGTCCTTCTCGAACTCGGTGCCGTAGAGTCCGAACTGCGTGTCGTCAGTCAGCGGCAACAGGCTGGTGAAAGCCGCCGCCCTGACCCCCGGAACATTCCGCGCCTCTTCGAGCGCTTGCGCGAAGAACTGGCGCGTTACTTTGGCCTCGTCGAACTTGTGACCCGACGTTTGCACCTGCATGGTCAGCAGGTGCGAGGCGTCAAAACCGGGATCGACTGCGAACAGGCGAGAGGCGCTGCGCAAAAGCAGTCCTGCACTTACGAGGAGGACCAGAGCCAGGGCAACTTCTGCCACAACAAGTGTGCGGCGGGTCAAGTGGTGTTCACCGATGGTCCGCCGCGAGCCCTCCTTCACGCCGGCCCCTAGATAGCCGCGGGAAGCTTGAAGCGCCGGAACCATCCCGACTACTACGCCGATCAGAGCTGTAATCGCGAAGGCAAAGGTGAATACAGTGTGGTCGAGGCCGATCGCCCTCAAGCGCGGCAACTCCGCCGGGCTGAGCGCCACGAGCGCTTGTACGCCGAATTCGGCCAGTTGCACGCCCAAAGCACCGCCCACGGCAGCAAGCACCAGGCTTTCCGTCAGCACTTGCCGGATCATCCGCCCTCGACCTGCGCCCAGCGCCGCTCGCATCGCGAATTCGGCGCGTCGCGCCGCCCCCCGAGCCAGCAGCAGGTTCGTCACGTTCACGCAGGCGATGAGTAGCACCAGCATCACGGCGCCCAGCACAGCGAGCAGGGCCGGCTTGATACCGCGCGTGACGTCGCTTTCGAGGGAATCGACGATAAATCCGGAAGGAAGCGCCGCCCAACGCGGCCGCGGAAACTCACGGATCGGCTTGCGAGCAATCATGTCGATATCGGCTTTTGCCTGCCCGAGGCCGAGGCCCGGCCGCACTCTCCCGACCATGCGCAGGTGGTGGCCCCATTCGGCTGTGTTCGTGTCCGTGATATGTCCGGGGTCGTATTGCTCGGGAGACCAGATTTCCGCCGTGGGTGCGAGCACGTTCTCGAATGTGCGCGGCATCACCCCAACCACGATGTAGCCATCGCCGTCGAGAGTAATCTGACGCCCCACGATAGTCGGGTCGCCGCCAAGGCGCCGTTGCCAGAGCCCATAGCTGAGGATGGCCACGTGCGGGCCGTGAAGCGCATCGTCCGACGGCTGAAAATCTCGACCTATTTCGGGCTGGACGCCCAGCGCGCGGAAGTAGTCGTAGCTCACGCTTTGACCGTCAAGCCGCTCGGGCTCGGCACGACCAACGATGGTCGGCTGCCAGGGCTCGAGAATGGCCAAAGCGTCGAATGACCGGCTTCGCGCTGCAATTTCGCGATAAGTGTGGAACGTTACCCGGGAGCGAGCGCCCTCAAAGATATCCCAAACCATCATAATGCGCTCGGGATGCGGGTAGGGCAGAGGCTCAAAAAGGATGGGGTCGAGCGCGCTGAAGATCGCGGTGATCGAGCCTACGCCGAGGGCGAGTGTCAGCACGGCGACTATGGTAAAAGCGGGATTTTTCACGAGCACCCGCAACCCGTAACGCAAGTCCTGCCAAAGCGTTTGCATGGGCACACCCCGTCAGATCTGCTGAGTCAAAGGCACATCCCCCGCCGAACATCCATCTAGCTAAGTGCCTGAATTGTCGGTGATTGCGAGCTTCTGGGGGGAAGGTGGTCGTGCGCTCTTGTCCGTTGCGGGAAAATGCTGTCGCGGAATCGAACAGTCGAGTTCGGAATCTAGAGCATATGCGGGTAGGGCGTCCTTCCTGCCCGACGCCGCATCCAACCCCTCCCAAACCGAGCGTCAAACATCTCGAACTTCCGCCTGCCCGCTATTCATATCTCAGCGCCTCCATGGGATCGACTCTCGTTGCCCTCCGCGCTGGAACGAAGCTCGCCGCAAATCCGATGGCCGCGAGCAGAATGGCAGCCGCGACCAGCGTCACCGGATCGCGCGGTGCGAGCCCGTACAGCAGCGAACTCGCCGCCTTGCTGCCGGCCAGTGTTAGTCCCCCGCCAACCACAACGCCAATGCCAATCAGTATGGCTACTTCACCCCAAACCAACCGCACGACGTCGGAACGCTGTGCTCCGAGCGCCATGCGAATGCCGATCTCGCTGGTGCGCTGCGCGACCGTGTAGGAAATCACGCCGTACAGCCCAATCGCCGCCAGCAACACCGCCAGCGCGCCGAAAAATCCGCATAGCGTGGCGATCAATTCGTCCTGCGTGAGCGATTCGCGAATCTGGGTGCCCAGCAGTTTGAACTGAATGTCAATCTCCGGGCTCGTTCCGGCGATCGCTTCCTTCGCCGCATTGAGCAATCCAGCCATGCCCACTCGCGAGCGGATCAGAAACGTCGCGCCCGGATAGGCAAACGGCTCGACGAGCTGGGTCCGCGGGAAATACATGACCCCTTGCATGGGCTCATGCATGTCGTTATACACGGAATCTTTCACCTCCCCGACCACGGTGTAGTACCTGGCCGGCTCGCCCGGCGGCGCCCAGACCCGAAACTGCTTGCCGATGGCGTCTCTTGCGCCATTCAAGAATTGTTTTGCAAACGTTTGATTCACGATGGCCACTCGCGGCGAGGTGGCCGTGTCGTTCGGATTGAAGTCGCGCCCCGCCAGGATGGGATTTTCGATGGTCTCGAAATAGCCCGGGCTGACGTAGTCCTCCCATGCCGCTCCGTGGGGATGGTTTCCTTTATCATCGATGACCCAGTCGTTGCTGCTGTTCCCGTTCACGGGGGAGCGGTTCGAGGCGGCCGCCGCGGTCACTCCGGGAATGGCCCGAATGTGGTCGAGCAAATTCTGCGTGAACGGTAGCTGCCGCGCGGCGGGAAGGTTCAGCCGCGTGAAATCGAGATTGGCAACCAGCACCCCGTTTTGCTGGAATCCGGGATCTCGCGTTATGAGATTGCGCAGGCTCCGCGCGAAGAGCAGCGCTCCGGCCAGCAACACAAGCGACAGCGCGACTTGCGATGCTACCAGGAGCCGTTGAAAGCGAAATCGCCTCCGTCCAGCCGTCATCCCGCGTCCGTCGGTTTTCAGCACGGTACCGACAGGCACATTTCCGGCGCGCAGTGCTGGCACAAGCCCAAACAGAATGGTGGTCAGAACGGCGAGGCCGGCAGCGAATGCTAGGGTCCGCCAATCCGTCGGCATGTCCAGAAAAACAGGATTGTTCGGCGTACTGATGAATGCCACCAGGGAGCGGCTGAGTGCGGAGGCGAGAAATCCTCCACAGACCGCTCCCGCAACGGCCAGCAGAGCGCTTTCCAGGAGCAGTTGGCCAAACAGTCGTCGCTGCGAAGCCCCCAAAGCAAGCCGTACGGCAACTTCGCGTTCGCGCGCGCTCGCCCGCGCCAGCATCAGGTTCGCAAGATTCGCACAAGCAATCAGCAGCACTAAACCCGATAACCCCAGCAGCAGCCAGAGCGGGTCCGACGTATCACGGCGCATCTGCGAGAAACCATTTGCCGCCGGCCACGCCTGGAAGTTGTATGCCAGATAATGCTTCACCCCTTCCGAGTCGTATTGCGACGGAATCGTTTCGGCGAGCGATGCCGGTGCGATCACCGCGAGCTGCGCTGACGCGCGCGCCAGCGTCCAGCCAGGCTTGAGGCGCCCAAGAACCGAGAGCCACCAGGTTTCCCGCGATCTGGCTCCCGTTATCCAGCTGAATTCCCCGCCGATGGTCGGTTCGGCGCAAGTTGGAAGCGCCACGTCGAACCGATCTCCAACCGAAACGCCGTAAAAACTCGGCGGCGTCACTCCCAGAATTGGAAACGCGTGACCATTCAGCGTCAACTGCTTTCCGATCGTTGACGCATCCCCGCTGTACCGGCGCTGCCAGAACGCGTAGCTGATGTCGACTCCACCCCCGCATCCCCTCTGATCGTCGGCATCAGAAATCAGCCGCCCCAGCATCGGCTGGACACCGAGCGTCTCGAAGAATTCCCCGCTTATCCAAATCACGTTCGCCATGTCGACTTCGCCGCCCCGCGCCAGATTGAGCTGCCCCCCGCCCCAAGCCGCGATGGAGGAAAACACCTGCTGCCGCTGCTCAACCTGCTGCCACAGCGGAAAAGTGAATTCGGAATACGGGCCCGTGAAATTCCCTTGGCCCCATTGCTTCTTATCAATGTGTACGATGGCCAGCCGGCTGGGATCTTTGACCGGCAGCGTGCGCAGTCGCACCGCGTCAATGAGCTGAAAAATCGCGGCGTTCGCGCCAATCCCCATCGCCAGAGTGACAATGGCCACGGCTGTAAACCCGGGGAATTTGCCCACCATTCGCAACCCGTACCGCAGGTCTTGCAGTAGCGCTCGCATAGCATGGCTCTCCGCTAGGAAGTTGCGCTGCGGGCGGGGGCACGTTTGATTCCGAAGCCGGACAGACATAAGTATCGACACATCAGTTGCCTAGGCTCTTCGGAGAATGAAACACCCCCACATGAGTGTCCGCTAGTGGGAATGGCCATATCGAGAACGAAAATATTCGTAGATCGGATCTGTTTTCACCCGACCGCTTAGAGCTCCGTTCCGGGACGAATTGTGCCTGCGGGCAGGCCTCTCGGAGCTGTACGAAGCACCGCCTGAGGGGAGGGGATTGATTGGCGCTCGTCCGGGCCTTCGATCTATCCGGCAGGTCAGGACCTCTCTTGAAAGCATTGCAGGTCTTGCGGAATAATCACGGCGTGGGACTCTGTCCGATCATGCCCAAGAGGACAATCGACTTCGACACGGTTCGAAACATCGGACTTAAGTTGCCGGGCGTCGAGGAAGGCACGGTGTACGGCTCTCCGGCACTCAAGTTTAAGGGGGAACTCTTGGCCTGCATTCCCGCTCATCGTTCCGCTGAAGCGGGTTCGCTTGTCGTTCGAGTGGGTTTCGATGAGCGCGCGCAGCTGCTCGCTGAAGCGCCCGACGTTTATTATGTACCCGCGCACTATGTCGGGTATACGGCCGTTTTGGTTCGCCTATCGCGCGTCAATTCCGATGTGCTGCGGGACCTGCTCGGGATGGCCCTCAAGTTTGTAGGCGCTAAAACGGAGTCCCGTTCTCGCGGGCGAAAGCATCGAAGCAGATCGGATAATTGACGGGAAATTTGCCCTCGTGACCGAACGTCTTCTGTGACCACTCGAGGCTAGCAGAGAAGGGTCCCACCGTTCGTGCCGCAGCGTTGTCTTGCCTGAAGCAGGTCGAATTTGGGAGAGTCCGGACTAACGGCTGTTCGAGCACCCCAAGTGGGAGCTTACTTGCCGTGAGGATTGGGACAAGTATGCTCGTCTGATCAGGCGGAGTGCATTTTTGCTTATGGCTTATAGCTAGCGCACGGCCCGACCGGTTGTCAGACGCTCGTGACTTTCGGCGGCGTATTTGACAAATTTCGAATCACGAGTTCGGAGAATCGTTCCATTTCCTCTGCCTGAGGGCTGAACTGGAGCAGAAAATGATCCACGCCGGCCTCTTCGAATTCGCCCACGCGGTCGGTCACCTGCTGAGAAGTGCCTACCAAGCCTGAGCGTAGGCCGCGATTGGAGACCGAGTAGTCTTCGAGCGAGACTCGCTGCTCGAGTTGTGTATTGGCAAGCCATTGCTCGTAATTCTTGTAACCGGCGGCATTCTGCTTCACGTCCGTGATCCGGCGAACTTCCTCTTTCGCTTCCTGCTCCGTATCGCGGACCACGCCGAAGGCGGCCACACCGAATCGCATTGGCGGCAGATTTTTCCTCTCGCGGCGCTCACGCATGTCGCGGATTTTTTCCACTACGCGTTCGGGTGGATCGCCGTGCATCACGTAGGCATCGCATTTCTCGGCGATCAGCTCTTTAGCCGCTTCGGATTCTCCACCGGCGTAGATCGTCGGCCGTGGCTTCGAGACTGGCTTCGGCTGCATCACCAGATCGTTCACCTGGTAGTATTTTCCCGAGTAAGAAAAATGGTCCCGCTTCCAGGCCGCATCTACGATGTCAAGCCATTCGGAAGTGCGCGCATAGCGGTTGTCGTGTTGGTCGAACTGCACGCCATATTTTGCCGCCTCCTCGGCCCACCAGGAGGAAACGACGTTTAGCGACACGCGGCCCCGGCTGATGTGATCAACGTTGGCAGCTTGCTTCGCCAGCAGCGCGGGGAGATGAAAAGTGGGGCGCACGGCCACCATCAGTTCGAGCGACTCGGTAACGGCTGCGAGCGCCGCGGCTGTGGACCACGCGTCGAGCGAGGGTGCCTCGACGCCCTTGATGTCGTTCAGGTTCAACTCCGCGATCAATGTGAGGCTGTAGCCAATCTGCTCGCTGCGACGGGCGAGGTGCGACACGTAATTCCACTCGGCCGGCATATTTTCATCTTCGACGTTTCTGAGCCATCCGCCGAAGACAGGGAGCCAGTAGCCGAAGCGCATCAGTGCGCCTCCTGGACGAGATAATCCACCAGCCGAGCGAAAGGATCGAAGCCGATCACGCGCGGGCCATCGGAGACAAAATTCGAGAGCGCGTTGATGTCGTAGTAATAGAGGCACCCATCGCGGTCGTCGATGATGTACTCGGCGCCGCCGACTTCAATCTGCGCTTCGGAGAAAATGCGCTCGACCGCCTTGCGAATTTCGGGCGGAGGAGTGCAGGCTTCGAGACGAAGACCGGCCTTGGGGCCCTCGACCACACAGGTTGTGTCGATGGTCTGCCCGCCAGTGGTCTTGCAGATGTCCATAGGACAGAGATCAAATGTCTCACCCGAGGTGAAGACTTTAATTCCGTAAAGGTAATTGTAGCCAAGCGTTTCGACCCGCGTGATATGTCCACCACGCGCGGGGACGAATTCCTGGACGATGCCGACCGAATCGAGGCCCAGTGCGATCTCGCCTTCGCGCGCCGTCCTTTCAAGCTGGTCGGCAGTGTCGAAGCGCACGATTCCGGCGCCGCTGCCGCCGATATTCGGTTTGATCACGACGGGAAAGCGCATCCCCTGGGCCGCGGCCGGAGCTTCACTCGGATGATTGATGACGACCGATCGTGGGTAGGGGAGACCGAGCGATTGCAACAGGGAAAGCTGGAGTGCTTTGGAAGTTTCTACGCGGAATGCATGGCTTCCGTTGACTACGCGCGTCCCCGATTTTTCAAGGTGCGCGAGGTAATTCAGCGTGTAGAACACACAATGAGCGTGCCCGCGCGTCCAGGCCGAAGGGCTCACGCGATTGAAAATCAGGCTGTACCTTTCGTTCCCATTTGTCTCCAGCGCAAAATGGTGTCGGGCGGCGTCCAGTCGAACATAAGGAATTCCTCGGCGATCCAATTCCGCGAAGACGGGAAGAAACCACCGTGGATGCTCGTAATAAATTCCGATTGGACCTTTGCTGACCGGCAAGATCAACTCCCCTCCTACCTTCTTCTCTAAACAACCACGCGGCAGGCCGCAGCGGGTGAAAATCACTACCCTTATGATGCGACAGCCACCCCTTAGTTTCCACGGTTTTCCGGGCCTACTCAGCCCCTTTTCGCCGACTGAGCCTCACCTTCGGAATCGGTCCGCGATCCTGCCGGACGGAGTTCGTATGCGGCGGAGCCCCTGGGCCAGGCCGCTGGTTCGAACCGCTTCTGAGGGATGCCCAAATTACCGACTTCCGCTGGTCCGCCGTTTTGCTTCGCTTCTCTGGCACTATCCGATCCGCCATCGAATCTGCTCCGGATGACGTGCAGGTGTGTAACCTCCCAAACAGACTCCCCGCGGGCGAAAGCATGGAAGCCATCACGCTGGCCGAACTTTGCTAGGCCCATGCTGCAATGCGGAGAATGAATGCAACTTGCTCGACGGGGAGTTTACGCCTTTGTTAAAGCCAGGTTAACACGCCCTTCCATTCCCGCCCGAGAATGAGCGCTATTCGGTTCGCACTAATGCGGGAAATTGACTGTTCGTTCACGAAAAACTAACAAAGAGTATTTTACAAATACGCGTCCCAGCGGGTTTCGACATAGCCGAATCTCTGAGGTCAAACATTCGCGGCAAGGAGGAGCGTATATGGCGCATTCTAGACTTACGAAAGTAATGGCGGTGGCCACTGCTTTCGCGGTGTGCTTTTTCACCGGCGGCACTGTATTCGCTGATGGTCAGGACAATGGTTATAGACGTACTGCTACGCCGATCAAGCACCTTGTGGTGATTTTCCAAGAGAACATTTCGTTCGACCACTACTTCGGAACTTACCCCAACGCGCAGAACAACCCGGGCGAACCGCCGTTTTATGCCTTTCCAAACACACCAAGCGTCAACGGCTACACCCCAACGCTGCTTGCCGATAACCCGAATTTGAACCCAGCGAATGGTTCTGGCGCGAGCAACCCATTCCGGCTCGGCCCGGCCGGGGCTGCGACGAGCGACCAGGACCACGATTACACGCCGGAGCAGCTGGCCTTCGACGACGGGCTGATGGATCTATTCCCCCTGAACACTGGGTCCGCCGGGCCCCCTCCAAGCACGCCAGCCATAGCGGCGACGAACGGCTTGGTCATGGCCTACTACGACGGAAATACGGTGACGGCAATGTGGAACTATGCGCAGCACTTCGCAATGAGTGACAATTCCTACGGCACAAATTTTGGACCGTCTACGGACGGAGCCCTCAATTTGATTTCCGGTCAAACCAATGGCGTCATTCAGGACAACAACCCGGGTGGCGCGACCATCGCGGACGGTAACGGCGGGCTGACGCTCGTCAGCGATGCCGATCCCGTTGGAGATGTTTGCTCGACGACCACGGGCGAGACCGTACAAATGGGCGGACGGAATATCGGCGATTTGTTGAACGATGCGGGGGTGAGCTGGGGCTTTTTCGAAGGAGGTTTCAACCTGAGCATCGTAAATTCAAACGGCACCACCGGTTGCAAGAGATCAACGACCTCGGCAATAACCGGAGTGAAAAAAAACGATTACGTCCCGCACCATCAACCCTTTCAGTATTATACGTCCACGGCCAATCCGACCCATGCGCGACCAACTTCCGTTGCCATGATTGGCAAGCAGGGTGATGCGGCCAATCACCAATACGACATCCAGGACTTCTTTGCCGCGGTTAGCGCCGGCAACTTTCCGGCCGTCAGTTTCTTGAAAGCGCCGGGATATCAGGACGGCCATGCCGGTTATTCTGACCCCCTGGACGAGCAGAAATTCGTCGTCGACGTGATCAATTTCCTCCAACAACAGCACGAATGGTTCAGCACAGCGGTGGTTATCAACTATGACGATTCCGACGGTTGGTATGACCATCAGTTCAATGGAATTGTCAACACGTCGCAGACCGCCGCCGATGCCCTCACGGGCCCAAGCCAGTGTGGGACGACGCCGCCCGCGCTATCCGGGATCACCGGAGCCCCGTCCGCCCAGGGCCGCTGCGGGTATGGTCCGCGTCTACCCTATTTGGTTATTTCGCCTTGGGCAAAGCACAACTTCGTCGACCACAGGACCATCGACCAGAGCTCGACCATCCGGTTCATCGAAGAAAATTGGCTGCACGGGCGGCGAATCGGTCAGGGTTCGTTTGACCAGATAGCGGGTTCGATCAAGGGAATGTTCGACTTTAACCAGCTTCCATTTTTCGGAAGTTACCTGATTTTGAATGATACGAGCGGAGAAGTAGAGTTCGCGTTCTGACCGTTCACGAGGAAAACACAGGAAGGCACGTGCGGCTCACTGCCGCATGTGCCTTTCGTTTTTTTGAGTGGTATCTTCCTTAGCCTGAGGAACCGGCGTGATCACACGGCGAGATTTTTTGCATCGATCAGGTCTGGCCACTGCCGCATTTCTGGGAAACCGGTCGCGTCTGTTTCAAGAATCTGCTCGGGTAAAGCCCGACACACTCGATCCGAATACCCTGGCTAAGTTTGTCGATCCGCTTCCGCTTCCGCCGGTCGCCCAGCCCATCCGATTCGAGTCGGATCCAGTCGATCCGAAGTTGAAGCTGCCCTACTACCGCATCTCCATGAAGCAGATGGAAACCCCTGTTCACCGCGACCTGAAGCCCACTCGATTTTGGTGCTGCGGTTCTCGTTTGCCCGGCCCAACCTTTGAAACTCGCAGCGGCGCTGGTGTGCTGGTCGAATGGGCGAACGAGCTTCCGACGAGGCATTTTCTGCCGGTTGACCACCGCATCCATGGGGCTGAAAGGGAGAAGCCCGATGTCCGCGCCGTGATCCATTTGCACGGTGCCAAAGCGCCGCCCGAGAGTGACGGATACCCGGAGCACTGGATCGTGCCGGGCAAATCCGCTCTCTATCATTATCCGAACCAGCAGGACGCAGCCATGCTCTGGTATCACGACCACGCCATGGGCATTAATCGCCTCAACATCTATGCCGGCCTGTTCGGCGCATTTTTCGTCCGCGATTCTGTCGAAGAGTCCCTGAACCTGCCCTCGGGAAAGTACGAAATTCCACTTTTGATTTTTGACCGCATGCTCACTCCTGAAGGCCAGCTCTTCTACCCAGTCTCCGGCAAACCGGATGCCCCCTGGATCCCCGAACTTTTTGGCGATGCGATGCTGGTCAATGGAAAGTTGTTCCCGTTTCTTGACGTGGAGCCCCGCAGATATCGATTCCGCCTGCTGAATGCCTCGAACGCGCGCTTTTACCACCTCTCGCTCGGAAGCGACGTTCCCTTCTGGCAGATCGGAACGGACCAGGGATTGCTTCCCGCGCCCATCCAATTAAAAGCCTTCATGATTGCGCCCGGCGAGCGGGTGGATCTTATCGCGGACTTCAGCGGCCACGCGGGCGAGCAGCTGATTCTGAAGAGCGACGCCTTTGAGATCATGCAATTCCGCGTATCGAAGGGAAAAGTTAACGACGCGAGTTCGCTTCCCTCTGCGTTGCGGCCGGTGCCAAAAATTCCGGAATCGCAGGCGGTAAGAACGCGCCTGCTCACTCTCGACGAATACGTCAACGCGCCCGGCGAGTCCGTTCTGTTGTTGCTAAATGGCAAGTATTGGCATGAGCCGGTCACCGAAAGGCCGGTGCTGAACACGACTGAAATCTGGACCTTCATCAATCCCACGGACGACTCGCATCCGATCCACCTGCACCTCGTGCGATTCCAAGTCCTCGACCGCCGTCCATACGCGCCTTGGGTCTACCAGACCACAGGGCAATTGAAATTCACCGGTCCTCCCGTTCCTCCCGAACCAAGCGAAGCTGGATGGAAGGACACGGTGCGAGCCCACCCGAAATCGGTCACGCGCATCATCGTTCCCTTTGACGGATTCACCGGCCGCTATGTATGGCACTGCCACATCCTCGAGCACGAAGACAACGAGATGATGCGCCCTTATGACGTCGTCGCTCCGTAGCTTGCCGGGTTGTCATCCACAGGCCCTCCGGATTTCCTGCTGGATCAGTTCCGACAGCTGCAGTCCGTATCCGTCGGAAACTGGATCCCGGGGTTTGTCCGCATGGCGGCCACGACGCCCGCGATGCCAGCGCAGAAGTTTCGGAGGATCGCGATCAATGTTTTGACTGATCGACTTGGCACGTGAGCGTCGTCTAGAGTCGCGTGTACAATAACGCAAGCAGCCACGCCGAGATTCCGGGATTCTGGCGGAATTGCTCAGAGGAAGGAACCCAGTCGATGCGACCACCACCTGCGAGCTCGAATAGACTTTGCATGGCTGTGAAAACCACATCAGCACTATCGTCGTCAAGCATCGCCAAAAGGTATGGCCCACTCTTGGGAGAGTTAATCGCGCGAACTGCTTGAAGAATTTCTTCTCGCTCATACGGATCAGCACCCTCAGCACATCAGCACCAGCAATTTCGGCTGAAAAGCCGACACCACGGTTAGTGCAATGATTTTTTTCTGCGGGCAGTCTCGGCGAGGGTCTCCTCAACTCTTATTTTTTGAATTAGGATGGAGACCAACAAACACAGAAAAATGAGTGACGGCGTCTGCTCGCAGCCAAAATTGAACCAGCCACACCCGGCGGTTTCGTCACGTCCTAAGAGCGCCACCGCGTCGGGAGACCTGAAGGCAGCCGACTCGCGACATCAAAGACCGGAGGAGCCGAGGCCGTGTCAAGTAGCAAGAGGGGTTCCATCGCATTTCTGCTCTCTATTGCGGTCCCTGGGCTCGGCCAAATCTACAACGGACAGATACTCGCAGGAGTTCTGTCCGCTCTGGCCTTCGCGTCATTCTTTCTCTTAGCCGGACTCCTTGGTCTATTTCTTAAGTTCAGTACGGCGGCTGCATATGCCGCGAGCATCTGGGCTTTTCAGCTTGCGGTCGCCATCCATGCAGCGATCGTTGCTGCGGGCCAGGTTCGAAATAATGCGGTGCCGAGACAGATCTTGCGCTCATACGCGTTGGGCGCGTTGCTCCTCGCTGCGGTTGCTATCGCTCTCACTTTTCCCGTCGACCGAATCCCAGGCGTACGAGGCTACAAGGTAGCTAGCCAGTCGATGAGCCCAACCCTTATCGCAGGTGACCGTTTTGCAGTTGATGTGAGGTACTACAAGACACATCGACCCGAACGGAGCGACGTTGTCGTCTTCAGAACGCCAACGGGCGATGAAGTTCTGACGAAGCGGGTAATCGCCGTGGAGGGGGACACCATCGTGGGTGGCCCGGACGGCATAATCGTAAATGGAAAGTTGATTTCAGAGCCTTATCTGCCTGATGAGACAGGAAAAGCAGACGACAATAGCTCAAAGTTTGGTCCCGTCAGCATTCCCCCGAACGGGCTTTTCGTAATGGGAGATAACCGTGCGGAAAGCTATGACAGCCGCCATTTCGGACCCGTCGGCGCCAGCAGCGTCATGGGCAAGGCGCTATACGTCTATTACTCAACTGCTGCGATGAGCCGCATCGGTAAGACAATCCAATAAGGCGAAATAATACGATCAATCGATCGGCGCTCGCGGAACACGACCCTGCCCACGCGGCCTTCTCCAAAGAACAGACCTCCGTTTTAGCAGCCTCAAGCAACCTGCTCCGATCTGAAACAACTACGGTGCCCAGCTCGGTCGGAAAGAACTTTATGATTCCGCTCACCTTTCTCGACATGAAGCGACAGGGCGAACTTGCCGCAGACTATTTCGGCCTGCAATACACGTGACCGGCTACGACCCCGAATGCTGCGTTAAGCTCGTCGAGCGAATCTGGCCGCAAGTCTCATCCGGCATATCTCCCGTGTTCAGTACGTCCCCTCCGTTGCCGGAGCCACTAATAGCAATGCGCAAAGAAATCGCCAGCATCCTGCCGAAACGAGACAACGCCGTAGTCTCGACACCCGAGTTCAGTCAGTTCCAAGAGCGCGTTCGCGCCTGGAGCCGACCAACAGTGGAGAGCGGCGGTAATTCCCACGGACGTGCGGCGTTACAGGCCCGCTTGTTGGCTGCGCGAATGCAAGATTTTCCGTCGTGGGCGTGCTAAGTATTGGGAGTCGTACGTCAGAGGTTAGTAGGAGATGCCGAGTGCGATGGCGATCGGGGCGGTTCCAACAGCGTTTGCAAGGAAAGTTCAAGGCACCTTCGGCGGTCGTGGGATTAGTAGCACTGCTTGTCAGTGTGATAGGAGCATGGTACGCCCTAGCGTCAACTCGCGGCCAAGTGGCAGCACGCCTGGATGTGCGGCACGGGCGTTACAAGCTGTTGGTGTATGGTTTGCCGCCCGCGTGGAGGCCCGAGTACAAGCAACTGCTGAAACAACGGTACGGCATCGAGATGAACGCCGTTGCTTCTTGTACCCCCTCAGGTCCGTTGCGTTCTTATGTTGCCGCGTATGACGAGGTGAGCACCATTGCGGCGAACCGCAAGTATGGGCACGACGTGTTCAGGGAATGCGCAGAAGATGCGGAGAAGATTTGGGCACGGGAACAAGTAGTCGGAAACGCCGATCAGCAACGCACAGAGTGACGCCGTCCTCGTCCAGGAAATCTTCCATGAATCGGGCGTCGGCACGGGACTTGCGCCAAGAACACGCGTCCCATAACGCACTGGCACTTTGATTCGGCTCAGAATCCCGCAGAATCCTGCAGATTCGTTGACTCCGCTTCGACCCCCAATTACCATGGCGGCAACCATGGCGCAGTCCCAGTCGCTCATCGGCCAGACCGTATCGCACTACCGGATCATCGAGAAGCTGGGTGGCGGCGGGATGGGTGTGGTGTACAAGGCCGAGGACACTGAGCTTGGCCGCTTCGTCGCCCTGAAATTCTTGCCTGAACAATTGGCCCAAGATTCTCAGGCGCTCGAACGTTTCCGTCGTGAGGCGCGGGCGGCGTCTGCGCTAAACCATCCTAACATCTGCACCATCCACGAAATCGGCAAGCAAGATGGGCGCGTCTTTCTGGTGATGGAATTTCTGGACGGCCAGACGCTGAAGCACCACATTTCCGGCAAGCCGCTGCCGCTCGACGAGACGTTGGAACTGGCGGTTGAGATTGCCGACGCACTGGATGCGGCGCACGCGAAGGGAATCATCCACCGCGACATCAAGCCAGCGAACATCTTCGTTACCGAAGGCGGTCATGCGAAGATTCTCGACTTCGGCCTTGCCAAGGTCGGTTCAGCACAAAGCGCAACTGGCAATGAGCCAACACTCACCACACAAGACGTAGACCCGGACCATCTGACAAGTCCCGGCAGCACCTTGGGAACTGTAGCCTACATGTCGCCGGAGCAAGTCCGCGCCAAGGAATTGGACGCCCGCACTGATCTGTTCTCCTTCGGAGCCGTTCTGTACGAGATGACAACCGGAACCGTGCCGTTTCGGGGCGAGAGTTCAGGTGTGATCTTCAAAGCCATTCTAGATGGGACGCCTACTCCTGCCCCGCGTCTGAATCCCGACGTGCCCCCTGAACTGGAGCGGATCATCAACAAGGCGTTGGAGAAGGACCGCGACGTACGCTACCAGCACGCCTCAGACATTCGAGCCGACCTAAAGCGGCTGAAGCGGGACAGCGAGAGCGGCAAGAGTGCAGCTACGATTTCTGTTCCTCCATTCACCCGGAGGCGGAATCTCTGGCTAGGCGGCAGCATCGCCTTCGTGCTCACCGTAGCCATCGCGTGGGGCGTTTACAGCTACCTCATCCCCAAGCCTCTGCCATTCCAGCACATCGAAATCACACGACTCACCGCCACCGGGAACGTGAAGACAGCGGCGATTTCGCCGGACGGAAAGTGGATCGTCTACGTAATCGGTGAAGTTAGGGGCTTCGTCGGCGTGCAGCCCAAAGAGAGCCTCTGGGTGCGTCAGTTGGCAGGAACTGCGGTACAGATTGCCGAACCCTCCGAGATAAGTTACGCAGCTCCCACTTTTTCTCGCGACGGCGACTTCATTTATATCGAGTCGAGGGGCAAAGATGCTCTGGCTTACGACCTCTACAAGATTCCTGTGTTAGGGGGAACACCAAAGAAATTAATTACTGAGATAGACAGCAGGGTAACGCTCTCGCCAGATGGAAAACGGCTAGCGTTTCGCAGGCGGTTCAGCGCGACGAATGAGACCGCAGTGATGATGGCGAACGAGGATGGTAGCAACCAGAAGAAACTGGCCTCGGAGAAAGGCCCAAACGAGTTCGGATCGGTGGCTTGGTCACCGAACGGCGAGACCATCGCTGCAATTGTCAATCACTTCGAATCCGGTCAGCGCTACTCGAACTTGGTCGAAATTCCAGTTCGAGGCGGGCTGGAGCGTCCGATTGGCGACCATCGCTGGTTCTTCCTTTTTAATTTTGGCTGGGCTGCGGATGGTCGCGGGCTGATCGTATGCGCGGGGAAAGGGAGCGGACCTTCGCAAATGGAGTACGTTTCCTATAGCAACGGGGGCGTCCGAAGGATCACGAATGACCCAAACTTGTATCTTGGAGTCAGCGTGGCAGTGAATTCCGGCACTCTAGCGACGGTGCAAATGGAGGATGTCGTCGACGTTTGGCTCGCGTCCTTGCCTGAAGCGGATCGCGCCAAGCCGATAACTTCTGACGGTCATTCGTACGGAGTTGGATGGAGTCGCGATGGAAGGATTCTATACACCAAATTTACGGGTCAGGGTTACAGCTTGATAACGACCGAACCAGACGGAACCAACCCGAAATCGTTGTTGGATGAGGATGCAGGAATAGTGCAACCTCGCATCTCCCCAGACATGCGTTACATTGTGTTTCTCTCTTCCCGCTCCGGCGCTGAACACTTCTGGCGGGTCGATCTTGACGGCAGCAATCTCTTGCAATTGACAAACAGTGAGTGGGACTCCCTCTACGACGCACCCGGTTTCTCTCCCGATGGGAAGTGGGTGTTCTACGGCAGAAGAGGGCCGGAGGGCGGAATCTGGAAAGTTCCAATTGAGGGTGGCAACCCGGTGCGTGTCATTTCCGCGCACAATGACGTGGGTTTTGCGACTGTCTCCCCAGATGGCAAAATGCTGGCTTATTCCTATGAAGACCCCTCCGCCTCGCCAGGCAGCGGAGTAGCAATAGCATCGCTTGACAGTGGCACGGTACAGAAGAGATTCGACATCCCTGAAGGACCTGTCCAGTGGACGACCAATAGCGGCTCTCTTCTGTACTTCAAGGCTAATACAGGTGTCGGGAATATGTGGAGCCAGCCCGTCGCAGGAGGAGCGCCGACAGAGATCACCCATTTCAACGACGAAATGATCTCCGACTTCTCAATGTCTCCTGACGGGAAGCGACTACTCATGAATCGTGGCAGGTCCAACACCGACGTCGTGCTGATTCGGGATGTCAGATAGGCGCGTCAGAGTGCTCGCTGCCTACGACGATTTCCTCACTCTCTGGAAGGACGCCGACCCCGACATTCCCATTCTGAAGCAGGCCAAGGCGGAGTACTCGAAGCTTCAATAATCGCGAGATCCTAACGACTGGCGTGGATCGGGAATATAATCCCGGTGCCTATGAGACGCCCACAGGCCACGCTCACGATCTTCCTCTGGGTATTTGCTCCAATTGCCGTTTCCCGCGCAGGAAACAGAACAACACCGACTCCAGAAAACCTGATTGCGCGAGCACAGTCGCAGGACGCTTTGGACGGAAGGAACGCCCCCAATGACGATGCGGGCGGAGCTTCAGGTTTCTGACCGGAAGGGCGAGTTGCCGTAAGGGCGAAAGCCGAGGGCACGATCGAGATGGAAGCGATCATTAGGACGGATGGTCATGCACAAGAAATGAAGATTCTACGCGGCATGCCCTTTGGACTGACGGAACAAGCCATCAAGGCGGTTCATGATTGGCGTTTTAAGCCTGCCCTCGATCCCCACGGGACACCTGCTGCTGTGCGTCAGATCATTGAAGTGACCTTTCATCTGTATTGATAGCACGGTCGCAGCCGTATTGACGCTGCCGCATGTACTCTCTCTCTATTTTCGACTTTACATGCACATGAAAATGCAGGTTCCGGCCCCACGCCACTTGCGGCTTGAAAGGTTGTGTAATTCTACACGCTGGCGGCCGTAGAGCGTTTGGACGCCCTTTCGGACGCATGTACTGCCACCACTACTGCCACCGAGCCCGCCAAAGCAGCCGGACGCTCAAGCCGCGATGTTGCAGTAAGGCCTTCGGCATCTTAGACTTGCTCGGACGGCGCCCGGGTGGCGGAATGGCATACGCGGGGGACTTAAAATCCCTTGGCCAGTGATGGCCGTGCTGGTTCGAATCCAGTCCCGGGCACACTTTCAGCCAACGTTCATGCGGGTTCTCTGCTGTGGTGTGCAGATTTGCCGCAAGTGGTGGCAGGGCGCGGACGCAGTCTCAAACTGCGCAAAAATTTAGATGCGTGATTGGCTGCGGTCACCCGAAACAACTGAATTTCTCATCCTCGCAGTCGCGCTTTAGATTCAGACACTTGCCGGGGATTAATTGACTTGGGTTGGGTCTGCCCCTAAGATAGCGGCTCTCATGACAGATCAAAAATCACTTCTGGGACAAACCGTTTCACATTATCGCATCCTCGAACAGTTGGGCGGCGGAGGCATGGGAGTCGTTTACAAAGCGACGGACGCACGCCTTGGCCGGAATGTCGCTCTGAAATTTCTTCCTGACGATATTTCACACGATCCGCAGGCCATCGAGCGATTCCACCGGGAAGCGCGGGCCGCCTCGGCGCTGAATCATCCGAACATCTGCACGATTTACGATATCGGAGAATTCGAGGGCCGGCCGTTTATCGCAATGGAGCTGCTCACCGGCCAGACCCTCAAGCACCGAATTGAGGGGAAGCCTATCGAGATTTCGGAACTTCTGAGGATTGGCATTCAAGTCACGAACGGCCTGGATGCGGCACATTCGAAAGGCATCGTCCATCGGGACATCAAGCCCGCGAACATATTTCTGGTAGAGCGCGGCCAGGCGAAGTTACTAGACTTTGGTTTGGCAAAACTGAACCTGGCGCACCGGCCTGCCGCCGAATCACTAGGTATAACCGCCATGCACACACAGCGACAAGTGCCTCATGATGAGCACCTGACTAGCCCGGGGAGCTCGATGGGTACGGTCGCCTACATGTCCCCGGAACAGGCACGAGGCGAAGATCTGGACGCGCGCTCGGATCTGTTTTCCTTGGGCGTTGTGCTCTATGAGATGGCCACCGGATCTGTCCCATTCACCGGCACCACCACGGCGCTCATCTTTGACGGGATCCTGCATTCTGTCCCGCCGCCGGCGAAGGCACTGAACCCGCAACTGCCCGTTCCGTTCGAGAGCATTCTCGGCAAAACGCTCGAGAAGGATCCCGATTTGCGCTGCCAGACGGCCGCCGAACTCCGCGCCGATCTGAAGCGCCTTCAGCGCGACATCGAGTCTAGCCGTCGGCCCGTTGCAGCGAAAAGTGTTCTGGACTCAGGTGCGCATGGGGTCGCCGCCTTGCAAAAATCGGTAGCCGTACTTTATTTCGAGAACCAGAGCGGCGCGAAGGAGGATGAATACTTCCGCGACGGGATTACTGAGGACATCGTCACGGAACTTTCGAAAATCGTCCAGCTCGAAATTTTCCCGCGCTCGGAAATGCTCGCCTTCCGCGACAAGCCGGTGACGGCGCAACAGGTGAGCCAGAAGCTCGGCGCCGCCTACGTGCTGGAAGGCTCCATCCGCCGCGCTGGCAACCGCGTGCGTATCACCGCACAACTTGTGGAAGCCTCCGCACGGCACTCTGTATGGGCCGAGCGCTACGACCGGCAACTCGAGGATGTCTTCGCTATCCAGGAAGAAATTGCCCGCAGCATCGCCCAGGCCTTGCGCATCACACTTACCCCACAGGAGGAAAAAACCATCGCGCGGAAGTCGACGGAAAACCCCCAGGCGTACGACTTCTTCCTTCGCGGGCGGAGCTACTCGCGCCGCCAGGATTTCAATTACGCACTGCAGATGTTCGAACAGGCCATCCAGCTCGATCCAAACTTCGCTCTGGCGCACGCCGGCATCGCGTACCTTTGTGGGCTCATCTCCGAAGTGCACGACCAGAACCCAAAATGGCTGGAACGCGGTCTGGCTGCCTGCGACCGCGCCACCGCCCTTGCGCCCGAACTTCCGGAAGTGCTTGTGGCCCGTGCCCGCCTCTTTTATACCCAGAATAAGACCGCCGAAGCCGCGCTGCTCGCCCAGCGCGCCATTGAACGCAAGCCCGACTGCGAGGGGTCTTGGAACATTCTTGGGCGGGCCCTTTTCGCCTCCGGCCGTTTCGAGGAGGCTGCCGCCATTGCCGAGCGGGCGCTCGAACTTAACGGTGACGATTACAATACCTACATCCCATACAATGCGGCCCTCGACCGCTTGGGGCGAAAAAAGGAATCCGAGATCGTTCGCGATCGCATGACCAGGGTTCTTCGCCAGCAACTCGAAGTCGTGCCTGAAGACGTGCGCGCCCGCATTTTGCTCGCTACCAACCTTGCCTACCTGGGCCACGATGCGGACGAAGCCATTCGCCACCTGCAAACGGCTGTCGCCCTCCGCCCCGGCGATCCCAACACCCTTTACAATGCCGCGTGCACCTACGGGGTTCTGGGCAGGAAAGCGGAGGCCCTCGAAGCGGTCAGGAAAGCCTTCGCCGCTGGTTTCGGCAACTCGGGGTGGGCAGCAAAGGATTCCGATCTCGATTGCCTACGCGACGACCCGGAATTCCGGAAACTCGTGGGACTCGAACAAAGAGCTGCTTTCTAGAATTCTCTCCTTACCAATGCGAAATGGATTCCGCAAATCTGGCGTCGCTCTTCTGCCGCTGTTCGCCCCTTTCTTTCTGGGCGCATCGCTGCTGGGGCAGACCATGACAGGTACGAATTGGCCCTACTACGGAGGCGACGCGGGCGGCATGCGCTACTCGCCTCTGACTCAGGTCAGCCCTGACAATGTCTCTAAGCTCAGAGTTGCTTGGATTTTTCACACCGGCGACGTATCAGATGGAAAGCACGGGAAACTGAGAAGTGGTTTTGAAACTACGCCAATCCTCGTCGATGGCATGCTGTTTTTCACGACCGGCTTCAACCGAGTCATGGCAGTCAATCCTGGGACGGGAAAACTGCGGTGGGGCTACGACCCCAAAATCGATCCGACCTGGGATTATGGCGATGCCTTGGTGAACCGTGGCGTGGCGACCTGGCTCGACCCGGCTCGCAATGCAGCTGGCGCCCCATGTCGGCGGCGGATTTACGAAGCAACTCTCGACGCGAGGCTGATCGCTCTTGATGCTGCCACGGGCTCTCCCTGCGGTGACTTTGGAAATAGAGGTGAAGTATCGCTCCGCGATGTGCCGCGCTATGTGCCGGGTCAATATCACATGACTTCTCCCCCAGCCGTAATCGATGATTTGGTCGTCGTGGGCTCCGCGATCAACGATAACGATCGCGCGGATATGGCGAGTGGAGTTGTTAGGGCTTTCAATGCGCGGACTGGGGCTTTGCGCTGGAGCTGGGACCCTATCGAGGGGAACAATCGGATCCGGTCTGGCGGCAACAACGCGGCGAAGACGTGGCAAACCGGCGCTGGCAATGCGTGGTCCATCATGGTCGTGGACGTCGAACGCGATCTCATCTTTATTCCGACGGGGAGTGCCAGTCCGGATTATTACGGTGGGCTGCGCCCCGGCGATGGTCGGTGGGCAGATTCAGTCGTGGCCCTGCGCGGGAAGACAGGAGAATTCGTCTGGGGATTCCAGCTGGTGCACCACGACCTTTGGGACTATGACTCCGCATCGCCGCCCCTTCTGGCAACGCTCGAGCGCGCCGGGAAGCAGATTCCGGTTGTTGTGCAAGGCAATAAGACGGGTCTTCTCTATGTGCTGAACCGCGAGACCGGTGTTCCAGTTTTCCCCGTCGAGGAACGAGCGGTGCCGCAAAGCGATGTTCCGGGCGAAGTGACGTCGCGGACGCAGCCTTTTCCAGCCTTCCCCCCTCCATTGGCTCGGCAAAAGCTCTCTGCAGACGTCGTCTTCGGTGTAAACCCAGTAGATCAAGGCAGCTGCAGACAGTGGATTCGGTCCTTTCGTAATGAAGGCATTTTTACGCCTCCCAGCCTACGAGGGACGCTTGTAATTCCGGGGAGTATCGGGGGCATGACTTGGAGCGGCTATGCGTTTGATCCGAAGCGCAATCTACTTGTCGTCCCTACGAACAATATCGCGGCCGTGGCAAGACTTATTCCCCGTGCCAACTTTGAGGATGCGGCGCGGAACGGAGAAGATGGAGATTATGCGCCGCAGAGAGGCGCTCCGTATGGAATGTACCGGCGCTTTCTGCAGGGCGCCTCGGATCTTCCATGTACTCCACCACCATGGGGAACCCTGAGCGCCGTTGATCTGAATCAAGGGACGATCAAATGGCAGGTTCCACTTGGGTCCATGCAGTACTTCGGTGGAGGTCACGAGCCTCTGCCTGCAGGGTCGATTGGATTTGGCGGTCCGATCATAACAGCCAGTGGTCTGGCCTTTATAGCGGGCACGTTTGACCCGTATATTCGCGCTTTTGACGTTGAAACCGGAAAAGAACTCTGGAAGGCCCAGCTCCCTGCAAGCGGCAGCGCCACGCCGATGACTTACAGTGTGAATGGCAAGCAATACCTGGTCATCGCTGCAGGCGGTCACACGATCATAACGGAAGAAGCACTAAATGACGCACTCGTTGCCTTCACGCTGCCATAAACAGCGTCGTGCCCCGCGACGTGCGGGTTCAAATCCCACTCCGGGGACTGTGTGAACACTCGGGAGCAGCCAGCGAATTTCCGAGATCCTCGATGGTGAAATTCATAGTCGTCGTGCACCGCAAGAGGGATTGGACCTACCAGAAATTTCGCGATTACTTCATTCACGTACACGGCCCGCTCGCCGCAAAAATTCCCGGACTCCGGCGCTACCGGCAGAATTTCCCCGCCTCGGACGCAAAGCGCGAACCACCCGGATGGGACTGTGTGGTCGAATTGTATTTCGACGACAAGGACGCCATGGAAGCGGCATGGGCCACGGCCGAAGGCGAAGCGGCGTCCGCCGACTTAGAAGTCTTCGCGGACATGTCCCGGACGAGCTGGTCCATAGTCGAAGAACGAGTGGTGATTCCCTGACGGCTCGCACCGGCCTCAGGGCAGGCGCCATCGTGGCATCGCAATAAATGCCGTCGGGTGTGGTAGAACAGGGCGTGTGTCCTCGCAACAAGGTCTATCGCACGGTGGACGAGGCAGTCGCCGACATTCCGGACGGCACGACCATCCTGTTTGGGGGCTTCGGCGGAGCGGGATTCCCCAACAATCTGATTCAGGCGCTTGCGCGACAGGGGGCCAAGAACCTGCGCGTGATCAGCAACAATTGTGGAACAGGAGACGGCGAACTCGGCATCCTGTTCAAGAACCGACAGATTCGCAGCGTGGTCGCCGCGTTTCCCGGCCCCGGCGCCACATACTTCCAGGAGCAGTTTGACTCGGGCGAGGTCAACCTTGAGCTCGTCCCCCAGGGGGTTCTCTGCGAGCGCTTGCGCGCCTTCGGGGCCGGCATTCCGGCGTTCTATTCACCGGTTGGCGTGGGAACAGAAGTAGCGCGCGGAAAGGACGAGCGCGTTTTCTGCGGCAAGCGGTGCATCCTTGAAGAAGCACTCGGAGGAGACTACGCCTTCATAAAAGCGCATAAGGCCGACCGGCTGGGCAACCTCGTGTATCGGCGCGCCGCGCGCAACTTCAACCCCGTCATGGCCACGGCGGCGGCGACGACGATTGTCGAGGTCGATGAAATCCTGGACGTGGGCACGCTTGATCCCGAAGCGATTGTCACGCCGTCGGTGTTCGTCGACCGGATTGTGCAAGCGAAAGGGCAGAGGTTTGTCTAAGCCACGGCTCAGCCGGGAACAGATCGCGGCGCGGGCGGCGCTCGAGTTGCCCGACGGCGCTTACGTGAATCTGGGCTGGGGTATTCCGAACCTTGTGGCCGCCTACGTTCCTCCCCATATTACCGTTTACTTTCACAGCGAAAACGGGATTCTGGGCATGGGGCCTCGCGCGCCGGCTGGCGAGCAGGATTTCGATCTCGTGGATGCCATGAAGGTTCCCGTGACCATCGTGCCGGGCGCGGCCTTTTTCTCACAAGTTGATGCGCACGTCATGACGCGCGGAGGGCACCTGGACGTTGCGATTCTCGGCGGCCTTCAGGTCTCCGGGAAAGGGGATCTGGCGAACTGGCGTATCCCGGGGGCGAAGGGCGCGGGTGGAATCGGGGGCGCGATGGACATTGCGGTCGGCTCGAAACGGCTGATCGTGACCATGGAGCACAACGCAAAAGATGGGGCACCAAAGATCGTCAAGCGCTGCAGCTATCCGCTCACCGCGCTCGAATGTGTCCACACGATCATCACCGATCTGGCCCTTATCGACGTTACGCCGGGAGGTCTCCTGCTGCGCGAAGTTGCTCCAGGATGGACTCCCGAGGAAGTCGAGCGGTCGACGGAAGCGGAGCTTCGGCACTCGAAGGCTGTGCCGGAAATGAAGCTGCCGGCGAGCTGCGCGTAACGATGCGGTGTCGGTTACCATCCGATCTACAACAGGAAAAATCTGCCCAGACGCTGACATGACGCGGTAGAATCGCGCCCGCTTCGGGGGGAGGAGCACGTGAGACGAGCACTCGGGCATTCTTTTTCTGTCGTTGCAATCCTACTGATCGGGGGACTCGCACTTGCGCTCGCGGTCCCCGCTCAAACCCTGAAAGATGGGACTTTGAGAGGAGTGAAGTGGCGGTTGGTCGGGCCATTTCGTGGCGGACGCGTGCTCGCCGTCGCCGGAATTGCGGGCGATGCGAATACGTATTACTTCGGCGCTGTGGCCGGAGGCGTGTGGAAAACGAGCAACGGTGGAATCTCCTGGACGCCGATTTTCGACAAAGAGCCGGTTTCGTCGATCGGCAGCATTGCCGTGGCGCCTTCGGATCCGAATATCGTCTACGTTGGAACGGGCGAAGCCTGCATTCGCGGAAATATTTCGTTCGGGAACGGAGTGTACAAGTCCGTGGACGCAGGAAAGACATGGACACACGTGGGGCTTGCGGACACCCGCCAAATCGGACGCGTAATCGTCGATCCGCACAACTCGGATATCGTCTTCGTCGCGGCACTCGGCCATGCCTACGGACCGAACCAGGAGCGCGGCGTTTTTCGCTCGACAGACGGCGGAAAGACGTGGACGAAGGTTCTCTACAAGGACGAGAAAACCGGTGGGATTGACATCACCTTTGATCCGGAGAATTCACACATTCTCTACGCCGCTCTCTGGCAGGCGGTGCGCACGCCCTGGAGTCTGGCGAGCGGTGGGCCGGGCAGCGGGCTGTACAAGTCGATCGATGGGGGCACAACTTGGAAAAGGCTCGAGGGACATGGGCTGCCCAGAGGCGTTTATGGCCGCATTGGCGTAGCCGCGGCTCCGGGCGGGTCGAGTCGCGTGTACGCGCTGATCGAAGCGGAAGACGGGGGATTGTATCGCTCCGATGATGCGGGCGAATCCTGGCGAAAGCTGGACAGCGATCATCGCTTCACGCAACGCGCCTGGTATTTCACGCATATTTTCGCCGATCCAAAGACTCCCGACACGGTCTACATCCTCAATACGGGAATGTACCGGTCAACCGACGGTGGGACGTCGTTCACGCCGGTTTCCGCACCCCACGGGGACCGCCACGGGCTGTGGATCGATCCCCTGAATCCGGGTCGCATGATCGAAGGAGACGACGGCGGAGCGACGATCACAACCGACGGCGGGAAAACCTGGACGTCCCAAGACAACCAGCCGACCGCCCAGTTCTATCACCTGGCCACCGATAACCAGTTTCTGTATCACTTGTACGGCGCGCAACAAGACAACTCGACAGTTTCGATCGCCAGCCGCAGCGATCAGGGCGCGATCGGTGACCTGGACTGGTATGACGTTGGCGGAGGGGAAAGCGGATTCGTGGTTCCCGACCCGCGCAACCCGAATATCGTCTATGCGGGATCCTATGACGGCTTGATTACGCGGTTCGACAAGAGCAACGGACAGGTCGAGGAAATTTCTGCCTGGCCCTTGAATCCCATGGGGCATGCGGCCGTCGACCTGGTACACCGATTCCAATGGACCGCGCCGATCGCGCTCTCGCCGGAAGATCCCGACGTGATCTATCACGGCGCGGAAGTGATCTTTAAGTCGTCCGATCGAGGAATGAGCTGGCAGCCGATCAGTCCTGATTTGACGCGCAACGACAAGAGCAAACAGCAGTCGAGCGGCGGCGCGATTACGCAGGACAACACGAGCATCGAGTACTATGACACGGTCTTCGCCATCGCCGAGTCGCCGCTTGAGAAGGGGCTTATCTGGGCGGGAACCGACGATGGCCTCGTACAACTCACCCGCGACGGGGGTAAGAGCTGGTCGAACGTCACCCCGCGGGACATCCCCGAATGGAGCATGATCAGTCTGATTGATCCGTCCCCGCACGATGCCGGCACGGCGTACGTCGCCGTGGACCGGCACCGCCTGGATGATCTCGAGCCGTATATCTACAAGACCACGGGCTACGGCAAGCAGTGGACGAAGCTCACGAACGGCATCCCCGACACGGCTTACGTACACGTGGTGCGCGAAGACCCCGCGCGGCGCGGGCTGCTCTACGCCGGGACGGAGACGGGTATTTTTGTTTCCTATGACGATGGCGCCCGCTGGCAATCGCTCCAGCTCAACCTGCCGCAAAGCCCGATTGACGACCTCACTGTCCACGGCGACGATTTGATTGTCGCCACGCACGGGCGCGCATTCTGGATTCTCGACGACATCACCCCCCTGCGCCAGCTCGAAGCGAACACAGGCGATGAGGAGGTCCACTTTTTCACGCCGAGGACGGCCTACCGCACGCGCATCTTCTCATTCCCTGTGCCGCGCGCCGCGAATGTGGGCATGAACCCGCCGAGCGGTGTGATTCTCGATTATTCGCTCAAGGAGACCCCGAAGGATCCCATCGAACTTGAAATCCTCGATTCCCAGGGGAAGATGATCCGGAAGTATTCAAGCAAGAAGGAAGAGACGGAGGAGGCGCCGAGCGAGGGAGAACCGTTTCGGTTCGGCGGACGCGAACCGCTGCCAAGCGAACCAGGCCTCAACCGTTTCGTATGGGATCTGCGCTACGAGCCGGCCACCAGGGTCCCTGGATTGGTCGTGTGGGGCGGTTCGGGAATCGGTCCGGTCGCCGTGCCTGGCCGCTACAAGGCCAAGCTGACCGTCGCGGGCAAGGATTACAGTGTGCCGATCGAACTGAAGGAAGACCCCAGAGTCGAGGTTTCCCAGGCTGACCTCGACAAACAGCTCGAGCTCAGCCTCAAGATCCGCGACCGGCTCAGCGAAGCGCATAAAGCCGTGAACGAGATGAGGGACGTTCAAGCTCAGATGGCTACGCTCAAGAAGCGGCTGACGGCCGAACACAGGGACAGCCAGATCGTTGCTTCAATCGACGCGCTCAACAAGAAGATCGATGCGGTCGAGTCCGGCCTCGTGCAGCTCAAAGCGAAGGCGGGGGAGGATTCGCTGAATTACCCGAATGAGCCAGCCGACCAACTGCAGGCCCTGTTGGCCTCGGTCGACACTTCCGACAACGGGCCGACGGCGCAGTCATACTCGGTGTTTGAACGGCTCGATGGGCCCATCGGTGAAGAGCTTGCGAAATGGAAGGGGCTCGAAAGCCACGACTTGCCGGCGCTCGACGACGAGATTAGGAAGGCCTCCATTCCGGCCATTGCCGTGGGGACGGCAAAGGAGGAATAGGGTTGGCGGTTCTGGCTTTTGACTCGAAGTCCTGGGATTGCGAACTTGAAATTTTGCAGGGTATTATTTGCGTAAATGCAGAATGACACTGCAGAACTGAAGCGCCCGATTACCTACTGGATCGGCGAAGGCGCCGGCTGGCTGCTGCGGCACGTGGTCAGCGCCCTAGCCGTGACGGGCATTACCCCGAACATGTTCACCTTCCTGGGCCTGGCCGTAAACGGATGGGCGGCAGCACTGTTCGCCATGGGCCATTTCCATCGGGCGGCGGCCGTACTGTTCCTGGCCGGCTTCCTCGACATGGCGGACGGTCAAGTGGCGCGACGCGTCGGCCGGGTGACGGCCTTCGGGGCCTTCCTCGATTCGACGCTCGATCGCTATTCCGATCTGGCGCTCTACATGGGCTTGGTCGTCTACTACACGTTGGTCGGCCGCACGTTTTATATGGTTCTTGCCGCCGTCGCGATGGCGAGTTCGTTTATGGTCAGCTACTCGAGGGCGCGCGCGGAGTCGTTGATTCCGTCCTGCAAGGTCGGATTCATGGAGCGGCCCGAAAGACTCGTCCTGCTGATCATTGGCGGTGCTTTCGCCAAAATGGCCCCAGTGCTGTGGGTGATCGCGACTCTTTCAACGCTCACGGTCATCCATCGCGTTGTCTACACGCGGCAGGAATTGCTCGCCGGGCGTTGTTTGCCCGAGCCCGACGTCGTTCAGATCTCCTGAGCGTGTGAGCTCTCGAGCGATTCCTCGACCGGTCGCGAGACGATTTCCTGCACGCGATGCCGGAGCTCGTCCACCTCGGAGCGGGCCACCTGCGAGGTATCGATCGTGTCGTGCAGATAAACGGTAATTGTCCCGGGATAGAGCAACCAGTTTCCGGTCTGAAAGAACTCATAAGAGCCGACGATGCTCATCGGAACGATGGGAATTGAGTACTGCTGCGCGATACGGAAGATTCCCTTCCTGAATTCTTGAACGTGCCCGTCCCGCGTGCGCGACCCCTCGGGAAACGCAATCAGGCTGATTCCTCGATCGAGAGCCTGCTTGGCGCGCTTGGTCATTTCCTCGAGGCCCTCGCGGGTGGGACGGTCGGGCACAGGAACGTTGCCGAAGCGGCCCATCATCCAGCCGTAGATGGGCACTTCGAAATGCGACTCGAGTTCGAATCCGCGCACGAACTGCGGAATCGCCGAATAGATCACGAACGGGTCGAAGATGTTGACGTGATTCGAGATGAAGATACTGGTCCGCTGGGGATCGAATCCGGGCGCCCGCCGGACCTGGAAACCGACTCCCGCGAGGCGAAGGATATTGCGGAAGAACACACGCTGCGGGCGGTCGTTGTTTCGCGGATCGACAAAGATGCTAAGCAGCACGAGAAACGTGCATACAACTGCGAAATGAATGCCGCTTATGGTCCACAGCAGAGCGGAACGCAGGGTCAGGTAAGTCTTTCTCATTGCGCCGCAATTCTCATGCGAACACGTCCAGTGCGCCGGGCAGAATTTCAAGCGAACGGCAATGAAGCTGGAGGATTTCTCCATCGACGAGCACGCTGACGGGGCCGGCGAGATCCAGGTCGATTCGCCGAGCCGAGGAGCGGGAGGCCAGCGGATGCTCGATATGTGTGCCGGTGAAGAGGCGGGGGAAGGTGCAGACCAACCCGAAGCGGCCAATCGGGCTCCAGCGCACGCATTCAATCAGTCCGTCGGTCGGATCGGCCTTGGGCGCGATCATCATGTTTCCGCCCGTGTATTTGCTGTTGCTGAAGGCCAGGAAAAGACAAGGCCGCCGGTCCCAATCGGCCCCGCCATCCAGCCGGTGCGGAAAGGAAGGGAATTCGATCCTGGCGAGCCGGGTGAACACGCCCAGAATGTAGCCGAGCCGCCCCACTTTTTTGAAGCGGCGATTGGCCAGCTCGCCCACCTCGGCCGCAAATCCGAAGCTCACGAGATTGAAGGAATAGATCTCGCCCCCAGTGTGGCGCAGGCGAATGATGTCGCAGCGGCGGCGAGTCGATTTCGCGATGGCCTGGACCGTGTGTCGGACGCCGTGCTCGGTGAAATCCTTGAGAAAGGAATTCCCGGTTCCCAGCGGCAAGATCCCAAGCGCAACGCGCTCTCCCTGGAGGGCTTGCGGGAAAAGCCCGTTCACCACTTCGTGCGAGGTGCCGTCGCCACCCACGGCAAGAAACCTTCGGAATCCGCGCTCGTAGGCGAGCCGCACGAGGTCGGTCGCCTCTCCCGCCCGGGAGGTGCGCATCGCTTCCAATTCAACGCCCGCTTGACGCAGGCCATGTAAAACTGGATCGGCCAGCCTGCCGCACCGGCCTCCGCCGGCAGCCGGATTGATGATGGCGAAGAACCGCGGATTCACGAATCCGATTCCTGAACGGTCGATGGGCAGCCCCGGATCATAAAGGCACCAGTCGATCGCGTCCGAGCGAGCTGCGAATCTGGTCGGCGAGTTCGGCACGCTTGATTTTGAGCGACGCGGTGCGCGGGAAATCGGCGTCCCAAAGGAAGTAACTGCTCACGCGCTTGTAGTTGAGCAGGCGGCGATTTCGATCCGCGAGGGTTCGGGCGAGTCTTGAGTCAACCGACTGGCCGGGCTCGGGATGGATGGCCATGACGAGCTTCTCGCCTGTCATTGTGCGGGCCGGCCACAGATAGTTCGCGGCGAAAACGCAGAATTCCTTGACGGCCATTCCTTCGAACGCCGACTCGACGTCCTCGGGATAGATGTTTTTGCCTTCCTCGGTGACGATCATGTTCTTCTTGCGGCCGAAAAGCTGCAGGTGGCCGGTCGAATCGATGCGGCCGAGGTCGCCGGTCGAGAGCCAGCCGTCGACGATGGTTTCGGCGGTCATTTCCGGATCGTCGAGATAGTGCGACATCACAGTCTTGCTGCGGACAAGCACCTCGCCGATGCCTTCCGAGTCGGCGTCGCGCGTGCGAATTTCCGTTCCGCCCACCGGCGGCCCCACGGTTTCCGGGCGGAATGGCCGCAGTTCGTTGAGAGTGATGGCCGTACAGGCTTCCGTGCAGCCGTAGCCGTTGTAAATCGGGATGCCCAGGTCATGAAAGAAGGTGATGGTCCGAGGTTCGGTGAATGCGCCGCCCACAAGCAGCGCACGCAGGCCCCCGCCGAAGGCTTGATGAACGTCTTTCAGCAGCGCGCGGCTAAGGCTGAGGCGCGGGCGCCTGCGCGTGAGGGCCCGGTTGATCGAGACGAGCGCGTCGAGCAGTTTGCGCCGAAAGGGCGGCAGCGTTTCAAAGCGTTCACGCAGGCTGAGCTCGAGGTTCCTCAGGATCAGTGGCACGACGGCCATGTAGGCGATTTTGTATCGTGTGAAGGCGTCGCGGATGAATTCAGGACGCAGCGTGCGCAGGTGGACAACCGTGCCTCCGCCGGTGAACGGCATGAGGAAGCCGCCCATGAAGTCGATGGCATGATTGGTGGGAATGATGCTGAGGTAGCGCGCGCCCGGCCAGAAGGGGAAAACGGGAGTCACCGCCGAGCACTGCTCGAGATAGTTCTCGTGGGTAAGGACGCAACCCTTGGGCCGGCCGCCGGTGCCGGAGGAGTAGACGATGCAGGCGGGATCCCTCCGTTCGCGCGGGACCAGCCGCGGCTCGCCGGTCGAGCAGAATTCCTCGAAGCGCTTGGCGCCGCCAAGGTCGGCATTCGCGGGCGCCTCGGTAACCAGCACCACTCGGGCGGGCCATGTGCTGGAGCGAGGCGCTTGCACGATCGCCCGCCAGGCATGATATTCGAGCACGAGGAATTCCGCCTTCGAATGCCCGAGAATCTCGAGCTGTTCAGCGGGCGTCAGTTTGTAGTCGACGGGAACCAGGACGCCGCCCGAGAGGAAAATCGCGTACGCGGAAATCAGCCATTTCGACTGGTTGCTCATGATGATCGCCGCGCGCGTCCCGCCCCGAAACCCCGCATCTTGCATAGCCCGCGCGAGGGGTGAAGCGGCCGCTTTGAATTGGCGATACGTGAATCGAGCGTTCTCGCGATCGCGATCGGCTTCGATCAGGCAGAGTTCGTCAGGCCAGCGGTCCAGGGCGGCTTCGAGCGCTGCTCCCAGGCAGTTGAATTCTCGGAGGTCGAGCATCAAAGCCGGGATTGTATCCGTTCGGCGAGCGTGCGGAAATCGCTGACGCCCTCGAACTCGTAGTCGGGCAGTTCGATGCGGAAATGCTGCTCGAGTCGGGTCAGCAGGTCGAGAGCCTGGAGGCTGTTAATGCCGAGCTTCTTGAAGAAATCATCGTCCGGGGAGAGATCTTCCCGCGGAACCTTGAAATGCTGCGCGGCAAGCTCGAGGACCTCGTCGGTTGTCTTTTGAAGCGTGGCCATGGAGCCCTCTATCTTGCCACAAACCGCGGCGCATCCAGCGGCCCGGTCAAGGGAGGTAGGGCAGGGGGTCCGTGCTCGCCACGAACTTGCCCAGGCCTGCTTCAACGGCGGGGCGGACGAAGAGTTTGCAGAAGACATCGATTTCGCGCCGCAGTGCCTCGTGCGGGATGGGCTTGGCGAAATGCTTGGCGGCGATGCGAGTCGCGCGATCGAATTTCCCGACTTGTGCCGCCGTTCGACGTGCCACGCGCACGGCTTCTCCCTCCGCCGTGACCTGGCTGACCAGCCCCACGGACTGCGCCTTAGCGGCGTTCATGCTGCGGCCCGTCAGAAGAAGATCGCGCACGACGGCGTTGCCCACGTCGCGCTGAAGGCGCGGAATCCCGCCGAAGCCGGGAATCAAGCCGAGCCGCAGCTCGGGGAAGCAGAATCGCGCCGTCTTGTCCGCAATGATCAGATCGCAGGTGAGGGCCAGTTCGAATCCGCCTCCGAACGCGATGCCCTGGACCGCGGCGATCGTGGTGAGCGGGCTCTGGTCGAGTGCGTTCATCACGCCATGGATGCGTTCCAGAAAGTCGCGGACACCGGAAAGTCGCTGCTTCGGATCGAGCCGCTGCGACTCTCGATACAGTTCGCGCAAATCGGCGCCGGCACAAAATCCCTCTGCGCGGGCGCTCCGGATGATCAGCGCATGCGCTTCGCGCTCAAGCTCCTTCAAAGCAGACACGAATTGCTCGAATTCACCGAGAGTGACTGAACCAACTTCATTGCAGGGCGCGCGGTCGAGCACGAGCTCGACCAGGCCATCCTCGGTCCGCCAGCCGACGGCCTTTCCTTGAAACTCTCTCATGCCGGTTTCTTCTGGTACATGCGTTCAATTTCTGCGGCGTAGCGCGCGGCAATCGCTTCGCGCTTGAGCTTCCCCATGGTGGTTACCAGGCCGCTCTCGGCGCTGAATGGCTCGGCAATAATCTCGAACGATCGAATCTGTTTGTAGTGCGGCAAACCGGCATTGACCGCCTCGAGCGCGGCCTGGATCGCTCCGGGCTCTACACCGGGGGATGAATTCGCCGTGACCAGCGCGGCGAGCGAGCTGCGCCGATTGCCGATGAGCACAATTTGGGCTCCGGGCAGCCGCTCGGAGAGCTCGTGCTCAAGCGGCTCGGGCGCGACGTTGTGGCCCGAGTTGAGAATGATCAGATCCTTCATGCGCCCGGTGATGCGCCAATTTCCCCTCGCGTTTACCTCGCCCTGATCGCCCGTATGAAACCAGCCTCCCTCGAGGGCTTTAGCCGTCTCGGCCGGGCGCTGCCAATAACCGGGAAAGATGTGCGGGCCGCGCACGAGAATTTCCCCGTCTTCGGCCAGCTTCATCTCGGTTCCGGGAACGGCCTTCCCCACACGCCCCGGCTCGATGTCCTGTGGGCCGTCGAGGGTGCAGATGGCGGTCGTTTCGGTGAGGCCGTAGACCTGCAATACAGGAATTCCGAGCATCATAAAAAAGAGCTGGGTTTCAACCGAAAGCGGCGCGGAACCGCAGATCAGAGCCCTCAAATTCGGCCCGACGCTCTTGCGGATCGCGGGAAACATGACCCGGCTCCCGAGCGCCAGGCACAGGGAATCCCCGATCCGGCTTTTTCCCGTGCGGAGGGCAAGAAAGGCGCGACGCGCGCGGCGAAACACGGCCGAAGCCAGCCGGCCCCGCTGGTCGATGGTCTCTTCGATTCTGCGGCGCACGCGTTCGAGGAAAATGGGAACGTTGATGAAGTAATCGGGAGCGGCGAGTTTTAGTTCGTCGGACAGTTTGGCGAGGTCGGTAGAGAGCGTGAGTACGCTGTTTCGCGAAAGCGCCGTCAGCAGCAGAATCCAGGAAGCCGCAAAGCAGAAAGGGCCGTAATGAAAGATGCGATCGGCAGGGTTCTCCATACCGGCTCGAGTCCCCATCAGCTGGTCGAGTCGCGCGTTCGTCGAGGGGAGCATGTGGTTCACGTTCCCTGCATTCAGGATGACTCCCTTTGGTTCTCCGGATGTTCCCGAGGTGTAGATGATGACGACCGGATCGGAATCCGCCTGATGCCGCGGCTGGAGAGGGCCCTCTCCTTCGCCTGCAAATAGAGCCTCGAGCAGCACGGTTCCTACCTTGGCCGGCAAATGCCTCTCAACCTCGGCGGCCAGCACCTCGTCAGACGAAATCAGGCAAGCCGGAGACGAGTCGCCCACCATCGCGGCGAGTTCCGCGGGGGCCTGGCGCGCATAGAGCGGGACGGCAATGATTCCTTCGGCCATCAGCGCGAGGTTGGCTGCCGCCCAGCGGGTGCTGTTCGGGGCGAGCAGGGCACAGCGGTCGCCGGCCCGCAGACCGCGGGCTCTCAGAAAGCCCCGCGCCTTGTGCACCCCGGTGAGAAGCTCGGCGCCGGTCGTGCTCACGATTCGGCCGTCGCGCACCTCCCCGATCACGGGCCGAGCTCCCGCGCGCCCGAGGCGATCAAAGATGCTTTCAAGGTAGGTCATGACTTCAAAAAACGAGCCGGCTCCTTCGCTCCCGAACCGCAATCAGGCTACCGCGGATTCGTGCCTCTCGACCAACTGGCGCAGAAGAGGAGTAAGCGGCGGCAGATAGTCCTCCCAGCTCAGCATTCCGCTGCGAATCGGAAACTCCGGATAGCGGCGCGCGACATGCTCTTCGAAATACGCGCCCATGCGGGCCATGAGTTGAAGATTCCGCGTAACCACACGGCCCATCGAGCAGCGAATTTCGTCGGCCTCGGCGTCGAGCGCGCACAAGGCTTCGACAATCTTGTCGGCGAGCTCGGCATCGTCGACATTGATCAGCAGACGCTCCTCGTGTCCGCGCTCGCGCATCAAGTTGCGGATGCGCTCGTCCATGGTTACCCCTGCCGAGGGAACACCGGCCGGCATGGAGGTGACAATCGCGTGGTAGCGGGAGGACAGAATCCGCTCGGAGGCGCGCAAGATACTGACCAGTTCGAACATAGTGTAGCGGTCCGAGGCAAAAACCGGAACTCGTCCGAGCGTTTGGGAGATGCGCTCGCACGCGTCTCGATCCAGCATTTCCATGGCGATCAGCACGGGAAAGACCTTGCGGCGACTCCTGTAATTCTGAATCCCCGCGGCCATGGCTGAGAGATAGCGGTCGTAGGCTCGGTCCACCTCGCGTCCGGAACGGTGAAAATAAATTGTGCGGTAGTAGCTCTTCTTGTAGCCGCCCGCGACCTGATGAATCAGCCATTTCCGGAGAGACGGCTTGACCGGCCAGAAAAACGGGTTGATGGGGCAGATGGTCACAACCGGCACCCTACCGTCCCAGCCCGCGTCGACCAGGGCCTTGCGCCCGTACTCAGGTCCGAGCGGCTCAAAGGTCCAGGCCGTGTCCGTGCCCAGTTCGGAGGACAGCCCGAGCCTGCCCAGCACTTCCCGAGACTCGGGGTTCCGGGTGATGAGGAAGGAATCTCCGCAAAACTGTTTGCACATCTTCTCAAGGAACGGGTCCATGGCCCCGGCCTCGCCGCCATAAGCGACGCTGAGTTTATTCTGCGCCGCAGCGATTCCGAGCGACCCGATCATCATGTTCGCCAGCGCGTTCGCAAACTTGCTCTTGAACATCGATCCCTCGCAGGCGATCACCCCGTGCTGGTGTCGGATTTCTCGGTGGAGGAACGGCGGGTAAAGGTTCGGCAAGTAGACCTGGCGGGCGTTTTCGAAGTAGCCCCGCGAATTGTCGAAGTTGAATGACATCACGCTCAGGTCGATTTTGTCGGCTCCCAGGATGCGGTGAATCTGTCGGACGATTTCCTGCACGCGCACGTCCGAGCCGGTATTCCGCGCGCCGTTGTAACCGGCCAGCAGCAGCCTCAATTTTGTCCCGGGTTTCCAGGACTCGCCGGCGCCCAGCATCCATGCGAACTTATTCCATTCGATAAGGGCCGCAACCCACAGCTCGAGAACAACGTCCATGTCGAGCATCAGCGGGCGTCCTGGGCCGCGGTGCGTGCCGGCCATTCGCGGCAGGGATAGGTAAAATTGTTCTCGCGGCTGAAGCGCAGCAGCGGATAGGAGTACTGCGAGAAGGGTGCCGGGCGGCGCCCGATTTCGGCGACGATGCGGGAATTATCAAACACCGTGTTCCATACCAGATAGGGCAGGAATACCTTCAGAAGCGTGGCCAGGCCGCCGATTTTTCCCGCCCGCCCGGCCATCATTTCGATGATCTGCGACGACGGTCCCTCGAGGCGCGGGACAAACACGGGTGGACGCCTGGCCTGGGCGCTGGCGAGCGAGTCGGTAATTTGCGCGAAGGTCTCCGAGTCGACGCCGGAGGAGAGATGATAAATCCCGTGCGCCGGGTTCGGCTTCAGGTGCAGCGTCGAGATCGCATCGGCCACAAAATCGACCGGCACGATGTCGATTTTGTCCGTGGCGCGGAAGGGCAGCACGGGAAGCCCGGCCAGGAATACGAACGCGCGAACCATGTCGAACTGGTTCGTTTCGGCACGGCGGCTGTCGCCCAAGACAATGCTGGGCCGAAAGATTGTGCGCGGCACATCGGGCAGCAGCTCGGCCAGCATGTGCTCAGAGAACTTCTTTGTTCGCGCGTACGGATCGTAATCCGAGCGATCCCAATCGATCGCCGAGTCTTCCTCGATCACTTCACTTGACCGCTTACCGGCCACGGCCACGGTACTGACGTGGCTGAAGCGGCGCAGACCGCGCTGGTCGCGCGAGCGCTTGGCCAGCTGGATTACCTCGAGCGTGCCGCGAAGGTTCACGTTGAGGCAGCTCTTTTCCGATTTGCGGTTCAAGGAGGCCGCACAATGGACCACCGAGTCGGTCGACCGGGCGAGCTCGGCGTACTCCTGCGCGGAAAGGCCGAAATTCGGGTGGGTGATGTCGCCAAGGAAAATGCGGATCCTCGAATCAAGAAAGGACTCGAAACGGTCGAAGTTCATGTGCAGCTGGAGCGAGCGCCAAAGTCGTTCGCGCCCTTCTTGCCTGCCGCGCGCGCGCACGAGAAGATTCAAAGGTTCGCTCGAATCCGCAAGCAGATTCGCCGTAACGTGGGCGCCGATGTACCCGGTGGACCCGGTCAGAAGGATGGCCACGATGTTTCGATCTTAGCTATGGAAAAAGTCAGCTTGCCGGCCCGGAGGCCGGATCTCCCAGGCCCGCCGGATTCGCCCGGGACGGACGCACACTCCCACGCGCGCGAGTTTCCGGCTGGCGGCCTTCGATCAGAGGATAGCACCACTTCCTGAGAGCCGGAATGTGCACGTTGATCCAGTAGTCCCACCAATCGAGCGAGCGCGCATCGTATCCGAACGCCGCGCGTTCATCGGGAACCAGGAGCGCGTTCAGCCGCTCAATATTGGCAGCCTCGAAGACATGGTCATTGTCCAGAATGAACGGTTCGAAAAGCTCGATGAGCTTAATGACCTTGTCGAGTTCACGCTCCTGCCTGGCGAGCGGCGGGCGCACAAACGGGATTCCTTCGACACTGCGATTAATCGCTTGCACGATTTGCTTTTGCGCCGGAGCAGAGAGTTTCTCATAGCGCGCCTTGGATACGGGGATGGCGTCGAACTTCGCGCGAATGCGGTGCTGCAGGTCATGCTGCGCGCGATAGAACTTCCGATGGCCAAGACCGGTCAGCTCGATTGAGCGCCGCATGTTGCAAGGATTGGTCACCGATGTTGCCAGCTGATAGACATTGGCCTGCCGCCTCCCGACGAGTGCCGCGGCGATCAAGGTCATGCCCCGGCAGACCAGGTCGACCGGAATCAGGTCCAGGCACTTCGACTCATTCGTGGGAAGTTGACGAAAGAAAGTGCCCAGCAGATAGGAGAGCGAAGCGGATGTATTCACTCCTTCATTCCAGCCGAGGAACGGGGATTCGATCGAGGATTCGACAATCGCAGGACGGACCACGGCGATCGAGGCGCGCGGGTTCGCGTCGAGGAAATTTCGGATCAGAGATTCCGACAGGCTTTTCGTAAACGTATAGGTGTTTGGCCAGCCGAGTTCCCTCGAGCGCTCTGTGCCGGCATTCGTGAGCGTTTGACGCATCCAGCGGAGACGGTTTTTCCGAATCTGGTTATCCAGCGCCGCGCCGCGCAGGTCTTTCGCGGCGTGATCCTTCTCGACCGCCGCGCGCCGGAGTTCCGCGCCTACCTGTTCGGAATCGGCTCGCGCTTCGGCCTGGCGGACAACGGCTTCAAGGGAACGCCACTCCGTTTCGGCGTCAAAATCAGGCACACCACGCGGCGTGTAATTTTTCGGAAGTTCCTCGATGACGCGTCCGTCGCGGCGCCCGATCACATAGCAGGTGGACAGGTGCAAAAGCGCCGCACGATCGGACGAGCGAAGGAACTCGAGCAGGTTAGCCGTTGCGCGCACATTCGTCCCCAGCGCATCGCGCAAATCCGGATTGAAATCGGTAAGTCCCGAGCTGTTCACAATCAGATCGAGGCGGCCCGTCAGCTCGCGGCGAACCTCCCGAGAAACCCCAAGCCCCGGCTGGGTCACATCGCCGTCAACTACCTGGACGCGTTCGGCCAGGAAGTTTGCCAGTCGCTCGCCGTACCGCACGGCGAGCCCATCGAATACGGGGGACTGTTCGACCATGCGGTGAAAGCGTTCGAGCGAGGTGCGCGACCGATGGCTGCGGATCAGCAGATGGACCCGTCCAATCTCGGGAACCTGTTCGAGCAAGTTGGCCAGCCAAACCTTGCCGATAAAGCCCGTCGCTCCGATCAGAAGGATCTCCTTGCCCCGGAGCGATTGGCGCACCGAGAGCGGAGCCGAGCGGTCGGAATTGAACTGGATGACGGGAACCTCGACCGAACGCACCGGGCGGCGCGCCGGCTGGATGGCCTGGTTCAGCAGATCGCCCGAGGGGAAGCCTAGGTCGCGCACCAGATTCGGGCGCCGTCGGCTGCCGTCGGGCGCGTTTCCGGCGAATCGGGCAAACGCCCCGCGCGGCCGGATGACCGGCTCAAGAAGGCGGCCCGTCGCTATCCCATCGCGAAAATCGAGCCGGTTGCACACGATGCGGCTGACCCCCAGGTAATTGGCCAGCGGTCGCATCACATGGTCGAGTCCCTGACTCACCAGGACAACCTGTGCTCCCCGGCCGATCACCTCCTGTAGCTTTTCAACGCCTCGCCGCTTGAGCCTCGGCTTCAGCTCATATTCGAAATACTCCTCGCCCAGCAGATCGAGCCGGTCGCGACTCACGCCGCGCAAAACCGTGTGCAGCAGGCGCGTCGCGAAAGCCCGATTCGCGATATAAAAAACCGGTCGTCCGATCGCCAGCGCGCCCATCGCTCCGCGCCGCGTCCAGCGTTCAAGAAAGCTCTGGGCGTTCCAACTGAAATAACCCACCGGTCTTACGGCGGTCAGATTGAGCAGGCTGCCTTCCACGCGCCAGAAAACGGGCTCGCTCGCCGGGGCGGACCGCTCGAGTGTCTCCTCGGTCGATCGGGGCTCGCAATTCGTAGTGTTGGTCGAAGACATCGTCGACGAAGAAGGGCGCGTTTTTCGAATCCTCAACCTGTCCCTGGATCGGAACTGTCAGCGGCGCGGAGGGTCCGCATACTGGAAGCGGTAGGAAGATCCCGCCGGGCCCGCAACGCCGCGCGTATTATATTCGAGCTGCCACCCGATGTGGGGGTCATCGGAAGGATAGCCCGTTCCCGGCGGGTACGGATACGGCGTAAGCGTGTGGAAGGGTAGAGGGGCCACGGTGTCTCCGTGCGCGGCGTAAAAGTCCATGTCCTTGGCAAAGCCATTGGCATAGAAGAAGTAATCGCGCGTCCAGCCCGGGGGTGGATCCGGGACCTGCGTGGCATCGAAATCGATGGCCACCTCATCCCCGGAACCAAAGATGACGTATTCGTCGTCCGCAGCGCGAACCAGCGGCGTCACGTCTCCATATCGCGTGTAGTTTCCCGTCTGGCGCGTATAGGGGCCGGTCACGCTCACGTCCTCATACACATAGCGGATGTTGTTCTTGGGCTTCCCTTCGACGACTCGCGGGTAGCCGCGGAAGCTGAGCGATGCGTTCGCGAGCGGGATTTCCGTGGTGCGGAAGCGCAGATTGGCCGGAGAGTTATCGACGCGAATGCGGTCCCAATATACCTTTAAATTCGTGGTGATCCGGATGTAGCGCGTTCCGGGCGGCAGCTTGCCGGTGAGATCGGCCACCATGGTGCGCGCCAGCCCCGCCGGGAAGCCCATGTCATCGACCACGCGCACCCACTTGCCCGAGCTCTCGAGCGCCTCGACGTAGGGCGGCACCGGCGTCAGGCCCGCCTGCCAGGCGGCGTACATCGAATTCGCCGTGAAGTAGTCGGTGAAACCATCCATCAAGAGGCGCAGAGGCCTCGAGGGATCCCAGGGGCCCAGGTCGAGCTTGAGCGAATGCATGCGAGCGAATCCTTGATAGGGCGCGCCGGGGAAGCTCGTCACATAGTGCTGGTCGCGCTCGGCGAGGAGCGGCAGAACGTTACGACCGCGGTCATCCCAGGCGCCCGCAGGCGGACGCGCATTCTTGCTCGCGATCACCTTGAATTCGGGAAACGGAGGATTGCTCGCGAAACGTTCGTTCGGCCACACCTCAATCGCCGCCGGATGATCGACAGCCAGCAGCCGCACCTGGTCGAGATAGTCGAGTTCTTCCATGGGCTCGATCATGCGGAACTGGATCCGTCCGTCGGCCCGGGCGACCTCGGAACCGGCGACCTTAAAGTATTCGTCGGGGTCGGGGACGTTGCGCTGGTCGGGCCCGACCCAGTGCCCCACGATTCCTGGCCCAATCATGTCCGCCAGGAATTCAAATTTCTTGCCGTTCCAGACGAAAACAATCGGGCACGAGCTGCCGCGCCGATCGATTTCCGTGATCTGATCGCGTTTGCGCGAAGGAATTCCGAGCTCGTCCTGCAGGACTCCGGTCGGCCAAAGGAGCCGCACGACGTCGGCTTCGCTCTCTTCATCCAGGCCGACCGTGAGATCCGCACTGCCTTGACCGAGGTATCCCGAAGCGCCGGGGATTTCCCATTTTTGCCGCAACGCGCCGGCCATCACTTCGACTTTGGTGCCAATCGCGGTCTTGTTGTCGTGCTCGCCGACGAGCGTCAGGCGAATCCAATTCCGTTTGTTTCCGCCAACATTCTTGAGCAGCACTGGCGGAAGCCCGTTTTGCGTGATGAGCAGATCTTCCGAGCCGCTACCCGTGAAGTTGCCGGCGATCACGCTGCGAGGATTATGCAAAACGATCTTGTCCAGTCCCGTTTCCGACGTAACGTCGCGAAATCCATCCGGGCCAAGGTTGCGCAGGAGGACCATCTCCCCCTCGCCGGAGAAATTCTCGCCCACGGCGACCAGATCGATCCAACCGTCGTTGTCGTAGTCGATGGGAGCGAGGCCCCACCCGCGCATCCACACGATGTCGGGTAGCTCGACGCTTTCGAAGGAGTGTCCATCGATATTGCGCCACACACTCAAGCCGGGCTGCCCCCAATGGGTGAAGGCCAAATCCATCCAGCCGTCTTTGTTGAAATCAACGGCCACCACGCCCGCGGCCGACGGCGGCATCGTAGCGGGCCAGGGCGTCTCGGCTCGAAACTTGCCTTCGCGACGATTGTAGTAGACGCTCGGCGGCTTACTCCAATTCGTGACCACGAAGTCGATTGCGCGATCGTTGTTAATGTCACTGCCGATAGCCGCGATCGATGCCGCCTGCCCAGCGAGGCCCGTTTGCGCGGTCCATTCCGTAAAGGTGCCGTTGCCGTCGTTGCGCCACAGCACATTTCCGGGCGGCGGCACATCCTCGGGAAAAAGAAAAGGCTCGCTCGGGTTCTCCAGGGGGAAGTCGTTGAAGCGGGTGACGTACAGATCCAGGTCTCCGTCATGGTCGTAATCGATGAACGTCATCCCGAGAATCAGACCCTCGGTGTCAATTCCCGCCGCATCGGTTACGTCCTTGAATGTGCCGTTGCCCTCGTTGTGAAACAGATGAACGCGACGATTGATTCCCACGGCCAGGTCCGGATGACCGTCATTGTCGTAGTCGCCGACCGCGCAACTGGTTCCTTGCCCGTACAATTGGAGTTTCGCTGCTTGCGTGACGTTTTCGAACCTTCCATTTCCGAGATTCCGATACAGTCCCGCGAAACCCTTTCCGTCGGCATTGACCACGAAAATATCCGGCCTGCCGTCGCCGTCGTAATCGATGACGCAGGCGCCGCTGCCCAGGAATTCCGCGAGCGAGGGTGCTTCGCTGCGCGAGCCCTCCTCCCCGGTCGCGGGTTTCTCCGTGGGCCGGGCCTGCTCGGGTCCCGAACGCAACCTCTTCTGAGACGGCGTCCCGCTGCCGATGCCCGATTCCTTTGTGATGTTCACGAAGTGCACGGGGATTTCCTCTGGCACGGGTTCGGGGCCCGGGGTCATCTCCTGGGCCACCGAATATTTCCCTTGCTCTCCGTAGGTGAAACTGATCGGCGCGCCCAATTTCTTCGCATTCATGTCCTGAAACCGCTCCAGATGAACCTTCGCCGCGTCCCTTTGGCCGGAACGCAACAGCGCCTGGGCGAGCCCGAATTCCGCGGAAAGGTGAAACGGGTTGAGCTTCAGGGCCCGCTCGTAAGCGGCGATCGCCTTCCGATATTCCTGGCGCTGAGAGAAGAGAAGGCCGAGAAAGTACTGCGTGTCAGCGTCCTTCGGATCGATCTCGGCCACTTTCTGGAAGGCAGTAACCGCCTCATCGGTTTTTCCTTCGGCCTTGTCGATCAGGCCGAGATTGAACCATGCGCGCGGGTTGCTGGGATCGAGCTCGGCGGATTTCGAGAGCACCCGACGCGCATCGTCGTATCGCTGCATATTCTCAAGGGCGATTCCCATGTTCAGGCAGGGCACCTCGGACTCGGGATCGAGGACGCAGGCCCGTGTAAACCGGGCCAGGGCATCTTCGAATTCCTGGCGGTTCATCAAGGCCACCCCGACCGCATTTTCCTGAGCCGCCTGGAGGTGTAAATCGGGCGGGTGCGAGGGGGCCGCTGCCGCGGACGATTTGGGCGGAGTGCTCTGCTCTTGCTGGAAGCCCAGCCCAAAGAGCGAGCAGAGGAGGATTACGCTCGGGGCGCCGAACCGAAGCAAGCCGATCATGCGCGTCAACGCTGCTTCCATCCCGCGGGCAGGATCAGAAAACCGGGCACGGAGGTCACCCCAGCTGATTCTATCGTTTCGCGAGCGGTTTCGCACGAACGATGCCCTGGCCCTCTCGGACGGTGATGATTTGGTCGGCGCGCACATTCGCGAGGCGATCCAGCTGTCCGCTGGGCCAGCGAATCTCGACGGCATCGGCTTCTAAGTGCGAAGCGAGACCAAAGGTGAGAACTAATTCGCTCGAGGAAAGGTAACTCGAACCGCTCGACAGCGCTCTGGATTGCCTGTCCGCTCCGGCGGTGACCGTGGCGGTCGCGCCGATGCCGTCCCGATCCGATCGCGTGCCCACCAGCTTGATCCGCAGGCTGTGATTTGTGGCCCCCGTATTGCGAAACAGCAGCGCGGGCCCGCCATTGGTTGATTCCAGCAGATCGAGCGCGCCGTCGTTGTTGATGTCGCCATAGGCCGCCCCGCGTGCGACCCGCGGCGACCGAAACGCCGCGCCCAAGGATGCTGTCACGTCCGCGAACGTGCCGTCCCCGAGATTGCGGAACAGGTGCGGCGGCTCGGCGAAATGCACGCGCGGCTGGACGTGTTCGATCGCGTCTTCAATGTGTCCGTCGGCGATGTAGATGTCGAGCCAGCCATCGAGGTCATAATCGAAAAAGAAGCAGCCGAATCCGAGCGTCAGCAGCGTATCGCGGCCGACCTCCGATTCGGGCGCTTGGTCGACAAACAGGCCGTTGCGCTCGTTGTGGAAAAGGGAAACCATCTGATTGGCGAAGTTCGTGATGAGAACGCTCGGGTACCCCGAGCGATCATAGTCGGCGGCATCCACTCCCATACCCGCGCGGGCAATGCCGTCTTCGCTGTAGGCCACGCCTGCCGATACGCCTTTCTCCGTAAACGTTCCGTTGCGGTTATTGATGTACAGCTTGTTCGGCTGCGTATCGTTGCTGATCAGCAGGTCAGGCCAGCCGTCTTGATTCACGTCCGGCGTGGCGATGCCCAGGCTCTTCGATGACGCGTCAAACAGCCCCGCCCTTGCCGTGGCGTCTTCAAAGGTGCCGTTGCCGCGGTTGTGCCACAAGCGGATCGAAGTTCCTTTGTACGATTCCGGCGTGCAATAGGATTTCGTCCTGCCGTCCAGCGAACAGTAGATGTCCGTTTCCGGGGACCACTGGACATAATTGGCCACCGCCAAATCGAGATGGCCATCGCGGTCGTAATCGACCCATGCCGCGCTCGTGCTGAACTCGTGCGGCCCCCACAGCCCGGCCTGCCTGGTCACGTCGGTGAACGTTCCGTTGCCATTATTGTGGAACAGATGGTTCTGCCCGAGAGCGGTGACGAAGATATCGTCATAGCCGTCGTTGTCGTAGTCGCCTATGGCCACGCCGAGCCCATACATTTCGACGTCAAGTCCCGCCTGGCGCGTCACGTCGGTAAACGTTCCGTCGTGATTGTTGTGATAGAGCGCGAGCGTTGTATGGCGATTGCCGTGGCCGGGGAAATCCATTCCGTTCACGAGAAGGATGTCTTGCCAGCCGTCGTTGTCGTAATCGATGAACCCGACGCCCGGCCCCATCGTTTCCGGCAGCCACTTGCGCCCGAAAGCCCCGTTGTTGTGGATGAACTCGATTCCCGCCGCGCGCGTGATGTCGTCAAATTGGATGCTGGGCGCGGACGGTTTGCCCGGTGGCGTGGCGACCAACTGAGAACTGAGCGAGAAGGCGACCAGCACGGACAACAACGCGGCCGCAGAGCTGCCCAGGGCCGGCGGGCGGAGATACCGCCCGGCAAACCGCCGCCTCACTCCGTGCCTCTTCCGCCTGCATCCCCTGCCGCGCCCCGGGCCGGAATCCGCACGACGCGCCGCGGCTTGCTGCGGCCCCGGTCCGCCTGGAAATCAGAAACGTGCTCGTGAATGGGTTGCCGCTCGATGTTGTCGAGCGGGTGTTCGCGCAGATATGGGCCGGTGAGAGTTTGGGCCGATTCATCGGCCTTAAATCGCAGGTAGCGCTTCTCAAATTCGCTGGCTCTCTCTCTCTCTCCCATGCCGGTTGCGCACAGCATCAGGTTGTAGTTCGCCTCGAGATCCTCGGGATCGATGGTCAGCGTCGAGCGAAACTCCTTTTCGGCTTCACCGTACTTTCGCTGCAAAAAGAGAATGCGCCCGAGATCATCGTGCACGACGCGGTCGCGCGGGTACTGCCCGAGGACCTCGCGCAATTCCGCCGCAGCTTGGTCGTATTTTCCTTCCCCGCGCAGCACCTTCGCGTAGAAGAAATGCGCGCGCGCCAGGTGCGGAGAGATGGCCAGAGCCCGCTCCAGCACGACGCGTGCGGCTCCCAGATTGCCCTCCTGCACGCGAACGCGCCCGATATTCACCCAACCATCCGGATTCCCCGGATCGATTTGCGTGATTTTCTCGAACGCTCCTGCCGCACCGGTCAAATCGCCTTCGAGCAGCAGGCCAATGCCGTAGTCGTTCCAGCGCGTCCAATCACTCGGCTCGAGCACAACCCGGGGCCCAGGCTCGGCCGCCCTGGCCGCCAGAACATCGAGCTCCGCCTTGTTCTCCGCCACGACGACGATGGGCAAGTCCGGAATCCCCTTTTTCCCGCCCGGCACTTTTGCGGGATCGCCCGTGAACGCCCAGCGGGTATCGTCGAAGGCGGGCGATACGGCCGGATAGTGCTGATCGGGAGCGGGAACGCCGGCAAAGGAGAACTGCGTCGTCCACCATGCGAATTTTCGGTAATTGAGCTTGGCGTCCAGATGAATGTGGCCGGCCGCCTCTTCCGGGATGTACATGCGGTAGTGAACCGTATCGGCTGCGCCCGGCGGAATCAGGTGGACGTACACCACCGCGCGCGTGGCCCACGCGTTGCGTTTGTTGATGGGGTTTCCTTTGCCGTCAATCTGCAGGGATTTGTAGAAGTGCGCGCCGGGATCCACGGGCCCCTTGCCGTGGTCCTCGACTTGCCCGCTCCAAAAGATCACGCGCCCTTGGTCATCCACCCCCTCGAGTTCGAGCCAGCAGTCGTACGCATCGACCGTGCCACCCGGAAAAAAGTGCCCAACGCCGCGCGTGCGGACCACCACGTCTACGCGATACGTTTCACCGCGTCGGACCGCGGCCTGGACGCGATCGAGCGGTGCGCTCAGAAGTGGAATCGGAGTGGCCTCTAGTCCCGTGTTTCGATTCCCCGTCGGCGTTTCAGCCTCTTCGCCAACGGCGAAGGTTGTCTGGATTTCCGGCGCTGCTTGGATGCCCGTGCCCACCGGCCGCGAGGCGAGCTCCGGCGAAATCGAGAAAATGTCGACGCTCAGTTGCCGCTGGGTGAGGAACTGTTCGGTTGTTTTGAGTTGCTCCCCATCTCTGTTCACGTAGGGCAGGGCCGTATTCGCGGCCGGAAACTCGTGGGAATGGAACACACCCTGGTTGCCAATGCTCGTTGAATATCTGGCCGGCATGTGGCAGTCGGCGCACTGCTCGGGGCGCGGTGGATAATAGAACGATCGTGCCCCGAGGCCCGACACTCCGCTGGCTTGCCAGTTGTCGTATTCATTGAAACCGCGAATCCAGCGGTATTGGTTCACGGGAATATCCAGGTGGACCTTGTGGCAGCTCGAACAGAACTCCGCGGTTTGTGTGCGCATGAAGGGCTTCAGAAACACGCGCCGGTGGGGCTCCGGATTGAGCTCGACCAGAAAATCATGCAGCCGGCGCACATACGGGTTCTTGCTCGCGGCCAGTTTGTGCATCACGGGATATTCGAGCTCGTAGTCGCCCTGTCCCATCGAGCTTTTCACCTTGACGAACGAGTGGCACATCATGCAGCCGAGACCCGCCTGTCCAGCCGGTGTGTCTTCTACCTCCCGTACCGGCCGGTCGAACATTCCGCTGAACAACAGGGCGGGATCATGGCAACCCGCACACCATTTCGAGGGCCTGATCCCGACCGTGTCCTGCATGTACTCGATGCTCTTGCGGTACCAAGCATTGTTGAATGACGAAAAGTGGTGCGCCGAGCCTGCCCACTCCTTGTAAATATCGGCGTGACATCGCTCGCAGGCATTCGACTCGATAAAATAATCTGCGGGAATATGGCCGCCGTGTTTGGTCTGGGCGGAACTCGGAAAGAACAGGCCGGTCGGGCCGTCGCCTTCCGCGTTCATGGCGGCGGGCGCGATCTCCGGATTCTCAATGCGATCCGAGCGCTCCCAGGACACCGTTCGGATCCACCAGGCGCCCGCCACAACGAGCGCCGCTCCGAGCAGAACCACCGCCGCCCGAACCGTTTGCGACGCGCCGTGGCGCGCCATAACTCCGCGCCGGCCGGCCCAGGAGGAAACGAGCAGGGCGCCTCCCGCGACGCACGACCCGATGTGCGCCCAAAGGAGCGGCCAGTCCGCTTTCCGAGTTCCCGTGAAGATCAGCGCGATGCCCAGCGCTCCGCCGATAGCGAGGAGAATCCATGCGGCGCGCTGCTCGGGTGACGCCTTGCGCAAAATGGCCGGAAGGAAGAAGGCGAGGACCACGACGAATGCGACGCCTGCAGCCAGGTGCAGGAGCACGGCTGCAAAATACGGGACGTTTGCGGCGGGCCACAGGAAGACATACGCAGCCGTCACCGCGAGCAGGAAGAGCAGCAAGGTTCGCGTCCGACTCATGGCCGAGGATCGTGATCGATAACCGTGTGTGGCTACCTGAAAATAAAAGGGTTAACGCCCCAAAGGACCAATTTTCCCTGCTCGCGACAGCGCGCGTCAATAATACTTTTCTATTACTCGCGGGCCTGTCGCGTGAAAGCATCTCTCCAGGCCGCGAAGACACTTGTTCTTTCTTTGGCTCCGCGTTTTTACTCCCCCGGGCACAGCGGCCGCGCAAGGAGAAGAACAGCGCAAGCGCTCGATTAGTAGTTTTAGATTATTGATCGGTTTTTCTTCATCCGTATAATCCGCCCCAATTTCTTGACGCCGAGAGATTCGCCTTTGGGCGCGGCGCTGTCGCTCGGTGGTCACGAGAGATTCTTTCGGGAGGGTGGGAACCTAGATGAGTCACCTAAGGAATGTCTTTGTTCTGCTGTTCATTCTGTCTTCTCCAGTTCTTGCGCAACAGATTACGGGCAACATTCGCGGAACTGTTTCCGATTCGAGCGGCGGCGTCGTCGTGGGCGCCAGCGTATCCGCCGTTCAGCTGGAAACCGGATTGACACGGACGGCGACGACCGGCCGCGATGGAAGTTTTGCGTTTCTCGAACTTCCCGTCGGCCAATACCGGTTGTCGGTTGACGCCCCCCATTTTGAAAGTTACGTTCAGCAAGGAATTTCCCTCGACGTGAACGACACGGCCGTTGTTCCGATTCGTCTGGCCGTGGCTTCGACGACCCAAACGGTCCACGTCGAAGCCGACGCGCGTCTGATCCAGCCCGACGTCACCAGCATGGGCGATGTCGTCGGCGAACGCGACCTGCTCGATCTGCCCCTCGATGGCCGCAATTTCTACCAGCTGGGTCTGCTCCAGCCGGGGGTCGTGCCGCTGACCCCAGGGTTGCTCGAGGCCGGCGGCGTGCTCCGCCAGAATCAAGGCTACGCCGTCGACGGCCAGCGGCCTGAATCGAACAATTTCTTGATCGACGGCGCGGACAACGTCAATGCCGTGGATTCCGGATTCGTATTGAAGCCGCCGATTGATGCCATCGCCGAATTCCGCATTCTCACGCACAATGCCGACGCGGAGTTCGGCCACAATCTCGGCTCCACCACGAACATCATCACCCGCGGCGGCACCAATGCCTTCCACGGGGCGGTCTGGGAGTTTCTGCGCAACGACGCGATGGACGCGTCCGATTACTTCGCTCAAGCGGTACAGCCGCTCAAGCAGAATCAATTTGGCGCGACAACCGGCGGACCGATCGTGAAGAACAAGACCTTCTTTTTCGGTTATTACGAGGGTTTCCGTAACCGACAGGGCGAAACCGTGCCCGCGACCGTTCCCACGGCTCCCGAGAGGCAAGGAGACTTTTCGGCGACGTGTACGGCGGGGTTTACGGGGGGCATCTGCAACAACCCCGCGCAGCAGCTCTACAGTTTTCTGACCGGTCAGCCCGAGCCGGTACCGAACAACACGCTTACATCCATAAATCCGATCGCACAGAACATCTTGCCGTTTTTTCCGCTGCCCAACCAAGGTGCGAGCAATCCAAACGGGTTTGTGGCCACCCAGTCGTTGAGCCTCGACAACAATGAGTTTGGCCTGCGGCTTGATCACTACCTCGACTCGGCCGACGAGCTCAGCTTCCGGTACATGTACAGCAGCGGTCCCACAGTCGATCCACTTTCTTCGGTGGGCGCAAACGTGCCGGGTTTTCCCGTCGGGCTGTACGACCGGGCCCAGAATTTCGTCGCCCAGGAGACGCGCACGTTTTCCTCCTCCCTGGTTGGCGTCGCGCGGTTTTCCTTTCTGCGCAACCAGTTCTTGCTGGATGAACATATCGACCATGAACCGCCCTCCGCGCTCGGCTTCGAGTACGAGCCCACTCTCGCGGCAGCCGCCGGCCCCCCGTTCATTCAAGTCGCTGGCTACGCTTCGGTCGGTGATCCCATCACGGGGCCGCGCAACACGTATCAGAACTCGTTCGATGTTTCCGGGTCGCTCAGCTGGGTTCGCGCGAAACACGAATTGAAGTTTGGCGGCGGCTTTGAGCGCGACCAGATCAACGCCGTCTTCGGGATTGCGTCCAACGGCTTTTTTGTGTTCTCGACGTTTCCCTATAGCGACGCGTTTGCGAGTTTTCTGTCGGGCAATCCCGTGTTCTTCCTGCAGGGGGGCGGCAATCCCGATCGACATCTGCGTGGCGCGGCACTCAATTTCTATGCGCAGGACACCTACAAGATCAATGCGCGCCTGACGGCCAATCTGGGCTTGCGCTACGAATTGCCGTCACCGGACACGGAGACGAACAATTTGCAAAATCTATGGGTGCCGGGAGTGCAGTCCAAGGTCATGCCCAGCGCGCCCCCAGGACTCCTGTATCCGGGTGATCCCGGTGTGCCTGCCGGGTTGATTCCCACCGAGAAAACCGCGTTCGGGCCGCGTGTCGGCCTGGCCTACGATCCTACGGGCAGCGGAAAGTGGCTGATCAGCTCCGCTTACGGAATCTACTATGAGCCGTACTACACCGGCGAGGGTGGGCCACTTCAGGACCCGGTGAGCGCGCCGCCGTATCTGCAGACTCCCCAGGTCAATTTCCCCGTAAATCTTGCCAACCCGTTCAACGGCGCAAATCCGTTCGGCCCGGTCTTCTCCGAGCCGATGACGCTGCTCGTGATCTCAAATAAGCTGCGCTTGCCGTACACGCAGGACTGGAATTTAAGTGTGCAACGCTCTTTCGGAGCCAACTGGCTTCTCGAGGTCGCCTATGTGGGCACCGTGGGCGTAAAACTGCCGCGATTCATCGAAGGCGATCCGGCTGTTTACATTCCGGGCGTCGATGCAAATGGGAACCCGCTGTCGACCGAATCGAACGTGAACCAGCGGCGGCTGTACTCGGGATGCACACTCACCCAGCCGAACACGTGCTTGTACGGTTCGGTCGGGGAAATTGCCAGCGTCGCAAACTCGAATTACAACGCGCTCGAGTCCAGCCTGCGCAAGCGCTTCGGTCACGGGCTCTCCTTTCTGGCCTCGTACACGTACTCGAAAACGATCGACGATGTTTCCTCGTTCAATATCACCGGGTCAGCCTCGCAGCCCCTGGCCGGTGAAAACGATCTCGCGCAGGATCCCTTTGATCTGGCGGCCGAGCGAGGCCGTTCGATGTTCGACGCGCGCCATCGCTTTGTGCTGAGCTATGAATGGAACCTACCGTTTTGGAGGCAGCCGAGCAGTTGGTACGAACATGTGCTGGGCAATTGGCAATTGAACGGGATTTTCACGGCCTCCACGGGAACCCCCTTCACCGTGTTCGATTCGAACGACGTCGCGCTCGAAGGAAGCGCCCCGGAAATCACCGGGTTTTCCAGCGAGCGGCCCAATCTGGTGAGCGACCCCTTCCAGCCCGGGCCGGTCGCCGCAAACCCCAATTGCGTGGCGCCGACCCAAACACGTGTGGCCGCGCACTGGTTCAACCCCTGCGCTTTTGTGGAAGCCTCGACCGGGACGTTTGGCGACGAGGGGCGCAACGCCGTCGAGGGCCCCGGATATTCCGATTGGGATTTCTCTGCTGTGAAGAATATTTCGCTTACCGAACGCGATCGCCTGCAGTTTCGCGCGGAGTTTTTTAATTTCCTGAACCACACGAATCTTCGCCTGCCCGAGACGGACATCCAGTCGCCGACGATCGGCGTGATCCAACAGGACGTCAGCCCGCGGGTAGTTCAGGTCGCACTGAAGCTGCTTTTCTGACCGGAGCGACGCCCTTCCCTGGCGTGCTAGACTTCCTCCCTTTGGGGAGGAGCCTACGGAACTCTTCTACATGTCCTTGTGCGAAATGGCGGATCAAGTCCGCAGGGGAGGGATCTCATCGAGTGAGCTTGTCGAAGCGCACATAACCCGCATCGAGCGCGTGAATCCGAAGCTGAACGCGTACATCCATACGGATTTCGAACGCGCGCGAGCCGAGGCCAAGGCGGCCGACTCCGCCGTGCGATCCGGACAATCAAAGCCGCTCGGCCCGCTTCACGGCGTGCCGATCTCCATGAAGAGTTCGATCGACGTCGCCGGCTTGCCTTGCGAATGCGGAAGCCGTTTGCGCCGAGCGTACGTCCCGGTTGAGGACGCACCCCTTGTCGCGCGCCTGCGTGCGGCGGGCGCGATTATACTCGGCAACACAAACGTCCCCGAGTGCCTCATGGCCTGGGAGACGGACAATCTCCTCTACGGCCGCACGAATAACCCATGGAGCATCGAGCGCACGCCCGGCGGTTCGAGCGGCGGCGAAGCAGCGGCGATCTCCTCAGGCTGTGCGGCGGGGGGAATGGGCAGCGATGGCGGTGGCTCGATCCGCGTCCCCGCCCATTTCAGCGGGATCTGCGGGCTCAAGCCGACCCCCGGTCGAGTTCCGGCCACAGGGCATTTCCCGGGTTCCGCGGGCCCGTTTGCGCAGCTCGGAGTCGTTGGCCCCATGGCGCGAACGGTGCGGGACCTCGAGCGAATTTTGGAGGTGGTTGCCGGGGGGGATCCCGGCGACCCGTGCGCGGCGCCCGTTCCGCTGCGCAAGTGGAACCAGAGCGAGATTCGGAGGTTACGCATCGGATATTTTGCCGGCCACGATTTTGCTCCCGTCACCCCTGAAACCAGCGCTGCTGTCCGCCGGGCCGCGGAGGCGCTGCGCTCGGAGGGTTTCGAAGTGATCGAATGGCTGCCGGAAAATCTCGAGCGCGCCTGGCGGCTTTGGTGGAATCTCTTTGGACGTGCGGGACAGATGGCCTTTTCGCCCATGCTGGAGGGCCACGACGGCCAGATCAGCCCGATTCTTCACCAATTTCGCGCGCGAGTGGCGCAGGAGCCCCCGCTGGCCGCAACCGAGCTGCTCGACACGCTGCTCGAACGCGACGTGCTGCGCGCCCGATTCCTGGCCAAGATGGAAGAGTTCCCCATCCTGCTGTGCCCCGTGTCGTCGATCCCGGCCTTTCGTCACGGCGAGCGGACGTGGATGATCGAAGATCGTCCAGTCGAGTACCTGAAGGCCATGGCTTATGCGCAGTGGTTCAACCTCTTCGGCAACCCCGGGTCGGTTGTGCCGGTCGGTCAATCGAGCGAAGGTCTGCCCATCGGGGTGCAGATTGTAGGTCGCCCGTGGGAAGAGGCGGCCGTGCTCGAGATTGCCGCGAGAATCGAACAGGCCTGCGGCGGCTTTCGTCCTCCGCCCGTTTAAGCGCCGCTTGGCAGTCCTGCCCGATCGAATAACAACTCGCCGAAGAGAATTAGCAGCCCAATGCAGGGCGGCGCTGGCACACAGCACGATCGAGCCGAGCACCACCAAGATAGACGCTGTTTTCATTTGGCGGCCCAATCCTCCCTCCTCCCGGCGAGGCGTCTAGCTTGCCGTGATCGCGCGGGCTACGAGCAGAATGGCCAGCACGTAAAACAGGAACATCAGAATCAGAAATGCTTTCGCTCGGCTGTTCGCCCCGCGGAATTCCTTCCAGGCGAAAATGCCCCACAGTGCCGCAACCATGGGCGCAGATTGCCCGATGGCATAGGAAGTGGCTACGCCCGTATAGCTTGCAGCGACCAAACTGAAAACGGTTCCCGTCGTCCAGACCAAGCCGCCCAGCAGGCCGAGGATGTGCGCACTTGCCGGCGCCCTGAAAAAACCGCCGAACCCTACCGGTTCGCCGCGAAGCGGCTTCCTCATGAAGTAAACATTCCAGACAAAGCAGGAGCCGAGCCCGCCGAGCGTCAGGAAGACAACTACGGCGTACGGGCTGAGCGCATGGCCGTGGGTCAGGGCGCGGGTCGAAAAGGGCGCCCACAAACCCATCAAGACGCCGGAAATCACGCAAACGGCGATGCTCTTTCGCGAAATCGCGCGCCCCGCGCTGAGCTGGCCGTAGGCTTTGCCGTCGAGCACAACCGCAACAATCGCGCAGATCACGCCGGCCGACAGCATCCCGACACCCCCTCGGGGTTGCTGCGCGTAGCTGAGCACGACGCCCACCACCAGGGCGATGCCGATCGAGACTGGAAACGCCATGGCCAGCCCGGCCATGTCGATGCCCGCGACGAGGAGCAAATTGGCGAGGTTGAAAATCACGCCGGCGAGCACCGCCCATCCGATGTTCGAGACGTCGGCTGTCTGAACGTTCGAGGCAAAGCTCCACGCGTCATGGCCACTACTGCCGAGCGTGAAGGCGTAAGCCAGAGAAAACAGGAAAATGCCGATCGCGTAATCCCAGTAGAAAAGCTCGAAGCGGTAGTCCTTGACGCCCTTGTAGGTGTTGGCCCACGAGCCCCAACAGATCGCGGTCGCGATCATCATCCCGAGCGCTCGACCGAAGCTCGCCGGCGTGAACATCAGAAAGCCGCGTCTCGCCCGCTCGCGCGAATGAACCTGAGCACCTCATCGCGCTTGGCCATGGCGCGCGCGCCCACCTTTGTGCAGCACAGCGCGGCGCAGGCATTGGCGAACGTACCCACGCGCTCCAATTCCCAACCTTCCAAAAGGCCGTAGGAAAGGCCGCCCATGAAGGCATCGCCGGCTCCCGTCGTGTCGACTACGTTTACCTTGAACGCGGGAACGTGGACTCGTTTTTCCGCGCTGGCAATCAGAGAGCCCTCTGCGCCCTGGGTGATGGCGACAAGGTTTGGACCGAGCTTGAGAAGTTGGTCAGCAATCTTGTCGTAATCAGACTGGCCGGTCAGTTCGCGCGCCGCCGCTTTGCAGGGCTTCAGCACGTCGACGAACTTCAGTGCCTCGGTGAGCTCCGTCTGGCTGCCCAGCTTCATTTCCGCGAAGAAATCGGGAGATACGTCCAGATCGAAAATCACCCGAACGCCGGCCTGTTTTGCGATCCCGATCGCCTCTCTTACCGGCGCGATGGGAAGCTGCGAGGCTTCCGTGTGGAAATGCTTGGCCTTCCGGATATGCGACGCGAAGCGTTTGCGGACCTGGTCGGGTGAAAGCTTGCCGTTGACGTTCGGAAACATGTAGATCGACCGCTCGCCTCCGGCATCGACGGGAATCCAGGTCATCGTCGAGTGCTCGCCCGCAACGACTTCGATTCCGGACGGGTCCATGCCGTCTTCCCGGAAGGCCTTCTCGATCAGCCGGCCGGCCTCGTCGTCGCCAATCAGACCGAGCCAGCCGGTCCGCACGCCGAGCCGGGCGACTTGCGTCAGATTGTTTCCGGTTACGCCGCCGGCGTGGATTTCCATCCTGGTGGCGTTGATCTTTTCCTCGGGGCCAAGCAGGCGCGGAACAATGGCGAAGTAATCGACGCCGCAGCTCCCGATGCCAACTACGTCCACATTTCGTTCCATGCCGGGACTCGCAGAATCGGACGTGCTTATAGTGCGCGCCGAAGGCGCGAGTCAAGCAAAAACGGGGAGAAACGATCACTCGGCGCGGGGAGTTGAGGCCTTCATCAGGGCCAGGAATTCCTTGTAGAACTTGGCGAGGTCGAGATCTTCCTGGACGTCGACGAGCGGGCCGTGCAGCCGAGGTTCGCGGCCCGGATCCCAGGCGAGCGTTTCGCCGTAGGCAGGGCCGTGATCGATGCACACGTCGATGTACATTTTCTTCGATTTTGTGATGATGCTCGGATCGAGCCACGCCACGGCAGCGAGTTCGTCCCACAGATAGCATTGAAAGGCGCACTCCTGCGCGTATTTTGCGACGTAGCGCGCGGACGGACTCGTGCCCCGTCCGATCTCGGCAACCAGGGCGTCGTCCATGTGCGTTTTTACCGAGATGTCGACGGTCGTCAACACAATCCGTTTCCAAGGGGCGCGCAGCGCGCAGCGCGAGGCTTCGGGGTCCATCCAGAGGTTGAATTCGCGATGCGGCGCTCGTGTGAATTCGGGATCATTCGTCACGGGATGAATGCTGCCGCCCATGAGAATGAGTTCTCTCGCAAGCGAAGCGAACTCGGGATCGATGGTCTCGGCGAGCGCAAGATTGGTGAGCGGGCCGCCCTCGTAAATCGTCACCTCATTGGGATATTCGTGGACCATGCGCACGAGAAAATGCGCGGCATCTTCCTTGGCGGGTCTGCTCGTGGGCGCGCCTTCTGCCATGGTCGGAATCTCCCATGGGCCGTGGACGGGATGTCCGTAATTCCAGGCGCCCTGATAATCGATCTTGCCGTATTTCCCTTCCCACTCCGCGGTCGCCTCCTTGCTGTTCACGATCGGGAAAACCGCGCCGGCGAAAACCGGGATGTCCGGGCGGCCGATGATTTCAAGCAGCCGGAGTGCGTGCTGGACCTCTTCATCGCGCCAGGCGTCGCCGGTCATGACCGTGATGCCCAGTACATCGGTGTCGGTCGAGTTGATGAGCGCGAGCAGGGCCTGCATGTCCGTCCCGCCGGGGCCGGCGCAGTCTTCGTCGATGATGACCTTCCGTTTTGTATTCGCTGCAGAGCTGGTGAGAGGAAGGGCGACGACGAGGGCCAGAGCGATGAGGCGAGCGAGCAGCCCGAGCGGAGGGGTTCCGGCCGACCAGTTTGTTCGGAGTAGCAAAATTTCGCTCGCTTGCTCTGCTGCCTAGGCGATGGATTCTACTAACGGGATATCGCGCTTACAACTCTTGTAGGTGGGTTGCAGGCAGCGTTAGGCACTCGTTTGCCGGGACATCGAAGCCCTAGGCCTTTGATT
>DASPVZ010000038.1:0-28123 GCA_035622135.1 Candidatus Cybelea sp. | reverse complement strand
GAGTTGGGCGCCGATCACTTTGATCGGATCGATGTGAACCGCATCCGTCGTTCTCTGGTGCGGCGGCTGGAGCGTCTCGGCCACAAAGTCACATTGGAACCACTTGCCCAAACCGCCTGAGAGCTATTTTCGTAGGAGTGAGGATGCGAGGTCTCGCTATGCGCACAACCGAACGCTCTTTGGGCTTGTTCAACCGGACGCTATCGGGCCTCCTTCGGGATGTTCGCTACGGCGCCCGTGTACTAGGGAGGAGCCCCACCTTCACCCTTTTTGCTGCGGCCGTGCTGGCACTCGGCATCGCTGCGAGCACGGCCATCTTCAGCATTGCGGACGCCGTCCTGATTCGTGCGCTTCCCTACCAAGATGCGGATCGTCTGGTCATGGTGTGGGAGGAGGCTTCGACGTACGGATTTCCGAAAGATACGCCGGCACCGGGAAATTTTGCGGACTGGCGCGGACGCAACCATGTCTTTACGGACATGGCCGCTACATCCTCCAACGAATCGTACAATTTGACCGGCAGCGGCACCCCGGAAGAGATTTTGGGAAGGAATGTAACCGCCAACCTCTTCTCCGTTCTCGGCGCCAGCCCCTTGATCGGCCGTGATTTTCGCCCCGAGGACGACCTTCCGGGGGCCAGGCATGTCGTCATCCTGAGTCACGGCCTGTGGGTTCGCCGCTTCGGCGCGGACAGCCTGATTGTCGGCAAGCAAATCTGGCTGGATGGGGGGAAATATCTCGTCATCGGCGTCATGCCCAGCGAATTTCAGTTCCCCGATCGACAATCCGAACTCTGGGTTCCCATCCAATTCACAGAACAGCAGCTCGCGAACCACGGGAGCCATTTTCTTGAAGTTGTCGCCCGGCTCAGACCCCGTGTGTCGCTCGCGGCCGCCAATGCGAATCTGGCCGTCATTGCCAGGGAGCTCGAGAGGGAGCACCCCACGCAGAATCAGAAAATTGGCGCGATCGCCGTGCCTTTGCGTGAGGAGCTGGCCGGGCCGACCCGCGCTGCCATTTTGGTTTTGCTGGGCGCCGTCTCGTTTGTGCTGCTCATTGCCTGTGCGAATGTCGCCAATCTACTGCTGGCGCGCTCCTCCGGCCGCCGCCGGGAACTCGCCATGCGGCTTGCTCTGGGGGCGAGCACCGGCTCTATCACCCGCCTGGCGCTGACCGAGAGCATACTGCTCTCCGCGGTTTCCGGAGTGCTCGGCGTGCTTCTGGCCTCATTTGTAACCCAGTTCCTCTCGAGACTCATTCCCCCGGGTCTTGCTCCCCTGAGCGGCGCCGGGATCGACGTGCGCGTGCTTATTTTCGCCGTTGTATTGTGCCTGGGGACGGCCGTTCTTTTCGGCAGCGTGCCTGCTTTAGGCATTTCGCACATTGATCTGGTTACGGCGCTGAAGCAAGGAACGCGCCAAAGCGGCGTGGGGGACGGCGCAGGGAGCCTGAGGGACGTGCTGGTCATTTCCGAAGTCGCGCTCGCCATGATGCTGCTCATCTCGGCAGCGCTGATGATCCGCAGCTTTGAAGCCCTCTACCACCACGATCCAGGCTTTCGCCCGAGCCATGTGCTCGTGATGCGCACCTCCCTGCCGAGCCCCAAGTACGCAGAGTCCGACCGCCGAGTCAGTTTTTACACGGGCGTGCTTTCTCGAGTCGGCCGCCTGCCCGGCGTCGTCGCCGCTGGATACACGAGCTGGGTTCCCCTGACCAACACTGGGGGCGCATCGTCGATTCGGCTCGAGGGTCACCCCGCGCCGCCGTCGGGACACGAGCTGCTCCCCAACGTGCGCCTGGTCAGCCAGGACTACATGCCTGCCGTGGGCATGAGGCTTATCGCCGGGCGGGTGTTCGACGAACGCGACGGCCCGGCGGGGCAACCCGTCGCGCTCGTCAATCAGACCATGGCCCGGGATTATTGGCCGGGTGAAAATCCGCTCGGCCAGCGATTCAGGAAGGACGACGATCCCAATCGGCCTTGGATCACCGTCGTGGGGATTGTCGGCGACGTTCATCAGGTGGCCCTCGATCAGCCCGCACGACCGGAGATGTACATTCCCTATCTCGAGCAAAACACATTCGAGGCGAATCTGTTCAGCCCGCAATATCTGGTGGTAAGGACGGCGCAGGATCCGATGCGCATGGCCGACCTGGTGCGCCGCGAAATATGGGCTGTCGACCGGGAGCAGGCGATCTCGGGCGTCACCTCGCTTGAAGATTTCGTGGGAGAAAAACTGGCTCCCCGAAAGTTGCAGACCGTGGTGCTCGGCGGATTCGCCTCGCTGGCGCTGCTCCTTGCGACCGTGGGCGTTTACGCCGTGCTGGCGTTTCGAGTGGCGCAGCGCACGCAGGAGATTGGCGTGCGCATCGCACTGGGGGCACAGCGGCGAGATATTCTGCGCATGATTTTGTCGCGCGGGATGAGGATGTTTCTGGCCGGGGCGGTGCTGGGTCTCGCAGGTGCGCTCGCTGCCTCTCGCCTGCTCGCTTACGCCCTCTACGGCACGAGTGCCGTCGATCCCATCTCGTTTGTGGGTGTGACGCTGCTGCTGGCCGTCGTGGCCTTGGCGGCCTGCTACTTCCCCGCGCGGCGGGCGATGCGCGTCGACCCGATTGTGGCGCTGCGTTATGAGTGAATTTAAATAGACAAATAGTAACCAAACAGGAAAAAATGCCCCTCCGGATTTCCGCTTTCCGCCGGGAGGGGCTCGGTCCATGGATACGGTGTGGAAAGACATGCGGTACGGCTGGCGAGTGCTCGAACGGAACCCGAGCTTCGCAGTGGTAGCCGCTTTGACGCTGGCCATCGGCATCGGCGCGAACGCCGCGATTTTCAGCACGGTCGACGCGCTGCTGCTCGAAAAATTGCCTTACGCGGAAGGCAATCGCATCGTCCTCGTATGGAACACCGACCCCAACCGAAAGATCCAGCACGGCGCCGTCTCTCCCGCCCAGTTTCTGGACTGGCAAGAGATGAACCAAGTCTTCCAGAGCCTGGCGGCCTGGCAATCCACCTCGGTGACCGTCGCGGGCGGCGGTGATCCCGAACAGGTGTGGAGCAGCCACGTGACGGCGAATTTTTTCCATCTCTTGGGCGTTCAGCCCATGCTGGGACGCGACTTCCTGGGCAGGGAGGGTCGGCCCGGCCAGGAGCGCGTGGCGTTGATCAGCTATGCGCTCTGGGAGCGACGCTTCGGGAAGGATCCCGGGGCGGTCGGAAAGTCCATCCTGCTCGACCAACAGCCCTACCAGGTCGTCGGTGTGCTCCCGCGGAGCTTTTCCCTGTTCGGAACGAGCGCGGCCCTGGACATCTGGGTGCCCTTGGCATTCAATCGCACGCAATTGGACCGCGAGGATTACGAACTGGTCGTCTTCGGCAAGCTCAAGCCCGGCGTGAGTCCCGCGCAAGCGCAGGCCCAGATGGAAACGATTGTTGCGGCCCTCAAGAAACAGTATCCCGACGCCGACCAGAAACTCGGAATCCGCGTCGTTCAGCTCGAGAAGGACCTGACCGACAACTACAGCGTGCGCCCGACGCTGCTCGTTTTTCTCGCGGCGGTCGTTCTCGTGCTGCTGATCGCCTGCGCGAACGTGGCCAACCTGATGCTGGCTCGCGCCGCTTCGCGCGACCGTGAGATTGCCGTACGAGCGACGCTCGGCGCCGGGCGTCGCCGAATCTTGCGGCAACTGCTGACCGAGAGCATGTTGTTGGCCGGAATTGGAGGAGCGCTGGGCATCATCGTCGCCTTTGGAGGCATACGTTTCATCCGCGCCACATTGCCCGCCGGCATCCACGAGATCCCCCATACCAGCAGTATTCAGTTGAACGGCTCCGTGCTGGCCTTCACGGCGGGGCTCTCCCTTCTGGCCGGGATTGTCTTTGGCCTGGTGCCCTCCGTCCAGATTTCACGCTCCGAACTGGGCGAGTCCCTCAAGGAAGGCAGCCGCGGCTCGACCGCCGGCCGAAGGACGAACGCCCTGCGCTCCGGCCTCATCGTTTCCGAAATTGCTCTCTCCCTCTTGCTGCTCGTCGGCGCGGGACTGCTGATTCGCAGCTTCGTCCGGCTCATGTCCGAGGATCTCGGATTCAATCCCTCGAATCTGCAAACCATGCAGATCTGGCTTCCCGCCAACCGGTACGCGCAGGACTCCGAGGTCAGGAATTTCTATGAGCAAGTGCTCGAGCGCTCGAACCTAATCCCGGGAGTCCAGGTCGCCAGCGCCGTAAACTTTCTTCCCTTCACCCACTACGCCGGTGGGTGCGACTTCGACATTGTGGGACGCACGCCCCCGGCCGGGGAAGAATTCACGGCGAGATATCGGGTGATGGATTGGCGTTTCATACGGGCCATGGGCATGCGGATCACCTCCGGTCGCGACCTCGCGCCCTCCGACAGCACGGATTCACCAGGCGTCGTGTTGATCAATGAAGAACTCGCGCGGCGCTACTGGGCGCATGAAGACCCCGTGGGACAGCAGATTCGGCTGCACGTGCCGCAGACGCTGGCTTCTTGGGAAGCGCGGCAACGCGAGGGTTGGCTCACCATCGTAGGCGTTGTGGGCGACATTCGCGAATGGGATTGGGGACTCGCAAAACTTCCCTCCGTCTACCTGCCCTACGAGCAGAACCCTTCGCGGCTTATGAGCCTTGTGATTCGCGAGAACGGAACCGTCGGCCAGATCGTTCCGGAAGTTCGGCACATCGTGGCCGGCCTGGACGGGAACCAGCCCGTCACGGGCGTCCGCACGATGGAGGGTTTGCTCGCTGACTCGCTGGCACAGCGGCGTCTGAGCATGGCGCTCCTCGCGATCTTTGCCGGGATCGCCGTGCTGCTGGCCGCCGTCGGCATTTACGGAGTCATGGCTTACGTCGTCATGCAGCGAACGCATGAAATTGGCATCCGCATGGCCCTGGGCGCGGAGCCGAAACACGTCTGGCGGATGGTCGTGCGCGAGGCAATGAGTCTGGCAGCCATTGGCCTGGCGATTGGCTTGGTCTCGGCAGGCTTGCTCGTGCGTTATCTCCAGAGCCAGCTCTACGGAATCCGGGCCTTTGACCCGATCACCTTTCTGGTCGTGGCCATTGTGATTGCCGGGGTCGCCGCTGCGGCCGCTTACGTTCCCGCTCGCCGCGCCACCCGGGTCGATCCGCTGGTCGCGCTGCGGTATGAGTGAGCCGAGGCTCTCTTCGACCGTCACGGCAAAGGACGAAAGAAAATGATGCACAGCTTTATCAAGGATCTGAGGCACGGGGTTCGCGTTCTCGCTAAGAATCCGGGATTTGCGGCCGTCGCAATTCTAACCCTGGGACTCGGCATCGGGGCCAACACGGCGATTTTCACTGTCGTCAACGGAGCCCTCCTGCGGCCCCTTCCCTTCCGCGACTCGTCCAGCCTCGTGCTCGTCCTCGAGCACAACTCGAGCTTTCCCTCGATCGTGTCGACTTCCTATCAGAACTACAAGGATTGGCGGGACCAGAGCCGTTCGCTGCTATCCATGGAAGCTTCCTGCGCCACGAGCATCACGCTCACCGGGACAGGCGATCCGGAACGGCTGCCGGCCCAGCGCATGACCGACGGTATTTTTCCTCTCTTGGGCGTAACGCCTATCGCAGGACGCTCGTTCCTGCCGGAAGAGGATAGTCCGCACGGCGCTCCGGTGGCCATGATCAGCTATGCGTTGTGGCAGCGGCGGTTCGGAGGATCACGAAATTCGATTGGACGGACCATCGACCTCGATTCGAAACCCTACACCCTGGTCGGCGTTCTTCCGCCCGGATTCCTTTACTTGCAACCGGCCGATGTATTCATCCCGTTTGAGCCCTGGGCGAAGACCTTGCCCGACGATCGCAACTGGCATCCCGGAATCATTCCCGTTGCGCGCCTGAAGCCGGGAGTGACGATCGACGAAGCTCGCGCCGAAATGAAGACGATCACGCGGCGCTTGGAAAAGCAGTATCCGCTCTACAACACGGGGACCAGCGCCGATGTGTTTCCCCTGCGGGACCGCATTGTCCAGAACATCCGCCCCGCGCTCCTCGTGTTGTTGTGCTCGGTTGGATTCATTCTGGCCATTGCTTGCACGAACGTGGCGAATCTTCTGCTGGCGCGCGCCGCTTCACGCTCGAAGGAGATCGCCATTCGGACGGCGCTCGGCGCCTCTCCGGCGAGAGTCGTTCGCCAGCTTCTCGCCGAGAGCGTGCTGATCGGATTCTCGGGAGGTGCGCTCGGCCTGCTTATCGGGAATCTATCGCTCTCGCCGCTCCTCAAGCTTGCCGCGACTACGATTCCACGGATGATTCCCATCCACCTCGATGGTCACGTGCTCGTCTTTGCCGCAGCGGTGTCCGTGCTGGCCAGCATTTTCTTCGGGTTGATCCCGGCGCTTGGCACCGCCAGGCTCGATTTGCGCGAGGCGCTCAGCGAAAGCCCTCGCGGCGTCGCGGGCGACCGCGGCGGAGAACGGCTTCGTTCGATTCTCGTGGTGTCGGAAATCGCGCTGGCCATGGTTCTGCTCGTCGGTGCTGGGCTGCTACTTCGCAGCTTCAGCCGCTTAGAGGAAGTTTCGTGCGGCTTCGCACCCGATCACCTGCTGGCCGCGGACATTCCTCTTTCTCCGGCTCAGTACCAAAAACCGCAGCGGAAGTTCGAGTTTTTCGACCGGCTGCTTGCGCGAGTTCACTCCTTGCCCGGCGTGCGTATGTCGGGGGCGGCCTCCTTTCTGCCCATGAGCGGAAGCGGCTCGGTGATTCATTTCAACATTCACGGCCGCCCTCCGCGGAACGCGCATGAATTCGTTTCCGCGGGCTATCGAACGATCACGCCACGCTATCTGGAAACTCTGGGCGTACCCCTGCTGGCCGGGCGGACGATCACCGACGCGGACACCGAGAACGCTCCTCCCGTCGTCGTCATCAACGCGTTCATGGCACACGAGTTCTGGGGAAACGAGTCGCCGCTTGGAAAGAAGATGCAATTGGGAGGCCTGCCGGATGACCAGGTGCCCTGGATGCAAATCGTGGGGGTGGTCGGCAACGTGCGGCTGGGGCTCGGTGTCGAGCCGCAAGCCGAAATGTACCTGCCCTATCGGCAGGCCGACGGCGTCCTGCCGGTCTTTCAGCTTTCCGTTCTGCTGCGAACCGCGCTCGACCCCCAGGTGGAAGCCTCCGCCCTGCGCGCCGCTGTCGAGGACGTCGATCCGAATCAGCCCCTGGCCAATCTGCGGACGATGGACGATGTCATGGCGTCGTCTGTTTCCGAGCCGCGATTCCGCACCTGGCTGCTCGGTTTGTTCGCGCTGCTCGCCGTGGCGCTCGCGACGATCGGAATCTATGGAGTGATCGCCTACTCGGTCGATCAGCGCAGGCACGAACTAGGGATTCGCCTGGCCATGGGCGCACAGGCAAATCAGATGTTCCGGCTGGTTACGGGCTGGGCGCTTGGTCTCGCTCTGGCGGGCGTCGCCATCGGTGCGGCCATTTCGCTCGGCCTTACGCACGTTTTGCGGAGTTTCCTGTACCAGACGAGCGCTCTCGATCCGCTGACGTTCTTGTGTGTCGGGGCGGTCCTGATCGGCGTTGCCGTACTGGCTGCTTTCCTTCCGGCCCGGCGCGCCACGCGAGTCGATCCGCTGGTGGCCCTGCGGTATGAGTGACCCACGGCCTCCGGAAGCGCCGCGCCAAGCCCCGCTGTCGAGCTGGGGATGGAAAGCAATGAGTTTCGAATTGAACCGCGCCAGAACGGCGGTGAGAAGGTGAGTCGAAGATGAACTATGCCCATGAAAATGCGCCGGTAGCCAACGGCGCTAAAATTGAAGTGGAAAGCCCTCTCTACATGCAGTCCAGACAGTCAACGCGAACACGCATTCTTGTCGCCGACGACCAGGCTGACATTCGCGAGGCCTTACGACTGCTCTTGAAGGGGGAAGGCTTCGATACCGAGACGGTCGCCTCTCCGTCCGGGGTGCTGTCGGCTCTCGAAGCCCGCGAATTCGATGCCCTGCTGATGGACCTCAATTACGCGCGCGACACCACGTCCGGGCAGGAAGGACTCGATCTGCTCTCGAACATACGTGCGAAGGACAGCACTCTCCCCATCATTGTGATGACGGCCTGGGGAAGCCTGGAACTGGCGGTCGAAGCCATGCGGCGCGGGGCCAAGGATTTCATCCAGAAGCCCTGGGAAAACGCTCGATTGCTTGCCATCCTCAAGACGCAGATCGAACTGGCCCAGGCATTGCGAAAGAGCCAGCGTCTCGAGGCGGAAAACCGCCTGCTCCGCGCCGACGGACGACCGACTCTCATTGCCGAGTCGCCGGCCATGCGCCCGGTCATGGAACTGATCGCCCGCGTGGGGCCCTCCGACGCCAACGTTCTGATAACGGGCGAGCACGGGACGGGAAAGGAAGTCATCGCCCGCACGCTCTATGCGCTTTCTCCTCGTTCAGGGCGTCCTCTGGTCACCGTAAACGCCGGCGGGTTGCCGGAGGGCGTTTTCGAAAGCGAACTCTTCGGCCACGTAAAAGGGGCGTTCACGGATGCCAAATCGGACCGCGTCGGGCGCTTTGAGCTCGCCGACGGCGGCACGCTTTTTCTTGACGAAATCGCCAACGTCCCCATGAATTTGCAAGCCAAGCTTCTGCGCGCGCTCGAAACGGGTGAGCTCGAACGCGTTGGCTCCTCGACGACCCGCCGCGTCGACGCGCGCATTCTTTCCGCCACCAATGCCGATGTGCAGGCCGAAGTCGCCGCGGGGCGCTTCCGCGAAGATCTGCTTTTCCGGCTGAACACGATCGAGATTCATCTGCCTCCGCTCCGCGAACGTCGCGAGGACGTCCCGCTGCTCGCCCATCACTTCCTGCGTCAATCCGCGCAGCGCTACCGCAAACAGCTTGAGGGCTTCGAACCGGTGGCCTTGCAATTGCTGCTCGAACATCCCTGGCCGGGGAATATTCGGGAGCTCGATCACGCGGTCGAGCGCGCCGTACTGCTGACGCAAGGCTCGCAAATTCGCGCGAGCGACCTCGGCCTGCGGCCCGCGCGCGAGGCGCCGCTGCGACTGGACGAGATGAGCATCGAGGAAGTCGAACGCGTGCTCATCCAGAAAGCCCTCGCCCGCTACGGCGGAAACGTAAGCCACGCCAGCAAGGCCCTGGGCTTGAGCCGCAGCGCCCTCTATCGCCGGCTGCAAAAATACAACCTTTGAGTCCCCTCCTTTACGAGCGGCGAATTCTGCTCCTGGCTCTCGCTGCGGGGCTGGGAAGCACGATCGTCGCCGTAGTCTTGCTTTGGACGGGAGACTATTCCGCGAAGGCGGAATGGACGCTAACCGTTCTCATGGTCGTGTTGTGGCTGAGCTTCGCCTTCAGCGCGCAGAGCCGGGTCATATTCCCTCTGCGCACGCTCTCGAACCTGCTGGCCGCGTTGCGGGAGGGAGACTTCTCGATTCGCGCGCGCGGCGCCTTGCGCAACGACGTGCTCGGGGAAGTGCTCCGCGAAGTGAATGCGCTCGGTGAAACACTGCGGCAGCAACGATTGGGGGCTCTCGAAGCGGTGGCCCTACTGCGCAAGGTCATGGAGGAAATCGATGTCGCCGTCTTTGCCTTCGACGGCGCGGGACGCTTGCGCATCATCAATCGGGCTGGGGAGCGCGTGCTGAACCGGCCGGCCGACGCGCTTCTCGGACGCGCGGCAGACGAACTCGGTCTTGCCGATTACCTGTCCGGCGAAACGCCGCGCATCATTCAAGCCGCGTTTCCCGGCAAATCGGGACGCTGGGAAATCCATCGCGGCAGTTTTCGAGAGGCCGGCCTGCCGCACGAAGTGCTGTTGATCAGCGACCTCAGCCGTGCGCTGCGCGAAGAAGAGCGGCAAGCCTGGCAGCGCCTGATTCGCGTCATCGGCCATGAGCTCAATAATTCGCTCGCACCGATCAAGTCCGTCGCAGAAAATTTGGGCGGGATGCTCGGGCGCAGGGACCGGCCTGCCGACTGGCAGGACGACATGCGCGCCGGACTCAACGTGATCGCCGCGCGCGCCGACGGCCTGGCCCGCTTCATGAACGCCTACGCCCGGCTGGCCAAGCTGCCTCCGCCCGTGTTTCGAGATATTGAGGTCGGGCCCTGGATGCGGCGCGTGGTGGGGCTCGAACCCCGCCTCGCCGTCGAGCTCCAGGCCGGGCCTGAGCTACTGATCCATGCCGATCCCGACCAGCTCGAGCAGGTGCTCATCAACCTGCTTCACAATGCGGTCGATGCAGCCCTCGAAACGGGGGGCGGCGTACGCGTCGGATGGGACTCCGCAGACAGTTATCTTGAGATTTGGGTCCAAGACGACGGACCGGGAATCCCCAATTCCGCAAACCTGTTCGTGCCGTTTTTCACGACCAAGCCGAGCGGATCGGGAATCGGTCTGGTTCTGAGCCGGCAGATTGCAGAAGCGCATGGAGGTTCGCTCGTGCTCGAAAACCGGGTATCCCGACGGGGGGCCGAAGCGCGCTTGCGATTGCCCAGGCGACAATTCATGTGATCGCCATCAGGTCTGCCGGCCGAGCCCCGCAACCGACCGTTCCAGCTCGCGCGTGATTTCCTCAGGGCTCTGCGTTTGAGCGAACTGGAGCGGTCGGCCGATGGTCACCCGAATCGATCCCGGCGGGGCCCAGTGCTTGCCGCGAGCCTTCCGTTCAAATAGGCCATCGATGCGCAGAGGAAGCACGGGCACGCCGAGCCGCGTCGAGAGCAGCCCCACTCCTCCTTGAAACGGGTTCAGGGCTCCGTTTTGCGTTCGAGCGCCTTCGGGAAACACGAGCACGCTCGAGCCTTGGTCAACCAGATGCCCCGCGAATTCAAAGCTCCTGCGAAAGGCGCCGCGCCGCGGCAAGGGGAACACGTTGAAAACTGACACCACCAGAACGTATTGGAGTTGAAGCAGGAGCCGCTCAAGAGGCCGGGTTCCTGCGGGCGGCTGGCGCATGGTCTCGAGCAGCTCCCCGTCCATGGCTACGGCGAGGCGGTGCCGCAAGCGCGCAGGCAGTCCGGCCAGGATGTAGGCGGGGTCGACGTAAGCGATGTGGTTTGAAATGATAAGCAGCGGGCCGCGAACGCCGCGGAGATTCTCACGCCCGGAGATTCTCGGCCAGCCGAGAATCATCATCGCGGGCCTCTGCAAGAGATAGAAGGCCGCTACACGAATCGCCCGCACCGGCCAGCTCTCGGGCCATCCCGGATAGTGAAATGTTGGTCGACGGTCCGGTCGCTGGTCGACCAACCTCTCGAGCGCGGGCAAGGTATCAGCTCGTGTGAAGTCCGCTTCGTTCAGATCGACCTGGTAGCGATCTTCGAGCGCCCCCACGAGTTCGACACGTTCGATCGAGCTGAGCTCGAGCTTCGCTTGATCCGGGCCCGCCCGTCGAGAGCCGGAGATTTTTCTCAGGATTTGCTCGACCGGGCTGGGCGGGGCCGCGAGGCCGGCCCGTTCCGCTGGCCCGCCAAGTTCGCGCTCGACAACCGCCGCAATCTGCCGCAGCACGGGCTTCTGTGTCGGCGTGCGCGGAAAATCCTTCTCCGGCCAAACGTACCACTGTCGCATGCGCTGAAATGGTGCCAGTCTCTGGTTTGCGCGCTCAACGGCCCGCGCTGCATCCGCTGCTCGATCGCGCCCGTCGGCCTCGCGCAGCAAGAGCACGGCGCAGGGCACCGCGTTGCCTTCCCGCTCAAGTCCGAGCGCCACGCAATCGCGCACCTCGGGCTCCTTGCGCAATTCCGCCTCAAGATCTTGGGGGTAAACGTTCAGTCCCTCGGGCGTGACAATTACATTCTTGCGGCGGCCTTTGAAATAGAAGGCCCCATCCGACCCGCGCTCGCCGAGATCCCCGGTATGGAACCAGCCATCGGCGTCCAGGACCGGCCGCATCGCGGCATCTATCCAATAGCCCGAGGCGACGTTTTCTCCGCGAACCAGAATCTCGCCCTCCTCAGACAACTTGACGTCGAGTCCGGGCAGCGACTTCCCGATCGAGCCGTGGCTGAGCTGGAAAGGATGATTGACGCTGACAAGTGAGGTCGTCTCCGTCAGGCCGTAGCCTTGAATCACCGCGTAGCCCAGCCGCGTCCAGAACTCCTCGGCGGCCGGCGCGAGCGCTGCGCCTCCGGAAATGATGGCCCAGAATCTCCATCCGAACAGGCGCCGGATCCTCCGGAAGCGCCACCAACGCTTCAGAAAATGCTCGCCGCGAGCCTCCCGATAATTCTGGCGGAACCCGTCGAGCTCCCCGCGCGATTCGAGGTCGCGCTCGAGGTGATCGCCCAGAGACTCGACCAGGCGCGGCACGGTAACCAGCACGGACACCCGCTCGCGACGAATCGTCTCCATCACTTCCGCGGGGTTCAGAGTGTCGAGGAACACCGAGGTGGCTCCCAGGATCTGCGGCAGGAAAATTCCCAGCAATTGGCCGAACACATGGCTCAGCGGCAGCAAGTCGAGAAAATGCAGAGGATGAAAGATCTTCTCGTAACGCCGATAGCGATCGATCTCAGCTTCGAGCGGCTCGAGACTCGCGAGCAGGTTGCCGTGCGTGAGCACCACGCCGCGCGGTTCCCCCGTGGTGCCCGAGGTGAAGACGATTTCGACTACATCCTCGCGCGCGGCAGGCGAAGGAGCGACGGGCTGGGAAGAATGTGCGCAGAGAAGAGAGCCCAGATCCTCCAGTTGAATGGCCGGCAGCGCAGAATCGAGCGAGGCCCCACGCGATACGACGGCCAGTTTCACGCCCGATTGCTCGGCGACACGCGCGGCGAAACCCTCTTCCGCAATCGCGTCCATGGGCACGACGACCGCACCGCGAAACATGCAGCCGAGAAAGGCGGCCACCCACTCCCCTGAGTTCTCGCCCCACAGCAGAATGCGGTCGCCCTTAGCGATCCCGCGCGAGTCGAGCTCGCGCGCAAAATGGTTGGCCACGCGAATGAGGTCTGCATAGGTCCATCGGATCGTGCGATATCCTCGCCGCCAGACCGCGGCAGTTTCGCGCGCGGGCCGGCAGTCGGGCGTGAAATATTCAAACAGCGATTGCCTCGCCATACGACGATGAGTGTAAGCCAAGTCGTGGCGGCCGTTGTAGAATTGGCTGCTACCAGTTCGGTGTTTTTGAGATGCGGGAATCGACCATAGACAAGATTCATATTAAGGAGAGAACCGAGATGCGACGGATAATCGGCGTTTGTTCCACTTTGATCCTCGGCCTGGCTGTCCTCGGATGGCCCGGCCTGGCCCGCCAGCAGAACGGGGGCAAGCCTCTCAGCCCGCCGGCGAGCGCAGAATGCAAGTTCGCAGACGGCAAGACAATTCACACGGACTATTCGAGCCCGCGGCTCCGGGGACGAAAGATGATCGGAGAACACGAACCGTATGGCAAACCATGGCGCGCGGGTGCGAATGCGGCAACCACCTTTGTCACCACAGCGAATCTGAGCATCGATGGAAAGGAAGTTCCCCCCGGCAGCTATACCCTCTTCGTCATTCCCAATCCCGACAAGTGGACCCTCATCATCAGCAAGAAAACCGGTGAATGGGGAATCCCCTATCCCGGTGAGCAGTACGAACTCGGCCGTTACGATATGAAGCTGGGAACACTGCCCTCGTCCGTTGAGGATTTCACGATCTCCTACACGCAGAGCAGCTCGACGAGCTGCACGCTGGGCTTGGAATGGGATACAACTCGCGCGTCGATCACACTCAACGAGCAGAAATAAGCGGCGTCAAGCTCACTTTTCGGTCCGGGTTGTGCGGCTCCTCTCGCGGGGGCCCTCGAAACGGTAGCCGACCCAGGGCTCGGTGTGAATGTAGCGGGGATGGCGGGGCTCGGGCTCAATTTTCTTGCGCAGCTGGTTGACGAAGACACGCAGGTACTCGGTCTCCTCCCCGTAGTCAGGGCCCCACACGGCCTGTAGCAGCCGCCGATGGGGCAGGGCCTTGCCTTCGTTGGCGACCAGCTGCCGGAGCAGCTCGAACTCCGTGGGAGTCAGGCGCACCGGCTTCCCTTTGACCTGCACCGCGCGCTTCTCGAAATCGATCTTGAGCTCGTTCGAAATGAATGGCGGGGGGTATTCGGCCGGCGCGGCGCGCCGCAGGGCGGCTCGAACGCGGGCCATCAATTCTTCGGCGCCGAACGGCTTGGTCACATAATCGTCTGCTCCGGCATCCAGGGCTTGGACTTTGTCGCGTTCCGAGTTCCGCACGGTGAGCATGATGATGGGGACGTCACTGGAGCGGCGGATTTCGGCGCAGGTCTCGACCCCAGACATTCCCGGCAGGTTCGCATCGAGGAGGATCAAGCCGATCTTCTGCTCTCGAATTCTGGCCTGCGCTTCCTCGCCGCTTTGCGCCTCAACCACTGCGTGGCCATGCGAGGTGAGCATGGTGCTCAGCACGCGGCGAATCTGCGGCTCATCGTCCACGACGAGAACGGTAACCGTGGTCATTTGGAAACGGCGGGGCGGCTGCCATCGGCAGGAAGCGTGAAGGAAAAAACAGACCCGTACCCGCGCTGGCTGGTCAAGCTGATGGTCCCGCCGTGCGCCTCGACGATAGCTTTCGCTATGGGAAGGCCCATGCCCGTACCCTGCACGCTGTAACGCTGATCCTTGCCTCGGTAGAACTTCTCGAAAATCAGGTCTTGTTCCGGATAATCGATCCCGTTCCCGCGGTCAGCGACGCTGGTCACCACGTAATCCCCGCTCCGCTCCGCGCTGACCGTGATGGGCCGATCGGGAGGCGAGTACTGATTCGCATTCTCAATGAGCTGAACCAGCACCTCGCTCGCGCGGGGAAGATCAATGCGTACGCGCGGCAAGCCGGGCGCGATTCGAACATCGACCGTACGGTGCACGAGAGAACCGCGGCAATGCAGCAGGGCAGAGGACACAAGTTCATCAATCGAGTGCGACTCAATGTGCAGATCGACGTTTCCCGCGTCGAGTTGGGACATCTCCGCCGCTTCGCCCACCAGCCGGTTCAGGCGGTCGCTTTCCTCGTTAATGATGGTGAGCAGCTCGCGCTTTTGCCGCTCGTTCAGGCTGGTGTTGGAGAGCAAATTCGTGACCGAGGCTTTGATCGAGGTCAAGGGAGTGCGCAGGGCGTGCGTCACCGAATCGAGCAGGGCGGTTCTCAGACGCTCGCCTTCCCGGGAGGCCTCGGTTTGCCCGAGTTGCTCGACCGCGCGTGCGCGCTCCATGGCCACAGCGATCAGCGTGCCGATGGCCTCGAGAGTCTTGCGGGAGAGAATCGTGCCCGAAATCCCCAGGCTGCCGATCGAGCGGATCCCCATCCGTACCGGTACGAAACTGACGCTGTGCGCCGTATCGATCACCGGTTCTTCGCGGGCCACAATGGTCTTCAGCGTCTCGAGGTCGAGATGCGGGACAACCGGACCCGAGCGGTAGACCTTCTGTTTTTCTGCAAGCAAAAGAGCTGCTGCGCCCACCTCAAAAATGTCCACAATCTGCGCCGGGATGCGGTTCAATAGCTCGATCACATTGCCGGATTCAAGGAGATTCTGGCTGAACGAGTACAGCTTCTCGATGTCGCGCCGCCGCGCCGACGCATACTCGGCTTCTCTTCGAGCGCGGGCGGAGAGATGGCTGGCCAGGATCGAGACTACCAGGAAGGTCGACAGGGTCACCCAGTTTTCTGCAGAGTAGATGGTCACCCGGCCGCCGTGGAGGAAAAAGAACACGAAGGCCAGCGCGGCCACAACGGACATGGAGACGGAAACCACGATTCCCCAGATGGTCGAAACCGCTAGAATGGCCAGGACCAGCGTCAGAGCGGCAGTTGTCGAGCTAACATGAAGAAATCTATGATAGACAAAGGGAATGCCCGCCGCCACGGCAGACGCGGCGACGAACCGAAGGATCTGCAGAGGCACAGGTTCGCGCACGGACGTATTCTACCGTAGCGCCGACAAAAGAGAATCGAAATGCCCAAGCCCAAGACACCCGAACAGTGGCTCGCAGCCGTCTCCGGGCCGCCGGAAAAAGCAAAGGGCATACTGAAGCTTTTCCTCGGCTACGCGCCCGGCGTGGGGAAGACGTACGGGATGTTGAGTGAAGCGATTCGGCGTAGCAGCCGCGGTGAGGACGTGGTCATCGGCATCGTCGAGACGCACGGCCGAAAAGGGATCGCCGACCTAGCCGCCAAGCTCGAAGCGGTTCCCCGCAAGAAGATCGATTACAAAGGAACCATGTTCGAGGAAATGGATGTGGATGCCATTGTGGCGCGCAAGCCGCAAGTCGCGCTCGTCGACGAGCTGGCTCACACCAACATTCCGGGAAGCAAACACCGCAAACGCTACGAAGACGTTCTCGAGCTGCTCGATGCGAAAATCGACGTGATTTCCACCGTGAACATCCAGCATATCGAAAGCATCGCCCCCACCGTGCGCGCCATCACGGGGGTTTCCGTTCGGGAGACAGTGCCCGATTGGGTCCTCCAGCTCAGCGAGGAAACCGTGATGGTCGACCTCACACCAGAAGCCCTGCAAAATCGCATGAAGCGCGGCGACATCTACGGGAAGGAAAAGGTCGAACAGGCCCTGACGAACTTCTTTCGGCGCGGCAATCTGATCGCGCTTCGGGAGCTGGCCCTGCGGCAGGTCGCCGAGCAAGTGGACCGCAGCCTTTCCTCCTACATGGATGAGAAGGACATTCGAGAAAACTGGAATGTTCGCGAAAGAATCGCCGTCTGCATCAGCGCCAATCCCCGAGCCCAGTATCTGGTGGCACGCGCCGCGCGCATGGCCCGGCGCATGGACGCCGAATTATTCGCCGTTCACGTGGATGTTGACGGTGACAGCGATCCGCAGGCCGAGAAGGTCTTGTCCGCGAACTTGCAATTCGCGCAGAGTCTGGGAGCCACGCCGGTACGCCTGAAGGGCGACAGCGTAGCCCAGGCGGCGGCCCAGTTCGTTCGTGAAAAGCACGTGACCCAGGTCATTCTGGGCAGGTCCGCGGTCGAAGGCTGGCGAAAGCTGCTTTATCTGAACGGCATCAACCGTTTTCTGAGCGAAGCACCCGCCGTCGATGTGCATATCGTGACGCAGGAACCCGAGTGAGCAAGCGACTGCGCCGGAGCGCGCAGGGTACTCCGCCCGATCACCGGATCCTCAGATGGGCGGAATTTTCGAGACGTCCCAGCCCCCGCCGATCGCCTTCACCAGAAGGACGCTTGCACTTAGACGCCGCGAGAGCAGGTTCACAGCGGTAACCTCGTCGGAAAGCGCAGCGCTTTGCGCCGTGGTCACCTCCAAATAGTTGGTCACACCGCCCTTGTAGCGCGTGATGGAGAGGGAAAGAGAATGCTCCGCGGCAGCGACAGCCCCGTCTTGGGTCGAGGACTCCTCACCCAATATTCGCAAGGCGGCAAGATTGTCTTCCACCTGCTGAAAAGCCTCCAAAATCGTTTCCCGGTACGAGTCTACGGCCTGGTCGTAAGCGGCTCGCGCTTGCTCGCTCGTGCCGCGCCGAAAGCCGCCATCAAAAAGGGTCTCCGCAGCCTGCCCGGCCAGGGCCCAGAATCCGCCCGGCCCCTCGAGCAACGTGGAGATCACCGCGCTTTGGAACCCTCCTGCGCCGCTCAAGGTAACCGCCGGGAAATACGCCGCCCGGGCGACTCCCATATTTGCATTGGCTTCCTCAACCCGCCGCTCGGCTGCGGCGATATCCGGGCGTCTCTCGAGCAGCTCGGATGGCACCCCGGCAGGAACGGCTGGCGGCGCTTCGGTGAGCGGAAAGGGAGCCATGCTGAATTGTTCGGGCGGCTTTCCAACCAGAACGGCAATGGCATGCTCGAATTGAGTGCGCTCGACGCCGATGTCGATCGCTTCGGCGCGCGTGGTCTCCAGCTGCGTCTGCGCCTGGGCCACATCGACGGCCGAGGCAAGTCCGCCACGATATCGCGTCTCGGTCAACTCGAGCGCCTTCCCATAGGAAACGACGGTCGAATTGAGCAGCTGCTCCTGCGCGTCGAGCCCGCGCAGGGCGAAGTAGTCGAGGGCCAGTTCGGATTGAAGACTGAGCTGCACGCTGGCCAGATCGGCTGCCGTGGCCTGCGCCTCCGAGCGGCTGGCCTCGACCGTGCGGCGGATGCGGCCCCAAACGTCTGCTTCCCAGGACACATCCACGGGCAGCAGAAAATCATTGTAGTTCGTGGTGGAAGTCACCAGGGGCGCGTTGGAAGAAGCGTGCGTATGCGAGACCGCCAAGCTTCCCGTCGCGGTCGGGTACAAAGCAGAACGCGTGATGCGAACCCCGGCGCGAGCCTGCTCGAATCGCGCCTGAGCGGCTTTCAAACTGAAATTGGAAACAGCAACCTGCTCTTCGAGTGAATTGAGCCGAGGATCCCCGTAAATTTCCCACCATCTTCCCTTGGCGATCGCGTCGCCTGGCTGGGCCAGCGAGAAATTCGGATTCTCCTTGTAATTTGCCGGCACGTCCGCTGTTGGCCGGACATAGTTCGGCCCCACCATGCATCCGGCCAGAAGCAAGGGTGCGACGAGCGACGCCGCGATTCGCAAATTGTGATTTCTCCTAGGTCGATCGCAGCGGGACGGCTTCCGCTCGCGCATCGATGGCTGGCCCGCGAGAATTGGAGCCGGTTGCGTTGGCCGACTATCCCGATCCCTGCGCCTTGGGCGGAGGTGGACCCGGCGATACCGAAACCACTCGCACCTCTTCCCCGGCGACCAACGAGTCCGGGGGATCGCTAATCACCAGCGCGTTCTCCGGCAGGCCGGAGGTAATCTCGACCTGATTGCCGAAATCGCGCCCCAAGGTTACGTTGACCAGCTGCGCGCGATTGTCGCTTCCGACCAAAGCAACCTGCAGCCCCTGCGAGCGGAAGATCAGTGCAGTAACCGGCAGAATGTACGCCGGCGATCCCGAGGGCACGCGCAGGTGAACCTCCGCGTACGCTCCCGGCAATAGCGTGCCGGTCGAATTCGGCACATCGACTTCCACCAGCAGTGTGCGCGTGGAAAGGTCGATCGCATTCGCCGTGCGCACCAGCGTGCCCGGAAACCGCCGCCCGGGAAATTCAGGAAGCGTCACGTCGGCCGTCAAGCCCGGCTTCGCCGACGGGGAATATTGCTGCGGAACGCTGACATACACGCGCAGGGTGCGGATGGCCGCTTCGTGAAACAGCTCGGCCTGCGGCGTGCCGGACCCGGAATTAATCAGGTGACCCACATCCGTATTTCGCGCCGTAATCACGCCGTCGAAGGGCGCGTAGACCTTTTCAAATGACTGTAAATCCTCTAGGCGATTCACGTTGGATTGCGCGGAGGCTACGGCAGCCCGCTTGGCCTCATAGTCTCCTTCGGCGTTGTCCACGTCCTGCTTGGAAACCGAATCGGTGTTCTTCAGACCCTCGTACCGTTTGGCCGTGATTTCGGAAAGCGCCAAGTTCGCCTTTGCCGTATTCAGGTCGGCGCGAGCCTGCTCGAGTTGCTGATCGACTTCCGGAGTTTCGATCTCCGCCAGCAACTGGCCGGCTTTCACTCGCCCGCCAATATCGACATACCATTTCTTGAGATACCCGTTCGTGCGCGCGTAGATCGGGGCATCGGCGAACGCCTGCATGTTCCCGGGAAGCATGATCTCTATCTGCGCTGCGCCTCGGCTCGGACGCACGGCTTCGACGGAGGGAGTGGCCAGGTCGTTGGTTTCCTCCCGCAGGGCAGCCCTGGCCCGGCGGCGCGGTACGACACCGCCAACCACGACCGCCGCGACAATGACGAGCGTAATGAACAGGGCTACGACGCCGCGCTTCTTCTGCGGCCGGCGTGCCGGCGTGCCCACAGACGCCTCCGCGCTTCCCTGCGTTTGCTCAATCTCGATCATCGAACCCATTCAGCTTCCCCGCCCGATTTACGACCCTTAGTAGATGTACCGACAACCCCGCAGGTTTCAATCACATACCGTGCTGCGGGGCCTCCCCGGTCCCCCGGCCGTGCACAAAGCTAAAGAACACCGGCACGAAGAAGAGGGTGGCCACGGTTGCAAAGATGAGCCCGCCAATCACCGCGCGTCCCAGGGGCGCGTTCTGCTCGCCCCCTTCGCCCAGGCCCAACGACATGGGGAGCATGCCAATGATCATGGCCAGAGCGGTCATAATCACCGGGCGAAAGCGTGTGTAGCCGGCTTCCAAAGCCGCCTCCGACGGTGTCTTCCCCTCTTCGAGCCTCTCTTTCGAAAAGCTCACCACCAGAATGCTGTTCGAGGTGGCCACGCCCATGCACATGATGGCCCCGGTCAACGCCGGCACGGAAAGAGTGGTCCCCGATACAAACAAAATCCAAACGATTCCCGCCAGCGCTGCCGGCAGCGCCATCAGGATCACGAACGGGTCAAGCCAGGATTGGAAATTCACCACAATCAGGAAATAGACCAGGATGATCGAAAAAGCGAGCCCAGCCAGCAGCCCCATAAAGGAAGCTCGCATCGTCTGAACCTCGCCGCGAACCACGATTCGCGATCCTCGCGGCAGGTGAGCTTTGGCCCCCGCGATGATGGGATCCATGTCTCGCGCGACGCCTCCCAGATCGCGGCCTTGAACCGACCCGAAAATGTCGATCACCGGCTCGACATTATAGTGTGAAACGACCCCCATTTCCGCTCCGCGGCTAAAACGGGCCACGTCACCCAGGATCTCCGGCTGGGTCGGCGACCTCGCGTATACCGGAATGTTCTCGAGATTCTGCAGCGAATCGGTCCGATACTGCGGCGTCTGCGTATCGATGTTGTAGGACACGCCCGTCTTGGGATCGAGGAAGAAGGCGGGCTGCGTCTGAAAGCTCCCGCTCAGGGAAATCAGCAGGTTCTGCGCTGCATTGAGCTCGGAAAATCCGATTTCCTGGGCCGTCGTGCGATTCACTTCGATGTGGATCTTCGGCAGATCAAAGACCTGCTGAATGCGCAGGTCGGCGGTCCCCGGGACACGCTTGAGCTCCTCGAGCAGGTGATCGGCGAATTCGCGGTTCGCGTCGAGATTAAGTCCCACGATCTGAATGTCGATGGGAGCAGGCAGCCCGAAATCGAGGATCTGACTGACCATGTCGGCCGGAATCTCGTAGAACGTCACGCCCGGAAAATCGCGCGCGAGCACGCGGCGAAGCGTACGCACGTACCCTGCTGTGGGGTGGTGATCCTTGGCCAATTCGACCTGCATGTCGGCGTCGCTGGTACCCACGGGGGCCGAATTGCTGTATGAGAGATTGATGCTGCTGTAGGGCAGCCCGATGTTGTCGATGATGCCGGCAAGCTCCGCGCGTGGGACCAGTTGCCGAATCCTGTTTTCCACGCGGTCGCAGATGGCGGCCGTATCCTCAATTCGCGTGCCGGTCGCGCCCCGCATGTGCAGTTTGAACTCACCGCTGTCAACAGAGGGGAAAAAATCCTCTCCCACGAGGGGAAGCAGAGCGAACGAGACGATGCAAGCGGAAAAGAAGGCCGTCATGAATAGCTTAGGATGGCGAATGGAAGCGTCGAGCAGTCGATGATAGCGCCCGCGCAGTCTCTCGAACGCCGTTTCAAACCTCGCCTGCAGGCGCACCATAGGATTGCGCGACGCCTGGCTCTCCTCCTTCCCCGCTTCTCCCGTTTTCCCCGAGAGGAGGTAGCGGGCCATGGTGGGGACCAGTGTGCGCGAGAGCAGATAGGAAGCCAGCATGGCGAAAACCACCGCTTCGGCGAGCGGCACGAACAGGTACTTGGCAACGCCGGAAAGGAAGAACATCGGCACGAATACGATGCAGATCGAGAGGGTCGACACCAAGGCAGGAACGGCGATCTGCGAGGCGCCATCCAGTATGGCTTGCAGGATTTCTTTCCCCTGGTCAATGTTGCGGTTGATGTTCTCGACTTCCACCGTCGCGTCGTCAACTAAAATCCCCACGGCCAGCGCCAACCCGCCCAGGGTCATGATGTTGATCGTCTCCCCGAGCGCGCTCAGCACGATGAGCGAGGTCAGTACGGAGAGCGGGATCGACACGGCAATAATCAGCGTGCTGCGCCAACTGCCCAGGAACAATAGGATCATCAGGCCGGTCAAACAGGCCGCGATGATCCCCTCGCGGATGACGCCGCTGATCGAAGCCTCGACGAAAAGCGACTGATCCGACACGGGAACGATTTTGAGCTGCGGGGGAAGTTCGGCAGCCGCCACGGGCAGCTCCGATTTGACGCTGGAAATAATGTTGAGCGTCGAGGCGTTTCCATTCTTGAGAATCACCATCACAATCGAGCGTTGGCCGTTTACGCGGGCGATATTGGTCTGCGGCGGATAACCGTCGCGCACGTAAGCAACGTCTTTGATGTAGATGGTGGTGCTGCCCACCGTCTTGACCGGTAGGTCATTCAGTTCCTGAATCGTTCGCGGAGCACCGTTCATCTCGACTTGGTATTCGAACGTCCCGATCTTCGCCGTCCCGGCGGGCAGAATCAGGTTCTGGAGATTGATCGCGTTGACGACATCGGAGGGCGACAACCCCTTCGCTTGCAGCTCCTGCGGGTTCAGGTCCACTTCCATCTGGCGTTGCTTCCCGCCGTAGGGGTAGGGGATGGCAATGCCGTTGATGGTCACCAGGTCGGTGCGCAAGAAATTCAGGCCGAGATCCCACAGTTGCTGCTCGCTCAGCCCCTGGCCGGAAAGTCCCAGTTGCAGGATGGGTACCGAGGAGGCGTTGTACTGAATGACCAGGGGAGGCAAAGTGCCGGTGGGCATCGAGTGTATGGCTGTCTGAGAGACGGAGGTGACCTGGGCGACCGCGTTGCCGATGTTCACGCCAGGCTGGAAAAATACCTTGACGATGCCCCGCCCGTTCCAGGACTGTGATTCGACGTGCTCGATATCGTTGACCGTCGTCGTCAGGAACCGCTCGTACTGGAAAATAATCCGGTTCGACATTTCTTCGGGCGACAAACCGTTGTAGTTCCAGAGTACGCTTACGACCGGAATATTGATGTTCGGGAAGATGTCCGTAGGCGTGCGGATGATGGCAAAGGTGCCCAGGATCAAGAGCAGAATCGAGGCGACAATGAACGTATAAGGCCGGCGCAGGGCCAGTCGTACAATCCACATTGTTCAGCTACTCCCCGCCGTCCCCGCTAAGATCGACTGACACCGCCCACCACTCCAATTCGAGGGGGCCATTATCGCACGACCGGGTTCACTTTGCTGGCCAACCCCAGACAGGGAGCGCGCCAGATTTCTTCCTCAGGGCCACCGAGCCTCTACCGATGCGGCTGAGTTGTGGGGAAATTACTTTGCGATCTCAGCGCAGGTCCGTTTTCAAAACCCAAAGCCACCTTCGGGAACACTATCTCCTCTCCCGGGCTTGTCCGAGTAGTTCCTGCGAATCCAATCCTCGACGTCTTTCCGGATGTGCACGGCCATCTTACCGCTGGCATCGGCTTCCCTTTGCGAGACTAAACCATAGTCGTCATAAGAGCCGATATTGCGCTTTCTGCGCAGCTTATCGAGCGTCGGGATGATCTTCCGTTCCGGGTCTATGGAAAATTCCAGGGCCTCAATCGTGCGGTAGTGCTCGTGTTTCCTCTAAGTACGCGGTATCCCGCAGCACGCAATGCCGCCGTCCCGCACACACGAATCGCGTCGTATGCCAGGCTCAACTGCACATCGGGAGACAGCTTTGCCCTGACCGCTTTCTCGTAGTCCGCGAGGCGCCCGTCGGCTAGTGCAAGCAAACGCGCAATCTCTTTAGCGTCGGACTGGAGCCGTTCGAGCCAGCCATTTTTCACCCAGCTCTCGAAGGACATTTTCATCGCCTATGATGAAGAGCTTCTTCTCGGCCAGGACGTTCTTCAAAAAATTGCCCCGGAGTTTTGACTGAAACTCTTTGACCGAATAAACCGTGGGGTTGATCTCGCGATTCAGGACTTTCTGAGCGTCGACCAAATTCGAAACGACCGTGCTGAAGTCGACTTTGCCGACCACCATGAGATCAACGTCGCTGTGTTCTGTTTCGTCCGATCGCGCAACGGAACCGTAGATGAAGGCAAGATTGATCATCCTCCTCAACCCTTCGAGCGCCGAATACAAAACGTCGTGCATCCCAATGGTTTTGGTAACCAGGTTCTTAATCTCAGCAAACACGGGGCTGCCCCGATTCGCGCTATAAAGCGTCCGTGCCGCCTCGGTTTTTCGAGTGACCAAGCCGGCATCGACCAATTGCCGGACCTCACGTTGCACCGGGCCAAGGCTCTTGCCTGTAAGTCGGGCGAGCTGCCGCAGATAAAAGGATTCGCCGACGTGACCGTACAAGACCGACAGCACGGCCCCGCGGGTGCGACCAAACAGAGTGTCCGATAAGATAGCCCCTGTACCCATTCAGGGGTCAAGTGTACCCTTTAAGGGTACAACGAATCAAGCTTTCGTCTTTGTTGCCCGCCACTCATACCAGCACTACTTCGCGGTCGAAATTCGGCTTCTTTTCGGGGCGGGCAGCTTTAGGGTCACGCCACAGGCCGTAGCGATGCGCTCCAGCATCGTAAGCGAGTGCCCGGCGTATTCGGCGTCCTCCAAGCGCGCAATCACGGAAATACTGCTCGGTGAAACTCCTGTACCCGACCCCGTAGGAGGTGAGACGGTTGAGGTGCCGGAGGGTTCCGAGCACTCCTTCGCGGGAAAGCCGGTCGAGCGCCCAAAACAGCAGCTGGCATCCTGGAACATGGATTGTCTGCATCAGAAGAGTCAACATGGCCGCCTCGCGCTCTCCACTTTATCCCAGCGCAGCTGCCACCCCCGCCAGTACGGTAGGAACTGACCAAGCCCAGTCATGCAGATAGATGACCGCTGCCGCCGCGACAACGCAACCCACGAAAAATCCAATCAATAGATGAAGTGCGCCTTAGTTTCGGAGTGTCGCCGGTCAGCAACGGATCAGCACGCGAACTTGTGTCCATGAAGGCCAGAGTCAGATTCGTCAAATTACCCGTCATCACGGGTCGGGGCGTGGAGATTTGAACTCCAGACCTCCTGCGCCCAAGGCAGTTGCAAAAAATCTATCTCGTTGGTTCGTCTAGCTTTGTTCTGCGTAATGGTACCCGATTTTGGACCCAATTTGTCAGCATTTGGACCCAAATGGACCCAAGTTTTTTCTCGCAACTAGGCAGACGCCAGGCAGGCGCAGGCTGCTAACATACCGGCGCGCTCTGCATGAGGGACGTGCCCATTGCCGACATTTCTTTCGAGCTTTCTCATGAACTGAGAGAGATTGGAAAACTATGGGCGACATCAAAGTATCGCCCTCGCGTGCAAGCCGAAGCACGGCAGCGGTGGGACGAGTTGGTCGATGCATGGGCCGATTCCGACCTCCCTATCGTCGTCCGAAAGAGCAGCGGTGTGCGGGGAGGGACGATTACACATTCTGGGGGGCGGACGATCATCCTGGCGGACAATTCCCCGGCGCAATGGGCCTTCATGCGTGCCTTTCAAGGGTTCTCATATTCCCTGGACGAAATCAGAAACCAGCTTGAAGATGGCAAAATCCCCTTCGCGTTCGCGACAAAGCGTTCCGAAAAATCGCTGATGACCTATGCGGGGACTTTGTCGGCCGCTGACAACCTGAACAAACGCGGTTGGAAGCTGTGCCACATCGACGGAGTGGGATTGCGGTCCGCGACGAAACTTGAGGATTTTTCACTCGAACGATTGGTCACGCACTTCCGGCTGCTACTGAAACCTAGCAATCATTTTCTGGTTCCGCTCTCTTGGGCAGGCTTAGGAGAATTACCCGAAGTGATCGACGAGATTCGGAAGTACGAACTGTCCGCCGTTGCACGTTGACCCACTGTGGTCCGCTCTCTTTCGTCTTTTCCTTGGTTTCGTCGGCATTCCGCTGATTCCGGGTCCCGCTTTTGCGGCCCCTATACCAATGCAACTTCGCGGTCGAAATTTGGCTTCTTCTCGGCGTGAAGCTTCAGAGCGACGCCGCAGGCCGTAGCGATGCGCTCCAGCATCGTGAGCGAGTGCCCGGTGTATTCGGCGTCCTCCAAACGGGCAATAACGGACTGCGTGGTGCCAACCTTCTTGGCAAGCTCTGCCTGAGTCAGACCCGCATCCTCTCGCATCTCGCGGACCAGGAGCGCCAGGTCAATCTGATGCAGGGTGCGCTCGAAGGTCTTGCGGTAGGTTGCACTCTTGCGCGCGCGCCGTTCGACCAACTCACTGTGTCTGTCGCGCTTGGCGTTTTGTCTCATAGTGCCAACTCCTTCAGGATGGCTTCTCGTTCCTTTTGCGATCCCGTGTAATGGTTTCTGTACTTCATCCATAGCTTTCTGAGCTGCTCTGCCCTCGTGATCTCCGCCGATGGTGTCTGCTCTGTTTTCTTCTGGAATCCCAACGTAATCACGATCAACATTCCCGGCTGGTAGAAGAACAGAACTCGGAAAATCCGGTCGAACTGTTTGACCCTGAGCTCGAATATGTCATCTGTGAGCTTCTTGACGAACTTGCCCTGCATCCGGTTCCCATAGACGCGCAGGCGTTCGATAAACGCGTCTATCCGGGCGGCGGCCTTGTCATCGAGCGAATCCACGAACTCGCGTGCGGGCGTTCGGCCGTTCGGCAACTCGACATACTCAATGGTGAATTCGCCATTCACGCGCCTTAAATTATCGCAGTTTTGCTATATACCGTCAATATAGACGGAATCGCGCGGCCGATCAATGCTGGCGCTGATTTGCGCGGGTCCTTTTGTCGCCCGATTTGATATCATCAAGCCGCCTTGGAGGTTGGCGAATTGGAATCCCGCTCTTGACCACCGGGGATGATGGCCGTGGCAAAAAGCAGCAAAACTCCGATGAAACCACTTGTCGCTCTCTGGCACCAAGGGAAGATCTCTGGACTAGAATTCAGCCGAAGAGCGAACAAACTGACCCAAGCAAAAACACCGATTAACGAGAGCTTGAAGAAACGCCTCGCCAAGATCGACCGCAAGTACAATCCGCATTCCAAGAAGATAGTCTCTGGTGGCTTGCCAGAACTTGGTAAGCGCCGCTAGGGGCGAGTGGTGATTAGCAGAAGGCTAGGCATTGTTCGCGCTCACGACGATCCTAGCTGTGCCGTTCAATGACCGCCAAAAGTCAATCAGGTGACCCTGGCTAGCTCGGGCGACTGGCAAAATTACATCCTCGTACTTGCGCGGCATGTAACCTGCGAGCCGTTCGAAATTGTCCAGTGCGTACGACGCCTCGAATTCGCTTTTGTATTCGATATGAAAGTGGGGCCGATGATGGGCCGCTTCTTTGTACATGCGGAGTTCAATGCACTCCTTTCGCAGGACCAGCAGCTTTACAGTGCCATCATCGGGTACGGGCCCCGGCGAAACTAGGTCAACGGTGGCTAGTCGCTCCTGGAGCTCCGAGGCTATCCTCGCTAGCGTATTGTTTCGGAGCGTCTCCGTTACGTCTCGCGGTTCCGCGGTTTTAGTGATTAAGTCTGCGAGACCGGCGGCGAGTTTGAATGAAGGTTCGCGATAAATATCTAGCTCACCCTGGGCCACTCGGAGGACGACACTCCAATTCGCGAGGCGAGCACGTTGCTTCACCTTTGGTGGAAGTTGATATCGCGGCGGCTGTCGCTCTTCGAGAGCAAGGAAAGTCTGAATTAACGGCTGCGATTGCGGCGAGGCAGGTTCCTGCGATATACAACCCCACGTTATCGCCTGTGCCAAGAGCTCACTGCTTTCGTCGTCAAGCGCAGAAAACGCTCTGTCACGGTCTGTCCGGAAAGACTCCCAATCTGTTGTGCCTTCTACTCCAAGCTTGGCTAGTTGTTTTGCAACATCCACCGTATTGACGCCTGCATGAACGATGGCATGTGCGTACTCATGAATTCGGACGACCGCGAGCAGATCAAGAAACTGAGATTTGAACCGCGGAGCATCTGCCCGAATGCGATTCACGAAAATTTCTATCCTCATGTGCTCCGGGATATAGTGCCCATAAAGAACGTCGATAGGTGCGAGACCCTCTTCAATGGGCGGACCGGGATAGGCTGGCATTTGTTGCGAGAATAGCTCGGTGAGACCGGACGACGGCATCACATTGC
>DASPVZ010000037.1:0-11840 GCA_035622135.1 Candidatus Cybelea sp. | reverse complement strand
TCCAGAAAGACGACCGGACGACCACCCGGCCTCAGCCGGTTCTGTAATTCTTGTCCCACCGTCGTCTTGCCGGCGCCAGATAAGCCGGTAATCCAGTAGACGCGTCCGGGCAAGGCTTTCTGTTTGTCTTCTGACCGGCGTCTCGCCTTGCTTGTGCTAGGCTGCATGAGGAACCGAGATGCCCCTGTTATATTGGGTTAATCTGGTGGCAACACTCCCGTAGCAGTAGGTTGACTATACACGAAGTCAACCGGGCAGAAAACCTCATCCTTCCTGCCAGGCTCTATGGTGCTCCCCGTCAGTCCCACTTTTCGCAGCATTTACAGGGCTGAGGTGTCTAACGTTCCTCGAGGAGAGCCCGGCGGGTCATGGCTCAATCGTTGAATCCCTTCGTGGCGTGCCAACGCTGCGGCTGCGCATACGCGTCCGAAATGTATGTGCAGCCTTGCATAGCTTTTTTAGTCGCTGTAATCAGCCCGTGCCAGCAGCACTGTAGAGGAACGTATCCGGTTGTCCCGCATTTTAAGGCCTCTGTAATGAAGACTGTCTGTGCATCGTGCAAAAGATCCTCTGGCGGCACCTCGCTAACCAGAAAGCGCGGGCCCGAACCATGTCTGTCACTGTGGGCTGGTCTTGAAATCAACTGCATAAGGCTGTAGCGGATATCCATCCGGCGAGCGGAATCCCAGAGAAGTGAGCACGAAGCTGTAGGTCCAATTCGGTTTCAGTTCGACCGGCAGCTTAATAGAAATGTTGCCCGGCTCAAATTGTGGAGTCGAGATGTGGCGCGGTGGTGTAGGTGTGGCCTATCCGTTGCCGACCCTTTCGTCTGTCGGTGTCTCACTAGCCGCACCATGCTTCCGTTTCCACATCCCGCTCATCGAACCGGACAGGCGGATTTACCGCATCCGGCTCTCGGAGAAAGTGTCACGAAGTCGCCCACGGGAAACTGCTCGTCCGATCAACAAGACGGACGAGGCCAAGTTGTTCGTGGAGGAAGGCGACTGAAAATCGCCGGATTCCCGAACCCAACACCTTGTGCTTGGCACACAGCCACTGACGCAGCCTATGGCAAGCGTGTTCGTCCACCGCTCGATAGGCCTTGCTGACTGGTCCTAGACTGAAGTAGTTGGCCCACCCAATCATGATGCGGTTGAGCCTGGCAACCATAACCCTCTGGTCCAGTAAGGTTTGATCCCGTCCGGTCATGGCGCTGATCCCCTCGCAGATGCGGCTCACCCGCTTCTTCGAGGGAACTGTGCCAATGTAGGCGCGTCCCGTTTTCGGGGAGTAGCACCGCCCGAACGTGTAACCTAAGAAATCGAACTTCTCTCCCGGCAGTTTACAGACCCGCGTCTTCGTCTCATTCACCGTCAACTTTAGCCTCGTCATGATGTCTCGCATCCTGGCCAAAGCTTCGTCCGCCCGGCCGCGGCAGCAGATCACCAGATCGTCGGCATAGTTAACGATGCGTGCCTGAAGGCGCTTCTCGTGCCCGAACTTCTTCCATCCCAGCACGAAACGACGCATGTACACGTTGCTGAGCAACGGGCTGATGGGAGCTCCTTGGGGAGTTCCCTTTCCCTCATCCCGATTGCGCGTACTTCGATGCTTCTTCCCTCGCTCGTCGGTCTCTTCAACCGGAGCTTCCAGCCACATCTTGATCAGATGAAGCATGGCTCCGTCGACGACCCTTCGAGCGATCGACTTTAAAAGGTCGGAATGCGGAATCGAATCGAAGTAGCCGGATAGATCGGCGTCAACGATTTGTACATGGCCGGTGGTGAGCAGCTTACGGACATGCTCTACGGCATCCAGTGCGCTGCGGTCTGGCCGATAGGCGTATTGTTCCGGCTGCAGGTCGGCCTCGAAAATTGGCCCGAGCACCAACACAGCAGCCATCTGTGCCACACGATCTTTGATCGCGGGCACTCCTAACGGTCTTTGCTTCCCGTCCGGTTTGGGTATCCACACCCGCCGCACGGACTGCGGTTGATAGGTTCTATTCTTCAGCTCTTGCGTCAGTTCGTCGAGCCAGCGCTTCAGACCGTACTCCTCGATGTTCTCGAACGTCTGGCCGTCTACTCCTGGTGCTCCGCCATTGGCTTTGCAGCATTCGTAGGCGAACTCCAGCACATCTGCCCGAAACACTTTGTCGTACAGCACATAAAAGCGAAAACTCGGCGATCCCTTCGCTTTGTCGTGCAACGCCGTCTGCAGCTTCTGAACACTTAAGGGGGTTGCTAGACTCATCGCCAATCCCACCGTCCTTTGCCGCTTCTTGCGTTTACTTTCAACTGAGGCCCCTTCCCTCGACCGGAATTACCCGGCTTCATCGGTACTGCGAGCCTCTCCGTCATCCCAGTCAGCCCGGCCGATCTCTCGCGAGCTGCCAGTTGATCACTTGCGTGATCACTGCTGGGACTTCTCGTGTTGTGTATGGTCCCCTTTTGCCTGCATGCCGTCGCCAATGCCCCGGCAGGACTGATGGAAACTTGATCGCTCGTACGATTCCATCAACTGCGGCCTTCCCCGAAACCGGGGCGGGTCGGCTCCTGCATCAACGTTTTCGAGGCCTGCTCAGCGTTCACTCACGTTACGGCCTGCACGCTCGCCAGGTCGCCAAAGCGACCCTCTACATCAGAGGCTTCAGCAGTCTCGTTGCCTCCACTGCCGCTCTGATTGCTACTGGGTGGAGCGAACCAGCTCCCAGGCGGGTTTGACTCCCGCTGTGGACCACCACCTTTCACGACGCACCCGGCTTGCCCGTTATCGGAAAGTGCTCTTTCCCATCTGGGCCAAAATTGATTGAATAGTGGGCCGGGTCCAACGGCTTGTCGAACGTGACAACGATCTGCTTTATGGTCGCATCAACGCTGCCTGAGTGGCTGGCGAAGGGCTGCAAGCCGGTCACGTGAACGCATCGTTGATCGAAGTCAGCGATCTTCTTCGTGATTTGCGGCGCAAGCGAGCGGTAGAACTGAGCAATCTCGGGAACGAAACTGCTGAACGTTGGGACGCGATCTCGCTGTGATTCATAATCTCGGAGCAAGCCGCAGAGTTCGTCCATCCAAACAAAGCCGTTCGACTGTTCCCGAACGGTTTTGTATCTAACGTCGGTCGCGCTGTCCTTATGCGCCTCAAAGTACAGAATCACGGCCGCGCGGACGAGCGATTCATTCACCATTGTCCGGCCGTCGCCATAGGCCATGTCTTTCATTTGTGCTGCGACACGGCTATACACTTGATCGGCAGCCATAGCAAAGTCGTTTTCGCGCCGGTCGATTATCGGGTTAACGAACGAATGATTGAACTCGTGAATGAGCGTCGGAAGATAATCGGCGGCGTTATAGGTGGGATTTCCTGAATCATCTTTTGTCCAGCACCCCATGATTGCATACAGTTCTTCGTGCGCGTCTGGGAAGACGACCCTAGGGCCATAATTGCCGCCTCCGTTGTTCATGCCGAGAACAACATGGAAATGTCCTCGCGGCGCTTCGCCGTAAAAGCTCTTGTACCAGCCGAGGTCAAGTCCCTTGAGGACGGCTTGAAACCGTGTTTCCGCCACGTTGTACATGGGCTCGTGCGCGGCGAAAAAGGCTTGGAAACCCGTGTCACGATAGAACTCGCGAAGCGCCTGCAGGAACGAAGTAGCATTCTCTTTACCCCACCTGCTGTCGGGAACATCGTTCGTGAAGGACAAGAGCGCCGACAGCGCCGGTGGGGGAGAAAGGTGGACCGCCATCGCCATAACGGCGTCGTAGCCGACATCGTTCTTGTCGGCGAGCCTCTGGGCCATCAAGACGGCGGGGTGATCCCTGTACTTCGAAAAATAATGGTCGATGTCCGTGGTATATCGCGGCAACTGATCCATGTTGTATTCGCTGTTCCCTGCTAGGCGGAATACGACGCTCAGGAGTTCGATCCGAGGGTCAACACGGGCAACAAGCGCAAGGTCGGAAGCCCCGCGCGGCGCGCTTGCTAGTAGGGCCGTAAGGATTAGGATCGCCGGCGTCAATGCACGGACGGAAAGTTTCAGCATCGAACCATCGTGAGGGGTTTGAGAACCCAACTAGTCTGAATCGCCCCGCCTGTAAGTATCTGAAAACATGGTGCCCAAGAGAGGACTCGAACCTCCACGACCTTGCGGCCACTAGACCCTGAATCTAGCGCGTCTGCCAATTCCGCCACTTGGGCCCATTCCGCGGGGACCAGTTCAGCAGGACTGCCCGTTTCAGGAGCACTATGCCGAACTCGCGAACGGAGATAAGTCATATTGCCGCCCGCATGACGGTTTGTCAACGCGGGCACATTTCTCCCGAAGAACGCTTGACCCCTCGGCGTGGCGCGCCTACATTGAGTAATGAGGTTTGGCCGCCAATCCCGCCAGCGGAGAGCACCTGCCCATGATGGCATCAGCGCGAGCCATGATCGAGCGACGACGGTCCAGCCGGCTTGCGAGCCGCATTCCCCTGACAATACTAGACGGCAGCGACGGGAATTCCCGTATATCTGCGACGGCGGTCGCAGTGAGCCGCTGCGGCGCGCTCTTTCGTGTTCCCTTCGAGCCCGAGGTCGGCTCGCACATTTCGGTCATTAACGAACTCTCGCGAGAAAGTCGCGAGTTCCGCGTGGTACGCGTCAGCCCGCCCGGCCGCGACGGAACCTTCGAAGTTGGAGTCGAGATCCTTCATCCCAATCAGGAATTCTGGGGCGTCCGCTTCCCGGATGGATCCACACCGGACGCCGAAACTGAGCTTGCGCCTCAGTTTCCCCCGAGCCTGCTAAACTCTCGGTCCTAGTACTCAACCCGCTGAACCCCAAGCAGCCAAGGCGTGCACAGGTCCTCTTTGATTTTCGGAGTGCTATAATCCCCCCACAGGGCCCGCGGGTCCCAATCCTCCCTCCTCGTGCAGCGGGCCAGGAGGTGGCCATGACGTCATTTGAAGACGCGTTGGTTATGCTGCTGGTGGTGTGGGGTGTCGTCACGGGTGTTCTCATAATCATGCTCATCTATCGCAGCACGCTCTCGACTCGCGAGGAAGATCAGATTTTTCTCGGCGGCGGAGAAGAGACACTCGCGAACGAGCAGCGGTTGCTGGTGGCTCGCATCGAGAGGCTCGGCAGGCCGATCACGGCGCTCATGGTTCTGTCCGGCTCGTTGCTGGCCGTCACCGCGGGGATCTGGCTCTGGCAGGTTTTCAGGAATTTCTAGCGGCCCGATCCTCGACCCGCCCGTGATAACGGCAAATCGGGTGCCGCTCACGGCGAGAGAGCATTGTTTGTTGCTCTGAAGCCAGGCTTCGCACGCCTGACCCCGCGGTCGGCGAGCGGCGAGCAGTGCTTAGAACGGAGCCTCGGACGATACGTCGCGAGCGACGCGGAATCCATAATCGGCATATTGGAAGTCGGGTGGTATGCTTGAGCGCGCAGCGCATCGCGATACTTTGCGGTAATGTCTCCATGAACCGCCGCGCGAGGTGCGGCGTACACCTTCCCGAGGGCCCTGGGGGTTGGCTTCGGGCGAGACGCTGTAGTAATCCACGCTGAACCAGTCCGCACACCACTCGTGCACGTTCGCACCGATGTCGTACAAGCCGAAGGCGTTTCGCTCCGCCCCGACGGGCTCTGGACCCTTCCTCCAGCGTGAGTTGTAGTTGGGCAGATCTTCCGGGGGCTGGTCACCCCACGGAAATTCCTTTTGTTCCTCGCCACCGCGCGCCGCGCGCTCCCATTCCGCTTCGGTCGGTAGCCGGTAGCGACGGCCGGTCGCCCGGCTGAGCCAATCGCAATATGCCGCCGCGTCGAACCAAGACGGCGCGACGACGGGCTGTTCGGGACGCGAGAAGTTTGGATCTCCCCAGTGGAGAGGCTCGCGATGGCCGGTCGCTCGGAGAAAGCGCGCATAGTCGGTATTGGTCACCTGGCAGACGGCCAAGTCGAAAGCATCAATCCATACGCGATGAACGGGGCGTTCATTATCTTGTCCCCGGTCGCTGCCCATCCGGAACCAGCCCTCGGGAATCCGCACCATGGCGGGCTCGCTCAATTCCGGGTTCAAAGCCGACTCCAAGGCGAGGCCTTCCGTCCTGGCATAGAGAGCACGAATTTGTCGCCGGGTGTCCCGGTTCAATCCTGGGGGCCGTGGCGCTGGGTTTGGCTGAGCAGGTTCACGAACAACCGGTAGGCGCCGGGAACGCCGGCCGGCAACTCTCGGAAGAACGAGAGCCCTGTATAGATGTAAATTCCCCTACCGTCACGGGCATAAACCAGAGAGCCCTTCGTCTCGGCCTCACCCGGATCGTCCATGCCCAGGACCGGCTGATACTTCGAATCGAAGACACCCCAGAAATACAGTCCGCGCTCCTGAACCCAACCCTCGAAGTCCGCTTGCCGGATTTTGTTCGGGTAATTCAGCAGCGGATTGGCCGGGGCCAGGAAATGCACGGGCGCGCTCGCGTTTGTGACCCGGGAAGTCTGCTGCGGCATGGTGGCCGGAAAGGGCGCAGGCAGGAGCTTATTCCAGGCGAAGTCGCGCTGGTACTGCACGACAAGCGTTCCGCCGCGCTCCACATAATCGAGCAGCCGCCAGTTCGACCGCATCACATCGGGCCGCAATTCGTAGGCGCGGATCCCGACCGTAATGGCGTCGTAGCGGCTCAGATCGCCAAACGCCAGGGTCAGCTCATCCAGCATATCCACGCGAATACCCAGCTGTCGCAGCACGCCAGGCAGCGGGTCATTCTCGGCGGCAATGTACCCGACGCGCAGGCCGGCGGGTACGGTGAGATTTAGAACGTGAACGGTTGCATCGTCCGGATCGCTCCACTCACGCGTGGGGAGCGTCGGGATAGATTCTACGGAGTCGCGAAAAATCTCGTCGTCCAGCTTTGCGAACGGATGCAGCCTGTAGGCCCCGGGCGCGACGGTCGAGGGCGCCTGGATGGTGAAGCGGATCAGTTGATCGCCCGCCGCGGAAAAATCGAGCGGCGCGATGGCCTGGGTACTCCAGCCGCTCGGCACATCGACACCGACAGCAACCTTTGCCGGTTTCGTCCCGCGATATCGCACGCGCGCGACCAAGGTTTTCGGCTCGGACGCCTGTTTTAGGGGCACCATAATTTGCGGCTCTTCGGTCGTCAGCGTCACTGCCGGAACGAGTTCGAGCGGATAGGTCACAATCCCCGTGGTGGTCGCGGACATGGACCCGACCGGTTTGCGAATCATAAACTCGTAGTCGTCGACTTTCACGCGCAAGGCGAGCTTCACAAGCGGGGGCGGGAAAGGCAGAACGGCGTCGGCCGGCGACTCGGGCTCTTTGGCCCCCGCCGGGATCGAAACATCAAAGTGGTAACTGCGCGCACCCTCGGTTCCTTCCGTGCGTTTCACCGTCCAACCCTGCGGCAGTCGCAGTGTCGCATCATCGACGGACCAAGTCGCGGGAACCGCGGGCTGGTCAGGCAGATTCAGCGTGACCCCAAAATTCTCGCCGACGACCAGTTCGTGGCGGTCCGCGCTCGCGTCGGTCGCGAGCGCCACAACCTCAGCGAGCGCCTTATCGACTGCGCGATGTTCGCGATCGAGTTCCCAGACCGCTGCCCCAGTATCGCGGCTGTTCTGACCGGCGATTTCTACACGCAAAGCCGCGATCTGCCTGCCGGCCTCGGCCAGAGATCTCGCCGCTGACTTGCGGTCCAAGTCCAGGGCAGACTTGCCGGCAGCGGCGAGCTTTTGGTCGACGGAGGAAAGCACGGGCGCCATCGTCGATTGCAAGGTCGGGAAGCGCGCGGCAACGGCGGTGATCGGCTGCGAGAGGAGCTTCGGGTCGAAGGCACCAGTTGCTTCCCCTTTCTCGTTTTCGGCCTCGAGGTAGATGGGCCTGCGAAAGAACGGGTTGCCGAAAAACGCCGGCGTTCCCTGAGAACGGTGCTGCGCATGCCCTTCCATTCCCATATCAACGTAGCTCTCGCCCCAGAGCGGTGAAACATCATTCACCGGCAATTCGACCCCGCTCGAGCCGTCGCTGCGCGCGCCGCGCAATTCGAGCTCGACCTTCCAAGGCGAAAGTCCCTCCGCAATCTGATTCGGGAATTGATTCGGATCGGCCGCCGCGGCAACCGCCTGCGGCGTCAGGATTCCTGTCGCCTGGTGTTGCCCGTGGCCGGAATGGACTCCGCCCCAACCGTTGATCACAACCTGCGGGCGATACATGCGGATCACGCGAACCATATCCTCGACCGGAACGTCGCCCCAGATCTTCAGCGTTTCCTCGGCGCTCTTCGAGAATCCAAAATCGGGTGCCCGGGTGAAGAACTGGCGCACGCCGTAGTGCTTGCCCGCCGCGAGCAGTTCTTCGGTGCGGACGACGCCCAGTTCACCGCCCTGCTCCGGACCGATCGCGTTCTGCCCGCCCTGTCCGCGCGTGACCGTCAGCAAACCGACGTGCGCGCCGAGCCCCCGCGAAAGGTAGGCGAGCAGGCCCGACCATTCGTCATCGGGATGAGCCGTCACAAACAGGATCCGCGTCGAAACACGCGCCTTATTGATGACCTCAACGGCCGCAGGCAGCCCTTGCGATGACACAGGAATCCCGGCGGCCATGGCCGCCAGAACGGCAGCACTCAAAACCCCCAGCAGAACAGGCTTGCTTTTCAAGCGACCTCCTGGAAAGGCCATTGGCGTTCGTATCGCGCCCGCCCCAAATAGATAAGGATACCAATGGCCAAGGCTGCGAGCGAAGCGAGCATGGGGGCGCGCCCCGTGGCCAGAAAAATCCCCAGCCAGCCGATGATGGCGACCACCACGGGAACGGGGTAAAGCCACATGCGGAAGGGGAGACGCTCGGCGCCCCAACGGCGCCGCAAAAGCATCAACCCGACCCCCTGGCCGATGAATTGGATGAGGCAACGCATGGCCAGGATGGCACGGATCGTGCTGATCAAGCTGAGCGACAGGCAGAAGACCACAGCCGTCCCGCCCAGCGCGAGCAGCGACACGTTCGGGAACCGCTCGGTCGGATGCACGCGCGCGAAAACACGGAAGAAGTTTCCATCAAGCGCCGCCGCGTACGGAATCCGCGAATAGCCGAGCGTCGCGGAGAATATCGAGCCGAAGGCCGTGATCAGGATCAGCGCGGTCGCCAGCGTGGCCCAACCCGGCCCGAACGTGCGCTCGACGAACAAGCTCACCACAGCTTTCGTTCTCTGGGCTTGCTGCCAGGGCACGACACCGAGGATGCTGGTCTGCATGAGGAAGTACAGCAGCGCGATTCCGATGACCGAAATGAAAATCGCACGGGGGATGTTGCGCTCGGGCTTCTTCATCTCGCCGCCCAGATTGCAGACGTTGTAGTAGCCCAAATACGAGTACACTGTTTCGACCGTGCCGTGGCCGAGCGCGGCGGCGAACACCCAAGAAAAATTCCAGGCACCGGCCGGAAACCCCAGTACCAGATCGCGACGGAAATGGGTCGCGCCGCCGCAAATCAGCCACAGGATCGTGCCCACCACGATCGCGCAAAGCACGATCGACATCCTGCCGACCGTAGTAATGCGCCGATAAAGCAGAACGACCGCCAGGATCACGATTGCGGCCGCGATCCCCTTTTCGGTCGCAGAAGTGCGCAGCGCTGCAGCCTCGCTCACTAGCTCCGGCTGATGAGTGAGGTAGGTCGAGTAGCTGGCGAATCCTAGAGCGCCGGAGGCGATGCTGAGCGGCCCCTGAAACAGCGTTTGCCAAATGTAGAGAAACGACATCAACCGCCCCCAACGCCCCGGCCCGTAGGCTTCACGCAGAAACACGTAGCTGCCGCCCGCGTTCGGCAGAGCGGCGCCGAGTTCGGCCCAAATGCAGCCGTCGAACAGGGCCAGCAGAGCGCCGGTCAGCCATGCGATCAGCGATTGCGGGCCGCCCATCGACTGCACCACGAACGGAATCACGACAAACGGGCCGATGCCCACCATGAAGGTCATGTTGAGCGAGGTGGCTTCGACGAGCCCCAAGCCGCGTTCGAGTTGTTCGCCTTGGCCCACGCCTGTCATTCGAAAGTGGGCAAAGCATAACAAGAAAGCCCCCCGGCACCTAACGGCCGACTAGGTCCTTCGCCGCGGTATCGGAATGAAAACCGCGCCGTTGGCAGGGAGCCTTTCGCGAGCGCCGCGACATCCCGCCGAAACGTCGGCCAACACGTTCCGCCAGCCGCAAAAGCAGAGAGGATCGAGTCGCCTGAAGCGACCATCACAGTTGACACACCGACCGGTCAGCACGCCCCAAACCACCCTCGATCGGTCAGGTCTGAAGCAGCCGGTTTTCCCGCCCGAGTTAGTTGAGCAGTCGAGAGTCGAACGCGGTGCCTCTAGCGAGTTCACGATCAGGTTGCCTAATCTCGACCGGTCAAGCCTCGCGAACGGTTCTGACGGCATATCCGAGCGCAGAACAACGGCAAAACAAAAACGCCGGGAGCGACGGTAATCGTCGAATCCCGGCGTCCTTGTTGATCCCTGAACTCGGCTTGTTACTGGACGGTCAACAGAACCGTGGTTGTGTGCGAGACGTTGGTGGTCGTGTCCGTACCCGTGATCGTAATGGCCTGAGGCCCAACCACGCCACTGCCTCCTCCCCCTCCGCCACCGCCGCCTCCGCCGGTACTGCTGGAGCTGCCGCCGCCGCATCCCGCAATTCCGATAAACGCCACGAGCACGATGCCGGCGATGGCCACACCCCAGCGGGGATTCTTCCGAGACAATGAAAAGAAGAAAACCGCTATGGAGATCAAGCACCCGAGCGTGAGAACCGCCGGCACGCGCCAAGCGCCAAAGCGATCCGGACGCACCGCGACGGGAACCGCGCCCGAAGATGAAGTCTGAATCATGAGAGTCGTCGGCGTGTTGGGTGCCACGCTCGAGCTGGTGAAACTGCACGTCGCGCCGCTCGGCAACCCCGAGCATGCGGAAGATGAGAAGCTGACCGTATCGGTGAAGCCGTTCACCGGAACAACCGTGATCGCGGTCTGGCCCGAGCCGCCTGCACTCGAAACGGTAATCGCAGCGGGCGATGCGGAAAGAACGAAGTCGGCTTTGCCTCCGCTGCCGACACTCCATTCCTCGACCAAGTTATAGACGTTCAGCGAGCCGAGCCCCGTCGCCAGATTGTAACCCGCCGTGGCGTCGTATGCGTCCTCCGTTCCGTCGATTGCCGTGGTTCCGATCGCGTCGCCATTCGGCTGGTTGCAGTCTGCCGCCGTGCCGTTCGGCGTATTCGAGCAAGGCTGCTCAATTGTTCCGTTCGTTATCTGATTGAAGATGCAGGCGCTCGTCAACGTTCCGCTCGAGGCCTGCGTACAATTGGCCCACGACTGCCCGGCCAGAGAGTAGAGATTCTGGTTCGGCAGTCCTGCCGGTCCCGAGCTGCCCTCGGCTTGGTTAAGCAGCGCCATGACTCCGACGAAGGCTTCCGCAGATACCGACGTTCCACCGATCCCGAGAATGTTCGGGTAAGGAGACGTTGAGGACCCTGCATTCATGCTGCAACCAACCCCCGTGATATCCTGCTCGCAATATAAGTAGAAGTTTTGCAGCGTTCCGTCCCCGGCAAAGAGCGAAAGGTCAGGCAGGTCCCGATGGCTGTCGGCGGGCGTGAGTGCCGTCTGCCAGCTCGGCTTCGCGTATCCCCCGGTGCAGCTCAGTAAAGATCCCGTACCAGTAGTGGGATCGTAATTCGATGTGATGCAGTTGCTCGGCCCGCCGCCTCCGCCGCCAGGAACAACCAGCTCGGAAAGAGCGAACGGCGTGCCAGTGTCGCTCGGGGCCCCGGAAGCCGCGAAGTTGCTGCAGTTGGTGATA
>DASPVZ010000036.1:0-70056 GCA_035622135.1 Candidatus Cybelea sp. | reverse complement strand
TCCAGAAAGACGACCGGACGACCACCCGGCCTCAGCCGGTTCTGTAATTCTTGTCCCACCGTCGTCTTGCCGGCGCCAGATAAGCCGGTAATCCAGTAGACGCGTCCGGGCAAGGCTTTCTGTTTGTCTTCTGACCGGCGTTCCGACTTGCTTATGCTCAGCGGCGATGAGGGGGTCTGTAACATTGCGCTAATCTGACAGTAACACTCCCGTAACAGTGGGTTAACTATACACGAAGTCAATCCGGCAGTAAATCTCACGTTCTCGAATGGCGGGCCAGAGGTTGCACGCGGACGACACACCCGTTTCCTGTGTTGTCGCCGGGGCTCGGAAGAAGAAGAGTGGGGCGGCTATGGAGACGTACGACCGCCGGCAAAGAAGGCCACTTCTCCGGAGGTGTGGCTAGTCTACACGCGAGTCCACAAAAGCCAGCAGGCGCATAGACACTTGAGTGACTTCCAAACGCTTGGAGCGCGATGCGGAGATGGGCAGTTCGGGATCGACAAAAGCGCTCGAGAACGAGAGCTGCTCGGTCGTTCTAGGTTGGAGAGATCATTTGTTTGTGGGGGCATACGCGCGGCGGAGGTGTCGCCGCGATCTCATAAACCATAGCCCATTTTCCTAATCCGTCTTTCTGTTTCCTCGTCCAGTCCATCGATAAACTTTCCGAATTGAGGAGCTTTTTCTCGAACGGCCAGATAGAAATAAGGCTTGGTTCTCGGGCGCGCTAACTGCAAACGGCGTAAGTCAAGATCAACCGACATGAGTTCAACAATCTTAGAGAATTCCTTGAGCGGATCGAGCATGAAGTCCTCGAACCGCAATGCGAGTGTGGCGGATTGGAGAAAGAGCTCTGTTTCTTCGACATATTCCGAGAAGGACAAAAATCTCGGGCCTGGTACTCCGGCCCAAAAACTAGGGTCGCCTTCAGCAAAGGCTCTAAACTCCGAAAAATTCCGCTCCAATTCAGCACCTAGATCGTCTGTGTTCCTATAAGTCCACCAGGTGCTCCAAACCTTGCGGCCTGTGCGAAGGTATATGCGCCAGTAGACCCAGTTTGTCAGCAATGAATCCAGGGGATGACGATAGACAAAAATCAAATCGGCAAATCCCAATCTGACCGCTCCCAAGATGCGGCTTGTTACGGCAGGCAAAGCCTGCTCGTTAGATATATACTTGATTGTGGCATGGCCGCTGTAGATCATTGATGTCGGACCTGTATGGAAGCGAGGGATCCTTTGGTGCAAATACTTCGCTCTGTCTCCGATGTGATCCAGCACCAGTTCAGTGATGTACTGACGCCCGCTGCCGAAGAGTCCGACCAGATACGCTGTCCTGTCGTTCCGGGGATGGACTTTCCAGTATAATTCCGTTTCTACCCAGCGTTCGCGGATGACTTGCAGTTGTTCGCGAGGGGGTTTTCGCGCGAATCTGATGAGCTTGGGAATTATCTGCATCTGGCTAAACTAATCGCTAACGAAATAGCACCTTCGTTTAGTAGGCTTCTACCATGAGCGATTCGAAATCAAACTTAGCTGAGGGATGAGAGCTGCAGACGAGGAAGCATGACCGTTCCTGTTCCAGTCACCATGGAACACCTGAAAACACTAGCTAGGCGGAACTTAGGGGTGGACTGGTTTTCCGGGAGCGGGTCAAAGCCAGGTGCCAATCTCGTGACCAGCAGCTAAGTAAAGCTGTAATTCCTGTTCGATCAATCGCGCGGCCTCTGCGTTCGTTCTTTCTGCCAGGGGCAGATAGAGCAATTGCGCCTCCATAAGCCATCTCGGAATCTTGTCGAACGCTGGTTTGTCAGGTGCGATGAATTTACAACTGATGAGATTGTCGCAATTATCGAACGTCTTAACCACTCGGACGTCCCTAGACGCCCCCATCGTCTCGCGCCATTTGGCCAGCTTACTATCGCGCCGCTGTGCGGGAGTCTCATTCCTAGGTCTGTATCGTGTGACTGCGGCCACAAGATCGGCCACCGCCGATCCGAATTGACGAGATACGGCTTCTTGGGTGAGCTCAGTATCCTCAAGGACATCATGGAGAAGGCAGGCGACCAAGCATTCCTTCGTACACGACGGTTCATAGTCCAGAGCCAGGAGAGCGACCCGGAACGGATGTATTGCGTAAGGGCTTCCATCACCGCGATGCTGGCTAGCATGCGCTCGCTCGGCAGCAGCCATACCGTCCTCGACCGAGCGAGCGTCTCGTCTCGCGAAGCGTTCGCGTATTCGACGAACCAAGATCAGCGAGGTTGTCGGTAGATCATGATTGACCTGAAAGTCGAAGCGCGAATTTCGAGGCGTAGGCATGTTCAGAAATTAACACTCGAACCGAACTTACTGAGGAGCTGGCCAGCGCGGATGCTTCGGGCACGGAGGTTAGATTCTTTCGAGCCGGCACCTGGTTACGCGCGCGCACTCGTCGCCGAAGGCTTTCGATTTGTCATTGGGACTGGGCGGCGCGGAGTCCAGTTAGCGTGACTGTAAGGCGACTGCCGGGTTGGAAGTCCGCGAGCTAGAAACCTCTCTTCACATACAAGTAAGGCAGCAGGGCGCACTCGACCAGCGCAGGGAGAAGATCCTTGCGCGTAAATACGGCCTCGCTGTGAAAGCTTCGGAGAGACCGGAAGTAATCTCGAGGCGTGGTACGGCCGCTCGCCATATCGATAAATCCTGTGGGAATATCCGTCAACAAGCGGATCCAGGAGACGCCCGGAATTCCGCGCCGAGGCTCGACGGGTCGACCGATCTGATCGAGATATAGGAGATAGGGAAAATCCACGCCCGCGCGCGTTCCGAGCGTGTGATAGCCCCAGGTGCGGGCGTTGACATCTAGCAATTTGAATTGGCCATCGCGCGCGTCGAGTTTGTACTCGACCTCGACGAGGCCGTAGTAGTTCGTGGCTTGCAGGAAGCGCTCCGAGAGCGTCTCGAGAGCGGGAAGATCGATCGATTCAACGAATGTGCTGGCCCGTCCAAACTCGTACGGGTGCTGGCGCATTCGCCGGCTGACCATGCTGCCGATCGGTCTTCCGTCTTTGAAGAACGCGCAGTACCCGAATTGGTGCCGACCATCACCCGGAATCAGATCCTGGACCATCATCTCTCCCGGACCAGTGATGCGGACGGCGCGCGCGAACAGCTCCTTGAGTTCTTTCTTGTTATTGGCTCGCCAGGCTTTGGACCTTGTGGCGTAGAAGAAGTGTTCCTTGATAGCGGGTTTGAGTACGAGCGGGAAGGGCGCTTCGATCTCCTCCAGATCCTCGACAGTCTCGGGGAACCACGTCTCGGGAAACGGTATGCTTAACTGTTTGGAAAGCCGGTAGGTGTTTCGCTTGTCCCACATCCACCGAACGGTATCCCAAACCGGAGCGGGAACGCGAAAACATTCCGCCAACTCGGACCGGTGCCGCGAGAGGGCGGCCACCTGTTCGTCTCGGGTAGGAAACAGGACCCACCCGCGCAGATCGAGGTGCTCCCCTAGCGAGAGGAGGGTCTTTATGGCCGTCTCCTCATCGTGCAGGTCGGGAACGCGGATACCGTAGGTCGTGAATCTAGAGTGGCGGGCAATCGAAAACTCGTCGTCAACGACGCAGATGGGAATGCCATGTGCGCCCAAACTGCGGACGATTCCAAGCCCCTGATAGTCGCCCCCGAGAACGACCGCGCCGGGCGGTTCGCTCGGCGCACGTTTGCGCGGCTTGGTGCGGAAGCAGTGTGAGTTCTTCGCCGTGTTCACTCCGTGGCCACCATCTCGCATACCGACTCCCGAGCAGCTTGCGGCCTGGCAAGGTGAGAGGCGAGCGTGCGCGAGGCAAATCGTGTTCCGGACACAAAGTACATGAGCGGTCCGAAGCTTCGAGCAGCCGGGGCACCGAGGAAATAGAGGCCGGGGATCGAGGACCCAAACGAGCCCTCGAGTTCGGGAAATCCGTCGACCACGCGCAGCCGCTGCCTCAGTCCAGGGGAAAGAAAGGCGTAACGATTGACATCGATGCGATAGCCGGTGCCGAGCAACACGTGATCGACAAGCCGTACCGTTCGATCGGAAAGAGTAAGGTGCACACGGCCTCCTTCTTCGATCGCCGAGGTCACGTGCGTACCGGTCGTGAGGCGCACGCCCCTGCAACGCCCGACGAGCCAATGTGCCCCCGCCGGGCGGATCGAGCGTTTGCGCAGGCTGTCTTGCCATTTCTGCGGCAACACGCGCATCGCCGCGGGCACGGAGACGAGGCGGCTGATCCCGGCCGGACCGACGTCTGTCCAGGAAAAAAGCAGCTTCGAGGCGGGGCCGAGGCGCTGGAATCGCGCTTTCCAGCCCAGCCAGTGGATATGCGGCGTTCGGGCGAGAACCTCGACCTCGGCGCCGATTTCGTCGAGCAGCGTCGCAGACTCGAGCGCGCTCTGCCCTGCTCCGATGACCGCGACCCGCCTTCCGCGAAACGGCCGCAAGTCCGCGTATTCCGAACTGTGGCCGGCAAGGGATGGCGGGAGCGCGGCAAACTCGGGCGGACGCCAGGCGAATGGCGCAATTCCGCCTGCCACAATGAAGCGGCGCGTGCGGAGTTCCTCACCGTCCTCGAGCGAGACTCGAAATCCCCCCGCTTCAGCTCCGACACGGGTGATCTTTCGGCAGTCGAGATCGGGAACGGCGTTTTTCTGGAACCACAGGCCGTAGTCAACGAAGCGGTTGAGGGGTACCGGCATCGGCAGATGGTTGCTGCTGACAGTCTTATAGCGATCGAGAGTGAGACTACCGGTCGGATCCGCGATGTGCGAAGCCTCCCAGGAGGACCGCAGGAGCATGCCGGCCGGCATCTGCGATCTCCAGAATGACATGGGATCACCAAAGGTGCGGAGCGCGAAGCCTTCGATCAAGCGGAGGTGCGCACTGGCGGCGAGCCCGTAGGGGCCGGCTCCCAGAATGATCGCGTCAAATGTGTTCATACAATGTGAAGTGCTCCGGTATCCGTCGAGGGTCAGCCTTCGGCCGGTTCCTTCTTGAGTTCTCCGCGGCCGATCTCCGCCGAACGAACCCCTCGGCCTTCCGACTTCTCGAGTGCGAGAAACACAGGAAAGAGCAGCGCGAGGGCCAGTAGAAAGAACACAAAACCGCCGTCACGGTGAAGACTGCCGTAGAGGAATCCCGGGTCGACATAAATGCTGAGGAGGGTGAGCGTGACGATTCGAACCGCGTTCTTGACGATGGCCAAGGGCAGCGACACCAAGACCAATACAGCCGTTCTCCATCCCGTTCGAAGAAATAAGTGTCCGGCCAAAAGACAGGTAATCACCAGGGCGATGCTCGACCGAATCCCGCTGCACTGCTGTGCAACTTCGATCTGCACGCCGGGAAGGGTGAAGACAAAACCCTGGCGGAAAACGGGCACGCCAACGGCTTTGAACAAGAGGAAGGACAGCTCCGCCGATCCCTGCTGGAGCAGGTGAATCGTGCGGCTGAGTGCGGCGTCGGGCAGCGGGACCATCCAGATCAGAAACAGCAGCGGGAAGGCGGCTGCTCGCGAGGCCCGAAGGCCATAGCAGGTGACGAAGGCAGCGATGAGCGCCAGAACCAAAGCCAGCGCGGCCAAGGACAGGGACGCATTGCCGCTATCGCCGTGCGCAAGCCTTAGCGAGTACCCGTAGCAGAACGCACTCCCTAGCATCAGCGGAATTGCCGCAGGCCAGCCGGGGCGGAGAACCGAAAATATTCGCTTTCGCTCGCTGTAGAGGAGGTAGGCGCTGACGAAGGGGATCAGCAGAATGTGGGAGCAGGATTCATGATCGAGCGAGTATGCGATCAGATGCGCGATCGGTTTCCACCACAGGAGCAGGCAGAGGAGGACGCTAGAGACGAAGACAATGTGCTGTTTTTTTTCTGTGTCAGGAATTGCGGCGATTGTGCTCATGCTGGGCTCATTTCATCGCAACCGGTCGGTATGGCAGGTTCTGAACTGTACTGATCGGGCGTATCCCTTCGAATCTAGTCCTGAACTGCCGGCAGCTCGTAGGCCAGTCGGCCATTTTCTAGACGAGCAAAGGCCACCCGCGCCCGGTCCTTCCCGGGCCCTTCGATCACCCAGCGCTCCCCCTGTTTCCTGAGCATCATCTCACTCCTGGCCCGCCACCACTCGTTGACCTCGCCCGGAAGTGCAGTCCACAGATTCGAAGTTCTTCGCAGTTGAGCGAGATGGGCGAGCAGTTCCCGGTATGTGTTTCGCGCCCTGGGCTCGAGCACGTAGTCGGGATGAACGATGAAGCTCGCCAGGCCGTGGCGCTCGAGAATCCGGCGAACCTGTTCCCGCCAGAGATCGGTCGAGTACTGCTCGAGAATGTTAAAGAGCGTGTAGTCTTGCGTCGCGGTAACCGGAATCTCCAGAATCTTGCCGATGAAGAACGGTTTCGTGGTGCAGCAGCCGCCGCGCTGCGGGTCGAGATGGCCGACGTTCGGCACCGACATGTCATAGGAAATCTCGAAGGCCTCATACCAATCGAGATTGCGATACAGAACTCCGGAACGATAGCCTGCCGCGCAGAATTTCTTGGCGTAACGGTTGATCTGTGCCGCGCGGCGCAAGAATTCTTCGCGATCCTCGAAGAGCTTGCCGTCGTGATTGAGGTCATGAACGTTCACCTCAAAACCACGTCGGCGAATCGTAGCTAAGAACTCGTCCGGGACGGAGTAGCGTTCTTCCGGGACGACCTGAAACGAGGACTTGATGCCGAACGAATCATTCAAATCCATGAGCTGTGGGCAGAAGTCGCGGCCTTGGGCCGTCTCAATGTCATGCGTCATGGTTGCGCAGGCAGACTGCCCTTCCGGCCAGAACCAGACGAACGGAATCCGTTCTGCTTGATGAGCCTCGAGGCTCATGACCATCATTGTCTCGAGAATGGCGTCGACGCTGTGATCGACAGGCCAGCGCGGGAATGGGCGCTGATCCCAGCCGCGCAATGCCGCACGCTGCAAGTGCTTCCGGATGGCGACCGGCAGGAGCGGCCGCAGCGCATAGTAGGAGTTCCGCATGATCTTCCTGGCCGTCGCGCGATTCCCGTTGCCGCTCGACCGGGCGATGTAGCGCTCCAGCCGAAGATTGCGGACGACCTCGTCGGGATCAAAGGGCAGATAGCAGCCTTGATCTTCGATTCTCGTCGAACTGGCGACATCGCGCGCGTGATGGATGGAGCCATTCTCAGGCTGGCCCGCTGGCAACCGGCCATAGCCGATACCCTCGGCCCCAAATCGGAAAAAGCCTCGCTTTTCGCTGAGCCCTTCCGGCACGCGAAAATCAGCGAACTCCGCCGGGCAGCGAAAATAATCAATGAACGTTTGCGACATCGCTAAAGGGAGAGGCCATCGAGACGCCGTGTCATCTCTGAGCAGCAGCACGGCGAAGCTTCCGGATTCGGTCGAGTACTCCTGCATTCGTTGCGGTCTTCCTGACCGCCCAGTGGAGTACGGCCAGGGGCGTTCGAACAGCGTTTAGATACAGTCCTTTGAAGGTGCCGGCGAAGACATGAACATCAGCCTGTTCGAACTTGTCGTCGCACAACCAGGTTTTGTATGGAAAATCGCCGGTTCCAAAATCAATGTAAGAGACAACGTCCGTGTCTTGCTGAGTGCAGAAGCGTTCGAGGACATCCATCATCAGAAAAACACCCGGCGAGTGGCGGTTGTAGGCCGGGTCGTGGGCCATGTAATTGCCGTGAAATATGCGTTTGTAGAGAGACCCGATCCAGAACGCTACTGGGGCATCGTGCACATACAGGATGAAACAACGGAGCATCCCTTGCATGGCCAGCGCCAACAGCCATTGCCGGGACTCGGGCGAATCGATGTATCCGTTTCCGAGCGCTCGTTGAAACGATTTCTTCGCCACTTCCTCAACATCGCGCACTACGGACGGCAGATCTGCACGGTCACGGAAACATTTCACCTCGAGAGTTCCCGCAAAGCTTGCGGCGAATTTCCGCATTTTCCGCCGCACTTCCGAGCGCCGGTGGCTCGAGAATCGGCGATAGAGGTCCTCCGGGTTTTTCGGAACCGCCGTTCCCCAGCGGTTGACAACGTCTGGCACGTGATCGCGGCCGAGCAGGCCGGGACGCTCCAGCAACTGCCTGTATAACGCAGACTGCGTTTGAATGCCGGTGAAACTCGCGACGTCCGCTTCGCCCTCGCGAAGCAACCGTAGAACCTCCAGAGTCAGCTGCCGGCAATTGTGCGCGCACAGATCTCCGAGGGCGCCGCCGTAGACAAAATGTATGATTCTAGCCGGGGGCCGGATTCTGGATGGCCCGACTTTGATGTCGAAACGTGCTTGCTGATTTCGCCCAATCAGAATGGCTTCCGGGCAGTCTTCATCGTAGAGGACGAGCACGAACGGAGTCACCGCTTCAGGGTGCCAGGGATTAATGGTGCGAAACAGATCCGGGTCTGAAACGGGTTCCTGGGCCCATTCGCGCCATTCCTCTCGTATCTCGTCCCAGTCAAAATCTCGGAAGATCTTGACCCTACTCGAAGACCCGGACCTAGGCTTGATCATCTTCTCGGTTTCGTATTGCACGGGGGACTATCCGACTCTTCAATCGGAGTTCCTACCTCGCTCCTGAGTCGCTCGACCTTACCTTCCATATGCCGTAGCTGGCTTCGTTACGAACGCATTCCATTCGCGGATGAGCATCCAGACAGGCTCGATGTTTCGGATTGACATAAATGATGTACCGCTCGCCCGCGGCAGCCTCCGCCAGGTGATCCACGACCGGAGTCAGAACCGCGGGGCCGAATGGGTTGAAAAGAAAAACCACCAGATTTCCTGCCGGGAAAGGAAATCCTAGGGCATCTTGCGGCACAACGGTTGCAGAAATTCCCGCTCGCCGGCAGTTCTTCTCCGCGATCGCCGCCAGCTTCGTGGCAAATTCCACGCCAATGACCCGCGAGAAACCGAACTTACTCGCAATAAGCAGCGCTCGACCCTTACCGCATCCGAGATCGATGAACACGAAATCATGGAACGCTCGGCCTAAGCCTTGCAGGGCCCGACGAAGGATCTCCGCATCGATGGCCTGGTAGCGATAGCCATGCCGGACATTGTCCGACCGAATCCCCAGTCGCCAAAGACCGACCAGTCCCCTGGTGTTCATACCTGAAATACGATCAAATTCCCTGTCGCGCTGCCGTTTAGAGCGCAGCCAGCGCAAGTGCTGAAATAGGCGCTCGGCCATGCCGGAGAGACCGTGTTCGCGCAGCGCCGACCGCGTAATCGTGACGCCATGCGCCACGCGGTGTTTCAAATAGGTCAGTTCCGATTGGAACCCTCGAACACGTCGGGAGAGTTGCTGCCGCTCGATCGCGTCTAGATACATTCGCGTCACCGCTACCCGATATGACGGTACAGCAGCTTCCCCGCCGCCATCAGCAGCGTATCCGGCATCCGCGCGAACAGGGCTTCCATGGCGCGTTCTTTGCTCAGGTACCGGGACTTGCCGGGGCCATCGCGGCCGGAGTATCGAAAGTAATCCACGGAGACACTTCGCGCCCCCCAATTGTCCTTAAACGAAATCAATCCCTGATTGTCCAGTTCCGATCTGCCCAAATCGTACTCGAGAGCCCCAGTCTGTTTGGCGTTTTGGATCGCCCTCCAGTGCAACATCAAGACTCCGCCCAGATTGTGGTGCGCAGCATCCGAGCAGCCGTACTTGTAGACCAGAGCATTCTTGTAAGCGATGGTGAAAATGCAGGCAATTGGCCTCCCGTCCTTGGATGCCACGCGAATGGCCACCTTGTCGCCGAAGCTGCGTGCGAGGTTCTGAAACCAAAGCAACGGCTGAGGAGGAAGTCCGTGCCTGCGACGCGTCATTAGGAGCAGATGATAGAATTTCCGCAGCAGGTCTTCCGATCGGCCCTCCTCGTATCTCAAATGCTCTCTTTCGGCGCGGGCGATCTTGCGCTGCACACAGCTCTTGTGAAAACTGTGAAACAACCGATCGAGATCCGGGCCGAGATCGAGTATATGAACGCGATACGTCTTGCTCTTCGGGAGGCCCAGATCTCCGTACGCTCCGAGATCTGCGTGCGAGAACGGCCTCAACTCGCAATATTCCCAACCTTCGCGCGGTAGCGCTTCCTTCAAATGATCGACCAGGCTTCGGAAGACCGTAGGGTCATCGACTAGCGGCTGGCAATGATCGGAGAAGGGAAGCGAAACGAGTCTGCGGCCGGTGAGCCAGCTGCAGATGCGGCAGAACACGATGCCGTTGGCCAGCTCCTCGCCGGGAGGCGTGGTTGTGTACACGACCGGTTCGTAACCGTACGTCCGCTGCAGAGTCTCGAGCCAGGGTTTCGAGTGGAATACAGATGCCTGCGAATGCCGAAAGGTAAAACGCTCCCAGCGTGCGTCGGATAGAGGATCGACTGTATACGTGGGCATGTCCAGATCGCAGTGGGCAGGGTTTGTGTTCAGGATACTAGGACAGCAGCTTTTAACCATACAAGGGTTTTCGTGCGCCGCCAGATTTTGAATTCCGCTACCCAGGAACCCTAGTGGATGACGTCGCGATAGACTTGCAGGAGCTGTTTGCCGGCGGCGGTCCAGGTGATGTGGGGGAGGGTCTCGAGACCTCCGGCACGCAGCTTTTCAAGCAGTTCGCGATCGTTGTGCAGCATGGTAATGTGACTCTCGAGCGCGGCCACGTCTCCGAACGAGTGCACGAGCGCATTCACAAGGTGTTTGCAGATATCCGTGCACCTGTCCGATACGACGGGTACGCATCCGCTTCCCAGCGCTTCCGTGCAAACGAGCGCACAACCTTCTTCGATACTGGGCAGTACGAGAATATCGCTCGTGCGCATGAGCTCCGGTACGTCTGAGCGGTAGCCAAGCACATGAACGCTCGGATGGGAGAGCATCGATGAAAGCTTCTCGCGGTAGGCGGGAAGGAAGGGTCCTGCGATCAGGAAGGTCCCCTCCTTGCTTGCGGGCGAGGCGAGCCAAGCCTCTAGAGCATAGTGAAGCCCCTTCCGGACCGCGCATACACCTGCAAACAACATCCGCAAGCCGGAACGCTCGGCTCGCGTCGGATTCGGGTAATACGTCTTTTCGTCGTAACCGTAAATATGTCGGGCCAATCGTTCGGGCGGGAACCCCTGGTCCAGAAACGTGCGAACCGTAAAATCTGAGGGACACAGCAGGCGATTGGCGAGGCGATACTCCGCCTCTTCCCGGCGGAGGACGTCGGGTTGATAAGCATGTTCGTGGCGTGGCGGAAGCGCAACGCCCAAGCGGTCGCATTCCTTCTGAACGGCTTCGTAAGCAAAGCGCGTGTGTGCGTTCGGGCGCTCGAGAACGGTGGGAATGCCCAAGCGTCTGGCGGTTTCGAGGGTTCGAAGCGCCCCGAGCGGCCAGGTATGAATGATGTCAATCTTCCCTACCAGTTCTTCGAGCCGGCGAGAAACAATGTAGTCGTGAAGCTCGCAGGCGTGTCTGGCGCCCAGCAAGTGGTATGGAATACGAAATCTTCCGCGCGACAGCGTGGTCCTAACTTGAACCCCGGGCGGAACGGGGCGTGAAAGCGCTCCGGGGAAGACCAAAATCTCGGCGCCCGAGGCGGCGAGCCCGTTCACTTGCTGCCATGCCGTGTAACAGATCCGGTCGGCACCGAGTTTGTGGGGGAAGCTGTATAGAACCCGGACTCTCTTGCTGGCCGGGCCCAATTGAGCGCCAAAGGAACCGCCGTCGACGGGGAGACCCCCGGCCTGGCACAAAGCCGTGCGGATTTGGGTTTCGCTGTTCATCTAGGATCTCCGATATTCAATTGGAGACAAGACCTCGTACGGGGAAACGCTCTGCACCAACGACAGCCTGAACGCGGCAATGACGACGTCGATCCTCATCAGAGAAGCTTGGTCTTCAGAACGTTCAGCACGCCAGTGTACTCGTCCTGCGGGGCGAGGTACGGCCCGGCTGGTTCAATCGCTGCGGGTGGTTCGAGGACGGGCTGAGCGGGTTCCTCTTGCGCGGCGGGTGGCGCAAGTTGATCTTGTTGCGGAACTTCCTGCGCGAGTTTGGCCGAGCGCACCGAGGTGGTAGCCACGGAAATCATGACCAGGAGGGCGTACCAGGAAAACCGCGTCTGATCGAAGTAGCTGATTCCGAAATAGGCGACCACGTGCGAAAACAGCGCGGTGGCGAGAGCCCAGAAATACCACTCCTGCTTGCTGTCGCCTTCCGCAGATTTTCGGGCTTTGCCGAGCCATTTGAAACAGACGACAATCATGCCGACGAACAGGCTGAACGTTACGAGCCCGCCGGACTCGCCTTCGGCCACAAACTGATTGCAGATGTCCCACGTCATGTGGCCCCAAAGGGCATTGTTGCTTGTTCCTATGAGCCACCAGTCAAAGAAGTGGCGGATGAATAGGTCGACAAGTTCGCCGCGGTGCCAGCCCGAGGATCCACCCACGACATCCAGGTGCTGAATCACCCACCAAAACGGTGCTTTCATGACCATCTGCAACCCAATAATCGCCGCGACAATGCCCCACCGAACCATGCGCATCTGCTTGCGAAATGGCCAGAAGCAAAGGGCGAAGAGGGCCGCACCCAGGGCGAGAATCGGCGTGCTGCACTGAGTCGTGAAGACAATCAGAACTACGGAAAACATCCCGGCGAGTCCTAGGATTCGCGACTTGCCGCTCTTCCAGAGCCAAAAGAGAAGAGGGAAGAGCGTGGCCGCAAATGTCCCGGCCAAAAGTGCGTGCTCGAACGGTCCTTGCGCCCGCACAAAGCCATTGCGGAGTTCGGGGACAACCACAGACCGGCCGATGATTCCGTAGACGTTGACGCGCGTGGCCTCTTCGTAGGCCATGGTCAACGCCAGTACGACGCTGATGGCGGCGAAAATCTTGATCACCCGCTGTACACCTTCGTTGTCAGAAATGAACGCCCGTATCAGGAAAAAGCCGCCCAAGGCGTCTAGGAGGAATCCGGCCTGATTGATAAGCGCTCCTTCTTTGAGGTACTGTGCGATGAAACAGGCGGATCGAAAGAGCGCCCACAGAAGGAACATCTTGTCGAGCGAATACCGCTCAACCGCAACGGACGATCCTGAAATCTTCGAAGCACCGATTCGAACCCAACCGGCCAGAATCAGGATCCGAGTCACAAACAAATGAACTCCGCCAAGGAACAGGGCCTGTCCGGCTGGACACAGGAGCATCCCAAAAAGCAAGGGAGCCACGACGTACTTGCGAGGAAGCGCGAAGATCAGCAAGATCACAATGATCATGCAGACAAGGACGAAGGGCCCCAGAATGGTCTCCGTTGCACCGCCGCCGAAGGCGACCGGATGCGGAGTCATGAGCCGTACCTTGAACGGAACCGCAAGGCGAACCGATCTGTCAGTATGAGATTGTCCAACATGCTGCTACCTATTAAACAGCAAAGGCGAACAGTGCAACCGACTATGTCGGCCGGTGAGCCCGCAGATCGATCTGGCGTACGAATAAGTGCTCGAGATGATTAAAACTGAGCGCAGAGGCGAAGCGTGCCTTTGGACTCAGCGGAGTCACCGGTCGAATCGAATCTACAGTATAGCCACAGGATTCGAACATGCTGCGGTAGCTGCGCGGCGTGAACCACCGCAAGTGTGTCCGATCCCTGGGCCCGAAATCGTCGAACTGCCACTCGCCCTCGAGCAGCATAGCGATGAAACGCCAATGGGAGACGTTGGGCGAACTGGCGAATACGACCGCGCCGCGTTTCAGAAGCACGAACAGCCTCCGGAGGGTTGCCCAGGGATCTGCGAGGTGTTCGAGTACTTCGCTCAGAATCAGGTCATCAAACGTGTCGCCGGCCCAGGGAAAGTCACATTGTTCGACGTTTCCGGCAACCACTTCGGTAATTCGTTCTTCGGCTTGATGCGCTGCGTTCTCGGCGAGCTCCACCCCGCAATAGCATTGGCATTTCCCTTCCGCGAGAGCGAGGGCTCCGGTCTCACCTCTTCCGCACCCAATTTCCAGAATTTTTGCACGCGGGTTGTAGGGCAGCTCTGACACATAAGCAACCCGCGCATTCGCAAAGTAAGCCGAGTCCTTCTGGGCATAAGCCTGGGTGCCGCCGTAGGCGTGCCCAAGATTTCGCCCTGGAAGATTGGGAGATTTCATCTGCGTATTCAGACCGATTGCTTCTGAAGGTTTCGGGCGACAGCACGAAGACCAAACCAGTACGCAACGGCACAAACGCTTAGGCCCACAGCGATGTTCAGAATCGGCCGGCCCATGACCAAGGGTCGCGCAGCGACGAACACGAGAGCAATACCTGCGGCCGTGAGCGCGGGAACTGAGAGCGACTTGAAATACCGGCCGAGTTCGAGTCCGGTGACCGATCTCATCCTCTCAAGCTGAGATAGGTATCCGATGATAATGGCGGCAAGTGCGGCAAGCTGGCCGCCCACAAGTCCGAAGGTCTTCGCGGACGGGTAAATCAGAGCGATCATGGCAATGGCCATCAGGGCAACGCACCGCCTGTGGAGCTGTGGCAGCCCCTTCGAGTAAAAGACGGTCGTGATGTTGCCGTTGACGATGTTGATGGTCCCGATGCACGCGGCAACCATCAGCGCAGGTGCCGCCTCCGCATAGCGGTGTCCATAGAAACAGGTCAGCAGGGACCGGCCGCAGAAGAAAATCACCACGACGGCGGGCAGCGCGGCGCCGGCGACGGCGGATGTGAATTTGAGAAAATTGCGATTAATTCGACCATGATCCCCTTGAATTTGGGAGAAGGCAGGAAAGAGAGTCTGCCCGAACATATTCATGATGAACCCTACAGGCGTTTGGACCAAATAGACCGCCATTACATACAACCCAAGCGCAGCGGGCGAAAAAAGCTTGCCGAGCACAAAGACGTCCGTACGGGCAAAGATGAAATTCAGAAAGGACAAACCAAACAGCCCTTTGGAGAAACGCAGAAGATCTCGCATCGCTTCTTTGTTCCAGGAAGGCGAGGGGAGATGAGGACAAAATATATACGAGATGGCACAAGAGGCTGCGTTTTCTGCGACCGAACCCAGAACCAACGCCCAAACATTGCGCAGGAAAATGCCTAGAATCAGAGTAATGACGATCCCGCAGATGGCGCCCAGATGAACGATGGCCGCCCACTTCCTGAACTTCATTTCTTTCATGGCCACGTAGGCTTTTGAGCTGAACGCGCCGTCGAAGATTGTCCCGAGCGACACGACTCTCAGTAACGGTGTGACTTCGGGGTTCTTATACAGGCCCGCGAGCCAGGGAGCTGCAGCAAACAGGACGCCGTACAGAGCGACGGAACGGGCCAGGGCCAGCCACCAAGCGGCGTCGGCATAATGGTCTTCCGCCCCTCGAGGGTTTTGGACGAGAGATTCCTTTACACCCATATCCGTCAGCGTGTGAATGATTGAGCCGACCGACAACACGATGGCCATCACTCCGAACGCCTCAGGAGCAAGCAGGCGCGTCAGGATAATATTTCGAAACAGTCGGGCAGCCTGCGACCCGACGCTCCATGTACCCAGCCAGGCGTTTCCTCGAATTACCTTCGCGCCGAGGCCATCCCGCCCGGCGATCCCGTCGGCCGAGTCCCTGGCGCGCTCATAAACACGGAGAAAGAGGTTTCCGCGCTTTTCCTCTGTTGTCGTAGGTGTCACAAAAGACCTATTCGATGGTGAGCTTCGAAAGTGGCGCCGCTGTCTGTTTCCATTCTTGCGCAGACGAGCCGTCGCATCGCCTTCTCTCGAGAAGTCCGTTCACCTCTTCAATGAGGCCTGGCACGTCGTCGCGGCGATGACCGCCAACCTGCTTTCGCTTGACATACTCGAGAAGGAGCTCGTTGATTCGCCGCCGGTATAACCACACGTTGGACCGGGTGATGGTCAGACAAGTCGAGCGGATGGGCAAACGGTCCCACCAGATTCGACGTATGCGCCGATGGCATTCGTAGAACTCGGTCGGGAGAACCAGTGGCTGCCGAGTGTTGTGGATACAGAAAGCGGGAATGACATAGTTCCGTTTCCCCATCGACTCGGCGCGCATACAAATATCCGTGCCGTACAAATGAAAATGGGGCAGGCCAGGGTCAAACCGAATTCCGGAACCTTTTCGAAGAATTAATACGATTTCATCCAGAGTCTGAACGGGCGCGGGCTGCTCGAATGGCTGTCCAAGCAGGCCTAAGCCCGAGGAGTAGATGTAACCGCGGCCATTATCGGCTAGCGTCTCGCCATAGCAGCCGATTACACCCCAGTTCGGATCGCTGCTTTCCAGGCCATGCAGAGCGCGGTCCAAATCTGACGTCCATTGCTCGGGAAGGATGATGTCCTGGTGAGCGAAGACGATGACGTCGTTTTGGCTTCTCTCAATGGCATCGTTATAGGCCAGCGACGCCGACGCCCAGCCCTCCTGCAGGATGACCTGGTGGGGATGGTTGCTGCGCAGACAGGCGGAAGAGAAAAAATTATCTTGAACGACCTTCGTATTGTTTACCGCTACAACGAAGGTCCGAGGGGTGGAAGTTCCCATGAACGTAGGTGTCAACTTTGTAGACGAAGGCCGATTCCGCTACCTTAACCGCACTAAGCCCGGGCCAGAGGTAGATGCGCTCGATATATCGCTCACTCCACCGTTGCTCTCATACCGGAGGGAGCTGCCGGCGGGGCCGCACTGCCCGCGTTGTAAGCGCCAGCGTCCCACGCGCTCGTTCCAACGGGTCGGGGACTGGGCGTTCGGGTATCGCCCGCGCTCGTGTCGTGGGTCAGAGCCAGCAGAGCCCCCTCCGAGATGTACATGAGGTTCGCGCCGTGTCCCTTGCCAATAAAGCTCACCTCGGGAACACCCGAGCTGGAGACCCCCAACGAGGTTTTGAGGTCGGCGATGGCACCGGCATCACAATGACAGCCGGCTTGCCAGGCCGCGAGAGAGGTCGCCTTGAAGGAGTGCAGTTGCCAATATTCGTTTCCGCCCATTGAGTCATTCGCATAGACGTTGTTGCTGGCGTGAAATGACCGTACATCTGGCGAAGGCAGGGCGATGTAGGTGTTGTAGCCGGAAAATACATTGTTCACGATGTTGACGGTCGAGCTTTCTCCCCCCGAGTAGGTGTATGTAATCCCCGGCCCGCTGGTCCCCGTTCCGCTGGCCGATTGCGTACTGAGCAGAGTATTGTTGTATAGGTTGAAGACCAGGCCCGTCGTACTCGCGCTCATGTTGATGGCACCGTTCGGTACATCGATGGTCTGAACGAAGACGTTGTTGAAAATGTTGTTGACCGCAGCCGCGCCTTGCAGGTACACCCAAGCGGTGATGCAGCAGCGACCTTCTACTCCGTCAAAGAGGTTGTTGTAGATATCGAGCTCGCTAGTCGTTCCAACGTTGCCGTCCCAGAAGTGAATGCCATCGTGATGATACGCGTCGGCCGTGCCTGTATCCCAGGCGGCCTGGTCATGCAGGTGGTTGTCATGAATCGAAAGCGTGCCGAGGGTGCACGTTCGTCCGCACGGGCCGCCGAAGAAGCCATGGTCGAAGTTGTAGACATCGTTGTCGTAGATATAGATTGCCGTGCTCCCGGAGCTGGCATGCATGTAGAAGACCGCACCGGTATCGTGAATGATCAAATTGTGTAGCTCGATGTTTGAGCCGCCGAAGTAGATCGCCGTGGCCGAGTTAAAATCGCGCAACCTTGTGTCGCACCCGCTTGATGCATCGCACTGCGTATGGACGTACATGCTCGATATCGTTAGATTCGCGATCTCGCAGCCGTTGCACGGATCGGCGTAGATGGCCTTGGTCTCTTCTTGGTACTTACATTCCCCGCCCGGACACGTGGCGCCGGGGCTGCCGTTCAGGGTGGCTTCAATCAACCCGTTGGTGCCGCCGTCGACCACGATATACGAAGCCCCGCTGATGTTGATGGCGCCCGTAGACTTGAAATAGGGAGCTCGGATGCTCGCCCCGGTTTCGAAGTGAATCGTAATTGGGTGGGCAGTCGTTCCGCTGCCGCGGGCCACCAGAAGCTGAGCGCCCGCTTCGCCCGTAATCGCACCGCAGAGATGGACGGTCGTACCCGGCCCGATTTGACTAGACCCGTCACCCCAATTCCCCTGAACATTGAAGAAGGAGTACGCGCGGGCGGCGGAGCAACTGCTTCCGTTCCCGGATCCCGAGGCGGCGAGATATATATCGTTCGCTCGCGACGGAGAAACTGCGAATACCAACATGCCCACAACCAGGCCCCACTTGCGCATCGGTTTCCTCGTTCTGCCCCTAAATGAATGGCGCTCGGCAAAGTCGCGGGAGTTTGAAGATCGCAGCAACCAGGCGCATGGAAGATGAACGTGCAGCAATCGAAACCCACGGCCGGAGAACGAGATTAGCGCGTCTTTCGAGAACGGCCACTGTTTCGGCGTACAGTTGAGGTACAGGGGCGAGGCTCCCTCAGGAAGCGGCAGAACCCGAAATGGCGGAAACCTGCTCGGGCCGTGCGTGCGGAGGGGATGTGAAAGCCTTGCCCGCCGTTTCGCCGTCCCGGAATATGCGATGCCAGAATTCTAGGGTAATCAGGCTAAACACCTCTTTCGAGTATCTGGCCGTGCGCTCATTCTCCTTGATTAGCTTTTCGACGGATGCGATTTCAAAGTAGCCGCGCTCCACGGTCCTGCGATCGAGGAGAACATCGCGAACCCAGGACTTCATCCCGTTTGCAAGCCAGGATTCGTAGGGAACCGGGAATCCGGCCTTTCGGCGAGTGAGAATTTCCTTGGGAATTCGAGAGGCTAGCACTTTCTTGGCAATATACTTCGAGGTGCGTCCGTTCACTTTTTGGCGAACAGGGAGCGAGGCGGCGAACTCGAGCACCACGTGGTCGAGGAGCGGGACGCGCAGCTCGACGGAGTTGGCCATGGTCATTTTGTCGGCCTTGATCAAAAGGTCATCGGGCAGCCAGGATTTTGAGTCGATGTAGAGCATGCGGTCCAGAAGCGCGTAATCCTTGGCCCCCGCATGGAGCCGGCGGATGGGTTCGAGAGAGCGGCTCTTTTCGATTTCGCCCGCGAAGTCGGTCGAATACAGGCGCCCGTACTCGCGGTTGAAATACCGGAAAGGGCTTGAGGTGCGACTGTAGTAGTAATCCTCGAACTCGGAATTGAGCAGCGGCAGGTACTTATCGATTTTATCGGATCGGACGAGCGCGTTCGCGCCGGAGAGCGCCGGCATCCAGGGCTTGTTGAGAGCGCGCAAAAACGGTTTGGCTGCTTCAAACCATGAAAAATTCCGATAATTGCTATAGCCGGCGAAAGCCTCATCTCCACCCTCGCCCGAGATGAGAACCTTGACGTAGTTCCTCGCGAGCTGCGAGACGTAATAGAGCGCGATGGCCGGTGGTTCACAGACTGGCTCCTCCATATGCCACACGTACTTGGGCATGAAGTCGAAGAAATCGCGAGGCGAGATGGTGATTTCGTGGTGCCTGCTGCCGAAGGTCTCGGCGGCGAGCCGGGCGAAAGGCCTTTCGTCCACAACTCCTGGGGCATCGAATCCGACCGTATAACTGCTGAGCGGCTGGGAGCTGCCTTCGCTGGCGAAGCTGAGCATGGCGGTCGAATCGACGCCGCCGCTCAGCAGGAATCCGACCGGCACGTCGCTGATCATGTGTAACCGGACGGACTCGGCCAAGAGCTCATGGAGGCGCTTCTCGAGCTTGGCCGGATCTTCCTCGGCAGTTTTCGTAAAATCGAGGTCCCAATAGCTCTCGACACGAGTGCTGCCGTTCGCCGCCACCAGATAATGGCCCGGCGGCAGCTTGTAGACGTTTTTGAGCGGGGTTTCCTGGCCCGGCAAATAGAAGAAGGTGAGAAACCGATCAATCATCTGGGGCGAGACTTCACGCTCGACCTCGGGCAAGGCGAGGATGGCCTTGATTTCCGAACCGAAAGCAAGAAAATTGTCGTTCAGATAGTAGTAAAGCGGTTTGATGCCGAGCCGGTCCCTGGCCAGAAGCAAGGAATGGTTGCGCTCGTCCCAAATGGCAAAGGCGAACATACCGCGGAGCTTCTCAACGCAGCGCGGCCCGAGTTCTTCGTACAGGTGGACGATCACTTCGGTGTCGGATTGGGTCCGGAACTTGTGCCCGCGCTCAACGAGGGAAGGACGCAATTCGCGATAGTTGTAGATTTCACCGTTGAATACGATCCACACCGTGCCATCTTCATTCGACAGCGGCTGGTGTCCGGTGCTCAGATCAATGATGGACAGCCGGCGATGGCCCAAGGCGATTTGCCGGCTGCAATACACACCTTCGTCGTCCGGGCCACGATGGTGGATCGAGTCGAGCATCTGCCGCACCTCGACGGGATTTCCGCGGGCCTCCCGATCAAACGTCAGTTTTCCGCAAATTCCGCACATGGCTTTTGCGCCCTGATTGAGGCCACCTCCCCCGGGTGGCGGTTAGCGGCTCGGCCCGGCGACCGACGCGGCCACAGCCGCAAAAGCGGCCGACGATGCGGCGCCTCTGCCAACAGAAATGTACTCGAACCCGTGAGGCGTCACTTCCACAGCAGAAAGCATGTTCCGGCCATCGAGCACGAGCGGACGATCGACCATTTGCGCCAGGCGCTGCCAATCCAGGCTGCGGAACTCATTCCATTCGGTTAGGATCACGATGGCATCAGCATGGTTTGCGGCCGAATAGGGGTCCACACAGTAAGTGATCTGGGGAAGCTCGCGCCTGGCCTTTTCTGTAGCCTGAGGATCATAGGCCCGAACGTTTGCACCTTCCGCTACCAGCCGGCGAACGACGGCCAGAGAAGGTGCGAAACGAACATCGTCCGTATTGGGCTTGAACGCCAGGCCCCATACCGCAATGGTTTTGCCGCGCAGGACCCATAATTCCTTCCTGATCCGAGCCAGGAAATGCTCGACGCGGGCCAAATTGATCTTCTCGACCTCCCGGAGAAGCGAGAAGTTGCAGCCCAGTTTTTCGCCGATGTGAACGAAGGCCTGCAAATCCTTGGGGAAGCAAAATCCGCCAAAGCCGATGCCGGGCCGCAAGAAGGCGGATCCGATGCGCCGGTCCATGCCCATCCCTTCGGCTACGTTCTCGATGTCGGCCCCGGCAACTTCGCACAGATCCGCAATCATATTGATAAACGAGATCTTCATGGCCAGGAAGGAATTGGAGGCATGTTTGACGATTTCAGCGCTGCTCGTGTCGGTTACCAGGAATGCGGGTTGGACTCCCGTTGGACAACTCGCGTGCGCCGGGCAAGTGGCCGGCTGGTTGAGCACCGGCTCATAGATTTCCTTCATCAGGGTGACCGCGCGAGCAGAATCAGCGCCCACGACGATGCGGTCCGGATGGAAGAAATCCTCGACCGCTGAGCCCTCGCGCAGAAACTCGGGATTCGACACAACGTCGTAGTCGAGCCGATTCGAGTTGTAAATCGCGAGGTGACGGGAAAGCCGTTGGGCCGTTTGCACGGGAACCGTGCTCTTCTCAATCACCAGCCGGTACCCTTGCCCCCGTTGCGCGATCTGGCGCGCCACGGACTCTATGGCAGAAAGATCTGCTTCGCCATTTTCGAGCGGGGGCGTACCCACGCAAATGAACAGAACGCTGCCGCGGTCGATGGCCTGGTCGGTTGTGACGAAAGCGAGCCGTCCGGCTTCGCGGTTGCGTTCTACCAACCCATCCAGGTGCGGTTCAAAGAACGGAAGTTTTCCCGTTCGGAGCACTTCGAGCTTGGCTAGGTCGTTGTCAGCGCAGAGGACTTGGTGGCCGATTTCCGACAGGCAGGCTGCCGTGGTGAGTCCGACGTATCCTGCACCGATCACGGATATCTGCATTCTTTGCCTCCCCAAAAACCTTCGAATTCGTCTGTGCCTTGCGGCGACAAGAGTCCTAACAGCTTCAAGCGTGGGCGCTCCGCCCTTCAAGGGGCCCGGGCGACTCGCAGCCGTTTCGAGTTGCTTGGCTTGCCCAGGCGTACAAAAGCCAGCCCAGATGGTAAGGACGGCACTCGAAGAGGCGGGCGAGTTCCTTGCGCGGTCGGACGTCCTCGCGCATGGACAGAACCTCGAGCACAGAATCGACATGCCGTAAGCTGTCGGTCCGATAGATGGCTCGCCAAATCAGATTCGATGAATCGTCGCGCATGTCCTCTTCAAGTTCGTTATCGCCAAAAACCCACCGCAACCCCTTGCAAATCCAGGGGCGGAAATCGGATTGGACGGCTTCCCCGAGGGCGAACAGGGCCAAGGGGGCCATTCCGTCCTGGTGGACGGAATACACCGGGTACCGTGCGACCACCTTGCCCGTCACCGAATCGTAGTGCCACCACCATTGTCCCAACGGCCCCTGCAGTTCGCAGAGCGTGAGGGCGCAGTCGAGAGCCCGTTCGGCGGCCTTGGGCACTCCGAAGGATTGCGAGAACTTCGAGAGGGCATAGATCGGATACACCTGGTCGGCAAATGTACCGACGCGTCCCCGAACCAGCCCTCCCAGGCTCTTCCGTTCGGCCAGGTGACTAAACAGCCCGCTTTCGCCCTGGTTCTGCTTGAGCAGCGCATAGGTTTCCAGAGCGACTTCCCGAAGGGAAACCCGATCGGGATCTACCGAGCGCAGGTGGGCAAGCCCGGACAGGAACCAGGCTAGCTCCGTCGTGCGGCCCTGCCGAGCCTCGCGGAACCTCCTAAGAGCGCCGCCCAGATCAAACGCCGAACAAATGCGAGAGGAGAATTTCTCCCCCGCCTCCGCAGCGGCCCAAAGGAGAAGGCCCAAATCTCCGAGATTACCCAGCCAGCGCGTATCGCTCGCGAGAGTCACGAGAAGATCCTGCGCGCGGATCTGGCGCGTCTCCGGGGTATCCTGGGCGCGCTGAAGGCCCAGGATCGATATCAGTGTGTAACGCTCGGAGTGGCCTTCCCGAACCATGCGGTTCTGGTTGCGCACGAGACGGTTGCAGAAGAGCTTGCGCGTGGGATCAAACATCGAGACGAGTCCGCGCACGGCGAGCTGATTGAGCGCAGGCACTTCGCCGCGTGTCTTCTCTTCGCTCGGATGTTCAATGAGAGGTCGGATCATGACGTGCCTCGAGGGAGGCTAAAGTTGTGGAATGAGATCCTCAATCTTGCTCACGATGGTGGCCAGGGCGGGAGTCACGACAGACTCCGGCGATGCGGGGTGCTGCCGGCGAGTGAGCCGAATCTTCGTCCGGACGTCTTCTTTGGTCGAGAGCAGAACCAAGCGTCCTTCCCGCGCCAGATATTGGTCCACCGCGCCAATCTTGCCGCGAAAGATGCTGTAAACGGGCACGCCGAGTGAGGCCGCCTCGCGGTTCATGGTTCCACCGCCGCTGATCACGGCGTCGGAATGCCAGATCAAGTTGAGGCCGTCGACAACACGCGAGGGGATGATGATGTGACGGGAGGCGACGGACTCGGCCCACGACTCGCGCACGAGCTGTTCTTGCTTTGGATTTCGGGGCAGGACTACGGCCGTGACATCCTGTCGCGAGCAGAGGAAATCCATGGTGGCGCAAAACAGATGATCGCTTTCGACCGTATGGTAGTGAGCATCGCTTGCTGGCGGGCGAACGGTTACCAAGAGTTGCTGGTCGTCAACCCCGAGTTCAGTCTTAATGGCCGGATCGGGCCGGAATCGCGGAACGTAGACGTCTTCCTTGATACCGGGGTATTTCTCGACCTGCCTTCCTGTGGCCAGGAAGGCCTCCTCGGGTATAACTTCCGGCACGAGCACGCATGGTGAGCCAATCCGAAGCATGGAGCTGTCGGCGAACTCGTAGTCGGTCATGGCCACGCAGGGAAGTCCGACCAAAGAGCAGGCCAGCAATTGCGCTCGCGATCCGTGGGACACGGCTAGGACGGGTTTTTCACGCAGGATCAAGGACACCAGTCGCAGGGCCCGGATAGACGTTCCGGCAATTTTCGACAGCTTGTTCTTGCGAAAACTCCGTCCGACGCGCTTGCTTGTGATGTGGTGAAACTCCAGCATTTCGCCGATCTGCGGGGTATTCCGCGAAGTGAGCAGCAGAGAATACCCCTTGCGTTTCAGTTCCTCGATGATCGGGGCGAACAGCGGGACGTGCGGCACGTTGTCGAGGTCAATCCAAATCTTTTGTTGCAGCTGCATAGGTGATTCGTCGAACGGGGGATGGCCAAGCCAAGCGACTAGTGCCAAATGCTGTCGCGGTTCAAAAGTCTTCGCATCTGCTGCTTTCTGACGTATCGAATCAGAGCCTTGTCCTCGACGCGAGGCAAGCGCAAGGCATATCCGCTCAGGTAGCCATAAAGCAGCGCGAGACCGGTGAACAGATAGGGTTTGTGTCGCGAGCGGCGAACGCACTTCAGGAACATAAAGAGGGGGTGATAGCCGGTCACGTAATTCGCCCGACCATTTTTGGCCCAGTTTCCCCACGTACTGTTGGTCGCCCCGGTCGGCCGCTTCTGCAACACCGGGATGTGCGGGAAACTGCGGGTCGTCCAGCCGAGCATATTCGCCTTGAGCTCATCGACCGTATCCCAGCCCGGCGACTTTAGCAGACCGCCGATGGCCTGCCAGCACTCGCGCCGGTAAATTTTTGTGGCGCCCCGCACGTGAAAGCGCGGATTCTCTTCAATCCGCATGGCCTCACCGTCTGCGTGGCCGACGACGCCGCCGCCCATCCCGAGCTTCGGATCCGCACGAAATTCCGCCATGCAACGCTGGAAGTAGTGAGGGGACAAGTGCAGATCGCCGTCGAGCTTGACGATGAACTCCCAATCGGAGGTTTTCAACAGGTCGCATCCCTGGTAGAACGCTTCAATCACGCCACTGCCGGGCGCGCGAAAACCGCGGTCGGACCTGTGCGCGGCGGTGATCCAGGGATATTTGCCCGCGTAATCGTCGATAATGAGGCCCGTATTGTCGCTTGAACCGTCGTTGACGATGACCCACTGTTCCGGCCGCAAGGTCTGGCTAACCATGGAGAGGATCATCTGCTCGAGCAGATGCCCCTCGTCGCGAACCGGGGAAATCACGACGTATTTCGGTTGAACCTCGAGGGTAGTCGACACCGGCGCCGAAGAGGAAGGCCGGAGTGAAGTGTCAGGCATCGGCTGAATCAGGACGCACGGAGGGGCGGCCCGTTCCCACGGAGACCGGGGAGTCGCTCGTTTGTCCGGAAGGTGCGCTGTGACCGTTCTCCTTCATCCGCGCAGTCTTTTGCGGCTGATGCGGATCGACGAGCCGATCGACAAGTGCGAGATAGTCCTGCTTTTTCACGTTCCAATTGTTCCGAGCGACGTACCTCGCTGCATTGGCGACGAGCTGCTGTCGAACGTTCGGGTTACGATAGAGGAAAAGAATGTGGCTCGCTAGCTCGGCATCGTCACTCGGATTGAAGAACTTGACCACGGAATCGTCAAAGTAGTGGGCATGGATGCTCGTCCTCGACACCAGGAGAGGAACATCGACGGCCATGAATTCGAGGATTTTGGTGCTGGAGGCTTCGTTGGCGAAATGAGACCGCGCTTGCTTGGGTTCAATGGCCAGGTCGGCCGAGGACATGACCCTGGCTATGTCCGCAGCCGGGACGTAACCGCAGAAGCGGACCCGGTCGCCCAGGTCGAGATTCTTGGCCAGGTCCATCAGTGCTGGTCTACTGGGCCCTTCTCCGTAAATGTGGAACTCGGCACCCGGCATTTGCGCGGCAACTCTTGCGAAGGCTTTAACGGCCACGTCCACCCCCTGATACCAGTTCAGGCTGCCGGGGTAAAGAATCAGAAATTTGCCGTTCTGCGCCACCGTCGGATAGGAGTGGAAAATCTGCGGATCAGGATAGTTGCGAATGGTGGTCAGTTTGCCCGCATGTACGGAGCGGGACAGGAGGCGTTCGTGCCAGATATCGTTCGCGATGATCGTATGAGTTGAAAACGAAATGGAAATTCTCTCGACGCCGAGCAGGGCCTTGAAAGCAAGGGAATCTCGCGAAACGGAGAATTTGTCCGCATACATTTCCGGCATCAAGTCGTGAATGTCCAAAATCACCGGGGTTCCGCAGAGCCGGAGCACCAGCGCGGAAAAGACGAGGAAATCGGGAACATTGTGGATATGAACGAGCTTGTAGCGCTTGACGAAGTGCTTCCAGGACAGAACGAGACAGGAAAGAACCAGAAACCGCAGGAGTCGCCAAAGATAGGCGAAGCGAGTGCGCTCGTTCACGCGGCGCGCCTGAATCCTGTGCACATGCACGCCCCCTATCGATTCGTGGCGTGGCTGTCCCGGTAAGCCCAGGGCTAGAACGTCGACCGTGTCGCCGCGGCCGGCAAGCGCGTTGGCATATTGCATGACGCGCGTGTCCACTTCATAGAAAGAGTACACAACCATGCACACGTTCATGGTCCGTTCTCGTTCCCTGGGCGGCAGAATCAAAGTGCGGATGCGGCGGGCATTTGCCTCGGGGCCGTCTGGGAGTGGCGCGCGGAGGCAAACCGCGACATCTGCTCGACAACGCGGTTCAGCTGGGTCTGGGTCAGCTGCGGATACATGGGCAAGGAAAGGATCTCTTCGGCTACCTTTTCGGTCACCGGGAAATCTCCCGGGCGATAACCGTAACCGGCGTAAGCCTTCTGGAGATGGAGTGGGATCGGGTAGTGAATCCCCGTGTCCACCCGGGCACTTGAAAGATGTTCTTGTAGGCCGGTGCGATCCTTCACACGCACGACGTAGAGATGGTAAACGGCCCGGGACCACTCGGGCGTATGGGGAGTGATCACGCCAGGGACCGTGGCCAGCATTTCGTCGTATCGGCCTGCTAGGGCACGGCGTTTCTGATTCCATTCGGGCAAATAGCGCAATTTCGCACTCAGGATGCCGGCTTGGATCGAATCGAGGCGCCCGTTGTAACCCTCGACATCGTGGTAGTACTTCTTGGACTGGCCGTGGTCGCGCAACATGCGCATCTTTCGGGCCACCGCCTCGCTGCTCGTGACCGCCGCGCCGGCCTCGCCGCAAGCGCCGAGGTTCTTGCCCGGATAGAAGCTGAACGCCGCCGCGATGCCCATCGACCCGGCCTTTCTCCAGCGGTTCTCGGCTCGCGAGAAGTATTCCGCGCCGTGCGCCTGGCAAGCATCTTCGATCACCATCAGGTTGTATTCGCGGGCGACGTCAAGGATGGGGTCCATATCCGCGGTCTGCCCGTAGATATGCACGGGAACGACGGCCGTGACCGGGGCTCTGTACCTCCGGTGGTAGGGCTTGCCGCTCTCCCGTTCGAGATAACACTCGCGTTCGAGATAGGCGCGAAGCTTCGCCGGGTGCATCGAGTAGGTGCGTTCGTCGATGTCCACGAAATCGGGGCGCGCTCCCGCTTGCGAAATGCCCTCGGCGGTGGCAATGAACGTGTGCGGAACGGTGATCACCACGTCTCCGGGCTCGACGCCGGAAGCCATCAACGCAAAGCGAACCGCGTCGGTGCCGCTGCCGAGGCCGACGCAATAGGCTGTATCGCAGAATGCGGCAAATTCGCGCTCGAACACCTCAACGGAGGGTCCGCCCACGAACCCGGCCGTGCGCAGCGCCTTTTGAAAAATGGGCAACAACTCGGCTTCGAGTTCTCGGTGAACGTCTGCCAGATTCAAAAATGGGATTCTGCCCGTATCAGACATGCTTCTCTACCTTCTATGGATTGGAATGGTTTTTTGGGCCAGTTCGCGCTCGGCAGGAATCTCGCGCAGCACGCGGGCCGGGTTCCCCGCCACGATCGTGTTTGCCGGAACGTCCTTGGTAACCACACTGCCTGCTCCAACAATGGCGTTCTCACCAATCACAACATTCGAAAGGATGGTCGAGCCTGACCCGATCGACGCCCCTCTTTTGACCACCGTCGGTTCGACGGTCCAATCGGCTTCGGTTTCGAGCGTCCCGTCCGATCTCGTAGCGCGAGGATAGGAATCGTTGATGAAGGTGACGCCGTGCCCGACGAACACGTTATCCTCGACCGTTACCCCTTCGCAAATGAACGTGTGGCTCGAGATCTTGCAATTCTTGCCGACCGTCGCGTTCTTCTGAATCTCGACGAACGCGCCGATTTTTGTGTTGTCACCCACCTGACATCCGTACAGATTGATGAATTTGGAGAGTTTGACATTGCTTCCCAGCCGGACATCAGCCGAGATCGAGAGGTATGGATCGGTGGTCACGAAGGATTCCCTTTCAGAGCAGGGGGCTGCCCGGTTAGGCGCGGCCGCGCGCGACAGCGGCCCAACTGGGCGGCATGTTCTTCAAAATCTCGATTTCCTCGAAGATGCTGCTCTCCCGCGCCCCATGCTTCTTTACCCATTCGGCCATCCTACCGATGCCCGCTTCTAAGGATGTCTTCGCTCGGTTCCCGAAAACACGCTCGGCTTTCGCGTGATCGGAAAAGGCGATCTTCACTTCATTCCGCGGATCCAAATGACGGACACGGCATTCTTTGCCCATGGCTTGGGCCACGACCTCGGCCAGTTCGTTGATCGTGTAGGGAACGTCCGCTCCGACATTGAAGATTTCATTCTGCGCGGCGGCACAGCTGACCGAGGAGGCGATGATCGGAGCGACGTCGCCAATATGCGTGAAGGCGCGCTTCTGCGTGCCGTCCCCAAAGATAGTCATGGGCTCGCCGCGGAGCAGCTGGTTCATGAAAATACCCACGACATTGCGATAGCGATCCCCGGCGTTTTGCCGCTCCCCATAGACATTGTGCGGGCGGAACACCACGTAGTTGAGGCCGAACATTTCGTGGGTCACCTCGAGCTCTGATTCCACGGCGACCTTCGAGATACCGTAGGAATCTTCGGGCAGGGGTGTCATGTCTTCGGTCATGGGCGTTTGCCCGGCCCCGTAGACGGCGATCGAAGAAGTGAACACGAAGCATTTGACTCCGCTGTTCACCGACGCGTTGATCAGGTTCACCGAGCCGATGAGGTTGTTTTGATAATTGAACCGCTTAATGAAGTGGCTCAGGCCCTCGGCTGCGTAGGCGGCGAGGTGATAGACGTAGCTGAAGTTGTAGCGGTCAAAGAGGCGGTCGATCAGCTCATGGTCCAAAATGGAGCCACGGACGAAAATCGCCTCGCGCGGAACGTTCTCCTGAAAGCCTCCACTCAGGTCGTCGAGCACAACGACCTTGTGACCGACTTCGAGAAGGCGGTCGGCGACATGCGATCCGATGAACCCTGCTCCGCCGGTCACTAAGGAGGTTGGCATTCCCCTGGCCCTCTCTTCCTGTTCCTCTAACGCGGCTCTCGCTAAGAAGCCTGCAGTTGCTCGACTTGGGGCTCTTCGCCCTTCTCCACAAAACGCGCGGGATCGAGCGCCTTATTCCAGCGCGCCACGGTCTTGTACATCCTCAAGCGCTCCCGAAGATTCGGCGTGGGCCTGAGGAAACCGAGCAGGCCATAGCCGATCTGACGAAGTCGAATCCCCGCGATCGATAAATGCCGGCACTGCGCGGCGGCCCGTGGGCCGAAGTGCTTGTAGAAATATCGATACCGGCTGCGCTGCTTCTCGAGTTCGAATCGGATCGGGAAACGGCTGACCGATTGGCCGCCGAGATGGGTAATCGACGCGGAGGGAGTGAAGAGAATGGGAGATCCGGCGTTCCAGACGCGCCGGCACAAGTCCACTTCCTCGAAATGGTAAAAGAACTGTTCGTCGAAGCCGCGCACGGCCTCGAGCACCTTCCGCCGAAACATCACGCAACAACCGGACTGCCAATCGACCGCCCTCTCGGTCTCCCCTGCCCAGCCCGGGTACGCCTCGAAGGCAAACCAGCTGCTGAAACGAGCGAGCCCTTTTAGGTAGAGCGCGTTGACCCAGTATCGCCGCACGGTTGGGAAAAGCCGCGCCGAAACTTGATACGAGCCGTCCGGATTCAGCACGCGACAGCCGAAGCCGCCGGCCTCGGGATGGCGGTCCGCGAAGGCAACCAGCCGATCTAGCGCCCCGTCATGAATGATGGTGTCCGGGTTCAGGATCAGAACGTAATCGCCCCGGCTTGCACGAATGCCGACATTGTTGCCTCTGGCAAAACCGAGATTTTCGCGATTTTCCCTAACCCGAACGCTCGGATGACGGTCTTGAATGAATTCGATCGAGCCGTCGGTCGAGCCATTATCTGACACAATCACTTCGAAGGGAGTCTCCCGCGTGCCTTCGTGGATCGACCGCAAGCACTCGCGGATCACGCGAAGATCATTCCAGCACAGGATGACAATCGAAAGCTTCGGCTCGGCTTCCATAGCCTCGGGCTACAGCTCGACGATTTTCCCTTTGTCCCGCAGAGACTGATCGGCCGCTTCGAGCATGCGTACGACATGCAATCCGGCATTTCCGTCGTTGAACGGCGTTTTGTTCGTGAGGATGCATTCGACGAAGTAGCTGGCTTCCATGTGAAGCGCCTCAACCTGCTCGACCTTTGGCGCCCACATATCTCCGGTGCGATAACTGACCAGCGTCTCATACACCGCCTCGCCACCCCCTACCTCGACGCCCTTGTCATACACCTTAATCTTTTCGTCCGCCTCCAGATCGTTCCACACCAGCATTTTCTTTACACCGCCGATCAGAGTCGTGCGCACCTTGACCGGGGAGAGCCAGTTGACGTTGATGTGGCCGATCATGTTGTTCGGGTAGTAGATGGTGAGGAAAGCGATATCGGCAACCCCGTTGAGATGCTTTTCGCCGGTGGCCACGACCGCCTCCGGCCTCTGCTTGATCAGGTAATCCATGATCGAGAGGTCATGGGGCGCGAGGTCCCAAATCACGTTTACGTCATGTTGGAACAGCCCCAGATTGACTCGCGTCGAGTCGTAGTAGTAGAGCTCGCCAAGCGTTCCGTCGTCAATCAGCTGGCGGATTCGCTGGACGGCGCCGGTGAAGAGGAAGGTATGATCCACCATGATTTTTAGCTTCTTGCGCTCGGCCAACTCAACCAGCTCTTCTCCCTGCGCGGTCGTGCACGTAAAGGGTTTTTCGACAAAGACGTGCTTTCCGTTTTCAAGAGCAGCCTTGGCCAGTTCATAGTGCGTCCAGACCGGGGTGACCACGGCGATGACATCGATATCGGTCGCCCTCAGAATTTCCTGGCAGTCGGTACTCAGTTGAAGGTGTGGATAGGCCTGCTGTGCCCGGCGCAGCGATTTCGTGCTCTTGTCGCACACGGCGACGACCCGGGATTGATCGAGGGTGCTAAAATTCCGCACGATGTTCGGTCCCCAATAGCCATAGCCGATTACGCCGATGCGGATCAAATCGTTTGGACGCCCCTCGCGTGGACTCGGACCGGATTCGATTTTCGGGATGGTAGCCATTCGGTTCACCTGGAGTAGGGAGGAGTTCGCACGGGCAGCACGGACGACGCTGACTTCAGAACTTCAACGTTGAGCGGAAGAATCAGTACGCGCCATCGCCAGAAACGACTGCACGAGGCGTCCGAAGCAGAATTTTGAGATCGAGTAGAGGGGACCAGGTCCTCGAATACTGTAGGTCGAGACGAACCATCTCGTCGAATGTGGTTTTGCTGCGGCCATCGACTTGCCAGAGTCCGGTGATGCCGGGCTTGGCCTCGAGCAATCGTCGCCGATGCCAGACATCGTAGGCTTCGAGTTCGTAGGAAATGGGCGGCCGCGGCCCAACCAGCGACATCTGGCCCTTCAGCACGTTCCAGAACTGGGGAATCTCGTCGAGGCTGGTACGGCGCATGAAGCGGCCGATCCAGGTGACCCGGGGATCGTTCGTGATCTTAAAAACGAACTTTTGGTTGCCGTCGCGCCGCACCGAATTGACCTTGCCGGCGATGAACCTCTTCACATACTCCTCGTGAATCTTCGCGTCGGTTGAAACGAACATGGATCGGAATTTCAGGAATACAAATGGCACGCCGTATTGTCCGATGCGCTGTTGCCGGAAGAAAACCGGCCCTTTGGAAGTCAGTTTAATGATGATGGGCAGGATCAGGAAGGCGGGCGAAAACGCGAGCAGGGCCAGGGCGCTGCCGACGACGTCCATCGAACGTTTGATGAGAAGCGAAACACGCTTTTTTCGTTCGACTTCGAGCAGGTCGGGATACAGCGCCGGATCGAGCGGCCGGGCCGATTTCTTTCCGCCCCACTGATCCGGGTAGGCAAAGAAGGAGACGAATAGGCGGTTCAGCAGAGCCGGCTTTAGCGCCGCCTGAAGTTCCGTCATGACCTTGTTTTCGATCGCCTTTACGGCCAGATTGATATCCGTCTTGCCGAGCTCTGTGAAGATTACACCGATGATTGCGTCCGCCTCGAACCATCCGGTGACGTCGGTATCGCGAATCGTGGGCAGGAGTGCCTGCGCGATTCGCTGAAAATCGATCCGCTCGCTGTTTGCGCCGATGGCCTTGCCGTCCACAAGCATGAGCAGGAGGTGTTTCCCCGACCGCTCCGAGCGCTTTCGCTCGCGAGACAGGAGGCGGCGAAATTCATCCTGCGGAACGAGCTCAGCCTCCTGCTGACCGGCCAGGCGAGTAAAGCCCAGGTTCTTCCTTGCACCTGCTACAACTGATTTCATTGCGCTAACTTGACTCACAGCCATGCCCCTGTTCGGAATCGTCTTTGAATAATTTTCATTAGGTCGGGATTTGCATCGGGCGTACACACAAACCTCGGGCGCGGTCGCGCTGAAGGCCGGGTTTGAGCAGCGTCACGAACGCCGAGTCAATCTCAACCGCCACTGAGCGCTGCAGCAGCGACACGGAGATCACCAGACGGTAATTCCCCTTGAATGCCACGAGCAAACCCTCGACCCCCCGGAGCGGACCGGCCTGAATGCGAACCGTGTCGCCGGCTTGAAGGAACGGCCAGGGCTGGTTCGGCAGACCTGACCCCACGAGGGTCTGCAGCGCACTAACCTCTGTTTCGTCAACCGGGATCGGAGACCGACCCGTACCGACGATCTGCAACACGCCGGGAGTCTTCAGAATGGGAAGACGGTCCTGCACATCGAAACGGCAAAACAGATACCCTGGGAAAAGCGGCGATCGGACTTCTTTGATTCGGTCCGACCAGCGTCGACGGCATGTGTAGGAGGGAAGGAACTGTTCGTAGCCCTTGCCGCCCAGGTAGTCCGCCACGCCGAATTCGTGTCGTGTCCGAACCTGAACCGCGAACCAGGGCAACCGGGTACCGGCTGGTCCCTCTGGAGCGACCCGATTCAGATCATCGACGATACCCATCCCCACCTTTCCCTGGCGCGCTACCGCCGTAAGAGTCCCAGGAGGAACTCACGAGATCGGGCACTCTCGGTGCAAGAGGAGTGCCAGGACCACAGGTTCGGTTATGGATGCGTTAAGTAGCTGATTCGGCGACGCTTCTACGTGGCGAGGGGAGCAGCTAGCAGGCGGGAGGCTTGCTCTCGATGCACTTTGATTGTCCCAGAGTGACAATTATTTTCCTGCAGACTTCTGCGTATGTACTAGAAAACCCTCGGTTTAGCCACAGTACGGCCGTACTAGAACTAGGCCTCTTACTGTAGGGAAAAGCAAGCTTTTAGAGAGAGGCTCTAGAAGATGAAGTGCGAGCTTTCCGTGCAAGGAGAGGCTCGGGCGACCGAATGGGCCCCTCTGTCGAATCGACCGGCAAGGCAAGATTAAGCACGCTTTGAGCCGTCGACGTCTCCGCTGTAGATGTACGGCTCGTAGTAGTAGTAGGAGTCGTACATGTGGACCTTATCGATGGCATTCAGGACGACTCCCAGGATGTTTTTGCCCCGCAGTTGTTGAACGCCCTTCTGGGCAAGTTGCGCCGGCGTCGCGCCGGAGCGCACGACGAGGAGCACACCGTCGCAGATATCGGCTAGAACACTCGCGTCGGCAACAGGGACGCACGGCGGAGAATCGAGTATCACCCAGTCGAACATGGGACTCACGCGATCGAGCAGGGCCTTCAGCCGATTATTGGAAAGAAGCTCGCTCGGGTTGGTGACCTCGTTGCCACCGGGAATGAAGCAAAGATTTGCTTGTTGCCCAGATTGAATGATCGAGTACTCATCGGCTTCCTCGCGCAAGTATTCTGTCAATCCAGGTGCCGAGGAAGCGCCGAAGATGAAGTGCAGGCGCGGCCTGCGAAGGTCGGCATCAATGAGCAGGGCGCGTCGGTCGGGTTGACGCACGATTGCGTGCGCCAAATTGTTAGCCACGAAGGACTTACCTTCCCCGGAAATGGAGCTCGTGACCAGCACGGTGCGCAGGGTTTGGCTGGCGCGCAGTTGGTAGAGGCGCGAGCGCAGGGTGCGAAATTGTTCCGCCCCCAAACTGGCCGGCGCCGAGTCGAGGAACACGTTTTGGTTGGGGTCGAGTTGCCACTGAGCCTTGTTGCAATGCCCAACCAAATCGTCGAAGCGAAGGAATTGGCTCGCATGAGGAGCAGCCGGCTGCGGTACACCCGTATCGGCGAGAACATCGACGGCTGCCAGCGCACTCGCACTGAGCGAGGCCCGAACCGTGGCCGGATGGACGGTCTCGCCGGGTTGTTGCAGTGCCCTTTCCTGTTCAGCCTTTTTCAGAGCTTCGTGGATGCGACTCATGATTTCCTTTCGCCTGCCTCATATGGCGGAGCAGCGGCTTGGCGCAATTGGCCAAGCAGGTCGTTTAAGTTCTGGAGAAAGAGATAGGCCTCCGCCTTGGGGTTCCCGGGTGCCGAGAGCGGCGTATCGGATGAAACCGACGGGGAAGTAATCTCGTCGAGCTGGAACTCGCGAGCCACCTCCTCGACCAGATGCGCGGGCACCGGGCGGACGTGCTCAACGTAAGCGTTGACCAGAGAATGCTCGCAAAGCAGATTCACAATCCGGGGGATACCCTGCGAATAGAGATGGATCGTTTCGATGGCTTCCTTTGAAAAGATAGGTTCCCGGTTCGCGCCCGCCGTGCGCAGCCTCTCGGCAATATAGCTGTAGGTCTCGCTCACGGTCAGGGGAGCCGTGTGGCAGCGGAGCGTAATTCTCTGACGCAGTTGCCGCAGGTTCGGCGACTTGAGCTTCTGCTCGAGTTCCGGCTGGCCGGCGAGCACGATCTGGAGCAGCTTTTCCGTGGCCGTCTCGAGGTTGGTCAACAGCCGAATCTCTTCGAGCACATCCGTCGACAGGTTCTGCGCTTCATCGACGATCAACACCGCCGGTTCGCCGGCGCGGTATCGCTCAAGGAGCCATTGGTTGAGTCGCAGCAAGACATGGCTTTTTTCTCGCGATTTGCAGGGAATCCCAAAGTCTGCCAGCACATAATCGAGCAGCTGATTCTCGGTCAACTTGGAATTGAAAATGAATGCAGTCGATCCATTTTGACGCCGTAACCAGTCAAGTAGGCCGTTGAGCAGGGTCGTTTTTCCGGTTCCCACCTCTCCGGTCAGCAATATGAAGCCCTTGCGATTCTGAATGCCGTAGGTCAGGGCTGCCAGCGCCTCTCTGGCCTGGTTCGTCATCAGCAGAAAGCGCGGGTCTGGGTTGACGTTAAAGGGGCTTTCGCGAAGCCCAAAGAATCTTTGGTACACGGTTTCTCACGCACCGGCCCGCGCGCCTATTTTCGCCGCGGACTCAAAAGGCCCTTCAAACTTGCTGGGCTCGGCCTTGGCAAGCGGCCGAATTGCAGGAACCGCAGCAATGACCGCGAGATGCAAGGCAAATTCGACGTCTTGTTCGGTTCGGATCGATGTGTCTCGCATGTCGAGGTAGATCGCTAGTCCCAGCCCAAGCCCGAGCCCGCCGCCAAAACCGCCCAGCGTGAAGAGCAGGCGGTTCGGGAAGCTCGGCTCGTCGGGGAAGTTCGCAGGGTCGAGAATGCTAAACGTTTCGCCTTCCTGGCGCCGTTCGAGGTTGGTCGCCATCTGTGCCTCGTCCCGGTTCTTCTCGAGCTGGTTGTAGGTGTCTAGCGCAGTCTGATAGCCGCGCGTCAGCTCCTTGTATTCCTCCTCGACGGCGGGAGTTGCTTGCACGCGCTCCTCATAGAGCTTTATCTGCTTCTTCAGATCCTCCTGATCGGTGGTTTTTTCCGCAATGATCCCCTCGGTGTTGTGAAGCTCGGCCCGAAGTTGCTGGATGTTCTGCGGTTCGAGCGTGGGCCGGGTCTGACTGGCGGCCGTCGCGTCCTCTCCGCTGCCTCCCTGTTCGGCGATCTTCTTCTTGAGCGCGTCGATGTCTTGCTTTGTGCTAATCACGTCCGGATAGCTGTCCGTGTAGCGGCTCTCGAGGTCGGTCAATTTCGTTTGCAATGCGGCCAGCTGCTGGTCGAGGGTCTCCGGGTTATGCCCGCTCTGGGAGGCCTGCCAGGCATTAATCGCCTGGTTCAAACTCGCCTCAAGGAAGCTCCTGTCCTGCTGCGCGCGGCTGAGCGCCTGGGTGGCGGCATCGAGCTGTGAGGTGAGGCCGGTCAGAATGTTCAGATTGGTCTTGTCATCGTCGGGGAGAGAGCCAAGATGCCGGCTTTGAAAGGCGGCCAGCTTGGCATCCTGCGCGTCCAGTTTGGCCTTGGCGTCGGCGAGCTGTTGGACCAGGAATTCGGTTGTGTCTTGCGAGTGCTGTTGCCGCTGCCGCGCCTGCTCCTCGATAAACATCGAGGTTACCGCCGTGCAGACTGCCTGTGCGGAGTGGGGATTGTCGAGCGTTACCTTGACGTTGAATCCGGGCAGCGAGTCGGAAGTCTCCTCCATCGGCCGCACCGGCAAAACCTCGATCGCTTTCTGCAGCCTGGCGACCAAATCTTCCATGGGCAATCGATTCGCATCCGCCGCATAGAGGCCATACTGCCGAATGACCGGCTCAAGACGCGTGCGGCTGAGAATCTGTTCCTGCATGCTGGCCAGTTGGTGGCTGATATCGTCGGTCACCACGGGCCGAATCAATTCTTTCGGAACCATCGGTTGCTGGACCAGCACAGTGGTCTGGGAGGTATAGCGAGCGGGCAGAAGCCGCGCTACTCCATAGGCGAGCGGGCCGCCCAGAAGTGTCAGCATGACGGCAGGCACCCACCGCCGCCGCAGAATCTCGATATAGTCCCCTGGAGTTAGCTCGCGCCGAATCATCGCTCTCGTTTCCTTTCTAGGTCAGCTCCCGTCCGGAATTAGAATGCGATCGGATGGTCGTGCCAACTGACTCCGGCAGAAATTGTGCTCGAGTCGAATTTTCCGCATGAGTTTGCGATACAGAATGAGGCGGTCGAGCTTTGCCTCTGGTATTCATAACTGAGGGTCAAGCTCACTGTGCGCCCGAGCTGTCGGGAAAGGTGTCCCGTTCCGTACCAGAAATCGTACGTGTACGGCTGGCCCAGGACCTCTTTGTTCCGGGCATATCCCCCCGTCGCGCCGACTTGGAGCTGCCGGGAGAGGTCGTGAGTGACTGTGCCAACGACTGTGCTGCCCTCCGCGCCTTCGAGCACGCCAGAGCCGCCGTTGACGCCGTGCGTGTAGTTCAATCCGAACGTTGTGCGGCTCAATGCATATTGCAGAGAAGCGTTAAGGTCCCAGTACAACTGGGCCCCAGAGGGGCGAGTGACGGTTTCCGACCCGGTCGCTGTCGAGATGGTGGAATTCGGCAGGTTAAAAGTGACCGCCTCCGGTCCGGCGGCAATCTGAAAGGCCATTCGCCCCGTCACACGTCGACCATAGGACAGGTCCGCCCGGTTCGTCGTGATCGACTGGTGCAACCCCGTGTACTGGTAATCCGCGAAGTTATACAGCAGGGCAACGGTATCCCGCCGGGTCAGCTGGTAGTTGTATCCGATTTGCGCCGTCGGTTCGTTCGAGTCAAGGAGCGACCCCTCAAAGAAATGCAGGAGCGAATAGCCGCCGATCATGGTCAGCGAAGATCTTCCCGTAATGTTCGTGTTGATCTGCACGATATCGCTGTTCGCGATGTGCTGGCCGAAGTTGGATAAAATGGATTGACTCGGCAGGAGCGCGGTCTCCAGTCCGAGGGTTCCTGTGCCCGGCAGGGACATTCCGCCTAAGCCGGCAAATCCAAAACTCGCCAGCGGCATATACGATGTGTAGTTCAGCAGCGAAATTGTGGACCGCCGCAGAGTTATCGTATCGCCGAGCTCAACCTGCTGAAGCACAAAGTCGCCCACAGCCGAACTGGAGGAGACCATCCCGCCACCGGTGTAGTCGAGGATCAATTCGTTACGCGCCGAGTCACGATGGGCCTCGATACTGCCGAGCAAAGTGGCCCATTGAGCCCATCCTCTTCCCGGCCCGAATGCCGAGTTTGCTACCGAATAGACGCTGGCACTTGGCTCCCAATAGCTGCGCTCAATGCCTTCCCCGCCTACGCCTAGCTGCTGGACGCCCGCCAGCGGGTGGGTATCCGGGGTCTCCGTCGGGGAGTTCGCGTTCTGGTCCTGATCATCATCGCTTCCCAGCCCGGAGAGCGGGGGATGATAGGCCGGGATCGGCTGCTGAGCTTGTTCCGTCGGCTGCTGCGCCTGTCCCTGCTGTTGTTGTTGTTGCTGTTGTTGCTGCTGATCCTGCGATTGTCGGGGCCAGACGACCGGGGCCAGGACCAGTGCGGCAGTAAGAAGCAAGCAGAATTGGCGCAAGGGCTTTTCCATGATGTTGTCCTAAGGCACCACGACCGTATCGCCCGCTTGGAGAGCGATGTTTTCATCGGGATCGCGACCGCTCACGACCGCTTTGTAATTGAATGGAAACTTCTCCTGCTTTCCGTTCTCGTTCCGCAGGACATAAATCTTCTTTTCGTTCGCGAACTGAGTGAACCCGCCAGCACTTGAGAGCGCTTGCAGGACAGTCATATCCGGGAGCAGCGGATAGGCCCCCGCGCGAGTCACTTCTCCCAGGATATAGACGCGCTGACTGTTGATGGCCGAGACGATCACGGTAACCTGCGGGTCGGTGACATACTTCTTGAGCCCCGAAGTGATCTCGTCGGCCAGCTTGGTCGGCGTCAACCCTGCTGCTTGAACGTCATTGAGCAGCGGAAGCGAAATCTTGCCATCCGGCCGCACCGGAATACTGCGAGTCAATTCCGGTTCTTTCCAGACGTCGACGTCCAGCACGTCCTGCGGACCAATGATGTAGTTCGGATTGTCCGTAGCTGCCTTGTGGGTTGGCTCCGGACGATCCGGCTGAACGGTAGCGGTGGTCTTCTCCGACCCATTCGTTTGGGCACGGGCGGGAACCGCTGCCCACAGCGTCGCGATTAAAAATGCCACGGCAAGTCTAAGCATCAATCTCCCCCCATTCAGTTTCTTCGGCCTCTGAGGGCCCGATCTGTTTGAGCTTACAAAGTAACGACTTATAGCTGATCTGCAGCTCCTGTGCAGCCCGCTTGCGGTTCCATCGCGTGCGGGCAAGCGCTTCGAGGATCATCTGACGCTCCGCCTTGCGCGACGCCGCGCGCGCTGCTGCCTTAAGGGAACAGCGCGCGGGCAAGGGAGCGACGGCACCGGCCGGATGTGGTGACGCGGCTAAGTCCGAAATTGCCAGCGACTCGTCGTTCATGGCGACGATCTTTTTCACCATGTTCTCGAGCTCGCGGACGTTTCCGGGCCATGCATAGCTGAGCAGCGCTTCGAGGCATTTTTGGCTCAGCATCGGCCGCGGCTTATGCAAGTCCGCGGCATGCTTGGTCAAGAAATGCTCGGTGAGCACCGGAATATCGTCTCGTCGCTCTCGCAGTGCAGGCAGGCGCAGACAAACTCCGTTCAGCCGGTAATACAGGTCGCTCCGGAACCGTCCGGCCCGGACTTCGTCTTCAAGATTCCGCGTGGTTGTCGAGATGATGCGCGCGGCGAGTCGCCCGTCGGTGGTCGCCTCGGTCGGCAAAAGGCCGAGCAACTCCCGTTGACACCCGACGTCCAGGTCCCCGATTTCGTCGAGCAGGATGGTCCCAGCGCCCGCCGGGGCCTCTTCGGCTCTCGGTTTGAACGCAATTTCTTGAACGAGTCGATCTTCGGTGATGGCCGCGCAAATAATCCGCACGAAAGAGCCGAACTCTACCCCGGAAAGCTCGTGAATCCGCCGAGCGAACATCTCCTTGCCGGTTCCGACTTCCCCGGCCAGAAGTATCGGAATTCTCGTCGAAGCGATTTCACCCGCCGCGACCTCGAGACGAGCCATGACGACGCCACCGGCGTGCACGAAAGGCAACCCGTGAGTAGCGCGGTCCGCAGTTGACGGAAATTCGGCTAGGGTTTTCATTTTCATGGCGCTGGCATCCGAGACTGCTGGATTCAGGCGGCGCCGAATCTTCGTGCAAGGCACTTGCCAGGGAGAGGGAGCCCCGTCGACGAACCGGCTCAATTTGCTAAGTGGCTTACCAGCAGCTACTTAGTCGCCGCGGTTGTTTCTCTAAGTCACGGCCGTGGCGATTCCGTCGACCGGCAAGTAATTGAGGCAAAGAGGTTTGTCCTGGTCACATTCTGTATCTTCCCGATGACTACCCGGGTTCCGAGGTTGATGTGGTAAGTCCGCTCTACATTGCGGAATTGCTTTTCCACTTCCGTGGGCTGGATCGTTCCACGAGATCCGATCTCTTGCTCACCTGCGATGGGCCTGTTTCCGCATCGGGCAAACCGTAAGTGTCGGCCCTTCTGTAAGTTAGTTGGCGGGGCGACGACGTGCGGTTCCGAGAGTGACAGGATACTGGATTGCACTGTAGTGGGCTAGGAGTCGAAGGGAGCGCCGTCCGATGTCGAATCTGAGAACTCGGCCACTATGCGGTCTGATCGCGTTGACGCTGCTCGCCACGGGTTGCGCCCGCAATCCCGAGGTGGCCAAGCGGAAGTATTTCGATCGAGGTATGTCCTACCTTAAGAAGAACAAGGTGCGCGAAGCGGCGATCGAGTTTCAAAATGCCGTGCAGATCGATCCAAAATTCGCCGATGCGCATTACGAGCTCGCGCAGTGTTTCCTCAAGCAGAATGACGTGATGCACGCCTATCAGGAGCTCAACCGCGCGGCCGAGTTTGCGCCGAACAACTGGCGTGCGCAGATGGATATCGCCAATATTCTGCTCGCCGCTCACAAGCTGCCGGAAGCGCGCGACCGGGCGCAAACGATCCTGAAAGGGGATCCCCACAACGCCGAAGCAGAAGTGATCCTCTCGAACGTCGACGCGCTCGACGGGCTGTCCGCCCAGTCCCTTGCGGAAGCCAAAGACGCGGTCGAAATGGACACCGGCCGTCCAGCCTCCTATGTCAATCTGGGAGTGATCGAGGAGCGTGCTGGCGATCTCGAGAGCGCCGAGGCAAACTTCAAGAAATCTGTTGAGCTCGACCCGAAGAATGTTGCCCCCACGGTGGCGCTGGCCCAGTTTTTCGAACGTGAAAAGCGCTGGCAAGACTCCGAACAGGAATTTCAATCGGCCATCGCGCTCGATCCACAAAACCCGATGACGCGGGCAGAGTTGGCGCAGCTGTATTTAGTTCAGGGACAAAGGAGCCAGGCGGAGGCGGTTCTGCGGCAGGCCAAGGAGGCCCTGAGCAATGATCCGAGGGCCTATCGCATGCTCGGTGATTTCTATCTGGTGGAAGGCCAGCTGGATAAGGCCTTGGCCGAATTCGCTTCTCTCTCCGCGCAGCATCCCAAGGACGGGGAGGTGGCCAACACGTACACCGAGTTACTGATCACCCACAAGAAGTTTGACGAAGCAAGCCGGCTGATCGATGCGATCCTGAAGAATGCTCCGTCCGATCCCGTCGCACTCACTCACCGGGCCCAGATCCTCGAAGTTCAGAACAGGCCGCAGGACGCTATCCACATCCTCGAACCTGTTGTGCAGAACAATCCCGGGAATGCGCCGGCGCGTTATTACCTGGCCGTCGCTCATCTGGCGACGTCGGACTATGCGCAGGCGGAGACGCAGCTGCGCGAGGCCATTCGACTGCGCCCCAACATGATCGATGCGCAGCGCGCATTGGCTGCTCTCGAGATTCGCAAGGGAGATTTTGCGGCTCTCAAGCAAACTGCCGCCGCGATCGTCCAGTTCGCGCCGAATTCGCCGGAGGGATACATCTTTGATGCGCGCGCTCTTGAGGCCGACCAAAAGCCGGCGGGCGCGGAAGCCGATTTGAAGAAGGCCATTGAAGTGGCCCCTCAGAATCCCGCCGGCTACGCGCGCTTGGGCGATCTACTTTTTGGAGAGAAGCGCGTTGACGACGCTCAAAAGTACTACGCGCAAGCACTGGCTCGCGATGAATCGTCTGCGGAGGCGCTGGCAGGGCTCGTGAATGTTGATTTGGTTCGCCAGCAACCGGCCAAAGCGCTCACCCTGGTCAAAGACCAGATTGCCCGTGTTCCCCAGAGCAGCCGGTTTTACGTGCTCCTCGGTGAAGTTGAACTTAAGAATCAAAACGCTGCCGCCGCAGAGGCCGCTTTCGAGAAGGCGACCGAGCTCGATAACAACAATGTGCAGGCCTTTCTTCTCTTGGCCAACCTCCAGATTGCGCGCGGTTCGGTCGACCAGGCGATCAGCGGTTACGAGCGCGCCGTACAGACGAATCCCAGAGATGTGCGCCTCTACGTGGCGCTCGGTCGGCTTTACGAAGTCAAGGGCAACTGGCAATCGGCCGAGGACTCATACCAGAAGGCCCTCGACATTGTGCCCGACTACCCTACCGCAGCGAACAATCTCGCCTACTTGATGCTCGAGCATGGTGGAAACATCAACGTGGCTTTTACGCTCGCTCAGACCGGTCGACGCGGTTTGCCGGACCTGCCCAACTCGGCCGACACCCTGGGCTGGGCTTACTATCATCAGGGGGTGTACAGCGCCGCAGCGGACCTGTTTCAGGAAGCGCTGAAAGGAGACCCTAAGAATCCGACCTACCACTACCACCTCGGCCTTGCGTATGAGAAAGAGAGCAAGTACGCGATGGCCAGGAAAGAACTCGAGTACACGCTGCAAGTAAGACCCGACTATAGCGAGGCGGGCGAAATCCGAAAGATTCTGGCCGAATCTCCAAAATCCGACTGAGCACTCCCCGGCAAACGCCTGCCCGGAGCTTTGATGATGTTTCGCCGAGTGCCTCGACGAGAGAAGGCATCTGCGCCACTCAGCGTAGGGGTCTTACTCAACCGTCGCCTTAAGTCCAGAGGGTGCGGCCGGGGGAGTCACGTTGCTGCTGGCCTGGAACGCGCCGATGTACCAGGAAGCGCCCCGTCCGATCGGCGTTAGGTTGTTCCCCAGGGAAGTCGAGGAGTCCAGAGCCGCGATTCCAAGATTCGCTAAGTCCGTCCCAGCATTGATAACCGGCGAATTTGCCAACGGCTGGCCAAGATAAGGCGCGGTCACTCGATCGCTCAGTTCGATCGAGAGCGAACCGGAAACGCCACCCGCGCCGAGGATTGAATGCGTGTCGCAGCTACACTCCGACTGCCAACTTGAGAACGTTCTCGTGCTGAAGCTCTGCCAGTTCCAATACTGATTACCCCCGCCGGACTCACTGCCGTAGGCGTTGTAGTCAGCGTTGAGTGTTGTCACATCTGTCGAGGGCAGCGCGATGAAGGTGTTGAACCCGGCGAAGACATTGTTCTCAATGACGACAGTTGACTGCTCGCCATTTTCGTAAGTGTAGGTGATCCCCGGACCATTTCCACCGCCGCCCTCGGAACTGACCAGCGTGTTGTTGTACAGGTTGAATGTGGCTCCCGTCGTTTCCGAGCTTAGGTTGATCGAACCGTTCGGGACAGGGATCGTCTGCATGAAGACGTTGTTGTAGATGTTGTTCGTCGCAGCCGAACCCTGCATGTAAAGCCAGGCCGTGATGCAACACTCACCCTCGACGCCGTCGAAAAGGTTATTATAGATGTCGATTTCGGTCGTCGTTCCTACATGACCGTCCCAAAAGTGAATGCCATCGTGGTGGTAGGCGTCTGCGGAGCCCGTGTCCCAGGCCGCTGAATCATGAATGTGGTTGTCATGGATCGAGATGGTGCCCAGCGTGCAGCCTGTCCCGCACGGGCCGCCGAAGTATCCGTGGTCCATGTTGTACATATCGTTGTCGGAAATCGTGTAACCGCTGTCGCCGGATGGTTCGGCATAGTTGTACCAGCAGACCCCGGCGTCGTGACAGGTGTTATTCGTGATCGTGAATCCAGAACCTGAAAAATAGACAGCCGCTGCGTCATTGAAATCGGGGAGCGAAGTATCGCATCCGCTCGACGCTTCGCATTGGGTGTGCACATACATATCGGCAATCGTCAAGTTCTCGACCGTGCAGTTCGTACAGGAGCCGGCAAGAATGGCCTTCCCGCCGTTCACCGTACCCCCTTGGTATTGACAAGAACCGCCGGGGCACGATGCCCCCTTCGATCCGGCCAACGTGGCTTCAATGAGGCCGTTCGTTCCTCCATTGACGACAAGGTTTGACAGACCTGACATGTAAATTGCGCCCTGCGCCGCGAAATAGGGCGCTTCCAGACTTGCTCCGCTCTGAAATTCAAGCGTGATTGGATTGTCGGAAGTACCGCTGCCGTTGAAGGTCAGAAGCTGGGCGCCCGCGCTGCCGGTGATCGTGCCGCAAATGTACACAGTTGTCCCCGGACCGATTTTTGTTCCGCTCGGCGTTCCCGAAGTCCAATTCGAGGGATTGTTGAAATAGGTATAAACGAGGGCGTCCGCGCAATCTGCTCCGGTCGCTTCGCCCTGCGCCGACTGAGCGATATAGACATTATTGGCTCGTGCGGGGGCACAGAGGCAGAGCATCATCGAGAAGACGGAGAGTAGAAGCTTTATCGCGTAGTCGATTCGGAGCAACGGGTTCCAGGTCCCACCCGGAGCGGACGAAAGACCTGTTGTTTCTGGTTGCGGGAACAGCTGCGAAAACGCAGAATCGCTGGGCCACTTGCGCATCGGTTCCCTCGTTTGATTTTCAGATGATGGCGCTCGAAGACAGGGGCCGTCCCATGCAATCGGACGGATGGCTTATGAAGTCGCAAGAATATTGGTACGGACCGCGCCCCGGCCAATGCCGCCATACTCAGGAGAAAGCATAGCTGCAGCTGGAGATGACTACTACTGGCTGAATGTACAGTTTGAGGACAGTGCATGGTTCGACTCATGACCACAACTCAAGAGCCGCGACGAGTAGCGAATTCTGTGCCTGTTCAATCGGTCACCCTTGCACGCCCGCGTATCGCTAGGCAATAATCCGAACGGGGCGGCCTCGAAGACGTTTCGCCGCAAATTGGTCCGGGAGCCTGTGCGCATTATGAAAGGGGTTGTGCTCGCGGGAGGGACGGGGAGCCGGCTGAATCCGCTGACGCGCGTCACGAACAAGCACCTCCTGCCCGTGTATGACAAGCCGATGGTGTATTACCCGATCCAGAGCCTGGTGAACGCCGGGATCGAGGAGATCCTGCTGGTTACGGGAGGCAAGAATGCCGGGGATTTCCTGCGCTTGCTTGGCAACGGGCGCGATTTCGGCCTCAAGCATTTGAACTACACCTACCAGGAGGGGGAAGGGGGCATCGCCGAGGCGCTCGGGCTGGCCGAATATTTTGCGGGCGGCCAGAGAACTTGCGTCATTTTGGGCGACAACATCATCGAGGGTAACATTTGCGGCGCCGTCGAAAGCTTCGAGCGTCAGAAGAATGGCGCAAAGATTCTGCTGAAAGAAGTCACTGATGCGCAGCGCTTCGGGGTCGCCGAAATACGCGACGATCGGGTGGTGGGAATCGAAGAAAAGCCCCGCGCACCGAAATCGAATTATGCGGTGGTTGGAATCTACCTCTACGATTCGACGGTGTTCGAGAAAATCCGACGGCTGAAGCCCTCCGGCCGCGGCGAGCTGGAAATCACGGATGTGAATAATTTCTACATCGAAGAGGGGACGCTGACCTACGAGATCTTGGACGGCTGGTGGACCGACGCAGGCACGTTTGAGTCTCTCTTGCGCGCCAACACGCTGGTAGCCGAAACGGGGGCCAACAAGCTGGGGAAAACCATCCCGCCGCGTGTTTCCGCGCCGACCGGGGGGAAGCGGCCCGCTCGAGAGGCCCTTCGCTCGCATCCAGAAGCGGCCTCATGAGGATTTTCGTCACCGGCGGCGCGGGTTTCATCGGCTCGAACTTCATTCTTCAGGTGCTGTCCGACCGGAGCGCGTATTCGGTCGTCAACTACGACAAGCTGACCTACGCGGGGAACCTCGCCAATCTTGCCTCCGTGGCCGCTCGCTACGGAGTGGGACAGGGGCCGCGCTACACCTTTGTTCGCGGCGACATTTGCGACGCGGCCGCCGTCGAGCAGGCCCTTGGCGGGTGCGACGCGATCGTGCATTTCGCCGCCGAATCGCACGTCGACCGCAGCATCTACGAGCCGGCGGCTTCGATCGAGACAAACGTGAAGGGCACGTTCGTACTGCTCGAAGTCGCCCGGAAGCTCAAGGTAAGCCGGTTCGTTCACATTTCGACCGACGAGGTATACGGCGACTTAGTTGCGGGCGCGTTCGCAAACGAGAGCTCGCCGCTCGAGCCGAGCAGCCCGTATTCGGCTTCCAAGGCGGGGGCGGACCTTCTGGTCCGCTCCTACGTGCGCACTTACAACCTTCCCGCCCTGGTCACGCGTTCCTCGAACAACTACGGCCCGTATCAATTTCCTGAAAAGTTTCTTCCGCTGATGATCACTAACGCGCTCAACGATCAGCCGCTTCCTATTTACGGCGATGGCCGGCAGCAGCGCGATTGGCTGCACGTCGAGGATAATTGCCGCGGGATTCTCACCGTGCTCGAACGAGGGCAGGTGGGTGAGGTCTACAACATCGGCGGCCTGGACATCGTCGAAAACTTGGACCTGGCGCGTCGCTTGCTGCGGGCCCTGGGCAAGCCGGAAACACTGCTCCGGCAGGTCAAGGACCGGCCCGGCCACGATCGGCGGTATGCGCTGGATTGTGCGAAGATCGAGGGGCAGCTCGGCTGGAAGCCGTCGATTCGGCTCGAGGAGGGCCTGCGCCGGACGATCGATTGGTATCGTGCGAACTCAGGATGGGTCGCCGAGATTCGCGCCGGCGAATATCAATCCTACTACGAGAAATATTATGTCCACCGCGACGCCTCTCTCCATGGAATCGCCGCTCAGAGATTGCGCACCTAGTCTTGGGACCGGAGCGGTTTGCTTTGCTTGTCGGGTGCTCGATGCAGCGTTTTGAAACGTCGGTTCCCGGTGTGTACGAAATCCGGCCGGCCGTACTCGAGGACGCGCGCGGCTTTTTCATGGAGACCTATCACCAGCAGAAATTCCGCTCGCTCGGCATTGACGGCTGCTTTGTCCAGGACAATCATTCGCGGTCAACGAAAGGCACGCTTCGCGGCCTGCACTATCAACTGCGGCATCCGCAGGCCAAGCTGTGCCGCGTTGTGGCGGGCGAGGCGCTCGACGTGGCCGTGGATATCCGGGTCGGCTCGCCCACCTTTGGGCGCTGGAGTGGCGTAAGGCTCTCCGCGCGCACGCACAACATGATTTATATTCCTGTCGGTTTCGCGCACGGATTCCTTGCGCTCTCTGATGCGGTCGAGCTCCTGTACAAGTGCAGCGATTTTTACGATCGCGACGACGAGCATGGCATCGCCTGGAACGATCCCTCGCTGGGCATCGCCTGGGGCACCAGCGCCCCGCTCGTTTCCGACAAGGATGCGAAGCTTCCCTGCCTGGCTCAAGTTCCGCGCGAACTCCTCCCGCGCTTCGACCTGAAATGACTTGCCCGTTCGCTCGCTTTCCCTCCATCCGACCTTCCATCGCTCTCTCTCTCTAGCGCCTAGGCGGCGTTTGCAGCCGTTCGAATCAATTGACCGTCAGATAAAGCGGGCGTAGACTCTCGTTGCGTCCTAGCAAGTGCCCACCGGGTAGCCAAAGCCCGGCCTCAGTTTTCACTCGGAGTTCCCATGAACGGCTCGTGGGGAACGCAGACTTGCCTCTCCCGGTTGGTGCGTTCGGTGGTCGGGGCCGCGTGTGTTGTGGTTTGCGGATGGGCGGCGGCCGGAGCGCGTCAAAGTTCCGCGCCGGCCCAGCCACCAGCAAGCCCGCCCGAACAAACCTCGCCCGTGCAACCCGCGCCTGCCTCCGACCGTGTCGAAATGAACACGCGCGATTCGACGATTCCGCTCGAGTCCCACGTCAACGTCGTTCCCGTTCGCGTCATTGTCCGCGATTCGAAAGGCCATCCGATCGGCAACTTGCGCAAGGAAGATTTCCAGCTCTTCGAGGACGGCAAGCTTCAGGACATCGCGCATTTTTCAATGGAAACTCCCGAATCGGTGTCCGAAACGTTTGTGCGGCCCGACTCGGTCGGGGGCGAGGCTGAGCTGTCCAAGCCTGCTGACTTCATTCCACCGTCTCGTTTTGTGGCCCTGCTGTTCGACGATGTCAACATTACGCCCCAGGACCTGATGCGGACGCGGCAGGCCGCGATGCAGTTCGTCGATTCTGCCGTTCAGCCCACCGATCGCGTTGCGGTTTTGACCATCTCCGGCCAATCGCAGATGGATTTCACTGCGGACAGAGACAAACTCCACGCGGCGCTTCTCGGGCTCATGGTTCGTCCCGTCACCGCGGGAAGTTCGACCGGGGCCGGCCAGTGCCCGCCCATCGATTATTACGAAGCCAATTTGATCCAGAACAACATGGACCCGACGGCTGTGACGGTTGCCACGCAGGATACGCTTGCCTGCGCGTATGGAAACAACCCGGCACTCCTCCAGCAGGCCCAGCAGCTTGCCGTAGCGACGTCCGCCGAGGTGTACGAAACGGGGCAGGTGCAAACGGAATCCGCCTTTCGCCGGCTCGAGGAGGTGATTCGCCGTATTTCGGTTTTGCCGGGCCAGCGAACCGTGGTTTTACTCTCCCCGGGATTTATCTACCCCACTCGCGAGTACGACCTCTCTCAAATCATCGACCGCGCGGCCCGCTCGAACGTTTTCATCAACACCCTCGACGCGCGCGGACTGTACGTTCCTGATCTCGGCGATATCAGCGAGCCCGAATCCGGCACCGTCTTGTCCGCTGGTCAACGCTCGGTGTATCGCCTCCAGGCGCAAAGCGCGGAGACCGACGTGCTGATGATTCTCGCCGCCAGCACCGGAGGGATGGCATTTCACAACAACAACGATCTCGCGGGCGGACTGCGCATGATCGGCGCGGCGCCCGAATTCTCCTATCTGCTGGCCTTCACCCCCCACAACTTCAAGTTTGACGGCCGGTTCCACTCGCTGAAAGTAACGCTGCCTAACAAGGAGCACGTCACGGTCCAGGCCCGCCGCGGATTTTACGCACCGAAACACAGCGTGTCGGTTGAGGAGGCGATTAAGCAGGAAATTGAGGAGGCCTTGTTTTCCCAAGACGTGCAGCGCGGACTTCCCGTCGAACTCCATACCCAGTATTACAAGGTGAACTCTGCGGATGCCAAACTCGCTGTCCTGACGCACGTCGACCTGTCCCATCTGCGCTTCCAAAAGGCGGCGGGACGCAACCAGGAGAGTTTAACGATTGTGACCGCTCTGTTCGACCGGGACGGCAACATCATCACGGGAATCCAGAAGACGGTCGACATGCGCTTGCTCGATACGACCCTCGCGCGACTCAGCCGCACGGGCGTGACGCTCAAAACCAGTTTCGACGTGAAGCCGGGCGACTACCTGGTCCGCTCCGTCGTTCGCGATTCGAACGCCGCTCAGCTTTCAGCAGAGAATGGAGCGGTTGAAATCCCGCATTGAATTTGGATGTTCACAGTGTTCGTCGAGGAAGTTCGTTGGACGCGGTTCTTGAACATGAGGTGAGCCATGAAGAGTCGCCGAATCATTCCCATCACCGTCCTGATCGTGCTCCTGGCCGCCGCAGGGTGGTTTATCCGCCAGGCGATCGTGCCCCCGCCGATCCGCGCCCAGCAGCAGGCGCAGCAAACCGCACCTGCGCCAGCCCCAGCAGCGACTCCGGCGCAAACAACGGCGCCGCCGCTTGCCTCCGAGGCGCGCGTGGTCCGCGTCGACGTGATTGTCACCGACAAAAAGGGCGACTACATCCACGACCTGGCGTCCAAAGATTTCAAGCTCTACGAGGACAATAAGGAGCGGGAGATATCGAATTTCGCCTTTGGCGGCGGCTTGAATGCGCCAGCCAGCGCGGAGAAGCACTACATGGTGCTCTTCTTCGACGATTCGACCATGGAGTTCGGCGATCAGCCGTTCGCCCGCAAGGCTGCGGCGCAATTCATCGATACGAATGCCAGTCCCAATCACCTGATGGCCATCGTCGAATTCGGGGGCGCGCTAAATATCATCCAAAATTTCACGTCGGACGTGGACAAGCTCAAGCAAGCTGTCGCCGGTATTAAATTTTCCGCCGTGGCGCCGAACGCGCCGCCCCCGAGTTTCGGTCCCGGCTCAAACACCGGAGGTCCGAGCCTGGGAGGTCCGAACCTGGGCAATCCTGAAGCGGAGTTCGGGGCCTACACCCTGCTGCTCAGCCTGCGCGGCATGGCCCAAAGCCTGGCGGCGATACCGGGACGAAAGAGCCTCGTGCTTTTTACCGAGGGATTTGAACTTACCCCCGAACGCCAGTCCGAGCTGACCGCAACCATTGACGCGTGCAACAAGGCCAATGTGGCCGTCTATCCGCTCGACGTTCGCGGGCTCGTGGCTACGCCGCCGACCGGACTGCTCTACGATCCGGGTGCTCCACCCGCTCGATTCCTCCTCGCTTCCTATCACCCGGCTCCCTCTGGCCCGAACCAGCCCGGACCGCGGCCCGAGCTCGTACTGGCCGCTCCATTCCAAAAGCCGGGCGGTGGCGGAGGAGGAGGGGGCGGAGGAGGTGGGGGCGGTGGACATCCGGGCGGCGGCGGTGGTACGGGCGGAGGCGGTACGGGCGGTGGCGGAGGCAAGGGCGGCACGGGCGGTGGCTCAAGCGGTGGTGGTGGCGGCCATGGTTCGGGGGGAGGGGGTGGCAGTCCGGCTCGCGGCACGCCGGGAAACCCCTATGGCAATCCGAGCTACACGCAGCCGCGGGTCATCGTTCCGCCAATTCCGCCCTCGGCTACGACCAACCAACAGGTGATGTACGCGCTCGCCAGCGGCACGGGCGGTTTTCCCATTCTCAACACCAACGACCTGCTGGGCGGGCTCCAGAAGATCGGGCATGAGCAGGATGAGTATTACCTGCTCGGCTTTGCTCCTCCTGACTCACCCGTGGGAAGTTGTCACACTCTCAAGGTAAAGGTCGACCGCGGCGGCGCGGACGTTCGCTCGCGCAGCGGTTACTGCAATGTGCTGCCGAAGGATCTGCTGGCCGGAAAGCCGATCGAGCAGGATCTAGAAGCTCGCGCGACCAGTTCGGCCGCCAGTGCCAACATGGGTGGCACGCTCGAAGTGCCCTTCTTCTATACGGCGCCAAACGAGGCGCGTATCAATCTGGTGATGGACATCCCTTCATCGTCGATCACTTTCGACAAGGTCAAGGGCAAGTATCACGCCGATCTTAACATCCTGGGCATTGCCTACCGGCCGGACGGGTCGACGGGCGCGCGGTTTAGCGATGAAGTCACTCTCGATCTGGAAAAAGACGAGTGGAAGAAATTCACGGAAACGCCCATGCATTATGAGAATCAATTCACCGTCGCGCCAGGACAGTACAAGCTGACCGTCGTTCTCTCCGGCGGTGGTCAGAACTTCGGCAAGTATGAGACACCGCTCGACATCGATCCCTACGATGGCAAGACCCTGACCCTGAGCGGCGTCGCACTGAGCAGTGAGATCGAGCGGCTCGCCGATCTCGGCGGCGCGCTGGATGCGGACCTGCTTGCCGATCGCACCCCTCTTGTCTTCAAGGATGTCGAGATCGTGCCTTCCGGCAACAACCGCTTCAAGAAGACGGATCAGGTCGTGCTGTATGCACAGATCTATGACCCGCATCTTCAGAGCGACAAACCGCCGCTCATGAAAGTGGGCTATCGCGTCGTCGACCAAAAGACAGGAAAGACGGTCCTGTCGACGGGCGCCATTGACGCGGGAAAATTTATTGAGAAGGGAAGCCCGGTTGTCCCCGTGGCGCTCAAGGTCCCGCTCGACAACGTGCCGCCCGGCACATATCGCATCGACCTGCAGGCCCTCGAACAGGGCGGGCCAGCAAGCCAGGTCCGTACGGCTACCTTTGTCGAGGACTGAGCAAAGGATAGAACCGTGAGACGCCTGGCAGCGGTTGTCGATTCCTGCTGTCCCGGAAATGGCCGGGGTCAGGGTTCGTACCTGCTCACTCGGAGCGGAGCGCGACGATCGGGTCGACGTTGGTTGCGCGGCGCGCCGGGAGATAGCTGGCTGCGAGGGCGACCATCGCGAGAACCGCGCAGGCCGCGGCGAATGCGGTCGCGTCCGTCGCCCCTACCCCGAACAACAAGGAAGCGAGGAGGCGCGTCGCCGGGAGCGCGGCGGACAGGCCGAGCGCAAGACCGACGGCGGTCAGGCGAAACCCATACCAGAGGACGTCGCGCAGGATCGTAGCTTGTGTTGCGCCAAGTGCGATGCGGATGCCGATGTCGCGCGTGCGCTGCGCGACCACATAGGAAAGCACCCCGTAGATTCCCACCGAGGAAAGCACGAGCGCGATAGCCGCGAAAGTCGCGAGCAGGAACATATCGAAATGCGAGGCCTCGAGCCTGCTCGCGATTTTTTCCTGCATGGTTGAGAGGTCGTAAATCGGCACCCCGGGCGCAATCAACGCGACCATCACCCGCAAATCGTTGGCAGCAAAGCTCCTCGTGCGCGTCCGCACTACCAGGTCCATGGTGCGGCCGAGCCAATCCCAGGCCGAAGCGGGCATCTGCGCGATCGGGAGATAAAATTCCGGCAAGACTTGCTGATCAAGGCCGCGCGCTCGCACGTCTCCGACCACCCCGATCACTTCATGCCAGACCGGATCGAGTCGTCCCCGCGGCCCCTGCTCGCAGCAGGCAAACCGTTTACCGATCGGGTTCTGACCCGGCCACATGGTGCGCGCGAGCGTCTGGTTCACGATGGTGACCAGCCCTCTGTCGCGCGTGTCCTGGGCCGTAAAGTTACGGCCCGCCTCGAGCGGTAGGCGCGCGGTCGACAGGTAACCGGGCGAGACAATCTGCAGTAGGGCGTTGACGATATTCGACGGGTCGATCGCTTTGCCTTCCGGGATCAAGCCGTTCGTGCTCCAGCCCTGCCCGAGCGGCGCGCGCGATACAACGGCGGCAGACTCGACGCCGGGCAAAGCGCTGGCTCGAGCGATCATACGTTCGAAAGTCTGCCGCGCGACCCCCGGATCATGGTAGGCGGCGTCGGGCAGGCCGACGCGGCCCACCACGAGATTGGCCGTCTGGAATCCTGGACTCACACGGGACACGAGCAGGGCGCTGCGAATGAGCAGTCCCGCCCCGGCCATTAATACGAGCGCCAGCGCGATTTCCCCGACGACCAGCACGCTGCGCACGCGATCACGGTTCCCGCTCGACGTGCCCGCACCTTCCTTGAAGGCCTGGCTCAACCGTGTCGAAGCCGAGCGCAGCGCCGGCACAACCCCGAACAGAAAGCTGGAAAGAAGAACTGCGCCGCAGGCGAAGGCGAGCGTCCTGCCGTCGACCGCCGACTGCTGGAGACGGGGAACCTCGGCCGGTCCCTTCGCGACGATCCAGGCAACGCCCCAGAACGCGAGCAGGATTCCGACGATGCCGCCCACGGCTCCGAGCACCAAGCTTTCAACCAGCAGCTGGCGCACGATCCTCGCCGGCGAAGCGCCCAAGGCGGCGCGCACGGCCATTTCCTTCTGTCGCGTGCGCGAACGAGCTAATTGCAGATTGGCGATGTTGGCGCAGGCAATCAGCAGGACCAATCCGACGGCGGCAACCATCATGCGCATGGCCGGCTGCTGATCGCCGAGCAGAACCGTAGCAAGCTGGACGGCGCGAAGCCCGCGCTCCTTATCGTCGATCGGGTGTGCTTGCTCTAGTCGTTTGGCGATGACGTCCAATTCCGATTGAACGCGCGCGAGTGAAGCCCCGGGCCTCTGTCGCCCCATCACGCTCAGATAATGAGAATCGTAATTGGCAAGCTGCGCCTGGCTGAACGCGGCCGGAACCCACACGTCGCTCTTGTTCAGCAACGGATCGAAGGTGTTGGGCATCACACCGACAACCGTCCACGACGTGCCGTTGATGCGCAGGTGTTGGCCGATGACGGCCCGATCCGCGTGCAGGCGTGTGCGCCACAAACGCTCGCTGATCACCACAACGCCGGGATGCCCATCTCTGTCCTCATCCGCCGTGAATACGCGGCCGAGGATGGGGTGAGCGCCAAAGGTCGCAAAATACCGAGCAGTCACGATTTCGCCGTCGACCCGTTCGGGAATGGTGCCGGCGGAGAGGTTGAAGCTGGCGTTTGCCGATGCGGAGATATCGGAGAGCGAGATGCTTTGGCGGCAGACGTTCTCGAAATTGCCGACCGACAGGCCCGGCTGAAGGTCGCGCCATTGCTCGTCGACGTAGACGATGCGCGACGGGTCTTCGATGGCGAGCGGCCTGAGCAGAACGGCATCGACGACGCTGAAGATCGCGGTGTTCGCGCCGATACCGATGGCCAGGGCCAGAACGGCAATCCCCGCGAATCCGGGTGCCTTCGCCAGCATCCGCATGCCGAAGCGCAAATCCTGCCAGAGCAGGCCCATCCCCTAGCCCCTCGCGTGGACTTCTCGGGCAGAGCACGCCCGCAAGCGGGGTTCCAGGAGGAATGGGCGTAAGGATTTCCGAATGTGAAGCTTAGGCTTCACCCGTCTCCGCGGGGATCGCCCCAGTGTTCGTTTTTAGGACGCGCCTTCGCGAAATCGCACAGGGCCTTGATGCCGGGCCATCCCTACTCGTTCGCAGCGTCCTTATCGTCCTTGGCGCTTTTCTTGTACTTGCTCTTCTTGCCGATTTTCGCCCAGCGCTGGTCGAGAGATTCCTTGGTGAAGAGGGACGTCGAGAGGTTCGTGTTGTAGTGGCAGGTATCGAAAAATACCTGATAAACCTTCATTCCATTGCGCTCGCGGGTAATTTGAAACGGTGTCTCGATGCCCTCGATGGGATGATAAAGCGAATAGTACTCGATCTCCTCGCCGCGCAGCTGCGAGTTGGGATCGCGCGTATCAACAACCTTGCGGATGGGGAGGTGAGTTGAGCGGGCAAAGGCGATTCGAATCGTGCGATTCTCGCTATCGACGAGCTCGACCCAATCGGCTTCTTTGAGGTCAACCACGTCAAACCCCGCATAGCGAAAAATCATGTTTGGTTCGTGAATCCGGTAGCGCAGGATGTTGTAGAGATCGACCTTGGTGTCTTCCTGATATCTGGCGAGATCGGTCACGGCCGCTTCGGAGACGCCGCCGCGATCGAGCACCCACCCTTTGTCCCCGTCGTACACCTCGATGATGTTTCGCTTGGGGAGGTTCTCCTGACGTTCCTTCGAGGGGGGAATCTCGTAGTCGATAAAGGTTTCAAAACCATTGAGATCACCAGAATGGCCAAATTCGCCAATACGGCCGGTGTAGGTGATGTCGTGAATGTTTAGGTAGGCCTGCCCGCCGAAGGCGTCAATGGCTTGCTCAATGATTCCTTTGGCCTTGGCCGTGCTCTGCTCCGGCATCAGCACCTCATCGTCCTGCGCGTTCGCGTGCGGTGCCAGGACGACCAGCGATGCCATACCCAAAACGGTCAGAATTGCGATTCGCCAGCTTATCCGCAAAGAATGGAACCTCCGTTAACGTTGATTACCTCTCCGGTGATGAAGGTTGCAAGGTCGGATACGGCAAACAGTATCGGCCCGGCAATTTCTTCCGCTGTGGCCGGACGCTTCAAGGGTATCGCCAGGACGGCGTCCTTCACCCTTCGCTTATCGCGGAGCACGGAAGCCGACATGTCCGTATCCACCCATCCGGGCGCAACGCAGTTCACCAGGATATTGTGCCGCGCGAGTTCGGTTGAAAGCCCCTTCACCAGACTGATGATAGCTCCCTTTGAGGCGCCATAGTGCGTATGAAGCGACTCGCCGCGTTGCCCGGCTGTCGAGCTGATGGCCACGATCCTTCCGCCCTTCTGGGCGATCATCTGCGGCACCACAAAGTGAATCACCGCGTACACGCTCTTTAGGTTCACGCGCATCATTTCGTCCCACTCACGCTCGGCCATCTTTTCGATGGGCAACTCCTGTTCATTCCAGATGCCCGCGTTGGCCACAAGTATGTCGATATGACCCAAGCGTTCATGGGCGAAATCAATCAGCCTCTTGGCTTCCGCCATCCTCCCGAGGTCGGCCTTCTGTGATTCGATGCGCGTCCCATGCTTCCGAGCTTCCTGCTCGACCTGCGCTGCAGCGTCTCGATTCTTCGAGTAACTGAAAACGACGTCGGCGCCGGCCTGGGCGAACAGCCTTACCGTCGCCGCGCCGATGCCCCGCGATCCCCCGGTAACCACGGCTGCCTTACCTGCAAGCGAAATCATTTGTCCACCAAACCTTTCGTCGCACGGTAGGAGGTCCTCAACTTATCAGGGGCTCGAAGCCCGGAAATCGGAGCAGGGGCCTCGGCTCGAATGAGAGGATCAGCGGAACGGCCAGGGGCAGACATCCTGGACCTACCGTGCAGCCAGAGCCTCAGGCTCGCGGCTGTGCGGTAGCCCTTCCGGCCGCCCGAGCCAAGGCCGCAAACAGTGATCGCGCGATCCCGTCCCGGCCGACCATTCGCTCGGGGTGCCATTGCACGCCCATAACCCAGTTCTGATCGCCGGTCCATTCCACCGCTTCGACGACGCCGTCGGCCGCGCGCCCAACCACGTTGAGGCCACGACCCGGCCGGAGAATCGATTGGTGATGCGAGCTGTTGACCCGGAGCTCACTGGTTCCGGCCAGCTCAATTAGCCTCGTCCCGGGCTCGAGGCGAGCCTCATGAAGCGGCTCGGGCGCGCCAAGTTGACGTCCCGTCCAGTTGTGACGGATCGCCGTACCGAGTTCGCTCGGTATGTCCTGGATGAGCGAACCGCCCAAGAAGACGTTCAAGCTCTGTATCCCGTAGCAGATTGCGAGGACCGGCTTGCCATCGGCGAATGCAGATTCTAGCAAGGCCCAGTCGGCGCGCTCGCGGAGAGGATCGGCGATGGAGCATTGGGGGTGACGCGGGGAACCATATCGGGCGGGGTCCACGTCCGCCGGGCTGCCAGGAAGCAGAAAAGCATCGAGCCGGCGCGCCACGACCGCGTGGTCTTCGGCCGGGTCGAGCGAGATGGCTACCGGTTCACCGCCAGCATCCCGGACCGCCCGGACGTACAGATCATAAGCGTGATGATCCGAGGTAAGTTCTTCTTTTCGAGTCCGATAGGGGATGCCGATGCGCGGTTTGTCGGCCGCTTCGTTAGGCATGAGCCGATAATCGTACCATTTGTGTTTGAGTGCTCGCAACGAGCCCTGGAAGAAACGATCGAACGGCTCGCTGCCTCAGGTTCAGTCGAGATCGAAATCGCGAACCGGCTTTTCGATCGGGGCATCCTTTGCCTTCTTGAGCCCTTCGGCAAATTTTCGGGCCAAAACGTCTTCCTTGAGGCGCTCGGCCTCGACCGACGCGCGGAACTTCGCCTCGACCGCGTCGGCCTGCTGGCGGAGGAGACGGGCCGTGTCGTCTAGGTCGACTGACGGTGGCCGCGGCGGCTGCACATGAGACAGCACGACACCCAATTTCCGGTCGATCGTGAGCTTGGCCCCGCAGCAGGGGCAATCGACCTCGAAGATGTCCATTTGATTCATGGGGGTATTTTACACCGTTTGTCGGCGCCGCGAATGCGAAACGCGGGCTGGACGGAATGTCCGCTCGCGAAACGGAAACTCGGGCATCCCTGTGTTATTCTTTCGCGGGAGAAGACGGGAATGGGATACCTTGAACGCATTCAGGCGGACCTGACCTCGGCGATGAAGGAGAAAGATGAGCTGCGGCTGAGTGTCCTGCGCATGGTTAAGGCGGCCCTGAAGAACAAGGAAATCGAGAAGAGGCGAGCCCTGACGGATCTGGAATCGCTGCAGGTTTTGCAAACGCTCGTCAAGCAGCGGCGCGAATCGGTCGAGCAATTCACGCGCGGAGGACGGAAGGACCTCGCCGATAAAGAGGCCAAGGAGATCGGCATCATCGAACAGTATCTTCCTGCCGCGCCCAAGGATGAGGAAATCCGGGAGGCCATCGAAGCAGCGATCAATGAAGCAGGCGCCGATTCGCTCAAGGACATGGGCGCGGTGATCAAAGCGGCTCGCGCCCGGCTGGAGGGCAAGGCCGTCGATGGCAAAGTGCTGAGCGATCGCGTCCGCGACCGGCTGGCGCCAAAGTCCTGACCGCTTTTGCACGCGAACGGTTTCCGATCATGCCTCTCCCCGACATGGTTCCCGTCAAATACACCGAAGAGGAGGCTGAATACGTCAGTATTCGCCCCGTTGTGCAGCAGCAGTTTCGCGGTGACGAACTCGTCGATATGATCGTGCGCGTGACCGGGAAGGATGTTGCCCGCGTCCGGCAAATTCTCCGTACGGGCACCGTTGTTTTCCATTCCTACCGATACTGGTGGGCCGCACTCGACGCCGATGAGCGGCAGGTGCGCGAACTGCTCGCCAAATATCCCGATGCGGATTCTTCGCGCCCGTTTCGGCCCGAGAGCTGCACGGAGGTGATTCTGGAGCCTGGCGGGCCGCCTGGATCGCATGCCCTGCACTTCGACCGGAAGAAGGCGAGCAAGAGGCGATTCCTGCGCTCGCGCAGCTTTTGGGACTGCCTGATGGCCCTCGCCGAGGAAACACCACCCACGTATCGCGAGTATTCCTACGCGCTCGGCACAGATGTTTATTCAGCCCCGCTCTCAACCGAGCAGATCAGGCGTCTCGGGGTCGCCGCGCACCGCTACGCTCCTCGCCGGGCCCAAACCTGGGCCGCCACGTTCTCGGCGATCAGCCAAGTCGTCTATGCGTGCGCTAGATAGCTCTTTGGTGGGAGCTCCAAATCACGGATTGAGACGGCGGAAGACGGCGCTCGAGCGCTCGTCGGCGGCAACCTGTTCGAAGAAATCGCGAACATCATTCAGCTTCTGGGTTGGGACGTACACGTCCTTGATCTCGTACCTTCGCTTGTAGTGCAAAACATCGCCGTTGACTTGAACTTCGCTTTGGTAGAAGGCGTACGGGCATTGCGCCTGGACCGGCTTGGGCAGTTCGTCGGTCACGTATCCAGGGGGCAAAGTAATGTCGAAGACATCGTCCTGGCGCGTGGCCTCCGGGAACTCGATCGGATATTTGCGGGGTTTCCCGTGCTCGTCGGCGAAAACGAACATTCGTTTGCTGCCGAGGATGCGCGGCCGCAGAATCAGCAGATTTCCCGCCGTCTTGGCATACCCATCGACGATGAACTTATAGTTCAGGAGAAGGTCGTCGTCATACTTTTCGAGGTTTCCTACCGAAGCGCTGGTGAGCACGAAATTGCTCAAGAAATTGCCGACGAAATCTTCCAGGACCTTCCCGCGGTTTGCGGGCGGGGATTCCAGAATTTCGCGGCGTTCCTCGGTCGCGGGCCCGCCCCAGCGCAGCTCCCTCACCTCGCCGGTCAGCCTTCCGTCGTCGGTGAGGTTGAAGGTCGCCGTGCGAAGCAGGCGGTTCGTAGCCGGGGCCAGGAGCGGAAGGTCCAGGATCTCGCCACCGTTTCCCGTGACGACCAGTCCGTAGCTGTCCTGCAGATAAAACGGCAAATAGCCAAAAGGAACATACTCGTTTGTTGGATCAAAGAAGAGCAAGCGGCCGAGTTTTGGATGATCGACTGTGGCGTACAGCGAAGCGGTCGGAACGCCGTCGGGCAGCCGAATTGCCAGAATCGCGTGGTTGAAATCCATGGAAGGGAACTCGCGGCTGACCTCGCCGCGCTCGGTATCGATCAGCACATAGTCCGAGGCGATCCCAATCTCGGCGAGCATCGCGCTCAGCAGCGTGGCCTTGTCTTTGCAGTCGCCGTATTGGTGCGCGAAAACGTCGCCCGCGGCATGAGGTTGAAAACCCCCGATTCCGATTTCAATCGCTACGTAGCGCACCTGCCTCTGCACGTAGGCGGCCAGCGCCTTCATCTTGTCGAGGGGGTTCGACAGATTCCGGGTGAGCTCGGAGACCTTCTGCCGGATCGCTGGGGTCGGGGTCCGGCTTGTCGCGGTCAGGCTCGCATACCAGGCGCCCAAATCATTCCAAGTCCCCGAGGTCTTCGAACGCAAGCGAGGATCGCGCGGGAAATACTTCACGGCCATGCGCGCCGCCACCGACCGCCAGGCTGGCATGTCTGGCTCCGGCTCGATGGCCGGAATATCCTGAACCTCCCAAACGTACGAGTTTGTGCGCGGCGTTTGCGGTCCTTGTTCGGGATAATTGGCCCAGGCATTGGTGAATTCCCATCCGGCGGGAATCTGCAAGGCAAACCTGGCGCGCCGGGTCGGGATGCGGCTTTGAAACTCCCAGTCATCCTCAAAAACAAACGGCCTGTGCTTCTGGACGAATTCGTACCCGACGACAGACCCCTGATTTGCCTCCGGAAACCTGATCACTTTCTCGCGATCGTCGGTATAGATAGCGTAGTCGGCGTAGGGCGAGGTCTCCACGGCCTCCTTGTCCTTTATCTCGAAAACAGCTCCCTCGGCCGTAATGGTCCAGGCCCGCAAGTAGGATATCCGTCGCTCGTTGTCGAAGGGAAACCGGGCTGCTCCGTACTCCCTCCTGGCTTCAGGCCGCAAAAGCTTCGAGGCCCATCGATATCGCGTCTCGATTTCGCCGTTGTCCTTGACCGTTGTCTGCTCATCATCGAGAAGGGTTACCGCCATGGTTTCGGCAGGATAATCGGGGAGTTTTTCCTGCGCCGCGGCGCGCAGCCAGTCCGGGGCGTTGTCGGATGCGCGGACGACGGGCCTTGTTGAAGATGCTAAAGCGGCGGCAATCGCCAGCGCTAGCGCGCTAGTTAACTTTGGCAGATCCCGATTCCCGCAGCACAAATTGCGTTTCATCGCTCGATTTCACCCGGTTGAAGAACGAACGCAGCGCCTCGTAATCCTTCATCCCATAATAGATACCCTCAATGTCGAGCTGCCGCTTTATTTCAACCATGTTCCCTTGTTCGGAACTCGACGCCTGATAGACCACCGCCTTCAAGTCTATGGGGGCGATGGTTGGCAGGGACTCCACCTTGTACTCCCCCGGCGCCTGATATTGAAGGTCATCCACCTGTTCGAGCGGGTGCTCGAAATCGATGTCGTTGACCCGCTTGGTGGACTTGAACACATTCCGGTAAGCCGTCACAAAAACGGTGACCGGGACGAGCATGCGCTGCCCGGCAGGGGTCCCCAGGCCGGGGATTTTCACCGTTCCGTCGACTTCAAGCGGCTGCGCAATGTCGTCCCAATTTGCGATCGCCGTGACTTCGAAGTTCGCTCCGGAGGGCAGCCATGCGCGAATCGAATCGCCAAGGTCCTTCTTTCTACCTGTTTCATCCTCATTCCGGTTTTCTTCTCGCTGCATGGCCCCAAGAATTCCTCCAAAGGAGGCCTCAAGCTTCCCGGTGGCGTCGCCGTTCTCATTGAGCGACAGTTGACAACGGCGCGTCAGGGTCGCGTTGGCGCTGGTTTGCGTGGGGATGGTGATGAATTCCGGGCCGTCCTTCCGCAGGCGAATCCCCTTCGTCCCTGTCTCGTACCAGGGCAAAAGCCCGAACGGGTAGTAGCGCGCCCCGGGATCCAAATAGTATTCCCCGGTCCCTGCGCGCACCCAGACCAGGTCGGCTCCCAGTTGGCTGGCTTCCTCGCTCTGGGGCGTGAAAAGGTTCTGGTTCGCGGGCGCTACGTAAACCCCCGTAGCATCAAAGCCTGCCGCTCTGGCCAGGCCCACAAAAAGCAGGTTGATCTCGCGCTCGTTCGCGTAACCGTGTTTCAGCACGTCCTCGGCATTCGTGTTCGGCTTAAGATTTTCGCCGACCTGCTCTTTTTTGCTCCGCTCGACCTCCATGCTCAAATTCCGCACCGCGAGGGTCCTTGCGTAGAGCTTCCGTAGCCTGGCCTCTGGCGGATCGGCCGCGTTCACCAGATGGGAAACCTCTTGCTCGATTGCACTTCTCTTACCCAGAAACTTCTCCTGGGCTTCTGCGAGTTTCTTGTCGATTCGCTTCCAATACTGCTCCTGGGTCTCGTTTTTCGGTTCGCTCGGATCGCGATAGAAGAATTCGATGCGCGGGCGGATCGCCGATGCCGGAGGCATCAGTTCCTCGTCTTCGACACCGGGAATATCATGTAGCTCGAACATCTGATAACCATTGGGTTCCAAGCGCGGGCTGACCTTTTCCGGCAAACGAACCAGCCGATAAGTCATCTCTCCCTGCCCGACATCGCGCGTTAAGGGAAAAATCGAAAAGCGCACCAGCCGTGTGTACAGCTCCCCCTCTGGGGCCCACTGCTGGAAACCGATGTAATAGAGTCTCTCGTCGAGCTGCTTTTGGTATCGGTACTCGACGATGGCTCCGGGCTGCACATCGGGGAGCGAGAAGGCCTTGACGTAAACCTTCAGGCCGCCACCCCTTTCAGCCACCTTGTCAAATACCTTTCCGTCGAAATCGACGATCTTGCCGTCGGGTTGGATCGTGCGGCCGCGAAGACTGGTGATGCTCTCCTCGCCTTTCGTGTAGGGAACTTCGACGTCCCCATACTTCACGCCCTCCTTCGTGAAAATCTTGAGCCGCCAGTATTCCTGCGTGTACGCGAGGGGCTCGTTGACCCTCGTTTCGCGGTAAAGCACCATGGCGTCCGCGCCCGGGGATTTTGGATTGTCTCTGAGCGCGAGGTCGGCAGGATCGATGGGCTGCCAGTCATCGCCGGCCCACGACGAGGGGATACGCGGCGAAAAGGCAATGGCAATGAACAGAGCCGTGGCCGTAAGGGCTCCGAGGGGGTGTTTCATGGCTGGTCTCCCCGGCTTCACCAGGAGCTACGACCTCCTGGGCAATCCAAGCGGGTGTCGCGCCCTGGCGATCGGCCCCGCCGGCAGATGAAGTTGATAGGTTGTATCCCAACTTACGTGGCTTGTCAATGAACCGCGCGCCTCCCGCGCCCGCTTGCGCCCGTGCACACAGGCGAGCCTTATGCACGATATGGTATTTTCTATGCGGTAGTGGGGTTTCGATCTAACTGCTTTGCAGGCAAAGGCGTCTCGAGCCGCCGAGGTCGCCGCACGGCTCTAGAAAGGACTGACGAGTGGAGAGAATCGTTCTAGTTGGGGTGATTCCCGAGGTGGCAGCGCTCGACGCCGGCGATCAGATCATCTGGTTCTCGAACGCCGGTAGCCTAAAGGTCGAGTTCGACCCGCAGCGTTGCCCGTTCTCATCCAACATCTTCCAGGCGCCGCCAGGGGTGCGCCTGTCGAGCGGTCCCGCGCGTCCCGGCGCGAATCCCGGCTCCTACAAGTACCGCCTGTCGCTCAACGAGGTCGTGATTTCCCACTCGGAGATCCTGATTCGAGCCAGGAATCCGACCTAACCCTCGCCGTCTCAATCGCCTGCACTGGCGGCGCGGCTTTCGAGGATCGATTCGCCGAGTGTCCTGCGCAACGGCGCGAGCATGCCCGCCGGGAGCGGCCGTTCACGCGTCACAGCCAATTCCGCCCGCTTGTGGGGAAAATCGCGGCGCCGATCGATCCAGAGACCAAACCCCTCGAGCAGATCGCCGGGCATGTTGGGATCGTCGCTGCGCTCAACCCCCCAGAATCGCAGGCGTTCCTCGTTCTTCTGCAGAAGCTGCAAGCACTCCCCTAGCTTCTTCATGGCAGCGGCAAACGAGGAGGCAAGGAAATAGACCGGTAGCGTCCAGCTTTGCGGTCCTCCGTCACCGAATCGCGCGCGCACGCGTACGTTGTACTTTCCGTTCTGATTCTTCTCGATCGCGCAGCAGTATTGATTGCTGTGCCCGCCCTGGCCCCGTTTGCTGCCGGGAATTACCTCGAATGCCTTCGCGACTCGATCATTATGCGTTCGCCCTCGGCCCGACACACGAATCCTTCTCGGTTTTGCGCTGCTTTGCGGCATAAGACGCTCCTGAAAATCGATTCGAGCTACTACTTGGACTGTCCCAAGCCGGGAAGGCTAGTGGTCGCTTGCCCCATGATTCTCGCGACAAAACGCCGAAGGACTCGCGCCGGGCCCGGGAGGCTCGACGCGCTGGCCAGCTGGCAACTGCGGACTCATAGAGTCTAGCTGAGAAGGAGAAGCAATGCAAGACACCGCCGGCTGATCGATAAGCCACGCATGTTCAATAGGTTACACGGGCAGTCGATCAGGTCCTTGTGGGAAGGATGCTTAAAGGAACAGACGCTGTACTCGCTGTTGCCCGGGGCGCCTAGCTCTGCGAGTGCGTGAGCCGATCGACGGCCTCCGGGTTCATCGTGAGCTTGCGCTCGGCCTTCATGCGGTTCTCAAGGGCCGTCTTGAACGCGTCGAACGCGGCGGACTGCTTGGTTTGCAGAAGCTGTTGTTCGATATCCTGACGCTGGTTCGGGAGTTCGGCCATGTTCGCGGGTTCATGAGCGGTGACCCGGTAGACCAGCCAGTTTCCACCCACCTGCTTGGGCGGCGCCATCTGCCCCACATTCATGTTGAAGGCGGTTCCGAGTTGGCTCGCCGCTCCAAGATCGGGCACAGAGCCGGTACGCGCGAAGGGGTCTGAGGTCTTGACCTCGAGCCCCATCTCTTTGGCGGCCTTATCGAGCGTCTCGCCCCCCTGAACGCGCTTGGCCAGTTCATCCGCCTTGGTGCGGGCCGCTTCGAGCGACTCGTCCTGCTGGTAATCGCCGAGGACACGGTCGTGCACTTCAGCGAGCGTGGCCTGGTGAGCCGGCAGAATCGCCTTGGGCGTGATGATCACATAGCCAGTGTCGATGTGAATCGGTTCGCTCAGTTCGCCGACGCGCAGCTCGAAGAGCGCGCGGCTCAAATCCGGCGAGCTGCCCAGCTGGCCCACCGGATCGTTCATCGATTCGGGCGGCGTATCGCCCGGCTGCAAATTGAGCTGGTGCGCGATGTTCAGAATCGGCTGCCGGTCCGACTCGCGGACGGCGCTCGCCATCCGGTCGGCAATCCCGTTTGCCTCCTCGGTGACCTTCTGCTCGAGAACGATGGGCAGAATCGAGTCGCGGACCTCTTCGAAGCTCTTTGTACGCGCCGTTTGGTGGTCGAGCACTTTGATGATGTGAAAGCCGTACTCTGTTTTCACCAGATCGGAAAGCGCGCCCTTCGGCAGGCTGAACGCGACTTTCTGGAACTCGGGAACCGTCTGGCCCTCGACGATCCAGCCGAGGTCGCCGCCCTTTGGTTTGCTGGCGTCGTCCTCGGAATATTTCTTGGCCAGGTCCTCGAAATTCGCGCCTCGCTTGGCCTGTGCGAGGGCCGATTCCGCCTGCTTCCTGATTTCGGCGATTTCCGCATCGGTCTTGCCGATGGTCTTGAACAGGATGTGCTCGACGTGGACGCTGTTCTGCACCTTGTACTCGTCGATGTGCTCATTGTAGTAGGCGCGAAGCGCTTCATCGCTTACCTGGGTCTGCGCGCGCAGCTTGGCGAGGTCCAGAAGCGCATATTGGGCCGACCGCTTTTCCGGTATCTGATACTTGGACATGTTCTTCTGAAAGTAGGCGGCCAGTTCCTGGTCACTCGGATGGATGGTGGGGGCAATTTGCGCGGGCTTGACCAGCGCGTATTGAATCGTGATCTTTTCGTTGCGGCGTCGGAATTCCTGCTCGATCTCCGCCTGGCTGACGGTGATTCCGTCCGTCACGATATGCTCCATCTTCTGCGTGACGATGTCCCGGCGAACAGCCTCTTCGAATTGGGGAACCGACATACGCGTGTAGGTCGGAACGTCATTGACGTATTTGTCCCTGAGCCACACGCCATTCGAGAAATCCATGGGCAGTATCTGCTCGATGCGCTGGCGCTCCTCTTGCGGACTGACCTCGACGGAGAGGCGCTCGGCTTCGTAGTCGAGGGCGTGCTGGAAGACAAGGTCGTTCAGAACTTCCTGTGCATAATAGCCACGCAGCATGGGGGGCACGGACTGCGTTTCGCTCATTTGATTGAGCCGCTGCATCACGTCGGTGGCCGTAATGGGCACCCCGCCCACGACAGCCACGGAATCGACATTGGTTCCCACCGCCGGGCCGCCGAAGAGTCCCGGAATCAGGGTGATCACCATGCTGACGCAGATCAGGACCAGGATCACGGTCATGGAGATTTTGATCCAGCGGTTGCGGTCCAAATCGCGCTGTTGAATGCTTTTCAACATACTCTACGAACCTTTCGCTACCACCCGAAACAAACAATTATACCGGTCTCCCGGCGTGGCCTCAAATGGAATCGAGCTTGCCGAAGGCATACGTCACCGGCCCTGAGCAAGTGACGCTTCGGCAGGCGATTCAGCAAGATACGATTCGTGCGCTGGGCTGGTTTCGCGATCCCAGAGAGGCGGACTACAATGGCTTGGCACCAGGGGTGCCTCGAGTCCTGGGGGAAGGGGGTCGTGCCCACCCCCCATCCGATCTTGCAGGCGGGAACCTTCTTTCAGCCTGACGCGTGTGGACTTCAGGCAGGCGATGAAGGAGATCCGTATGTCCGATGCACTTCCGCTCCCTCCGCATGCGAACCTCGCGCAATACAAGAAGCTCGCCAAAGAGTTTCACGACGTATCGAAGTCTCCAGACGGCTATGCTGTCCTAGATTGGATCTCACGACGGGGGGAAACCCTGGCGCGCTTGCGCGGCGTTGACCTCACCCGTGAGATTCGGGCTGAGCTCCGCAACGCGGCGCGGCGGATTGAGCAGCACTGGCGAAAGTCGAGGACGAGGGGACGAAGCCCGAGACTCAGCGAAGCCCAGTTCTTCCTTGCGCGGGCACACGGTTTTGCCAGCTGGCCGAAGTTCAGAAAGCATGTAGAGGATCTCGGGCGAGCGAATTCGTCGGCTTCGAGGTTTGAAGCGGCCGTCGAGGCGATCGTGGGCGGCGATTCGGCAACTCTGGCCAGGCTCTTGCGCGAAAACCCTGAGCTCGTGCGCCGACGGTCGACACGCGAGCATCGTTCTACGCTCTTGCATTACGTTTCCGCCAACGGCGTCGAAGACTTTCGTCAGAGGACCCCGAAGAATATCGTCAAGATCGCGCGCATGCTGCTCGACGCAGGTGCGGACGTGAATGCCGAGTCGGAGGCCTACGGCGGAGGTTCGACCACACTTGGCCTTGTGGCCACGAGCGTCCATCCGGAGACGGCCGGGGTGCAGATCCCGCTGCTCGAATTGCTGCTCGAGCGCGGCGCTTACATCGACAAGCAGGGGCGGCGAGGGAGCCGGCAAAGTGCCGTCGGGGCATGCCTGGCGAACGGCCGGGCAAATGCCGCTCGGTTTCTTGCCGCTCGCGGCGGACGCGTGAACTTCGAGGAAGCGTCCGGTCTCGGCGACCTGGGCTTGGTAAAGGAATCCTTCGGCGGGAATGGCCTGCGGAAGCCTGCCGTCGGTCCGAGAGAGCTCGTGTCCGGGTTTCTGTACGCCTGCCAATACGGACGCACGGAGGTCGTTCGATTCTTGCTCGAGAGGGGCGTTGGTCCCGGAGTACGCAACAGGGAAGGGCAGACCGGATTGCACTGGGCCGCGTATGGCCCGCACGTTGACATCGTGAAGCTCCTGCTCAAGCACGGTGCGCAGGTAGATGTGCGGGAAGAACACTTCAAAGGGACGCCGCTCGACTGGGCGCTATACACCTGGATGCTGACCAAGGGTGCGCACGAGCGCAAACGGTCCTATGCGGCAATCGCGCTGCTGGTGCGCGCGGGGGCGCGGTTCGATCCCGGTCAACGATCGGATCGAGCAGGACAAGACGCCATGCTAGCCGAAATACGATCCGACCGGCGGATCGTTCGAGCCCTCGAAGGCAGACGAGCATGAGTGTCGAAGTGCGGTTCAAAGCTTCGAAACTGACCCAACACAAGGCCGCCACGAAATAATCCGCTGCCGTCTCGGCGCGGTCTAGGAATCGCATACCTGTGGAGGATGAGGTGGCGATTGACGTCCGTGGCCTGGCCCTACTGCCCTCCGGGTTCGATAGGTCTACCTCAGTCAAGTTCTAACGGCGAGGCGCTCGGCTTGGCACTTTACGGTACGTGGAACTGCCCGGTTCTGTCAATGGTGCCGGGGATGTGTGTCAAACCTCGATTAAAATGTCCCCGTTCTTACCTCGATTAAAATGTCCCCCTTGTTAGGTTTTGACTTTCCAGATTTTGCTGTTCGTTGGCCTGCACGAAGCGGAGCCCTGCGGAGCCCGTAGGGCGGAGCGTTTAGGGCGTAGCGGAGGGCAGAGCCAACGACGGCCGGACGGGCAGGGTCTGTCGCGCCGCTTTCTCCTCCGCCGCTCGGCGAGCAGCTTTCCGCCACGGGTGGTCCGCTGCCGGTACCCATTTTCGCTTCGTCGTTGACAGACTCAGCTTCCTGACCGCTTGTATCGCCGGTCTGACCGCGAGCTCGCCCGGCTTCGCTGGGGCCGGAATCTCGCGCCACTCTAGCGCGCGTCCCCGGTATTCGATGGTGATATTCCCGTGACGCCCTTCGTATACCAGCACCTGACTATGAGCCGGTGCGTACTGCCGGCTCTGCCGCCGGAGTTGAAAAAACCTGTTCTCATAGCGCACGACCCAATCGTTGTAGATCGTGCGCGGGTTCTCCAATCGGAAAATGCGGTCCAATTCGGCCGCACGCGGCGCTCGCCGGTGATAATCCTCCCGCTTGGCCGGGGCCCGGGCGAACCTCCGATTGTGTTCCGGCAGATACTCATTCTCCAGGAACGCGTTGGCTTGCTGGTGACTCGTGATTTCTTTTCGCCGTAGTTTCTTTACCAGCCGATCTTGATGCGTCCCGTGTATTCTTTCGACTCGCCCCTTGGCCTGCGGTGAATTCGCAGCGATGATCTCGATTCCTAGCTTCTCGCACATGCGCCCAAATTGCGTGACAGGTTCTTCTCCGCGCAGCCGCTCCTTCGCATTCGCGGGGCGCTTGTAGAGATTTTTCCAGTCCACATACAACGCCAACGGTACCCCATAGCGCTCGATCCAGGTGCGCAACGTATCGACCACTGCCCAGATCGTTTCTTCCTCACCGATTTGCGCCAACGTTGTGTTCGTGGCGTCATCGACCATGTCGATCAAGCAGCCCTCTGGCCCACGCTCTTCCAGCCAGGAATGAAAACTCCCATCCATCTGCACCATCTCTCCAAAATGCTCCTTACGCTCGCGCTGGCGACGGTGCCGCCATCCCCTTCGCTCGCGGCTCCACAACCCCTCCGCCAGCATCCACCGTCGCAGCGTTTCTGCATCGATTCTCAGCCCGTCCTCGGAACTCAAGTGCTCGGCTGCCAAAGTCGGCCCGAAACGCTCGCCCACACGCCCGCCATACTTCTCCCGCACCAACCGCAGCACCTTCTCGCGGAACTTCGCATCATGAGCATGATGCGAGGGCCGCCCCGCGCTGCGATGCTTCAGACCGGCCGCGCCCATGCGCCGATATCGCTTCCACAACCGTTTCGCCTGCCGATAGCTAACATGCATCAATCGGCTTGCGTCTACGATCCGCAGTTGCTTGCTTCGAACTCGCGCCAGTACTTCCACTCGTCGCAACTCCCCCTTGCTCATCTCCGTCCGCCCCAAGCTGACCTCCTTTCGGAGGTCTACTTTAGGGGGACATTCTTATCGAGGAGAAAAGGGGACATTATCATCGAGGCGCAACATCATCTCCGACCGCTGTTGCGTACTATTGCGCCCCCTCGCGCACCTGTTCATAATCGGTTTAGGAGAAACCACGCGAGCCCCATGGAAACCAGTCACGAGGGCAGTGCCACGCCCACGCAAGAACAGATCGATGAGGAAAGCCGTCGGATTCGCCGCCTCCGCATCCTGGTCCGCCTCACGCTCG
>DASPVZ010000035.1:0-16434 GCA_035622135.1 Candidatus Cybelea sp. | reverse complement strand
GCTATGGTCATTACACCGGGCGTGTGCGCGATCAGATTGAGCGCGAGCTGGCTTTGATCGAAAAACTGGAGCTCGCGGGATATTTTTTAATCGTCTGGGACATCGTGCGATTCTGCCGCGATAAAAACATTCTCATTCAAGGCCGCGGATCGGCGGCCAACAGTGCGGTGTGTTATGCGCTGCACATCACAGCTGTGGACGCGATCGGAATGGATCTGCTGTTTGAGCGCTTTTTATCGGAAAATCGCGGCGAATGGCCGGATATTGATCTGGATCTTCCGAGCGGCGATCAGCGCGAGCGCGCCATTCAATATGTCTACGACCGCTACGGGAAACGGGGTGCGGCCATGACCGCAAACGTCATCACCTACCGCGGACGTTCTGCCGCCCGGGAGATCGGCAAAGCGCTGTCGTTTCAGCCGGAGGTTCTCGACCGCTTGTCCAGCCTGGTGGGCACATTCGAGTACAGGGATGCCAACGACACGCTCGAGCGCCACTTCCGCGAAGCGGGCCTCGACCTCGAAAATCATCCAATCCGTAAATTCCTTGCGCTCTGCAGGATGGTGCAGGATTTGCCGCGCCATTTGGGGCAGCATTCCGGCGGAATGGTGGTGTGCCAGGGGCAGCTCGATTCGATTGTCCCTCTCGAGCCGGCCACCATGCCCGGACGGGTCGTGGTGCAATGGGACAAGGAAGATTGTGCGGACATGGGCATCGTCAAAGTGGACCTGCTCGGGCTCGGCATGATGGCCGTGCTCGAAGATTCGATCCAGATAATTCGTGCCAACTACAAGGAAGAGGTCGACCTGGCTCATCTCCCGGCCGATGATCCGCTTGTGTATGAAACGCTGCGCAAGGCGGACACGGTCGGGATGTTCCAGATCGAGAGCCGCGCGCAAATGGCGTTTTTGCCGCGCCTGGCCCCCCAATGTTTTTATGACATTGTGGTGCAGGTGGGAATCATTCGGCCGGGCCCCATCGTCGGCAAAATGGTGCATCCGTATCTCAAGCGCCGCCAGGGACGCGAAGCGCCCAACTGTCTGCATCCCGCCCTCGAGCCGGTGCTCGCGCGCACGCTGGGAGTGCCTCTTTTTCAAGAGCAATTGCTGCGCATCGCCATGATTGCCGCGGGATTTTCCGGAGGCGAAGCCGAAGAGTTGCGGCGCGCGTTCGGTTTCAAACGCTCCGAGCGGCGCATGAAGGACATTGAAAGGAAATTGCGCGCGGGCATGGATCGAATGGGAGTGGACCCGGAGACGCAGGAGAAAATCACCCAGGCCATTACCTCCTTCGCGCTCTATGGATTTCCGGAATCGCATGCGGCGAGTTTTGCATTGCTGGCCTACGCCAGCGCGTATTTGAAGTGTCGTTATCTCGCCGCGTTCACCGCGGCCCTGCTGAACAACCAGCCGATGGGGTTCTACCGTCCGGCGACGATTGTCAAGGATGCGCAGAGGCACGGGCTCAGAATCCGCCCCATCGACGTGACGCGCTCGGATTGGCCATGCACGCTCGAAAAACATCAGTCGGGATTCGCCCTGCGACTGGGGCTGCGATACGTCAAGGGGCTGCGGCAGGAGATTGCCCTCCAGATGGTTGAGCAGCGCGCGAATCGACCGTTTGCGTCGATTGAAGATTTGAAACTGCGCGTTTCTGCGATTCAAAAACCGGAACTGGCGGCGTTGGCGGAGATTGGGGCATTGAACTTCCTGGGCGGGGAAAAAGCCAGGCACCGCCGCGATGCATTGTGGCAAATCGAACGAGCGGCGCGAAAAGCGGGGCCTCTGCTTGAAAGGCTGGACCAAACCGAGGAGAAAGATATCGCACCGTCGAAACCGGAGTCAGAACGATCGCCTCTCGCCCCGATGAATTCCGAAGAGAGGCTCGTCGCCGATTTCCGCAGCACGGGAATGACCGTCGGCCCGCATCCCATGGCCTCCCACCGCCAGGAAATGAGGCGGCAAGGGATCTGCTCGGCTGTTGATCTTCGCAACCTGCGCCATGGCACAAGCGTGCGCATCGCGGGGGCCGTTATCGCCCGACAGCGTCCCGGAACAGCGAATGGGTTCGTGTTTTTGAGCATCGAGGATGAAACAGGCATCTCGAACGCGATCATCACGCCGCAACTTTTCAAGGAATCTCGGATGGTGGTGGTCGGGCAGCCGTTTTTGCTGATTGAAGGCGAATTGCAGAATCAGGAAAGCGTGATTTCCGTGAAAGCCAGACGCGTCCGGGCTTTGCCCATCACGCGAGCGGAAACGGCTTCGCACGATTTCTACTGAGCCGTCTCCGGCATGGATTTCCTTCCGGGGCAGGGATATCCGGCGAATCCAGGCAGCCTCCGCTCTGTGCTTTGTTCACCCAAAATCCAGTTGAGGAAGACCTGCGGACTCTCTGGGGCGCGTCGCGGTACAATCCCGGCTCTGCAGTTTTTGAGACCAATGTTTGCAGGCCGGACAAAGTGGAATCTGCATAGCAATCGGCTCAGCGAGGCCCTGGCGCGGCAGCGGGCAGCGGGGAGGCCGCTGCGCGATCTGACTGCCTCGAATCCCACCCGATGCGGATTTCACCACGACCAAGATGCGGTCCTCGGCGCACTCGCGAATCCCGCATCGCTGGTTTATCAGCCGAACGCGCTGGGACTCGAAGGGGCCCGCCAAGCCGTGGCGAGCTATTACGCGGCCCGGGACGATCAGGTTGCGGCCGGCGACATCTTGCTCACCACCGGTACCAGTGAGGCGTACTCGTTCCTGTTTCGGCTGCTGTGCGATCCCCGCGACGAGGTACTCGTCCCCTCGCCCAGTTATCCCCTGTTTGACTTCCTTGCCGATCTCGAGGACGTACGGCTTGTCCGTTATCCCCTCGTTTACGATTACGGCTGGCAAATCGATTTCGGCTCTTTGGAACGAGCGATTACGCCACGCACCCGAGCCCTCATTGTCGTTCATCCGAACAACCCGACCGGGCACTTTTGTTCCGCGCCAGAGGCCTCGAGGCTGAATGAGATTTGCGCAGAACATGAGATCGCGCTGCTGGCCGATGAAGTCTTCCTGGATTTCCCCCTGGCCGAACAGCGGCCAAAGAGCTTCGCGACGAATCGCAATCTGTTGACGTTCACCCTGAGCGGCATCTCCAAGATTTCCGGGCTGCCGCAGATGAAACTGGCCTGGGTCGTGGTGAATGGCCCGGCGGAGCGGAAATCGGAAGCCCTCGCGCGGCTTGAGATCATTGCCGACACGTACCTGTCTATGAGCGCGCCGGTACAGCACGCGGCGGCGACCCTGCTCGGCGAGCGGCAAGGGTTCCAATCGCAATTGATGCGTCGCTTGCGAATCAATCTGGGCGAGCTCGACGGGCAACTCGCTGGCGAAGGGTCATGCTCGCGCCTCGAGATTCAGGGCGGGTGGTATGCCATTCTGCGAGTTCCGCAGACGCAACCGGATGAGGACCTGGCGATCGCGCTGCTCACCGAGGAGGGCGTCTACGTTCATCCAGGACATTTCTACGATTTCCCTGTCGAGGGTTACATCGTGGTCAGCCTCATCACACCGGTCGAGGAGTTCAGAGGAGGCATCGAAAGCCTGCTCCGGATCGTGGGCTGAAGCGGTGCCTCGACACGTTGGGTTTCCGATCCGCTATTGCCTTCGCCCCTGAGTTTCCCTACCATGTGCGAGGTTTCCGATGCAGGGCGCCGGCATGGCAACCCGCGTGGCCTGAAAAACCAGCGGCTGGCAGAACGAATGGCACGCTCTCCTCGTCTCGTCGTGATCGAACCCAGCGGCACCCGCCGCGAGGTGCAGATCAGCTCGTTTCCCTTCCGCATCGGACGTCAAGCCGATAATGAGCTAACCCTCCGAGACAGCCGCATCAGCCGCCAACAGGCGCAAATCACCTTGGACGACGGAACCGTCACCATCGAGGACATGGGCAGCCGGCACGGCACGTTCGTGAACGGCGAGAAAATCATTCGGCGCGAGCTGAAAGCGAACGACCGCATCGACTTCGGCATGAACGATTCCTACAAGCTGATGTACATCGGCGACAGCGCCACGATCGAGGAGCTGGTCGAACGCGTCGAGGCTCCGCCGCCCGCGGAGGCCGGTTCGCGCGAGCTGTACCACCTGGGCCTGCTGCTTGAAGTCGCTCGCACGCTCGGCACCGGGCTTTCTCTGGAAGATGTGCTCACGGCCGTCGTGGATGCGGCGATTCAGGTAACCCGCACCGAGCGCGGCGTGCTGCTGTTGGCTAGTCCGGCGGGCGAATTGCACATGGCCGTGGCGCGAGACTCGCAACGCGCCACTCTGCGGCCCGAGCAGTTGCAGGTGTCGCAAAGCGTGGTGAAGCGCGTGGCTAATTCGCGCCGCGAACTGATCGTCACCGATACGGGCAACGAATCGTCTATGGGCACGCAGGAGAGCGTCGCCAAACTCGAGTTGCACACGATTGTCGCGATTCCCATCGACAAGCTACCGCTCATCGAGACGCTCGACGCCACCATCACGACGCGTCAGGGGGAATTGCTCGGCGTGCTGTACCTTGACAGCCACGCCCCCTCCAGTGCCTTCAGCGACCTCGACCGGCAAGTGTTGCGCACGCTGGCTCGCGAGGCGGCCAGCGTAGTCGAGAACGCCAGACTGTTTGCCGCGGCCAGGGCGAAGGCGCGGCTCGATCACGAGATTGAAATTGCCAGCCAGATTCAGCACCAGCTTCTGCCCAAGGCTCTTCCCGACCTGCCCGATCTGGCCGTGGCTGGTTCGACCCTGGCTTGTCACTCGGTGGGCGGCGATTGCTTCGATGTCATTAACCTCGGCGGAGGGCGGCACGGATTCTTTGTTGGCGACGTTTCGGGCAAGGGAATTACGGCCGCGCTACTCGCCACGCTATTGCAAGGCGTCTTTTTTGCGAACGCGGTCACGGATATTTCCCTCGCTGCGGTCTTTTCGCGCGTCAACAACTATTTGTGCGAGCGCAGCGCAGAAGATCGCTATGCGACCGTGTTCTACGGCGTGCTGGACCGGATGGGCCGCTTCGAATACGTGAACGCCGGACACGTGCCACCCTTGCTGCGCCGCAGATCCGGAGCCCTCGAGGCCTTGGGCTCGGCAAGTTTTCCCGTCGGCATGTTTCCCGAAGCCGAATACCTGAGCGAGCGCGTCGTTCTCGAACCCGGCGACTTGATCGTGATCTACACCGACGGAGTTTCCGAGGCGACGAATGTAAAGAGTGAACTTTTCGGAGAAGAGCGCCTTCGCCGCATCGTCGAAGGGTTCAACGGCCAGGCCGCCCTGGAACTCGCGCAGACCATCCGCGACGGCGTGAAGGCGTTCACCCAAGGCGCCGCGCAATCCGACGACATCACCGTTCTGACGGTTCAATACAAGGGCAACGTGGCCTGAACCAAGGCGGCCGCCCTTTTGGCGTCGGGCACCCGATCGAAACTTCACATCCTCTGCGTATCTCCTTATGAGGAACCGGCATGCGCTCGAGGATCCGCGTCGTCACGCGAGTCATTCTCATCCTCGGCGCCCACGCCGCCGCGCTCGGCTGCGCGCCGGCTGAATACGAGCGCCGGGTGATTCGGTTCTTCGACTCGAGTGCCGGTCAATGAAATGAAAAGGGGAGCCTCCACGGGTTCCGGAAAGGCTCCCCAGACATTCTCAATGGCTGACAAAAGCCGCCCGGTTTCTACGGGTGGTTGTGGTCGTCGAAATCAGGGCCTGGGAGGACTTGCCTACCCTCGAGCTTTGACGTTTCCCGGGCATCGGATCGAGCCCTAGGGCTTTGAGGATAGCGGAGTCACCCTGCATTGTTTCCCGGCGAGTGCTCGAGCGAGCAAAGGGAAGCCGGAGTGCCCCCCAAATGAGGCACTCCCCACTGGCAAATCATAGACGGGCCGGCCCATCTACCATCGTCCTTGACCGCCAAGGTCCAGACCTGGAAGGACATTCGTGTGGTCGATTCGGACGGCATCCAAGGCATTCGGGTCTAGGCCGAGCGCCTGAAGAATCGTCGGCGCGATTTGCATGGTCTCGACCGGGCTGAAGATGGTTTTCGGACTGAACGATGGGTTGGAAAACAGCATCATCACGTTGGTGTCATCGCGCGAGAACCCGCCATGTTCGGCAAGTTTCTTCGTGCTTCCCGAGTAGGTCACACCGATGTCCGGCGTGGTGAGGATGTCCGGCGTGCGCGGGTCGCCGTTCGGCGGCAATCCGGGCGCGTTGAAGTACGTCTCCAGGTTCGGCCCCGAGAAAAGCTCGCCGATGCCGGCGACGTTATTCGTCGTCGGAGAGGTTGACCTCAGCAGACTCACCGCTGACTCTGTCGTGCAAGAACTGTTGAGCCAAACCAGGGAAACATCGTCCTCGGTAGGGCCGAGGCCGGTTGGGTTCAAGGGCGACTCGGAATAGGGAATGCAGCCGGCATTGGCGAGAATCGTGGCAGGGGAAGTGGTGATGGGGTCGCCTGGCGAATTCGAAATTCCCAGATAACGCGCGGAATCAATCGGGCTCTGGCCATGCTTGGCCGAAATGATGATCAGCGTGCTGTCGTAAATCCCGTTGCTTTTAAGAGCCGCGATCATTTCGCCGATAGATGTGTCAGCGAACTCGATTTCGCTGAGAAGCGACGCGGTAGGAGTGCCAATCGAGTCCTCGTAACCGCCGGTCACTTTCGGGCTCAGCGTCTTCTCGATCAGCTTCTGTCCTATGCTGACCACCTGGAAGTTCATTCCCATGATGGTCGGTCTGGGAGCTGAAGCAGAACCATTGTGCGTCTCGCCGTTGATCCAGTTCAGGACCGCGTTGACCTTCAGTTGGTCGTAACACATGATGTTTTGGAAGCTACTGGTCCATGTGGCCGAGGACGAAACTGCTGTCTGATCAGGCAAAGGACTGCAGCTTGTGGGTGAGCCGCCTCCCAGGCCGGGCACCGTCACGCCGGGAAGGCTCACCGGAATTGAGTTGATTTCCGGGGAGTAATAGTCGTCCACAGCTTTTCCGTTACTGCCATGCCCGGACACGGAAGAGTATGAAGGATGTTTGTCGGACCATGCCGTGTAACCACCCGCAGCGTGGATGACCCCGAAAATCGTGTTCGTGCGTACGAAGTCCCAAGGATAGACTGGCTTGCAGTTGTTTGCAGGGTCGCGTACCAGTCTGGCAGGATCTATCGATTGGATTCCCCCGTCCACTCCGACTGGCGCACCTCCGTTGAGTACCGTCTGGTTGTAATCGATTCCTTCGTCATACTCTGTAGTCGTGCCTGTGGGCGGCGCAGATGGCGTGCACAAATCCGGGGCGCCCGCTAAGCCGTCGCCGGTGGTAGCAGCAGGCGGATCAAGCGACCGATCGTAAGCGTCGTCGTAAAATGCACCGACGCTGCGTGGACCTCCGCCAGTCATCAGGGCCATCAATCCGGGGAACGAATCGGATGGTTTTGAGGTTGAAGTATCCAGGTAATTGACACCCGTTTGCGCGAGTGCGGCAAGGTTCGGGCAATAGGGATTGCCGCCGTTGACTCCACTGATTCCTCTCGAACAATTCAGCAGATCCACGGCATGCATGCCGTCGATGCTGATCAGCAACACGTGGCGAATGCGGCTCTGCTGTTGACTCCACTGATGGCCGTCTTTTGGGCCGGCCGAGACACTCTGCATCAGGAAGACGATGACCACAGCGCCCAAGGCAGCAAGTTTCCACTTATTGAGCATTCTCTCCCCTCCGTTAGGATGTTGCGTTTGTAGGCCCGTGCGGGAGTTCGACTCTAAGGATCCCGAGCCGCATCTTCGTGAATCGAGTGTGAATGTTTCTTAAAAATACGGGGGAGGAATCAAAGGCCCATGAGAACCGAAGCGAATCGAAGGGCCCGGCCAAGATCCCGCGCCCCGACTTCCCAGAATCTCCTAAAGCACCTGGGCGCAATCAGTAGCTATGGGTTTCGCGAAAGCGGTAGTATTCCGCCGAGGGGCTATAACGATTGGCTGGCGAAGCCAAGTGACCATGACCAAGCGGAAGGACTCGCGGAAAGCCAACTGCAGTCCTGACTTCGGGCGCTTGGCCGGGGAACTTGCCCTAATTGGGAGGGGTTTTTATGCACGGGGATGGTCTCTCGGAACCAGCGGGAATCTTAGCGCTGTATCGCAGCGTGATCCCCTACGCCTGGCCATCACCGCCAGCGGACTCGACAAGGGCCTCCTGGCGCCCGCGCAGATTCTGGAAATCGACGCCAAAGAAAATGTTCTGCAGGGAAATGGAAAGCCCTCGGCGGAAGCCGCGCTCCACGTCTCGATCGTCCACGCGCGAGCCGCAGGTTGCGTGCTGCACACGCACTCCGTCTGGAGCACGGTTCTTTCGCAGCAACACGCGCGCGAAGGGCACGTCGAAATCAGCGGTTATGAAATGCTGAAAGGCCTCGAAGGTGTGTGCACCCACAATCACACCGAGCATCTCCCGATCCTCGAGAACTCACAGAATATGAAGGAACTCTCGGATCGCGTTGCTGACCTGCTCGAAAGGCATCCGGCCATCCACGGTTTCCTCCTGCGCGGCCACGGACTCTACACGTGGGGCGCAACAACCCAACAAGCCAAGCGTCACGTCGAAATCCTTGAGTTCCTGCTCGAAGTCATCGGTCGCAGGGGGGAGATAAGTCGGCCTTGAGCGTTTTGTGATATTTTTGGGGAAGGAGCTCAGCCGCAATGGCTATCATCCGCATTCCCGACGAACACCGCACACTCGTCGATTTCGCCGTCGTGCGCGACTATCTCGCGGGGATCGGAATCGAATACCAGCGCTGGAATCCCGACACCCCGCTACCTGCAGATGCGACCTCCGAGCAAGTCCTCGGCGCGTACGCCACCGAAATCGATCGGCTGAAAGCAAAAGGCGGCTACACAACCGCCGACGTAATCGACGTCAGCTCCACCACGCCAGGCCTTGATGCCATGCTCGCCAGATTCAATATCGAGCACTGGCATGATGAAGACGAAGTCCGCTACATTGTCGCCGGCCACGGAGTCTTCCATATTCACCCTCAAGACGGTCCCGTAGTCGCCTTGGAGGTGGCCGAAGGCGACTTGATCCGCGTCCCGCGCGGCACCCGCCACTGGTTCGACCTGTGTGGCGACCGCCGGATACGAGCCATTCGCCTCTTTCAGGATGCTTCCGGGTGGACTCCGCACTATACAAGCAGTGGCGTCGACCGCAACTACGAGCCCGTCTGCCTGGGCCCCACATATATTCAACCCCAATCGTTGGCCAAGTAACCCGCGTGCCGTCCATCGATCTCGCACGAGTGAAATTCATCTTGCTGGATATCGAGGGCACGACCACGCCGGCTGATTTTGTGCATCGCACGCTTTTCGGGCACGCGAGAAGGAACCTCGAATTGTTTCTGGAGAGCAATCAGAACGAGCCTGAGATTCGCCGATGTCTCGACGAATTGAAGCTCCACAACGCGACTGACGAACAAGAAGGCCGCATGCCCCCACGATGGGGGTGTGACACAGCGCAAGCAGAGATGGCTTCGGCCGCACAGTATGTGCTGTGGCTCATGGATCGCGACAGCAAGATCGGCCCCCTGAAGACCCTTCAGGGCTTGATCTGGGACGAAGGCTATCGGGCCGGCATGTTGAAAGGTGAGGTCTTTGCGGATGTTCCGCGAGCATTTGATCGGTGGCGCAAGCAGGGCAAGAGGATTGCGATTTATTCCTCAGGCAGCGAGTTGGCGCAGAGGCATCTCTTCGGTAGCACTAGATTCGGTGACTTATCGCTTCATATCAGCGCATTTTTTGACGTTCGGGTGGGCGTGAAGACGAGTATCGCGAGTTACAAGAAAATTGCATCCGCGAGCGCCTGTTCGGAAGATCGCTTTCTTTTCCTCTCCGACCTCGTAGCCGAGCTTGACGCCGCTCGGTCCGCCGGCATGCAAACTGCGCTCATCGTTCGGTCCGCGGGCAACAGGGGCGATACGCGGGGCCACGTGGTTATCCAGAATTTCGATGCCCTTGAGTGAGTTGGATCGCAGGTTCCCCGCCCGAATCCGATCTACTCACGAGTGAAAAGGGAGGTTTCCCACTCGGAATTCAGCAGTCGCCCCTTGTGCCGACGCGACCCGTCGGTCAGGTGTAGCGGAAGAGGGCTTTGAAGCCAAAGTCCATGTGAAGTTGGTTGTGGCAGTGGAAGAGAGTTAGGCCGGGCTGGTCGGCTACAAAGTCCAGGGCGACGCGGCCGTAGGCTGGCATTACCACGGTGTCTTTCATGATCCCCGAGGTGGGCTTGCCGTTGAATTCGGCCAGCTCGAACAGATGCCGGTGCAGGTGCACCGGGTGAGAGTCGTCGCTGCGATTGCGGAGGAGCAAGCGGTAGCGTACGCCTGGATTAATGGCGATCTCTGGATTTTGCTGGCCGTTGATCTTCCATTGGTTGAATCGGCCGGGACCACCCTTGTCACCCTCGACAATCATTTCGATCGTTTGATCGGGCGCTTTGGGCGCGACCGGGTTGCCGAAAATCGTGTAATCCCAGGGCGTTGTCGGTGGCGGCAGCCACGGGACACTGCTTTTCGGGTTGGTATATTCGACCAAAACGCCCATACCCTTTTGGCGGTCGGAGTCGCGCGTGGTGCCGAGAATCCAGACGCCGGGCTGGTTCATCTCGACGATCGCGTCGATGCGCTCGCCAGGGCCGAACTCCAGCACGTCCACGGCTCTTTGCACAGGCACGGGATTGCCGTCGAGGGCAACGACCTGAAACTTATGGGCGGAGAAGGCGACGCGTCGGTTGGAAGTGGCGCTGGCGTTGAGCAGGTGCATCAACACACGCTGGCCCGGCTTTACTCGTATGGGCTCGCCTCCTCCTAGCAGCTTGTCATTGATGGAAAAGATGCGATAGGCGATCTCCCATCCGTTGGGCCGGGTATCAGGCGTGGCAGGAGCCTCGGGCCCCGTGGGCCAGATGCGGGGCGTAGGAACGCCTTCGTGCTCCGGGACATTGGGAAGGGCACTTTCCTCGTCGTTATCCTGGTCGCTGAAAAAAGGCTCCCAATCGCGAAACGCAAGGAAGAGCTCCTGGTCGTATCTGCCGGGGTTGTTTGCGCCTTCGACGAGCACGAAACCAAACTGGCCGCTGTAGGTACCGCGATGCAAGTCGGTGCCGGACATGGCGTGGGAGTGATACCAGCGGGTTCCTACGGGTCCCGGCCTGAACTGATAGCGGCGACGTCCGCGCGGGGGCACCAGCGGGGTGCCTTCTTCTTCAGAGCCGTCCACTTCGGACGGAACGAGCTGGCCGTGCCAGTGCACCAGTTCAGGCACGTCCGTATCATTGATCACGTCCACGGTGGTCATCTTGCCCGCGCGCATGCGCAGCACGGGGCCAGGCGACGTTCCGTTGTAACCAATGGTGCTGAGGGCACGGTGCGGCGCGAACTCGACGAGCACGGGCGCAATCCGGAGAGTGAAATCGGCCGGTCCGGGTGCGGCGGCGGGCGCCCCCTGCGATATGGACGTAGGCGTCTCCGGCGCTTGCTGCCGTGTAGCCGGGAGTAGCTTGGCGGTGGAAGCCCCCAGTACGGCGACCGATCCCAACTTTACAAACTCCCGTCGCTTCATGTTGATCACCTTCTTGGGCAAACATTCCCGGCCAGGAATCTTAAGCGGCGAGTCTGGCAGCGTTGGCGCATGAATGGATCTCCTGTTCGAATTTGTTGAAGCAGGTACGCAAGGGGGTTATTGGCGCACGGTACTGAGGGTGGTGCTGGGGCGATAGCGGGGCGTAGGATGCGAGCGTAGTTGCGTGTGAGGAACACAGCGGTACAAAGACCGGTCTCGGTGACGCGGTAACGATTAGATTCAGGGATTCGCTCGGTGATCCCGTCTAGGGGAAGCCTCCGGAGCTGGTAAGTCATTTGGCCGCGACCAAGCTGGTCCATTCCTCGGCCCCACAGGGATGCGAAATGCTCACCGAGATTTTGATTCGAGAAGCCCGTGGGCACCCAAGCGAACATCATCGACGCCCTCCCCGCGGCGCGGTCGCTCTCCGGAACGCAGGATCGCTTTGGTCGAAACGTTCACGATCCCTGCGAAGAAGACGATCGCAAACGCAGAGACGATCCAGAGAACGCCGGCAGACAAGCGATGCATTCCGTAATGCTAACGTAATTCGTCCGGAAACCAACGCCCGGCTCGTTTGAATGGATAGGTCCGGTTACTGGGTACGACGTGAAAAGGAGGGGCCCACAGCGGAGCCTCCCAGGCACTACCGTCGCTGCTGGGGCAAGCGCGGCGGAAACTCCCGCATCGCCTTGTCCCAGATTAGCGAAAGTTCAGGCTACTCCCGCCTTTCTCAGCGACTGAACGCCATCGGACAGCCAATCGTCGCCTCTCGGACGCTCGGCGATCGCGACCTGGACTCCGACTACGGCAATCCAATAAAGTTTCATGAGAGTCGCACTTGTGCGGACATTCACGAACATGTTTCTTTTCTCGGCGACCTGCACCAACGAATCGCGACTTCTCCGGACGGGAGCAGAATACGCCTCGTAGTCGGCTCAAAGCCCTTTCCAAACCTGACTAACGGGCCTTCTGGGACAAGTGGGTTTGGCCCAGCAGAAAAGTAAAACATAGCCACTTTTCTGGACGAACGGCACCGTTGGCGTTGTGCGCGGCAGTAACTAGGGGTGCGAACAAGGGACCCCTTTCACTTCCTGCAACGATGTCGGCCGCTTCCCTTTTGAGGATGCAAGGACTTGCATAGTTACCCCGAATTCTTGCGCATCTAGTTATCAATGGAATGTTTTGATCACCGGTAAGACGCCTAAATGCAGTGGATTACCGTTGTCCCAGTTTGGCAGGCCAATTGCTAAAAAGTTAACCTCACCTATTTTGCGTCTGGGGGGCTCAAATGTTCCTAGGAAGAAAAGTGGCATTGCTCATCGGTGTGGCGGCAGCTTGTCTAGCGCCGACGGCAATGGCCGATTCTTATAATATTGTCACAGGCTTTTCGAACACCAGCAATCCCAATGGCGTCTGGAGTTATTACTACGGAACCGGACCCAGCACCCAGACCCTCTACACCTCGGCGATGGGGGGCGGCGGGTCGGGCGGGGTCCTGCCATATTGGAGCAATGGCGGCACGGAGCCCGATACGATCTTTATCGTGCAGAACACGAGCGGCGCTCCGGTGACCAGCTCGACGGTCACGCAACCGAACAATACATTGCGGCTCGACCCTCAGGAGTACAACGTAGGAGTGATGTTCACGGCGCCCGCGTCAGGAACCTATGACATCACGGGCAACTTTCTGGGCATCGACGAGTACGAAAACTCGCATCCGGTCGAAATCCTGGAGGGTGGCGCGGTCGTGTGGAGCGGCACGATTTCCAGCTACGGCCAGGACGACTCCTTCAATTTAACCGAGACGCTAAGCGCCGGTGAAACAATCGAGTTCTACGTGCTTACCGGATCGCCCAGCAGCTACTGCAGCTATTGTGATCTCGGCACTGGACTCGACGGCTCGATCACCGAGGAAGCGAAAGCGACCCCTGAACCTGAGACGCTCGCATTGCTGGGCGCTGGGCTAGTCGGTTTGATCGGCGCTCGACGCCGTCTAATCACCTAAGACGTATCCTCCGGGAAGTCTGCCAAATTCTCGCACGCTCTTTGAACTATGCTGAGCGTGTGTGGGTGCAGACCGACAAGTTGTCCCAGTCGTTGAAACACGCGTTACCACGACGTTGTCGATTTCTCCGACCAGCTTCGCGCGGTCACCCTGCCCCAGTCCTTCCCGGTCGACACGCTCAAGAAGCTTCCACGTGTCGGCACTCTCGCCTGCGCCTCACCTGTACAACCTTGCGAATTCAGGCTGCTGCCCGCGGCTGCCGCCGCCCGCGTCGCGGACTAATTACGCCCAAAAGGTCATACCAAACTGGGAACGTCCAGCCCAATATACTTGTCGCCATACATGAGGGTGCTCCTTTCGGTTGGTGAATGAGGCGAACGCTCAAAACATATCGCAAAAGGGGCGCCCTTTTACAATGCGTTGAAAGATGGTGGGCCCTAGTTGACGATCTTAGAACTGTTCATCCCAGCTTGGGGACTGTCCTTTAGCAGAGAACATATTCCTTTCCCACCTCCGCCCTCGACGAGGGAGTATTCAAATACCGCCGACGGAACGGTCGCGCCACGGGACTGTTCAGGGGGGACATCACCGGCAAGAAGCAAGAGTCAGGAACTCGGCTCGCGCGAGAATCAGCTCACGCCGCGCACCTAACTAAGGGCTGGTCAACGTCGCTCGAGAGAACATTTCGACCAAGACGGTGGAAACGGCTTGCGCGGTCGTGGCGGATACCTTGCCGATCCTACGGACCAAGCGTTGGCGGTCAACCGCGCGGATTTGATCGAGGGCCACCTGGCCGTGCTTGCCATGGAAGGTGAGTGAAACGCGAGTTGGATAGGGGCGCTCGACGGTGGTCATGGGGGCGATGAGGACAGTTCGCAGGTGCCGGTTCATCTCGTCGGGCGAAATCACAAGGCAAGGACGTGTTTTCCGCATTTCTGACCCTTGGGTCGGGCCAAGAGAAACCAACCAAATCTCATCCTGGAGGGGCGAGCCAGCTACCACCGCCAGTCCTCACGATCAAACGCGCTGCTGGGCAAAGCCTCAAGCAGTAGCTCCTCATTAGAGGATGGCCTCGCAGCGATGAAGGCCTCTTCCCAGCCCTGACGAGGGCGGTGTTCGCGAACAATGACCAAGCGACCTTTTTCGATCCGCAGGTCGGCCGCTTCTTGTAATCCGCACTGCTCAAGGACGGCCTTGGGAATGCGGATGCCACGCGAGTTCCCAATGCGCACCAGCTTGACTTTCATAAATCTCCTCCAGTTGTAATTACATTGTAAACACATCCGAGATTTGAGGCAAGGTGTTACTCCGAGAGAATTCGGGCGGTGACACAGGCCGGAGGAAGAGGCTGGCATGTTGCAGAAGTCGTGAGATCGTCGACAGGATGCGGGTTTCGAACTAGGAACAGGAAGGGAATTGAACGGAGGAAGCGTTGGGTTTGTGGTGGGCCCTAGTTGACGATCTTGGAACTCTTCCGCCGGGCCAGATCGTCGCAGGAATTCCCCGCATTGGAGAGCTTTCGCCCCCCTGACTCTGACGAAAAGTATCGAGCGCTGTACAGACTGCGGCCAACTAGGCATTTCGGGGAATGATGGTATAACTTTCGTCGTGAACGCGATCTCCTTGGAGACAAGTAGATGGAACCAGAGCAGTTCTCTAAGTTTCGGCACCAAGCGGTGCACGAGCTCATGGACCTGAATGAGTTGTGCGAGAAGGAATATCACATTTCCTCTTGGCCAAAATGGGAGTATGACCTCGACCGCGGAACTCTCGCTTTTACTCGAGATGGCGTGCTCAAGGTGTTGGCATCGATTCAGGTCGTGGGAACGACTTCGATTTCTGGCGGGACGTGGCTTTGGGGATGGGCAAATGAAAGCCTGACTCCCAAAGTGACGGCACAACTTGCCAAAGTGCGAGTGTTTGGTGAGACAGAGAACATACCCGAACTCACCAAGGCAGAACTTCCCGATGATGAGTACTTGGGTTGGGGGATGACTGCTGTTGCCGCCAAGCTGCTTGCAGCCAAGGGCGCCTACAGATGCCCCGGCGAAAATGGTTTTGTTTACGTTATCTATTCGTCCGTCGGTTTTGCAGACGATGCATCCGCGCTCGTGCCTTCCCCAAAGGAAGTGGAATGTTCAGACCACGGAAGAGGGTTTGCTACCTACGTGTGTGAGCACCTTGTGTCAAATCCTGCCCAAGCGTGGCACTCAGCAGATCCGGACGAAGAGAACAAATGGCCTGACGCATGGTGTGATGCTTGTGAGGTTTTCTTTCAAGAACAAGGGGAATGGAACGAAAAGAACGAATCAAAGATGAAAATAAAGCTCCTCTGCCACCATTGTTATGAACGGCTGCGTTCTCAAGAGAAGCCGTCTGTCTTGAGGGCATAAAAGCGAAACTCAGTCCGCCTGCCTGAACGCTGCTCCCCTTTCGGCGTGGTTTAGTCCGGCAGAACGCTGAAAGCATTCTGCGATGCGCCGACAGGGGTGAACACAGGAACATACGCAGTGGAATTCAAAAAGCAGAAGTACACCTATTACCGCTGCACCGGCTATCGCGGCAAATGCGATCTGCCGTACTTTCGAGAAGCGGTGATGGCCGAGCGCCTCGGCCAGGTCTTTGAGGCGATCCGAATCCCGGATGACGTTTTGGCGCAGCTCGAAGAGTCCTTGCCTCAGGGGTCACCCAAAACCGGCCATATAGGGTCACCTGAAAACCGGCCATAGCAAAGCCCGGGACATTGACTCCGAGAGGAGCACTTATAGGCTCCCTCGGCATGAGCAATGTCTTGAGCGACGACAAAACGCAACAA
>DASPVZ010000034.1:0-3361 GCA_035622135.1 Candidatus Cybelea sp. | reverse complement strand
TATGTCGTCATCGAGACCAGCCGCGAAATATTCCTCCGGAACTCCAATGCGCATTCCCGTAATAGGCTGGCCGAGTTCGGCGGCGTAGTCCGGCCGAGGGACGTTTGCGCACGTCGAATCGTTGGGATCCCATCCGGCAATTGCAGAAAGAACTTCGGCGATGTCGGGCACGGTCTTGGCAAAAGGTCCGATGCGGTCGAGCGAGGACGCAAAGGCGATAAGGCCGTAGCGCGAGACGCGGCCATAGGTGGGCATCATGGCCGGAATACCGCAGCAGGCGCCGGGCTGGCGAATCGAGCCGCCTGTGTCCGTGCCGAGCGATATGACCGCGAGTCCAGCAGCCACAGCCGCGGCCGAGCCGCCGCTCGAACCGCCGGGAACGCGTCCCGGCGCCGCGGGGTTTTGAACGGGGCCGTAGGCCGAGTTTTCGTTCGAGCTGCCCATGGCAAATTCATCGCAGTTGGTCTTGCCGAGAATGACGGCGCCGGCAGCTTCGAGGCGCTCAACGGCTGTGGCGTCGTATGGCGGAATGTAGGTTTCGAGAATCTTCGAGCCACAAGTGGTGCGGACGCCTGCTGTGCTAAGGACGTCCTTTAAGGCCAGCGGAACTCCTGCGAGAGGTGGCAGCGAAACGCCGCGGGCGACGAGCGCGTCTATCTTATTGGCTTGAGCGTAAGCCCTGTCTTTCGAGAGCGTTAAGAAGGCGTTCAGGCCAGGATTGTGGTGGTCGATTCTCGAGAAATAGTCTTCGGTGAGCTCGCGCGCGGAGATTTTCCTGGCCGCCAACGCGTCGCGAATGGACGCCACCGTCCAGTCGGCCTGGGTGGTCATCGGTCGATGACCCGAGGGACGCGGAAGTAGGGCTTCCGGGCATTCGGAGCCTGATCGAGGATTGCTTGGCCAATGTCGCAGGGTTGGACGACGTCTTCGCGCAGAGGCGTCTCACCGGCTGACTCCGCGGCGAAAAGAACCTGGGCCATGGGCTCGACGCCGGACAGATCGAGGGCGTTGAGCTTGTCGACGTACTCGAGGATCGAATCGAGCTGGCCGCGATAGGTTTCGGCCTCGGTCGCAGAAAGTTCGAGATGAGCAAGTTCGGCCACGCGGAGAACTTCTTCGCGCGAAATCTTCATTTGAAGCGGCCTCCATCTGGAGCAGAAGGAGAGCGAGGCTGGGTCGAGATTTTGCGCGCACGCAGGAACGGCGTGTGCTCGTTATCGTGTTCGTGGCGCAGCCGCGGACGGCCCTTGCGGTCTTCCGCGAAGCGCACTTCACGGATGAATGAGCCGCCCCAAGCTTCATTGACGCGAGTGCGAAGTTCGCCGGCAACATCTTCCAGGCCGGCGCGCCATTCGTTGCCGCTGACGGCGATTTCCAGGATGCCATTAACGATCTTGGATGGGCGCGTGTGGCCGGCTAGGCGCTTTCCGACAATGGCAGGCCAGGTGCCGGCGAGCCAAGTGAAAGAAGAACGCTGGGAGGTGGCGCGACGCAGCGCGGGTGCAAGAAATTCACCGATTCGTTTCATGGGAAGCCTGATTCTAACACAGACGATTTGTGCGTGCGGATGCGCACGAGCGGGAAATTTTCCGACAGAAAGCGGTAGTAACTCCGAGGATGCCGCCCACGATATCGGACAACCTCAAGCCGCCAAATCCGTTCGAACATTGCTGGTAGCTGGCGGGCGGCGCCAGAAGCGATGCGAATGATTTTTGCGTGGACAGAAGTGTCAGAGAAAGGATTCCGCGGGAGGGTCCGGCGCTCGCCCTTCAGCCGCCGGGGCTTCGTCCGTCGCTTAGTCTGGCTGGGGCTGAGCATCGTGCTTTTCGTGTTTCCAGCCTTCGCTTGGGCGCAAACACCCACGCCCGACCTTCCGGCAGGACCAGCGAGCGGCGGGCTATCGCCAGATAAAATGCTGGGAAACATCAACGGAACGATTGTCGATGAAACGGGGGCAGCCGTCGCCGGGGCCCATGTGAGGCTGACCAGCTCGAATCCGTCGCAAAATCGCGAAGTGCTCACAGGTGACGACGGGGAGTTCTCGTTTGACAACGTCTCGCCAGGTCCGTTCCAACTGACGGTTGCGTCCGCGAGTTTCGCACCTCAGGGTTATTCCGGCACCTTGCATCCGGGCGAATATTGCATTGTCCCGGCAATCGAACTGGCTGTCGCCACGGCAGTGACAAACGTGGTCGTTTCCGTCCCACAAACCGAGATCGCTGAAGAGCAAATCAAGGTGGAAGAGCACCAGCGTGTGCTGGGGTTGATTCCCAATTTTTACGTCACTTACGATCCCCATCCGGCGCCTCTTAGCGCAAAGCAGAAATTCGAGCTGGCCTGGAAGTCGACTCTGGACCCCGTCACGTTTGGGTTCACCGGGGCGGTCGCCGGGATGGAGCAGGCCGGTGGCGAGTTCGGCGGATATGGAGGAGGCGCGGAGGGGTACGCGAAGCGTTACGGTGCGTCTTACGCAGATCTTACGACCAGCACATTCATCGGAGCCGACCTTCTGCCGACTCTCCTGAAACAAGACCCGCGCTATTTTTACAAGGGCCAGGGAAGCACACGAGCGCGGGCTCTGTACGCAGTCGCCAACGCGGTGATCTGCAAAGGCGATAACGGAAAATGGCAGCCCAATTATTCAGCGATCCTCGGAGGGCTCGCATCCGGCGGAATTTCAAATCTTTACTACCCGCCGGAAAATCGCGGAGTGGACTTGACGTTTGAAAATACACTGGTTGGGATAGGCGAAAACGCAGTGAGCAATTTATTTCAAGAGTTCCTGGTCACGAAGCTGACGCCGCATCTTCCGCATCACTAATCCGGCAGACCCAAGCCCGAAAAGCGAGATCGTTGATCAATATGCCCCCGCTACAAGCCGAGGGAATCGGCGGCGGCGCGCATGGCCTCGATGCAGCGGGCAATATGGTCGTCGAGCGGGATGCCGAGTTCCACGGCTCCATTGACGACGTCGTCGCGATTGACGCCGCGCGCGAAGGCTTTGTCTTTCAGTTTTTTCTTGACCGAGGGGGTTTCGACGTCGGCGATTTTTTTCGAAGGTTTGACGAGGGCGCAGGCGGTGAGAAAGCCGGAGAGTTCATCGCAGGCGAAAAGCGTATGTTCGAGAGCCGAGGAGCGCGCCACGCCGGAGTAATCGGCATGACTGAGGATGGCGCGGATCATTTCTTCGGGATAGCCGGCTTGGCGGAGGATTCCCGAACCTTCGTAGGGATGGCCCGCGGTGGGATGATGCTCGAGATTCGGCCAGCGCTCGTAGTCGAAATCGTGAAGCAAGGCGGCATTGCCCCAGAGCTCTTCGTCGGCGCCATTCTTGCGGGCGTAGGCGCGAACGCAGGCTTCG
>DASPVZ010000033.1:0-121940 GCA_035622135.1 Candidatus Cybelea sp. | reverse complement strand
ATCCCAACAGCGCGCCCGATTCCGGAATTCTCTGGCAAAGACCCAAGCCGCCACAGAGTGAAGTCGAGAAAAACCAGTGACTATCGCCCCCGAGGGGGGTCCGGGCGCATCGCGCCTGTGCCCCCCTCAAAACCACGACCCCTCTGGCGCAAACACCCACCCCGCCAAGGTTTGATTTGACCGGAAAGCGCTGAGCTAAAGTGGGCAACGCGCAGAGTGGCAGAGGGGAGGTGCACACACTGCGCGTGCCCTTCGTGTGCGACGGTGGATGGTCTATTGTTCCGGCCACCCACGGATACTGTCAAAACTAACAGGGGGGGGCCGGCACAGAAAAGGGGTCAGGGCGACGCGGGATGCGGGGTAGCCCCCTCAAGGGACGAAGGCTCTCTTAACCTGAACGGCGTCGCGACTTTCCTCGGTCGGGCGTTCGGTCCCCCCAGGCGTAAACCATCGGTTTGGCCAAGTGGAGGGCCCTGTAGGTGACTCGTGAGAGACCCCGTCCTGAACGGTCTGAAGGGCCCAAGCGAGGCGCAAGCGTGGCGAACCGGAAGCTCCTCCGCCAGGCTGGAACCGGCGAGTTGGTCATCGGCGGGCGCAACTGGCAGTTCTGACAGTTTCGTCCCGGAACCTTTTCACCCACACTGCCGCCGGTGTTTGATTTGAGGCGTGTCGCAGATGAATATCGGCCGAGGGAAGCATGCCGGTGTGCAAAGGGGGTGGTGAAGTTCAACGCGGAGCGCTCGTTTCATCGCGACGACCAGGCAAATTGCAACCGGCTGTGCTCAGACAGTCGGCCCATGGCTCTGACGCTCGTGCTCCTCGGGAAGGCGGGTCCGCGCCCTCTATTAAGGGATCTGATGGCCTGCTCCCGCCACACCTTGTTGCGAGCCAGAACGTCACCTTTTCCTTTGGTGAGATAGCTTGCAGATCTTGATTGGAGGCCGTCATGCATATTCCGCCCCGAGTGTTGTTTGTGGGCGAGAGTCTAGGCTCTTGCTCGCTTTCCGAGCGACTCCGAGCATGCGGGTGTCAATGTCAGTTCGTGTCGTCTTGTATCGACGCGATCGAACTGGCGAGTAAGATTTCATTTGATCTGGTTTTATGCGGCGGACGAGTGAAAGGCTTCCACGATCTGCTTAGTGCAGCGAAGAATTCCGGAGCGACTTTGTTCCGTTATGTACTTGTAGAAGACGGATGCTGGCTGCTGCCCACGCTCGTCGCGGGAGAACCGTGTTTGTCCGCGCCAGCGCTGCGGGAGTCTGAACTTACTCAAGTTCTCCTCGGGCTTGAGGTGACTGCCGTCACGAATTCCCTGCATCGCGGGCCCGCAATTACGGCTCTGGGCCGCTAGGCACTCGATTCTGTGATCTTTTGCGATCGGAACGGCCGTGGTCAGATCGCGCTTTCCGCCGCGAGGCTGGAGTAATGGCTCGCTCTTTGAGCGAGCCGCCCGCTAAATCTGTTAGGTTTGCCAGTGGGAAACTGGTGGCTTCACACCCTAAGGTTGGGAGTGCGGGCGGAGCTATTCCACGGTGGCTACCCACTGCATACCAATACACAGCGAGTGGTCGAGCATCCGGCCGAATTTTGTCTTCTCAAAATCCAGATTCTTACAGGGACTAGGGAGACCAGAGCTCACTGCCGTCCTGGCAGCCGGATCTGAACACACGTTCCTGGCTCGTTCCGTGGTTGTACATCAGGAGGATCCGGCCGATCAGTTTTACCTGCTGGTAGAAGGTTCTGCAAGGCACTTCTATGTGACGGAAGTGGGCCATAAGGTTCTCCTACTTTGGCTTGCTCCGGGAGACGTGTTTGGCGCCAGGGCCGTGTTGAGAGAACCATCGCATTACCTGTTTGGGACCGAGACGGTAATCAAGAGTCGTGTCCTGCGGTGGTCGCGGCACACAGTTCGCGAACTCGTGATGCGATATCCCAGGTTGTCGGATAACGTACTTTCGATTGCATCGGATTACTTCACCTGGTTTCTCTCCGCCCATCTGGCGCTTATTAGCCATGATGCCCGTGAAAGAGTAGCGCAGGTACTGCTCAGCCTTGCCGAAGGAATCGGACGAGAACGTCAAGGCGGCGTCGAACTCCGACTCACAAACGAGGAGTTAGCGAATGCTGCCAACGTCAGCTATTTCACGGCGAGCCGGCTGTTGGGCGAATGGAGACGTAAAGGTGCGCTCTCCAAGAGTCGCGGTAAAGTTGTGCTGCGGTCACCGAGAGGGCTCCTGCCGCGTGGTGGGGAGGTCATGAATGTCCACCACACATCGCAGCTGGGGTAATTTGGACATCTCCCGGAGCAACCCGGTGCTTTAGCTTGAGAGCCGTCCGCGTTTGGCGAGTGGATCTCGGGAGCAAACTGCGGACAGCGACGCAAGTTGACTGATCACAAAGAGGAGAGAAAAGCCTGACCGAGAGCCGCTGCCCTCACCGCGAGAATTAAATCCCGGGCCAGGCTGGTCTTGAAAACGTACCCGAGCGCGCCGGCCTTTTGAGTCTCCTGGATAACTTCCGGATCGGTCTCAAGAGAGCAGACCACAACGGCAGCCAATGAACCTGACGCTTTCAACTGCTGCATGACGCCCAGGGCATTGAGAAGGGGCATTTCCAAATCCAGAACGACGACCGTGGGTTTATGTTGTCGGATGTGCCGAAGAGCCGTATGGCCGTTCTCTGCCGTGCCCACAACCTCAAACTCAGCCGCTAGCATGCGGACCAATTGGCGCAAGACTGCGGGATTACCCTCACCCACGACAATTCTAACCCTGTCCACAGACACAGCTCGCCACCTGTGTTGCTGAAATGGATTTTCCGCACTCGAAAATCTGTCGGAATTTCTGTAAGGAGCTCCAGAGCAGGAGGGCAGAGCCCCTTACCCTCGGCATCCAGCAAGCCGAGTGATTACAAACAAAGCATGGCGTGTTGTGTATTTCTCGTCGTTGCTCGGGCGCAACTTGGGTCCAGGCAGTGCCCGGCGGAGCACGCGAACGCATTCCACGGGAGTTGCGGCGACGGGATCGGGCACTGGGCCTGTTCGACCCCCGAAAGAGCCTCTCAATTTGTGCTGCAGGGTTGCTTACTTCGGATCTGGTCTTGGCGGTAAGCGGGGAATGCGGGGCTGCACACCTGCGGGAGCTGAAACTGTCGCAACCCGGCGGGACGTTGCCTGGTTCGGCTCGTTCCGGAGAATACGGCCAGGTCGCGGAACTGCCCCCTGGCTCCCTTGACCTGCTGCGAGTTTAACGGCTCCCGCTCGACAGGGTCAGCGGTAATCCGTTCTCCGCGTTTTTCTGCAGCGTCCGCGTCCAGTCGACTTCATTCAAGGACACTACTGCCGTCGAGCCGTCAACCCGGGCGTAACTCAGCTGACCGCTGCTCATGCGCAAGCCGCTGGCCCAGGAGGTGGAGCCGTCCCGCAAGACGAGAACGTTCACCCTCGCGGGACCTGACAGCGGGGCTGCAGCGGTCTTCGCGACCGCGGTTTGTTGCTCGGCAGGACTAAGAGAACTGGCAACTTTCCATTCTATGTTGACCGCATATGGGTAGCGCACGGCGCCATTCCCAACACTCGTGCGTACGCCGCTGCTGGGTTGTGGACTTCTCGCCGGAGAGTTTGCGGGGATGGACTGATGGAAAGACCCGTCTGGCTCGCTCGATGAAGAGCCTCCCGGATGCGTGAAAAAACGCCACCCAAGCAGCGGCTGGTAGGGAAGCGCGATATCGTCCATCACTCGAAGCACCAGCTGCTCCTCGTGTTTTAACGTCGGACGTGGTCCGCGCGCCGGCAGCATCAACATCTTCTCCGGCCACAGCGGCGGAATCATCCATTCGGCGGCGTCCCTAACCGGATGTCCATGGCCGATGATCCTGCCCTCCCGATCAACTCGGTATCCCTTCGCGGAGATCAGCTTGGCGGGAAGTGGTATCTGCCCTTCGGGGAATCCGATCTTGTCGAATTCAAGTTGGAGATACCCTTTGCCCACGAAATGCCCCGGGTCTTTGGCCGCCTCCAGATGCCCGCTCAGATAAGCGCCACGCGGGAAGAGGGGCCGATCGAAAAGAACCGTTTGGCCCAGATGGCAAATCACGGGATCACCGACTTCGGCGGTTTTTGTGGAAAAGTTCGGCTCGTCGAGAGTGCAACGGATCAAGGCTCCAGCGGGTAGGATTATTTCCTGTTCCGCGTTATCCGCGCGGGTGTGGCCAGCGAAGCTTAGAAGCGCGAGTGAAAAGCCCAGCACGAAAAGAACAATCTTTCGGTTCACCATTGTGATCCTCCCGAGAATCTCAGCGATTTCGCTGGCGATATTCCCTCATTCGATTCCCATCAAGTGCAGTCTGGGCTTGCGCCTGGCCACACACGTAGACGTCAACCCGAGCGGATAAGGCGCCGATTGGGCGAGGATCCTAGCTAGGATACGAGCCCGCGTCAGGGGCGAATGGTAGAAAGGGGCTGTCTTTTCCGATACTGTTATTTTTGACAGAGATCGTTCAGTCTTGACCCCGCACTCAAGCGTTCGAGCGACCGGTCGGGCACGGCAACGATCGGAGGAATCTCAGAGGAAATCGACGCCAGCGTCATTATCTCGCGACGCTGCAAGGTATTTGCGTTACTTGTGGTTAGCAGAAAACTTAGCACCGTTGTTCTGGCTTCATGACGTTGCCATTCAAAACAGGCCGCTCCTTCACGTGGCCCACGGCCGCTTCACAGCGGGCCGAGCGATTCGCTTATGGCCCTGTTAAGATTGCCAGGCTAATAGTTCTGCTACTGGTGTTCAGGGACATTCCGCGACCCGCTCGCAAAAGACTAGAACGCTTCGGACCCCTTCGGTTCGATGGGATGATCTTTCAAATAGCCGCCGACCTGATCTGCATATTTGAGCACCGCCCTCATGTAGTACTTCTTCCGATCGGTGGCGTAATTCCCGCCGTAGTAGGAGTAAATGGCACGCTGCTGGTGCTCCGGGTCATCGTCCCAGCCGTGCGTCACCAGATAATTCGCCACGCTCAGGATGGCGTCTGCAGGATCGAAGAGGTCAATCGTTCCGTCGCCATCCCCGTCTATGGCAGTTTGCAGCGAAGATGGCTCGAACTGCGCCAGACCGATCGCTCCGGTCGGCGAGCCGGGGATCTCGAAAAGGTCCCAGTCAAATCTTCGCGCAGCTGCCAGGAGGTCCTTCAGCTGCTCCAGCGCGAATCTCTGCCGCCTGGAAAAACGGCGTGAAGACCTTTCACCAGAAGGCCGGCGGATATAGAGCGTTGCCAGGCGGTTGATCGCCGGGATCGTGCCGACGGGATTCGGCGAGAGTTTCGTCGGAATACCGAAATTGCTTTCAATCCGCAGGATCCCACAAATGATTTCCCGCGGCACACGATAGCTTCTGTAAGCTGCGTCGAAGGCGAGGGTATGCGCTTGAATGAAGCCGCGGCACCGTTCCATCGACTCATCCGTGAGCAGTCCGAATCTGATCGTCAGATACGGATTGCGTTCCCGTTCTTCCTGTGGTGGAACGGGTTTCTGCGGCTGCGGAGGATTGTAGATAACTAAGCGCGGATCGTCGAAAATTGCGGTCACGTACGCACAGCTTAGTTCTCCCATGGCGCACAAACGTTCCCGCAATTCGCTCTTTCTGTGTTGTTCCGCCGGGGTAAGGTCTTGGGCTCTTGACGCAGGCGCTGTTGTGCATGCGCTGAAGCAAGCGAGACACAGCGTCAAGACCAACCCAGCCTTCATCGATAACCTCGCAGTCAGTCGACTCTGCCGCAGGCCGAAAGGCGCGGAAGCGTCGAATGTAAGTTCAGCAACTATTAATGAACGTGGAAACTGTGAGTTTCGACAGATGGAAGGGGATCGAAAGATCGAGATGCTGAAGGAGTCGCCTTCACGCGAGGGGGGAAGGTCTTGGTTTGCGTCGTTTCCTTCGAGCGCACTCGCGAACCAGGCTCGAGGGGCGGAACAGGCCGCAACGCACGGGGCCGTTCGTTATGACCTGCCTAGATTTCGCGGGCAGAGAGGGGGGGGCGGGCGCGCGGTAGGGGCCAAGCCAAGCGAATGCCCGCAGCTCACCTTGACGCTGAGGCGGCAGGCGCCGGGGTGAAGTACGGCTGGCTGCGGCGAACGGAGTCGACGGCCATCAGGAGCGCAGCACTCCCTTCTGACTTCGGCACATACCCGGTCACGCCGATTCTTTGTGCCTCCTCGACGAGGCGCGCGAGTGGTGAATCGAGTAGAGAAGTATCTGTATGCCGGGGGAATGTTGCTTGATCAATTTCGCTGCGGCGAACCCGTTCAGATTCGGCATGCCGATATCGAGAATGACCATGTCCGGGCCGAGGGCCCTGGCTTTTTCGACAGCCTCGTTGCCATCGATCGCCTCTCCGCAGATTTTCCAATCCTCGCGAGACTCAAGCAGCGCGCGCAGACCACGCCGCACTATTTCGTGATCGTCAGCGAGCAAAATACGCATGCCCAGCGTAAGCTATGTTGGGCTGGGGTGTGTGTCCATACGCTGAAAACCCTACGTGAACCTGATCCCGTTCCGCTCACCACCATTCAGCTGGGCCGGATGCATTGACGCCCCCCTTGTGGGCCGGGTGGGGTTGCACGGTGTGCGCTCGCCAGTCTCCTGCGCGAAGGCTATTGCATTTGACAACGCGGAAGGCAGGTGACAGAGTTTCGCGCACATGCGCTCGAACTTGGTCAGGGTGGAAGGCGGGAAGCCGCAGTCCCTTCGCTTGGGATTTCGAGTGCTGTCCATCATGTTTCTCGTCTGCGCCGTGGCTCGCGCACAGTGGAGCCCGCTGAATCCGGTCACGCACGTCGAGAAGCAGGCGGACGGCGTGCTGCTCGCGATGAAAGCGGGAGTTCTGCGCGTCGAGTTGCTGACGCCCTCGATCGTCCGCGTCACCTATGCGCCTGGGGCGTCGATCCCGCCCACGACTCAATATATCGTGACTTCGGGCCGCGGGTTATCCGTGCCATGGAAGATGGATTCGACCGATCAGGCGATCGCGCTCGTCACGGACAGCCTGAAGATCATCCTCACGCGCAAGAATGGCGCGATTCGCTACGAAGACTCCGCAGGTCACAAGCTGTTCGAGGACGGCGGCAGAAGCTTGACCCCCGTCGAAGTGAATGGTGAGAAAACGTATCGCGCCGAGATGTTCTACAACATGTGGGATTCAAGCGAAGCCTTCTATGGCCTAGGACAGCATCAGGCCGGCGTGTGGAACTATCACGGCGAGTTCGTCGACTTGCTCCAGGACAACACCAACATATCCGTGCCGTTTTTCGTCTCAAGCCACGGCTACGGCATTTTGTGGAACAATGCGTCGCGAAGTCGCTTCAATAATCGGTTTCTGCACGAACTGTACCTCGCGTCGGATGTCGCGGACGCGGTCGACTACTATTTCATTTACGGACCCGAGCTTGATCAGATCATCGGGGGATATCGCCAACTGACCGGCACGGCCCCCCTGTTCGGCAAATGGGCCTACGGGTTTTGGCAGTCGAAGAACCGCTACGGTTCGCAAGCCGAACTTCTCGATGTCGCGCGCAAGTACCGCGCCCTGCGCATCCCCATCGACGATATCGTGCAGGATTGGTTTTGGTGGAACACCATGGGCGAGCCCGTTTTCAACAGAAACTATCCGGATCCGAAAGGGATGATCGCCAACCTGCACGAGGATCATTTCCACGTGATGTTTTCGTTCTGGCCTTACTTCAATCCGGGTTCGCCCGTGTACGACGACATGGAGAAGCACGGCTACTTCATCGACGCGATCAAGGTGGGCACCGGTGAAGTTCACCCTACCGGACAGGCCTTGTACGACGCCTTCAATCCGGCCGCGCGCGGATATTACTGGCAATTGCTCGACAAGGTCTTCGCCCTAGGCGCGGACGCGTGGTGGCTCGATACGGATGAGCCGGAGACGGAAAACCGCGAGCGCAACATACTCGAAACGGAAAAAGTCGCCATCGGCAACGGCGCACGCTACGCCGATCTGTTTCCCCTGATGCACACGAGCGGGGTTTACGAAGGACAGCGCGCCACCGCGGACCGGAAGCGCGTCTTCATCTTGTCGCGCTCGGCGTTCGCGGGCGCACAGCGCAACTCGATCACGGCATGGTCCGGGGACGTCGAAAGCAACTGGCTGAACTTCGCGCGGCAAATACCCGCAGGACTGAATTACGAATTGTCGGGGCTCCCGTATTGGACAACCGATATCGGCGGCTTTGTGACCGGCAATCCGGACGATCCGGCTTATCGCGAGTTGTTTGTGCGCTGGTTCGAGTACGGCACATTCTGCCCGATTTTTCGCGTCCACGGTACACGCACCACGAATACCAATGAACTGTGGTCTTACGGACCCCAAGCGCAAGGGATACTGACGAGCTTCGATCGCTTGCGCTATCGCTTGATGCCGTACATCTATTCGCTCGCCTGGAAAGTGACCAACGAAGCCTACACGCCGATGCGCCCGCTGGTAATGGATTTTCGCACGGACACGCAGGCTCAAAACGTCGGTGACCAGTTCCTGTACGGACCGGCGCTGCTGGTGAGTCCGGTCACCCTGCCCGGCGCTACTTCGCGCCCTATCTACCTGCCGAAGGCCAACTGGTATGATTTCTGGACCGGTCGCGCGCAGCGAGGCGGCGCCTGGATCGAAGCGGCAGCGCCGCTTGACCGCCTCCCGCTTTACGTCCGTGCCGGCTCGATTCTTCCCCTGGGTCCAGACATTCAATATGCCACCGAAAAACCGCCCGATCCCATCGAGTTGCGGGTCTACGCGGGCGCCGACGGCAGCTTCACCTTGTACGAAGATGAGGACGACAACTACGACTACGAGAAGGGAGTTCGGGCCACGATTCCGATTCGCTGGGACGACGCGTCCCGCACGCTAACCATCGGCGATCGGCAGGGAACCTTTCCCGGGATGTTGCAGTCGCGCACGATTCGGATCGTGTTCGTCGACGAAGCCCACGGCTTCGGCATCGATCCCACGGCGCGGCCCGACAAGATCCTCGAATACGTCGGGAAGCAGCTCAGCATAAAACCCTAAAATTTCGCGGCACCTCTCTACCCACGCCGGCCAGTCGCGCGGGGGCTTGCCGCGGCCTTGGGGCACCGGATTGCTAGCGTGTGTCCACGCGACGCCTCGGCGCCGAGGCCCCTCCCGCAGCTCGAATTCCGCGATCACCTTTGCGAATACGCACATGCCTCGATCCACAGCCGATCCTACCCAGGACAGATCAGGCAGGCATAAGCGGACCATAAGGGCTTCGTAAGCCTAGGGACCCTCCTAACCTACAGAACTAGCGTGAGATGCAGCTGTCCAAAGCCGCCCAGGCAACTCTGGCGCGAAACTCTGTGGAACTCTATGGCCGCGACGCGGGAATCTGCATCTAAGTGGGTTGACATGGGCTACGTTTTCAGATTGCTGCGAACCGTGCCGCGTGGACTGCACGTTTTTCTGCTCGTTCTTGTCTTTGCCGCGGGCGCTTCGATCCATGCCAAACTCGAAGCTCAGCAAACAGCGAAACCGTCACCGTCACCATCCAGTCAGCAGACCAATCCACCATCTAGTCAACCCGGGGTACAAACGAGCCAGCCGCAGACGCCGATTTCGCCAACCAAGATTGCCGTCCAAACGAATCTGGTCACCGTGGCGACGACCGTACGCGACAAGAAAAGTCAAATCATCTCCAACCTTACCAAGGATGATTTTCAGATCGATGAAGACGGGCGTCCCCAGGCGATCATCTACTTCGCGCGGGAGAAGGACCTTCCGCTGAACGTGGGCTTGCTGGTCGACACCAGCATGAGTCAGCGGCGCGTACTGGGCGATGAACGCACTGCAAGCGCCACCTTCGTTGATCGCGTTCTGCGCGCAGATATGAAGGACCAGGCGTTCCTGATTCATTTCGACCGCGAAGTCGAACTTCTGCAGGACCTGACTACTTCGCAGAAGAAATTGGATGATGCTCTGAACCTGCTCGAAACGCCCGAGCTCGAGCGTGCCAGCGAAGGTGGCGACAAGAGCTACCATGGCGGCGGCACATTGCTCTATGACGCGGTTTTTCTTGCGTCGGACGAGTTGATGCGGAAGCAGCAGGGACGCAAGGCACTCATTGTTCTCTCTGATGGCGTCGACCGTGGCAGCAAGGAAAGCCTGCAGAACGCGATTGATGCGGCGCAGCGCGCAAACACGGTCGTTTATTCGATCCTATTCAAGAGCGACGAACCGTACGACGGCGGGTACGGCGGGCACCATGTCGGCTGGGGCGGAACAGGTGGTCCTGGAATGGGCGGGCACAGGTACCCGCAGCAGCGCGAGCAACGCCCCGACGGCAAAAAAATCCTCGACCGGATTTCAAAAGAAACCGGCGGGCGCCTCTTCGAAGTTTCAAAGAAGCAACCGGTTGATCAGATTTATGCGCAGATCGAACAGGAACTGCGCGATCAGTACATCCTCGGCTATGTTCCCGACAAATCCAGCACGAGCGACGACTACCACAAAATCCAAGTCAGTACGAAGCAAAAGGATCTGACCGTTCAAGCCCGCGAAGGATACTACTCACAGCCGGCGCCCGCCCCGGTGAGCGGGCACTAGCGGTTCAGCGGCTAGACCCCGGCCTGCTGGCAGCATCGCCCGAGGAGCCGCCCATCGCGAATACTTAAGGCCAAGCCCAAGGCCTCGACGCCCGGTGCGATGCCCTCGGCAATCGGCAGCGTGAGATTGTCGTGCTCGCGGGGTGAACTCTGCCTTACCCTCCCTGTACTACCTGCCGCAGCACCTCCTGCCGCTTACCTGTACGAAGGTTCAACTCGTAATCAGTTGTATATCTCGGCTCGTCCAGGTCCGCAAAATTGCCCCTTTCTCTGCTAGTCTCAACTGAGATCCGCTACACGCATTTTCAACAAATCTCGCCGCTGGCGAGGCGAAGTAGAAGGCCGTGCGGTCGAATCTATCGTCGGCCTGAGGATAATTACCGTGAAACGCACACCCATCAACCTGCTCTTACTCGGCAGCTTGTTCGCTTCAAGTGGGCCCGCTTTGGCCCAGATGCAAAGCTCTGCGCAGGCGCCCGCGCCGTCGCAACAGTCACAGCAGCAGCCGGATCAGTCGAGCCCGCTCTATCGCGTCACCGTGGTGGCGCGCACGACCAAGGCAATCAACTATCGCCATCTGAGCGGTCCGACCAAGATTGATTTCCGCGGCACGGTTCTTTTGCCTCTTGCGCATGGCGAAGCGAACGTCGAAGGGAAGCGCGGCGCGATTCGCGTGCAGGCCCGCTTTGAGAAGCTCGAGCCGGCTACGCGGTTTGGCCCCGGATATCTAACCTATGTGCTGTGGGCGGTTTCTCCCGAGGGACGCGCCGATAATCTCGGAGAAGTTCTACTGGAGGGATCGAAAGGCAAGCTGGATGTGACGTCTCAATTGCAGGCGTTCGCTCTGATTGTCACCGCCGAGCCTTATTTTGCGGTGACGCAGCCGAGTGAAGCGGTCGTGCTCGAAAACGTCGTTCGTCCCGACACGATTGGCGACGTTGAAGAGGTCGATGCCAAGTTCGATTTGCTCGAGCGCGGACAGTATTCCTACGTGGAGGGAAGCGCGCAACCTTCGGCGCTCGACCCGCGTATCCCGCTCGGGCTGTATGAGGCGCGCAATGCCGTGAACCTCGCCAAAGCGATTGGCGCAGATCGTTATGCGTCCGACAGCTATCAGAAGGCCCTCCAGCTCCTGGCCCAGGCAGAAAGCTATCAGGCGCACAAGGGAGAGCATAAACAGGTTGAGATGGCCGCGCGCGAAGCCGTGCAAACCGCCGAAGACGCTCGGGCCATAACGGCAAAGCGTCTCGAGGAGGAGCGCCAGGAGAAGGAGCGACAAGCGGCCGCGCAACGCGAAGCCCAAGCGAAGGCCGAGGCCGAAACGGCCGAAAGGGAGAAGCTCGAAGCAGAATTGGTGGCCGAGCGCGCGGCGCGCGAAAAGGCCGAGGCCGACGCGGCTCGCGCAGCTGCGCTCGCCCAACAGCAGGCGGCAGAGGCCGAGGCCGAGCGCTCGCGTCTGGCGGCCGACCAAGCCGCACGCGAGAAAGCCGAAGCTGACGCGGCAAAAGCTGCAGCCCTCGCACAAGAGCAGCAGGCTCAATTACAGGCCGAAGCTGCACAATCGCAAGCCGCAGCCGCCAAGGCCGCCGCTCTGGCGCAAGCGCAGGCGGCTGAAGCCGAGGCAGAACGGGCACGACAGGCCGCCGCCCAGGCGGAAAAGGAAAAGGCGGCTCTACGCGCACAGCTCCTCGAACAGCTCAATACGATCTTGCAGACGCGCGACAGCGCTCGCGGCCTGATCGTCAACATGTCCGACGTGCTGTTCGATACGGCCAGCTACACGCTGAAGGCCGCGGCGCGCGAAAAGCTGGCCAAGATCTCCGGAATCGTTCTCGCGCATCCCGGTCTGAACCTGAAAGTCGAGGGCCACACAGACAGCGTCGGAAGCGAAGAATACAATCAGGAGCTTTCCGAGAATCGCGCGAATAGCGTCCGCAACTTTCTGATTGACCAGGGTGTTCCAGCGGCCGCGGTCACCGCCCAGGGCTTCGGAAAGACGCAGCCGGTTGCCTCCAACGATACGCCCGATGGGCGGCAGAAAAACCGGCGCGTCGAACTCGTCGTCAGCGGCGACGCGATCGATGCCGCCGACGCCTCGGCCGCACCGCAAACCAACCCGTAGCCGCTCGCTTCCGTTGTGCCGGGAGATTCCTTCGGTCGCGGGCTGTCGCTGCCCGGTCGCTCTTCCAGGCGGCGGTCGCCACGAACCCCTCGCCATAAGGAGGCGCTATTCGGGCGAGGTCAAGTTGGGAGATCCGGCATCCGCGCTCACCCCGCTGCGCAAGGCCGTCGACATCGATCCGAATTATGCGGAGGCTCACTACCAACTTGGCACCGCCCTCGCAAAGCTCGGTCGCGCGGCCGAAGCACAAAAGGAGCGCTTTCAATCGCGATTCAGCCAGACAGCAGTCCGATTATGCAAAGAAGCTGTCTCACGCCGCTCCCCAACAGCAGTAGGGGGCTTTGGCCCCGGAATGCCGGCTGGAGAGAAAGCAGCAGCTCGGGGGTCGTGTCGAAGCTAAGAATTGATCCCACGGTCGTCCTGCGCCATTCTTGCCGCACAGCCGCGCGAGATTCCCTCGATCGGCGGAAGCTCGCCATGGAGCCACGAATAGCAGAACCGAACTACATCGTTCATCCGACCAGGATCTTGTACTGCGCGGCGGTCAGCGGCACGACAGAGAGTCTACCCTGGCGGACAAGCGGGGAATCGGCGAACAGCTTGTTGGCTTTGATTTGGGCAAGCGTTACCGGTCTTGCCAGCCGCTGGCCAGCTTCGATTACGACGCGTGGTTTCTTCGGATTCGACGTGTCGAGCGAGGCGACCGTCGCCGTTCCGACGGCAGTTTTGCGCTCGCCAGTTTCGTAGATGACCAGTCGCGCGCCGGGGATCATCTGGCTCATGTTTCTCAGGGCAACGGGGTTCGACACCCCGTCCCATTCTGTGTTCTTGTCGCGCTGCAAATCTTCAAACGAGTACTCGGAAGGTTCCGTCTTGAGTAGGTAGTAGCTTTCCATGAATCCTACTCTAATCGAACCCACCTCCGAAACATAGTGCTGGATCAGGCGGCTTTCGCACTGAATGATGCTTGCAGGAGGCTATTTTGACAGACCCTGATCGAGCCAGTTCAACGTTTCTCGTCATGGCAAAGGGCGAGCAGCTACCTGCGGGGGGATTTCGACGGCGTTCACTGAGGACGCCAAGCTTCCGTTCACCCGCGGGACACCGACCAGCGCAGCGGAGTGCCCCCGCTCCCTTGTCCGCTCAACTCAACAATCTCGCCGACCCTGTTCGACTGGACTCTCTTCCCATTCACCTCGACCCGCGAAAAGGTCGTCAAACGATTGCGGTTTGGGGGGATTCGCGTCGGGAGCGGTCAGAAATGCGTTGGGGTTCTTCTGCAGTAACGCGACCATGGCCTGAAACTGGCGTTCGTCGCCGGGATCGCGGCCCAGAAATTCTTTCGTCTCGAGCAAACCCATCCCGTCGGCCACGGCGCGAAAGTGATGGGCGAAGCGGATCCCGAAATCACGCCTCAACTCATGGATATTTTTGCCTGCAAAAATCTCCATGAACGAGCGGAACGAGAACTGATATACCGAGCACCCCCAGTATTCGATCCCAGCGCAGGTTGGCCTCATGCGCGCCGGCGTTAGCAATCGTGACTTGCGAAACAAGCACGGGATCGTCGCCGAACGGCGCGAAAATCATTTGATCCACGGCATAGCCGTAGCCGGACACTCGCTTGCGGAAATATCCCACGCCGAACACGCGCTCAAAGCTGTCGGCGTTTCCCGGATAAAACGTGCTCAGCATCGCCTTGCCATCGGTCAGATATCCGAATCCGCCGCCAAAATATCCGTGCTCGGGCGCGTAATCGTTCAGAAACTTCGGCGCGCCTTCATCCTGCCGCACGCGAACGTGGCCGTAATTTGACGCGATCGCCACCACGCGGTCGTTGCCGACCTGATGAATGTGTTCCGTTGCCGCCAACAGGCCCGCATTCACATTGGTCACGGCTCTCTGATCGTTGATCTGGTCGCAGGTGTAATGAAACGCGGGCAGACCGATTTCATCCTCGAACCACTCGCCGAAATATCCGGAACCGTACGCTTTTTCCCCGCTGGAAGGCCGCGGGTCCGCCAGGATCTTGCAGCACCGATCCGAACGCCCGCGGCGCGATTTGGGCCGCCGCCAGGGTCCCAGCCACAGTCTGCAAAAAGCGCCGCCGGTCAACGGGCATGTTGGCCGGAATCTCCTTTTTCCGTAGACCTAAACGAGGAACGGTTTCATCGCTGCTGGACGAGCAAATTGCTGAAAATGGCATGGGCGGGTGCCGATACCGTGAATCCCACATACCCTACGTCAGTGTATGTATCGTCGCGCGCCGCCCCGACTTGCTGCCCGTCCACAAGAATCACGATCTGATCGCCGATATCTTGCACAGCGAGTTGCGCTTCTGCCGGCGACGCCCGATCGACGGTGGTCCACGGCACGATCACCGATTCCGCAAAAGAATCGCCTTGAAACGTCCTGGCCACAAGCTCAAAGGCAAGCTTCGTCTTGTCATCAGCGGAGGGGCCGACCAACAGCGCGTAATACCCCTTCTCATTCACGCGAAAAACGAGTCCCGCCGCGCCATGAAGCGGATAGGAAAATTGGGAGCGTTCGTCCCAGCGCAGCTCGCGTTCATAAACTGCTTTCACGTTCACCGACACGCGAAAATCCTGCCACGACGGCCCGTACGCGGCAACGACATTGTCTCGATAAGTTGCCTCAATCGACGTCGAGCTGCTCGGTGTCGCCGGATTTCCGAGATCCTGCGACATCCGCGGCGCCGCGGTGCCGGCACCTCCCTGCTGCAGTGTTGACAGCTCGTATCCGCCCGCGACGTAGTGCGAATCTGGATGCTCCGGCCATCCGCTCTGGCGCTTCGAAAAATCCTCGCGATACATCATGCCGCCCGGCCCGTTCGTCAGGCGTGAGTCGTAGGGATAGGGATGAAACTTTGGCGAAACGGCGCACGAGCCTTCCACATAATGCACGAGCTCGGCTGCATCGGGATTCGCTACAATGAAGCGGCTCGTCAGCACTCGCGCCTCGCGCCGGTTCACCTTGACTTCGATCCTTCGCAATTTGCGTGAGGTTTTCGGCGAGTAGTACGCGAGGGTGTACTCCGATTCCAGGAGATTGGAAAGGGCTTTCAGAGCGTCTTGCAACCCGTTTTCCGACTTCGGAATGAATGTCTCCGCGCCTGCTTCTTTCGCAAGCCGATCGAAGACAAGATCGGGATTGTCGATGTCATGGCCGGACACGAGCGTGACTTTCGGTTCGATGTGACCCAAAAAGCGGAACTTCGGTTGACTCGGTAATCCGATCAGGAAGAGCTGAGCCCGCTGCGAGCGAACGAGATCAATCAACTGATCGAGGCTGAGCCGACTGTGCTCGTCAACACCATCCGTGATCACGATAATGGCTTGCCTCGGGTTGGTGGAACTCCGCAGATGACATATCGCGGTCGCAATTGCGTCGTACACGGCCGACCCGGACCCGCCCGCACCTGGTATGGTCAGTCGACCGGGGTTCGAAACCTCTTTTTGCGTGACCTGTTCAAAAGGTCCCGTCCATTCCGTGAAATCCATCGCCCAAACTTCATCTCCAGATCGTGCGATGCGCATGAAGCGCGTCGCAATTTCCTCCGCTGATCCAAGCCGTCCTTTGCGAACGATCGAGCTGGACGAGTCAACCAGCACCGCAACGTTTACCGGCCCAGTCCCGAAAAACGCGATCTCTTGTAGCTTGCCATCCTCGCGTACGGTGAAGTCGGGTGTCCCGAGTCCCAACACATCGTTTCCCCGTCTGTCCTTCACTTGTACGTTGACGGTCTGCAGATCAACTTCCGAGCGTAGGACGGGCCCGCCCGATTGGGATGAACCTCTGTCCTGCTCGCAGAAAGAGGTTCCCCCGAAAGCAGCTTGGGGCGAAGCGGCCGCGACTGCCCAAATGCAGAACCACATCGCGATGCGTACGCATCGGCTCGAGCAAGAATGGCGTGACACGCGGCTTGTTATGTTATGCGCCACGCCCAGGATTGTACGACTCACGACAGGGCCACGTCACCAATCAGGAACCAAACTCCCGAGAAACGTTAGCGCTTACCGGATGCGCGTTCGGCGGGGAGGAGACCGATGCGCGATGCTGTGCCCGCGTCCGGTAAGGCCGTTTGAAGGAAGCCGTTCGTGGTTGCGGCGGACGCAGGCCGCTTAGGGGGATTGAAAGATGAAGATACGCGGCGCTGAGTTGTAGGGAGGGCGTGCTGCGGAGTCGCGTGCTGAGGTGCGTGGAGTCTTCGCACTGGAGGTTATCCTACAAAGGGTCTAACCCTCGAACAAATTGTTGAGGATATCTCGAGCGATCTCGCCAGCCTTATGGCGTGACGCTGACTTCAGAATGAACTCGGAAAATCGCTTCTACAAACTGGAGGTCAAATGCCGGGAAAAGAGCATTGCAGTCACCGCTCCCCGGCAATACTTCCTACGGCCCGTGCGCTGAGGTGGCGCCAAGGAGTGTGGAATCGCTCTATGACGAGTGACCACACACTCGAGCCGCAGAGGTGTCGCCGTCCCAGAACTTTGGCACAAATCTGGCACACGCCTAAAGCGAGTTGATTAACTCAATGCGCCTCAGCAACTTAGAATGGTGGAGGCGGGGGGAGTTGAACCCCCGTCCGAAAAGCCTTGCCACCCGAAGACTACATGCTTATCCCGTTCAATTTGGCTTCGCCGGTCGCGCTTGGAGCGGGCAAGAAACGTTTCCGACTAGTCCGATGGTCTCGCCGCCGCGCTACGGACCGAAACGCGACGGCCAGCCTGCTATCTGACGCCTCATCCCAAACGCACAGGCGACGCTCGGGGAGACGCGCTGACTAATTTATGTTAGGCAGCGAGAGCCAATGGTTGATTGGCAGTTATACTTTTTCACCCGATTGCGGGCAGGTGAGGCCCGGCATGCCTTCGGGCCGCGACAGCTTCCGTCGAAACCGTGTCGCCCCCGTCGGTACCTACCTATATTCTACCATGTTGATGGTCTCGTGATTCGGTCCGTTCCCGGCGTTCCAGCACAGCCGCTCCTAGTACGAGTCTAAGAACTCGTACGGAACCTACCCGATTTACCCGAATTTATCTTCAGCTGTAAGTTCATGAGTCTGACTAGGCTCGCCCCTGCAAATGGAGGCAAACATGACGGTTCGCGTCTTGGTGGTAGATGATCACGATATCGTTCGCCTGGGCCTGCGCGGCCTTGCGGAAGCCGTCGGTGATTGGGAGATTTGCGGCGAAGCGGCGGATGGCAGAACCGCCATCGTGAAGGCTTTCGACCTGCAGCCCGACGTCATCATCATGGACCTGACCATGCCGGGCATGAACGGCTTCGAAACCGCCATGGAAATGCGAAGCGTCACCCCCAATTCGAAAATCATTCTGTTCAGCGTCCATAACCTTCCACTCCCTGCACGAAATGTCGGCGCAGACGCATTTGTATCGAAGGCTTCGGGCATTCGCGAGTTGGTCGCTACCGTCGAACGGCTGCTGCCCCGCGAGCGAGAAGCTGAGACTGCGGCGGCCGTGCCGCTGTCGTAGGGGGGGCTGGACGTTGCCAGGACCGCCTCACGGGCCATGAGGCCCAGATCGCTTTCACTTCGGTGCAGCCGGATTGCATGCAAATTGGATTGAGAATATGCCACTGCGTCTACTCATCGTCGATGATCATGACGTTGTCCGCTTGGGCTTGCGGAAGTTGGCGGACCTTCATGCGCGATGGGAAGTTTGCGGGGAAGCAGGGAACGGAGAAAACGCGATCGCGAAAGTAGAGGAACTTGCTCCCGACGTCGTCATTCTTGATGTGGCCATGCCCGGAATGAACGGGTTCGAAACGGCCATGCGTATCCGGCGCATGGCGCCCGCGACGAAAATTATCCTCTTCAGTATTCAGGAAGTCCCTGCCACCGCAGACCAGGTTGGCGCGGACGCATTCGTCTCCAAGGCTTCCGGGCTGTCCAATCTCGTGGCCACCGTCGAGCGCCTTGCTCGCGGATGATGTGCGGCTGGAATCCTCGGGCTTTTTCTGATGCGCTGGGGACGATCAAAATGTCATCCCGTCAGGTTCCCGAAGGGCTGGCTAGCGCGTCCACGTCCCGCTTGAGCTGTTGCGCAGCTTCTGCCAGCGTCGCGTCGCCAGAAACCTCATGAAAATCGGAATACGTTTCGTCCTCATGCACGGCGATCGTCTTAAAGAAGAGCGCCTTGCCGTTCATGTCGACATGCAGCGCCACCATTTCCCAGTGCCCTCCGCCCACGTCCCGCTCCTCGACGTGGAATGTCCCGCCCGCGTCGAGATGGCCGAGCAACCCGTACCCAAACTTCACCGGGCTGATCAGGCGGCCGCTGATTTCGACCAACCGCTTCGAGCGTGCGTCCACCAATAGGCTTCCTTCCATGTGGTGGAACACCTCGGACTCGTGGTCGGACGCGCGGAAACTGGGGTCGGGCACAAAGGAGAGTTTGATACTTGTTCCTTCCTGTCCTTCGGAATGATACAGGAACGCGTCGGGGAGCATTTTCAAGAGTTTCTGCTCCTCATTGGCGTCCTGTTGGCGCTCCTTCCCCGCGGAACGCATGCTCCCTGGATGGTCCACGATCTTTTGAATTCGCGCATCCTCCGTGCGAAGCTGCGTCGGAGCAAGAGGCTTTCCGTCAATCTCGAGAACGCGTTGGATTTCCCCGTACTTGGTTTGATAGACATCGAGCAGCCTGGAGACTCCATGCACGACCTGCACCTCGTGATACCGCCAATTGGTATGGTCATCGTTCTGGGCTTCGAGCTCGCTCTGGACCATGTCGCGAACCAGCTGTTGCGCGGCTTGTTGATCTTGCGTCTGGGGCGGTCGGGCGGCGAGTGGCGGGACGCTCAGGGAATGCGGAAGAAGAGCAAGCAAAACAGCCATGGCGGCACAGACCGATGGATTACGCAGGTGGAACGTGACGCGGTGCGCTTTCCCTCGAAGGAGTTCGCAGACGCGGGCCTGCCCGAAATGGCTTCCTTCGTTCATGTGCTGTTCCGCGCGGCTAATCGCAGCCCTCTCGAGCAATTTGGCCGCGGGTCGAGAAGCAGATGGTCGCTATGCACACCTTCCCGTAATATCGTTCCGAGTCCCGCAAGTCAATCGGGCAAAACCCACTATTCGAGTGTTCGCACACAGGACCAGGGGCTGGCCGACCCTGGACGAGTTTATCCGCGCATTCTCGATATATACTCGCCGCTTCAGAGGAGGAAAGAATGAGTCCACCTGGCATTTCTCGCGAATGGGTCGGCTTGGCTGCATTATTCCTACTTATTTTGATGACCTTCGTTCGCGGAACGTTATCTCAGCAGCCGTCCGGGGAGCCGATCGTTTCTCCTGAGGTGAGTTACGATCATCGGGTCACGTTCCGCTTTGGTGCTCCCTATGCGAAGGCTGTATCGGTACGCATGGAGGGATATGGCCAGCCGCTCGGAATGACGAAAGATGCGGGCGGCGTTTGGAACGTCACGACCGACCCGCTCGCCCCCGACTATTACGGCTACTCAATTCTGATGGACGGTGTTGCGCTGATCGATCCCGCCAATCACGTGATCAAGCCGAACCTGCTCGGGCCCGCCAGTGAGGTATACGTCGCGGGCTCGGCAACCCTGCCCTGGGAATTGAACGATGTGTCGCACGGCGTGATTCACCACCACTTCTATCACTCGCGAATCGTCGGCGACGACCGCGATTTCTACGTCTATACGCCGCCCGGATACGATCCATCCTCCCCGGCCACATATCCGGTGCTGTATCTGCTGCACGGGTTCAGCGATGACGCGAGCGCCTGGACCGCCGTCGGCCGGGCCAACGTGATTCTCGACAATCTGATCGCACAAAGAAAAGCAAAGCCCATGCTGATCGTCATGCCGCTCGGCTACGGAGCGCCTGAAATTCTGGAGGGCGGATGGGCGGGTATCCGCAGAAATGATCAGCGCCTGCACGACCTTTTTCGAAAGAATCAGGAGCAATTCGGGGAGGCGCTGCTTGACGAAGTGATTCCGATGGTTGAGCACAGCTACCGCGTAAAGGCCGACCGTGACTCGCGCGCGCTTGCGGGACTTTCAATGGGCGGTTCGGAAACGCTCTTTGTGGGTTTGAACAACCTCGACCGTTTTTCCTACCTTGGAGCGTTCAGCGCCGGCGGGGGACGCACTGATTACGCCGCAACTTATCCGCGGCTCGATTCAAGAGCGAACGCGAGACTGCGCGTCTTCTGGATGTCGGTGGGAAAGAGCGATGGGCTGCTCGTGCCGAACGAAAAGTTCCACGATTGGCTCGGAGGGAAGGGAATTCGCGTAGAGTGGGTCGAATCTCCCGGTGGCCACTGGTGGCCTGTTTGGCGACGCAACCTGTCGGATCTCTTGCCCCAGCTGTTTCAGCAGCAAAGGGCCGCCCTGAGCGATTTTTGGTCGCAAAAGGCGCAGGAGCAGAGGTGAGACGAGGCCGGCGATTTCGCCGGCGGCTGAGGGTTACGGCCGATGCAGCCGGGTCCGGGGGCTTCGTCGTGGCTCTCCGGAGAGCCGTGATTTTACTCGTGGCGGAGGGCGAGCATGGGATCAATCCGCGTGGCCCGGCGCGCCGGAGCATAGCAGGCCGCAAGCGCTGCGACGGCGAGCAGGAGCGGGACGCAGGCAAGCGTCAGCGGGTCATCCGGATGGATGCCAAAGAGCAGTGTCGATAGGAACCGCGTCAGACCGAGGGAGGCCGCAACACCGATACCCGCCCCGACCAGCACGAGCCGCATGCCTTGCCAAACGATCAGTTCCAACACCTGCCCGGGATGGGCACCGAGTGCCATGCGAATGCCGATCTCATGCCGGCGGCGGGTGACACCGAAGGCGAGCACACCGTAAATTCCGACCATGGCCAAAACGAGGGCGAGTGCCGCGAACAGGCCGAGGAGGAACAGGTTGAAGCGCCTCGGTGCAACGGAACGCGACATCAAGCCCTCCATGGTCGAGAGGCTGTAAACCGCGACCCCCTTGTCGAGACCCGATACCTGATCGCGCACGGCAGCGAGTAAGCTGGCAGGGCTCAGCGTCGAACGCAGTACCAGGTTCATGTACCACCAGCTTCCGTAGGGCGAGTACATCTCCGGGGGGCTGTCCGCATCCAACCCGAAGCTCTTCACATCGCCCACAATGCCGATAATTGCCTGGCCGCGCGGCCGGTCCATGTTGAGGATGCGCTGTCCAATCGGGTCGGCGCCGGGCCAGAATTTTCGGGCCATGGCTTCATTGATAATGGCCACGTCCGCGTGCTGGCGCTGATCTTCATCAGTAAACTCGCGGCCTCGAACGAGCCGGATGCCCATCGTGCGGAAGTAGTCCGGGCTGACAGAACGGCCCTCCGCCGAAGGCGCCTCGGACCAATCGAGGGCCTCGCGGCCAACGATCTGGAAGGCGCCCCAATCAGACTCCCCGCTGAAAGGCACGAAATTCGCCGCGGCTGCCGACCACACCCCGGGAAGCGCGCGGAGCTTCACGAGCAGGCGGTCGAGAAAGGCGCTCGTTTGGGCGCCGTGCGTGTACTGGGCGCCAGGAAGGGCGATTTTCACGGTGATGAGGCTCTCGGGGCGAAAGCCCGGGCTTACTCTGCTCAATTCGAAAAAACTCCTGAGCATCAGTCCGGCGCCCGAGAGTAGCACGATCGTTAGTGCCACCTCGGAAATGACCAGTGCGTTTCGCAGTCTCTGGCTCCGTATGCCTGTGGTCTCGCCTCGCGTCCCTTCCCGCAGAGATCCCCTGAACGACGGCTCGGAGACTTCAAGAGCCGGAGCCGCGCCCACGAGAATCGTAGTCAGCAGGGCGACGCCGGCAACGAACCAGAGAACCGGCGCATTCAAGTGAAACGCTTCGAGGCGCGGGATGCGCCCGGCGCTGAGCGCTCCGATCCCGCGCAGGCTCGCGACTGCCAGCGCGAACCCGGCGGAGGCGCTGATCACGGCGATGAGCAGACTCTCCGTCACGGCCTGTTGTGCCAGTCGGGCGCGGCTCGCTCCCAGGACGCTGCGAATCGCAAATTCCTTTTCGCGCGTGGTCGCTCGCGCCAGCGTAAGGTTTGCCACATTGACGCAGGCGATCAGCAAGATGAATGCGACGGCGCCCAAGAGCACCAGCAGAGACGTTCGGACCCGACCCACAAAGAGTTCGACGAGCGGCTGTGCGCGCACGCGCCATTCGGCGTCGGTCTTCGGATAGGCCTTCGCCAGCTGTGATTGAATGGTGTCGATTTGCGCCCGGGCTTGCTCGACACTCGCGCCGCGCTTCAAGCGGCCAAGAATGCGGAAGGGATGCGAGTCCCGATCATCCACCGCCCTCGTGCCGAGCGCCCCGACGGGGATCCAAACGTCGCAGCCGCGGGGGAAATCGAACCCACGGGGCATAACGCCGGAAAGCGTGTAGGCTTCCCCATCCAGCAGAAACGTCTTGCCGACTGCGCCGACCTTGCCGCCGAAAACGCGTTGCCATAGCAAGTCGCTCGCGAGAAACAATTTGGCGCCCCCCGGCTTTTCGTCTTCCGCCGCAAAGGCGCGGCCAATCGCCGGCTCGACGCCTAGAATCGAGAAAAAGCTGTTCGTAACCACCGAATATTCGACTCGCTCGGCCGAATTCGGCCCGCCCAGAACGATGTCATCCACCGCGCCTGTCTGCCAATATGCCGCCGTTTCGGAAAACACGACGTTCCGGTCTCTCCAGGCGACGTAGTCGGGATAAGGCACGCCCGCGTCGTCCACTTTCCCCGGTCTGTGCTCGTTCAAGAGCACGAGTCGGCTGGGATCTCGGAACGGCAGCGGTCGAAGCAGAACGTCCTCGACAATGCTGAAGATTGCCGTGTTGGCACCGATTCCTAGGGCAAGAGTCAGCACGGCAACAACCGTGAATCCGCGATCCGCGCCCAGCGTCCGAAGCGCATAACGCACATCTTGAATGAAACGCTCGACGAAGGGCAGACCCCGCTGATCGCGGTACTGTTCCTTGGCCTGCTCGATTCCGCCAAGTCGGATGAGGGCCGCTCGCCGAGCCTCCTCAGGGCTCATTCCGCGACGGAGATTGTCTTCGATATGGAACTCGAGATGGGTTTCAAGCTCCCTCTCCAATTCGCGGTCGCGCTCTGGCCTGCGAAAAAGCCCGCCCAAGCGATGTACCCACGCGCGCAGGACGCTCATCGGCTCACCTCGGAAAAAGGGCGTTAAATCGTTAATCATCGGTCGGTATTTCCGGGCTTCTTTCGTCGGTTACTCCTACGAAAGAAGCCTTAAATCCTTGATTATCATTCGGCGTCCGTGGGTTCTTTCATCTTTCGTTGTCGTGCTAAAGGACGATGGATCACTCATATCGAAGCGCTACCATGGGATCCACACGCATGGCCTTGATCGCGGGGACGTAGCAGGCAGCGAGTCCAACCAGGGCAAGCAATCCCGGAGCGACAAGCAGCGCCCATCCCCGGACGAAGGACATTGACCCCCCGAAACTTGCGGCCACGAGCTTAGGCAGCACCAAAGAGAACAGAAGCCCGAGACCAATACCCAAGCCGACCAGGGCCATGCCATTGCGAATCACCAAGCGCAGGATTTCGTTCGGCGTCGCGCCTAGGGCCAGGCGAATTCCCATTTCATGCGTGCGCTGACCGACCAGGTAGGAAAGCACTCCAAAAATCCCGGATCCGGCCATGAGCAATGCAAGAAGCGCGAAGGCGCCCATCATCTCTGACATGAGATTATCGCCCTGGAGTGAGTCCGCAATGACGCGGTCCATCGTTCGGAGATTGGTCACAGCTTGATCGGCGTCAACCGCCCATACAGCGCGACGAAGCGAATTCGCGAAGTTGATCGGATTCGCGCGCGCGCGCACGATGAGGTTCATGGTTCCTCTTGGGTGGGCGGCGAAGGAGGCGTACAGTTCAGGCCGTGGCTCTTGCTGCCCCACGAATTCCTTGATGTTCGCCGAAATTCCGACGATCTCGCTCCAGGGAGAGGGCGGCTTGTCTCCGAGATCGAGACGCAGGTGCTGCCCGATCGGGTTTTCGTCTCCGAAAAAACGCTTCGCGAAACCCTGGTTGACGATCACGACGGACGCGGAGTCGGCGCTGTCGGAGACAGTGAACGAGCGTCCTCGGAGTATGGGGATGTGTGTGGTCGAAAAGAATCCAGTGCTGACCACGAAGAACCCGGACTGCGATTCCTCGTCGGGCTTTGTCACCGGATGGCCCTCTATGGTGAACCCGACAGAATCTGGAAAATCGAACGGCAGAGAGCTCGCCAGGGCGATCGATTGCGCGTCGGCGAGTCCGGTGAGGCGCCGTTCGACCGCCTCGAAGAACCGCTTCTGCCCGCCGGGATCGAGGTACTCAAGTCCGCGCAAAGAAACTGACGCAGTGAGCAGATTGTGGGAGTCAAACCCGGTGCTGGAGCGTACCTCATGGATGAAAAGTTCAACGAATAGGCCGGTGCCGACCAACAGAAACAGGGAAAGCGCGAATTGGCCGATAATCAGCAGCCGCTGCACCCGGCTTCGCCGGACGCCTGCGGTTGCTCCGCGGTCGCCGTCCTTCAGTCCTTCATTCGCATCCCTGTGCGTCATCTGCACGGCGGGCACGAGGCCAAAGAGCATGGCGGTGGCAATGGAGACCAGGGCGGTAAAGATCAGCACGTGACCGTCCACCACCACCTCTTTCGACAGGCCCACAGCGTACTCGTTCCAGTTGAATTGCGACCGCAAGCCACCCACGGCTGCAAAAGCGAGGGGCACACCCAGGGCTCCGCCGACCGCAGAAAGAAGGAGGCATTCGGTAAGCAGTTGACGCGCGAGGCGAACGCGGCCGGCACCGAGCGCGCGGCGAACGGAGAATTCGCGCTGGCGCGCCGAATTTCGGGCGAGCAGAAGATTGGCAAGATTCGTACAGGCGATCAGCAGCAGGAATCCGACCGCCCCCATCAGAAAGAGAATCGCGGTTTGCGCGTTTGAATCCGCGACGTAGAACCGGTGCAGGGACATAACACTGGCACCCCAGCCATCATCCGTGGCTTTATGGGTTTGCGCGATGCGCTGCGCAATCGATTGCATCTCGGCAGCGGCTTGCCGCTCGTCAATGCCCGGTTTCAAGCGCGCCAGCACGTGCAACGACCTAACCGACCGCGCCGAGGGGCGCAGCTCGTCCGGCGAGAAAACCAGAGGGGCCCACATCTCCGCCTGAAACTGGCCCAGCAGGCGAAACCTTGCGGGCATCACGCCGATCACGGTCGAGCGGTTTCCGTTAACCCGGATCTTGCGTCCCAATACATGCGGGTCGCCGCCAAAGCGCTCCTGCCAGAGCTCGTTGCCGAGGACCACCACCTGGTCATGCCCGTGCTGAGCCTCATCGCTTGCAAACGCTCTACCGAGAGCGGGGCTGACGCCGATGACTTGGAAGTAATTCGGCGAAACGCGACAACCCAAGACCTGCTGCGGTGTCGTGCCGCCGCTGATCGTGAAGTCACCGGAATCGATGGCAGCCATTGCTGAAAAGGAAGTGGCTTGGGCGGCCCAATCGAGGAAATCGAGAGCCGAAACACCGGAACGGTCGGCGGCGAAAGCATCCTTGGCGGGGTCGACGCCGCTAATCACCTGGAGACGGTCGGGATCGTCGACGGGCGGCTTCCGCACGAGGAGTCCGTTCGCGATGCTATACACTGCCGTGTTCACGCCAATGGCGAGTGCGAGCGTGGCAATGGCGACCATCGTTACGCCGGGGGTTCTGCGCAGCACACGGAGGCCAAAGCGAACGTCCGCGGGGATCGTCTCGATGAGCGGCAGGCCGCGCTGCTCCCGGTAGCGTTCCTTGGTTTGCTCGATTCCTCCGAGTTTCACGAGGGCCAGCCGGCGCGCCTCTGCGCGGCTCATGCCGCGGCGAAGATTGTCTTCCGTGTGCAGCTCGAGATGGCTCTCGATTTCGGCATCTAGTTCGTGGTCCTGCCGCGACCTGTCAAGAGGGCCGATCAGTCGCGCGATCCATCCTCGCAAGGTATTCACGGCACTCCTCACTCGTACCTAAGCGCGACCAGGGGATCGACGCGCATGGCCTGTCGTGCGGGCAGGTAACAGGCGAGCACGGTCGCTAGGACGAGCAGCAGCGATGTGGCAGCAAAAGTGACTGGGTCGGTGGCCTTGACGCCGTACAACAGGGCAGGCTGTTCGTGCTTGATTCCGTACAGGACGTTGGCCATGGCGTACGCAAGGCCTATGGTCGCCAACGTTCCCAGCACCACGCCCACGATGGCCAATCGGGCTCCCTGGACGATGATGAGTCCAAGAACATCTCCTCGCTCCGCGCCAAGCGCCACACGGATTCCGATTTCATGCGTGCGTTGAGCGACCCCACAGGAAATAACGCCGTAGACTCCAATCGTTGCGATAACGAGCGCCAGAGCCGCGAAAATTCCGAGCAGTATCGCGCGGAAGCGCCAGTCGGTCAGGGAAGAACTGACCGTCTGCTGCATCGTGCTGATTCGACTTGGCGGGTTGTTCGCGTCAAGCTTCAGCAGCGCATCGCGAATCTCACTGGGCGTAACAGCGCCGGCGCGTGCCGAGCGCACGAGAAGATATCCCCAATCCGCATGCCGAGTCTGGGCGACCGGGAGATACATGGCCGGCAGTGGCGCCTCTGCGAGCGAGCTTTGGTGAATGTCGGCCACGATCCCAACAACCTCACGCGCGCTCGGTTCCGCCCACTTCGGTCCCAATGGTCTGCCGATCCAGACGTGCGCGCCGAGCGCATCGCCTTTTGGCCAGTACGCGCGGGCCATCGCTTCGTTGATGATCAACACGGGCGGAGAATCCGCATTGTCTGCGTCCGAAAAACCTCTGCCGCGGACCAAGGGAATGCGCAAGGTTCGGATGAGTTCGGGGCTGACCCCGCAAATCAGGGCACCGAGGATCTCATTTGGGTTATCGGGCCGTCCCTCGATGTTGATCAGCGTGTCGCCCCCTTCGCGCAACGGGAGCGTATTAATCATGGCCGCGTTTTCGGCGCCGGGAAGCGCGGCTAGTCGCCGGATTCCTGCGTCGATGAAAGCGATGCGCTTGGCGGGCGTGTCGTACTGCTTCGCGGACAGCGAGAATTCGGCCGTGGTCACATTGCTCGCGTCGAAGCCCGGTTGGACGTGAACCAGCGATGCGAAGCTCTGAAGTGCCAGCGCTGCTCCGATCAACAGGATGAGGGAAACACCGATTTCGGCTATAGCGAGAATCTGCCGCGACCGGCCGCGCGGGCCCGATGTGCTTCGCCATCCACCCTCCTGCAGCGACGCGTTCAGGTCGATTCGCGAAGCACTCACGGCGGGAGTGAAGCCAAAGAGGATGCCCGTTGCCAGGCTCAGCAGCAGCGCGAAGCCGAGCACGGTCGTGTCGATCCGGTAGGCACCGATATGCGGCATGGCCTCCTCGGTCGGCACAAGTCCCAAGATCAGGTGAAAGCTGGCGAAGCACACGATGACGCCGAGTATCCCGCCCAGAAGCGCCAGCAGCACACTCTCGGTCAAAAGCTGTCGCGCAATCCGCCGTCGGCCTGCGCCGATGGCTGCGCGGATCGCGATCTCGCGCTGCCGTGTGGCCGAGCGTGCCAGACTCATGTTCGCCACGTTCGCGCAGGCGATCAGCAGCACGAGCCCGACGGCGCCAAAGAGCAGTAGCGGCGCGGGGCCGGCCGAGTCACTGACCATAGCTCTCAGTGGCATGAGCTGCGCCCGCTCGCCCGCCACGAACATCTTTGGGAACCGTGCGCGCAATCCCTCGAGCGGCGGGGTCAGCTTGGCGGCTGCTTCGTCGGGCGTCACGCCGCGCTTTAGTAGGCCAATCGCGAGCATCCCGGAATTGGCGGGGTCTTCGCTCGTCAGGGGAACCTGCAGCGGAAAGAATATTTGCGCTCCGTGCGCGCCGGGGATCGGCAGATCGAGCCCAGGCGGCAGGATTCCCACCACCGCGTAGCCCTCGCCATCGAGGGTCAACTCGCGCCCGATCGTGTTCGGATCGGTGCGAAAGCGATTTCGCCACAGCTCGTCACTGATGAGCACGGCATGATGGCCGCCTGGACGGCCTTCATCGGGGCGAAAATTACGTCCCATCACCGGTTCGATTCCCAGCGCGGCGAGAAACCCGGACGAAATCAACTCGCTCGGAATTCGCTCGCTCTCTCCGGCCCCCGTCAGGCTTGCGTCCAGGCGCCAATGAACCAGTCCGAGGTGCTCGAAGATGCCCGCTTCGGCCTGCCAAGCGAGAAAAACCGGCATGGAAATCGAAGGTCCGCCAAACTCGTTTCCCGCCCTACGCACCAGAAAAATGCGATTCGCGTGCGGGAAGGGAAGTGGGCGCAAGAAGACGGCGTTCACGATCGAGAAAATGGCCGTGTTTGCGCCGATGCCGAGAGCGAGCGTCAGCACGGCAATTGCGGTGAAGCCTGAGTTTTTGCGCAGGGTGCGCGCCGCGAAACGCAGATCCGCGAGCACGGTTTCAATCAGGGGCAACCCCCGCCGGTCCCGGCAGTTTTCTTTCGTCTGCTCGAGGCCGCCAAGCCTGATCAGGGCCTGCCGGCGTGCTTCGGTCGGGTCCATTCCGGCGCGCAGATTGTCGGCCATGTGCAGTTCTAGGTGACTACGGAGTTCGGCGTCCAATTCGCGGTCCCGTTCGAACTTGCCGAACAAAGCGCCGATTCTGGACAGCCACGCGCGCAACATTTTCATGAATGTTCCCCCAGTCGGTCTTCCGGCTCACCTCGTCCGCGAGGCGCGTCCCGGTCTCATCCCTGGCCCGGCCATTGTCCCTAGCGTTCTTCCGGCGCAAGAAAGCGGGCGATGATGGCTGTAGTCTCCTCCCAATCGCGCGCTTCTCTTTCCAGCTGTTTGCGCCCCGCCCGCGTCAGCTTGTAGTACTTGGCCTTGCGATGGTTGTCAGAGACGCCCCACTCGGAAGAGACGTAGCCTTCCTGCTGAAGTTTGAGCAAGGCGGGGTACAGCGTGCCGTAATTGACCGCGAGCAGATCGCCGCTGGTCTGCTCGATGCGTCGCGCGATGCCGTAGCCATGCAGCGGCCCCATGGCCTCGAGCGTCTTCAGGATCATCAGGGCCAGGGTGCCTTGCCAAACATCCTTCTTGTCGCCGGTCATCGCCACTCCTATTGCTTACCCATATCAGGCGCACGGAGTATGGCACAACTCCTATGGGGAAGCAATAGAATAGTGCGGGCGAGCGGTTGCTTGCGGAGGCCAGGCGGGGCCTGGGCGGGGAGCGGAACCAAGAAGGAGGGGGTGCGCGCCCTTTGGCGCCTATTCCTCGTGGAGCGCAAAGGCAGGGTCGACGCGCAGAGCGCGCCGTGCGGGGACACAACAGGCGAGCACGGCCACGCAGGAGAAGAGCAGGGCGACTCCCGCGAGCGCCAGAGGGTCGGTCGCGCTCACGCCGTACAGCAAGCTGCCGAGAAGGCGGCTCAAGCCCAGGGCGGCCCCGAGCCCCGCGGCAACCCCGGGAACGGTCAGCGACAGCCCTTCGGCAACGACCATTCTCAATATATCGCTGCGCTGCGCGCCCAGGGCCATGCGTATCCCGATCTCCGGCGTGCGCTGGCCAACGAAGAATGAAATGACGCCATAGATTCCGACCACGCCGAGAATCAAAGCGAGTGCTGCAAACGCGAGAAAAAGATACATGGCCGATCGTGGTGCGGACATGGCCTCTCGGACCACCGCGGGCATCGTCTTCAGCTCACTGACAGGCGCTTCAGGGTTCAGGGTGAAGGCAACGTCGCGAATGGCCCTGCCGATCTCGGACACATCCCCGGGCGTTCGGACAACCAGAGTCATCTCGGCCGGCATGCTTCCGTCTTCGAGAGTAACCGATGGTCCATAGGGGATATAGACGGTTCCGTCGATCCAGGTCGGCGCGGCGTGCAGAAGACTGTAAGCGCGAACGTCCGCAACAATGCCGACAATCGTGAACCACTCCTGGTCCCCGTCCGGTTGGAGGTGCTTGCCGAGTGCGTCTCCATTGGGCCAGAAGCGTCGCGCCGTGCTCTCGCTTAGGATCACCACGGGCGGGCGACCTGCGCCATCGGCATTCGTAAAGTCCCGTCCACGCAGCACCGGAATTCGCATGAGTCGGAAATAATCCGGAGAGACCACATTCTGCCAAAACAGCGGATCCGGCTCCCCGGGCGCCGGAACCCGACCCTCGACGTGCTGGGACCGTTTGTTCACGCGGCCATCGAGCGGCAGAGTATTCACTGTCGCGGCGTCGCTCACGCCCGGAATCCCGCGCACCCGCTCGAGGAGGTTGCGGTAGAACTGATCACATCGGCCGCGGTCATTGCAAAACGATTCGTTCGGCGTGATGCGCGCGGTCACGATGTGCTCGGGTCCGAATCCAGGATTCATGTGCGAGAGGGCCCAGAGGCTGCGGAGCAGCAGGCCCGCACCGCTAACCAGCAGGACAGCGAGGGCCAGTTCGACGGACACCAGTCCCTTGCGCCACCGGCGGCTCAAGGCGGTCGCCGAGCTGCGCCCGGTTGATTTCAGCGATTCGGCAGGCTCCGTGCGCGAGGACTCAAAGGCCGGCAGCAAACCTGAGATCAGCCCGGTGAGGATGGTCAGTGCCCCGGTGAACACGAGCACGCGCCAGTCGATCCCGGCCTCCGCAAGTCGCGGTGTATCCGTCGGAAGAGCCGCGCGGATGGCGGACAGTCCGCTCCAGGCAAAGAGCAGACCCAGAATGCCGCCGAGCGACGCTAATACGGTACTCTCCGTCAAGAGTTGCCGCAGGATGCGGCCCCGGCTTGCTCCCAGCGAAGTGCGCAGCGCGATTTCCTTTCGTCGCGTCGAGGCGCGTGAAAGAGTCAGGTTGGCCACGTTTGCGCAAGCGATCAGCAGGACGAGCGTCACAGCCGCCAGCAAGAGCAACAAACGGTCGCGAAAATCGCCTACGATTGAGGTTTCGAGTGGCTCGACGGAAACATCCTTGTTCCAGGTTGGCTCCATCGGCCAGGGAAACAGAGTCATGGCGTATGCCTGGAACACTCGGATCTCGGCGCGCGCTTGCGCGACGGTTGCTCCTGGGTGCAGCCTACCCACAACGGGCATGAAATCGCCCGCCCAGTAGCGAGCCTGGTTACGCGGATCCATATCGAGCGGAATCCAGATGTCTGTCTTTGAGGAAGGAAAGCGAAAAGCGGCCGGCATCACGCCGACGATTTCGCGATCCACGCCCTCGAGATCGATCGAGTGACCAAGGATGTTTGGGTCGCCGCCAAACCGCCGCTGCCATAGGCTATAACTCAGAATTACGAAGCGGTTTCTTCCGCTCATGTCTTCGCCGGGGCTAAACGTTCTGCCCATCTCGGGAACCGCACCGAGAACCGAGAATAGCTCCGCGGATACAACCGTTCCGTTGAGCCGCACCGGATCGCCGAGGCCGGAGAGATTCAGCTCGTAGCCTTCCGAGTAGGCGCCGACGTCCATCGTCTGCATCCGTTTTCGCATCTCCGCGAATGCACCCTTCGGGTAAGTGCCGGCGGCGACGCCGACGAGCCGGTCAGCATGCGGGAAGGGCAATGCTCGGAGCAATATGCCGTCGACCAGACTGAAGATGGCCGTGTTCGCGCCAATGCCCAGGGCCAGGGTCAGCACGACCACGGCGGTGAACCCAGGGGTCTTGCGCAGCATGCGTAAACCGTAGTGCGTGTCCTGAACGATCGTCTCGATCAAATGACCGCGCTGAGCTTCGTGGCATTGTTCCCGGACCTGATCGAGTCCGCCGAATTCTCGCCGCGCCCGCCGTCGGGCCTCGTCGGGCGCGATGCCCGCCGCCAAGTAATCGGCGATTTGCCGCTCGATGTGAAAGCACAACTCCCGATCGAGCTGGTGTTCCGCCCGCGACTTGTCGACCAACCGCTGCCACCACTGCATCAACGTCTCCTACTCGGCCGTGCGCAGGATTAGGGCCACGGCGTCCGCCAATTTTTCCCAGCTGCGCATCTCGGCCTCAAGTTGCCTGCGTCCGGTCAGCGTCAGGGAATAGAACTTGGCCTCCCGCCCCGTCTCCGTATCCTTCCATTCCGCCCTGAGCCAGCCGCGATCCTCGAGCCGGTGCAGGGCGGGGTAGAGGGAACCTTGCTGCAACTGAAAAAAGTCCTTGGAGATTTGTCGCATGCGCTGGGCGATGGCGTAGCCGTGGATCGGCCCGAGCGCCACCACCTTCAGGATCAGCATGTCGAGGGTACCCTTCAGCAATTCGGTGCGTTCATCGTTCATTGCTTGCGACACCTAGAAATCCAATGCGTAGATCTTCTACATATATGGAAAGGGGCTTGCCTGTCAACACCAAAAAGAAAGAAAGCAGGGGGCTGGCGGAATTTTCTCTTGACAGGCTGCTCGCCCGGTGCTAGATAGATAGCATGCATGCTAGAAATGTAGCAGAAAGCCAACTGGCCGATGCCTAGGGGCAACCCGCCGCTCCTGTCTCGTCGGGAACGCCAGATTATGGACGCGCTCTACAAGCTTGAGCGCGCGACCGTCTCCGAAGTCCTTGCTGCGCTTCCCGGAAAGCGCAACTATTCGACCGTCCGGGCGCAGCTCCGCGTGCTTGAGGAGAAGGGCCATGTCCGCCACGAGGAGCGCGGCCTGCAGTACGTCTATTCACCGACCGTGCCGCGCCACGTGGCCCGCCGCTCGGCTCTTCGGCACCTGGTCGACACGTTCTTCGAGGGCTCGGCGGAAGGTGTGGTCGCCGCCCTGCTCGGGGGAGAAGCGGCGCGCCTCTCCGATCAGGAGCTCGATCGCATTGCCCGCATTGTCTCCGAGAGTCAAAAGGAGAAGGCGAAATGAGTCTGTCTGAAGGTGTCGATTCCGGCGCGGCTTTTCTCCTCATGACCGCGGTCCAGGCAGGCATCGTTCTTTGTTCGGCCTGGGCCGTTACCCTCGCTCTGCGCAAGCGCTCCGCGGCTTTGCGGCACGAGGTATGGCTGGCCGGAATTCTGGTCTGCCTGCTGGTTCCCGCGGCCAGTCCGCTGGTTCCCGCGTGGCATTCAAAGGCGTTGGCGTTTGCCGTTGCGCGCCTCGGCGCAACCGGCGCCTCTGTTCAGGATCGAGCCGTGACTGCTAGCTATGTCGTCAACGCCGTCTCGGGCGGGAGGGTGGTTGCGAGGTGGGTCGAGATACTATTCGGAGTTTGGGGACTGGGCACGATACTGCTGCTCATCCGCCTGGCCGCCGGCTTCGCACGAATGGCGAGGGGCGGTCCGCAGGCGCGCCGGTTGGACGATGTCGGGTGGACGCAGGAGGTCGGGCGCATTTCCGAGAGTCTCGGCATCGCGCGACCTGTCCAATTGTTTCAATCCGCTGACCGTCGCGCCATGCCGCTTACCTGGGGCTTGTGGCAGCCGAAGATTCTCATTCCGGCGTCGGCCATCGACTGGCCGAGCGACCGGCGCCGCGTGGTCCTTCTCCACGAACTGTCGCATATTGCGCGTCGTGATTGCGCCAGCCAGATCATCAGCGAATTCCTGCGCGCCATACATTGGTTCAATCCCCTCGCCTGGCTGGCCGTCGCTCGCCTGCGTCAGGAGAGCGAGTGCGCCTGCGACGATTCGGTTCTGAACTCGGGCGTTCAAGCGCCACGCTACGCCCATCACCTGTTGGTCCTGGCACACAACCTCAGGCAGTCAAGGGAGGGTCGGCTACCAGCCCTCGCCATGGCTCGCCCGGCACACCTTGAAAGGAGATTCGCTTCCATGTTGAATCCAAAGATAGACCGCCGCGCCTCCTCGACAAGACTGAAACTGCTCACCTCCCTGGCCGCCCTGTGCCTCCTGCTCCCCGTGGCCGCCCTTCGCCTTGCGGCGCAGAACCAATCCGGCAAATTCACCGGCACGATCTACGATCCCAGTGGCGCGGCCATTCCCAACGCCACGATCATCATGATCGACCACGCGGCGGACACGCGAGACATGACCACCTCCGATGCCGCCGGGAAATTCCAGTTTACCGGCCTGCCGCCGGGAGAGTATGAGTTTGAGGCTGTGAAGACAGGTTTCAAGGTCTACGCCGTTCCCACCGTGACGCTTGACCCCGGGCGCGATTCGACGCTTGACGCAAATCTTGATGTCGGTTCGCTCGACGAGAGTATCGCGGTCACCGGCCGAGGGCCGGCGAGCGGCACCGCGGCGACCGGCTCAGTTGTGAACGAGAAACCGAAGCGCATTCGCGTCGGCGGAGACGTCGAGCAGGCCCACATCTTCACCCAAGTGCTGCCGGCGTATCCGGAATCCGCCAAAACGGCGGGTGTGGAGGGCACGGTCGTTCTTCACGCCGTCATAGCAAAGGACGGCTCACTGCTCTCCCTGCGCGTCATGAACGGCCAAATCGACCCGGCCCTGGCGCGCTCAGCGGTCGAAGCCGTCAGTCATTGGCGGTATCGTCCAACCCTGCTCAACGGTGATCCCATCGAGGTCGACACCACGATCCAGGTCACCTTCAGTTTGACGAAGGGCTGAGCCGGGCTAGGAATCGGTAAGCCGCGCTGAACCGCTGCCGCGGAACACAACAGCAGTAAATCCTCAATTTTCCCGTGACCGCTCTGGTTACGCGCCTGCGGGCCGGCATGTGGCGTTGCTGGGAAGCCGTATCTCGCCTTTCGTCCGAAACGCCCTAGCCGATCGTGCTCCGCTTGGTTTCGCGAACAGATTGCTGTAACCTTTTCCACTTTGCGTCACGATCCAAGCTGCAGCTCGATTTTACCTGGGGGGCGATAATGCGACGGTTTGCGATCCTTGCGATTCTGTTTTCCTTTTGCATCTTGATTCCGATCAGCGCCGATGAAGAACCGCTCGAAGGCTTTACGCGCGACAGTTCAGCCGTCGAACGCCAGTGGGAAGCGAAGTTCCGCGATATTCCCTCTCCGCAGAACCAGCGCAGCTATCTTGAACGCCTTGCCGCGCACCCGCACAACGTGGGGACTGCCTATGACAAGCAGAACGCGGAGTGGATTCTCGCGCAGTACAAGCAGTGGGGCTGGGACGCGCATATCGAAACCTTCGACGTGCTCTTTCCGACGCCGAAAGAGCGCGCCCTAGAACTAGTCGCACCGACCCGCTTCGTGGCGGCTCTTGAAGAGCCGCCCGTCGCGGCCGACCCCACCTCGAACCAACAAAGCGAACAACTCCCGACCTACAACGCCTATTCGGCCGACGGCGATGTGACCGCCCCGCTCGTATATGCGAACTACGGCCTACCGGAAGACTACGACGAGCTCGCCCGTCTGGGCGTCTCGGCCCGAGGCGCGATTGTGATCGTCCGCTACGGGGCCTCGTGGCGCGGAGTGAAACCGAAGGTAGCTGCCGAACACGGCGCCGTGGGCTGCATTATTTATTCCGATCCGCACGAGGACGGCTACTCTGTTCAGGACGTTTTTCCGAAGGGGCCTATGCGCCCACTCGAGGGTGTTCAGCGCGGCAGCGTGATGGATTTCGCCACAACGCAGCCCGGCGATCCGCTCACCCCTGGCGTTGGCGCGACGCCGGATGCCAAACGTCTTCCGGTCAAGGGCAATCCTGCGCTGACCAAGATTCCCGTACTGCCGATTTCCTACGGCGATGCGCAGCCTTTGCTCGCCGCTCTGAGCGGTCCGATGGCACCTGAGCCATGGCGCGGTTCGCTGGCCATCCCCTATCACGTGGGGCCCGGGGAAGCGAAGGTTCACCTGAAGGTGATGTCAAACTGGGACATCAAGCCAATTTACGACGTCATCGCAAGAATCCAAGGCTCCTCATTCCCCGACGAGTGGGTGATTCGCGGCAATCATCACGACGGGTGGGTCAACGGCGCGGAAGATCCCATCGCCGGCCAAGTGGCCGAACTCGAGGAGGCGCGCGCCTTTGGTGAACTGCTCAAGCAAGGCTGGAAGCCGAAGCGAACGATCATCTATTGCTCCTGGGACGCCGAAGAACCCGGGCTTCTCGGTTCGACCGAATGGGGCGAAGAGCACGACGCCGAACTCAAGCAGCACGCCGTTGCCTACATTAACAGTGACACAAACGGCCGCGGGTATCTGTTCATGGAAGGTTCGCAAAGTCTTGAACACTTCATGAATGGGGTGGCCCGCGACATCGACGACCCGGAGAAGAACATTTCCGTGCGCCAGCGGGATTTTCTGCTCGAGCTTTCTCGCGCTCACAGCGAGGAAGAACGGAAAGAACTCCGCAGCCACGCTGACCTGCCCATCGGCGCGCTCGGCTCGGGCAGCGACTACACCGTTTTCCTCGACCACCTGGGGATTGCGTCGGTGAACCTCGGCTATGGTGGCGAGGATCCAGGCGGGATCTATCACTCGATCTATGACGATATCTACTGGTACGAGCATTTCGGCGATCCGACTTTTGCGTACGGACGCACGCTTTCGCAAACGGCTGGCACGGCCGTGATGCGCCTGGCGAACGCCGATCTGCTCCCGTTCGAGTTTACCGATTTGGCCGACACCATCCAGATCTATCTGAAGCAGCTCAAGAAACTGGCCGACGACGCGCGGGACGCAGCCATCGAGCGCGACAAAGAACTCGATGAAGGCCTCTTCAACGCCGTCAGCGATCCCAAGCATCCCACCTACGCGCCGCCACGCGAAGACGTTCCCCCCCATCTCGATTTCGCACCCTTCGACAACGCCGGCGACGTGCTAACCGCCGCCGCGCAGCGTTACCACGACGCGCTCCACCGAACCGGGGTGGCCGGAATCTCCGCCGGCACGCTTCAGGATCTCAACCAGAAGCTGATCGAGAGCGAACGCCGCCTCACCACCGAGCAGGGCGTCCTTCGGCGCGCCTGGTACAAGAACATGATCGACGCCCCCGGCGTTTACTCCGGCTATGGCGCGAAGACGATTCCCGGCGTGCGCGAAGCCATCGAGCAAAAGAACTGGGCCGAGGCTAACTCCGAGATCGTTCGCATCGCCTCGGTTCTGAACAGCGAGGCGGCGCTGATCAACTCTGCAGCCCAGGATCTGGAATCCCGCCGGCCGTAGCCGGAACGAGGCGCGTTGCGGGGTCATGCGCCACGGTGGGCGCGGATGGGGCCGATCCGAGGAACCCACTGGCGGCCGGATATCTTCTTGACGGGAGACCGTCCGGCCCATCACCCAGGTGTCGGGCGACGCGAGTTGGCTTTCATCGCACGGCGGAGCCTTCCAATCTGGGCCGGCAACCGGTCGTTGGTTTTCGTCTGCTGTTCGCCTGCTGACTTGGTTGCTTGGCACGCGAACCATCTGCTTTTCCGGAACTTTCTGCTTCGCGTCGCGGAATATGTAACGAGAATCGCGGCAGGCCGTCCCAGTTATTGAGATGACCAGGCCCACGCCAGTCGGGCGCGCTAAACCTATGGAACTGACCGATGATGGCCTGTTGCGACACATGGCCGCAGGCGATGAGGAAGCCTTTACGCTCCTTTACCGCCGAAAGCAGCCGGCCATTTATCGGTTTGCCTTGCACATGACCGGAAATGCAGAAGTCGCTGAGGACGTGACCCAAGAGGTTTTCATGTCTTTGATTCGTGACCCCCGTCGATTTGATCCCGCGAAGGGCACGCTCGGCGGGTTCCTTTTCGGCATCGCACGCAACCACATTCGCAAGCGCTGGGAGCAGGATCGCCGAATTGTCGGTCTGCCCGAAGGGATAGGCGATATTGACGAGCTGGCGGCCTCGCTTGGCCGGTTTTCGGCCATGGGCAACGGATTTGACCGTGCGAACGGAAACGGCCGCGCCGCCTCGGCGCGCCCGGTCGATCATCTCGATTCGATCGAGGCGGTCAGGCGTGTCCGTCAGGTGATCTCGACCCTGCCCGAGAATTATCGGGAGGTCGTGGTGCTTTGTGAGCTTGAAGAGATGAGCTACGAGGAGGCCGCCACCACCCTCGAGTGCCCGGTCGGGACCGTGCGTTCGCGCCTCCACCGAGCCAGAGCCCTGCTCGTTGAGAAGCTAAGTGATTTGCACTCGGAACCGCGCGCCTTGAACGCGGCCGTTGGCGCTCCCGATACCTCGGGCAAGAGGACTTGAGGTGAGTGGCGCGTCGCCAGCTGTGTGTTTGGTGTTCACAACGCGGGCTCTTGCCTATGCGTTTTCCCGGCTCTGCGTCTGAGGCGGGTCGCGAGGTGCAACTATGAACTGCTCGGAATTTGACCAGCTCCTCCACGATCTCGATCGTCCGCGCACTGCGTCGCGCGAGAGGGAACTGGCTCTCAGCCATGCCGAGGCGTGTTGCCGCTGTGCCCGCTTGCTGACCGAGGCTGAAGCCCTCAATTACGCGCTCGGCCAGATCGCGTCCCGTGATCGTCAGGCGGAAGCTCCTGGGCGAGTTGAATCAGCCCTTCTGCGCGAATTCCGGGCCCTCGCTGCGCGCCGCCGCGGGCACGTTGTCGTGAAGCGCCAACTGGCCCAATGGTCGTTGGCCATGGGCGCCGTCGCAGCCATAGCCCTGCTGGCTCTCGGCCTCGGGCACTTCCGCATGCGCGCCCTTAGGGGTCAGATTGCGCTGAGTCCGGCTGGCTTGACCAGCGCTAAGAATGACGCGCCAGGAATTGATATCAACACGAACGATGCGCTGAACGGCAGCTATGCGAGTGGGGAAGAAGTTGGCGCATTCCTTCCTCTACCGGACGCCGACGACTCCGGATCGCTTGATGGCGGCGCCGTCCTGCGCGTCGCGATGCCGCGCGCCGCGCTCGCATCCTGGGGTCTGCCCGTCTCAGGAGTCGCTGGAGCGGATGCTATCCCAGCTGAGCTCCTGGTCAGCGCCGACGGCACGCCCCAGGGCATTCGGCTCTTGTCCCGAATCGACGAGTGATTCGACAGGTGGTCGGAAGGGGAAGGATGGGGCTGTTCCTCAGTCGCGCTCTCGCCCTGTTCTAAGGGAACGAGGCGGATCGCAGCGGCTGAAGCAAGGATTTTTCGGCTCAAGCTCGTATTTTAACCCGGGCCCTGAAACGGTATTTTGACTTGAGGAGGAAGGACATGGCACTAAGATCCAAGATCGCGCGGCTCGCCCTCGGCCCCCTAGCGATCGGATTGCTGTTTTCAGCGGGCATTGCTTGGACGCAAGATGCGCCGCCACCGCCGCGATCCCAGATGTTTCGCGGTGGCGGAGCAGACGACATTGGCTTCGTCGGTTTCGAGGCGGGCATCGCCGGCAAGACCGTCACTGGCGCACCCTTTACGGCGAACGTTTCAACGGAGGTGTCGCGCAAGCTCGCCGACGGCAATACCATCAACCGCACAACCAGCGGGTCGGTCGCGCGCGACAGCCAGGGCCGCGTTCGCCGCGATATGAGCGTTGTCGGCGCGGCGCTGGCGACCGTGGGCGGCAGCACACCGCCGAAGACGGTCTTCATCAACGACCCCGTTGCCGGAAAGAGTTACATCCTTCATCCCGACAGCAAGACCGCCGAGCAGCTTCCGGCGCGCCGCTGGGGACGCAACGCTGGTGCGCGTAACGGCGTGCGCAACAGGCCGCCTGAGAGCAATGTGGTGACCACCGATCTCGGCACGCAGACTATAAATGGGGTCCTCGCCCAGGGAACTCGCACGACGCGCACGATCCCCGCCGGTCAGATCGGAAATGAAAAGCCCATCGTGATCGTAACAGAACGATGGTATTCGCCCGATCTGCAGACCTATGTCATGACCAAGCGAACCGACCCGCTTATGGGCGAGGTCACATTCCAGTTGACGAATATCGAGCGCCAGGAACCCGATGCCGCGCTCTTTGAGCCTCCCTCCGACTATACGGTCAGGCAAGGCCGGTTCCGGGGGCCAGCTCAAAACCAGCAGCCGCCATCGCAGCCCTAGCCTCGCCAAGACCTGCTCCCCGTCGCAACACTTGCGGGCGGAATCCCCAACACACGCTCCGCCCGCAAGCCCCTTTTTACCCTCGGGAGTTCCTACCCTGTGCACCTTGCGAGGGATTGAGGCCCCTGACGCGGCCCAAATATTGCTCCCAGAGGAGAGTTATGTTAATCTCATGTACGGATTTGTTAACTCGTTGGGGACAAAAGGCTTAGCATCGGAGCTCCCGCCGATTGACCGTTAAAGGACAGATCCTCCGGTCCGCTTCGATCGTAGCCTTCGTCACCGCTATCAGCCGGATTTGCGGATACTTACGCGATCAACGCGTGGCCCTTCTGCTCGGGACTTCGCCCGCTGCGGACGCCTTTATCCTGGTCTTCCGCATCCCCAATATGATTCGGCGCATGACTGGCGGAGGTGCTTTCTCAGCGTCGTTCATCCCCTTGTTCACATTGAGCTTACGCGAGCGATCCAAACAGAGCGCGCTTCGTTTTGCGCAGTGCATGATGTGGGACATTGCTCTGGTCATGGCGACGGTCGCAATACTCGGTTCCGTGTTTTCAAGGCAGGTCGTCGGCCTGTTCACACTGTTCGGCAGCACGCACCTCTCGGTGAATCTGGCCGTTTACCTGAACCGCATCGTCTTCCCGTGCGTATTCTTTATTGCCCTCGCGGCATTGGCTTCGGCCGTGCTAAACAGCTTTCAGATCTTCGGTTTGCCGGCTTCAACAGGTGTTTTTTTCAATCTGACCGTCATCCTGTTTTCCTTTGGCGTTTTCTATCGGCCGTTGCTGGCCTGGGTTCCGCCTGCTTTCCGAACCCCTGCCATCGCCCTGGCCGCCGGAGTGCTGCTCGGGACCATGGTGCAGTTCATAATTCAAGTTCCATCACTCGTCGAGAAGGGGATGCGCTTCGCCCCTCAGTTCTCCGTGCGCGATCCTTCGATCAAGAGGCTAGGACGGCTGATGGCCCCCGCCTTCTTCGGAGTCGGCGTGTACCAGATCAATTTCTTCGTCGATACGATCTTCGCGACTGCGTCGCGCATGCCCGCCGGCAGCGTGACCTCGCTCTATATTGCGGATCGCATAATGGAGCTGGTGCTGGGGAGCTACGCGATCGCCATGTCCACGGCCCTCCTGCCGACGATGTCGGAACAGGTGGCGAGCGGCCGATTCTTCGAGATGAAACAGACGTTCGGCTTCTCCCTGCGCGTGGTTTCCTTCATCACCATACCCGCCTCGGTCGGACTGGTCTTACTGCGCCACCCGATTGTCGAGGTACTGTTTCAGCACGGACGGTTTGTCGCCGAATCGACGGCCCTTACGGCACACGCCCTGATTTTCTATTCGATCGGTCTGCCGGCCTATGCGGCCATCAAGCTGATTACTCCGATGTACTATTCAACCCAGGACACGCTTACGCCGGCGCGGGTGGGCCTGTGTGCTCTCGGGCTAAATATCACTCTCAATTTTCTGTTCCTGATTTTCCTGTTTCGCTATTTGTCGAACGGGACGCCTGCGCTGGCCAGCTCACTGACCGCTTACTTCAACTTTACGTTGCTGTTTATGAGTTTTCGCAAGCGCTACGGAAGTCTCGGGGCAAAGGGAATTATCGCCTCGCTTGCGAAGATGTCCTGGTGCACGCTGGCTATGGCCGGGGTGTGCTTGGGCTGCCTGCATTACTCGAACTTCGATCTACTGCGCAGCTTCATCGCTCGAACCGGGTTGCTGGCCGGGTGGATTCTTCTCGCCGTCGGGGCCTACTTCGGCGTGGCCTGGTTCTTGCGCTGCGAGGAACTCCGAGAATTCTTGCTTTTGTTGCGGCGAGGAGGCACAGCGGCTGTTCCCGCCGCGGCGCTCGAACCATGAGCAGAGAATCGAAGTCACTGATCAGCGGATTTGCCTTATGAGAGCGCCTGAAGCCCACATGCGCGACCGAACCGCCTCGGACAGGAACCGATCCGGGCGGCTCGATTCCGAGTCGAAGCGGGCGCCGCGCGCAAGGGGCGCGAACCCGTTCACCTGGCAGGACCCGCACATTGCCAGTTTCCTGCATTACGCGCGCGCGGAGCGGGGACTGTCGACCAACACCATGCTCGCCTACCGGCGCGATTTGGCGAAATACGCCGAATTCCTTGCCGGTCGGAAGGCTACCTTGCTCGGCGCAAGCCGCAGCGACGTGCTCGATTTCCTGAGCAGCCTCTACGGCCGTGGACTCGACAGCCGGTCGGTTGCGCGTTATTTGGTGACTCTGCGGAACTTCTACCGCTTTTGCCTGACCGACGAGCTGATCAAAACCGATCCCGCATCGAATGTTGAGTCCCCCAAAATTCACCGTACGCTGCCTCATTTCCTGAGTGTTGCCGAGGTGGAGAGGCTTTTGGCTCAACCGGATGTGACAACGCCTCTCGGGTTACGCGACAAAGCCATGATCGAGCTGATGTATTCGACGGGCCTGCGCGTTTCCGAGCTCTGCGGCCTGCGCGTCTACGACATTCAAATGAGTCAGGGGAGTCTGCGTTGCATCGGAAAGGGCAACAAGGAGCGTCTCGTCCCCATGGGCCGCAAAGCGACCGAACTCCTGGCCACCTACCTGCGCGATTCGCGCCCCAAGCTTCTTCGCGACGGTTCATCGCCCTATTTGTTTCTCGGCAAAATGGGCGGAAAACTCGATCGCATCCAATTCTGGCAGGTGCTCAAGGAACACGGCCGCAAGGCTCGACTGCGCGAGTCGCTGAACCCGCACATGCTGCGGCACAGTTTCGCGACGCATCTGCTCGACCGAGGCGCCGATCTTCGTTCGGTGCAATTGATGTTAGGCCACGCGGATATTTCGACGACGCAAATCTACACGCACGTAATTGAGGAACGATTGAAGCAGGTCTATAAGGCGCATCACCCGCGCGCCTGATTCGTCTGCGCGGCACTTCGAGGAGGCGCAAAAGCCCATGCCCGATTACATGTTTTTGCTGGAAAGCAGGCTCTCTCCCGAGCAGCGGGCGGTGCTTGAACGTGTGCAGGAACTCTCGCGCACGCAGGATGTGAACATCTATCTGACCGGCGGGGCAGTCCGCGACTTGATTTCAGGGCAGCCGATTCGCGATCTTGATTTCACGATTGAGGGCAATCCCGCGCGTATGGTCGCCGAACTCGAGAAGGGCGGCGCACGAGTTGTGTTCGATAGCGAGCGGCTTCGCCACTATGAAATGATCTTTGCCGGCGATGTAGACGGCTCGATCTCCGCGGCGCGCGACGAGTATTATGAGCGGCCGGGCACCAAGCCGGAAATCCGCTTCTCCAGCATCATGGAGGATCTGCGGCGGAGAGATTTTTCGATCAACGCCGTGGCCATTTCGCTGAACACGCAGTCCCGCGGGCTGCTGCTCGATCCGACGAACGGTTTGGCCGACATAGAGAAACAGGAAGTGCGCGCGCTCTCGATTCACGCCTTCACCAACCAGCCCATCCGGCTGATGCGGATTCTCCGGTACTGCGCGCGAATGAGTTTCACCATGGAATCGCGCACCCAGGAGTGGTTCGACCTCGCCATCGAGCGCGGCCTGCCAGAAAACATCCAGCCCGCCGACGCTGGCAGCGAGATCCGCAGCCTCGGGCGCGAGGACAACCCCGTGGGGGCGCTCAAGCAGTGGGAATCGCGAGGGTTCCTCGTCGCTCTCCATCCTCAGCTCCAGCGCCGCAAGCCGGATTACGATCGTTTGATCAAGCTCGGTAAGGTGCGCGCGAACTTGTACGGCGCCGGTTTGCGGCCCCGTCTGCAGCTCCCGGTGATCTATTACATTCTCAGCCGACTCAAGTGGAGGGAGGCGGCATCGGCGCTGCGCAACATGGAGTTTCATGCGCCGGAGATCGAGGCGATCGCCAACCTCGTTCCCGAAGCCCAGAAGATTGTGAAGGTCCTCAAAAGCCGCAAAACGCATGCGCCGAAGGATGCCTATTTTTATCTGGCCTCCCTGCCTGCCGGGATGCTCGCCTTCATCGAGGTCGAGATGCCCAACGCCGCGGCCATGTCGAAGATCCGCGCCTACGTGCAGAAGTGGCGGCCCATGCGGCTGGCCTTGCCGGTGGCTGAATTGGACGCCCTGGGGGTGCCGCGGGGAGCTAAATTCGACAAGGTGCTCGAAGACTTGTTCGATCTGCAACTCCGCGGCCGCGCGCGAGACCCGGAATCACGCGCAAAGCTCCTGCGTCAATTGGCGGGCATAAAGGAAGAGACCAAGAAGCCAGAGAGAGAGAAAAAAAAGAAGCGCAGGGGGAAAGAAGCTGCCGGAGAAGGAGAGGAAAAGCAGGCGGCAGCCAGGGTCCCGGAAGGCGGAAGGGAACCCGCCAGGCGCGGGCCTGGCGAGGCGCCGAATGCGCGGGCCGCAGGAGCGTCGGGGACGGCCGCGGGCGGTCATGGGGCGAGGCCTTCCGGACCGCAGACGGGGGCGCGCCCGGGCGCTCGGCAGCCGGCCAGCGGAGGATCCGAGGCCAAGAGCCCGAAGCATGCCCGAGCAGCACCGAGTCACGCGGCTCGTGCAGGTTCCAAAGCGAAACCCCGACAGGCCAGAAAAGCGCGACGTTAACCTCCCAAGAAACTCCCATTCGAAGCGCCGCTTTGGCTTTGGAACCGTCTCCATCAAGAGGCCGCTTTCATGCAAGCAGTTTACATTCGGCAACACGGGCCGATCGCGGACTTGAAGGTCAGCGAAATCCCCAAACCGTCTCCCCGGGGCGGCGACGAACTACTCGTCAGGGTCGAGGCGTCGGGAATCAACCCGAGTGACCTCGTAAGCGTGGAGGGTCGGTTTCCGGATGCGGTGCTTCCTCGCGTGGTCGGCCGGGATTTCGCAGGGACCGTGGTTGAAGGGCCACAGGATTTGATGGGGGTTAAGGTGTGGGGCTCGGGAGGTGATCTCGGCGTTTCGCGCGACGGCACCCACGCGGAGTATCTCGCCATTACACGGCGGGCCGCGGGGCGTCGCCCCGGGAACCTCTTACCCGAGGAAGCTGCGGCCGTCGGTGTTCCGTTCATCACGGCATTTTCCGCCCTAGTTCGGCTCGGCCAAGTCAGACAGCGGGAGTGGGTGATTGTCTCCGGGGCAGCGGGAGCCGTGGGGCAGGCGGCCATTGAGATCGCGCATGCAAAAGGGGCGCGGGTGATTGCTCTGCTGAGGGACGCGCGCGAGCGGAGGGTTTCCGACTCGCCAAAGGTCGAGGCTTTCGCGCAATCCGATCAAGGTAATCTCGAAGCGGTCACGCGCAAGGTGACCAACGGCAAAGGAGCCGATCTGGCTCTGAATGGGGTTGGAAGCGGCGTTTTCGCCTCGATGCTCGGAGCGCTGGCTGTGGGTGGTCGACAGATCGTGTACTCGGTTGCCGGAGGGAAAGATGCGACCGTCGATCTTTTGATGTTTTACAAGCATGCCTTCTCGCTCTTTGGCCTAGACACGCAGAAATTCGATGCGATCTGCTGCGCGCGCATCTTGCAGGAGCTCGACCCGCTGTTTGAATCGGGCGAGATCGACCCTCCGAAGATCGGAGCGCGGTTCCCTCTCGTTGACGCCCCGGAAGCGTACAGCCGTGTGGCGCAAGGCAAAAGCGGCAAGGTTGTTCTGCTGATGACGTGAGAGCCGGAGCGGTGGACCGCGCAGCAAGCCGGCGAGTGCACGCCGGTGCGCTCGGCGGTAACATCGTTCGGTTGCCGGCTGCCGGCAGCAAGCGAGGAATTGCGGGTGAAGGGCCGAGCCCCAGCTTCGACTCACAAGAAAGTGGTCGTGTTGCTGCTCAACGGCACGGCGATCAAGGGCTACGTGAACGCGAAACTGCTGGGTCCGGCCGAAACGGTCGAGCTGCTTACGCGCGAGGGCGACTACGAGTCCATTCCCACCGAAGGGGTGAAATGCGTTTACTTTGTGCGCGAATTCGATGCGGATTTTGAACTGGAACGCAAGGCGTTTCTGAGCCGTCCGAAACTGGATGGGCTATGGGTCCGGTTGCGCTTTCGTGACGATGAAATCCTAGAAGGAATTGTCTCGAATGATTTGCTCGGCTTGCTCAATGCGGGGGTGCAACTGACGCCCCCTGACCTGCATGGAAATACGCTGCATATGTTTGTCCCTCGTTCTGCTCTTCTGGAAATGAAGGTGCTGGGCGTCGTCGGCGTTTCGCGGCGCGCGCCCCGGCAGCCCTCCGAGGCGGGGCCGGGTGCGATCCCGGCGCAGCCGAAGCTCTTCGGCGAGTAACCAAGCGCTACAGAGACGGCCAGCGCCCGGGCTGGCCGGAATGATGTAGAGTGGCAAGTCGAATTCGCGCAAGGAGAAAACGATGAAGCTGGGGGAAATCGCGACGAGGCTCGGGTGTGCCCTGGAGGGTGATCCCGGAATCGAGATAACGGGCCTGGCGGGAATCGAAGAGGCCCGGACGGGTGAACTGACCTTTCTCACCAACCACAAATATCGTAGGGCGCTGGACGGGACGCGAGCTTCTGCGGTGCTGGTATCTCGCGAGGAGCCGGTCGCGCGGCTTGCCCTGCTGCGCTCGGCGAATCCGTACCTCGACTTCGCGCGCGCCATCGAATTCTTTCATTCCGCGCCGCGCTACACTCCGGGCGTTCATCCAACCGCCATCATCGCGAAGTCGGCGAAACTCGGATCGAATGCGCACGTGGGGCCATACTGCTTCATCGACGAAGACGTGGAAATCGGACACAACGTCGTGCTGCACAGTTTTGTGGCTGTGTATCGGGGCGCGCGCATCGGCGACGATTTCTTTGCGCATGCACATGCCTGCGTGCGCGAGAATTGCGTGATCGGGAATCGGGTGCTGTTGCAAAATGGAGCGGTCGTGGGCAGCGACGGATTTGGGTTCGCGCGCCAAGCGAATGGGCGCTGGTACAAGATGCGACAGGCCGGTCCGGCGGTCATCGAGGACGATGTGGAGATTCAGGCACATACAGCGATCGACCGCGCGACCATCGGCGAAACGCGCATTGGGCGCGGAACGAAAATCGACAACCTCGTGCAGGTCGGGCACGCCTCGAAGGTTGGCGAGGATACGCTGCTTTGCGGACAGGTCGGACTTGCGGGAACCACGCGCGTTGGAAACCGGTGCATTCTGGCCGGACAGGTTGGAGCCGCGGGACATTTGAGCATTGGCGATGGCGCAACGCTCACCGCACAGAGCGGTGTCCCGACCGATGTGCCTGCCGGCGCGATCTATTCCGGCTATCCGGCGATGGACAACCTGGCGTGGAGGAAGTCGGTCGCCGTATTCAATCGCCTTCCTGAGCTGCAGCGCGAGTTGCGTGAGCTGCGCGAGCGGGTCGAACGCCTGCGCAGCGAACGAGCAGGTGATCTGTGATGGGCCGGGGACACGGCGGGGTGCCGGGGTTGGGCGGGCAAGCCGCTGAAGGGTCGAGGGGAAGCGAACAGCCGGCCGGCTCGATCAGAACGGGGAGGGACGCCGTCGCGTTCTGGACCAACCGCTGTCGATCGCGCCGGTCGACCGTTCTGGCTACCTTCTGTTTCCTTTTCTGCTTGGCCACGCCGCTTTCCGCGCCATCCCAAGACCGGGCGAACTGGCCGGCCTGGTGCCGCAACCTGCCGCGGCCAGAGTACAAGAAACTCGAGCGCATCCCTTCGCCGGACGCCTGGTTCGAAGTGTACCGGGTCGCGCCGCAGGTGTTCGCCATATACGAACCCCGCCAATTCGAAGAAGCGATCTCCTTTCTGATCTTGGGCCGCCAGCGCGCAGCCCTGTTCGATACAGGTCTCGGCATCGGCGACATACGGAAGGTTGTCCACTCGCTTACGCTCCTGCCGATTGTCGTGATCAACTCCCACACACACGACGACCACGTCGGCGACAATTGGGAATTTAGCGATATCTACGCCATGGATACGAGGTTCACGAAAATCAACGCGCGAGGTTCGAGCCTAGACGCGCAAGCCGAGCTTGCGCCGGGGAACCTTTGCGGCGCACTGCCGGCCGGGTTTGATCGAATGACCTACCGGACGCGGCCCTTTCATATTACGCATTGGGCTCACGACGGAGATACGATCGATTTGGGCGGACGGACACTCCAAGTCATCGCCACACCCGGCCATACGCCCGACGCGATTTCTTTACTCGATCGGCCGAACGGACTGCTGTTCACGGGTGACAGTTACTACGCCGGCCCCATCTGGCTTTTCCGGCCAGAAACGGATTTGGATGCCTATGTTCGCTCGGTCGAGCGGATGGCCAAACTGACCCCGCAATTAACGTTACTGCTGCCCTCGCATAATGTTCCTGTGGGAGATCCCGCCGAGCTTCCCAGACTCTTGACCGCTATTCGCGAGGTGCGAGCCGGAAGGGTGCGGCCGCGCGATGCCGGCGGGGGAAAGGTTGCGTATCAAATCGAGGAATTTACGTTTCTGATGAGCGCCGTGAGGCGGTGAGTTGTCGCGCGGCAGATGCTTCTGAGGTTCGACTGGCCTGCCTGAGGCAACCAACAGCCTGCCCGCCCGGGACGGTCTGTAACCGGCGTCAAGACTAGGGGGCTCTAGCGAGCGCTGACCGGACCGCCTATCTTATTGAGCGTTTCCTGCGCACGCGACTTGTACGGGCTATCGACGTGTATAGCCTCCGTCAGAACGGTACGCGCTTCGGGAATGCGTTGCATTTTTGCGAGCGTGAAGCCGAGCCGGTAGAGGTTGCGGCCGTAGTAGAACGCGTTGGATTTCAGCAGGGGGTTGGCCTGCTTGAAGGCTGCGACGGCGGAGGAATTGCGGCCGCGCGCGACGCTAACCTCGCCGAGACAAGAGTAGGCCAGTCCCGTTTCGAGCGACACTTGCTCCTGCCACTGGTCGTCGGTCACGTTGTCGGGCTTTTTCTGCTGCGGGAGAACGGTGAGCGCCTTCTGCGCGTTCGCGGTCGCCTGATCGAGCTGCTGATCGTTGTCGCTCCAATGATCGGCGAGAAGAAGAAGCATGGAGACGTCATTGGGATCGGCGACCAGAGCAGCTTCCGCGCTTGAAATCATCTTGGGCGTGTTCTGTGCCTGCTGATAGGCGACGGCAGCCTGCTCGCGCGCACCGGACGTGTACGGGGAGTCGGGAAATGCCGCGGCGTACTGCTCGAAAAGGCCGGCGCGCGCGGTCGGATCGGAGGTCTTGTAGGCCGCTTGGGTCATGGCATATTCGACGTAGGCGACGTCGCTCTGGGCGTTGCCCAGGGCGGTCTGTTGCGTTTGCGCCCACTGCTCGGGAGCGATTCCTGGGGGCGCAGCTCCGGCCTTATAGCGCGCAAGGATTTGCGACACTTGCCCCCCGAGCGCGTACAGCTGCCGCGTATCGCCCATTTCCCCGGCGGCACGAACCATGTTTACCGCCGTGGCGAGATTGTCGGGGTCGAGGGTCAAGGCCTTCTGACCGTATTCGAGGACCTTCGCGTAGTTCTTCTGAGCGAGATAGGTCTGCACGTAGAGCTGATCCCCGAGAAGTTCGAGATCACCCTTGCCGTAGTCGGCCATGAATTTGTCGATGAGCGCGATTTTGTCCGGACCATCCGTGGCCGCGTAAATTGGCGTGAGGGCTCTGTCTTCATCGGATCCCGCGGCGACCACCACAGTCTTGCCGATTTGAGCAGCAGCGGGGCCGCCGAGAAGAAGCAAGGCAGCCGCCAGCATCGGAATCTGACGCATTGGCACCTCCTCAAGGATCGCGCATGCGCATCTTAGTCCTCAAGGAAGCGCTCCGACAACGTTTTTTGGCGCGGCTGCTCTAGACGCATCGCGCGCCTCTAGGCCGCTCTTGTTATGCGGTCGGTTAAGTAGACGGAATAATAACATGCCGCCCGCGTCTCCGGCCGTGCGGTCTTCCGAGCTCGCACTCCTTAGACGCCGCCGGGAGTTCCGACATTTTGATTCGAAAAATACTGGACAGAAGGGAGCTACACCCGTTCTAATGAGACGGGGGTAGGACAGGCGAAGATGCTGAGGGGGCAAATAGGCGATGAGACAGTTCGCGCTCTTGTTCGCAGCAGTCTTTCTGTTCGCAATCGGAACTCGGGCTCAAGACACGCCAAACTATTCTCTGTTTAGTTCCCCGTTTGAACAGCCGACCAGCGCATCGAGCAGCACGGGTTTCACCACCGCGCCGCTGACGCTCGCATCTGCTTCCTGGCGATCGCCTTCGGCATCGGCTAGTCTCGGCGAGGCGGATCCCGGGACGGCTGCCGATCCAGGGCCCGATCCGGCTCAGGGGGTGTACGGGGTAAGGCCGCATTATAATCTCGAAGGGTATGTCGGCTACACCTGGGTCCGTTTCTACGAGATCCCGGCGATTACTCTCAGTACCAACGGTTTCAACTTCTCCGTTATCTATTTTCCGAGGGATTGGATCGGTGCTGACGGTGAGTTTGTGATGACGCTCGGCAATCAATTCCCCTACCAGGCAAGATTCCTGCTCGGACTGGGCGGTGTGAGGGTTCGTTTTGCACCCTTCCGGGAGAACATCGAAATCTGGGGGCACTTCCTGGCCGGCGCTACACACTTCACGCCCCAGACCGCGTATGGCGGGCAACAGACGTTCGCGTATGAGGTCGGTCTCGGGGTCGACGTCAACACGCACCACCCGCGCTATGCCTTTCGCTTCAGTGCCGACATGATCGGCACGACCTATTTCAGCACATACCAGCTGAGCCCCAAGCTGTCCGCCGGTTTTGTGTACAAATTCTGACCGCACCAAACGGGGCGACGAGCCCGGCCTCCCAAGCGCCGGCAAAATTGCTCGCTTCGATTGCTCTGGAGCCGGCGCACTTCGGCCGGTCTTTCCGTCCCGGGACATATTCCCGCACGTTTGATTCTCGCTGGCCGGGGCTCTGCCCCGGGCTCGTTGCGCATCCCCCGCTCCTGTGTTACTTTCGCCTGCCGCCGAATGCACGGGGCATTTTCCGTGAAAGCAGATCGGATTCTTAACCCCGCAAATCGCGAGGAGGCGTCGCTTCTCGGCCAACTTGATCTGAAGCGGCTGCCCGCTCACATTGCCATCATCATGGACGGCAACGGACGCTGGGCTGAACGGAGGCATCTGCCGCGCATCGCGGGTCACCGTAGTGGCGTGAGGGCGGCGCGGGGCATAATCGAAACCTGTGCGCAACTCAGCATTCCATGCCTCACGCTGTACGCCTTCTCGGTTGAAAATTGGCGACGTCCGCGGGCAGAAGTCGATTTTCTGATGCGGCTTCTCCGCGAATACCTCAAGCGCGAACTGCCGATCATTCACCAAAATAATATCCGCCTGGTTGTCATTGGTCGGCCGGCGCAGCTTTCCGAACCCGTTCGCCAAGATCTCGAGGGGGCGATGCGGCTCACGGAGCACAACTCGGGCATGAAACTGGTTGTGGCCCTGAATTATGGCGGGCGCGCCGAGCTGGTCGATGCCTTTAACGCGCTGCTCGAAAGAGTTCGCGCTGCGAACGTTGCCCCCCTTGCTGTCGATGAACAGGCCATTTCCGACCACCTCTACACAGCCGGTCTGCCCGACCCTGATCTCCTGATTCGCACGAGCGGCGAAATGCGCCTCAGCAATTTTCTGCTGTGGCAGATCGCCTATGCGGAGATCTACGTCACCGAAACGCTGTGGCCGGATTTCTCTCGCGCGCGTCTGTTCGAGGCTCTCATCGAATATCAAAAGCGCGAACGGCGCTACGGCGGGCTTGGACGCAAACGCGCCACGTCCTCTGCTTCGGCCCCGGAAGGCTAGCCCTCGTGGCCCTGCGCATCGTCACGGGAGTCGTTCTGATTGCGGCCGTTGTCGCGCTCGTCCTATGGGGACCGGCCTGGCTGATCGCAACTGTGGCGGCCCTGGTCGCCGTTCTGGCGCTTGTCGAATTCTTTGCCCTGGGTGACCGCATGGGGCTGCGCGCGTTCAAGAAATGGACGCTCGCCTGCGGCGCCGGGTTTTATTACGTGCAGTACGCGGCCGGAATGGCGGTGACGCGTGAGTTCGGCGGCATCCTTCTCACGCGCAACTTCCTGGTACCGCCACTCTCGATCGAACTGGTCTTCCTGATTTTTCTCTTCGGGTGCGTGGGAATTGGTCTCGCTACGCGCCGGCCGCTTCAGGAGGTCGTTCCCGCCATCTCGATCAGCTCGGCGGGACTTGTTTTCCTCGCGCTGCCGTTCAGCTATCTGCTTCGGCTAGATGAAGTCGACCACGCGGGGAGCGCGTTGGTCCTTTTCACCCTGGCTTTGATTTGGGCCGGTGACACGCTCGCCTTCTTCACCGGCAGGTTTATTGGCCGCCTTCCCATGGCGCCGGTTCTTAGCCCGAAGAAAACCTGGGAAGGCGCGACGGCCAATTTGGTCGGCTCCCTCCTGACCGCCTGGATCGCAGCGAGATGGATCGACGCGGACGTGACCACGTTGCTCGTCATGGCCGCTGCGGCGAACCTCGCCGGACAGATGGGCGACCTCATCGAATCGGCTTACAAACGAGGCGCAGGCGTTAAAGATTCCGGCACCATCGTGCCCGGCCACGGTGGCGTTCTGGACCGCATCGACAGCCTCATTCTGGCCGCGCCAGTCGTTTGGGTAATTTATTCCTGGCTGATCTCCCGATAGAAGCTCAGGCCTGGGGCATTCCGGCCGGGAAACCTAGTTTCCGGGACCGGGCGGATACGGCGGCAAATCGGGCGGACGAGGGGGCAGCTGCTTCGGATGCTGCTCGATCTCCCGCATCACCATTTCAATGGCTTTCTCAAGCTGCGGGTCGTGGCCGGCCGCGACCTTGTCGGGCGTGTTCTCGACCACGATGTCCGGCTCGACGCCGCGATTCTCGATCACCCAACGGCTGTCGAGCGTGTAGAGTGAAAACTCCGGCCGCGTGACGTAGCCGCCATCCATCAGCGGGATCTCGCCGCGAATTCCGCGAACACCACCCCAGGTGCGCGTTCCGATTACGGGGCCGAGCTTATAGTACTTAAAATAGTAGGTGAAATAGTCTCCGTCGGATGCGGCGAAGTGGTTCGTTACGCAAGCCATGGGGCCGTAGAACGTGTTGCCCGGCACAGTGCCGCTCTTGAAATTCCGTGCCGCCTCCATACCGGCCAGGACACGGCGCAGCCGCTCGAAAATGATCTGATCGACGAAGCCGCCGCCGTTGTATCGCACGTCGAAGATCATCCCCTGCTTGCGAATCTGCGGGAAGTATTGCTTGACGAATTCGTTTAGGCCCGACGCGGACATGTCCGGCAGGTAAACGTAGCCGACGCGACCCTGCGTCGCCTGATCGACTTTTCGGCGGTTCGTGCTGATCCAATCGAGTTCACGCAGGCTGTATTCCGTGCTCAGCGGCTTCACGACCACCTGACGCGCGCCATCCTCGACGGGCTTCGAGTTCAGCGTCAGCGTGACGTTCTCTCCGGCTGTGTTCTCGAACAGCTCGTACGGGTTCTGGGGTACGTGCAGCGTTCGCCCGTTGACCGCCAGCAGGTATTCTCCCTCCTTGGCCAGCGCGCCCGGTTCGGTGAGGGGTGAGCGATGGGAGGCATCCCAGTTCTCGCCCGGGTAAATCTTCTTGAACCGGTACAGCCCGCTCGCCGAATCCACTTCGAAATCGACGCCGAGCAGCCCCACGTTGATGGGGTGGAGATCGGGATAATCGCCGCCTCCAACGTAGGTGTGCGAGTTTGAAAGCTCACCAATCATTTCGCCCAGGATGTAGGTCAAGTCGAATCGGTCGGCCACGTAGGGGAGAAGTTGCGCGTATTTGTCACGCTCCTTGGCCCAATCGACTCCGTTCATGGAGGGCTCGAAGAAGTAATCCCGCTCCTGCCGATAGACTTCGTAGAACATCTCGTTCCACTCGGCGCGCGGATCAATCTCTGCCTGCATCCCGCCCAGGGCCAGCGCGCCGTCCCCGACGCGATGCGGACCTCCGGGAGAGGGAGTCGCGTCGACAATTCCATACGTTCTCGCAGCGCCTCCACCCGGGGCCGAGTAGACGAGCTTCTTACCATCGAAGGACAGGGCGTAGGAAGTCGCCCCGCTCACGAGCACGGCGTCCTTGCGCTCCTTCATGTCGAAGATGTGCAAATCAAATCCCCCGCCGGCGAGCGGACCGGACAGGCCGAAGATGGGCGTCGTGATGTAGAAGACGTAGCCTTTTGAGGCCGCCAAATTCGTGACGTTTTCCGCCGGTGTGGGCAGAGCAACGACGCGATTCTCGATTCCGTCCAGATCGATTCGAAAGGGCTCCGTCTTTTCTTCCGGCCCCTTCTCCTCAGGCGCGGTGGTTTGCTTCTTTGCCTGCTTGGCCTGGGCCTTCTCGGGTTCCGGCGGGCTGGCTGACTGCCCCTCGTCAGGATTCGGCTTCTTCACCTCTGCTTCGTCGCTTTGCGGCGCAAAGGGGGAAGGCGTATCCGCGCGCAGGGTTATCACGTACACGCGCATCGCCTTCGGATTGGCAAACTCGAAATCGTAAACGCCCAGGACCTCGTTGTAATCGCGAGCCGAAATAAAATAGAGGTATTTCCCGCCCGGATCGAACACTGGGTTGAAGCTGCCGTAGAAGTCCGTGGTGACGGGGGTGATCTTCTTGTCCCCAAGCGAATAGAGGTAGAGGACTCCGTTTCCGTTTTCCGCCACCTTCGAGTAGACGACCCACTTGCCATCCGGCGACCAGTTATAGTCCGTCAAATCCGCATACTCGCCTTTGTCGATCTCTACCGGCTTCTTTTCGTCGATATCAACGTAGAAGAGCCGCAGAGATTTGTCCGCGTACAGCAGCTTCTTGCTGTCCGGCGACCAAACCGGCTGCAGACGGTGCATCGTTCCGTCGAAGGTGATGCGCACTTCCTTGCCCAGGCCGTCCTGCGGCATCAGGTAAATATCCTCTTCTCCCGTGCGATCGGAGAGGTAGGCCACCCATTTTCCGTCCGGCGACCAGGCCACATCCTCCTCCCGAATTCCCGGTGTGCGCGTGAGATTGCGGACGCTGCCTTCCTTGGCGGGCACGGTGTAAACGTCGCCGCGGGCGCTGAAAGCCGCCCGCTTTCCATCGGGCGAGATGTCGAACGTCGTGATCAGTTTGCTTGTGTTGTCCCAGTGTTTGCGCGCCAGGTCCAGATCCCCCGGAACATAGATGGTGACCTTCTCCGTCTTTTCGGTGGCCAAATTGAAGAGATACAAATACCCGCCATTCTCGAAGACAATCGAATCCGGCCCCAGGCTCGGCCAGTTCACATCGAAGTCCTTGAAGCGGGTGAGCTGCCGGATTTGCTTGGTCTTGACGCCGTAGGCAAACAGATTCATGCGGCGCTCGGGCCCTTGGTCCGAGTCGAAATAGATCGTGTCGCCGTGCCACATGGGAAACGTATCGGTGCCTGCGTAACTGCTGTCGATTTCCTCGTAATGGCCGGTCTTGAAATCGTAGATGGAAATTTTCTGGGCCATGCCGCCTGTGTAGCGCTTCCAGGTGCGGAAATTGCGGAAAATAGAGTTGTATGCGATTTCGTTTCCATCCGGGGAAAACGAGGTCAGCCCGGCGCGATCGATGGGCAGACGGGCGGGCAGCCCGCCCTCAATCGGAACGGTGAACAGCCGTCCGAACCAATCGTTGAACGTGTCACGGCGCGAGAGAAACAGGATGCTCTTGCCGTCGGGCATCCAGTTGATGATCTCATTCTCGATGCCCATGCGCTCGGCAACCTCGACGGGGGGAGGACGAAAGGTCAATTGCTTCGGCTCTCCGCCCTCGGCCGGGATCACGTAGACATTGGGATTGCCGTCGTACTGTCCGGTGAACGCGATCTTTGACCCGTCCGGGGAGAACTTGGGGAAGAGCTCGAGGCCTGGGTTTGTGGTGATTCGCCGTGCCGTGCCGCCGCGGGACGCCACCAGCCAGAGGTCGCCGGCATAGCTGAAAACAATTCTGTCCTTGTAGACGTCCGGGAAGCGAAGCAGCCGGCCCTCGCGTGCCTCCTGTGAGCCGACCGGGCCCCTAAAAGCGGTGACCGTCAGAACCGTCGACAGCGCCAGCGCGACACACCGAAGCGCCTTCATAAACAATCCCCCTGAAGGTTTTTTGATGGGAGTGGCGGCGATGACGAGCGCTGCCATCGAAGGAGAAGGCGCGGCCGAAACGAACGGAAACAGTCGCGCCTCATTGAGCCAGGACCCGCGGCGCCAAAATTCCACCCTTCGCCCCGCCAGAGTATACACCGGCGGAGAGGCAAGTTCGGATACAATGCCGCGTATGCATCTTGCGGCAATCCTCCTGGCCCTGGCGCTCCCTGTCTCGCCTGCCGCATTCACCCCCATCTGTTTTCCGACCGAGGACGGAGGTATTGTTTACGCGAACCTGTATGGAACGGGGGATCGTGGCGTTGTGCTTGCACACGGTGGCCAATTCAATAAAGAAAGCTGGGACAAACAGGCGCGGGAACTGGTGAAAGCGGGCTTCCGCGTCCTTGCCTTCGATTTCCGCGGCTACGGCCAGTCGCGTGGACCGCATGGCGGCGCAGCGAAGGAAGGGAGGCAATTCGACGTGCTTGGCGCGGTGGCCTACCTGCGGAAGAACGGCGCGAGATCGGTGTCGGTTGTCGGCGCCAGTATGGGCGGGGACTATGCCGCGGACGCCGCCGAAACGGAGCCGGCCGCGATCGATCGCATCGTTCTGCTGGCCTCGGGAGCGGATAGGCCGATCATTCGGATGAGGGGGCCAAAGCTCTACATCCTCTCGCGTGACGACGTGGAGGGCGACGACAAGATTCCCCGCTTACCGCAGATCCGCGCGGCGTTCGGGAAGGCGTCGGGCCCGAAGCAGCTGGTCGTGCTCGACGGGTCGGCGCACGCACAATGGATATTCGCCACGCCCGAGGGCAGCCGACTTATGCAGGAGATCCTGCGATTTCTTTCGGCTCCGTAAGTTCACCCTCGTATAATCTCGCGGACAACATCTCGATCGCGGAGTCTCCTATGCGCCTTAGTCCGCATCTGCAGTTCAACGGAACCTGCCAGGCAGCGTTCGGCTTCTATGAGAAAGCCCTCGGCGGGAAAATCACTTTCAGCATGACCTACGGTGAATCGCCCGCGGCCGCGCAAGTCGATCCTGCCTGGCACTCGAAGATCATTCATTCCACATTCACACTGGACGATCAATCCTTCTCGGGCGCCGACGCCTGGGGCCAGCATTACCGCACCCCGCAGGGTTTCTCGGTGAGTCTTGACATCCAGGATCCCGCCGAAGCCGATCGCGTGTTCAGGGCGCTTGCCGAGAATGCCGCCATCGAGATGCCCATTCAGGAGACCTTCTGGGCCCAGCGGTTTGCCATGCTCGTTGATCAATTTGGCATCCCGTGGATGGTCAACTGCAGCAAGACGCCCGTGTTGTGAGGGCAGCCCAGGCGGGGCTAAAACCAGTCGAGCCAGGGAGTTCGCCGGCAACCGCTCCCGGCCCTGGCTGACCCTAGCAGGCATTGAAAACGCTGCTCGCGACCCGTATTCTAGAACCTTCTCATGAAGATCGCGCTCGCCCAGTTCGACCCCACGATCGGCGATTTCGAGGGCAACGCTTCGCGCATCCTCGAGATGGCCCAGCTGGCGAAAGAAGGCGGCGCGGAACTCGCCGTGTTCTCTGAGCTCTGCGTGTGCGGCTATCCTCCTCAGGATCTTCTCGAGCGGCCGTCCTTCGTCAAGCGCAATCTCGAGCGGCTTGCCGCGCTGGCGAAGTCGATCCCGGTTGCTTCTATCGTCGGGTACGTGGGCACGGCTGGGGACGACACGGGCAAACCCGCGGCGAACTGTGCCGCGCTGATCGCCGACGGCAGCATTCAGTTCGAACAGCGCAAAATGTTGCTGCCGACCTACGACGTGTTCGACGAGTCCCGCTATTTCCAGCCTGCCCAGGCGCAGTTTATGTTCCCGTTCCACCATGCAAATCTCGGCATCACGATCTGCGAAGACGTGTGGAACGACAAGAATTTCTGGAAGCAGCGGCTTTACGAACGGGATCCGGTGACTGAACTTGTGGCCAAGGGCAGCAAGCTCATTATCAACATTTCCTCATCGCCCTACACCCTCGACAAACGTGAGCTGCGAAAGGACATGCTGCGCGCTACCGCCGTCCAGCACGGATTGCCCGTGGTTTACGTCAACCAGGTCGGCGGCAACGATAGCCTGATTTTTGATGGCTCGAGCATCGCCTTCATGCCCGATGGCCGCGTTGCGGCGCTGGCAAAATCGTTCGAGGAGGATCTCGTTTTCTTTGATAGCTCGACGGGCGCAGGCGACATTCGCTGCCAGCCGAGGAGCGAAATTGAGGCAGCCCATCGCGCGCTGGTGATTGGCACGCGGGACTACGTGCGCAAATGCGGGTTCGATAAGACCGTCATCGGCCTCAGCGGAGGCATCGACTCGGCGCTGGTAGCCACGATTGCCGTCGATGCTGTGGGCCGCGAAAACGTACTCGGGGTGAGCATGCCCGGCCCGTATTCCTCCCAGGGCAGCCGCGACGACGCCCAGCGCCTCGCGGACAATCTGGGAATCGAGCTGCTCACGCTTCCCATCACGGAAATCTTCACGAGCTATCGCCGGGATCTTTCGGCCGCCTTTGCCGGGGCCGCCGAGGATGTCACGGAGGAGAACATCCAGGCGCGCATTCGCGGCAATCTCCTGATGGCGCTGTCGAACAAGTTCCATGCGCTCGTACTGAGCACAGGAAACAAATCGGAGATGGCGGTCGGCTACTGCACGCTATACGGCGACATGGCCGGCGGACTCGCGGTCATTTCCGACGTGCCGAAGACGATGGTCTACTCGCTCGCCGCATTGGTGAACTGCAAAAAGGAAATCATCCCTGGCGAAATCATCGCCAAGGCTCCGTCGGCCGAGCTTCGTCCCAATCAGCTCGATCAGGATACGCTTCCTCCCTACGAGGTTCTCGATCGCGTGCTCAAGGCGTATGTCGAAGACATGCGAAGCCCGGAAGAAATTGCCGACCTGACCGGGTACTCTCTTGAGCTTGTCCGCTCGATCGCCCGCCGTGTGGATAGCGCCGAATTCAAGCGCAAGCAAGCGCCGCCGGGCCTGAAGGTGACCTCAAAAGCCTTCAGCGTGGGCCGTCGTTTCCCCATTGCCCAGAAGCTCAGTACATGAAGGAACCTCGAAACGCCGTGCACCGAGAGCGCGACAAGCGTAGGCGGCTCGCTTCCGGGCGACTCCGCCGGCCGGCTCGAAGCGATTCGAACCCCGCATTCGGCGTATACTTTCCGCTTTGCGACTGCCGGCCACGCGCGGCAAGCCGCTCGGGGCCAGAGGAGAAATTCAAATGCCCGTCTGCCAACATCTAAAAGAAATCAAGAATGTGAAAGCACACACCAAGGGCTGCGAGGAATGCCTGAAAACGGGAGATTCCTGGGTGCACCTTCGGCTCTGCTTGATCTGCGGACACGTGGGCTGCTGTGACAGCTCGAAAAACAAGCACGCTACGAAGCATTTTCATTCGACCGGGCATCCCATCATGCAATCATTCGAGCCCGGTGAAGACTGGCGGTGGTGTTACGTCGACGAAATCGAGGTCTGAAGAGGCCCACGAACAGCCGCGAGGGTCGGGCACATGAGTACTGGGCAAGCCCTGACGCGGGAGCAGGCCTGGCCGGCTTTGCCGCTCGGCGAATGGAGCGACACGCGCGACACCATGCACATGTGGACGCAGATCGTCGGCAAGGTGCGCCTGGCGCTCTGTCCTCACCTTAACCACTTCTGGGAAGTGCCCCTGTACGTCAGCGCGCGTGGACTCACCTCGTCGGCCGTTCCGTCAAGCCTGGGACCGTTCGAGGTGCACTTCGATTTCGTCGAGCACAGGCTCGACATCATCACCGCCTGGGCCCCGCCAACCGTGATTCGCCTTTACACGCGGAGTGTCGCCGGGTTTTATCGCGAGTTCATGCAGGCGCTTGATTCGCTGGGAATCCAAGTGAAGATTTGGCCCGTGCCGCAGGAGGTACCGAATCCGATCCGTTTCGATCGCGACGTCACTCACGCCCGCTACGATCCGGCTTACGCCAACCGCTGCTGGCGCATCCTGGCCAGCGTCGACACCGTACTGAAGGAGTTTCGCGCCCGCTTCATCGGTAAAGTCAGTCCTGTGCAGTTCTTTTGGGGCAGCTTTGACCTGGCCTTTTCATGCTATTCCGGACGCCGGGCGCCGGAACGTCCCGGCGCCGACCGCATCACGCGCGAATCGTATTCCCACGAGGAGATGGCCGCCGGATGGTGGCCCGGAAGCGGCGATATCGTCGAGCCAATGTTCTACGCCTACGCTGCGCCGGAACCGGCTGGCTACCGCGCCAGCCGCGTCAGACCCGGGAAGGCTTACTACGATACCAAGTATGGCGAGTTCCTGCTCAGCTACGATGAGGTGCGCCGGTCGGCGGATCCTCGCGCTACTTTGATGGGTTTCCTTGAATCAACCTACGAAGCAGGCGCCACGCTTGGCAATTGGGACCGCGCCAACCTCGAACGCAGCCCCGTGGCGAAGGTCTGACGGCCGCTATCGTTCGGCTGTGCGTTCCTTCCACTGCGCCCGCACGACCATGGCGCGCGCCGCTAAAGCGTCCGCTTCGGGACGGCGATTCATCATTCTGAGCAGCGCCGCGTACGAGTCGAGCGTCTCGGCGACCGCAGGATTCACCGCGCCGAAGGCCGTCTGCTCGATTTGGAGCGACCGCTGGTAGGCCTGCTCCGCTTCCTGGTACTGCTTGCGGGCGGCATAAATGCGAGCCAGGCCGGCGAGCGGCGCCGCCAATTCCCCATGGACGGGCCCCAGGGCCTTCTCGCGAATCTCGAGTGCGTTGCGGAAGAGTGGCTCGGCCTCGTCGTATCGCTTGCTTGCCAGATAGGCGACCCCCAGAGCGTACTCCGTTTGGGCCACAAGCGGGTGATCGGGCGGGAGCGTCTGCTTGCCAACGGCGAGCGCGCGCTCGAGCAGGGGCAACGCCCTATTGTATCGGTGTTCGTGCTCGAGTACGACCGCCCGCTCGTCGAGCACTTCGGCCAGGAGGGGATGGTCAGGGCCGAGCGCCCGCTCATCAATGGCCGAGGCCCGCGCAAGAAGCGAGTCGGCTTTTTTACGCTTGCCCAGTAAGCAGTCGAGCGAGGCGAGATCGGTCAGAATCGCCGCATCTCCGGGGGAATTCGGCCCGAGACCTTTCTCTGCGATCGCCAGCGCCCGCTCATAGAGTTCCTGTGCGGTGCGGTAGGCACCCATGTCGGCCTCGACGGCAGCCAGAGCTGTCAGATCGGTGCTCAACATCGGATGGTTCGGACCGAGTGTCCGTTCATCGATGGTGAACGCCCGTTCGAGCAGTTCCTTCGCTCGCGCACGGGCTCCTCGAACGGATAGGAGCACGGCCTCACTTCTCAATGTTTGCGCGATACTTGGGTCATTTTCGTCGAGCAGTTTTTCGCGAACGGCGAGGGCAAGGTCAAACTCTGGCCCCGCCTCGGCGTACTTGCCGGTCGCCATCAGTGCCTCGCCCAGGCCTTGCGCTGCGGCGGCGAACTCCAGATTCCCCCTACCAAAGGCTTTCTCATCGATATCGACCACGTGCCGAAACAACTGTTCGGCGGCTGTGTATTGCCCCTCCGCCGCATCGAGTTCTGCGAGATTCTTCTCGATCTGTGCGCAGCGCCAGTTCTCCTCGTGCTCGAGTTCTTGCCGGATGGTTAGCGCGCGCTCGAAAAGCGGACGCGCGGAGGAATACTTGCCTTCCGCGTAGTAGACTGCCGCCAGGTTATTCGCTGTCTCGGCCAAACCCGCGCTTCGGGGGCCGAGGCCTTCGGCGTTCTTCAGCGCGACTGACAGTTCTTGCTCGGCTTGTCCGTATTCCCCGCGATTGTACGCGGAAAGACCTACGCTAGTTTCACGTACCCACATCTCTGAATTGGCGTGGCTCGCGGCGCCTGCGGAGGCGGCCACGACGTCTGCTGATTGCGCCTTGGCCGGTCGGAGAGAGGCAAGACAGCCCAAGGCCACTGCGCCCAAGGCCGCCGCGCGCACTGCTCGACGATGCTTCGAAAAAGGTGTGCGTCCGAGGACCTCGGGCCACAAAGACGTAATGGTGAACTCTGCGTTTGGAATCGATGTCTCGCCGTCAGCAGCATTTTTCTCCGACTTTGCTCGCCACATCGTCGCCTCTTCTCAACGCCCCGCTTTCGGTCGAAGTCTCTCCTATGCCACAGTCTCCTCGCCCGCGCTGTTCGCTCACATTCATTCCCTGAGGAGAGACGAATCGAGAAGGCGAAAAGTTCGACAAGTTCCGGGAATTTGCAAATTTTTGACAATTGGGCGGTTGCCGCCTCCGAAATTTCGGACACCGGCTTGCACTTAGACGACGAGTCGTCCGAATTCGCGAAGCCGCTCGTCCCCGGATGTGATCCAGGGCGGCTCAGGGGAGTTTTCGAAGATTGCGGGATTCACCGGAAGTCGGATCGACCACTCAATGCCTCGACGGAGATTCGGGAAGCGCCGTGCAGGGCCGCGTCGAAAAGTCGTGCCGGCGACAGCGCGGACGAGAACTTCCGGGAACGGCTAGGGTCCCGCTCGTGCTTGCGGGCAAAAGACCGCTTCTAGGTTGGCGATTCGGAGGGGAGAAGACGGGGGCCCGAGCCTTGCGGCTTCAGCCGCAGGAGCTCGCGTCGTTCAAGGAAGTGCCGTTGCGCCCTCCGACCCCAGGAGCGTACAAACCAATAATTGAGACCGCTGCCCGCCGCCGCGCTAAGGATGGGGACCAGGCGTGCCGCCCATTTGTCGGCGACTTCGGCGCCGGCCCTCAGGGCCACCTGATCCACAATCTTGGGCACCAAGCGCTCGGCCGCCTGCTTTTCGAGAAGATCGCGGCTGAAGTCCAAACCTGCTGCACTCGCCGCGGCCAGCCATAAACTGGCGAGTTCCTCGTTTGTCGCGTACTGAAATCCGTAGGTGAGACTCAACCTCTGCAACATTCGAATGGTGATCGCCGCCAGTATCCCGAAATCCGGCAGAGCGGTCACGAGTCCGCCGAGGCCGAGGCCCATACCTTCCAGTGCCGCGATCCTCGCGGCCGAATGAATCACTCGATCTGCGTGCGGCTTCAGGTCCTCATCGCTCACATATCTCAGATCGTCCCAAGACTCGATGGGCAGCCCTAGCCGGTTCTTCACCTGCGCGAAATACCTCTGCGGATTGACCTGCACTTGCTTGTAGGCGCGGCGAAAGCCCACGCGCGAAGCGACCCGCAGCGCACGATAAACACCGTCAGGTAAGAAGCGTTTCATACTCGCTCATCCCCCTTAGGGGGGTAGATAAGCCTATTTTGCGCCACTGCGCGAGCGGAGCAAAGACCTCTTTTTCGCTTGGTGCAGGGAGCGGGAACCCGAGGGCCAGCCGCCGCCAAACGTTTGGCTAGTCACCGATAGTACCGCGGTTCTATGGTCGAAATGCGGCCGTGCCCGCTACCTTGAACGAGACGCCCCCATCAGTTGCGGCGCTGAGGAAATGACGGTCTCCCTCACCGATCGTTCGTCGGTTCGGACCGGGACAAGGTCGAAAGAGACGCGAAGGCGGAAGCGGATCCGGCTGTCCTTGCCCGTAGGGGTGCGCCCTTTCGATGCCCGCTTGATCGACATCGAGGACGTTGCAGAAGTACGCGACTTCACGCAGGATGGCCTGTTTTTCGTCAGCTGCATGCCTCACTACCGGTTGGGCATGCGGCTGATCGTGACCTTCCCGTACGGCAAGGTGGCCCCGAAGCACCCGAAGTTCCTGGCCACGGTCGTGCGCGTCCAGGAACGCCCATGCGGCCACTATGGAGTGGCCGTGAGGTTCCTGCTTTAGCGCGCATTCGCGTAGTTGGTTCTTTGATTTTTTGGGCAATGCCAACCGGGATTTGACTTGAGTCGCCGATGGGACGGCGAAAAAATATGGAACACGCTTGGGGGCGGGTTCGCGCAGTCAAGACGCCCCGCACGCCACGAGGTTCACAACCGCATGTCTAGCTACAGCAAACGAACATCACGGCGCTCCGGTGAGGGCGGGACCACGGACGTCGACCGTCGCAGTACCGACCGACATCTGCTTACGGCCTCCGCAGAGGTTATCGAGATGTCGTCGGGAGCGCGTTTTACCACCCGCACCACGGATCTTGGCCCCGGCGGCTGTTTCATCGATACCGTCAATCCATTGCCCGTCGGAGCAAAGGTGCGTGTGGCGATTCGCAAGGGGAAGAGCGACTTTCGTACCCCGGGCACGGTCGTCTACTCGCAACATGGCCTGGGTATGGGAATCTCCTTTGATGATCTGGACGCCGAGCAGCGCCACGCTCTGAACCTGTGGATCAAGGAATTATCGGGACAAGAGCCTACTTGGACCGATTCGGCGAATTTCGGAAAGCAGATCGACGCCCAGCGTGCGTTCAGTTCCGATCGCACAGCACTGATTCGGCTTGTGCAGGCGCTGGTTGGAAAGGGAATTCTCTCGCCGGCAGAGGGGGCTGTGGTTTTGGACGATTCCCTCTTCTGACCGGCAACTTCTTCTCGCCCCATTGTGTGGTGGGCGTTCCTGGGAGTGAGTTCGGCCATGAAACGCAAACGGCTCGGTGAGGTTCTGCGGGAGCGCGGGCACATCTCTCACGTAGAACTTTCCAAAGCGATCGAAGAGCAGCAGGGAAGGCTGATTCATCTCGGCGACCTGATGCTCGAGCGCGGCCTGGTCTTGAAACAGGACCTTGCCAGCGCCCTAGCCGAGGTCACCCACGTGTCTTACATCGACTGCGAATCAATCGAGGTCGATCCCGAAGTGCTCAAGCTGGTTCCCCGCGCCATGGCCCAGCGTTGTTGTGCCTTGCCCGTCTCTGCGCCGGGGACGAAGCTGGTCGTGGCCATGGCTGAGCCGCAGAACCTGCATATCGTGGACGAGCTCCGGTTTGCCACCGGTATGGAGATCGTCCCGCGTCTTTCCTTCCGCAGCGAAATCAAGGCGGCCATCGACAAATGGTATGGCGACGTCGAACAAGCCGAGGCAGCCGTTGAGGAATCCGTGGCGCCCTCCTCGGACGTCGATGACATGGAATTCTATTCATCCAGCTCACTGCAACGAAACATCGAGGCCATGCAGGAAATGCAGGCCGAGCTCCTGCAGAAGAGCACACCGGCCGTTCGCATGGTCGCCTCGGCGATCGCTGCGGCAACCCTCAAGCAGGCAAGCGATATTCATATCGAGCCGCAAACCGCTGATACGGTCATTCGCTTTCGCGTGGACGGCATGCTTCGCGACTTCCAGCGCATCCCGCGAAACCTCCAGAATTCGGTGGTCTCGCGCATCAAGATCCTCGCCGATATGGACATCGCCGAGCGCCGCGCACCGCAAGACGGCCGGTTCCTGGTCAAGATCGCCGGACGCAAAATCGACCTGCGCGTTTCAACCTTGCCCACGCAAAACGGCGAGAAGGTAGTCATCCGGCTGCTTGAGTCGGAGGCTCCCGCGCAGGGATTCACCGCGTTGGGCATGCCGCGGGAAATTGCCAACGCCTTGACGCAGGTTCTCAAACAGCCCCAGGGCATGCTGCTGGTCACTGGACCCACGGGTTCGGGCAAGAGCACCACGCTTTACTCCTCGCTGAATCTGGTGCGCAAGCCGACCGTGAATGTGATTACCGTCGAGGATCCGGTGGAATATGCGGTCCCGGGATTGAACCAGGTCCAAGTGAACACAAAGGCGGGGTTGACGTTCGCCTCTTGCTTGCGATCCATTTTGCGTCAGGACCCCAATGTGATTATGGTCGGCGAGATTCGAGACAAGGAAACGGTCGAGATCGCCATCAAAGCCGCGCAGACCGGCCACTTCGTTCTCTCGACCCTGCATACGAACGACAGCATCTCGGCTGTCACGCGGCTGCTCGACCTCGGCATCCCCAGCTTTCAAATCGCGACTTCCGTGACTGCAATCATCGCGCAGCGGCTGGTGCGCCGGCTCTGTTCTTGCCGGGCCGAAATTCCCTTGACTCCGGAATACGCTTCCCGCCTGCTGGAAGCTGGCGTCCCGTCGCCGCCGGCGAAGCAGTACGTGCCCACCGGCTGCGAGGCTTGCGATCTGACGGGATACAAGGGCCGCGTGGGCATTTACGAACTGCTGATGTTTGACGATGCCGTTCGCGGCGTGGTCCGCTCAAGCGCGCGAACCGACGAAATTCAAGCCATTGCGCAGCAAAACGGCATGCGCCGCATGCAGGAATATGCCCTCGAGCGCGTTTGCTCGGGCGAAACCACTCTCGAAGAGGCCATGCGCGTGGTTCCTTTCGAACAGATCCTTTTAGTGCAGTGTCCGTCCTGTCGGCGCGACCTCTCGCCGGCGTTTATCTTCTGCCCGTTCTGTGGAGACCGGCGGAGCGATCAAGGATCGAGAAAGTCCCGTCAAGCGCTGGTCGGTCAAGGAGCCAGGGTCGAATGAATTCCGACACTCGCGGCGAGAAGGAATGGGGAGATTCGCGCGTCGCGCGTCGAATATCGACGGTTCGCGAACTCTCGGTCATTTACGAAGGGCGCAGCGAAGAGATCGCACTCCGGCCGCCGGACATCAGCGCCCGAGGCATGTTCATCAACACGCGCCACCATTTTCCCGAAGGCGCCGTTTTGAATGTGCAGTTCCGCCTCGGCCAGACCGGTACCGAGGTCACCACCCGCGCCGAAGTTCGCTATTGCCTGCCGGGCGTCGGCGTGGGCATCGAGTTCGTGAACATCTCCGAACAGGCCCTCGAGGCTATCGAAAAGGAGGTTAACCTACAACACGAGCAAGAGTTACCGAGCAGCGGCGACCGCTGATCCCTCCTCCCTTCCTCGCCCTAGCCTGCTTCGCCATTTCGAGGTCCGGAGCGGGAACGTATTACCCATGCACGGAAAATTTTCCACACACTCCCTTGCCACTCCTTGATTTTTCGATAGGATAAAGCCTGTATTTTCAGTAAGGGCGCCTATTAGTACGAGCTGGCACCCTTGTTGCAAATGCCGGCGCCGGGGGGGACTGCATGGGCGAGCGCAGAAAGGCCCGCAGATACGAGGTTTACTTGCCGCTGCAAGTGTCTGTGTCGCGGAAGCGGCCCGCAGAGTTCTACACGGCTCAGCTAAGGGATATCTCTCGGTCCGGCATCTACTTCCATTCTGACGTGGCCATCGATCCGGGGACCGGCGTTGAACTGACGTTCGCACTGCCGACAGAGATGGATCGGGGTCCTGCGGTTCTGGTCCGTGCAAGCGCAAAGGCCCTGCGCATTTCAGCCCTTCCCGGCGATGTCGAACCTCTGCTTTACGGTGTTGCCGCGACGCTCGACCGCATCGACTTCGTCCGACCTGTTGCCACTCACGCAGCATAAGTCTTTCTTCTGCTTTGATTTCGACTCATTCTACGGTGACCTGCCTGGTATGGCTCTGAACGCGGGCCGTGGGCGAAGCCCCCGCGACATCGAGGGCGAGAGGAGCGTCAGATCGAGAATTTCACGCTCGCCGAACGAGTAGCGGCTGAACGGGCGATCTTGCGCCACCTGTCCTCGAACGGCGTCCGATCTATTCCCGCGGGACGGTTGGCTGAACTGAACCATTATTCCTGGGCAACTCCTGACCATCGGATCCTGTTCGAGGTATTGGTTCGTCTCGGGAACATAGCCCCGGGGTTCCTGCGCGAACGGCTGGGCGCCGAAGCAACCCGCATGGGATTCCCCGACATCGACTGGGAGGCACTGTTCGAGCTTAACGAGAATGAACCCAAGCCACAGCCCGAGGCGTCTGAGCGGATCGTTTCGCTCATCCGATCGCTGACAGCCAACCCATGACCTCGCCCATCGAGCGGTGGCTGGCCATCGCAGATGTTACTCTGCTCCCTGGATTCATACTCTGGTTTATCTGGCAGCTACAATTCACAGCGCGCTGGACCTGGGTCCTCCTCCTCGTATGGATGGCCGCGAGCTTCCTGGTTCATCGGGACACGCCCAAGACGCTCGGTTGGCGCGCGGACAATCTGGCCGCCGCATCAAGACAGGGAGTAATGGTCTTTGGCGTTTTAATCGCGGGGTTAGTCGTCATCGGTTTGGCCTTGGGCCAGCCCACCGCGCTTCCTCCCAACCTGATTTCCTGGAACAGGCTATGGAGCTACTTTGCGTTTTGCCTCCTGCAACAGGTGGCCCTGAACTCGTTGATTCACAATCGCATGCTTTATCTGGTGCGAAACCACTACCTCGCCGCGGGACTGACCGGTCTGATCTTTGCCGCTTGCCACTGGCCCAACCCGGTGCTGGTTCCCTTGACGCTTGTGGGTGGGGCGATTATGGCTGAACTGTTCGGCCGCGTCCGCAACATCGTCCCGCTGGCAATCGGGCAGGCGATATTGGGCTCCATCGTCTGGTGGGCATTTCCCGTCGCTTGGCACCACCATCTACGGGTCGGTCCCGGATACTACGGCATGCTTCGCTGATGGATCCTGCTATCGGGCCCGCGGCTGCCCGCCGAGGAGGCCAGAAGGAAGAAGGCCTAGGGTGGTTCGGGAGCGATTAATGGCCGGGGCGGGCGCGGATGGAGACCCCCGGGGCGAGACACCGTTACGCTAATTCGGTGGTATCCAACCGACCGCTCACCCTGCGGCCGATAACCCGGAGGTCGTTGGTTCAAATCCAACCCCCGCAACCAGCTATCCTACGATTTCACAAGGGCTTGGCTCTTTTTCGGCCAAGCCCATTCCGCAAAACGCGATCCTTCTGTAAAGAAGAGCGCAGGACGATAAAGGCCTCTCTTTCTCGTTGTTTTCTTTCCTTCTTCACAGCAAAGACTTGAAGGTCAAAAGGCTCCTTCTCGACAGACATCGTACTTAAAACCGTTGTGCCTGGAGCCAGTCGCAGGCCACCCAAAGCCGACGCGCGGATCGACGGCTTGCTCAAGACCCATGTCGTGGCTGGAGTGCAGGACTACTTCCAATCCATATCGTCCACTTCGGCAGCAAAAGAGAAAATGCACCCCTATTTCGACACAAAGAGGCCGGGTGCTTGTTCGTTAGAGGCACGCGGCAATCAAGTATGGTACGCGGGTTCCATTGTCAGGCGCGAATCAAAACCCGAAACCAGGGAGGGTATATGCTCATGGCTGCGCTCGTTCTCGTGATCTCTCTGGCACAGGCGGTTCAGTTCTCGGTGCTGTTTTGGCGTGCCGCCCTGCTCAAAACGACCTGAGAGACGCTCGCCGAGCCTTAGTCAAAGCGGTCGTGTTCATCGCTGAGCCAGACATCCTCATTTGGTCTGATTTTGTGGAAACGCGCAATTGGGTTGCCATACTGGGTGTAGTAGATTCGGAAGTGCTCGTTTTGGAAAATCGGCTTTCAGCTTTGTTGCCCACATCTGGGCCATCGCCCTACCAAGTTCGCACGTTAATCAGGGCTTTGCTAGATAAGTCCAACCTAGGGAGTCACCCCTGCGAACTCCTCGTGCTGTTAGATAGTTTATGATGTGCTTCAGTGCAGCAAGGCCTCGCTTAACGCGGTGCATTCGATAGATCGATCGCGAGTGGTCTCTGGACCTCCAATTCCCTGAGGTCGCGGCCGCGCGTTTCGCGGCCGAAGATTGCAATCAGCAGAAGTGATCCGACTGTCGGAATTGCGACAACACCGGCAACCAGTGCAAATGCCGGTACTAGCGTCATCAATGCCAAGGTTTGCGCGATCACACCGCCGACCTTGCTGCAACCCGCAACCCAACCTGTTGCGCGTCCCCGGAGACGCAGTGGAAAACTCTCCGACGTGTAGGGCAACAGAATGGAGATAACTGCGCTGGTGCCAATCACCAAGAGCGACACAGACAGAAGTGGGGTTGAGAGGAATGAGGCTGAGCCGTTTTCCCCAAAGAGTGTCGCGAACAAGCCCAGTGCTGTAACCGCAATAGCCAGAACCAGCACACGTTTGGTGCTCCATAAGCTATAAAGATATGTCGTCAAAGCGATGGTTGGGATTGAAATCAGTGTAGCGCGAGCAATCAAGGCGCTGGCGAGATCCACACTGCGACCCTTGGCCATCAAGTTGCCGGGCAACCACAACAACACACCGAAATTCACAAAGCCCCAAGCCAATGCCACGAGAGTGAGTGCTGCTGCTAATCCAAGGAGGGGGCGCAAGCTCGACGTGGAACTCGATTTCTCGTTGCCAGCGCGTGCCGAGGTGGCATAAGCCGGCCTCGGGTTGATGGGTTTAGCTTTGAGAGCTGACCCATAGCGGGCTAGCATCTTCTCAGCTTCTTGTAACCGTCCCATTTGAAGAAGGAAGCGAGCTGATTCTGGAATCAAGGGGCTTAGAGCGACGAGGATGATGCCCGTCGGAAATCCCAAAAGCCACATGATTCGCCATCCGAAGAACGGCTGCAGGAGCGCGGAACACTCACTGGTGGCGAAGTAGCCGCCAAGGGTCCCAATGCCACCCAGCAGCACAAGGCACCAGCCACGGTGCTTGGTGGGGACTATTTCGGCCAGCAGCGCATTGGCAACGGGCAGCATCCCACCGGCGGCTAGCCCCATCATGAAGCACATCGCAATGTTCCAGGAGAACAAGGGCATGGCGCCACAAATGGATGTTCCTACGAACAATACCGCAGCGAGCAGAATGGCAGCCCGCCGTCCATAAATGTCTGCCAGTGCGCCCCATATAAACGATCCCGCGGTTGTACCCAGCAGCGCTACAAATGGCAGCGCCGCCACGGCAGAGAAGCTAAGACCGTACTCACTTCGCATACCTGGAATCACAAATCCGAGACTCGAGGCCTTCATTACATCGATTACGAGTGCGATGGAAATTAGCCCAAGTTGAATCCAATGCGCCCTGGTAAGGGGCGAATCTTCCGGCGCAGAAATGGACACATCTGCAATCTGTTCGTGCCCACCAGAAGGCAGCAACCCGTATGCAGAGATTGCAATGCCCGCGACGATCAGCCCCATGCCTGCGAGCATGCCGTTGCTCATCGGCATCCCTGCGAGCTGGAAATGAGTGGTCCGGCCCATCCAGAACATAGGCAGGTGCAGAGCTACACCCGCTGCCACCATCGCCGAGCCCGCCCAGAAAGCGAGACTTTTGCGCCAGCTACTAAACAAAGATGAATTTCGGTCCATGCTATTGCGGTTGCGCCTTGGGGAAAGAGGATGTGCAGACATGGACTATCAGAACAAGGGCCGATTGAAAAAGCAAGGCAGGGAATGAAACCGCAAGGAGGCCCGGATCCGCCATAGTTGTTTTGTACTATTGCCCCGCAACTCCGTTCCTAGCTATTTTCTTCCACCAGTTGCCGAACCTCTGACGTCGTGGGTGATGGGGAATGCCGACCGTAACCACCGCGAATCAGCGTTCAGAAGGCCTCGATTTTCTTCGGGCCAACTTAATCTCGCTCGAACAGCAAACTACAATTGCGCATCAAATTCGACAGACAACATCGGATGCAGAAGCTCTCGTAGTTTGCCGGGAAAAATCTGATTTACTTATCCGTTTGACCCCTGAAGCCTGGTGTGTGGCGGAATGCCTTGATCATCTCACGCAGACAACGTGCGCATTTCTTCCCTCGATCTTACAGGCGATTGCTGATGCGCCGAAACTGACGAAAGACCGATACCTGCGAACGGGTATCTTGTCTGGCATATTGGTTCTTATTTTGAAACCTCCGTACCGGATTCGGCTCAAGGTACTTCCGCAACTGGTGCCGCAGAAGTTGAATTCAGAAAAAGCGTGGAGCTCTTTCGTGGATTCGCAGTCGGAGCTCCTGACAGCTTTAAGCGGCGCTGCGGGTCTAGCTATTGATGAGGTCAGAGTCAAGTCCCCCGTGTATGCGCGGATCAGCTACAACATCTATGGTGCCTTCCGCATGATTGTCGCCCACCAAAGCCGCCACGTCTGGCAGATCGCGCAAACCCTTAGGGCGCTCGATAACCAGCGGACGCCAGCTTCGGTTAAGTACTCCGCATAATTCGCCACGTTGCCGCTGCGATACAAATTCTGCATCATCAGACGAGGTGCATGAGCTTGATGGCCGATTCTGACTCAAAGTGCGCTCCGTGCGATGTAGTTGTCGTTGGGGCTGGTTTAGCGGGAAAAGCGGCGTCCTTGCGACTTGCTAGGGCAGGTCTCAAGGTCACTTGCATCACTCCGACGGAAGGAAATCCTTCGCCTGTCGGAGAGTCGCTCGACTGGTCAGCACCGGATCTACTCAGGAATCTCGGCTTTTCGATGGATTATCTCATCGAAAACCAGATGGCAACCTGGAAGCGTCACGTCACCCTTTGCATGCGAAATGGCCGCTCGGAACACTATATTCCCAGCCCCTGGCTTGGCAACCATCCGCTAAATATCGAGCTTAAGACTCTCCATCTTGACCGCCAGCGGGTTGATGAGGAATTGAGGGAATCTACGGTTGCTTCGGGTGTGACAATAGTGAAAGACAAAGTGATTGGAATCAAAAGAGTCGGCAGGGGCATTGCTGCCGTCCGTACGGCCTGCGGCAAGGAATTTTCCGCTGCGTGGTTCATTGACGCTTCGGGTAGGGGATCTCTGTTTGCACGAGAATTCCATCTGCCGAAAATCGAAGAAGGCCCAGCAAAGGTCGCGATCTGGACTTATTTTTCGGTTAACGATCCGGTAGAAGGTACGACGTTGTATATGGATCCCTCGCCCACGGAGTATTTGGATTGGATTTGGGAGATTCCGGTAAATCCTCAGACCGTAGGCGTTGGAGTTGTGACTACCGGCGAGTGGATGAAGGATAAGCGTGAACAGGGTCTTACGGTCGATGCAATTTACCGGCAAGAATTAGCAAAGTTCCCGCGATTCGAGCCGTTGCTCGCAGCGGGCGCAACTAGCGAAATGAATGTGGCCTCCTTCACGTCTCGGGTCCATTTGGACGTAGCGGGGCCGAACTGGATGATTTGTGGTGAGGCTGCCTCGATGGTGGACCCGATCACCTCGAACGGAGTGACGGCTGCGCTCAGGCATGCGGCTGAGGCGTCGGACTTGATTCTCAGGTATCGTACAAGGGGCAGCATCCCTTGGGGCGCAAGCGTCTGTTACAGCAGCCGAATTCTGCACATGGCCGAGTTTTTTAACAGTGGAATCGAGAAGATCGTCTACGAGCCGCCAGTGCGAAACGGGATCGGGCTGCCAAAAGCGGGAAAGGTGTACACCGGTCCGGCATGGAGCATGAACGTCGTCTATGCGTGGCTGAAGCCTTCCGGAGTATTTTCAACGCTCTTGCTCAACTTTATTCTGGATACGTTTCGGATGAGCGCCTGGCTTCTTTACCAATTCAGCCGAGTTAATTCTGCGCGGTAGGAACTTCGCGGGCTCGCTTGCAGGTTCCTAAACTCCGAGAATCTTTTGCGCCATTACAGTCCCTTTGACGCGGCTCTTGATTTTCGCGAATGCTGTTTCCCGCGATGTCGATGTGTCGTCGGCAAACGGTGAGAACCCGCAATCGTCAGTCGTGCCAAGCGAACTCAGGGGAATCAATTCTGCAGCGTCGAGCACGCGATCGCGAACCGTCTCCGCAGTTTCAATCTTCGGATTGATAGGATCGGTAACGCCCACGAAAACCATCTGATCTGGCTTGAGTAAACGTCGCATTGTTGTTAGCACACGCTTGCGATCCGATTCACTAGCCAGCTGAATATAGAAACGTCCGACGTTGAGCTTGAACAATGTAGGCAGCAAACCTGTGTAGTCTACGTCTGCACTGTGCGTAGAGTCTCGATCTCCTCCAGGGCACGTGTGCGCTCCAATTTTCTTCCGCTCAGCCTCCGTAAAGCTGGCAAGCACCTGGTTGTTCAGCGCAACAAACGTATTCAGCAGTCCGCCGGAAGGATCGAGCTTCAGCGATAAACGTGCTTCGGTGAAGTCAATCTGGACACACGCTGCCTGTGCCTCGAGACACTCACGGATGTCGGTTACCGCATTCTGAACCAGGTCATCCAGAAACTCTTCGCGCGAATACCCATCCAAGCCGTTCTGTGGATACAGCAGGCTCAATGCCGACGCAGAAATCACCGCCTGCTTCACGGGCCGCTGTGTGTGTCGCTGAGCTGCCTTCAGATACTTCGCCGCATGAATGCCGTATCGGAAGGGGCCACAGGTCAAATACGGCAACTGCCGCGTGTGGCCGTCTGCAAAAGGAATCGTCACTCCATCTGAGGCAAGGTTATCGACACCGACGAGCGGATAGGTAACAAAACTCGGCTTGGTCTGCTCGCCGTCGGTTAGAACTGGAGAACCTGTTTCTTCCAGCCGGCGAATAGTTTCTTTTATTGTGGCTTCTTCTGTCGCATGAAACTGCGCGTCGGATATTTTCCCGGCGGCATGGGCTTGCAAAGCAGACAGGAAATCTGGCGGACGCGGTATGCTGCCAATTGGTTCGGTCGGGATCGGCATAATGCGGTTCTCTAGAAATTCAATCGGAGCGCAAGCTGATCGAGACCTTACTTACAAGGCTGAACCACAACAATAGTAGAAAAAGACTAGAGATGCAGGCGGCTTCTCCATGTACGATTCGACGCCTGCCGAGTGCAGAGGGTAAGGAGATGACTATCGACCAAATGAGCGAGGCTTCTCTATTAGGCCGCGTAATTGGCGAGGATACTGTGCAATTCGCAGAATGTGGACCCGGCCTCACCGAATTCGACCTCCGCTATTACGGCTGGCGTGTCGTCCTGGCCGCGTGTCTCGGCGTAATGGCGGGATTCGGGTCACTCTTCGTTTACACCTTCTCCGTCTTTGTGAAGCCGCTCGCTGCGGAATTCGGTTGGAGCCGTGAGGCTGTTTCGAGTGGCTTCGCCATCGCAGCCGTCACTCTCGGCGGAGTCTCCCCGCTTTTGGGCCGCTGGATCGACCGCTTTGGGCCTCGCCGAATCATTCTTGCCTGCATGACAGTGTTTGGATGCGCCATTGCCTCCCTATCTTTGTTGCATGCCAGCGTGTGGCAGTTCTATCTGACATGCTTTGTTCTAGGTTTAGTGGGGAACGGTGCAGCTCATCTGGCGTATTCGCGGTCCATCTCCACATGGTTTCAGCGACGCCTGGGGCTTGCTCTTGCCCTTGTTATGGTCGGGGCGGGTTTGGGCGCCATGATTTTACCCGTCATCGCCCAATCCATCATTGGCAGGTCGGGCTGGCGCGCCGCGTATGCCTCGCTTGGCGGTCTTGCATTGATACTCGGCTTGCCGCTCAGCTGGCGTTACATCCGGGAGCGCCGAGCAATCGGACAAAAGCCCGCTCCCGCCCATTCTGGAATGACCTGGCAGCAGGGCATGGGCTCTTTCGCCTTCTGGATTATCACCGCCATACTTTTCGTCAGTTCGATAAGCATGAATGGGGCAATCACTCATCTCTCAGCTTTGCTGACGGATCGAGGAATTACGGCCAACGATGCGGCGCTTTGTGTATCCATCCTAGGTGGATCCAGCCTGATTGGCAGAGTCGTCGTGGGATGGCTGATGGATCGGTTCTTCGGTCCGCGTGTCGCGCTTGTCATAAACCTCCTCACCGCACTCGGTATATTTCTATTGGCTCGGGCCCACAGTTTTCCTGCGGGCTGCCTCGCTACCGCTCTCATTGGCATCGGGGCCGGCGGTGAAGCTGCGACCACGCCTTATCTGTTGACGCGTTATTTTGGCCTCCGCTCTTTTTCCACGCTTTACGGCCTGACCTGGACCTTCTACGCGGCCGCTGGAGCTATTGGACCCGTCATATTAGGGCGCGCGTTTGATGCAACTGGGTCCTATTTTTCTTTGCTGGTTCTTCTCGCTGGTGCCTTAGGATTGGCGGCTGCGATGAACCTCCTGCTTCCACAGTACTCAGAATCGGCGAGTCTCGGTCTGACGAAAGACCCGAAAAAGGGCCGGGCATGGCTAGACAAACAGAGGTGAGCGTATGAATCGGCGAAACTTTTTGCGATCCACCGGCGCAGTCTGTGCCGGTTTGGCGCTCACAAAAGCCGCTACAGCTTTTGCTGATGCGCTATCCGCGAGCGAATGGCGGACGTTTGAGGTCACCACGAAAGTTGAACTGCTGAAACCAAGTGGAGTCAGCCACATTTGGCTGCCGGCAGCTCTCATTCGTGATACGCCTTTCCAGCGCACGCTTTCCAACAAGTTCCAGGCCGAAGGTGGATCTGCCAATTTGCACAAAGACAGGCAGAACGCTCTCGGCATTGTGTCGGCGAGTTATTACGCCGACAGAAAGCCGGTGCTGACCCTGACGAGCCGGGTTTCGCTCAAGAACTATGCTGTCGATCTATCGTCTCCCGCACGAGTTCCACGACCCTCTCAAGCTGAATTGGATTACTTTCTTCAACCCAGCCGGTATGTGCCGACAGACGGGATTGTGAAAGAAACCGCCCTGAAGGCGACCGCCGGTGCGACAACCGACATCGAGAAAGCACAAGGCATTTACGAATGGATCGTGGAGAACACGTTCCGCGATCCAAAAGTCCGCGGCTGCGGGCGCGGCGACATTCGGTTCATGCTGGAGTCAGGCGACATGGGAGGGAAATGCGCCGACATCAATGCTTTGTACGTCGGTTTGGCCCGGTCCGTTGGCTTACCGGCCCGGCATGTTTACGGTTTGCGGATTGCGAAGTCCGAACTCGGCTACAAGAGCCTCGGACTGGCAACGGACAAAGCCACGAAAGGGCAGCATTGCCGCGCGGAAGTTTACCTGCGCGAGCATGGCTGGGTACCGGTCGATCCGGCCGACGTGCGCAAGGTAGTTCTTGAAGAACCCCCCGGCAACCGTCCCTTGAGCGACGAAATGGTTTCGCTGGCCCGCAAGCGCCTCTTCGGCTCTTGGGAGATGAATTGGGTGGCGTACAACTACGCTCACGATGTAGCGCTGCCCGGATCTGCTGGTCAACCGCTCGTATATTTTATGTATCCACAGGCGGAAACGGCGGAGGGACGAGTCGATCCCTTCGACCCGGATAACTTCAAATATGAAATCACCTCGAAGCAAATATAGTCCGAGTAAGAATCAGGAGAGGGAACGATGACTTGGATCAAGACAGTCCCGCTCTGGGAGGCAAGTACAGAGCTGCTGCATGCGCTTGAATCAGAGCGGCCGCTATACCCCAAAGAATATGAAGCTTCTGTCTTGCCGACTAACGAGGAACTGGCCGGCATAGTCGCATCGCACAGCCTGATTCCAGATACACTGTTTCATGCATTCGCAAGGTTCGGCGTCTTGATGTCGCCGGACTTGCCACTCACTCGTCAGCAGCACGAAATGATCACAACGACAGTCTCGGTGACCAACCGCTGTTTCTATTGAATTGAATCGCACGCAGTGTTTCTGCGTCGAGTGACGTTGAATTTGGAATTGGTCGGAGCCCTCCGGCGAGACTACACAAAAGCTCCCATCTCACACCAAGACAGGGTGATGCTCGACTGCGTAGTCAAACCCACAAAGGACGCGACCCAGTGCTCACCCGAAGATCACGCACGATTGCGTGAGGTCGGCTTTGATGATCGCGGAATCCTTCAGATCACATTGATCGCCGCATGGTTCAACTACATCAACCGCGTGGCGGATGCGCTCGGGGCGGGACGAGATTTGCCGAATGCGACACGGCCCGAAGACTGAGGCCGCCGCGACCTTGGTAGTTTTGGCTATGCGTCCGAGGTAGCTTCAGGTGTCTTCTACATCGCCTGCCGCGAGAAAAACATCACGCGGCTCTGCAAGGCGTAACCGGTTCAGGCAAGCCGCTCGTCGATGCCCGATAGACCACGATAGGTTGGCTAACCGGCCGTTTTCGTTGCCTCTCGGCCGCTCATGAGCGAAAAACGAACTTAGGAACAATTGGGAACAAAACTGTTCAAAAACTACGATCAGAGGCGCGAACTAGAATCTGGTAAGGGCAAGACAAGCGGCGGCTTAGAGAATTGACTCTCACAACTCATAACTGGCCATGTACGGCGCGGCAGTTCTCCTCCGATTTTGGCCAGGGCGTTGCGAATCGCTGAGTCACGTGCAGCACCGTAGTGAATTTCGCCGGCCGCCGCAGCGGCAATATCCAGCTGGTGACTGCGGATTTTGTTTGTACGGACTCCCCGACAAACCCTATTGCTCGCAGGACGACTGTCAACCGGTCTTGAAACTCGCCGCAGGGAGCGAAGGGTGAGGCCGGAGTATAGTGCGGTGCACTTACTTTTCCGAACGGGGCGAGGAAAGGTGGGACTGTGCGATCGGGCGGAGGACCGGGTAGAACTGAACGAAGACATTGTCGTCGGCGGCATGCTGTTTGTGACAGGAGAAACACGTTTGCTTTGGGCTGGGGGTAGCGCGCTCTTTCAGTTGACCGCTTTCGGAAAAATTGAAATACGCCCAGCCTTCCGGGAAACGCTCGTGATCTTTCACCGCAGCGGCCAGACCCTCCAAGTCGCCTTCGAAGTAACCGGCTTTCGCCGGCGAGATTTTTTCCTTGGGAGCGTACACGGCGAGGACGAGTATGGTCTTCTCCGGAAATTTTCCCGTGCGCACGTATTCGCGATAGGACTCGGGGCGGATGTAGACGTCGTGGAATTCGCCCGGGCCTGAGCTTTGGATCCCGGACTCGTAGGTTAGTCCCGTAGAGCTGCCCACGAAGACCCAGGTCTCGAAATCCTTCGGGCGCAGGAGTGCGCCATCGGAGTCGAATCGGGGCGCGCTGGTTTGTAGCCCGGCGCCGCCGATGCGTGGGAGCGGATTTGCCGCCGGCAAGGCCGCTACGGCGAGGGCCATAGCTGAAAACCAGAGCGAAAGCTCTTGCACTCGCGACCGCCTCTCCCTGTTCAATCGACTCTCCCTGTCCTTCCTTCTCCTGCCCTGCACAGGGCGCCAAGATCAAGCGCCAGCCCAGGCATCGTCTCGGCTACTCGCAGCGCAAGGGCACATTGGGATCGACCGAGGCCGCCCGGCGCGCCGGTATGTAGCTGGCGATGACCGTGGCAACGATCAGCGCCAAGGCAACGCCTAGAAACGTTGCCGGATCGCCCGGGTCGACTTCGAAGAGCAGCGATCTCAGCAGCCGGGTCGGTCCGAGCGCTCCGGCGAACCCGATCCCGACGCCGAGGGCGGCAAGAACCAAGTCCGTACCCCATGATCCTGCAGAGAATCTCTGACGGGTTGGCACCCAGGGCCATGCGGATGCCGATTTCGCCACGCGTTGACTCACGCTCAGGGCCATGATACCCCCGATTCCAGCGACCGCAATCAGGAGCGCGAGCGTAGCGAACAAGCCGAGCAGGGAAGCCGTGACGCGCGCCGCCAGGGATGAAGGCCAGAGCTGAAGCTTAGGGGGCCGGCATGGTTGGCCGCAGCCCTCCAAGCCGGGAGCTTGATCGGATGACTTGGGGGCGAAGAAGAATCCAAGAAAAAGAAAAGGGGCGATTACTCGCCCCTTCCCTTCAGTCTCGAATTGAAAACGGCAGCCGAGCGTTCTCCCGCCTAAGCGGGCAAAGCTGGCCGCGAGAAGTGCCGTTGATCTCGATCGGGGTTTGCACCAACGCTGCCGCGTAGAGCGTTAGCCCCATGCCGCCTCGCTAGCGCACCTTCCGACGAGTCCTCCGTCCCTCACCGCGACGCCGTATCATTCGGAACTTTGTCGAAGTCGTTCTATCGTCTTTCCCCTGCATAGCTCATCAAGCTTTCGCTTGTCGTGCTACCCAAGATTCAGATGATTCGAACGCTTTGGCGCAATCCTTCTACCCCTGGATCGAGAACGAGTCAATCACACTGGGAGGTTTGTCTTGCTGTGGAAATTTCGAAAATGTGGAAATCCGTCGGGCCTCCGTCGCTCGGGGCATGGCGAAGGGGAAGGCGGCAAGCCTAGCCAGAGCCGGCCTTCGCTGATGCCGCGGCCGGCTGCGCACAGGGAGCTGTCGCGCGAATGATAGTGCCTTGCCCACCGAAGTGCACTTCGAGCTTACCGCCGATGTTGCGCATGCGCTCGCTCATCCCCTGGAGGCCGACGCCGGGCGGGCGTGGCAAAGGCGGATCGTCGTTCGACTCGATTCCTTTCCCATGGTCTTCGATTTCCATGGAGACCAAGTCCTTGTTCACCCAGACGCGAACATGCGCTGTCGAGCTGCCCGAGTGGCGATGGACATTCGTCAAGCTTTCCTGCAGCACGCGAAAGATGGCCAGCTCGACTTCCGATGACAACCGGCCGAGGGCAGGGGAGATTTCGACTGTGGTGTTGATTCCGCTGCGCTTTGAAAAGCCCTCGAGGTACCAGGGTATTGCCGATTTGAGCCCCAATTCCTCGAGCAGTGGCGGGTGCAGAAGATAGGAAACGGTTCGGACCTGTTTGATCGATTCTTCCGCCAGGTCGCAGCATTCCGCCAGTTTTTGTCCGGCTGCCCCGGACCCCACGCGCGACTTCAAGGAGTGCAATTCCATTTTGAGCAGCGCCAGCAGTTGTCCCACACTGTCGTGCAATTCTCTTCCGATTCTCCGCCGTTCGATGTCCTGAGTGCGGAGCAGGTGGGCGGAGAGTTCGCGCAACGACTGCTCGGAATCGCGGAGCAAAAGTTCGGCGTGCTTTCGCTCGGCGATTTCGATTTGTAATGCGCTCGTTCGTTGCTCGACTTTTTGCTCTAGCACATCGTGCGCGGCCCGCAATTCCTGTTCAAGGCGCGTGCGCTCGATCGCCCGCACAGCGTGCCCGACGCAAAGATCGAGAAGTCGCAGTTCGTGTTCGGCGGGGCAATGAGGCATCAGAAAGTGATTGGAGAGAACACCCAGGAAATTTCCATTGCTGCCGATCAGGGGTGTGAACTGCGCCGCCGCAAAGCCATATTTCTCGGCGACAGGAGCGAGCTCGCGAAACCGCGGATCGGTTCGCGCATCCTCCACCAGGATGCGTTTGCGGTTTTGTCGGATGGTCTCGAAGACAGGATCAGCCGCGGGGATGGATTCAAAATCCTTCAGGAACTCCTCGGGGAACCCAAGCTGGGTCACCACCCTGAGCGCCGCCGCACGCTCGTCGTAGAGTCGAATGATTCCCCGGTCCGTTCCGAGCAGATCTGCGCACGCTGCGAGCACCTCATTCAATAGCGGAACCAGCTCCGTTTCGCTCAAGAGCCGCGTGCTCAATTCGTGCAGGCGCGAAACATCGGCCAACTCCCGGGCCAGCCTGGCGTTGGCCGTGTCGAGAACCCGTGCCTGGCGAGCGCGCACCCCCTGTGCGCGCCGATTCGCTTCGGCCATGATCACGATGAAATCGCACAGCAATATGAAGAGTATGGTGTTGAAAATATCGCCCGGGTTCTTGAGCTGTGAAGAGGGAGGGGCCAGAAAGAAAAACCATACGCCCAGGGCGCCAGTGAGGAGGCTGACGAGCGATGGACCCAGGCCGCAATATAGGGCGGAGAAGGCAACTGCCGCCCAAACCGTTAGATACGCGTGATTTCCGACGAGCCGGCCGATGAGTCCCTGCAGGCCGAGGGCTAGCAGCGTCGCGAGCAGCGCAAGGCCGTAGCGAGTCAGGGCGTTTTTCGAGCGCAGACTTCCGATGCCCGCCCCAGGCGATGTGTTCGGATCGGCACTCACGCCGAGATTTGCCCCCTTGGCCCCGAGGGGTCAATGCCCCCTGTGCCAGCCGGTTGTGCCTCCAGGCAATTTGCGAGTCGCCCTCGCCCCGTAGGCGGCTGCAGCGTCGTACAGTACGCATGCGCACTGTATCAGGGAAATACGGTATCGGCAGTAGATTCGCCCCGATTGGGACTTAGTACCACCGTTCGTACTCGGACGCCCATTGCTGAGATGGTACTGTGATCATACTACCTCGCTGGACCAGGTTCAAACCTCATATAAGGGGGCAGCCGAGACGTTCTGACAGGCAACGGGGGAAGCGCGATTGCCCGAGGCGCCGGCTAGAGCAGACTCAGGGCTGCGAGGGTTTCCTCGACGAAGGCAGCGCGCCCTCGGGGGAATCTACTACGATTGCAGTATCGCGTGAACCATAGGTTCAGTCAGGAGGGCCTGGTGCGCGGCAACGCGACGGCTGGACCCGGCCTTCTTCAGGGCCATGGCCACGGGAACGGCACCGAATGCCGCATCCTGGCGACTATGGCCTCTGAATCCGGGACAGGGGATCGTCGGTGATTTGCGGACAGTCGATCACCGTGCCTTGATAGATGAGACCCGCTTGATCGCTGAAAACAGAGAAGCCGCAGCCGTGCGATTTCATTTCGTGCAGGGACACGGAATACGCGTTGCCGTCCCCGCCAACGAGGAGAGTCAAGCGGTAGCCGGGAATGATCTCATCGCTCGAGGAGATGGAGAGGTCCTTTACCTTGGGCCAGGTTCGCAGCAGATTTGTGACGACGCCGGAGGCGTAGACGTCGTTCCAGCTGCCGAAACGGCCGTGGTCGGTGCGGTAGTCGTATTCGGCGGTGTTGATGATGCGCACGGCCTCTACGGCGTTTTGATGCTCGATTTCCTCGGGCGTTGGCATTTGCGCCCTCTGAGCGCGGGCAACAACGGCAAAAATCCCCGCAACGGCGAGCACGTAAATCCCTGAGGACCGTGCAAGTGTGCTGGGCATGAGCCCCTCCTGATCGCGCCCCGCGGAAAGGACAGTCCGAGCCCGCCCCCCGGAGGCCCGACGATTTCGGGATCGCTAGAGGTTGAGGTCGGCGTAACGCTCGGCCGAAAGGGTCGCGGCTTTGCGAAACGATTTGGGTGGCGTTTGGCCGCGAGGGTTCGCCCAGCGGCCGGGAACAGCAAGACCGCAATTGGGACAGCAGCCGTTCTCCAGCCGATTCTGTTGCACATCGTGCCAGGAACGACGAATCAGAAGCGCTCGGCACGCGGGACATGAGGTATGCGCGCCGTCGCTCAGGATGTTGCCCTCGTAGACATAATGTAAACCCACTTTGAGGGCCGTGGCCCGCGCGGCGTGCAGCGTCTCGGGCGGCGTGCGCGGCTTATCCTGTAACTTGAAATCGGGATGGAAAGCCGTGAAATGGAGCGGCACGTCCGGACCGAGGTGTTCGAGCACCCACTCGGACAGCTCGCGCGTTTCCGCCGCCGCGTCGTTGAGCGTGGGAATTATAAGGTTGGTAAGTTCGAACCAAACGTTCGTCTCCTCTTTCAGCCACTCGAGCGTTTCGAGGACAGGCTGGAGATGGGTAAGCGTGATCTTGCCGTAGAAATTCTCGGTGAAGGCTTTCAGATCGATGTTCGCCGCGTCCACCTGATCGTAGATGTCGTGAAACGCTTCGTAGGTGATGTAGCCGTTCGAAACCATTACGGTGTTGAGGCCATGCTCTTTGGCCGCCTGGCAGATGTCGATGACGTATTCGCCCCAGATCGTCGGCTCGTTGTAGGTGAAGGCGATCGAGGGGCAGCCGTAGCGAATCGCCAGCAGGACGACGTCTTCGGGAGGGATATAGGTTGAGTTGACTTGGTCGGAACGCGACTTCGAGATGTCCCAATTCTGGCAGAAGAAGCAGCCCATGTTGCAACCGGCAGTGCCCATCGAAAAAATGCGCGTGCCTGGCAGGAAATGGTTGAGCGGCTTTTTCTCGATGGGATCAATCTGCAGCGCGGCAGGATGGGCGTAACCGAGATTGTAAAGCTTGCCTCCTTGGTTGACGCGAATGAAGCAGAAGCCGCCCTGTCCCGGCCCAATGTGGCAATGGCGAGGACAGAGATAACAATGCACTTTGCCGCCGCTGGGCTCAGGTTCCCACCAACGGGCTTCGTGCAGCGCCGCCGGCTTCTCGACGATGTTTAGGTCCCGCATGGCTCGACTTGAGTAACTACATTATACACCCCGGCGCGGGCCGGCGCCCCGTAGCGTTTCCTGGCTTCCCTCGACGAAAGTTGAAAATTGAGCGGCAGTGGCGTAAGAGTTGCGAAGGACTTTTGGGGAGGCTGCCATGGGGACACGGCTGCAGGATTTCCGTTACGGTCTGCGGATGCTGGCGAAGTCGCCGGCCTTCACGGCCGTGGCCGTGCTTTCGCTGACATTGGGAATTGGCGCGAACACGACCATTTTTGCGCTGGCGAAAGCGGTGTTCCTGCACTCGGTTCCCGTAAAGGACCCGGACCGCGTGGTCATTCTCTATTCGAGCGCGACGAGTCGCAAGGGCCCGCCCCAGGAGTACCTGCCCACGCCCTATTTGAATGCCGTTGATTACCGCGAAAACACGAATGTCTTTTCCGGAGTGGCCATTGTGATTCCGAGCGGGATGGACTTGATCGTCTCGGGAAAGCGCACACAGATGTTTGCTGAGCTTGTCAACGCGAACTTCTTCGACCTGTTGGGCGTGCAGCCGGTTCTGGGGCGCGGATTTTCAGCGGATGAAGATCTGACTCCCCGGCCGGTGGTTGTGTTGAGCTACAGCCTGTGGAACACGCAATTCGGCGCCGATCGCGGGATTCTGGGTCGAGCGCTCGAGATCGATCAACAGGATTACACGGTGATCGGAGTAGCGCCACGAAATTTCGTGACCGTCGGCAACTTAGGCAGCCCGGATCTGTGGATACCGATCTCCATGCGCGATCAAGCCCTCACCGGGCAGGAGAAGGACTTCATCTACCAGCGTTCGTTCCGGTCGGTTTCGATGGTGGCGCGGCTCAAACCCGGCGTGACGCTCACGCAAGCGAACGTGGCCGTGCACGGTTTGGGTCTCGAGCTCGAAAAGCAATATCCCAAGGACAACGGCGGACGGAACGAAATGGTGGTGCCCATCAACGACACGTCCGTGCCGCCCCGACTACATAGCGTCTTTGCGAAGGCGGGCGCCCTGCTGATGGTGATCGTCGGTCTAGTTTTGTTGATTGCCTGCGCGAATGTGGCGAATCTTCTGCTTGCGCGCGCCACACAGCGGCAGCGCGAGATTGGTGTGCGGCTTGCGCTGGGCGCTTCGCGGTGGCGGTTGATACGGCAGCTGTTGACCGAGAGCCTGCTGCTCGCGCTGGCAGCCGGGGCCTTGGGTTTGGTCAGTGCATATTGGGGCAAGTCGGTGCTCGTGTCGCTCATGCCGCCTGGACTTGCCCGCAATTTGGATTTCAGGTTGGACGGGCGCGTTTTCCTGTACGCGTTTGGCTTGGCCATCGTGGCCACTCTGCTTTTTGGACTCGTTCCGGCGCTGGAAGCTTCGAGAATGGATCACATGGTGGCCCTAAAGGACCGCACGGGTGCTCCGACGGGGGGCGCGCGATGGTATGGGCTTCGCGGCGTGCTGGTGATGGTGCAGGTGGCCCTTTCGCTGATTGCGTTGGTCGGCGCCGGGCTGTTTATCCACAGCTTGAGCAATGCCCAGCAGATCGATCCGGGATTCGAAGTGAAGCATGAGATGGTCATGTCCGTGAACCTCTCCGCGGAGCATTACCCACAGCCTCAGGCGGAACAGTTTTACAAAGAGGTGGCCGACCGGCTGCGCGGGCTTCCCATGGTCGAGGAGGCAAGTATCGCCGATGCGCCACCGCTGGGCGGCGGGCTGGCCAGGACGACGTTTACCGACGGCGTCGACACGTCCGATCCTCGAAACGGCAAGTTGACTCCCGTGATCTCGAGCGCGCCGGGATTCTTCGACACGGCGGGTATCACCTTGCTGCGGGGGCGGGATTTCACCGAGCAGGATGATCCGAACGGCGCGCAAGTGGCGGTCGTGAACCAAGCGGCCGCGGAGGGATTTTGGCCGCGGCAGGATCCGCTCGGGAAGCACTTGCATTTTCTGGGCGAGACTTGGGATGTCACCGTGGTCGGGGAAGTCCGCACGGCGAAGTATGGGACGCTCGGCGAGCCGCCGCAGGCAATCATCTACATGCCACTCAAGCAACACTATTCGCCATTTGTAACCCTCTACGTGCGCGCAAAGGGCGATCCGACGCAGGCGATTGGCAGCTTCCGCGAGACGGTCCACTCGATCGCGCCGTCGCTTCCGTTACTGCGCGTCGAGACAATGAGTCAGGTACTCGTCGATTCGCTGACCGCTCCGCGCATTGGCGCGGAGTTGCTCGGAACGTTTGGCCTGATGGCGCTGGTGCTTGCGGCGATTGGAACCTACGGCGTGATGTCGTATTCGGTGAGTCAGCGCGCGAGAGAGATCGGCGTACGCATGACCCTCGGCGCGCAATCCGGCGACGTTCTTCGGCTGATTCTTGGCAGCGGCATGGCCATGGTGTGCACCGGCGTGCTGGTCGGAATGGTGATCTCCTCGCTCCTGGCACGAAGCATGCGCGCTCTGCTGTACGGCATCGGCGCATTCGACGCGCCGAGCTTCCTGATTACCGCGGCGTTGCTAATCGGGGTGGCCCTGGCTGCCTGCTACGTTCCGGCGCGGCGCGCGATGCGCGTCGATCCGATCATCGCCCTACGAAACGAGTGACTCCCCGCCTGCCCCGTACGAGCGGCGAAAAAAAACAAAAGAAAACACTTCTGGCTGGCGCAAGGCCACGGCTTTTGCTCTCTCGGTCGTGCGCTCGACTTCGCCGCCCTGCGTGCTATACGCTCGAGGCGATGAATATCGAGTGGGTGCGCGATTTCTGTCTCTCGTTGCCGCATACAACCGAGCACATCCAATGGGAAATCGACCTTGTGTTCAAGGTCGGTGGACGGATGTTTGCCGTGGTACCGACCGAGCCGGCCCGAATCTGGATGTCGCTCAAGTGCGGCGACGAGGAATTTGCCGAACTGCTCGAGCGGCCGGGAGTCATACCGGCGCCGTACTTGGCGCGCGCCAAATGGATTGCTATCGAGTCCGACGATACCCTTCCGCGCGAGCAAGTCGAGAGGCTGTTGCGAACGGCGCATGACGTGGTGTTCGCCAATCTGCCGAGAAGCGCGCAGGAGAAACTAAGCAAGGCACCGCGCAAGACACCACGGAGGCGCCAGAGAGAGTAGCTTCCCGCAGTAGGGATTGCGCGGCTTGCGCGCTCAGGCCCCGACGCGTTTCAAGCCTCACTTTACCTCCAGGCCGCGCACCCCTGCGCCTTTCAGGGCGAGCAGCTCGAATGAAGATCGTAGTGCCCCGGAGCGAGGCGAATTTCAAGGCGCGTGTTGGACTCGGCCAGCTGGCCGGTGGCCGGGCGGCCGTTGACCATGACGGAATTCGGAGCGTTGCAGGTAGGCATCAAGGCCAGTGCGGCGACACCTGGCGGAACGTCGATGCCGGCCAGCAGACCGTTCGAGGACCTGTAGTCGACGCGAATCAGCCCGTTCGGTGTCGGAACGGATCCGCGCGCCCAAGTCAGGCCGGCCAGATCGGGGCGGATCATCGCCGTTTGAAACCCCGCGGCAGTCGGTTGAATGCCGAGAATTTGTGCGGTGAGCCATAGCGTCGGCCCGCTCGACCATCCGTGAGCCAGACTGACGAAATATCCTTTGTCGTCGTCGGCCCGGAGACTGGCGTGGAAATCCTGCTTCGGCCAGGACGGATCGTAGCCCTCCCAGAAGCTCGTTGCACCCTCGGACATCATGTCGCCCCAGTACCTGCGAATCCAGTCGAGTGCTTCGCGGCGGTGACCGGCCTGTGCCATCGCCGCGATCACGTAGTAGTTGTAGTAGGGCGTGATCATGAATCGAGACGGACGCGACAGCACGCGATTCCAAATCGCCGCGGTTTCCTTCTGGTCAGCGATGCCGGAGTAGATGGCCATGGCATTCGCCTGCCAGCGGTCGCCGAAGGTGCCCGTACTTGGATCGAGCAGGGCGCGCTGCGCCGCCTGGCGGATGGCCTCCGCGCGGGCCTGGTAGGTTCGCGCCGCGGTGAGGTCGCCCGATTCTCCGAGCAGCCAGGCCCCGTCGGAGAACGCCCGGTAAAACTCGAATTCCGTGGCGCGACGGGCCTCGGGCGTGTCCTTGTCAAATTCGGGCGACCAATCGACAAACGGCCAAGCCTTTCGTCGATTCACGAAAAGATTCTGAGCGTCCAGTTCGCCGTCCATGAAGTCGAGCAAACGAACAAGCCCATCGTGTATCGAGCGCAAGTAAGCCTTGTCGCCGATGTGCCGGTAATAATCGGCCTCGCCCATGACCCAAAACGCCGAATAACCCGGGATGCCGTTCACGTCTCGACGCAGGGGACTGCCGGCCTCCTGAATGAGGCGATCCATCGTTTCTTGCATCAGAAAATGATCGGCAAAAGCGGTGTCGATCACATGGCCGGAAACGTCGAGATCCCCCATCCAAGGCATGCGGTCGCGCTTGGGCGCGTCCCAAATCGCATCTTGCATGCACAGATGAGCGGTATAGGCGCCCACGGCCCAGATGCGGTCAAGGAGCGGGTCGGAAGACTCGAACGAGCCGCGATATTGAACCGGGTAGTAGATCGCGTCGAGACGGATGGACTTAAAGCGGAGGGGGGAAGTGCCCGTCAGAAACTTCAGCTGGACGTAACGGAAGGCGCTTTTCGGACCGTGCACCTTCTGGTAGGGAGGGACGAGCAGTTCGTTGACACCGAGATAAGGTGATTCGAGCGCTTCTTCGCGCGATTCGCCGTACTGCAAGGCGAGCCGTATGGGCTGCGCGGAATCGGAGATAACTTCGAGCCGCCCGTTTATTTCGCGCCCGAAATCGAGAACCAGGCTAGGGGGCTGCTCAACCGTGCCGGTCAGAAGGGGTCTTGGCAAGTGCACCTCGAAATCCCCCGGCGTGCCTGGCTGTGTGAGCGCGGAGATATTCTCGAATCGACCTGCCCCGGCCGAGAGGCCGTCAGCCGACTTGGGCGCTAGGGGCAGATGAGCCAGGTAAGGCGAGATACCGTCGTAGCCCGGCCAGCGATACATCTCCGAGTCCGAATTCCATTCTAAATTGCTTGTAGTGACGAACCATCCGCGGTAGCCATCCACACGTGTGTCAACGCTTCCCAGCGACTTCGCCGTCGTCCAGGCGGAATCGTCGAAGCCGGGATGCTCCCAGCCCGCGCGCGCGTCGAAGGTGGCCTTCCATCCGGCCCCGGAAATGAAAACGGCCGGCCCTCCGATACCTGCTAGCGCCGGAACGATCTTGACTGCAAGCGGAGACCCGTCGCGCGCTTCGATGGCGAAGACATTTCGGCCCCGGCGGAGCATGTTCGCAACCGGAGCAATGACAACCAGGGGGTAGGTCTTCGACCGGCGAGCACGATCCGCCTTCGCAACGGGGACCCCGTTGAGGAAGGCTTGCACATGGTCTGGGCCCGAGATGTACAGAGTCCCTTCCGACGGAATCGCATCGAGTGTGAAACTGGCGCGGAAGTAACGCGGCGTGGCCTGATCGGTTTTCTCAGGGGTTCCGGGCGGCATGGCCAGCCAGATGAACTGCTCGGGCAGCGGCCGGTGCGCAACGGACTCGAGCACCGGATTCGAGATGGCCGCAGCTGGGTCGACCGTCTGATCGGGGCCGGCCGTCTGCGCCATCAACGGCAGGCAGGCAAGACCGAGTAGGAAAACAAGCCGCCAAGCTCGACCGAGACGGGGGTTGGTCATGTTAGCCGATCCTTTCTTTTTGCGCGCGGTGGCGCTCGGCGACCCAGTCAAGAAAGCGCTCGATTCCCTCACGCTCGCGCCACATCAGGGAAATGAATCGACACGCATCGAGGTCCGCCGCTTGCTTGCCGAAGAATGTCTCAAGCCGCCACTGCACATAGGGCGACTTCCAAGGGCGGAGACGATAGCCCTTCGTAGTGATCCAGTAATAGCGCAGCGCGTTCCACATGAGTACGCCGGCGCAAGCCTATCACGCTGTGGCGCCGACCGCATCGGTCGCCCGAGGGACGTGGGGTAAGATGTCCTGTGCTTCCGGAAATAGAGATCGATGGCATGCGAGCAGACGATTGGCCTGCCGTGCACGATATCTACGTCGAGGGGATTCTTACCGGCCAGGCCACATTTGAGACGCAAGCTCCGGAATGGGAACGATGGGACGCGGCGCATCTGAAGAGCTGCCGTCTCCTGGCCCGGCTGGGAGGCGAAATCGTAGGCTGGGCGGCGTTGAGTCCAGTTTCGAGTCGGCTCGTGTACGCGGGGGTGGCCGAGGTGAGTGTCTATGTAGCTGAGCGTGCTCGACGCCGGGGAGTCGGGCGGAGAGTGCTTTCCGCGCTGGTTGAGGCATCTGAGCGCGAGGGAATCTGGACTCTGCAGGCTGGCATTTTTCCGGAAAACGTGGCCAGCATCGAAATTCACAGGCGATGCGGGTTTCGTGTGGTTGGCCTTCGCGAGCGACTGGGTTGCCTGAGCGGTCGCTGGCGAGATGTCGTGCTCATGGAGCGAAGAAGCGAGCTGGCCGGTATCCCTGCCAACGGCTGATTCAAGCAAAGTGGCGGTTAAACGCGGGCCGAACGGGGGTAAAGCCGAACGCCGGCACCCTAGCCCCGCAGGCGGCGAACCCAGATGCGTTGCGTCGCTGGCTTGCCCAGGTGAATGCGGCTGGGCCGATGGCCGTCGACGAACAACGCGGTGGTCTCGTCGTATTCACGGCCCTGCAAGTGAATGCGCGCGCCGGGGCGCAGATGAAGGTGGTCGAGAAATTCCAGGAATTTAGGGTCCTTTTCATAGACGCGCAGAACTTCGTAACCATGCCCGACCTCGGCGTCCGATAGGCGCATCGCCCCGTACTTGCGCTGCAGTCGAGGCAATCCGCCGAACAGCGGCACGCCATGAGGGCAGCGGCTCTCGCGCCCGAAGCGCTGAAGCAGCAGGCGTGCGACTTCGCTCGAAATGCCGTGTTCGAGGCGTTCGGCTTCCTCGTGGGCGCGCGACCATTCCAGTCCGATCACATCGGTAAGCAGTTTTTCGGCAAGGCGATGGCGCAGCACGAGATGTTGCGCGATGCCTTTTCCTTTCGGTGAAAGCTCGATGCGGCCGCCGCGACGCAGACGCAGAAAGCCGCCGCGCGTCATGCGTTTGAGCGCCGCTGTCACTGCCGGAGGGGTGACGCCCAGATCTTCGGCCAGGCGCGCGCTGATCGGGATCTGGTCCTCCTGCACGATTTCCCAGATCGCCTTCAGGTAATCTTCCTGCGAAACGCTGGTCTTTTCTCGTCGCATAGAAATCGGATCCTAACGTCGGCTTCCCGCGTGCAACGAGGAAACTACGATTCCGTGCGCGCCGAACCGTCCTTACGCGCTGCACGCAATCGCGCCGCCAAATCCTTTACGCGTGATTCGATATCATCGCAGATGCGGCCGTGGGTTTCCACGCCCTCGCCGAATGGGTCGCGGACCCGCCAGTCCTCGAACATATGGCCGCGAAACAACGATTCGCCGGGCATTCCCGACATGTTGATGATCAGGTCGGGCTTGCCGAGCTTGTGGCTGTGCAGGCCCTTTGAATACTGGCCGTCCATCGAGATCCCGCGCTCGGTGAGGACCGACCTGGCCGTCGGGTCGATGAAGCCCAGTGGGCGAACTCCCGCGCTCTCCGCCGCAATTACGTCGGAAGCGCAGTGGCGGGCGATGGCTTCGGCCATCTGGCTGCGCACGCAGTTTCCGACGCACACAAACAGCACCTTCACGCGTTCGGTCATAAAGACAAAGAATTGCACGTTTCCGCGAGTAATTGAAGTGCAGGCCCGCGGTATCAGGGCCTGCACTTGCCGTTGGCCAGCTTCAGAAAATGCTGGTGGACAGTGGGGTCGTCAGTCAATTCGGGGTGGAACGTCGAAGCGAGTATGCGGCCCTGCTGGACGAGCACCGGATGGCCTGCATCCTCAGCAAGGACTTCCACTTCCTGGCCAATCGATTCGATGATCGGTGCCCGGATAAAGACCATTTCGAGCGGTCTGCTGGTCAGCTTGCTCTTGCCTTCGTGCACATCGCTCGCGATTTGGCGGCCGTAGCCGTTGCGCAGAATCGAAACGTCGAGCAGGCCAAGAGACTCCTGGGCGGGGCCGTGGACCTCCCGCGCCAACAGGATGGCCCCGGCGCAAGTGCCGAAAAACGCGCCGCCGCTCGCTGCAAAACTGGCGAGCGCGCCGAACAGCCCTTCTTCCCGCATTACCTTCAGGTGTGTTGTGCTTTCGCCGCCCGGCAGGATGACACCCCTGACCCCGGCCAGATCACCTGGCAGCCGCACGTAGGTGTGCGCAATGCCCAGGCGCTGCAGCATGGAGGCATGAGCCTGATAATCACCTTGTATTGCGACAATGCCGATCTTCATAAGCGGAGCCCGAATTACCTCGAGGGGACCCCCAAAGCCGTGTCTGTTGCCGGGCGGGAGAGCGAGAGCCGATGTTTGTCATTTTCAGTTCGCTTTACTTCATCGCTGCTTCGCCTATGTGAGGGGCCTAGATTCGACCCGTTTCCGCCGGCTACCACCCCCGGGTTTGGAGCAGGTCCTTCTCCTCGAGCTGGCGCACGTCCAGCCCTTTCATCGCTTCGCCGAGTTCTTCGCTGGCCTCGAGGACAATCTTTGCGTCCGTGTAATGCGTGGTGGCCTTCACAATGGCCCGCGCGCGCTTGGCCGGGTCGCTCGACTTGAAAATGCCCGAGCCCACAAACACAGCCTCCGCGCCCAATTTCATGACCAGTGCCGCATCGGCCGGCGTGGCGATGCCGCCCGCCGAGAAATTCGGGACAGGCAGTTTGCCGCGCCTGGCGACCCAGGTGACCAGATCGAGCGGCGCTCCGAGTTCCTTGGACTCATGTACGAGCTCCTCGTCGCCGAGCGTGGTCAGGCGTTTCATTTGGCCGACGATCGCGCGCATGTGCCGCACGGCTTCGACGATGTTTCCCGACCCCGCCTCGCCTTTCGTGCGGATCATGGCCGCGCCTTCGGCGACGCGCCGCAAGGCCTCCCCCAAATTGCGTGCCCCGCAGACGAACGGCACTTTGAAGTCGTGTTTCCAGACGTGATGTTCTTCGTCGGCGGGCGTCAGGACTTCGCTCTCGTCGATATAATCGACTTCAAGGGCCTCGAGCACTTGCGCCTCGGCGAAGTGCCCGATGCGGCACTTGGCCATCACCGGAATCGAGACCGCATCCATAATCTCGCGAATGATTCGGGGCGACGCCATGCGCGCCACCCCTCCTTCCTTGCGAATGTCGGCCGGGACGCGCTCGAGCGCCATCACCGCACACGCCCCCGCGTCTTCGGCAATTTTGGCTTGTTCGGCCGTTGTGACGTCCATGATCACGCCGCCCTTCAGCATTTCGGCCAAGCCGACCTTTACACGCCAGAGATTGTTGTTCGTCGACCCGTCATCCATCGTTCCTCTCCTCGCCGATCAGTGTGCTCCGATCTTGTTTTGAGTTTCTTTCCTCGTGACGCACGAGCAATCCTCAGGCCTAGGATGGCCTCCCGAGATTCACGAATCGAGCGCGGCCGCGGGCCAGCAGATCGCCGCGCCCGTCTCGAATCTCGCCCTCATGGTAGAGATTGCGTCCGGCGACTTCGACTTCGCGTGCCTCGATGAAGATCTCCTGACCGACCGGTACCGGCCGCACATAATCGATTTTGAGCTCCGCCGTGACGGCGCGGACTCCGCGGAACCGGTTCACCTTGCCCATAGCCTCGTCGAGCAGCGTGGCAATGATCCCGCCGTGGACCATTCCCGGCCCGCCCGCGTATTGCTCGGCGATTCGGAACTTGCCTCGAATACATCGTGCGGCGTCGTCCTGCTCGAAAGTGAGTTTCATTCCGCGCGCGTTCGCACCGCCGCAGCCGAAGCAGGTATTCGTCGGGTTGGGTTCAAGCCGCATGAGTTCAGATCAAGGCCACACGCGAGGTTGCTTCACTGCGCGCTCCACGCTCTCGTTTTCCGATCTCGACCTTCAGCTGCTCGCCCAGGATCTGTACCCCGCGCGTGATGCTCTTTTCATCGAGCGCGGCGTAACTGAGGCGCAGGGCGTTCGGCTGTGGATGCTGAAAATAGAAATAGCGTCCCGGCACAAAGATCACGCCGCGTTCGCGAAGATGAATCAGGAGTTCGGCCGCATCCATTCCCGTCGGGAGGGTGACCCAGACTGAAACGCCGCCCTCGGGTTTCGTCCACGAGGTGCCCTCGGGCATGTATTTTTCGAGCGCTTCCAGCATGGTCCTGCACCGATTGCCATAAATTCTGTTCATCTTCGCGGCATGGCGCGCCAAGAGTCCACGGCTTAGGAATTCGGCAAGGGCAGCCTGGGCCAGCTGATCGGTGTGCAAGTCCGTCGACTGCTTCAGGAGCCGCAGCCTTTCGATCACGCTTTCCGGCCCGATACACCAGCCGACACGCAAGCCCGGAAAGGCGACCTTCGAGAAGCTGTTCAGTTGAATCACGCTGCCGGAGCGGTCGAGCGACTTTAGCGAGGGCAGGGCGGGGCCGTGAAAACGCAAGCGGCCGTAGATGGTGTCCTCGACGACCGGAAGCTGATACCGTGCAGCAATTTCGAGCAAACGTCGCCGTTGTTGAGCGGGCAGGCTGGTCCCCGTCGGATTGTGAAAGTCCGGCGTCAAGAAAATCAATTTGACGCGATTTTGCATCAGCACGTTTTCGAGCGCGTCCAGATCGAGTCCGGCGTACCCGGTTCTGTTGGCATCGGCCGAGACGTTCACGGCCAGTGTGCGCACCCGCGCACCCGAGAAGATTGCAATGGATCCGGGATAGGCCGGATTTTCGAGCGCCACTGCATCGCCCGGGCGCAAAAAAGCCTTGCAAATCAGGTCGATGGCTTGCTGGCAACCATCCGTGATCAAGAGCTGTTCGTTGCGCACGGCCAGTCCGTCGTCTCGCAACATGCCGATCAGCGCGCGCTTGAGCGGCTCGTAGCCGTCGGTTGAGCCAATCTGCAGAATGCGGCGGCCCTCGCTGCGCAGAACCGCGTTGCAGCAGCGTCGAAACTCCTCGACCGGGAAGACCTCTCCGGAGGGGCTGGCGTTTGTGAATGCAATGGTTCCCGGGGGCACCGCGGGCATCAGTCGGCTGAGCCCTTCATCGCCGCGCTCGTCGGCGAAAAGCGCTTCCCAACGCAGAGGGCCGTGGCCGTTGCCGTCGCTGTTCGGGCGAGGTGCGGAGGTGAACTGCTTGGTCTCCGGCGTACAGATGAACGTGCCGCGGCCGACGTGTCCCTGGATGAGGCCTTCCGATTCGAGCTCGGCGTAGGCATTGGCCACCGTGGTGCGGTGAACGCCGAGATAGGCGGCCAGCTCGCGGCTGGCTGGAATGCGGTCCCCTGTGCGCAACTCACCGGAATGGACCAGGGCCCGAAGCTGGTCGCGCAACTGCACGTAGAGCGGTATGTGGCTCTCTGGCTGTAAATGGACCGGCAGCATTGGCTTACTCCTATGGGCCAATATATACGCTGAATTATAGCTCGTAAAGAGCCATTTTGTCTTTCAAAAGCAACCTGGCGTCCGGCCCATTGCGCGGTTCGCAGGTTGCCTTGGAACGCGGCTCGTCAGAGCGGGCGCTCAGGATTGGCGGAGCAGGAAACGCTGGATCTTGCCCGTAGCGGTCTTGGGCAGCGCGGCAACGAAGCGGTATTCCTCGGGGCACTTAAAGCCGACCAAGCGCGCGTGCAGCCAATCGTTCAATTCGCTGTCGAGACCGCCCGGTGCGACGATCGCTGAGCGCAGGACGATGTAAGCCACCGGTCGAACCAGGCCCACGGCGTCCGCGTGTCCGACGACGGCGCACTCGGTCACTGCGGGGTGGGTGAGCAGGGCATTCTCGACCTCGCCGGGAGAGACCCACATACCGGAAACCTTGATCATGTCGTCCGATCGCCCGCAGTAGCAATGAAAGCCGTCCGGATCGCGGATGAATTTGTCCCCGGTCGAAAACCATGGGCCGTTTCGCACGCGCGCGGTCAGTTCAGGCTGGTTCCAATACTCGGCGAACATGCTGTCGCCCGCAATCCACAGGTTGCCGATCGTGCCCTCCGGCACTTCGCCACCCTGGTCGTCGAGAATGCGCGCTCGATAGCCCGGTACCGGCATCCCGCAAGATCCCGCGCGTGTCGCGCCCGGCCGACAAGAGATGTACATGTGCAGCATCTCGGTTGACCCGATGCCGTCGAGAATCTCAATCGAGAAGCGCTCGCGGAATCGCCTGAAAATTTCGGCCGGCAGCGCCTCGCCGGCGGAAACCGCCAGCCGCAGGGAGGAAAAATCCATGCGCCAGCCGTTCTCAGCTTCACGCAGGAGCGCGCCGTAGAAGGTCGGAACAGAGAAGAATACGGTCGGCCTCTGCCGCGCGACAAGCTCGGCGATGCGATCGGCACGCGCCCGCGCAGGGTAGAGAATCGTCGTAGCGCCTACGGAAAAAGGGAAATACATCGCGTTGCCTAGCCCATAGGCGAAAAAGAGCTTGGAGACAGAGAACGTCCGGTCGTCTGCGCGCAGGCCAAGCACGCCTTGCGCGAATCCCCGCGAGGTGACCAGCATATCCTTATGCCCGTGAACGGCCGCTCTCGCCGGGCCGCCCGTTCCGGAGGTGTAGAGCAGGAACGCCGGATCCGCCGGAGCCGTGGCGTGCGTCCGAACGGGTGCGCCCCACTCGGGAAGCCATTCCTCCCAGCGCACGGTGACGTCCCGGATGGCTGGCTCGATCCGCTGCCGCGAGCCTACGACCACGGCACATTCAACCGACGAGCGCGCCAGGGCCGTCGCGACGGCTTCATAGGAATCCCTATGCACTATGGCAAACCGCGCGCCGCAGTCCTCGAGATAGTGCTGGTAATCGCTCTGGCGCGCCATGGAGTTCACCGGCACGGCGATCGCGCCAATCTTCGCCGTGCCAAAGAACGAGGCGACGAACTCAATCGAATCCGGCAGGACGATCAAAACGCGATCGCCGGGCTGACAGTTGGAAGCGCGCAATGCGTGTGCGACACGGTTGACTTCCCGCTCGACATCGGCATAGCTGAACTCTGCGCCTCCCTCGGGACCCTCTGAGGAGATGACGGCGATTTTCGAGGAGTACTCGCGCGCCGGCCGCGATATGAATTCATCGGCGATATTCAGGCGAGCAGGCGCCGCTTCCGGCATGCCGCGATTCTACTTCAGAACGCGCCGGGCGGGTCGATCGGCCTTGGCCGTGTGTCGGCTCCGGGCGTTCGGTTATGAGCCAAGCCAGGCAGGGGGCCGCCCGGCTTGCCGGACCTATTGTGTAGCCGTTTTTTCGCCGAGGCGCCGCATACGCTCCTGCAGCTTCTTGCGTAGCGGGGCGGGCGCGTTAGGATTGAAGGCGACCAGGTACCACAGCGGCTGCGTGCGATCACGGCTCAAGCGCAGCAGAGTGGCCGCGTCGCTATTCGGATGTCGCGCGATGTTCTCGCGAATGGCCGAATAGGGGTGATGAGAAAGGCGGTTAAGCGTCTTCGAGGGAACCTTGGGGTGCTCGCTGATTAATCGCAGAAGATAATAATCTTCCTTGGGCGCCTGCCGGGAAAGTTGATCGAGGGTATCGGGCCTGACCTCGGCGCTCAACACCGTGCCCACCTTCTCATCCCACCCCGAGTTGATGCGGTCAAGTTCCTGAGTGCGCGCATGAATCAGTTGCTCAATGATGCGCCTTTCCTGATCGAGTCGCGCTATCGGAAGCGCGCTGTGCTCGACCGAGTCCAGAACCCGCAAAAGGTGCTGGCGCTCGCCAAACACGATTTGTGAAGTTCGTGGCGTATGTCCTTTCCTGGCATTTCTTACCAGATCCGAACGTCTCATTGCTCATCACTCCCCAATGTCGACCGATAGCGGCCGCCCAGAGATTCAGCCAGCGGCAAATGAATGTTTGTCACGGGCAGGCTGTCGGGTTCCGGGTCGAGCGCGCCTGCTCCGACGCCGAGCGGGGAGTGGTCACCGCCGGAAGACAAAGGACACAGCAACCCCTTCGGCAACGCGCTAAATTATTGTGCGCCGGGTGAGCGGAGTAAAGGGCGGGTGAGCCTCTCTGTTCCAGTCGAGCAACATTCGGTCCTAGAACTCTGGCCCGCGCGCCGGGGGGAGGTCGATCATCTGCTCGGTGCGGCTGCCGGGCCCCGAGCACGCCTTAGAGGACTCCTTGCACGATGGTACAGCTTACTAACTCGTGGCGGTCGCGCGATTTTTTCGAAGTATCGCAAGATTTCCTCTGCGCTTCTGTTACACTAAAATTTGCATGCGCTCAGGGCAATCACAACCAGCCAAGCCAGGAGAGGAAATAGCGAATGTATTTGGAAGAATTGAAGCGACGGCCTTCCGCCGACGACGGAGTCAATTGGGTAACCGCGGTGTTCATGGTGCTGTTCCATTTAGGCGCTCTGGCCGCGCTGTTCTTCTTCAGTTGGAAGGCTCTTCTTTTGGCCGTGGTTCTGTGGTGGGTTTCAACCAGCCTGGGCATCGGCGTTTGTTACCATCGCTTGCTGACGCATCGCGGCTATAAGACTCCGCAGTGGGTTGAGTATCTGCTCACCGTGTTTGCCACCCTTTCGCTAGAGGGCGGTCCGATTTTTTGGGTCGCCACCCATCGCATCCACCACCGCTTTTCGGATCAGGAGGGCGATCCGCATTCGCCGCGCGACGGCAAATGGTGGGCGCACGCCGGATGGATTCTGGTGGGCAGGTCCATGCATCACGACACGGAGACCCTGGCGCATTACGTTCCCGATCTGGCCAAGGATCGCTTCCATCTGTGGATCACGAAGTATCACTACGTGCCGATGATCATTCTGGGCCTGATTTTACTGGCGCTTGGCGGCCTGCCGTTTCTGCTCTGGGGTATTTGCGTGCGGACGGTCGTCGGGCTGCACTCCACATGGGCTGTCAATTCCGCGACGCACTCTTGGGGCAGCCGGCGGTTCCTTACCCGCGACGATTCAACCAACAGCTGGTGGGTCGCTCTGTTCACTTGGGGCGAAGGTTGGCATAACAACCATCATGCCCATCCGAGTTCGTCCCGTCACGGCCTGGCCTGGTATGAAATTGATCTCAATTGGTACGTAATCTGGGCCATGCAAAAAATCGGTCTGGCCTGGAGCGTCTACCGCTACAAGCTCCCCTTGCGCAAGCGCGCAGCCAAGTCAGTGATTCGCGCGCGCATCATACCGTTGGCTGAGTCGGCGGCGGCGATCGGCAATTCCCTGCGTCCCGCCGCACCGGAAGCGCCTCGCGACCTGGTTTCCGCCTAGCGCGAAGCACGCCCGGCGGGCGAGGTTGCTCGGGTTCGTCCCTCGACCGGCGGCAAAATGAGCGACCCACACGCGAGCTTGTCGATGAGTTCGCGGTCCGCGGGCAGGAAATCTAGTTTCTCGAGTGACCCCGCTTCACACCAGACGATTTCTTCGAAGACGAGATTGCGCGGGGTGTTGCCGCGGATGCGCACGGCGAAGAACAGCAATTCGATTGCACCGGTCGGTTCCGCATAGGCGTGCCGTGTGCGGTAAACCTCGGCGCCAATCTGTGTTTCGATACCGAGCTCTTCACGCAGCTCGCGCTCGAGCGCCTGCTCGGGCGTTTCGCCGGGCTCGGCCTTACCGCCCGGGAATTCCCACTTGAGGGCGCCGAATTTGCTGTCACGCCGCCGCCGGCAGACCAAAAGCTTGCCCTCGGATTCGATCAAAGCTGCGACTACCTGCACGATCGAGCACCCGGAACCGAATCCCTGGCGGGCCTGGGTGGGGTGAGGCTCCCGCCCGCCCTCGAGCAGTCGCCGTGAATTGCGCGAAGAAGTTCGCGTGCGCCGCGAAGCAGCGGAGGGCCAGGTGTGTTCAGAAGCTCGTCGCGAATCACCAGGACGCGCCGATTCTGCACTGCCCGCAAGCCCTGCCACTCCGGCTTGCCGAGGGTTTGAGTCGGACTGGCGCGGTCGCCCGACGCCGTCCAGGCGAGTACGATCACGTCAGGATCGGCACGGGCGACGTCCTCATCTCGGACGCGTTGACCAGCGGGCAGCACAAATTCTCCTCCGGCCAGAGCAACCAGTTCGGCAACCCAGGGCGGGGAACTGATGCGCGGGTTTGGCCACGCTTCACAGTAGACGCGCGGCGCGCGATTCGCTCGGCAGTTTGCCGCTTCGCGCGCGACACGGCGAAACTCGCGGCGCATCCCGGCGATGAGCCTTTCGGCCGCCGGGCCTCGGCCGAGCAGATTCGCGATCATCCGTATGTCGCCTTCGATATCGGCGATCGAGCGCGGATTCAGGGCCAGGAAGGCCACGGGCTGGGCGAGCAGCTTCGCCACAGTTTCCGGCGCGAAGGGGACCGAGCCGATCAGCAGCATCGGTTCCAGGCGCATCACCTCCTGAATGTCGAGGGTCCAGCAGTCGCCGACCTCGGGAAGGGTGCCGACCGCGGCAACGTCCTTGCACCATTTGCTCACACCCACCAGATTCCGCCTCGCCCCGAGCGCAACGAGGATGGAAGTCACGCTGGGTGCGAGAGAAACAATTCGGAGTCGACTTTGACGCTTGGGCGACACCGCTTCCCATTGTACGCGAGCCGTGCGGGTAAGCCTTTTGTCGGTTGGCTGCTGCACCGGACGGGGTGCCGCGGGCCGGGACGAGGCCTCATCCGAACCGCCGGAAATCGCTCCAGAAACCTGGCCAGCCCGCCAGAGGGGGACCGCAGATGAAGATGTCAGGATGGTCCCCGCTCTCCTCGTTCCTGATTCCGAAGGGATTTCCGTTGTGCCCGGCGATCCTGCACGAACTGAAATGGCCCTCGACGTATTGGCGCGACATGCCCAGCACGATCAAGTCCTGGGGTGGCGGGTCGCCGTAGCCGCGGTACCAAGCCGTGTTCGTCCCGCTGATGGCCTGCGGCAGTCCGTAGGCCGGGCCGTAGAAATCGATGGCGCCTGTTTCTCCGTAGTTGCCGGTGAGGATCGCGAAATGCGTCCGCTCGGCGGGTGTGAGCTGATTGCGCACCGTGGCCACCTCGGCGGCCAGATCGGTCCACCCGATCTCTTCCCGAAGATCGCCATTCCTTGCAAGCGCGATGTTACGAGCCGAAATAACCGGGTTGATGGGCAGAATCAAGGCCGCCGCGTATGTGCCGCCGACCGCCAGGGCGGCGAAAGTTGCGATTTCGAGGAGGCGCGACCCGAGGACGCTCAGGCGGTCGCCCCAGCGCTGCCACGGAACGCTGCCGCCCGCGAAGAGCAGCGGATAGGCCGCGCCAACGTAGTACATGCGCCCTTTGGCCAAAAAGAAAATGGTCAGCGGCAGCAAATAGACCCAGCCGAGCAGGCGATAGGGTTTGGCGTCGCGGGCGGCGAAGAAATAAAAGACGCCCGCGAGACACAGCGGGGCAAGAAGGGGATTCGCATTAATCATGAGCTGACCGCGAAGGAATCCCTCGGCCCGTCCTTCAGCAACATCGCGCGTGTGAATATGTTTGAGGAAATCGAGCGAGACGAAATCGTGTCGAATCTGCCAAATCAGATTCGGCAGGAAGAGCAGGAAGGCCAGTGCCAACCCGTACCAAAGCCAACGATGCTTCCAATAGCGCCGCGCCGGCGTGAGTAAAACGCCGCCGGCTATTCCCGCGACGTAAAATGCCATCGTGTATTTCGTCATCAGCCCGGCGCCGATGGCTCCCCCGATCCCGAGCCACCACCGGGGGTTTTCTGATTTGAGCAGGCGAATCAGGAAATAGGCGGTCAGCACCCACCACAACATATCGAATGAGGAGTACTGGAATTCGGTGGCTTCGAACATCGGAAGTGGCGAAACGGCCACGGCCAGAAGGGAGACGATCTGCGCGGGGCGCCGGGCTCCCAGTTCCCGAGCCATCAATCCCGCGAGAACGAGCACCACTCCCTGCGCCAGCACAGAAAACATGCGTAGCCCGACCATCGAGCGGCCAAACAGGAGGAGGCCAAGGCGTTCGATGGACGGCGTGAAGGGCGGGTACGCGACAAACCCCCAGGCCAAATGGCGCGCATCGTCGAGCACCTGCAGTTCGTCACGGTGGAGGCCATATCGCCCGTTCGTAGCCACGTGAACCAGCATGACCGCGACGGCCGCCGCGCACAGCACGGCGAGATCGCCGCGCGCCGATGCGCGCGAATCGTGCGGCACGCGCGCCGAGCCCTGCGTGCGCCAGTCCGTCGTGGTCACGGCCTGCCCCCTGTCCCTGGCTTCCTGGCCTGCCCGCTCGTGCCAAAAACGTAGGCGAGCGGGCAGGGTGGCATGGAAATGTTAAAGGCAGTTGAACGATGAACCGACGCTGTGGCGTTCGGTTCGATGGCTTGACGTTCCTATGGCCAAGTGCGAATATGCCGGCCAGGTTTTCACACCTTCAACCCAGGAGGAGATTTCGACATGCCACTCTATCTGACCCAGCTTACCTATACTGCCGAAGCTTGGAACGCGCTGGTCCGAAATCCACAGGATCGGTTTGAGGCCGTGCGTCCGGCAATCGAGAAGCTCGGCGGAAAAATCGTGAGCGGCTATTTCGCGTTTGGCGATTACGATGTGATCGTCATCGCGGAGATGCCCAATAACGTGTCGGCCGCCGCATTTGCAATGGCCATCGCTGCGGGCGGGGCGTGCAAGAGCTACAAGACGACGCCTCTGATGACCACAGCAGAAGCTATAGAAGCGCTCAACAAAGCTGCGCAGAGCCCGTATCGTCCCGCCGCCCGGACGGTCGCTGCGGGATAGGCTCCTCGAGAATTCCCGCTCTCGATCTGTCCGTTCGCTGGCAACGATCAAGTTGCGAGCGCAAAGAAAATGCGCCGGGGAGGCAGCCTCCCCGGCGCGCGTTGCCCTCCTACCTCGTTTTACTGATCTGCTTCTACCTTCCTGAGCGGCGGTCTCGGAATCTGCCAGATCAGGCCGGAGTCGTCCGCGTTATTCGGGAAGTATTGTGTCGACTTCTTGCCCGATGGCAGCAGCACGACGTCGACACGTCGGTTATAGGCGTACCAGGTTCCCGTCTTGTTGCGGGCACGGACCTTCGGAGCTGGTTGCGGGTTTGTGCTTTCAAGCTGCGCAACGTCTCCCTTGGGGATGGGACGTTCCTTGCCATAGGCGGCGGTTTGGATCTTATCCGCGGCGATGCCCTGATCGACGAGGTACTGCTTGACCCGTTCGACGCGGCGCTCGGTCAGCTCTTGGTTATACGGTCTCGAGCCACGGATATCCGCATAAGCTTCAATCGACAGCTTCGCGTCCGGATCGTACTCGAGATACTTCTTGAAACCAGCGGCCGTATCGGCCAGCACCAGCTGCTGGCTCTTAACCAAACCAACCTGCGGGTTGCGCTGATCCGGATAGGCCGTCGGGAAGAAGACGGTCTGCAGCGTGACGGTCGGGATCGGTTCGACTGTCCCGGTGATGTGCAGAGACGCCGTCTGGGTGGCCGTACCGCCGCAAACGTTCGAGGCGTTCAGCGTGTAGTTTTGCGTTTCGTCGATATTGCGCACCGGCTGACCCTCGGGTACCGGTGTGACGTCCTTGGGCTCGGCCTTCACCGTTTGGCTGCCGCTCGGCTCAACTTTGCCGATCGGGTCGATGGAGATGCTATCGGCGTTCGACGTCTGCCAGGAGAGCGTCGAAGAATCCTGGGTGATCACCTTGTCGCCGATCTTCCGGTAATGAACGTCGGTCGGGTTCAAGGAAATGCTCGCGTCGACCTTCGTATTCACATTCACCGTGCTGCTGCCCTTGTAAATTCCGCCGGGGCCGCCTGCGGTGAAATCATACGTGGTGGTTTGGTGTGGTGAGACAGATTGGCTTCCGCTCGGGTCAACGTTGCCAATGCCGCTGATATTGGCTTCCACGGTTTCCGATGACTGCCAGGTCAGCGTCGAGGACTGCCCGCAGTTGATGTCCGTCGGCGAGGCGCTAAAGCTGCCGCTAACCGGCGCGACCACGACCTGCGCGCTCGCTATGCCCGCCTTGAATCGCGGCAACGGTCCCTTCAACTTGTTTCCCCGTGACCAGTCGACGGTCTTTTGCGTGCCATTACTGAGATTGACGACCACCTTCTTTCCGGCCTCTACCGTCACATCTCCGCTCCAGATGTCCTTACCCTGGCGAGTCACGGTGATGTGGTGAGGGCCGACCGGCAGGATCAAATTCTGATGCCAGATCCAATCCCAGTTGAATTCATCGACGTGTCCGACAAAATACGGCGGAGTGCTTCCGGCGGACAGCACCGCCGCGCGGTCATTATCCCCGTGAAACTCGACGTCGCCGTACGGGCCCGCAACTGGGCCGCCGGATTCCTGAAGCTTGACGTCCAGGTCCTGTGTCTTTCCGGACTGGATGTCCACGTCCTGGCTCTGAAGCTTATATCCGTAATTCGCCACGGTTACGGTGTGCTTGCCCGGCGGCAATGAGATCGTTTGATTTCCCTCACGGATGGCTTTCCCATCTACGAAAACATAGGCCTGCTTGGGAGTGACCTTGATCTTCAGCTTCCCGTCCTGGGCGAAAACGGACGTCGCGCTCAACGTGAGAGTCACCAGGAGGGTTAAGAGGTAGCCGAATCGTCGCATCTGCGTTTCTCCTGAGATTTCGGGTAGGCGGGTTAAGTCAGCTCTGCCGCGCCCTAACGGAAGAGCCGGTGGCCAGGGCACACTAACTTATCTTTGTAAGTGCGTTTGTGTCAACAAGATTGAAAGAAAAGCGAAACGGGAGCGCCGTTCTTGAGGGGCCCGGAATCACCTGCATCAGGCGCTCGACCCGGAATATACTGCACAGTGATGCTCACAGAAGCTATTCTCGAACACTTTAAGAGTCCGCACAATAGTGGCGATTTGTTGGACCCGAGTGCAACTGTAGATGTTTCAAACCCCGTGTGTGGGGACGTGCTTCGCCTGGGCGTGCGCGTGCGAGACGGACGAATCGAGGCGGCGCGCTTCAAGGCCCAAGGATGCGTCGCAGCGATTGCGGCCAGTTCCGTACTGACGGATCTTCTCATTGGAAAAACGGTCGAGGAGGCGCGGCGCATCACGCCCGAGCAGATTTCAGAGGCGCTCGGCGGCTTGCCTCCCGCTACATTTCACGCGGCGCAACTTTGCTGCGACGCGCTGGCCGGGGTTGCTCGCAAGCTCTAGCAAGCCGGGCTAGCCGTCGGCGTTGCCCTGCGTCATGGTGGCGCAACTCCCAGTCACGAAGGGCCGAGACTCGAGTCGCAAACCACGATCCGTTTTCGTCACACCCCGTCACGGCCGGGATTCGTCGTCTCGAGAGCTTCGGGTTCTTGGCGCTGCCCGTCTCGGTCGGCCGGGCCGTGAAGGATAGGAGTCTCCGGCATGGGATTTGAGGTGGTCAACAGGCGCTCGGCATGGCACGCCTGGCCCTGCTCTAACCGCCGCCCGTCGCCTTCTTGAGCGCTTCGGGATCGTCGAGATTCAGGACCACGCCCTCTTCCTCGGTGGGAACCTCGACGATTTGATCGGCGTGTGCCCAAACCACCTGGCGCGCGCCAACGTCCGGCGAAACGGCGAGCAGCTCGTCGTACAGGGGAGTGCGGAAAATAACGGGATGGCCACGCCGTGCGTGGAAGGTAGGGAGAGCGATCAGCTTGCCGCTCGAATCGAATTTCTCGATGAGTTGTGCAACAAGATTTCCCGAGATCAGGGGGTGATCGACGGGGCAGAGAATCATGCCTTCGGTCCCGCCAGGCAAGCTGCGCAGCGCGACTTGAAGGGACGAGAGCTGTCCGTGTTGCCAGCCCGGGTTTACCACGACCAGGGCGGCATCAATCCCGAGCTTGGTGCGGATCTCCTCGGCACGCGAGCCGAGAACAACCCGCGTGACGCCGACGCGCGAATGCCGGGTGGCATTCAAGAGATGCTCCAAGAAACTTGCGCCGCGAAAGGGCACAAGGGCTTTGGGTGAGCCCATGCGCCGGGATTCGCCGGCGGCGAGAATCACGGCCGCGAGCATCGATCAGTCGCCCGGCTGGGTCGCTTCGGAGAGTTTGATGGTCTTGTGCGGCAGTTTCTTCGCCCCTCGGCGCACGGCGATCAGTTCGGCGACGATGCTCACGGCAATTTCGTCGGGAGTGAGCGCGCCGATATCGAGCCCGACCGGAGCATGCACGCGCTCGAACTTCTCGGTGGCGAAACCTTCGGTCTCAAGTGCCCTGTAAACGGAGAGAACCTTGCGCTTGCTGCCAATCATCCCGATGTATCGCGCCTCGGTGCCCACGGCCCATGCCAGCACGCGCATATCGTCCTTGTGTCCGCGCGTGACGATCAGGAGATAGGTCGAGGAGTTCGGATGGATTTTCCGGTAGGACTCGGCGAAGGAGGTGTGGATCTCCGCGGCCATGGGGAAACGTTCCGCATTGGCGAACGACTGGCGGTCGTCGATGACGCCAATCGCGAAGCCCGCCTGATGCGCCACGCGCGCGACGGCCGTCGAAACATGCCCGGCACCAAAGATGTAGAGCATGGGTTGGGGCAGAATCGGCTCGACAAAGATTTCGAGTGTTCCCCCGCAGATCAGGCCAGCATCGTAGTTCGCTTCATGGTTCAGGTTGAAGGTCATCTTTCGCGGCTGCTCGCTCTCCATGACTTCGCGCGCCGCGGCCCAGACCTCTGCCTCGACGCACCCGCCCCCAATTGTGCCCGCCATCGTGCCATCGTCGCGCACGAGCATGCGCGAGCTTTCGTAGCTCGGAATTGAGCCGTTCGTGTGCACGATTGTAGCCAGCGCGCCGCGCTGCCCGGCTCGCCGCATCCGCACGATTTCTTCGAACAGATCCATGAATCCGGAAACCTAAAATTTAGGGTACGGCGCTCGGGGGGAGGTGTCAACGAGCGAGGCAATCAAGTGTCCGGCCATACAAACGGTCGCAACGGGCGACCGACACTCGGCCGGCACCCCGCGCCCACCGAGCTACGGATCCTCGCCCGTTTTTTTTTGGATTCATCGCCGCGACCAGCCGTACTTTCGCCATAGGCGAAACGGCCGGAGGGCAACGTAGACAGGGGCAAGCGGCCCGGGCAGGGGCACGGCGCGCCAGTCTTCTTCGGCCGGCACCAACGCGAGGCGAATCGCGTAGCGCCAAGCGAACGCGCCCGTTCGAACCATGTGACGACGAAAGCGGAAACGCTCAAGTGCCTTTCGGCCGTGTGCGCCTGCACCCAGAAGACGGCTTCTCACATCCGCTGCCAGGTTCTGCGCACGGGCATCTGCCTCGACCGCAGCCCAAATTTCTTGCGGCGTGGCTGCGCCTATGACGCCTTGGGCGAGTGCTATCCCGAGGTGCAACATCCGTTCGGCACCCAATTCTTCACTCGTGCGCCGCACCCGATCCCAATCCAGGGGGGCCCGCGAGGCCAGCAGGGCAGCAATGTCGGCGATCCAGATGAGCTTCTGCCAGAAATCCTTGGCGCCATGGATCGAGAGCACAACCAGGGCGTCGGCCGGGCAGAAGGTGGGTACGGAGTGCCCAGCGAGGTCGACGGCCTCGGCGCGGGCGAACAGTTCGTCAAGGCGCGGAGCAACGGGAAAATGCCGGAGCGTGGCCTCGGTATGCAGTTCGACGTTCGTTTGGCGGGCGGGGTTGAAGTAGGCGTATTCACCCGGCGCGAGGCGCTGGGCGTCTCGGGAAGGAGCCCACGGGAACCGCGGCTTGTAACCAAGCACGCGCAGAGCGGCGTCCGCGGCTTCGAGCTTGGATTGAGTCAAGACGAAGTCGAGGTCTTCGAATTGCCGCGCGGTGAGGTCTCCGTACGCTTGTGCCGCGGTGATCGGGCCCTTGTATGGAACCGCGGCGACCCCGCGGGTCTTGAACAGGTCGAGAACGCGAAGAACCTCCGCGGTCAGCGCCAGACAGCGCTTGACATTGTCCCGGGCTAGCGTTTCGAGCCTGGCTAGGCAGTCGGGCGGCGCCGGCAGGGCTCTCGCGGCGCGCAGATTGCGTTCGAGCAGGGGCAGGAGGCAGTGTTCTTCCGCTTGTTGGAGAGTTGAATTCCAATCGAGATGCTCGCTTGCGAGTTCGCGAATTCTCGCCGCGATTTCGGGTCGCAGAGCCGGGCGCGCGCAGCAGGCCAGCAACTCCTTTTCGCGCGAAATCGAGCCATGGAATGGAGGCATAGAGCGGCGAATGGCGCCCTCAGAATTTTACTGTACCTCTCGCGAGGCCGGGCGAATTTTCGATCGGGTTCTTCGCCGCCGCCCCGGCACGCGGGAGCTCGGGCCCAGGGTTGAGCCGAGAGAGGGGTGCAGGACAGAGCCGGCACAAATCAGCGGCGTTCTCTAAAGGCCGGGCCTACGAAAACGGGCTGCCGACAGGTTCTGCGGTGAGAATCTCGCGCAGTTTCGCCGCGAGATTTGCCATGGTGAACGGTTTTTGCAGAAGCACCGCATCGGATTCGAGAATGCCGTGGCGCACAACGGACTGGTCCGTGTAGCCCGACATGTAGAGGACCTTGATTTCCGGCCGGATTTTGGCGATTCGCTGCGCGAGTTCGCGCCCGCTGATGCCCGGCATCACCACGTCCGTCATCAGCACATGAATCGGCCCTCGGTGCATGGCAGCCAGCTCGAGGGCCGTGTGTCCGTCCGAGGCCTCGACCACCGCGTAGCCGTTCGCCTGGAGATAGTCGCGGGCCAGCTGGCGAACGCCGTCTTCATCCTCGACGAGCAAGACAGTCTCGGAACCGCGCGGAAGCGCCTTCGCTTGCCCTCCACTATCCTTGGGCGGTTTCACGCCGAGCTGCTCTTCCACCCGCGGGAGGTAAATCTTGAATGTGGTGCCGCGACCCGGCTCGCTGTAAGCCCAAATATATCCGCCGCTCTGCTTCACGATGCCGTACACGGTGGCCAGCCCAAGCCCGGTGCCCTTGCCCTTTTCCTTCGTGGTGAAGAAGGGCTCGAACAGGTGTGCCTGCGTGTTTGCATCCATGCCGAGGCCATTGTCGGTGACGGCAAGCATCACGTACTTGCCCGGCGCCATCACGACGGCATGCCGCGAAAAGGCCGAGTCGAGTTCGACGTTGGCCGTCTCAATCGTCAGCCTTCCGCCATTCGGCATGGCATCCCGCGCATTGACGGCGAGATTCATGATCACCTGCTCGATTTGGCTGCGGTCCGCCTTCACCGGCCAAAGGTCGGGCACGGAGGACGTGTCGAGCTGAATGTCTTCGCCGATCAGCCGTCGCAGGATTTTCTCCATGTCCGCCACCACGGTGTGCACGCTGATAATCGTCGGCGCGAGCATCTGCTTTCGGCTGAAGGCAAGCAGCTGCCGTGTCAAGGATGTTGCTCTTTGACCGGCCATCTGTATCTGCTCGACATTTCGGCGCAGCGGGTCGCCGGCGGGGAAGCGGTCCGCCAGCAGGTCGGCATAACCCTGAATCACCATCAGCAGGTTGTTGAAGTCGTGCGCGATTCCACCCGCGAGCCGCCCGACGGCCTCCATCTTCTGCGCTTGGCGGAGTTGTTCTTCGAGGTTCTTCCGGTCGGTTACGTCCAGCGACATGCAGATGGCGCCGAAAATCTCCCCGTTCGCATCCCGCAAAGGTTCGACGTGGCAGGCGTACGATCCGCCCTTCCATTCCACGGGAAAGGTGACCGGCTCGCCGGAAACGGCGCGCAGATGCGCAGCGACCGGCAGAAATGTGCGGTCGTTGGTCTCGAAGTATTCGAGAAGCGATTTGCCGACAATTTCATTTGGCTTCAGCCCCAAGCGGGCCAACCCGGAACCGACCGAGGAGGTGAACTGCAGCTGTCGGTCGACGGTCCAAAGTACGGCGGGCAGCTGCTCGACCAGAACGCGAAACCGCGCTTCGCTCTCGCGGATTTTAGCTTCGGCGCGTTTGCGCTCAATGGCCAGGGCGATTTGCCCGCCGACAGAGGCAAGAAATTCAAGGTCGCGTTCCGTGTAGGCGTTCTCGTCGTGGTAATGCTGCACGCCGAGCACGCCGATCGTGGCGGCCGGAGTCCGCAGGGGCACGCCTAACCAGGATGGCGACGGAGTGCCGACGAGCTCGACCTCGCCTTGGGCGACGAGATCGTCGAACTTTCTCTGCGAAATCAGGGTGGCTTTGCCCGTGCGATACACATACGCGGTGCAGCTTCGATCCACTTTTTGGGGAGGCGGGGCGGTGTCGTACTGATCGATGTGGAAGGGGAAATGGAATCTCCCGGTGGAGGGCTCATAAAGAGCGACGTAACAGTTCTCGGCATAGAGAACCTTCTTGAGCGCGTTATGGATCATCTCGAGAAGGTCGTCGAGATTATCCGTGACATTCACGCTGTGAATGATTTCGGTCGTGACCTGTCGCTCGAGCTCGGAACGTTTGCGCTCGGAGATGTCCTGAATGGTTCCTTCATAGCCGATGATTTTGCCGTGGCGGCTGCGGATGGCATGGGCATTCTCGGAGATCCATAAGGTTGAGGCGTCCTTGCGTCGAATCTGATATTCAAAATTTTCCACGACGCCGCGATCTTCCATGAGCCGCTTGAATCTCTCGCGCGCGTGCGGATCGACGTAAACCGTGCGGCCGATGTCTCGCACGCTGGCCATCATTTCCTCAGGAGAGGCGTAGCCGCACATCCTGGCCTGGGCCGGGTTGACGGTCACATACCGGCCGTCTACGGTGGTCAGGAAAATCCCTTCGACCGCGTTATCAAAAAGGCTTCGGAACTTTTCTTCGACGCGCTGCCTGGTCTCCTCGGCCCGGCACAATTCGGTGGCATCCTCGAACATCACCAGCGCGCCCTGCGGCTGTGTGGCGGAGCCGAGGGGCACGGTCGTCCGGCGGACCCAAACGAACAGGCCATCCTTGCGTCGCCGCTGCTGGAGGCTCTGCGCGGGTGGGTCGTCAGGCAGTTGGTTCATCGCTTGCCCAGAGGAGAGCAATGATTCAAGATGTGCGCCGACAACTTCTTGGATCGCATAGCCGAAAAGGCGCTCAAAGGCGGGATTGCACCTCTCGATTCTGGCGTTTCGATCAACCACGGCGAAGGCCAGGGGGCTATTCTGGCTGAGGGCTTCCAGATAGCTCGATTCGAACTCGGAAGGGGGGCTCGAGGCCTTCGATTCCTTCTGCGGGTCGCTTCGATGGGCTCCACGCTGGGGAGAGCGCGGTTTCCCCTTACGGTCGCGGCGATGCGGAGAGGTTATTCGTCCCATAGCAATGACCCGGGTTCAAACGCGCACACTCAGCAGGCCTGGCCCGTCCACTGGTTATAGGACCCCGAGGCATCGATCACAATGGTACTCCCGTACCAAGTTGCTTTGTTTATGGGCACTTGCAACGAGTCGGCGCTCGGTCGGGCGTGTGCGGAACGCAGGGTTTAGCGGATGGGGGATGGCTCAGGGATCGCTTCGCCGTCCTTGCGAGGATCGGAGGCCCCGTAGTTGACGCCCTTGGCGAAGTCCCGACGAACGGCCTGTCCGCCGCCAACTCTCGAGGAATAATCTCCGGCGAGCCGAATGTCGTGTCCGCGCGCCTGAAGCGCCTCGCGCACCGCTGCCGGAACGCGGTCTTCCATCGAGACATCGCATCCGCTAAACGTCAATTTGGAGAACCGCGCCGCTTCCATGGCAGCTTGAATGTTCATCCCGAAATCGACCACGTTCGAGATAAATTGCGCGTGTGCTTGCGCTTGGTTGAATCCACCCATAATCCCGAAAGCGACCCGTTCGTCTCCGCGGACGAGGAAGCCCGGAATAATCGTGTGCAGCGGCCGCTTGCGTCCCGCTAGCGCATTGGGCGAAGCTGGATCGAGGCTGAACAATCCGCCCCGATCTTGCAAGGCGAAACCCGCACCGTCAGGAACGAGCCTGGCCCCAAACTCGGCGTAATTGCTCTGGATGAGCGAAACCATATTTCCTTCGCGATCCACGGCGGCGAGGTAGGTCGTATCGCCGGTGGTGGGAAACTGCGGTTCGCCCGGCGAGACATCGCAATTTGCCTTGGCCATATCGATCAGCTTGGCTCGCTGCGCGGCATAATCCTTCGCCAGCATGCCATCGACCGGCACCTTGCTGAATCTCGGGTCGGCGACATAGCGGTGCATATCCGCGTAGGCCAGCTTCTTCGCCTCGATCATCGCGTGCAGCGCGTCGACGGAATTGTGCCCGAACTGCGAGAGGGGAAACTGCTCCATGATATTCAGCATCACCAAAGCGGCGATACCTTGGCCGTTGGGCGGGATTTCGTAGACGGTCCACCCATGATAGGTGGTCGAAATCGGCTCGACCCATTCGCTCGAGTAATCGGCGAGATCCTCGGCGGTCATGGTTCCGCCGAGCTTCGATGAGAATCCGACGATTCGCGAGGCGATCTCTCCTTTGTAATACGCGTCGCGCCCGCCGGACGCAAGGGCTTCGAGCGAGAGGGCCAGAGCCGGATTGCGGAATACCTCGCCTACCTGGGGGGCGTGGCCGTCGATCAGGTAGGTGGCCGACAGGTTCTTGTCCTTGCCGAGAAACCCTTCCGCCTCCTTCCAGTAAGTCGCATCCCATTCGGCGACGGGGAACCCCTCCCGGGCGTAATGAATCGCCGGCCCGAGAAGCTCAGGGAGCTTCTTTGTGCCGAAACGAGAAAGCAGTTTTGACCAACCGTCGACGGCGCCCGGCACCGTCACCGAGTCGATTCCCTCTTGCGGCATGGCAGTGAGACCTTTCCGCTTCAGATATCCGATGGTCAATTTCTCCGGTGCCCAGCCGCTGGCGTTCAGTCCATAAAGCCTTCCCGATTTGGCGTCGTAAACGATCGCGAAAAGGTCGCCGCCGATGCCGTTCATCATCGGTTCGACGACGCCCATGACCGCGTTCGTGGTCACGATCGCGTCCACGGCATTGCCGCCCCGGGCAAGAACGCCCGCGCCGGCCTGCGCCGCGAGCGGGCTCTCCGCCGCCACGATTCCGCCGCGGCTGATGACCATCGACCGTCCTTGCGAACGGTCCTGCCCGCCGGCACCTGCCACAACGATGAAGGTCATTGCTGATCCGAGCAAAATCGCGGGAACGAACCTTGCGCGTCTTCCCACTTGTTCTTTGGCTCCTTGGTCATTTCTTCGGGCGCGATTCCGGGGGAACTACACCGTTATTCCGATAATAGGCCACGAGCTGGCCATAATGCTCGCCCATGTGCTCGGTGTACCCGATCCACAGGTACAAGTTCTTCGTTACTCCCGCGTCGCCCTCCCTGCCGAGCTCGGCGGCACCGTCGGCCACCGATTTCTTCAAGAAGGCAACCGTCTGGTCCTTCGTTTTGTAATCGCTGGCGGACGGATCGTTGCGCCCGTCGCCGACCTTCTTGCCCTCGAGCCCGTTCAGCAAATCATAGTTCGAGCCGGCCACATGCAGCAGCACCTGCTGAAAGGTGCGCACTTGCGCATTCGTTCGATATCCGTATTTATCAGCCGGCCAATCCTGAGCCATGGTGATCAGCCGGTTTCCCACGTCGTTCCAATTGGCGAGAACGGCCTGGGTGGGTGTGCGCGGCCTGTTCGCTGCGCCCTCCTGGGACCACGTGGCGGGCGCGGCGATGCACGCTGTGAGCAAAGCGGAGAGAACAACTGTCGGCCGAATCGAGCGAGGAACTTCCGTCATATGCAGCCTCCTTGAGCGCACGTCTCCGATCGACGCGCGACAGACTACCTTCGATTTCGGTGCGAGTCCAGCGCTGCAGCCGGGCGAGCGTACTACCCTGTCCCCACCATCTCTGGGAATGCGCGGTGGTTTGTGTTGAACGTAGGTAAGCGCGGCAGTGACGGTCGAGAAACTCGGAATTCGTTTCGAGCGCGTCGAGGGCATCGAACCAGGAACATCGACAGCGTCGACCGTCGATTGTGTTACTCGCTCCGGAGCGCCTCAACCGGATCGACAACCGCCGCTCGCCGCGAGGGTACGTAGCTGGCCAGCGTAGCCGCCGCGGCAAGCCCGGCGCAAACCGCGACGTAGGTTAGCGGATCAACGGGGCTGACGTGGAAGAGCAGGGAAGTCATCAGGCGCATGGCCGCCCCAGCCACCACCAGCCCACAGCCCATGCCCACGGCGGCAAGCAGCAAGCCCTGGCGAACGAACATCCTGATCAGCTCGCTTTGCTGGGCCCCGAGCGCGATGCGAATCCCGATCTCGCGTGTTCTCTGTGACACGGAATAGGCGATTACACCGTACAGTCCGACCACGCCGAGCAGCAGCGCCATCCCGCCGGCGATGGCCAGCATCACGAGCGTGAACGAGGTCCTGGCAATCGATTGACCGTAGTAGTAGTCGACCGTGCGCACCTCCGCCAGCGGAAGGTTTGCATCGACCGACCAGACCGCCTGCCGCACGTCCTTCATGAGGCTCTGCGACCCTGCGCGCGGAGTACGGATCAGGAAGGCCACATACCTGCGCACGTCACTCGACTGGCTCTCGAAACGGGCGAGGAAAAGCGGCCAATACACGACGCTCGGCACGATCTTGCTGACGCCGTCGTCGCGAATGTCGCCGACGACGCCGATGATCTGCCGCCAGTCATCCTTGCTGCTGACGCGGATCTGTTTCCCGAGCGCGCTCGCAGGGGTCCCCCAATACTCCTTCGCGAAGTTCTCGGAAATGATTGCCACCGGTTGTCTCGCATAAGTCTCCGCCCACGTAAAATCGCGTCCGGCAATCAAGGGAATGCCCAAGGTGTCGAAAAATCCGGGCGAAACGAATTTGAACCGGCGCAACGGAGGAAGCTGGCCTTCCGCGTAACGCTTGTCGTTTGCGAACAGAACGTCGGTCCACTTGTTGTCATCCATCGGAACCGACGTGCTGATCGCCACCGAGGATACTCCGGGAATGGGCGCGATCTTTCGGAGAATCGCTTCTTCCATGCGGACAACCGGCTCCTCATCCTTGACCTCAGTGTCCGGTATGCCGAGGCGGAAGGTTTGCACGTCCTTCGGTTGCCTGAAGCCCGGATCGACCTGCGTCAAGCGGCGGAAGGTGCGTATCATCAGCCCCGAACAGATCAGCAGCACGGACGCGAGGCCGACTTGCACGACGACGAGCGTGTTCCGCGCACGGTGCCGCTCGCGGCTCTGGCTGAGCGTTCGCCCCTCGCGCAATCCGGTTCCCATGCGCACGCCCGCATATTTCAGCACCGGAATCGATCCGAACAGCATTCCGGCGACCAGCGATACAGCCAGCGTGAAGGCGAGCACCGGCACGTCGATCCCGATGTCCTTGAGCCGCGGAAGCCCTGCTGGCGCCGCGGCCACCAGAAGACGCAACCCGCCATAGGCCAGGGCCAGCCCCAGGACGCTGCCCAGCAGCCCGAGCACAACGCTTTCAAGCAGGAGTTCGCCGGCGATCTGTCGCCAGCTAGCGCCCAGGGCGGCGCGAATGGAAAGTTCCTGCTGGCGTCCCTCTGTGCGAACGAGCAGCAAATTGGCCACGTTGGCGCAAGCGATGAGCAAGACCATTCCGATGCTGCCCATCAGAATCCACAACAGCGTCCCGATGTCCCCAACCACGTCGCGCATCAACGGCCGCACGTTCGCCCCGAGATGCGCCTGCTTGAACAGGTCCACGCTGAACCCCGGCGGAGCCGGGAAGCTGGACCAGACCATCGGAAGCATGCGCTCGACGTCGGCGTTCGCTTGTGCAAGGGTTACACCGGGCTTGAGCCGAGCCACGCCTTCATAGTTGAACTGGCCGAGATAAGTCTTGTTGCGGTCGAGCCGAACCGGGAGAATCAGCGCCGGATCCTGCCAGTCGAGGAAATGAAATGTCTGTGGCATCACACCGATGATTGTGTGTGACTTGCCATCAGTGACCATGCTGCGACCAACAATCGAGCGGTCGGACCCGAATCTACGCTGCCAATAGCCGTAGGTGAGGATCACGGTGTCGGGACTCTCAGGCGACGTGTCCGTGCGATCGAACAAGCGCCCGAGCATCGGCGCCACACCCAGAATGGGCAAAGTGGCGTCCGTGACATCGATGGCGGAGACGTGTTCGGGTTCTGCGCCCCCCGTCACGCTGACCGAATCGCCCTCATATAAGCCGAGGTCTTGGAACGTGCGGTTCTGCTCGCGATAGACGAAATAGTTCGCAGGCGCCATGTTCAGCTCGGGAATGTTGAAGGAGGGAGCCGTGTGCCAAACGCCCACCAGCCGGCTTGGCTCCGGATAGGGCAACGGCTTCAGCAGCACCCCTTCAATAACGGTGAAAACAGCCGTGTTGGCTCCGATTCCGGCCGCCAGCGTGATCAGCGTAACCACCGTGAACATCGGCGCGCGCCCCAGTCTGCGCATCACCTGCTTCAACTGGCCATGGAGATTCTCCATCGCTCCTCCCGTTGCCCCTGACCTCGTAATACGCACGGATCGACGCGCGAGTTCCCTGTTGTGCGCTGATCGCACAGGCCGATCGGTTGGTAGAGAATCGGGGCCAGACCGCGAAGTCTGCAAGGTTCGCTGTGCGCAAGCATCTCAGCAAGCATCCGGGCGAGGGGGGAGATCGACGCCGTAGGCGAGACGGGGAGGAGGTCGATCTAGTAGTTCGGCGGGAAAGGGGCAGGCCCTGTGGCCGTCCTTCGGCCGATTTGGCGCCCTAGAGCAGATCGCGATGGGTTCGCTCGCTCATCCACGCTTCGTATGGTCTGAGGCGTACGAGTGCAGCTCTGCCCTCGAGTCGCTTCAGAAAGACACGCTGCGGCTCGTGTTCTTCGGCGGACTCCAAACGGGCGCTGTCGACCGTTCGGCGCATCAACTGGATGCCGGCTTCGGCCGCCTGAACTCGCCCTTCGCACCGCAGGAAGTCGCCGAAAGCGACGGCTTCGGCGATTCGATATGGAGCGCTCACGGTGCTGTTGACCCGAGCGATCCGGCGGCGCAGATCGCTCAGCGCTTGCTCGACTCGCTCCGGCGTGTAGCGAGGAGTTTTGGATCCGCAGACCTGCTCGCCAGCTGAGGTGGTCGACCACTGGTCGGCTTCCACGGATTTGACGTAGCCCTGGAGTTCGAGGATGGCCAGGACGCGATGGGCGTCCGACGCGCTAATCTTCAGACTCTTCGCCATATCTCCTGCGGTCCATTTGTCGCGACCACGTGTCTCGCGCAAGAAGCTCAAAGCCTCAGCTGCGGACATCGAGCCGATCGCAACGGTTTCGGCGACCGCCCCGGGACGCTCGGCTCGGATTCTTGGGGAACGTTTACGCGGCATTTCCGGACGCGCATCCTAACGCCGGGAAAATGAAAATCATCTGAAATTGCCGCCCGAGTAGGCCGCTCGCCATCTACCTGCGGGACCGGGCCCGTTCACGGTCAGGGTTCATCTTCGTTTTGGGTTCACGGACGCGCTATGATCGGGCGTTTCGCTGGCGACAACTGCACGCTGGGCGAGGGAAGGCGGCAAGAAGGGAGGCGGGCCATGAAGAAGCTGCGGAGCCAAGAGTGGTACGCGCGGCAGGATCGCGAGGGATTCGTGTACCGAAGCTGGATGAAAAGTGAGGGCTACCCGCCGGATTTGTTCGAGGGGCGTCCGATCATCGGTGTTTGCAACACCTGGTCGGAGTTGACGCCCTGCAACTCGCATTTTCGTGAACTGGCCGACTGGGTGAAGCGCGGCGTGTGGGAAGCGGGAGGGTTTCCACTTGAATTTCCAGTGATGTCGCTCGGCGAAACGCAGTTGCGCCCTACGGCGATGCTCTTTCGCAATCTGGCAAGCATGGACGTCGAGGAATCCATTCGCGCGAATCCGATCGATGGTGTTGTGCTGCTGATGGGTTGTGACAAAACGACGCCATCTTTGTTGATGGGTGCGGCGTCCTGCGACCTGCCGACCATCGGCCTATCCGGCGGACCGAAGCTCTCCGGGAAGTTTCAGGGACGCGACCTAGGGTCAGGAACCGGCGTGTGGCAAATGTCGGAACGGGTTCGTAGCGGCGAAATGAAGCTCGAGGAATTCCTGGAGGCGGAAAGCTGCATGAACCGGTCCAAGGGGACCTGCATGACCATGGGAACCGCGTCGACCATGGCGAGCATGGTCGAGTCGCTAGGGTTGAGTCTGCCGGGCAATGCCGCCATACCGGCCGTCGACGCCCGGCGTTTCACGCTCGCACAAATGACCGGCCGGCGCATCGTCGAGATGGTGCGCGAAGATTTGCGGATGTCGCGTGTTCTGACGCGCCCCGCATTCGAGAATTCGATTCGGGTGAATGCCGCGATCGGCGGCTCGACCAACGCTGTGATTCATTCGATCGCCCTGGCAGGGCGCATCGGCGTACCCCTAAGCCTCCAAGATTGGGAACGGCTGGGCTCGGGTTTGCCGTGTCTTGTGAACATGCAGCCGTCGGGGTCCTATCTGATGGAGGACTTTTATTATGCCGGCGGAGTTGCGGCCGTCATGCGCGAACTGGGGGAGGCGCAGGTCCTCGAACGCGACGCACTGACTGTCAACGGCCGTTCGGTTTGGGAGAATGTGCGCGAGGCGCCCTGCTGGAATCGCGAGGTAATCCACACATTCGCGAAACCGTTTAAGCGGGAAGGGGGGATTGCCGTGTTGCGCGGCAATCTCGCGCCGGACGGCGCGGTGATCAAAATTTCGGCGGCGAGTCCGAGCTTGCTGCAGCATCGCGGGCGGGCACTCGTCTTCGAGAATATCGAGGATTTTCGCGCGCGCATTAACGACGAATCGCTCGATATCGACGAGCATTCCGTGATGGTGCTGAAGAATTGTGGGCCGCGCGGCTACCCGGGGATGGCCGAGGTGGGCAACATGCCGCTACCGCCGAAGGTGTTGCGCAAGGGTGTTACGGACATGGTTCGCATTTCGGATGCGCGCATGAGTGGCACGGCCTACGGCACCATCGTTCTGCACGCTTCTCCGGAAGCTGCGACGGGCGGGCCACTCGCACTCGTGCGCACCGGCGATATGGTCAGCCTGGACGTGCCCAAGCGAAAGTTGGCTCTAGAGGTCGGCGAAACTGCCCTGGCCGAGCGACGGGCGCAGTGGACCCCGCCTGCGCTGCCAAGGCGCGGGTGGGAACGACTGTATGTCGAGCACGTGATGCAAGCCGACAAGGGTGCCGACCTTGATTTCCTGGTTGGTTCGAGCGGCGCGCGCGTGGCCCGGGATTCGCACTGATAAAGGTCCGTAGCGGCGCTCCGTCGAGTCGATGACTCGCTGAGCCTTCCGCCTTCAGAGTGCGTGTGCGCTGCTCGCTACCCGCGTTGATCCTTGCTGATTGTTGTGCTGAGGCTTCTGACTGGGTCGTTTTGTGCCCGCCGTCGGATGCGTTGCCGGCTTAGAGGAGGGCTTCGGTTGCGGTGGCCGCTTTGGATTCGGACGGTTTGTTGACGGCTTCGTCGGATGCGTTGCCGGCTTAGAGGAGGGCTTCGGCTGTGGCGGCGGTTGTGGATTCGGGCGGTTTGTCGGAGGCTTCGCGGGATTCGGTGGCGGATTGCTGGGACGATTACCAGGGTTCGTTACAGGGGGCTTCCCCCCGTTGCTCGGCGGACGATAGCCTGGGTTCGCTCCGGCAGGCGGACGATAGGGTGGCCGAGAACCTGGCGCAGGAGGCCTCGCGCCAGACACTGGGCGATAATAGGGCCGGTTGTTCCAGTTGCTTGGCGGCCGGGCGTAAACGGGCCGATTGTAAACCGGGGGACGGTAGCGATATGTCGGATAGGGCGGACGGTATCGATTGTTCACGACCCAGTAGTTGTTATGGACGATGACCGTATTTCTGCTCCAGTTCCAACCCCATCCCCCCCATCCCCAAGGATGGGAATTTCCGCTGATCCAGGCGCCGAGTGCTATTCCTGCCCCGAAGCTGAGCAGGGAAGCGGCTACTATGGCGCCCGTGCTGGGCGCAGCGTAGACAACTGTGGGATTGTACTGCGGAACGTAGACCACCTGTGGACTCGCGGGCTGGATGACGACGACCTGCGACGCGCCTTGCGTCTGCACTTGGACGTTCTGGTACTGATTGCTCTCGAGCGCTCCAGAGGCATAAGCCTGTTGCCGCAGACGCTGGACGGAAGCCATGACCGTCCCTTGGTCCGCGGTGAATGCCTGGCCTATTGCAGCGTAGTCGTTGATGTGTTGGGCCATCATGTCCAGCACCTGCGGAAAGTTCACGAGCGCGATGAAAGCTGGGTCAAATCCCTGTTGCTGCGCTGCGTCGGTGCGCGCTTGCCCAGTCAAACTGAGATTTTGATTCAGCCAGTTGTCAGCATCGAGTATTTGCTGAGGATCCGTTGAAGCTGCGCAGACCTGCGCCAGTAGAGCGTCGGGATAGAGGGCGACCGGTGCGAGGAGCTGATCCAGCTGATCTGGCGTGGGCAGAGCATTCTGCCCGTACGCGACGTTCGGCGGAATCATAAGGCTCCACAACCAAATCGTTCCGGTGAGCACTGAGGCGGTCGCTTTTCGAAGCCACATACCTTCTTGTATAAACCTGGGAGAACCCGAGAATACTGTCAGGTTTGACAGAGAGAGGCTCCGGCTCGAGGTGGGCTCTCTCTCTCCGGTATCGTTCGCCTGTGTCTGGCGGGCGAGACAACAAACGAAAAAGGGCCATGGACCGCATTGATCCGCAGTTGCGCGAATCTACGGGATCATCGATAGATCAGCGCCTTTGCTAAGCGTAATACTCCATCAGCTTCGCGAGACTGTCCTCGCAGTTGAGGTAGCGAGCGATGGTTCCGGCATCGCTCCGAAGTTCGATTGATGCTGGAAGATCGCGTCCGCATGTATGGATGGCAGATCAGGCGAATCGTGACCTTCGACAACTGCTTGGCTTTGGCGTCGGCTCGTGCAGATGCGCACGCAAGTTGTGAATCGTCTGCAGGCCATTGCCATGAACCGTTCGTTCTGGCTCCCGAGAGCAAAGAGGTCCAGAAAGGCCCGAAGTGCTGCGGGGCTACCGTTCGAACCGGAAGATTTCAGGCAAGAATCGAACTCACAATCGGCCGAGCACAGCATCTCGACTCTGTATGTTTCTACTCAGAGTGTCGGTGACGGCTGGGTAGCTGGATGTCGATCCCAAACATGGGCCCGTAAACATTGATCCCATAGTTCGGAACCTTCGGCTCCGACAAACCGGCATTTGAGATATGCATGTAATTCAAACCGGCCGAAATTGAATAGCGAGAGTTGAAGTTATATCGCGCTCCAGCGCCCATATTGGCTGTAAACGCAAAGTCCTGCCCTTGCGCAAAGCGTACGCCATCGGGTCCCTTTGCGTTAATGTCCCCCATGCCCAGGCGAATATCCCAGTACGGCACAACCCTCCAGTTACGAGGAATGAAGTTGTGTCGAAGAGGATGCCCCGCCTTTAGTTGAAACCTGAGGAAAAGAAGCAGCGGCTCTCGCCCGAACTCGGATAGAGTTCGGGTTGCGAATCCCTTTGAAAGGAGAGAGCCGCCGTGAGAAAGGAGTATCAGAGGAAAGGCCGCAAGTCCAATCAGAAGTTCGAGGTCATCGGAGGGCAAGAGTTGATGGTGCGGGTGCCGTTGCCGATGGCCGAAGTGTGGGCCCAGATGCAAACGCAGGTGGAAGAGCTGATCGGGCAAGCCGGC
>DASPVZ010000032.1:0-16856 GCA_035622135.1 Candidatus Cybelea sp. | reverse complement strand
TCGAATTCATGAGGCGATTCGCGCATTAGTGAAACGCGCCATCCAGAGCGGCGACGTACGTGAAGACGTGGACCCAGTCGACCTACTCAAAGCGCTTGTCGGCGTCGCTTTCATGTCGTCCAGCCCCGACTGGCAGCAAAGCGCTAGGAGACTTGTCGATATCCTGATCATTGGCTCGCGGCCAATCAAATAAATCCGCTGACGACACCTGAGCAAACATCGCGTCGCATCGCGCTGGCTCGCGAGAAGGGGGTCTCAGCCTATGTGGCCGACGGACTCAACCGTTGGGCGGCCGTGCACGTCCTCGACGCTGCCCGCCTCTACAGGCTGGCGCTCGAGAAGCAGGAAGCAGGCGCCAGGTATCATGTGGTCGCTGAAGAGGGCGTGCCCGTCCGGGAAATCGCCGAGGCCATCGGCCACGGCCTGAAGGTGCCAGTCGTGTCCAAATCCCCCGAGGAAGCGGCAGCCCATTTCGGTTGGCTGGGAATGTTCGTTGGCCGCGACCTGATCGGTTCAAGCGTGCAAACGCAAGCACGGCTAGGATGGCGCCCAACTGGACCGGGACTGATTGCTGACCTCGAACAAATGCGCTACTCGGAGCCCCCTGCGGATAGCGTATCCGCTGCGCCGGTACGCGCATCTCGTTGATTGACGGAGACTGGCCGAACTGAAAAAGAGTAGATCGGCGCGGGTCGCCGGATGCCGGGTAAACGCTGAGTTAGGAGCAGCAACCATGCAAATCAAAGATCACGTATTCATTGTCACGGGCGCTTCGTCGGGGATCGGCCTCGCGACGGCGATGGCTCTGTCTGATCGCGGCGCCAAAGTCGCCCTCTTGGCCCGCAGTGGCGATGCGCTGCAAAAGTTGTCGCAACAGCTTCCGGGCAGCTTGCCTGTCACGGCAGACATGACGAAGTTTGACCGTGTGCGGGGAGCTGTGCGCGCCGTTTACCAGCATTACGGCCGCATCGACGGGCTCGTAAATAACGCCGGGCGCGGCTATGCGGCTTCCATAGAGGAGATCGAGTCCGAGATTTTTGACGAAATCTTCCATCTCAATGTCTTGGGGCCGATCATCGCGATGCAGGCAGTGATTCCCGTGATGCGAGCCCAAGGCGGCGGAAGCATCGTGAACATCAATTCCGGGATTGCGTTCATGACGATTCCCCAATACAGCGTTTACTCGGCTTCGAAACGTGCGCTTCTTGGCTTCAGTCTCGCGGCACGCGCCGAGCTGGAAAAGGACCGCATCGTCGTTAGTGAAATCTACCCGTTTATCACGGCGACAAACTTCGGCAAGAACAGGATGGGGAAGCCGGGCTACGGCGGACCGTCCGCCGATTACGCCGATGGCGACAAGCCTGAATTCGTGGCCGGTCTCGTTCTGCAGGCTATCGAAGAAGGGCAGGCTCAGTATTTCGCGAATGATCGCCTCCGCAAAATGGCTGGGGGCGACCGCTATTCCTTTAATACTTGATGTACGAAGGAGATCGCGATCGATCCTTCGCCTACAGCCGAGGCAACACGCTTTACATTACCGCCGCGCACGTCTCCGGCAGCAAAAACTCCCGGCAATGTTGTCTCCAGCAGGTATGGTCGGCGGGCGAGCGGCCAGTGCGCGTCCTGCAGTTCCTCGGCGGTCAAATCGGGACCGGTCTTGATGAAGCCTTTGCCATCGAGCACGACGCAGCTGCCGAGCCAGTCTGTATTCGGGTCGGCTCCGGTCATGACAAATACGTGCGCAATGCTCCTGTTCTCGGTTTTACCGGTCTGATCGTTTCTCCATGTGACTCGTTCCAGGTGGCTCTCGCCCTCGAGATCAGCAAGCGCGGTATGTGTGACGAGGGTTATATTGGGGGTCTGTTCGATCCGACGGATCAGGTATTTCGACATCGTTTCCGCCAGGCCCGAGCCTCTGACGAGCATGTAAACGTGGCTGGTGCTCTGGGCGAGAAATACAGCCGCCTGTCCTGCGGAATTTCCGCCGCCGACCACGATTAGGTCTTCGCCGCTGCAGAGCTGTGCCTCAATAAAGGTTGCGCCGTAATAGACGCCAGCGCCTTCGAAGCGGGACAGATTTTTGATCGGCAGTTTGCGGTACTTGGCTCCGGTAGCGATAACAACCGTTCGCGCCGGGATTCTGGCGCCCCCTTCTAACTCGACGACGTAAGGCCGACGATCACAGGTCAGGCGGGTGCCGGCCGTCAGAAGCATCTGTGCACCAAACTTCTGCGCCTGCGTATAGGCGCGACCGGCCAGCTCGTTCCCCGAAATTCCGGTTGGAAAACCCAGGTAGTTCTCGATCCTTGAGCTGGCGCCGGCCTGTCCTCCGGGCGAGAAGGTCTCAAGCAGCAAAGCATCAAGGCCTTCGGATGCGCCGTACACGGCTGCTGCCAGGCCCGCCGGGCCTGCGCCGATGATAACCAGATCGCGTACTCGATTCTCATCCACTGCCTCGTTGAACCCAAGACAATTCGCAATCTCGCGATTCGTGGGATCACGCAGAACCGTATGGCCGCGACAGATCAGTACTGGAGTGTCAGTGGCGGAGACGCCGAAATGAGCAAGGACGCTTTCGACGTCGGCATCGCGTTCCAAGTCGATGTACGTGTATGGGTGTCCATTGCGCGTCAGGAATTCTTTGATGCGCAGCGTGTCGGCCGAATGGCTGGAGCCTACCAGCGTGGCGTCTCCTAGACCCTGTGCCAGCAACTCAACGCGCCGCGAAATGAACGCACCCATCACGATGTCGCTCAGCTCTGCGTCCGTCTGTACCACCGCAAGAAGGCTCGCGCGCGGGATTTGGACGACCTCCGAATTCTGGCGAGCACGAATACGAGCGAAAGCGCGACGGCCGGAAAGCGTGTTGATTTCGCCTGTGAATTGTCCCGGCCCAACGACGCGGATCAATGTTTCCTGCGTAGTAAGTGAAGGCCGCACGACTTCCAGTTCACCCGAGATGACAAGGAAAACCGGTATGTCTTTGTCTCCGAGTTCTACCAATACCTCGCCCGCGCGAACGGACCGGGGCCTTCCGTGAGAAGCGAGGCGCTGCATCTGAGCCTCGGTCAAGGTTGGAAAAATCCGCTCGGCACGAGCGGCGGTAAGCGGAATTGGAACTCTCGATTCGGCCATGGGGCCTCCTGGGGAACATTTTTACGGTACCAGGGTTGTGAAGTACACGATCCCTTAGGCTGTCCCTACCGAAAACTCCATCTATGCGTGTCAGACGGCATCTGCTCGCGACCGTAGTGAAGCTTTTGCGGGTAACGCCTTCACTGCTTCGACAGCGGCGTCGATCTCGGCCTCGGTGTTGTAATAGTGGGGCGAGAAGCGCACAGCGGACGCGGCGGCTTTCTCGTCCATATCGATCACTGCAAATGCGCGCCGCGAGGCGGATGTATTGATACCCTGCTGCCGCAAAATGCTAACTACATCGAGCGCGTGCCAGCCTTTGATCTCCACCGTTACGATGGCGGCCAGTTCCTGTCCTCGATCGAGTACGCGGAACCCAGGCAGCTGCTTCAATTTGCGTCGAAGCGTTGCGGCGAGTTCTCGCGCACACCGCCCGCAACGTTCGACGCCTGCCGCCGCTGCGTACCGTGCCGCCTCGCCCAGTCCAAGCACCAGGCTGTAAGGAAATTCCCAGTTCTCGAAACGCCGCGCGTCCGGCACTGGCTCAAATGAATCCGGAGAAACCCAACTTGCGCCCCGCATGTCGATATAGAGGGGATAGTCCCCCCGTTTTAGAGCGCGATCCGAAACGTACAGGAAACCTAATCCTCGCGGCCCTCGCAAGAATTTTCGCGCGGCAGCCGAAAGGAAATCGCAGCGAAGTTTCGCGACATCCATCGCTATTTCTCCAGCAGCCTGGCACGCATCGATCAGGTACGGCACTCCGGCGGATTCCGCAATTTCCCCGAGCGTCTCCACCGGCTGTATCAACCCCGAATTCGTCGGCACCCATGTGACAGCAAGTAGGCGTGCACGAGGTTTGCGCAGCAACTCGCGTACGGATTGCGGATCTACGCCTCCGCTCGGCAGGTCGGCGGCGCGCGCCACCTGAACACCGCGGCGCTGCGCCAATGACAGGTAAGCGAGCTGGTTAGATATGTAATCATTGCGCGTGGTAACGATTACGTCGCCGGGCTGAAAATCGAATGCAGAGAGCGCCTGAAAGAATGCCACCGTAGAATTCTCCACGACGGCAATGTTGTGCGTTTGCGCCCCAATTAGGCGGGCCACGCTTGCATAACTTTCGGCAATCGAGGGCGCGGCTTCATCCGCGCTTTCGTAGCCGCCAAAGTTGGCTTCGCGATTCAAGTGGCCGGTGATAGCGTTCAGCACGGCTTGCGGCATCAGCCCGGAGCCCGCGTTATCCAGATGGATCCGGTTGGCGCAGCCCGGGGTGTCCTTGCGCCATTGTGCCACCTGCTCGTCGGTGATCGGCTCTGCCGCAACTGCATTCTTTACCGCCTCGGTCATGTTCACTCCGGAGTTCTCATCATTACGCTTTCCGCCCGTTTAGATTCAACGACTTAGCATGACGAAGTTGGGTTTTGAACCGGGGTCTCCATTCTTGGACTCCAGATCAGACTGGTAGCATACCGCCCGGCCGCATTTGAGGGCAATGACTGGGCCGGCTTTTAGCATTTGAGGGCGCTCGCGACAAACGGTGGTGGACGCCGCCAATGGTTCGAGAATCTGGCACTTCGTCAACAGCTTGTCGTGCTCAAACGGCGCCATCCGCGCCCAAAACTAAGGAGGAGACTTTGGTGCGAGCGAAAGAGGCGAACCAGCGTTCCGAAGCAGAGACTACTGAAACGAAACATGACGGAGAGTTATGGCAGAACACTGGAGGCGACAACAGCTGCTATGTTGCTGATTTCAAGTTCGCCCAGCGTTTTGCGTGCTCTACTGCACTCGGATCTCCAAGGTCAGGCCTCGCGCGAAGTGAAGAGATCAAGGCGTGTCCACCTACTCTCAAACGCAGCTCGACCAAGTCTGGCTGCGCTTGAACCAACGACCGAGAAAAACGCTAGGCCTCGAAACTCCCGCGAGTAAACTTCAGGCAAGTGTTGCATCGACCGTTTGAGCCGGCAGGACTTTCAGTCCAACTTCGGGCAAAGTGGCACGCGTCAGGTGCGGCGTTTGTTCCCAGGATTACTTCGAATGAATCAAAGAAGGGTAGACATGCCAGAAGTCGCCGCTGTTATTTGTGAATTCGACGCCTATCTTTCTTTTCCCCCACAGTTTTGATTCGACGTACACAACACGGCACTCGCGCTCTTCTTCCGTTATCGCGTTGACTAGCAGCACGGTTTGGCCCCGCTGTACCTTCGCAGCCAACGTCAGCAGTCCACCATGAACGCTCACCGTGTTTGTCTCGGTAACGTCGCGGAATGGTCGGTTTTCAGTGGTGCGTCCGTAAACACGCACCGGAATGGACAAAGGCAGCCGCCTACTCCGCCGTTGCCTCCGAAGTTTCTGCACCGTTCGGCTCCTTGGCCAGCGACGGATTTGGTTGACTCAAAGCTAGATCCGGGCTTTGATTTCGGCAATAGTACTTGCGTCCAGACTGTACGGATTTCTAACTAAGGAGTGAAGACCGTAATGGAAGCGGGAAATTTCGTTCGCACCTGTGCAGCCAATTCGGATTCGCCCTGCTCTTCGAGAAGTCGCCGAAGCTCAACGGAAAACGCTGGGGCCGCTTCCGTGAGGAGCAGTCGTTCTTCGCTTTGTTGCTTCATGAAAAACCCAACCGGAGAGCACGTCATTGAAAATGCTGTGTCCTTCCGAATCCAGACAAACGATCTCACCGTCGAGGGTGGCGTTCCGCGAGTTGCAGGGGCGCAGGGAGGGCGTTCATACTCCGCGTGACAGGAGCGAACATGATCAAGCGAATCGGTGCGTTCATTCCTTTATTTTGCGCCGGAGCATTTGTATTACTGTGCGGCGCGACGGCTTCCGGGCAAGCGACGGAGCAAAGTGCGCTGGTCGAGCGTGTCGGCGACACTGGGTTTGTGCGCGTGGAGGCGAGCAGCTTCGAGCCGCTCGATGCGCGGCAGAAGCAGCTTGCGTACTGGCTAGCAGAAGCATCGATCGCCATCGACCCGATTGCGTACGACCAGTTCTCGCGATTCGGGCTGCGGCAGAAGCGGCTGCTCGAAGGCATCCTGGCGCACTCGAATGCCGATGCTCCCGCGGTGACGAAGATCGCCGAGTTCACGAAGCTCTTCTGGGCCAACCTCGGGAATCACAACGAGACCACATCGCAAAAATTCACGCCTGCGTTCACGTTTGAAGAGCTGAAGCAAACGGCACTGGCGGCGCAGAAGGACGGCGCGTTCGCGACGAAATCCGGCGACTTGCCAGCGCTAACCACGCCCGCGGAACTCGATCGTGAACTCGAGCAGCTGCGCGCATCGCTGTTCGATCCGAACTTCGATCCCATGCTGACGGCGAAAAGCCCGCGCGGCGGGCAGGACATCATCCAGGCAAGTTCGAATACATACTATGAGGGCGTTACGCTTGCGGACCTGAACGGCTTCCATGACACGCATCCCCTGAATTCGCGCGTGGTGAAAGGCAAGGACGGCAAGATGCACGAGGAGGTGTATCGCGCAGGCACGCCGGACGGAAAGGTTCCGCCGGGGCTTTATGCCACGTTCCTCAAGCGCGCGAACGAATATCTGGCGAGAGCACAGCAAGTCGCCGAGCCCGCGCAAAGGAAGGCGATCGGCGACCTGATCCGCTATTACCAGACGGGCGATGCCGCGGACTGGCTGCAGTTCGGGGCGGATTGGGTGCAAAACAACCCGGCCGTGGACTTCGACAATGGGTTCATTGAAGTGTACCGCGACGCGCGGAGCGCGAAGGGCAGCTCGCAAAGTTTCGTTTGCGTGACGAACAAGCCGATCACGCAAACGATGGTTCGTCTGGGGCAAAACGCGAACTATTTCGAGCAGAAGGCGCCATGGGCCGAGCAGTATAAGCGGCAGTCGTTTACGCCACCGGTAGTGAAGGCGATCGAGACGCTGACCGAAACGGGCGATTTCAGCGTGTCGACAATCGGCGACAATCTGCCGAACGAAAATGACATTCACGAAAAATACGGGACCAAGAACTTTTTGTTCACGAGCAGCACGCGCGCGCTGAATAGCGTGTTGGGGCAGGCAGCGTTCGGGGAATTTACCGCCACTCCGGAAACCGCCGAGCGCCACCGGAAGTATGGCGATGAGGCGGAAGATCTGATGACTGCGTTGCACGAAGTCATCGGCCATGGTTCGGGAAGACTGAGCGCGCGGCTGAAGGGCGGGTCCGAACCTTACCTTCGGGAATACTATTCGACGCTCGAAGAAGGGCGCGCGGACCTAATGGCGTTGTGGAACGCGTGGGACCCAAAGCTGAAGGAGCTCGGGCTAGTGTCGAACCAGGAGGAAGTGGCGAAGGCAATGTACGATTCGGCGGCGCAGGTCGCGTTGACGCAACTGCGGCACATACCGCGCGGAGACACCATCGAGGAGGACCACGAGCGAGACCGGCAGTTGATCGTGAACTATATCCGCGATCGCGTGCCGGGGTCGATCGAACAGTTCAATCGCGACGGCAAGGCGTACATCGAGGTGAAGGATTACCAATTCATGCGCGAGGGCGTGGGGAGGCTGTTAGCCGAATTGATGCGCATCAAGGCAGAAGGCGATTACGGGGCGATCAAGGCGCTGGTCGACAAGTACGGCGTTCACTTCGATCCGGCGCTGCGCGATGCGGTGATCGCTCGGTACAAGCGACTCAATCTTCCGACGTACTGGGCGGGTATCAATTCCCTGCTTGTGGCGCAATTCAGTGCCGACGGCAAATTCGAATCCGTACGGCTCGAGTATCCGCGAACGGTCGAGCAGCAGTATTTGGGATATGCGGCGATGTACGACCGCTCGCTGCTGCGGCGGAATGTTGCAGCGACCCTACCTGCGAAGTGATGCCCAAATCGCCTGATAGGACATCAGGGGCCAGATTTTCAAAGGGGAACGTAGCTGCTTCGTCGGCGTCTACGTCATCCCGCACCAGCCCAAGTCGGCGTCCAGCGAACGGAGCCCCGGTCAAACGTAACCAGCTTAAGACCGGCAACCGCGGCAAAGGCGAGTAGGTATGCCTCAGCCCCTACCTTCGGAGACGAACTGCGGAGAGCAGAGAACCGACGGAACTCAGGCTCGATGGCCTCGGGTTCAGCAAGCAGCGCGATCCGGTCGTCGGCACGGACCTTGTCCCAAGTCCACCTTCGGGCCATCCGAGGCAACCAAGGGAAACTTCACTCGCGTTCAGGCGAGGTGTGATGCCGGCGCGGGCCTGAGGCCGCGAAAGCGAATGGGAACAAACTTCTGTCAAACGGAATCCTGTGTCTGCCATCACGCAGAACCATGATTAGGGACACTGCAAAGGGATCTCTGCTGTGGCACAGATGGGGCGAGTGGGCGGATTGAACTTCCGCGTATATGCGCTCACGAATTTGTCTGGCGGCAGGAAATACCCGCCAGTAGGCCGGGGCTTAGATGCGGCGGCGCCATCGCCCACTCGCAGATGGGAGCAAATTATGTTTGCACGTCACGTAACCCTTCAGTTGAAGCCCAATTTTGAGAAGGAATTCCCCGTTGTTTTCGAGAATGAGATCCTACCGGTTCTGCGGCGGCAGAAGGGTTTTCTCGAGGAATTGCTCTTCCTGACGCCAACGAAGAATGAAGCAGTCGCCATCAGCCTGTGGGAGGAAAAGGAGTACGCAGAAGCCTACCACCGGCAAGTCTATCCTGAAGTTTCCAAAATCGTCGCGAAATTCGTGGAACAAACGCCCATCGTCAAGAACTTTGACGTCGAGTATGCGACGTATCGGAAATTTGCAACTGCCAAGGTCTAGCGGCGAGCCACTCTTCAAGCCGGACATCGGCGGCGAGGGGCGAGATTTCTCTCGCCCCTTGCTCGTCGAGCTGCAACGGGGAACACAGCGCCTGTAGAGCAGGCGAGGGTTCGCCCACCCAAAGTCCATCAAGGATGCTATCGCCCTGAGCTGAGATTTAGTGTGTGCTCATCAGCGTCGTCAGGAGGTAACGATGTCCCTTTCCAATTCCAAGAGATGTCCGGTTAGGCGTTAATCAGGAGTTGGCGATACAATCAGCGGGTTGCGCGGGTCGACGACCACCTGTTGCCCAGCATCGAGGTGCCGCCAAGGCCTCGACGGAAATCCAAGATTTGGAGACGGGATGGAACTTACAAAAGAAGGACTAGATCTCATCGAGACTTCGAGGTTCGCCGAAACAGTTCACGATTATCTTTCGCCACAGCGCGAAGACAGAGCAACCGATTCCGATCTCCCGAACCTGGTGACTGGCATCGTAGCTTGGGTTGCGACCGGTCATGATATTAGCCGGCCGCCGGTCGACAGGCAATCTTACGAGCTGACGGCTTTTGTCCTCGGCCACCTCAAGGAAGTCACCGATCTAAGAGATATCGTGACCAAGAACATGCTGAAGTTTCAGTTGCGGAGTTGAAATATCCTCGATCTGTTGATCAGGAAGGGTCGAGGGGGAAAGATCGAGGAAGACGAAAGTAGACAAAATACTGAGAGAGAATCGTGATAAACCTTGGGCCAAAAACATTTCCCCTCAGTGATTCCAGGCACTGCGCTGCCGTTGTGCCTCGTGGGTGGCGTTGTTTCTCCCAACCGCGATCAGCGTCGCGCGGGAATGTAGCTGGCCACAAGCGCTACGGAGACGAGCGCGTGGATAGCCAGCGCGAGTGACCACGGGTCAGTCGGTTTCACTCCAAACAGAAGCTGCTGCGCCAGACGCGTGACCCGGTTGACCTCCCGCTCCATCCCCGCCGACCAAGTGAAATCTCCCTTTTGGGGATTTCGCACCCGTGTCTATTTCATGTACCATGCACGAAATAAGTGTCTAAACCAATGCGTAATGTCGGGAGAGGAGTCCCTCGTGAACATCTTCACGCTTGCCGTGCTTTTCGTCACCCTCTGCTTGTTTGCCAGCCCTGCTTACGCTGCATCGCAGTCCTGCGAACAACTCGCTCATCTCGCCCTTCCACACACAACAATTTCATCCGCAGAAACTGTCGCGGCCGGGGCATTTACGCCGCCGGCGTCTGCAACTCCCTGGCTGGTTGGCGATCCCGCCTTTTACAAACACCTTCCCGCGTTTTGCCGTGTCAGCGCAGTCTCCAAGCCGACCCCGGATTCGGACATCAAGATCGAAGTGTGGATGCCCGAGAGCGACTGGAATGGCAAATTCCGCGGACAGGGTAATGGCGGTTTCGCCGGAGAAATAGACTGGAGCTCACTGGGACTCGCCGTCGCGCAGGGCTACACATCCGCCGCTACCGATACCGGTCATGCAGGCAACGGCAGCGAGGCCACCTGGGCACTCGGCCATCCTGAGAAGATCATCGACTTTGGATACCGCGCCATTCACGAAATGACCATCGTCGGCGAAGCCACCACGAAGGCCTTTTACGGTGGCGCTCCGAAACATGCGTATTTTGCGAGCTGTTCCAACGGCGGCCGCCAGGCTTTGATGGAAGCGCAGCGCTTCCCCGATGATTACGACGGCATCCTTGCTGGGGCTCCGGCGAATTACTGGACGCATCTCCTTACTAGCGCTTTGTGGGACGCGCAGGCCACCACGTTTGACGCCAACAGTTATATTCCCAGCAGCAAAATTCCTGCGATTGCGCAAGCCGTGCTGGCTGCGTGCGATGCAAACGACGGTATCAAGGACGGCATTTTGAATGACCCGCGTCAATGCCACTTCGATCCTTCCACCATTTTGTGCAAAGGCGCCGATTCCGATTCGTGCCTCACTGAAGCGCAGGTCATCGCCTTGAAAAAACTCTATCGAGGAGCAACGGATTCCAAGGGCAAAGCGATTTTCCCGGGCTTCATGCCCGGCGGCGAAGAAGGCCAAGGCGGGTGGCCGCTTTGGATCACCGGTCCCGTGCCCGCCAAGGCGCTTCTCTTCGCCTTCGACTACGGCTATTTCGCGGACATGGTCTATGACGACGCGGGATGGGACTACAAAAAGGCGAATCTCGACGAGGCGCTCGCGACTTCGGACAGGAAATTCGCCAACGTTCTCAATTCCAACGACCCGAATCTAAAGCCGTTCCACGCGCGCGGCGGAAAGCTCATCGTGTACCACGGCTGGAGCGATGCTGCGATTTCACCGCTCAATAGCATCAATTACTATGAATCCGTGATTCAACAGATGGGCAAGCCGGATGCCGATTCGTTCTTGCGGCTGTACATGGTGCCCGGAATGCAGCATTGCGCCGGCGGCCCTGGCCCCGACGTCTTCGGCGAAAACGGCCTCAGTGTCTCCAACGACCCGCAGCACAACATGTATGTCGCGCTCGAACAATGGGTCGAGAAGGGCACAGCTCCGCCCGCCTTGATCGCCTCAAAGCTCGAAGGCCGCGGCCCGGACGCCAAAGCGAAGCTCAGCCGCCCGCTCTGCCCCTACCCACAAGAAGCTCGCTACAAGGGCTCTGGCGATCCGAACGAGGCCTCCAACTTTACCTGCGAAACACCGAAATAAATTGGCATCGAGGTAGGTCATTCGGGGCTTTTTCTTTTCTGCACAAGAAATCTCAGTGAAGCACGAGGTTGCATCCGATGAGAGCGCACACGGAGTCATCCACTACTCATGGAACTGGATCGTTGCGGATTGCTGTGATCATATTGGCCGCCGCTTTTGCGGCGGTCTCCGCTTATCCACAGGCCGGTTCTAAGGCGGGATCGGGCTTGCAGGGCTTCGTCCTCGCCGATCCGAATGATCTGCTCATCACCGGCGGCAAAGCGGAAACAGTGGAGTATCAGGGGCACAAGGCACTGCGCCTCACTACGCAACAGTCGAGTCAGGAGGTCTTCGCGTTTCTGAAGGGGATTCAGATTCAGGATGGGACAATCGAGGCGGACATTGCGTTGAAGACGACTACGCCGCCCGGTGTTCGAATGCCCGGATTTGTGGGAATCGCATTTCGAACGAGCACGGACGCTTCGCGCTACGATTTGTTTTACCTTCGGCCTGGGAACTCGCGTTCCGAAGATCAGGCGATGCGGAACCATTCCGTGCAGTACGTTGCCGCTCCGGGATATGACTGGTACAAGCTCCGCAGGGAATGGCCATGGCTTTACGAGTCCTGGGCGGATCTGCAGCCTGAGCGCTGGAGCAGAGTCAGGATCGAGGTTCACGGAAGGACTGCAAAGCTCTTTGTCAATGGATCGGAAAATCCAAGCCTGATCGTCAATGGTTTGAAAGGCGAGCTCCTGCAGGGCGGCATTGCACTCTGGGGCTATGCCGGGGAAGAAGCGTATTTCTCGAATGTTCGAGTAACGCCTGCGCAGTCGCAGCCTGTAACGGATAACGGTGAGGCTGCAGGAAGCTGGACGGTCGAGTGTGCCACCGATTACGGCAAATATAGAGGAACGATGGAGCTCCGCCGCGAGGGCAACGTGTTGAGAGGCGCATGGTCAGGCGACTTTGGCAAGGATCGGCCAATCAGCGGCACCTGGCGCAATGGCTATGTCGAGCTTACTTTTAGTGGAACGTGGCCTGACACGCAAGCGCCCGTGACAGCAACACTTGCTGGTTGGATCGATGAAGACTCAGCGAAGGGACGCATGAAAGTGGAGGGCCGTGCCGATGGACAATGGACAGGCCTGCGGAAGCAATGAGTTCGGCCGGATCATGGGATTGCCCACTTCACCTTCGCGCGAAGCAGTGTGCGCTTTATGGCAGGTATTGGCCAGGCGGATGGACCATGCCGATAGAGGAGCACGTTTCCTGCCCTGATCCCACGCTCCCGATCTGTATGTTGATCCTCAACTTACGAGGACGTGGATCAGCCATGCGGAAACCGGCGGATGATTTGTCGTATGATCTCCTATCTTACGGACGCCGTGCGGCGGCCTGATTGCCCGGTTCGTGAGCAGGTCGGCGAGGTCTTGGCCAGTGAATTCCCGTTCGAAACGGTCGCGCTCGTGATGCCCAGGGAGTACTGAAAATCGAGCAGTCGTTCTGGGACTGCCTGCAGGGTTGGCAGAAGACTCGCGGTGGCATGGATTTTGGAACGGAAGCTCGAATGGACCCACGCCGAAGCGGCTCGGGCGGGTCATCGCTACGTGGTGCGTGCGCGGCACAGTAATCACTGATGAGAACACCCAGAATGTTCGTCGCTCTGATTGGCGTCGTTGAGTTGCTACTCGCGAGCCCCGGAGCGAAAGCTTCCGCGACTATTGCCGGCAAGCCGATCACTATCAAGTACGGGGCACCTTCCGTGCGCGGCCGTCAAATCTTTGGCGACGCAGGGTTGCTCTCGAAGGAGTGGACCTACCCGGTCTGGCGCGCGGGCGCCAATGCGGCCACGACGCTCATCACCGGCGCCGATCTAGATATCGGTGGTGCCTACGTGCCTGCTGGAACTTACAGTTTGTATGTGCTGGTGAAGGATCCCGACAACTGGAAACTCATCGTGAACAGGCAAACCGGCCAGGGCGGTCACATCTACAACGCCCGCATGGACCTCGGCCGGATGGATCTGAAGATGGATAGGCCCAAAGCACCGGTTGAGAAGCTGCGCTATACGATTACGACCACCGGAAACACGGGAACGATTCAGCTCGAGTGGGAAAATCACGTCGCGTCAGTCCAGATCCAGGCGAGGTAAGAAAGCGGAGGCGCCCTCGAAACCGCGCCATACGCGCGGTTGCTAGCTCCGAGGCAAGTGCAGGTTTGCACTGACATCCGAGCCAGGCCGCGAATGCTACCCACGCCCTCGCCCACGTGAATCACCCCACTCTACCTCGTAAGTTGTTCAATTAAAGTTAGTTAGAATGCCGCCGCCACGATTAGCCGAGTGCTAAAAGAAATCAATATTTATATTGACAAAGTGTATTTAATTATTGTAATTATTTAGTTGTTTGGAGATTGTTGTGGATATTTCTAAGGCAACATGTCCGGATTGTAAACGGCCGATGAAGCTTTCCAAGGCTGTCTGCCCTTCATGCGGGTTGGGGATGGACGGCGATTTCGAGGTGTCGGCGCTCGGCAAACTGTCACTCGACGATCAGGCGTTTGTGATGGCGTTTGTGCGGCACCACGGGTCGCTGAAGAGGATGGAGAGCCTGTTCGACATCAGCTATCCGACGGTGAAGAACCGGCTGAACGCGATTGCGGCGGCACTGGACAGGAGCTTTGAGGCACCCACACCGAATGTCTACGTGCTCGAGCAGCTCGCGCGAGGCGAGTTGACGGTCGATGAGGCTCTGGAACGCCTGGGTTGAGATTCATCATGGCGAACAGATTCGATAAGGAGCGAAGTCATGTCTGCTGAGACGAAAAAAGTGCTCGAAATGCTGGCTGCGGGAAAAATCTCAGAAGAGGATGCGGAACGTCTGCTCGATAAACTGTCCGGCGGCGGAACAGGGCCCGAAGCAACGACTCCACCGACTAGCGGCACGGCCGCAACAAACAGCGCGGGTGCGGTGCCGAGGCTTCGGTTCGTTCGCATTCAAATTGATCGCCCCGGGCGCGAAGGTATCGACATGCGCGTGCCAATCTCCGGCATCCGCGGCGGGCGGCACTGGATGGCGTTTCTACCGATTCGCCTGGCCGATAAGCTGCATGAATACGGGCTCGACTTCGGCTGTCTTGACACCATGAATGATGAGGACTTTCGCAAAGCGTTGGACCAAATGAACGTTGATATTCAGGGGCGCAGCGGGAAGCGCGTGCGCATCTACGCAGAATAGCAACATCTCGTCACACAGAAATGCCACACCCTGGAGTGTTTGATTACATTGTGATCATCGTGCTCATCGAATGCGCCGTGCCGAATACTCTCTCCCTGCTCGATCAAACTCCCCAAGAGATTTCATGCCGATGTCTAAGGGACCCTTAGAGCCTGTAACCAAACCCCGACCGGCACGCGTCATGCGTGAGCACCCTACTCCTTCGTTGGCACGAGGCTTCACTTTCCTGAACTAGCCGCACCACCCCACGCCGCGATTCCATGCGTGTACCTCGCGCGGATAGGTACAGTAAGCGACAAGTCAGGAGTTATCCGCAGGAGGTGTAACCCAACTTCCTCGAGCCGACAACTCGCCCCAAACATCTTTTCGCTTCGCAAAACGCGGTTTTGACTCGCAACTCATGCTTTCCTTGTCCGGCAGCAAGACCGGCGGCGATTCTATCGAGGTTGAGTACCACGGGAAACGAGGCTATCGCTTTGCCCTTGATGGTGAAACGACAGCAGGCGCGGGTGTAGGGAGTTTCCGGTATTCGGCTTTGGCTTGACGAAGTATCGGGATACCGGGGTCTGCGTCCTTCCAAGTTGCAAAGAAATCATCGTAGGCTTTGCGGCTGTTTTCGGAGTCGCCTTGTTTCGCGTAGGCCTGCGCCAGGCCGAGTTGCGAAAGCGGCTCAAACACTCCCCAGTCCGTCCAACCCGGGTTGTGAATCACGGTCTGGAAGTCGGCGACGGCCTTGGCCTGATCTCCCGCGGCCATATAGGCGCGAGCTCGATTGTAGAAGACCCCGACACTCGGAAACTGCGTGACGGGCGAGAGTAAGTCCACTGCGGCCCTGAGATTTCCCCGCGCTCGCTGGATGGTGGAGTAAGTGATGGGGAGGCGGACCTTCTGCTGGAAAGTGTCCTCGGGCAAGAGTTCATTCAGTTTCGCGGCGAGTGCTTCTGCGGCGGACGTGTCCGCGGCCTGCGCGAGAGCCTGCGAGCACCCAAAGAGTCCGAGAGCGCTATTATTCCCCGCTTCGTCGGCCTGGGCGCACAGTCGACGGGCTAAGTCATAGTTCCCAAGGTATGCCTCCACATCGGCATGGTAGGCGAGCTCCTCGGCAACATTTTCCATGTGGTTGGCCTTCCTCTGGCGACTAACCAGAGCGTCGCTGAGGGAACGAAGCGTCGCGACGTCGCCGCGAAGGAATGCCAGGTTCTTCTGGAGATCGACCCAGGGCTTATACTCGCCGGAAGTTTCGCCAGCAAGTCGGTCCATCGTGGCGGTATCGTGCTCGATGAAAGCGATGCGGTAACGCAACATCAACTGAAGCGGAGTGAGGGAACCCTGCTGGCGCCACTGGTCGAGCAGTTTTTTGGCATCGTCAAAGCGGCCGAGGATGATCAGAGCCTGGCTGGCATTGGAGTAGTATGCAGCGGAAGGCACTGGGGAATGAGCGATAGTCCATCGGAACTCCTGCAAGGCCTCTTGCGTTCTGCCCATCTGCGCATATGTGATCCCCAACAGATTGGCGGCATCCACGCTGCGCGGGTAGATTTGGCGGTACAGAAGGACGACAGGGGCTTCTTTTTCGAGATTGCCGGTGATGGCCGAATAGTAGAGCGCGGTAGTCTCAAAATTCTCCTCCTGGGTAAGGCGGCGATCCTTGAGCTCGAAGGCTCGCGCGAAGCTGGCTCGCTCCTCCTGGCTTTGGCCTATGCTGTGTTGCGCTCTGCCGAGCTGGTCGTAGGCGGAGCAAAACTCGGGGTCGAGTTCGACAGCTCTTTCAAAAAACGGGATGGCTTCCCGGCTCTTTCCGGAGCGGTAGAGGGTAAGCCCGGAGCGGTAGGCTTGCAAAGCCTCGAGCGAACTGGTGGTCGCAAGGTCAAGGGGCGCGTCGAATTTTTGGAGAGAGCTTAGACCTTCGCCAAGCCGTTTTCGCAACTGCGAGCCTGCTTTGCCCAGGGCAGCGACCACTTGATCCTTGTTGTTTGCCTCGACTTGCTGCCGCGCAATGAGTTGTTGGCTGTGCGCATCAATCGCATCCAAGGTGATGACATAGGTG
>DASPVZ010000031.1:0-101793 GCA_035622135.1 Candidatus Cybelea sp. | reverse complement strand
GCCATCTTGGCGGACAGCCCCAGCACCATCGCCAGCGCGGCCAACAACGCCGTTATCCTGCGCATGGATCCTCCTCTTTCTGTCGTGCCGAGCATTTTTGGGTTAACCAACGGTGGGCTGTGCCGCACAAGCTGCTTCCCCAGGAGTCGCATTTCAGTCTTTGAACACACGGTCCCCGGGCAAACCGGAGCAACCGTCCCCACTGATGTTTTGTTCAAGACAACGGCATGCGCGCAGCCTGCGGCGCTGTTTGCGCTTCAAGAACCACCCCCGACCACCCCACCCGACGCACACTCAACTACCATTGTGAAATCCGCGCGTCAAACTAGAAAAACTCAAACCCCAGTTTAGAGAAATTTAAGCCTCCGCCCCATCCCCCGGCGGCGTCGCCCACCGGCGACGTGCGTTTAGCCCCTGAAATCAAGGAGTAAATCGCTTAACCTGTAAAGGGGCGGATGAACCGCTTAATCCCCAAACGCGTGGTAGTTCTGGTAGCACGCGGGCTGTACCTTGTCAACTTTTTTCGTCTCATTTATACTGCGGCCGCATTTTCTTCACGCTGACTTGGTACGCGCGAAACAGGGAAAACGCATGGGTTTGACCATTCGCGATGTGGCCAAAGCGGCCGGCGTTTCCACGGCCACCGTCTCGAACGTCTTGAATAGCCGAGGCAAGGTCGGTCGGAACACTCGCCGCACGGTGCTCTCCGCTGTAAAGCGTCTCGGATATGTTCCCGACGTTCACGCTCGTCACCTGGCCTCCCACGATCGCCGGACGCTTGGTATGATCGTGTCCGACATCGCCAATCCGTTCTTCCCCGAGATCATCAGGAGCTTTGAAGTTCGCGCCCACCAGCTTGGATATGACGCAATTCTGAGCGAAACAAATTACGATGCGCGCAGGGCCCAGGAAGCCGCCGAACGGATGATCGAGCACAAAGTCCGCGGGGTCGCCATCATGACCTCGGAAATCAGCGCACGCTTGATCCGCGGGTTGGCCAGCCGCAAAATCGGCGTCACCTTTCTCGGCTCCTCGCCCGTCAGCGCCTACCTGAGCCGTCTGCGAATTGACTACGCGTCCGGCATCGAGCAGATTGTGCGACACCTCTATGCGCTTGGGCACCGCCGCATCGCGTTCGTCGCCGGTCGAAGTGGACCGAAATTGAATTCCATGCGTCTCCGGGCGTACAAAGATTCTATGAAGGCTCTCGGACTGCGGCCGGGCCCCGTGCTCTTCGGTGACTTGCGCTTCGAGCGTGGCCTCGCGGCGGGCCTGAAAATCGCGAGGCTCTCCGCGCGCCCCACGGCCGTCATGGCCGTCAACGATTTGACCGCCGCAGGTGTGCTCAAGGGATTGTTGAGCGCCGGATGTCGAGTTCCTCAGGATGTGTCCGTAACCGGCTTCCACAAGACGCGCCTGGCAGAGTACATAAACCCCTCGTTGACGACGGTCGATATTCACCGCGAGCTTCTTGGATCTCTGGCGGCGGATGCACTGCACGAGTTTTCCGCATCGCCGACTGCGCACGGCAGAGAATACGCTGTCAGCGCGGAGCTGGTGCTCGGCCAGTCGACCGGCCCAGCTCCCGGCTGATTCGTTCCGGCCCGAGCGCAAAAAAAACAAGCCGTTTGACGCGCGGGCTCCTGCCCGGCCCTCAACGGCCACTTAAAAAGAGATAGAACATTCCTTGAAGACCTTCCACATTGCCGTGATCGCCGGAGACGGTATCGGGAAAGAAGTGGTTCCCGAAGGCAGGCGCGTACTGGATGCCGCGGGGCGGAGTTTTGGCTTACTGTTCGACTGGCACGAGTTTGACTGGAGCTGCGAAAGATACGTCCAAACCGGTCAAATGATGCCGACCGACGGGCTCGATCAGCTCCGGCGGTTCGACGCTATTTTTCTAGGTGCCGTCGGCCGCCCGGACGTTCCCGATCATGCTTCTCTTTGGGGGCTTCTGATCCCCATCCGTCGGGCCTTCCGCCAGTACGTGAATCTGCGTCCCGTGCGGCTCTTGGAAGGTATGGAGACGCCGCTCAGGAATTGGCGGCCCGGTCAAATTGACTTCGCCATCGTGCGGGAGAATAACGAGGGCGAGTACTCAAACATCGGCGGCCGGATCTACCAGGGCACTGAGGAGGAGGTGGTCATCCAGCAAACCGTGTTCACGCGCCGCGGCGTCGATCGGGTGCTTGAGTTCGCTTTCAATTTGGCGCGTCGTAGGCGAAGGCACGTCACATCGGCCACGAAATCAAACGGGATCATCTACACCATGCCTTTCTGGGACGAGCGCTTTCATTCCCTGCGCGCAAAATATCCGGACGTCTGCGCCGACCAGTATCACATCGATATCTTGAGCGCTCATTTCGTCCGGCACCCGGACTGGTTCGATGTTGTCGTGGCCTCAAACCTTTTTGGCGACATCCTTTCCGACCTCGGTCCGGCGGTGGTTGGCTCGATCGGCATCGCTCCTTCGGCGAACCTCAACCCGGAAGGGGATTATCCCTCGATGTTCGAGCCGGTCCATGGCTCGGCGCCGGACATTGCGGGAACGGGGGTAGCCAATCCCATTGGGCAGATTTGGTCGGGAGCGATGATGCTGAGGCATCTGGGGGCTACCGAGGCCGCCGACGCCGTCGAAAATGCCATCGCCCTCACCCTGGCGGGATCGAAGGTCCGCACTCCCGATCTCGGCGGCCATTCGTCGACAGAGGAGTTGGGGGAGGCCGTCGCATCGAACATTCGCGCCGAATAGGGAACTCCTGCAGCAGATGACATGATCAAATTTGCTTTCGTTATACTGCGCACCATGAGCGGCCACAACCCGAACCGAACGGCAGGAATCGACGAGCCGCTTCCCCTCCGCTTCCCTGAAGAGTCTGTTGCCGTTCGGAATGCGGCAAGACATCACACGGCTCTGCGGCTGCTGCCCTTTCTGTTCGCGCTCTATGTCATCGCCTTTCTCGACCGCATGAACATCGGGGCCGCAGCGCTTGAAATGCCTCGCGATTTGGGTTTCAACGATCGCGTTGTGGGCCTGGGCGCCGGGATTTTCTTTCTGGGCTACTTTCTACTGCAAATCCCAGGTGCGCTGATTGCCGAACGCTGGAGCGCGCGACGCTGGATCACGGGCATCATGGTCTGCTGGGGAATCTTGACCGTGATGATGGCTTTCATTCATACGCAGGGGCAATTCTACACGGTACGATTTCTGATCGGCGCCGCGGAAGCGGGGTTCTTCCCCGCCGTAATCGTTTATCTAACGCACTGGTTCCAGGCCTCAGATCGCGCCAAAGCTGTGGCCGGTTTCTACGCTGCCATGCCGCTGTCGTATGTTTTCGGATCTCCGATCGCGGGAGTGCTCTTGGGACTTGCTTGGCTCGGCTTGCGGGGCTGGCGTTGGCTTTTCATTTTCGAAGGACTCCCGGCCATCCTGATGGGCTTGATTACGGTCGCGTATCTCACCGACTGGCCGCGCGAAGCGCGCTGGCTGAGCGCATCGGAACGGAGCTGGATCACCACGCAGCTCGAAAAGGAAAACAAAGCCAAGCAGAAAATTCGGCCCTACAGCATGTGGCAAGCGCTCCGCCATCGCGACGTCATTCTGCTTAGCCTGGGATATCTGTTCGCGGTGACCGGCAATTACGGAATCGCCTTCTGGCTTCCCAGCTTGCTCAAGCGCTCGTTCCGAGAAAGCGATCTGAACGTGACGCTGCTCGCGGCACTTCCCTACTTGGCAGGCTTTGTTTTCCAGCAATGGAACGGCTGGCATTCCGACCGGACTCGAGAACGACGGTGGCATGCGGCCATCCCCGTACTGCTCTGCGGATTCGCCCTATTTCTCGCCGTCGTCGCTCGGTCGAGCCTCACGCTCTCCGTCACATTTTTCACCATGATGGGCGGCGCCTACTACGCCTATCACCCCGCGTTCTGGGCTGTCCCAACCGAGTTTCTGAGCGAGTCTGCCGCGGCGGTCTCGATCGGCTTGATCAATTCCGTAGGCAACCTCGGCGGTTTCGCCGGCCCTCTGATCCTTGGTTATTCCGCTTCGCGGACGCACTCGTTCACCGGCGGTCTTCTCTGTCTGGTGGTCAGCTTCGTCGTTTCAGGAATTCTGATGCTGGCCGTTCGGGCCGGCCGAAGACAGTCTGCACCCCTCCCCGAGAACGGATCCCCGGCACCGCAGTCATGACCCTGCCGAACCAGGCTGTGGGTCTCAAGACTCGACCTGGCCCGGTTCACCCTCTGAGTGGCCTGGTTCTCCCAAAAGCCCGCTGGTATCGGGTGTGCAATCGGTGAAGTACGCGACGGTGTGTCAGTGAATCTCCGGTTCAGGAATGGGTGCGGTGCCCTCGAGAAAGTCGAAGTCGCAGCCTTCGTCGGCCTGCCTGATATGCTGCATGAACAGCTTACCGTATCCGCGAGGGTAAATTCCGTCCCGGGCCCGCCAGGATCGCTTGCGCCGCGAAAGCTCCTCCTCACCGACGCGCATGTTCAGCTGCTTCCGCTCGACATCGAGTTCAACGATATCGCCCTCCTCGAGCAGGGCCAGGGGGCCGCCGACGAACGATTCCGGTGCAACGTGCAAAACGCACGTGCCGTAATTTGTGCCGCTCATTCGTGCATCGGAAACCCGCAGCATGTCCCGCACACCCGCCCTCAGGAGCTTTTGCGGAATTGGCAAGTTGCCCCACTCGGGCATCCCGGGGGCTCCCTTGGGGCCGGCGTTGCGCAGGACGAGCACGGAGTCGGCATCGACGTTGAGGGCCGGATCATCGATGCGCGCATTCATCTCGTTGTAGTTATCGAACACCACCGCCCGCCCAGCATGTTTCAGTAGTGCGGGAGTAGCGGCGACGGCTTTGATCACCGCCCCTTTCGGGGCAAGATTTCCGCGTAAGATGACCAGCCCCGCCGACGGAAAAACGGGGTGATTCAGGCTGCGAATTACGTCCGGATTGAAGATTGTTGCGCCGGCAAGATTCTCGCCGAGTGTTCGGCCGGTCACGGTCAAGCAACTCAGGTCCAGATGTGACGACAGAGCTCGCAGCAGTGCAGGCAGCCCGCCCGCGTAGAAAAAATCCTCCATCAAGTACTTGCCGCTTGGACGGAGGTTCGCCAGGACGGGGATCTTCCCCGACAGTTCGTCAAAGTCGTCCAGCGTGACCTTGATTCCGGCACGGCCGGCAAGCGCGATAATGTGAATCACCGCATTCGTGGACCCGCTGAGCGCCAGCACAGTGGCCATCGCATTCCGGAAGGATGCCGCGCTCAGGATGTCGCGGGGCTTCAAATCCTGCCAGACCAGCTCGACGATCCGCCGCCCCGCTCGGTCTGCCATCTTTGGATGATTCGCGTCGACCGCCGGAATCGAACTGGCACCGGGAAGTGCGAGACCCAACGCCTCGGTCATGCTCGTCATGGTCGAGGCCGTCCCCATGGTCATGCAAGTCCCCGCTGACCGCGCAATGCCCTCCTCGATCTCGACCCAGGCGTCCTGATCGATGGCCCCGGCGCGGCGCTCGGCCCAATACTTCATCACATCCGCTCCACTGCCCAGAATCTCCCCGCGCCAATTTCCCCGAAGCATGGGCCCAGCGGGAACATAAATCGCCGGCAGATTCATACTGATGGCGCCCATCAACAATGCGGGCGTCGTCTTGTCGCAACCACCCATCAACACGCACCCATCCAGCGGATAGGAACGCAAGACCTCCTCGGTTTCCATGGCCGCCAGGTTCCGGTACATCATCGTGGTGGGCTTTTGAAACGTCTCTCCGAGCGTCATGACCGGAATTTCCATGGGAAATCCACCGGCCTGCCACACCCCGCGCTTCACGTCTTCTGCGCGCTGGCGCAAGTGGCTATGGCAGGGATTTGCGTCGCTCCACGTGTTGAGGATCCCGATCACCGGCTTGCCCGCATAGTCGGCTTGTATGCAGCCCATCGACGCGGCACGCGAGCGATGCCCGAACGAACGCAGATCGTCCGGGCCATACCAGCGATAACTCCTCAGCGACCGCGCTGTCTTTTCTGCCATCGGACGGGTCCTAGCAAACGGCTGTATTGTAGGTTCTCTCGCTCTCGGATCGCAAACTCGCTCGAACAGGAAGACCGGTCGGATGCCTGTGATATTGTTCCACTCGTCGCTGGCACCCATGAAACGAATTACAGTTCTCGTTCTAGCCGATCCCGATCTGCCTCAGCGGTCCATGCTCGATGAGCTCCGAGATTCGGCCCACATCGTAATCGGAAACTCGCCGGAGGCATTCAAGCAGTCGGCGGCCGACGCCGAGGTTATCTTCCTCTGGTCGAGCGCGCTTTCGCTTCTTCGGGAGGTGTTCCTCGAATGTCCCCGCCTGCGCTGGATTCATTCCCGACCCGTCGGGCTCGATCGCACGCTCTTTCCAGAGCTCGTCACGAGCGAAGTCACGCTGACGAACGGCCGCACGGTGTTTAGTCCATCGCTCGGAGAATTTGCTCTGGCCGCGATTCTCTTTTTTGCCAAGGGCTTCCGGCGCCTGATCCGCAATCAAATGGCCAGCCTGTGGGAGCCATTCGATGTGGCCATGGTTCGGGGCCAAACGGTTGGCATTGTGGGTTACGGCGATATCGGCCGCGCGGTCGCCGAACTTGTCCGTGCGGTCGGTATGCACGTCCTTGCCCTTAAGCGGCACACCGCGCCCCCGCCGGCGGATGATCCTCTGGCTGAGGAAATCTTCCCGCCGAACGGCCGGCTGGAGATGCTCGGAAGATGCGATTACGTCGTGGTGGCAGCACCCTTGAACGCCGAGACACGCGGCCTGATCGGCCCGACCGAATTCGCCGCCATGAAACAGACGGCCGTGCTCATCAACGTCGGCCGGGGCCCCGTCGTCCAGGAAAAGGCCATGATCGACGCGCTCACCCTGCATAAGATCAAGGGCGCCGCCCTGGACGTGTTTGATGAAGAGCCCCTGCCCAAGGGACATCCTTTCTACGCGCTCGAGAACGTCCTGCTCTCACCTCACTGCGCCGACCACACCAGGGACTGGCACGCGGATGCCATGCGTTTCTTCATCACGCAATTCAACCGTTTCCGCACCGGCCAGCCGTTGCTCAACGTGGTGAACAAGGTTCTCGGATACTGATCGGCAGGCGCCGTGCCGTGCAACTGAGCCCGCGTTTTGTCTATCTTAATGCTTTCGACGGTTGATTTAGGAAATCAAAACCACCGATAATGCGGCACGCCGAGCGGGGCTCGTCCGTTCCTCGTTGCCCTTTGAGAAACACGAAGATGAATATCCGACAACTGGAAGTCTTTCTCGCGGTTATGGACGTGGCCAGCGTCACCCAGGCCGCCGAGCATGTGCATCTTTCACCGGCTGCCGTCAGCCTGCAGCTCCGCAGCTTGGCCGACGAACTCGAAACCGAGCTGTTCGTCCGTTCTGGCCGCCAGTTGACCCCCACGGCTGCCGCAGCGCGCCTGGCTGATCGCGCGCGTTCCGTCGTGAAGCAGGTCCAGCAAATGGAATATGACTTCAAGAATGATCCTTCGACGGACCGCCGCCCTTTTCATTTTGCCACCGGGATCACCACGCTCATTTATCATCTGCGCCGGCCGCTGCGCCTGGTGCGGGAGCGCTACCCGAACAACGAGATCCAGGTTTTCGTTGGCGTCACGGAAGAAATTGTCGCCGGGCTTCTCGACTCCCGGTTCGATCTCGGTCTGATCACCCTTCCGGTTTGTGAAGACAATCTGCACATCCTGCCGCTTTTCGAAGAAGAGCTGCTCTTGCTGCGCCCTGCATCCCAGCGTGTTCCTGGCGGACGCATCAGCTCGCTACCACTGACTGCTTTGCGCGATGTTCCCTTCGTGCTCTATCCGAAGCGCAGCAACATGCGGGCGATCATTGACCGCTTCTTTGCCGAAGCCGGTGCTGCTCCGCGGGTGGTCATGGAGGCGGATGACACAGAAGCCATCAAGAGTTTGGTCGAGGCGGGATTTGGTTACTCGATCTTGCCGGAGTATTCGGTCCGCGGCCACGCCCGATTCTTTCACATCCATCGAATCGCGCGCCATCGACTGGTCAGAAGGCAAGCGCTCGCCACGGCCCGCTCCGATTATCCGCGGAAGCTGACGGAATCCATCTCGAATTTTCTGCTGACGCTCCAGTGGAAGGGACGGCCGGCTGCTCCGACGGCATCCCGAGCTTAGTTGCCCCTAGGCCTCAACAGGTGGCGGCCGCGCGCGTGGCCGAATTCGGGCTCACTGGTCACCGCGCCGAATTGAGGTCCGCGCAATGCGCGATGGCGAGGTCGATCAGGCGGTGAAACCTGCTGCCCGGGTCTTCGTTCGGATTCGTCGTCGGTTGCCCGAAGAGATTCGCCTTGACCGCGGCCTGAAACTTCGTCGACTGTTCGATGGCATGCATCTCCTCGATCTGTTTTGGGAGCGCCGCGATTTCCTCGGAAAACCGGGTCAGCTCGTTCGAGGCCGTTTCCGGATGATAGGTGATCCGGTCGCCAGTTTGCATGGCCACCGTAACGGCATCGGGAGTCCAGCCTTCCGGCCAGCTTTGATTCAAGATGTCATACGTTTCCCGAAGGCGAACCATCTTACCCGCGAACCCATCGAGCAGCTCAGCTTGTCGGGCAAGTGCGGGACTAATTTTGACCGACAACGTCACCCCCATCGCGGTGCTGAAGCTCGTCGTTCGAACAACCGTCGTTGTCGTGTTCCCGTCATATCGCCAGCCCTCCGCCGAGTCAGTTTGGACGCGCTTGAGCGGCGCGCCATTCACGCTGACGAGCGCCGGCGGCCACGTTCCCACCAGGCGCAACTCGTACGACCGCGCGCGCTGCATTCCGGCATAACGGCCGGCCTCGGGCGCAACGGTGACCGTAACGCCGCTCCCGTCGCTCGCCGTGGTCGCTTGCAGCTTGGTCCATGCCGCTTCGCCCAACCGGTAGGCCGGGGTATCGCCGGCATCCTGATAGAGCGTGTAGGCGGAGGTGTGGCCGTTCTGCGGGGGGAATACGGTCAGGATCAGCGGTTCGACGGGCCTCTCGCCCGTGTAGCGCATCGGCGGCGCCATCGGAACGATGCTGCCCGCCTTCACGTAGACAGGAATCTGGCGAATCGAGAAATTGCGGGTCACCGTAATGGGACCCTGGAAACGCGTCCCGGTTTGCCACTCGATCCAATCCCCATTCGGGAGCCACACGGAACGCTTGGCGAGGCCAGAGTCTGTCCCTACCGGCTGGGTTACCGGGGCGACCAGTATCTGGTCGCCGAACATGTATTCGTCTTTCGTGTCGTAGGCCTCGGCCGCCTCGGGCCAGTCGTAATAGAGAGGGTGCAGAAAGGCCACGCCCGTGTCGTAGGTTCGACGCGCCTCGGTGTAGATGTAGGGTTCCAGGGCGTAGCGGAGCAGAAACATCTGCCGCATCAAATCCGAATACGGCTCTGGATAAGCCCAAATGCGCCGCTCCGAGTCCGGGTTCTTTGTGGTATGCGTCCGCAGGATCGGACTGAACACGCCGAATTGAATCCAACGCAGAAACAATTCAGGATCGATTACCCCGGGCATATGCCCGCCGATGTCATGACTCCAATATGCATACCCGACGTTGGCCGCCGTTGCGGTGAAATACGGTTGAAAGGCGAGAGAATCCCAGACGGAAATCGTGTCGCCCGAGAAGCCGATCTGGTAGCGGTGATTGCCCAGCCCGCCCCAGCGATGAAACAGGAGAGGGCGTTTCCCTTCCCGCTCCTGATCCGTGAAGTGGACATAGTTGAGCCACCAGGTCGGATTCACATCCGGCATTTTCGTGGTCGGCTCCTGCTGCCAGTCGAGCCAGAAGAAATCGATGCCTTGCCGCTCGAGCGGATGGTGCAGGATGTCCATGTAGTTGACGGCAAATTGTTTGTTGGTGATGTCGAACGGCACGTACTTCTTTGAGGTGGGATCGATTCCCATGGCGCGGGCCATTTCCGGGTAACGATCTTCCCACGGCTCGACCCCGGAGGCCGGGTGCATGTTCAGCGTCGCCTTGAGACCTTGCTGATGAACCCATTTCAGAAAACTGGTAGGTTCCGGAAAGAGAATTCTGTTCCACGTGTAGCCGGTCCAGCCAAGATTGTGCCCCGATTGATCTAGCTCGGGGTCCCACCAGTGCTTACCGAACGTCGGATGCCAATCCATGTCAATGACCAGAACATCAAGCGGCACCTCGTGGGTTTGAAACCCGCGGACGAGTTCTTTGAATTCCTGATCCGTGTAAGACCAATACCGCGACCACCAGGCGCCAAAGGCAAATTGCGGCGGAAGCACAATGCGGCCCGCCACTCGGGTGAAATCGTGAAGCGCCTGCCGATAATCGTGTCCGTACCCGAAGAAGTACCAATCCTGGCGGTCGCCCGCTGGGCGCTCGATCACCCAGGGCCACGGGCTCTTTTCGCCTTGCAGGAACGAGAAATCCGCGGAGTCGAATAGCGGCCGCGTGCTGTCGTCAACCAGCACCCATCCGTCGCGCGACACGAGCCCGGGCTCGAGCCTCGTGTTCGCGCCTTTCGCGCCGTCCAGCGTCCGTGCCGTACCCATCAAATTCCCCGTATCCGGCATGCCGGGATGCCAGGAACCAGAATCGGTCCCTGCGAGTTTGAATGAGATGTTCAAATCCTCCGCGGAGAACTTCCCTCCCGACTCCTGGTACCGCAGGGTCAGGGAGCTCGTGCGAATAACCAGCATGTCGGCGCCTCCCATAGACTCGTTCGCCGACTGGAATTTCGGAACCGGCAATCTGCGATTCAGGAAGACGAGCGAGGCGTGATCCTCGAATCTTCCATCCGCCGCCCATTCCATGCGGATCAGCTGCGGCGTCAATACGGTAAATCGTGCGTTCCCGGCGGTGACCATGGCGCGCGGATCAGCAACCGGATCTTCCCTTCCCGGCGGATTCGCTTGTGCCCGCGAAGCGTTCGCAAGCACCGAAACAACACAGGCGGTCAAAAGCACCCGCGTCAATGCCTGGCAAGAATTTCGTCGTTTCATGGCGAGTCCATTCCTCCGGACGGTTCTTTGCTGTTCGAATCCTCAAGCCGTTCGGCCGCCCATTATGATTCGACCGGGCGCCGGAGCCAAAAGAAACGGTGAGCAGCTACCCTTAGATTTCGATCTTGCGAAGACTTTGAGGCTTTACTGTTCTGGCCGTCTCATTTTGTTGATCTTGCGATGAATGTCCGGCCAGAATTCCTTGGTGACCATTGTCAGCGTGTCGAGCCCAACCTGGGTTCCCCAAACGGTGCCCGTATTCGAGAGGGTTCTCTCCGTGCGCGGATGATACGTGTAGGTCGATATGCCGGCGGCAATCGCGCTGCCGAAGATTTCAGACGCATTGAAGGTCTCGTTTCCTGAATCCGTGCGCGTGACAAAGATCCGGCTGACGGCATAGCCGGTCCGGTGCCAAAATCCGCCTTCGCCCAACTGGTAGAAGCGGGGGTCCTGCCTCAGCACGCTCGGCAGGATCGCGCCAGTCCAAAAATTCTCGATCGCGCCGTCGCCAAACGCGGCACCAAACCGCTTGCCGTATGCGGCCCACCCTTGACCGTAGCCCGGCTCGCTGTTCTCTGCCTGGCTGATGGCCGCGAGAAAGGCATTCCAGGGATACTGAACCCAGTCAAAGGTTCCCTGCGCAACGACTTTGAATTTTTGCTTGGTGGAAAGTCGAGGCACGTGATTCACATCGGCGATGGTCAGGAAATTTGGCAGCGTGTAAAACAGTCGGTCGTTCGAGACCCCCTCCGTCTCTTCCTTCTTTATATTTTTCTGTTCCCCCGTCTGTTTTGTTTGCTGCTCCGGCTGCTGAGCGGTCGGCTGAGCCTGGGATGGCGACTGGCCCTGAGATTGTGGTTGCACCCCGCTCTGCTGCTCGGGCAAATCGCTTTGCAGCCATGCCCCCGCGGCAGTTACTGCGCAGGACAGGAGAATCATCATGGTCGCGCCGCAGCCTACCCAGATTAGCCGCCTCTCGGTTGTCATTCGCTCAAATCTCTCCAGTCCACCCCTTAGCGGGACGCAGCTTGAGGTTCACCTTTTGATTCACAATCCGCGCGCACGGTTTCCTACAACTCATTGAATTAGTGCGCGGATCCCTAGGCCCTGCTAGGGAAGACACGAAGCAAAAGAGCGCCTGCAAAAACAGACCATGACATGTTGACACGTAAGCGGCTACCATTTCTAGGTTATGGCGCTGCTTTTTGCCGATGAAGTTTCTAGGCTGAAAACATGCGGACCCCGAATGTGGCGGATCGTCGCCACCCTGCCATTTGCCGTTTCGGTTTTCCGCGCAAAGCCAAAAGGGGAGAACTTCGTGTTCAGGTCGTCGATCCTGCGGGCCTGGGTGCCTAGACCTAGGTCGAACTTCTCGGCGATGCCAAGCGGTTCCGGCAGAGCTTCGCCAGACGCACAAGGGAAGCCACCTCTGAACGCCAGCCCTTGGGGGGCCTCCGGCGGTCCGTGGCCTTGCCCTGCGCTGGGGCCTAAGACGCTCCGCCCTATGGGCTCCGCAGGGCTCCGCTCCAGGCCAAGCCAACGACCAACAACAACGAAAAAAAACTCAAAAAAGGGGACATTTTAATCGAGCTTTGACACCACGGCTGTCACTTCCTTGACTCTCGAAAACTCGCATGTTACGTTCAGTTTCTTGTCCCGCTGAACGAGAAGTTCCTGTGACCACTCCGGCAACCGCTGAAGTCCGAAAAACCGCCCTCCATCCGATTCATCGTGCCCTGCGCGCGAAGATGGTGAATTTTGGCGGATGGGACATGCCGCTTGAATACTCGGGAATCCTTGCCGAGCACGATGCGGTGCGCACCGCAGCGGGGCTCTTTGACGTGAGCCACATGGGCGAGGTCGAGATCCGCGGTCCGGGAGCGCTCGATCTGGTGCAGTGGGTCACCTCGAACGACGCGTCGAAATTGAGCGTTGGCCAAGCGCAGTATTCGGGACTGATGACCGATCGCGGCACCTTCGTTGACGACCTTCTCGTACACAAAATCAACGAAGGGCATTACCTGCTGTGTGTGAATGCGGGCAACCAGGACGCTGATTTTGAGCACATTCTGGCGCAGAATCGCTTTGAGGCCGATGTCGAGAATGCCGGGCCGCGGTACTCGCAGCTGGCCGTTCAAGGCCCTCGCGCGAGGCAGATCCTTCAGCAGCTGACGCCGCTGTCGCTCGATGCGATTCGCTACTATCATTTCGCCTTCGGCAAGGTGAGCGGGGCCGAGTGCTTGATCGCACGTACCGGTTACACGGGCGAAGACGGATTTGAGATTTATTTTGACCCACAATTTTCCGAGGTGCTTTGGGCGGACCTGTTGAGCGCGGGCCAGCCAGCTGGGCTGATTCCCTGCGGCCTCGGCGCGCGAAATACGCTGCGGCTCGAAGCAGGAATGTGTTTGTACGGCCATGAAATTGACGACACGACGACGCCGTGGGAAGCCGGCCTGGGCTGGATCTGTAAACTCGATAAGGGCCGCTTTCTCGGAAGCGATCGGCTCAGCAGAGAGAGCGAGCGAGGGCCTGGGCGCAAGCTCGTGGGCTTCGCCATGCTCGATAAACGCATTGGCCGCGATGGTTATCCGGTCATGATTTCCGGCCGCGAGGTTGGCCGCGTGACCAGCGGTGGCCCTTCGCCGACCTTGAAGCGGAACATCGGTATGGCGTATGTTCCGCCCGAGAACGGCGCGCCGGGAACCAGGATCGAGATCGGAATTCGCGGACAAGCTGTACCCGCCGAGGTCCTTACGCTGCCCTTTTATAAGCGGCCTCGCTAAATCGCACGAAGTCAGGAGGAGCGGACATGTACCCGGGCGATTATCGGTATTCGAAGGATCATGAGTGGGTCAAAATCGACGGCGCGATAGGCACCATCGGCATCACCGATTACGCGCAACATGAACTCGGCGACGTGGTGTTCGTCGAGCTGCCCAAGGTCGGCGCGCGGATGAAGAGGGGAGAAACATTCGGATCGGTCGAGTCGGTCAAAGCGGTTAGCGATATTTTTGCTCCGGTTTCCGGAGAAGTGACCGAAATCAACGCGGCCCTGGGCGACGCCCCGGAGAAAATCAACCAGGACCCACACGGAGCCGCCTGGCTCGTTCGCCTGAAGCTTGCGGATCCCCAAGAGGCCAGTTCGCTCATGGATGCCCAAGCTTACGAAAGCTATATCGCCGGGAAAGCGCAGGAACAATCGGCCTGATGCGTTATCTGCCCAAGAGTCCTTCCGAACGACAGGAGATGCTCGACGCGATCGGGGTGCGATCGATCGAGGAACTTTTCGAGACCGTTCCCGCAAAATTTCGCCTCCGCGAACCACTTCCCTTGCCGCGGGCGCTTTCCGAACCCGAGATCATCGAGTACTTCAAGGCCCGCGCAATGGAGAATGCACCGGGCTACACCTGCTTTCTGGGCGCCGGCGTGTACGACCACTATCGTTCGGTTGTGACGGACGCCATGGTCCAGCGCGGCGAGTTCCTGACGTCCTACACGCCTTACCAAGCCGAGATTTCGCAGGGCACGCTCACCGCGATTTTTGAATTTCAGACGCTCATGTGCCAGCTCACCGGGCAGGAAGTGGCCAACGCGTCGATGTACGACGGCTCGACCGCCTTGACCGAGGCCGTGCTGATGGCCGAGAGACTGAGCGGGCGGCACAAGGTCCTGATCGCGCGCTCCGTGCATCCCGAATATCGGCAGGTTCTGGGAACCTACGGCAGGAATCTTGGTCTGGAAATCGAGGAATTCGGATACACCGGCTCAGGTCAAGCCGACGCGAACGCGCTGGGCAAGGAAAAACTTGCGCAAGCGGCTGCCGTTGTCGTGCAGTCGCCGAATTTCTTCGGTGTGCTCGAGAACATTTCCGAGCTCGCCGATCTCGCGCACCAAGGAGGCGCTCTGCTCGTTGACACGATTGCCGAGGCTGTGTCGCTCGGGATTGTGAAGCCGCCGAGCGATGCAGACATCGTGGCCATGGAGGGTCAGTCGTTCGGAATCGCGCCGAGCTACGGAGGCCCTTTCGTCGGGGTGATCGCTAGCCGCGAGAAATACGTGCGACAGATGCCCGGACGGCTCGCCGGCCAAACCACGGATGCCAACGGACATCGCGGATTCGTGCTGACGCTTGCGACACGCGAGCAGCACATCCGTCGGGAGAAAGCCACATCGAATATCTGCACGAACGAAGCGCTGTTCGCGCTGGTTGCGACCGTGCATCTCTGCTTGCTCGGGAAAGAAGGCTTACGTGAGATGGCGGAACAAAATGTCGCCAAGGCCCAGTTCGCCCTCTCCGAGCTCGAGAAGATTCCCGGCGTCCGGCGGGCGTTTACAGGCCCCGTATTCAATGAGTTTGTTCTCGAGTTCCCGAGGTCGGTGAAGCTGATCAATGCGCAGCTCATGCGGGAGAAAATTATCGGCCCACTGGCCATCGGCACCCACTATCCGGAATTGACCAAGCGGGGTCTGGTTTGCGTCACGGAAACCATGCCGCGCACAGAAATTGAGCGTCTGGCCGCCGCCGTTCGCCGGCTGCTCGAGGTGCCGCTCTAAAGGAGCTTGCCAGAGTTGAGTCCGAAATTAACAGAAACCGAAGCCCCGCCAGCGGCCCTTCGAAAGGCAGGGCTGCAGGTCAGCCAAGACGAAGCGCTGATCTTTGAGCGATCCGCGTCCGGCAAGCGCGGAATGGAGCTGCCGCCGCTTGATGTTCCTGCTGTCAACGCGGCCGGGGTGCTCGGAGACAACTTCGTTCGCGACGGAATCAACGGGTTTCCCGAGGTCAGCGAAATCGAGGTGATTCGCCACTTCACCCGGCTTTCCAGGTGGAATTACGCGATCGATCTGGGCATGTATCCCCTGGGTTCCTGCACGATGAAGTACAACCCGCGTGTGAACGAGTACGTTGCGCGGCTCGAAGGACTTGCCTCCGCACATCCCATGCAGCCGGCCGCAGTTGCGCAGGGCTGCCTGCGCATCCTGTACGACCTCGAGAAAGCCCTGCTCGCCATCACAGGAATGGACGCGGCCACCCTGCAGCCCGCTGCTGGCGCACAGGGTGAGCTTACCGGCCTGCTGATGATTCGCGCCTATCTGGCGAGCCACGGAAATCCGCGCCAGAAGGTGCTCATCCCCGATTCGGCGCACGGCACGAATCCGGCCTCGGTGGTGATCTCCGGGTACCAAGTACAGAACATCAAATCCGACAGCCGCGGCCAGATCGACACCGATCATCTGCGAGAGTTTGTCACCGAGGACGTAGCGGCGCTGATGGTCACCAATCCTAGTACTCTCGGGGTTTTCGAAAGGCGTATCGCGGAAATTGCGGACATCTTGCACGAGCGCGGCGCGTTTCTCTACATGGACGGCGCCAACATGAACGCACTGGCCGGCATTGCGCGCCCCGGCGATTTCGGCGTTGACGTCATGCACCTGAACCTACACAAAACGTTCTCCACGCCGCACGGCGGCGGAGGACCGGGAGCCGGCCCGGTTCTGTGCAAGAAGGTTCTCGAGCCCTTTCTGCCTGTTCCAATTGTCATCCGGAAGGAAGGGCGCTTCGCGCTCGATAGCAATCGGCCGCAATCGGTCGGGCGGGTTCGCGCCTACTGTGGCAATTTCGGCGTGCTCTTGCGCGCGCTGGCCTACACCCTCGCCTACGGCCCCGGCATTCGCCAGGCCACGCAAGACGCCGTCCTAAACGCGATTTACATTCGCAAACATCTCGAAGAATATTTCGATTTGCCCTACGATCTGCCGTCGCTGCATGAAGTGGTTTTCAGCGACGCGCGCCAGAAGCGAAACGGCGTGAATACGATGGATATCGCCAAGCGGCTGATCGACTATGGCTTTCATCCGTACACGACGGCCTTTCCGCTGATCGTGCCGGGGGCCATGATGATCGAGCCGACCGAATCCGAGTCGAAGCAAGAATGCGACTCGTTCATCGACGCCATGCGCTCGATCGCGCAGGAGGCGGAGACGAATCCAGAAATCGTCAAGACCGCTCCGCACCATACACGTGTCGGCCGCCTCGACGAGGTCGCCGCGGCGCGCAAGCCCGTCCTCCGCTGGAAACCGTAGTCCTGCGAGGTTCACCATGACAACCGACGAAGCTCGGCTACTCGCCAAGACGTTCCTGGAAGCAGTTCAATCCGAGCAGGCAATCACGAAACGAGTGCTTGCGGCCGTTCCTCCGGAAAAATGTCACTATCGCCCGCACCCGAATTCGCGCAGCGCCCTCGAACTCGCCTGGCACATCGCCTCAGTCGATGTGTGGTTTCTTGATGGGTTTCTGCGCCAGAAATTCGAAATAGAAGACGACAATATCCCGGCCGATTTTAAGGATTCAAGCGACGTGGTCGCCTGGTACGCGGATAGCTTCGCGCCCAGATTCGAAAAAGTCGCGCAGGTGAAGCCGGAGTTTTGGGCTATGCCCATGTCATTCTTCGACGTGTACAACTTCCCGGCGGTCAACTACCTGCCGTTCATGTTGTCGCACACCATTCATCATCGAGGCCAGCTAACCGCCTACCTGCGGCCCATGGGCGCGAAAGTACCCAGCATCTACGGGGGGAGTTTTGACGAACCCATGTCCCAGCCGTCTCGGTGAAGCCCGCAAAAGAAGCCAAGAGATTGGGGCGAGCTCACGACCGGGGTTCACAGTCGCCCAGCACCTACCGGTTGTTCTTGTCGTTCTTGGCCTTTTCCGGCGGTGTGGCTCGCTGGGCCGAGGCCGGGGAAGCTTTTTGATCTGAAGTCGCCTCGGCAACGGCCTTCGTGTTCGCCGGGGCAGGAAGCGTGCGGCCGTCGGATGTTGCCGCTGCCGATTGACTGAGCGGCTCCGCGGTTACGGGCGCGACCGGTACCAGGGCACCTTCAGCCTCCTTCATAAATCTCAGGCCGTTGCTCGAGCCATCCCAGTCGATCGAAATCACGTCGCCCAAACCAACTTGCTCGGTAGCCAGCAGGCTTGCCAGCGGGTATACCACGTGCCGTTCGATGGCGCGCTTCAGATGGCGCGCTCCGTACTTGAGGTCGGTCCCTTCGCGCAGAAGGAACTCGCGCGCGGCGGGCGTGACCCGGAACAGGAAGCGGCCCCTGGCCGTCTCGAGAACCCGCTGCTGCACCATGCCGAGTTCGATTTCGAGAATCTGCTCGAGCTGCTCGGAGCGCAACGGGTGGAAGACGACAATCTTGTCGATGCGGTTCATGAACTCCGGAGCGAACTTCCGCTTGGCGGCCTCGGCTGCTGTGCGCTCGACCTTCTCGTCGAGCCGCGGTTTCGATTCCGGACTTACCGCCGGCGCAAATCCCATGCCGCCGGTCATCAGTTCGGTGATCTCACCGCCCCCCAGGTTCGAGGTCATAAAAATCATGGTCTGCGAGAGATCGACGCGGCGATTGTCGCCGAGCGTGAGCGTGGCCTTGTCAAGGATGCCGAGCAGCAGTTGCCACAGAGCGTCGCTGGCCTTTTCGATCTCGTCGAAGAGCAGGAAAGAAATCTTCAGCTTGTCCGTGTGGTACTGCGCGAGCGCTTCTTGGGTGATGAGCGGATGCGTCTCCCGGTGACCCAGATATCCGGGCGGTGAGCCGATGAGCTTGGCGATCTCATGGGAATGCTGGAATTCGGCGCAATCGACCTTGATCACCGCGCGCGGATCCCCGAATAGCACTTCCGCTGTGGCTTCCACGATACGGGTCTTGCCCGCACCGGTTGGACCAAGAAACAACAGGTTGCCCACCGGTCGTCCCGGCGAGTTCAAGCCAGCGCGAAACACCTGGTACAGGTCCACCACCGCCTGCACCGCCTCGTCCTGGCCCACAATTTTCCGACGAAGTCCCGATTCGAAATCCTTTGATTCGACGCTTCGCAGCGTCGGGTCTAGTTGCGCTCGCGCCCCCACGGCTTTACTCCCCTACCGGTACCTTCTTCCGCTCTCCAGGCTGTGCGTCTGCCCCCGCTCGAACTGATTCAGTTTGATGTCGAGCGTCGATCGCAGCAGCCGCAATTGCGTGACCAGTTCCCGGCTCGAATTCGACCGATCCGCCACCAATAACACAGGTGGCGACAGATCGGCCAGGTCTAAGTTAAGGTTGCGTACGGAGTGCATTAACTTCTGCACATATGGTGAACGAACGTCGAACAGCTCTACCCTGCTGTTCAACTGCTCCCGCAAGCGGGACCAGTCGAGATCGAGGAATGGGTGATTGCGGGAGACCTTGCGCACGACATCGTCGGTGATACGCGGCCGCCCCCCGAGCCGCGCGAGATGGAGCTGCCGAACCTTTCCCTGCCGGCGCACGTTGTGCACCAGGAAAAAGTTGTTTCCTTTGCGCCGAACGAAAGCCAAACCGCCTCCTTTTTCGACCGGAGCAGGCGTAGTGTATGTCCCGTCCACTACGGCGTCAATGGTACGATGCCGGGCCGAATGGAAGGTTGCATCGAATCGGTTATTATTCTGGAGGAACGAGCGGGAGGAGCAGCTTCGATTTCAGGCAACGGTCCAGCTTGGGTACCTGTCTATTAGACGCCGCGGCCGGCCGCTCAGTTCCATCTTGGGCAGCAAACCAAGCACGTTGATTCGCGAAATGCAGTCCGATCTTCCCCAGGGGGAACGACATGTCTTGGAACCCCGTTTACCGGCTGATTAAAAAGATCCCCCGCGGTCGCGTCACGACGTATGGGGAGCTCGCGCGAACTTTGCGTCTTCCCGGCGGCGCTCGTGCGGTGGGTTACGCTCTGGCGGCCTGCCCGAATGGCTACGGCATTCCTTGGCATCGCGTGGTCGGCGCTCGGGGATATCTCCGCATCGGGGAACCGCACCGCTCCCTTCAGCGCCAACTCCTTCGGTCGGAAGGCGTGGACCTCGAATCCGGCCGTATCGACATGACCCTCTTCGGCTGGTCGCCCCTACACGGCCCCGGGAAACGCCCGCGTCCCCGATCAAAGAGAATCCATTCTCGCGAGCGGCGGAACTGAGTAGGCGCCTGAACCGGGTTCCGGCCGGGCCTTCCCCTTGAGATTTAGCGCCCTGGACGTGAAGGACGTGGGCGCCCACCGGCGGTCCGAGCACGATGACCATCATTCGCGAAGAAATTTCAGCCGTGCTTGCGAGTCGCTCGCTTCCTTGTCGTGTGCGCGTGGCGGCAGCTCCCCAAATGCGATGACCGGCTCGGCGGATTCCGGTGCCGCAGGCGCCGGGCCCTTTAGCTCGGCAAGCAGAATTCCCGCAAAGACAAGAGCGGCCCCGAGGAGAACTCGGCCGCCCAAGTGCTCGCGACCAACTAGCCAGGAGGTCAGAGAGGCGAACACCGGCTCGAGGCTGATCAGAATCGCCGTATGCGTTGGCGAAGCATACTGCTGCGCCCACACCTGAAAGGAGAACCCGATCACGGTAGAGCCGAGCGAGGTAATCAGCACCGCGGAAACCAGCGTAGTGGTCCAAGTCCAATGGGGCGTTTCCCAGCCCGTGGCCCCGAACACAGGCACGAAGATCGTCGCGAGCACCGCGGTCGTCGCCACCTGCACGAAGGCGAGCGCCCCGACCGAATGGCGCTCGACGTATCGAGCGACAAAGATAATATGCAGCGCGAACATCACCGCGCCCAGGAAGACGAGTGGATCGCCGCGGTTGACCGCCCTAACCCCCTCGGCTGGGATCGTCAACAGATACAAGCCTGCCAGGGCGGAAATTGAACCGGCCCAAATCCAGGCCGTGATCCGCCGCAAACCGAACGCCGCCAGAATGATCGGCACAACGATCACGCTCGACCCGGTAATAAAGGCGGCTTTCGACGGCGTCGTGAACCGCAGCCCGGCAGTTTGAAAAACATACCCGCCGAACATGAAGAACCCAATCTGCGCCCCGGCCCAAAGCGCGCCGAGATTCAGGTTGCGGACCGACCGGCCGAACACCACTCCCATGACCAGCGCGGAGAGCCCAAAGCGCACGGCCACGTAAACAAACACAGATACATCCGCCAGAGCGTCCTTCAATATGACGAAGGTTGCTCCCCAGATGATTGTGCACAGCAACAGGGCTAAATCGGCGCGCAGCTGCCTGTTCGGCATGACGAGCAGTGTAAGCGGCACTTCCCGAAGTCCGCAAGCCGCACGAAGAAGCTATGAACGGTGGCCGCGTGAAAAGGCACGTCGGGGTCCAATTTGGGCCTTTTGAACGATGGGAGTCCGATGACAATCTAGCAGCGGTGACAACGCTGCGGATTGCGCCGGCCGAGCGAGATCCCGCTCTGAAGCTCGTTTCCGCCCTCTTTCGAGAGTATGCGCAATCACTGGAGGTCGACCTTTCCTTTCAAGATTTTGACCATGAACTGGCCTCGCTTCCCGGCACATATGCACCGCCAGATGGCCGCATCTTTCTGGCCCTGTTCGACGAACATGATGCGCCTTTAACGGATTCCGAATGCCGCCAGTCCGCGCCCCCCTCGGCGTCGACCACCCTGCGGGCCACGGCCGGCTGCATTGCCCTTCGCCGGCTTGAGGATGAGACCTGCGAGATGAAGCGGCTCTACGTGCGTCGACAGTTTCGTGGGCAGGGCATCGGCCGCGAACTAGTGGTCGCGGTCATTGAAGCCGCCCGCCAGATCGGCTACCGCCAGATGCGCCTGGACACCCTGCCGCAGATGTCCGAGGCACAGGTTCTCTACCGCAATCTCGGATTCCGTGAAATTCCGCCCTATCGCTACAATCCTGTGCCCGGAGCGCGCTATTTCGAGCTCGCTCTCTAGAGGCCGAGGCATGCATCAACGGATCGTCCCGGGACAATCGATTCGCCCGACAGTCCCCGTGTTATCCAACCGAGCGAATCGAGCATCTAACCTCTGTGGAATCAAGTTACGATGCCGGAAACGACATGAGTGTGCCTCGAAATCGGTTTCGCTGCTGTAGTCCGTATGTTAGGCTCTTAGCGGCAGGGGCTACCCGCCAATCCGATTCGAGGAAAGGGCCAGTCATCCCCGTAACTTCTTTTCCTGCTTGAAGAGAAGCCCGTCGGCAGCCGCAGACAGCGCCGGAGGGCCGGGCAAAGTGGGGTTTTATGTCTACAACTACGATCGAGACCCAGCGAACTCATAGGCGCGAAATCATAGAAAAGGCTGTAATCCGTTTCTGCGGCGACTCCGGCGATGGCATGCAGATTACCGGCAGTCAGTTCACCAACACGGTCGCTCTCTACGGCAATGATCTTGCCACCTTTCCGGATTATCCGGCGGAAATTCGCGCCCCTGCGGGGACGCTGCCCGGTGTCAGCGGCTACCAAGTCCATTTCTCTTCCAGCGACGTTTATACGCCGGGTGATGCAGTCGATGTGCTCGTGGCCATGAACCCGGCGGCCCTAAAGATGAATCTGCCGGACCTTAAAAACAACGGCATCCTCATCGTCAATCTCGACAGCTTCAAGGAAACCGATCTGCGCAAAGCGCAAATTACGCAGAATCCGCTCGAGGATCATTCGCTCGATGGCTATCGGCTCTTTGCCGTCGAGCTGCAGCGCCTCACGCGCACGGCCCTCAAGGATCTTGGACTCGACGCCAAGAGCATGGATCGCTGCAAGAACTTCTTCGCTCTCGGCATGTGCTATTGGCTGTACAACCGGCCGATGGAATCGACTTTGCGTTGGATCGACGACAAGTTCAAGGCCAAACCACAGCTGGTCGAGGCGAATCGGCTCGCCTTGCAGGCCGGCTATAGCTATTGCGAAGCGACCGAGGCGTTCCAGATCAGCTACGAAATTCCGCCCGCCAAGCTCGCTCCGGGCGTTTATCGCAACATCAGCGGCAACACTGCCCTCGCCCTGGGCTTTGTTGCCGCGTCGCAGAAGGCGGGCATTCCCTTGTTCCTCGGCTCGTACCCGATCACTCCCGCCTCGGACATTCTGCACGAGCTCTCGCAATACAAAGATTTCGGCGTGATCACGTTCCAAGCCGAGGATGAGATCGCCGCGATCACCTCCGCGATCGGCGCTGCCTACGGCGGCGCGCTCGGAATCACCACCACCTCCGGGCCCGGCATGGCGCTCAAGACCGAGGCGCTTGGCTTGGCGGTTGCCGTCGAACTGCCTCTGGTCGTTTGCGACATTCAGCGCGGTGGCCCCTCGACAGGTCTGCCCACGAAAACCGAGCAAGCCGATCTTCTGCAGGCCCTGTACGGAAGGAACTCGGAAGCGCCCATCCCCGTGCTCGCGCCATCAACCCCCGGCGATTGCTTCTGGATCGCCATCGAAGCCAGCCGCATTGCGATCAAACATATGCTGCCCGTCATCATTCTGTCCGACGGCTATCTCGCCAATGGCGCCGAGCCGTGGAGGATCCCTCAAGCATCGGACCTCCCCGAGATCCCGGTAAAGTTCGAGACCGATCCCGTCGGTTTCCAGCCTTACCGGCGCGACCCCGATACGCTGTCGCGTCCCTGGGCCGTTCCCGGTACCCCGGGCCTTGAGCACCGCATCGGCGGTCTCGAGAAGCAGGACATCAGCGGCAATGTCAACTATGAACCGCTTAACCACGAGCACATGGTTCGTTTACGCGCGGAGAAGGTCGAGCTGGTTGCGAACGAGATTCCGAATGTTGTTCCCGAGGGGGATCCATCTGGGGATTTGCTGATCGTGGCCTGGGGCTCGACGCAGGGCGCAATCACGGCTGCGGTCAAGGCGCAGCGCGCGAAGGGCAATCGCATCGGCCACGTCCACCTGCGGCATCTCAATCCGCTGCCGCGCAACCTGGGCGAAGTCCTCAAGCGTTATCGGCAAGTCCTCGTGCCGGAAATGAACATGGGACAGCTCGTAATGGTTCTGCGCGCGAAGTTTCTCGTCGATGCGCAGGGCTACAATAAGATCCAAGGCAAGCCTTTCAAGCAAGCCGAGATCGAGCAGAAGATTGAAGAAATGCTCGATTAGGGGTGGAAGTCATAGTATGGAAAGGGCTTAGCTCGGGAATTCTAGATTTTGAGCCTGGAGAGAGCAACATGACCACGGCCACACTGCCGGTTTACACGCGACGGGATTTTCAGACCGACCAAGAGGTTCGCTGGTGTCCTGGGTGCGGCGACTACGCGATCCTTTCCGCGACGCAATCCGTTTTCGCCGAGCTCGGGATTCCGCGCGAGAAGTTCGTCATCGTCTCCGGCATCGGCTGCTCGAGCCGCTTCCCCTACTACATGAATACATTTGGTTTTCACTCGATTCACGGACGCGCGCCGGCCGTTGCAACTGGACTCAAGATCGCGCGGCCGGAACTCGAGGTGTGGGTAGCTACCGGCGACGGGGACTCGCTCTCGATTGGCGGCAATCACACCATTCACATGCTGCGCCGAAACGTGGGGCTGAAAGTGCTTCTCTTTAACAACCGGATCTATGGTTTGACCAAGGGCCAGTACTCGCCGACCTCGGAGATCGGCAAGAAAACGAAGTCGACTCCCTACGGCACCGCGGATCGACCCTTCAACCCGATTTCCCTGGCGATTGGCTCGGAAGCCACATTCGTCGCGCGCTCGGTCGACGTCTTTCAGCAGCACCTTAAGGAGACCCTGAAGAAAGCGGCCGCTCACAAAGGATCGGCGTACATCGAAATTCTTCAGAACTGCAACATCTTCAATGACGGTGCGTGGGAAGACCTTACAGAAAAGGACGCGCGCAGCGAGCACATCGTTCAGCTCGAGCACGGTAAGCCGTTGATCTTCGGCAAGAACCGCGACAAGGGCATCCGCCTGAACGGGTTTGATCTCGAAGTCGTACAGCTCGGCAATGGCGTGACGGAAAACGATCTACTCGTCCACGACGAAAAACACCCGCGGTCTGCGTATGCGTTCATGCTGGCGCACATGGAGCAGCGTCCCGGTTTCCCGACCCCGATTGGAGTGCTTCGTTCGATGGACAACATTCCGCGCTACGAAGACCTCATCGCCGAACAAATCCACAAAGTCCAGGAGCGGCGCGGCAAAGGTGATCTCGATAAGCTGCTGCATGCCGGCGATACCTGGGAAGTCCGCGCCTAGGGTCTCGGCCTCGCGGCGCGATCTAGAGGGGCGTGTTTCGTCGCCGCTCGGGCACGCCAGGCGCGTCGACAGTTGACATAGCCAAAGGTCCCGGTGTACAAACCGCAGAACCCGCCGCTCAGGAGACTACCGAATGACACATCTACCCTCTCCGCCTCAATGGCAGAAACTGTCTGAGGTCGTTTGGAAGACCGATTTAGGGGCCGACCGGCCCGAGGTCGTGATCCTGCAAATGCCGGACGACGATTTCAGGAGATTTCATACGAGTACGGCCGCTGCGAAAAACTACCTTGATAAGTGTCGCTACCTCAAACGAGAGCTCATTGCGGTCATATTTGGCGAGGTTGTGCCGCAACCTGGCGACGGCGGCGTCTGGACCATAGTCGTGACGCACACGGTCAAAAGCACGGCGGTCGTCGTTGCCTGGCAGAATCCCAAATAACTGCTGCAGTGGGGGACCGCTGGACCTAGTGCGGAAAGGCCATTCGCTCGATCAGCTGTCGAAACCGCGGATCGGGCCGGAGCCGGTCCACGGCGATATCCACCTTCAGCCAAGCCAAATAGTGATCGCGTTCGATGAACGCCCTATCGAGCCACGCAAAAGCCTCTTCCCTCTGGCCCAAAGCGGTATAGATGACCGCGAAGAAGTACGGAGGCACGTACCGAGTCGTTGCCTGTTGCCGAAGATCGTCGAGGACCTTTTGCGCGTCCGCCGTCCGGTCAGCCATTGCGTAGGCTTTTCCTAAGCCCACAAGGCGCGGGGGATCGTCTTCGGAGAGGGTGGTGGCCTTCTGCGAAGCGGCAATAGCTTCCTCATACATGCCCTGCGCCAAGTAGCTGACGCCCGTGCAGTCATAAGCGCCGGCCGAGCTAGGGTCCAGCTCGAAAACCCGCCGGCATTGGTCGACAGCGTCGCCGTACCGTCGCAAGTAATAGAAAACGAATCCCGCTGTCACTTGGGTGGAAGTCGAGAGCGGATCCAAATCCTGCGCTCGCCGAATCTCCGCGACCGCTTGCGCATTCCGCCCGAGAGCCGCCAAGTAGACCGAATAAAATCGGTGGGCCTCCGCGTTGCCCGCATTCAGTTCGAGTGCGCGCTGAAATTCTTTCTCGGCTGCTGCCCAGTCCCAATCCGCATAGAAATGAATGCCGGCCATTTCCAGATGAGCCTGGACCAACTCGGGGTCGAGCTGGAGCGCCTTGAGCGCGTTCTGGCGTGCCAAAGGCATCGAATCGCGAGGAGAGAGATCGAGAGCGGACCAGTAGTAGTCGGCCAGACCGGCATAGGCCGGGGCATAGTCGGGAGCGAGGCGGATGGCCTGCTCGAAGTATTCCTTCGCCTTCCGCCGCTGCGCGCCGCTGCCGCTGTTCAGATAGTTTCCCTTGAGGTAGAGCTCGTGGGCTTCCGAGTTGACGACGGGCGGGTTGGAAAGCCGTTCCTGCTCGCGCGGCGTTAGCTGCACCTTCACTTGATTGGCGATAGCCTGAGCGACATTTCGTTGCAGTCCTAGGACATCCCGCGCATCTCCTTCGTAGCCATGGGCCCACAAATCCTTGTCTGTCGAGGCTTGAATGAGCTTTGCCGTAATCCGCACGCGATCCCCGGAACGCCTGACCGAACCTTCGACCACCGCGTCGACGCGCAGCTCTCTGGCGATTTCCGGCAGTGACTTCTTCGAGTTCTTGTATTGCACGACAGAAGTGCGGGAAATCACGCGTAACGCGCTGATCTGCGCTAGTTGCGTGGTGAGCTCCTCGGTCATCCCATCGGCAAAGAATTCCTGCGAGGGATCACCGGACATGTTTTCAAGCGGAAGCACAGCAAGAGAACGAACCGGCCCATTCCCGCCAGCACTGCCCCGGCGTTGGGCGATTAGCAAGCCCAGAGCAGCCAGCAAGCATAGACAAACGCAGCCCGCAGCAAGGGAAAGCTGCTTCCGATGCCGACTCTCGCTGACTCGGGCAGGAATTCCGCCCCCGACCGCCTCTCCGGCCGGGCTGCTTGAGCCCAGTGCGGCCAGGGCTGCACGAACCTCGCTCGCCTGCTGGTAGCGTTCGACCGGTGATTTCGCCAAACAACGTTCGATCACGCCGCGAAGACCGGGCGGTGTCTTGGGCGGGAGTGGATCGGGAGGATCGTACAGAATAGCCGAACTCAATTCATAACCTGTCCGGCCATGGAAGGGCCGCCCTCCCGCAGTCATTTCATACAGGACGACGCCCAGCGACCAAATGTCACTTCGCGCATCGGCCGGGTCGCCGCGAAGAATCTCGGGTGCGGTATAGTGCAAAGTGCCCGCGCCCGGGCTGTCTCCGGACAAATGGCTGTCCGTGCGCGTCTCCTCCTCCGCGCCATCGACCCTTCTTCTCTTGGCCAGCCCAAAATCAAGAACCTTCGCTCGCCCCTCGGGGGTGACCATAATATTCGCCGTCTTCAGGTCACGGTGCACGACGCCGTGTTCATGTGCATGCGCCAGCGCGTCGGCAACTTGCTCGCCGAAGCGGATCACCGTTTCATCCGGGGTTCCTCCCTTGCGAATCTGCGCCGCGAGCGACACTCCCTTCACAAATTCCATGACGATGTAATCGCGCCCATCAGAATGTCCGATGTCATGCACGGTGCAGATATTCGGGTGGTTCAGAGCAGAGGCAGTGCGCGCTTCCCTGAGCAACAGGTCTCGTGCGGATGGATCAGCCAGGAGTTCCGACGGCAGAAATTTCAGGGCCACGTCGCGCCCGAGACGGTCATCGTGGGCGCGATACACTACGCCCATTCCGCCTTCGCCGAGCTTCTCAAGGATCCGGTAGTGCGAAGCCACGGCCGGCGGCGGGGGAACAATCTCACTCATTGCTGAGAATGATAGGCCCGCGCGAAATGGGAGTCAACGCGCGCAAGGGGGTAGTATCTTTGCGGAGAAATCCGGCCAGGAGGAGATGGGATAAGATAGTCGGTGGTATGGGAAGAAACACAGGGCCAGACGAGGAAACTAACCCGGAGGGCAATCGAACATGAAGAGATTGCCGTGGCCTCCGTGGAAGAGCTGGTACCGAGCTCCAGCATCGTCCAAACGGCGAATCCATCTGGGCATCGACTACGGAACGAGCGTGTCCAAGATTGTGTTTCGCGATAACGGCGCGCCGGGTGGGAACCGCGCCGTACTCGTTTTACATAATGGATCTTTTCGATTTCCGTCGCGGATCTGTATGACCGCCTCGGAGCTGTTGTTCGGCGATGACACCAAGGCCGCCTCCGACTGTGAAATCTACGACAGCCTTAAGATGCGAGTTGCGGTGGAAGTTAGCGGGGACCCTAAGTACTTCCTCGGCGCAAGAACAAGGTTGCCCGATGGATTCACTGCCGCCGATCTTGCCGCGCTCACCGTATGGTCTTTGATCTCCGAAGGTCACCGAGCCGTCGCAGCCCAGCTCAATGGACGCATGGATGGCGTGGAGATGGGCATGACCATGGGCGTACCGATGGATTTCTTCAATGACAAACAGCTAAGAGCATCCTTCCTGAGCATTGCCCGCCGAGCGTGGACATTCTATTGCGAGGAGGGACTGCTTGATTCGCCCTTCTTAATTGAGAAAGCGCGTCGAGTCTTGGAAAAACATCCCGTACCCGTGTCAGCGATCTCCGATGACGAGATTCAAGATTGGATCGACAATCGCGCAACCATTGCGGTAAACAGTCCGATCGATATCATTCGCTATGAAGATGAAGCGGCAATCTGGTGGCCGCTTCGTTCTCCTTCTGTCGGCGCAGGCCCTTATGAAAAAAGTGACATAGGGGCAGGCACGACTCAGGTAAACCTGTTTCGTATCTTTGGCCCGGTACAATCCCCGAAGAGGAGCATGGTGCGCTCTGGCGCAGCTGCAGCCCCATTCGGGATGGATGCCGTCGATCGGGCCATAGCGCAATGCCAAGGATTAGACGGCGATTGTTTGGGTCTTCGAGGAGCAGAACAGTCCATTCTGCAGACCGATGTGAAGGTCCGTGAAGCGCTAATGCCGGTTGGCGAGCAGATTTACGACTCTTACCGGGAGGCCTGGATGGAAGCTTGTCGCAAAATAGGTAAAAACGAACTGGAACTCTCCTCTTGGCGGCAACATAAAGTGTTCGTGACGGGCGGGGGCAGCTTTTTGCCGTTTCTGGTGGACACTTTCAAAACGCATCCGGGGCAACGAGAGCTGCTTTCAGTGATGAAATTGGAGCAACCGATCGACTTAATTCGAGCCGATCGCAAGGAGATCACGAGCGAGGAATTGCCGTTCGTCACCGTGGCATACGGGCTGTCGAACATGGAATCTTTTCTGCCGAATCCTTATGTTCGCGATACTGGACGCATGCGAACCCATTGGCGTCACCTGGGAGAGGAATCTCCGGTCGAGTCCGCCTGATCTTTTGTGCCGGCCACGCGGAGGCCCAATCGCCGTTGTGGCGCCGCGGGAAGGCGCGATCACACTCAAGACTGGGAGTCAGAATCTACGATGGTGGTCCCCTCGCTCGGATGGGAATACTACAAAACGACTCTGTTTAATACTAAATTTTGGAATTCCGGGAGCAAGCCCTTAGCGGTAAGTGAAATACGGCCCCAGCACGAACAACCCGGCCAATTCAGGCTGCGGGCGACACACGGTTCCAGAATTCGTCGAACTCGCGAGTGTCGAAAAACGCAATCGCATTGATAACCTTACTGTCCTTCATCTGAAAGTACCAAGTATAGGTGTTGTGGTATGGGACCCCGTCTTTTGCGGTAGCGGCGCCGTCGAAAAAGATGATCACCATGTCGCCGTCGGAATAGATACCTCTTACGGTTGGCACTAGCGGCTTGGCCATTCGGGCGTTGAAAGGCCCGATCACTTGATCGATAAATTCCTGCTTGCTGTGATAGGTTTTCGACAACGGTGACGACCCAACGATTGTCCACTCGGCATCCGGTGCTAATAGTTCAAAGGGACCGCCCGTGCCGTTTTTCCAGCGTTCAAAACTCGCCTGGACGAGAGCCTTGTTTTCCATCTCCTTGACTCCTTGAAGGCGAATGCCCTGCACAAAGATGCCGCTCAAAATGCTACTCGGAAGTGTAGTCGAATAGGATTCGGCTTGCTTATCAGCTCGCAGCCTGCTTGAATTCCCCACCTAGTGCAGGACTGAAGAGAAAATCGTGAAACTCACCCTTCAAACCGTTCAAGCGGAGTAGAGTGCCAATCTGTGCCCAGTGCCGGATTTCATGCACCAAGACGTGAACAACAATTTTCCTAGGGGTGGCTCGTAGAAAATTGTTCATGAAATCAAAATCCTGCGGAACATCCCAGTCCCGGTCGGGAAACCCCTTCACAAATTCCTTTAAATCCGAGCGACTTTGCTGTCCAAATTCGAAGAGCGCTTCGACGCCGCCGCCCGGAATCGAACCTGTATCTGTTAGCGGTCGGGCCGAGAGCCTGTCGATATAACGTTTTTCGGCCGAGAAAATGTGCCGCACCACATCTCCAACGGTTTGAAAACGACCGTCGCCGTGCGGCCCGGCGCTGATGGCCAAAACGTCGTCACCGTGCTGCCGAAGCCAGCCATGCCACTTGTCGCGCTCCCAATCCGTGTATTCAATGAGTTCGTCGAGACTCAGACCAGCGGACATTTCCTCCCCCCAAGATAGTCGGGTTCTGCAGCTCGCGAAGGAAACAGTACTCGTTAGCGAAGGCGCGAAGCACTCGCGGCCCCGAGGGACAGGCTACCCGGAAGTAATCTCCAATCCGGCGAGCGTCGGGCTAATGGACGATTCCGCGCGAAGCTATGCCTCCCCACCCTCCTCTCCTTCGCCAAGAGCACAGCCGTGCCATGATTCATCTTCGGCGTGTACGGCACAAAACCATCTTCCGCAAATCCGACAATGAAACGTCGCGGTCGCGTCGCACGGTTCATCCATAGGAGAAACGGCCTGACACGTCCATTCAAGGTCCGTGCGGGGTTCTGTCTGACTCTGTTGTTGCAACATAAACCCCTCCTTCGAGTGAATCTTACTCACGTTCAGCAAAATAAGCGAGTGAACGATAAGTATTAGGGCTTTTCCCGCGCTTCCCGGGGCGAGGTGCCAGCATGGCGGCCGGATTTCTAAAGACACTACCGCGTCAACATGCGCAGGGTCTCAGCGGCTAGAGCACTTCGGCTATAGTTTGGCAGAGAATCAACGGAATACGACCGGTGTCCTCTTCTCCAGATTTCTCGCCTGCTCAAAAGCAAACGCCATTTGCAGCACGCCCCAATCGTCATGATTCCGTCCCACGATTTGCATCCCAATTGGCAACCCGTTCTTCGAAAATGCACATGGCAGGGATGCCGCTGGATTCCCAGTCGTCGTGATATAGCAGGCCGACTTCATCCAGGAAAGATAGTTGTCCATCTTCACTCCATTAATTTCTGTCGGATAATGTTGCGTCACGTCAAAGGGCAAAACCTGATTCACCGGCAATACAAAAAAATCATAGGTCTCAAAGAAATTACACACGCGTTGATACAGCGCCGATCGCTTCGTCTCCACGCGGGATAAGTAGGGCCCGCTCAGTTTCCGACCTTCCTCCACGTGCCAGTGGATGTACTGGTTGAGTTGATCCGCTTTCGTGGCCATCAGATCCCCAAATTGGGACTCGATCGCCCAATGTCGCCAGGCCAGGAAGCATTCATTCGCATCCCGGTAATCGGGTTCCGCTTCCTCTACCACGCAGCCAATTGATTCAAGGACTTTGGCCTGTGCGCTCACCGCTTCCTTGACTTCCGATTCCCACGGCAGCCCCATATCGCGGAACATCGCCACGCGCACTCCCTTAAAGTCTCGCCCCTCAAGGCGCTTACTGAATCGGCTACCCGGCTGCTCAATGGAAATCGGCAAGCGCTCGTCCGGCCCCGCCAGAACGCTCAGAAAGAACGCGCAGTCTCTTACATTCCGCGCTACAGGCCCGAAAACCGAGAAGGGTTGCCAGGCGAGGCTCGCTGGCGTATTGGGGACTCTCCCCGGTGAAGGACGCAGGCCCACCGCGCTGCAAAAATTCGGCGGATTGCGCAGCGACCCACCGTAGTCACTCCCGTCCGCCAACGGGACCATTCCGCAGACTGTGGCTACCGTCCCTCCCCCTGTGCTTCCCCCGCATGTCTTGGTCAGATCGTACGGATTCCGGGTGGCCCCGAAGACGCTGTTAAAGGTTTGGGATCCCAAGCCGAACTCCGGCACGTTTGTTTTTCCTATGACGATCCCGCCGGCCTTCTTTTCACGCTCCACCAAAAGGCAATCTGCTTTGGGGATGTCGTCCCTGTGGAGCGGAGATCCGTAGGTCGTTCGTATGCCCTTGGTCGCATGCAGGTCCTTCACACCGATCGGAAGCCCATGTAGGGGTCCGAGCCACTTCCCCCTGGCCAGCGCATCGTCTGCTGATTGCGCCTCGGCGAGCAGCTGCTCCTCTTCGGCGAGCGTTACGATCGCATTCACTTTGGGGTTTACGCGGGCGATCTGGCTCAGGTGAGCCCTCATCACCTCGACGGCAGATACCTTTTTTGTGCGCAGCAGTTCCACAAGCGCAGTCGCTTCTGTGAAGCAGATGCCGTCGGACGATGCTTTCGCTAAGTCGGCCTGCCTGATGTTGCGACCACGCTTTTCATCGTCCGGATTCCCTGACAACGGCGCCAGAATCGCAGTAAGTGCCGTGGTGGATCCGGCCTTCAACACTTCTCGCCGCGTCAGGTTCTTCATCTCATCCTCCTCGGAGACGACAAGTTCTTATCACAAACACCGCTCGACAAGTCGTCCCCGTTCTTGCACTGCGTAAACGCCGCGCTGCGAAGTGCTGTCTCGGGTGAACACATCAACGATGGGATCGAAAAAGCTCTGGGGACAGGGTGCCGTGGGCGTCTTCGCCACAGGGCTTCTGCTGGGCATCCCGAATCCGCCGGGCTTACGCTCAAGTCAGCTCGCGAGCCTCGCCTGAGCAGGCCTGCTGCGGACACGTTTGTTGGTCAAGGTCCTTGCGCACCCGGCAGCGCAGGCATCTCGGCAAGAACCCGATCGCGCACCGAAGCGAACTCGTTCCAGTCACCCTTCGAAACCGGATCGGTGGGCGGAAGCGGCAAGCGTTCGAAATTCAGGAATTGCCCGTAACGCTCGATCCGAAAATCGAGGTGGGGACCCGTCGCCAGCCCCGTCATGCCCACCAGTCCGATGCGCTGTCCCTGCGCCACCCGCTGCCCGGTACGCACCAGGATCTCGGACAGGTGCATGTAATAGGTCATGTATCCGTTCGTGTGCTGAATCTCGATCAGATTACCCGCGCCGCCTTTGCGCGCTGCAAAAATCACCCGGCCATCGCCGATCGTCTGCACGGGTGTGCCCGTCGGGGCGCCGTAATCGATGCCTAAGTGAGGCCGGTATTCCTTCAGAATGGGATGGAAACGGTGCAGGCTGAAGTGCGAGGTGATGGGAGCGGAGAATTTCAGCGGAGAGTGCAAGAACGCTTTCTTCATCGACTTCCCGTCGGGCGTGTAGTAAGCCGCGTTGCCCGACGGATCGTGGAAGAGTACGGCCTGGTAGGCGCGTCCGCCGTTGTCGTACTCTGCGGCAAGAATTCGCCCGTAAGCCGCTTGCTCACCGTTGGCAAGGATCTTTTTCTCGACCAGCACTCGGAACGTGTCGCCGGGCCGCGGGTCGGTGTAGAAATCTAGGTCCCAGCCGAAAATGTCCGCGAGGCGTATGGCCAGTTCGGCCTTTTCGCCCGCTTCGACGACGGCTGAGAAGAGCGAATCGCGAATCTGTGCCGCCACGCCGGCGACCTTCGTCTCCGACGGAATGGTCTCGATCTCGGAATGAAAATCATCGCCCCGACGTGAAATCATCAGGATGCGGTCGGGATCAATCCGATAACGCACAACGCGCAATTCGCCGAGCACCGAACGCCCCACCGCCAGCTCGTTTCCGGCGCGCAAATGTCGCAAATCAAAAACGGACTGAGCCGAATCGGCCAGCCGCACAGCCGTCGACGAATCGATTCCGAATCCCCCCAGCAGGCGAACAAAGGATAGGCGTGCGGGAATTACCTCTGGCGTGAACAGCACGACCTGCTGCTGAATCCGTCGCGCTTCATCGCGCGCCATCGACGCTTGCTGAACAAGCTGGCGCTCGGCCGCGCCGCGAACCTGATAGGACACCCCTAAGCAAGCAGCGGCCGCCCCGGCAATCATTGCCCATGAAATCACTCTGACTCTGCGCACAGGCGCTCCCCTGTTTCCCCGGCAAGAGAATCGCGGCGAGAATACCCCCAAGCTGAACTCCACCAGAAGTGAAAACTTCACGCGCTGCGAACGTCCGAGTTAGCACAGGGGGGGCGCCTACTCCACACAAGACGGGGGCGGAGGAGTGACTCGGCTTGCGATTGTGACCAGGCTGGCCGCTACTGCGAGGAGCCGCTGGCCAAGGTTGCTGCGGGTGAGTTGCGATTGGTATCGGCGTTGGCGAAATAATTACGCTCATAAAGCCCGCGGTAGATTCGGCCGGCAATTTCCGAGGCATAAGGCCCGTTGATGGTGCGTCCGCCTCCATGCAACAGTACGACAATCACGATTTTCGGGTGTTGCTGATTGGCATAGGAAACAAACCAACCCAAGCGCCCCCCGACACTCTCGTCATTGCACGTTCCGGTCTTGCCCAGATCCTGCTCGCCGTCCGGATCGTAGCTTCGTTTGGCTGTGCCGTACTGTACCGCGGCCAGCATGCCCTGGCGGATGTCCGGGAGCAAACCGCCGATGTCCAACTGCTGGCGCACGCGCGCCTGAAAATTCTCCTTCTCGGCGGGCGTCCGCGGGTACTGCAAATAATAAAAGGTCCCGCCGTTGGCAAACGCCGAAATCAGCGCGGCAAGCTGGAACGGGGTGATCCGGATTCCCTCGCCGAAACTCGACATACGCGCGACTCCGCCGAATTTGGGCGGCAGCGAGGGCAAATAGCCCGGCTGCTCTTCGGGGATGTTATAGCCAACCCGCTGACCGAGGCCGACGACGGTGTCGTAGCGGTGCACGACATCGAAACCCAATCGCGCTCCAACTTCTTCAAAGTATGCGTTGTTTGAGTGCGCCATCGCTTCGGTCAAATCCATATAACGGCGCCGCCCGACTTTGATCATCGTGTCACGCGTGATCGCGCCTTCCTTCAAACCGGCCAAGGCAATCACCGGCTTGATCGTCGAGCACGGTTCGAACCCCGTGCCAAAGGCCATCCTCTGGTCGACGATGGTCAGGATTCGTCCGTCCGCCGGATCGACGGCAACCACCGACCCTCGTACGTGCCCGAGTGCGGCGAGCGCGAGATCGCGTACCTCAGGGTCATCGTAGTCGGTCGCGTCATACTGCGCTGGATTAAAAGGAATGTATCGGCGAGAGCGGTATGTGTGGTGCGCCGCTGCGGCATTGGCGGCAAGCGCCGACAGCAGCAGACAAAAAACGGCAACGATGTTTCGAACGGCTGGGTTCGCTTTGATCACCTAGTTTTTGGCCCCGACAACAAAAGTGGACACCGGAATTACAAATCTCAAGTGTAAGTACCCTCGCCAGTTTCCGCAACCAGAAAATCCTCTAGGATTTTCCAGTCCGACAGCGCACCGGCGCAACTGGCCAAACGTACTAGGGTCTCACTGACCTTCAGAGCAAGTGCGGAGTGGACCGAGCTGGCGGGAATTCGCCCCGTTGGACACAGGCGTCGTTCGCCCTGCGTCATGCACGATCAGAAACCGTGCGCTTCTGTTCCGATAGGTTTCCTATGGTGCTGATTTTGTACCGCTTAGGAGATTCAATGCTAGCGAACCCCTTGGGTTCCGGGGCTGCGCGGAAACCCCGCATCAGCGATCACCTCTTCGGCCTGCATCCGGTGTCGCTCCCCGTGAGCAGGGATGAGCAGCAACCACTGATAACAATCGAGCTCACCAAAAAACGGATGTGAGTACGAGTGTTCGCGTAACTCCCTTGTCGTGGTCTTTGCAAACTCGATTGACCGTTTTCGCACACTCTCGAATTCTGAGAGCAGCTTGTCGTGGGGCCAACGCCCGGAGGGGGCAACGACATCGGGGCCTCGCAACCGGGCGGTGCGATCGACGGCCTTTTCGACCATTGTGTCGTCGTCCATGCCGTGCGGGACCGTGCTCGGCCTCTGCAAGGCACGGTCAATGCCGGCCAGGATGCGCCCCTCGACAAACGCGACATGCTCGAGAATTTCGGCGATCGACCAGCGGTCGGGAGCTGGTTTGTGCTGAAGCTGCTCGCGCGAAAGGCCTCGCGTCGTGCGCAGGAGGCGTTCGCGGGACTCCTCAAGCCAGATAATGGCGCGCTGACGTTCGGCAGCGGTCATCGCTAGCGGCCCGTGCGGGTTTTCGCTGCGGCAGCGGCGGCTGCCATGGACACGGTTTTCGATGATTCGCCCGCGGCTTTCGCCTCCCCGGATTTCGCGGTTTCCTCATGGTTCGTGGTCGGCAAACCGAGCGCCTTGCGCAGATCGTGTTCGACCCTCTGGCGGAAATCGGCGTTCTCGCGCAGAAACAGACGCGCGTTCTCGCGGCCCTGCCCGATTCGCTCGCCCTTGTAGGAAAGCCAGGTGCCGGACTTTTCCAGGATACCCTTCGCAACGCCGAGATCGAGCACATCCCCTTCACGCGACACGCCTTCGCCATAAATGATGTCGAACTCGGCTTCGCGGAACGGCGCGGCAACCTTGTTCTTCACCACCTTCGCGCGCGTACGCGATCCCACCACTCGATCGCCTTCCTTGATCGACTGAATACGGCGAATATCGATACGAATCGAAGCATAGAACTTGAGGGCACGCCCGCCGGTTGTCGTCTCGGGGTTGCCGAACATCACGCCGATTTTTTCCCGAATCTGGTTGATGAAGATCAGGCAGGTCTTCGATTTGGAGACGATGGCGGTCAGTTTGCGCAGCGCCTGCGACATCAATCGGGCCTGCAAACCCATCTGCGGCTCGCCCATCTCGCCTTCGAGCTCCGCCTTGGGAACCAGCGCGGCGACGGAATCGACCACCACCACGTCCACGGCGCCGGAACGAATCAGGGTCTCCGCGATTTCGAGCGCCTGCTCGCCATTGTCCGGCTGCGAAACGAGCAGGTTATCGACGTCAACGCCCAGCTTTCGCGCGTACACGGGATCGAGCGCGTGCTCGGCGTCGATAAACGCAGCCTGGCCGCCCATCCTCTGGGCCTCGGCGATCACGTGAAGTGTCAGCGTTGTCTTGCCGCCAGATTCCGGGCCGTAGACTTCGATCACCCGGCCCCGCGGAAATCCGCCCACGCCTAGCGCAGAGTCGATCGATATGGAGCCGCTCGAAATCACATTCACGGGCACCAGAACGTCGCGGCTTCCCAGACGCATAATCGAGCCTTTGCCGTACTGTTTTTCAATTTGCGAAATCGCCAGATCCAGGTTTCTCATTCGTTCGTCGTTCATCGTGGCCTCTCGAGGAACTTCGCGTTTCTGAATTCCAACCCCGCCGTTAGATCCAGCCCGCCCACGAACCTCATCTCGACGAGACTCAAGCTGCCTTGCCTGGAGGAAGGTAGCTCATCCGTTTGACGTGAGGGTTTCCCGCCACGGCGGGGCGGCCAGATTCTACCAGAGTGAGGGAATGCATCGCTCATCGCGCAGAGTAGCACAAGGCGAAGAAAAAGCAAAGGTATTCCGGGCCTTTCTTGGGCCGCCGTACCCCCGCTTTTCGGCTAGGATCGCGACCACTTCCGTTGTAATGTGTGCGCAACCCCGATTCCGATTCGGCGCCCTAGGATGGAGACTCCACTCACCCCGCTCGATTTTGCGCGACGCGCCCGGCGGTTGTACGCGGACGGCGAGGCGGTGGTCGATGGAGATCAGCGACTGACCTACGCTGCGTTTTTCGATCGCTGCGACCGCTGGTCTGCCGCCCTCCAATCCCTGGGCATCCGTCAGGGCGACCGCGTGGCCTACATCGCGCCCAACAGCCACGCGCAACTCGAGTCATTCTACGCCGTGCCGCAGATTGGTGCGGTGCTCGTTCCGCTGAACTACCGGCTGACCCCCGCCGACTTTGCCTACCTGATTCGACACAGCGGCTCCCGCGTCGTCTGCGCACACCCCGAGTACCTCGGCGCGGTTGACTCGATTCGCCCAGAAATCCCGGGCGTCGAACGTTTTGTCGCGCTCGGGGAAGCGCGCGAGGGTTGGCTCGATTACGAGCAAATCGTCGCGGCAACCTCGCCCGAGTTCGCAAGGCCGGAGATCAGCGAGAAGGACCTGTTGACGATCAACTACACGAGCGGCACAACCTCACGCCCCAAGGGCGTCATGATCACGCACCGCAACGCATACGTAAACGCGGTTGGCACACTCGTACATTTCCATATGACGCCTGCGGACCGCTACCTGTGGACGTTGCCCATGTTTCACGCGAACGGCTGGACGTTCGTGTGGATCGTGACGGCCGTCGGGGGGACGCATGTTTGCCTGGCCAAAGTCGAGCCGAAGGCGGTCTTCGAGCTTATCCATCGTGAATCAATTACGACTCTCTGCGCTGCTCCGACCGTGCTCATCGGTCTCGCGAATGCACCCGAGGAACTCAAGAGGAACGCGCGTCGTGGTGTTCGGGTTATGACCGCGGGAGCCCCGCCTGCGGCAACCACGATTGACCAGGTGGAAGGCTCGCTCGGCTGGGAGGTGACGCACATCTACGGAATGACCGAGACGTCGCCATTCATTCTGATTTGCGAGCCGCGGCGCCAGCATTCCAGCTTATCGCGCGAGCAGCGCGCGGCCATCAAGGCCCGACAGGGCGTGGAACTGATCACCTCGGGCGAGTTGCGCGTCGCGGATGCACAGGGCCGCGAAGTGCCCCACGATGGCGAGACCTTGGGCGAGATCCAGGCGCGCGGAAATGTGGTCATGAAAGGCTACTACGAGGACGCCGAGGCTAGCTCCGAGGCCCTGCGCGAGGGCTGGATGCACACAGGTGACGCCGCCGTAGTTCACCCCGACGGGTACGTCGAAATCCGCGATCGGCTGAAGGACGTGATCATCAGCGGCGGTGAAAACATTTCGTCGGTGGAGGTCGAGAGCGTGCTCTTGACCCACCCTGCAGTGCGCGAGGTGGCGGTCGTAGGAATGCCGCACGAAAAGTGGGGTGAAGCCCCGAACGCGTTCGTCGTGCTGAAAACCGGCATGGACGTAAGCGAAGACGAGCTGCGGCGATTCGCCCGCGCGAACATGGCCCATTTCAAAGTTCCGGCGGTCTTCACAATCGTTCCGGAGCTGCCCAAGACCGCCACCGGGAAAATTCAGAAGTACCTGCTCCGACGCGGCAAGGCCGCCATCGCCCTACAGTGAAGCCATCCCCGGATTGCCCCGCGGGCGCCCCTATGGCAAGGCTTGCTACCCTCGCGTGGCCGGTCAGTGCCGCGACCCGCGCACGCGATAGAATGGTTCGTGCAAATATGCGGCTAGGGATCGCTGTTCGATCTTGCTGGTGGGCGCTGCTCGCGGTCGCCCTGGGCTCGGCCGCCGGCGCGGGTCTTTCGCGGGCCCGGCAACGAGAGTCTCAATCAGCGGCGGCCGAGCGAGAAAAGGAAGAAAACGAGAAATCGGTACCGGCCACGCACTACGTGCGCGTTCTGGGGCCGTTTGGGATCGACGGACAGAATTTCACAGTGAAGCTGAGCGTGAGCTGCTACAAGTCCTCGCCTCATCCGGGGCTTTGCCAGGAGGACGATGAGGAGGCCGTGAAATCGATGACGATCGCGGATGAGCGGGGAAAAACTCGCTTCCACGAATCGTTCCCGATTGGCTTGATGCACCAGCTCGAACGCCATACCGTAGATGCGACGCTGCTCGAGGGCAGCGCCCATCAGGCGCTTGAGATTGTCGACACGAGATTGCCGTCGAAGGCGAATACGGGAGTAGCCGTCCAGCTATTCGGTCTTCGGCACGGCGCCCTTCAGCCCTTCAACGACGATCCGCTTGAATTCTACGGCGTGCTCGGAGTTTTGCCACGCGGACACGCGCAGAATTCCAAGATCCTGCTCCCCGGGGATACGCTGCCGGTTTATATCCTCACGAGCTATTTCTATGTGATCTCTCCGGTGCGCCTAAACTGGAGGGATTTTGAGCTGGACCAGCTGGATTCGGGGGAACTCGAGGTTGTGCACGAGCCTCCCTACGGGAGAAAACCGGACATCCAGGGCAACGGCTTCGTCGAGCTATTCTCGTCGCCGCAGGCCGCGGCCACGCAGACCGGCGTGGATGTTACTCCGCAATCGGACGTCGAGGTCCTCAAAGCGAAATTTCGCGAGGGACCGCCGAACGAGCACGACAAGCCCAGCGACATGTGGCTCGAGGTCTCCGTCGACGGCAGAACCGGATGGATCGTCGGCCTGGACGAGTACACCGCTCTTGGCCTCAACCCGGCACAGTGATCGCCCGCGCCGTGTGGCAGGCTGTTCGACCCATTTCGAGGCAATCAGGAAACTCAACGCGCTGTGGCGATTACGGCTGGTTTCGGCGCACGCTATGGCTTCACCGTCACCATGACGACGCCGTGGCTCGGCACCGCGGCTTGGAAGCTGCCCGTAAATCTGCCGAGATCCTTTCCAGCCCACAGGTCACGTACGGAGCCGCTCAGATGATCCGGATAGCCGATCTGTTCCCAACGCACCGTAATTTGGTCCTCAGCGGGGCCACGATTGAGCAGCACGACCGCGCGGCTGCCGTCCTGCATCTGCTTTGACCACACTTCGCGGTCCCCGTCTTTACCTACGCGTGTGCCCTCACGCCCGAGCGGGTCCTGGTTGACGGCAATCACTTCCTTGTTCGTCAGAATGTCACGCGTCGCTTGACTCATGTTTGCCAGATCGTTGCCCGCAATCAGCGGCGCGGCCAGCAAACACCACATGCTGAAATGGGAGCGATCTTCCGTCGTGGTCATGTTCCCGTTGCCGACTTCCAGCATGTCAGGATCGTTCCAGTGACCCGGGCCCGCGAAGGACGCGAGGCCGACTTGCATATCGACGATTTCCATTACGCCGTTCGAGCAACAACTGCCGTTCGGCCAATTTTTCCGGCCAGACCAGCGGTCGCTGATATCGTCGGTGGTGCGCCACAGATTCCCGCCGACCTCTGCGCCCCAAAGCCATGGCTGGTGGGAGCCCCACTCGCAGATGCTGAGCACGATGGGGCGCCCGGAGGCGTTCAGCGCCGCGCGAATATTCGCATAGGAGGCTTTCGCATCCTGCGTTGAGGTATTGCACCAATCGTATTTCAGGTAGTCGACGCTCCAGGAGGCGTAGGTCAGCGCGTCCTGATATTCATGGCCGAGCCCACCGGGCCGCCCGGCGCAGGTCTCCGAGCCGGCATCGGAATAGATGCCGAATTTCAGTCCTTTCGAGTGGACGTAATCAGCGAGCGCCCTGATCCCCGAGGGAAAGCGCTGCGGGTCGGCGATAATGTTTCCCTGCGCGTCGCGCCGCACCTGCCAGCAATCGTCGATGACGATATATTGGTAACCCGCATCCTTCATGCCGCTGCTGACCATCGCGTCGGCCATACCCTTGATCAGACCCTCGCTGACGTTGCAGGCGAACTTATTCCAGCTGTTCCATCCCATGGGCGGAGTGAGCGCCAGACCGGCGTCGGGCGATGGCGCAGGGGGAGATTGCGCAGCGATGACCACGCTCGCGACGAGAGCCAATACGATCACCGTGACCCCGCGGGGAATGATGTTCATGCGGCCAAGTCCTTTCTCCTGTTTTTCGGCGAGCCAGCTTACTACAATTCCGGGTTCGAGCCTCACGTTTAAGCGAACGACGGGATCTTCACCTGGTGCCCGGCAATCGGACTTCCTTCCTGTGCTGCCGTCCGCCCAAACGAGCAGACCGGCACGGCCCGCCGGCGTCCACTGAGGCAAGGCGGCCGAGTGTCTTGCTTCACGGCTGATCGAGCTTCCGTTCCCAGATTTGCTTGGATTGGGCGAGACGCGTGCAGGCGATCCAGCGGCCATCGGGAGAGACTTTCGGGTGCAGGAGGTTTGCAGAATCATGCGTTAATTTGACCGGCGTTCCTCCGATGCCGGGTATGCCAAAGATCTGTAGGTGCCCTTCGGCCAGGGCACTGAACACGATGGCCTTTGCGTCGGCAGTCCAGTCGAGCCCGTCATAGGTAGTGCCCTGGTAGTCGAGCAATTTTTCTGCATGTGAGCCGTCCGTGCGGACGGTCCACAGAGTCCGATCTTCGCCTCCGCGATTATCTTCAATCGCGATTTCTTGTCCGTCCGGCGACCATGCCGCCCAGGACGCGCTGCGAACCTCGGGAACCGGCAGCACGGTCGCGTCGAGCGCGCGTCCCATTTCCGTGTCCATGTTCAACACCCAGAGCTTGTCGATACCGGGCTGACCGTTGTGGTCCCAGGAACTGAACAGGAGCTTTTTTCCGTCGGGCGACCAGTAGGCCGGCCCTGTCTCCCAGCCGAAATCGGTCAAGCGAATCTCCGGGGCATGAACATCGTCCGCGCGTCGCAGGTAAACGTCATCGGTGCTGTCCGCATCGCCATATTGCGGGACGGGCTTGAACGAGCGGTGGGAATGAAACGCGATCCATTTGCCGTCGGGCGACCAAGCCGGCGAGAAGTCTTCGCCGTAGCCGGACACGATGACCGTGGGCTGCGAGCCAAGATTGCCCTGCGCGTCCAGTGCCACGACTCCGTCGTCGAGATCGAGACCCCAGTCGGCCTGCCGCGCGCCCCCGAAGAAAAAACCGATCCTCAGATTGTCGGGGCTCCACATCGGCAACTCGCCGCCGGGGACGATGATCCTTGCCTCGCCGCCAATCGATGGAATGAGGGCAATCGCCGGTTGATAGACGGTGCGCACCCAATAGAGGCGGTCTCCGACGATCCTTGGCTCGTCGTTATCCTGGCCGGGGCTTTCCACGATGCGGCGCCGAGCGCCCGTCGAAAGATCAAGCTCGTAGATCTTGAGCCAGCGGTCAGCCTCCGGCTGGTGACGCGCTTCGTTGTTCGGAGCGCCGTCACTGGCGAGCGGCAGATACAGTCTGTTGCCGTCACCAGAAATGGCTATTTGCTCCCACAACGGGCTGGCATCCAAATGGCTGGTGACCGGTTTGGTTGTCCCCCTATTCACGTCGACGCGTACAAGCGAGGATTCCCCCTTCGGCAAGAACAACAGCAGGTAAAGGTAATTGCCATCGGGCGAGAACGCCATCGCTGTCAGGCGCCCGGAGATTCCGTAATCCCGAACGTGTCCGCCGGCATTGATGAAGACGGCTTGTTCGGATGAGTTCGGCCGGTAATAGGCGAATTCAGTTTCTTGTGCCGCGCAAACGGGGACGGCGTCGGCCGGCAAGGAAGATAGCTCCTCGCCGTCGCCGTGCGGCAGGAACCAGCCATTTTCGACGGTGCGTTCCCCGAGCCGCGCTAGGCCGCCCGTGCCCAGCGAACCGAGAAGCTTTGGGCCGCAGAAGACGGCATTGTCGATCCGGTCGAGATCGCCGATCAGGGACAAGGGATCCTCGCGGCCCGTCTTGAGGGAGTAGAGCTGAAGATTGTGCTTTGTGCCGCGACGATTGAAGAGTGCCCAATCGCCCTTCGGCGAAATCGTGATGCGCCCGAGCGGGCCTTCGAACCATTGGCTGCTCGGTAGCTCCAGCACCAATTTGTCGCTGGCATTCGCGACATCTTTTGCCGCTGGCAGTTGCGCGGACGGGGCGGCGGTTGGCTGGGTCGATTGCGCCGACTGGGCCGCCGCGGCAGTTGGCGGCACCGGGTTCTGCAGCGTAAGTGGTAGAGCGGCTCTGATCAGAGCGACCAGCACGATCGCAGCACCGACTGCCGGGCGAATCATTTGCACCCTCCGCGAGCCCACGCGCGAATCACTGGATTGCGAAGCCCGAGCAGCGAGATTTCCGCGCCAAACTCCGCCCGTCGTGCATTAATCGCGAAGTCGGCGTGGCCGCAGAATCTCGGCGCCAGAACGGCAGAAAGCTCGGTCTATGTCGAATTTTACTCGGAAAACTCAGGCGTACTTGTAGAACCCGCGGCCCGATTTCCTTCCCAGCCACCCTGCCGCGACATACTTGCGGAGCAAAGGACAGGCCCGATATTTCGGGTCGCCGAACCCCTTAAAGAGCACCTCCAGGATGTCGACGCACACATCGAGCCCGATAAAATCGGCGAGTTCAAGCGGCCCCATAGGATGATTCATGCCCAGTTTCATCACGGCGTCAACGGCTTCCGGCGTCGCCACGCCCTCCATGACCGCAAATGCCGCCTCGTTGATCAGTGGCATGAGTACGCGGTTGGAGACGAACCCCGGCGCGTCGTTCACCGCGACCGGCTTTTTCTCGAGCCGCTCCGAGAGCATCATCGTCGTTTGAAAGGTTTCCTCGCTGGTTGCCAGCCCGCGAATCACCTCGACCAGCACCATCACGGGCACGGGATTCATGAAATGCATGCCGATGAAACGGTCGGGCCGGCTGGTTTCGGCCGCGAGTTGCGTGATCGAAATGGACGATGTGTTGCTCGCCAAAATCACCTCGGGGCGCAGCGCCGCATCCACTTCCCTCAGCACACGCGACTTCAATTCGAGCTGCTCGGGGACGGCTTCGACCACGAAATCCGCTGCCGCCAGCTTCGAGGCGTCAAGCGTGGGTTCGATTCGCGCGAGAATGGTGGGTTTATCGGCTTCCGCGATTTTGCCCTTCTTCACTTCGCGATCGAGGTTTTTGCGGATGGCTTCGAAACCACGGTCAAGGAATCGCTCTTCGACGTCGCGCAGAATCACGTGGTAGCCCGAACGGGCGAACACGTGCGTGATTCCATTCCCCATCGTTCCCGCGCCGAGGATGCCGACCGTCTTGATTGATTCGATGGACATGGACCGAGGATCATGATAGTCGAAGCAGCAGAATGAAAGGAAGCAAAGGACCGGCAGAAACGGAGGAGCCAAGGGTGCCCGATCGATTACGCGGGCGGAGCGGCTTCGACAATCTGACGGACGATCTCTCGAGCACGGGCCTCCAAGTCGGGCGTCACGAACACGGCGCGCTCGTCGTCCACATCTTCCACCACACAGCCGATGCCGTTCTCTTGAAGACAAACCCGTAAAGTTTGTGCCATCTGCGAGTCTCTGCCGGCCCAAATCTCCTCCGTCGCGTCCTCGGGGTTGAAGTCGTGGACGATGTCGTCCGGGGCGTCTTCATCGCCGCCGTCCCCGGCGCCGGCATCCTCCACCGTACTCCCGTCCATGCCATGCTGGTCGACTGCATCGCCGATTTCGATCTGGCGGTAAATATTGCCGAGCGGGGCTTTCGCCCTCTCGAGGTCGCGCGGGTGCACCAAGATCGCGTACACGGCTTCAGGCAGACCGGGCAGCGGCCCCAACTGGCGAAAGCGACGGTGATAGGAAATGTCTGCTTTGTCGAGCGCGTCGCAAATAGCGCCCTGCAGTCCGGAATCTGTGCCCGTCCAGAGTAGCGCCACCGGTTCCGCTTGCTCGGGAGACGCTTCGCCGGACAATGTATCGGCAGGATTCTCGACGAGATCCACGTCGCAGTCCGAGCAGTGCGTGAACCCGAGCCGATATTCGGCCTTGCACACCGGGCAGAACATAACGACGCAGTTCTATCCCAAAAACCGGGTTTGCACCAGTCAAAGGGGTCAAATTCGAGGCGCGGAAATCTCAAGCGCCACTGCGGCGAGTGGGAGGCGGGAGGATCGCCTCGACGCGAGACTAGACCCTTTCGGCCCGCTCGTTACATACGCTCGACCGCGAGCGCAACGGCATTGCCGCCGCCCAGGCACAGCGCTGCCACACCGCGTTTCAGGTTGCGTCGCTGCAGTTCATAGAGCAGTGTAACCAGTACTCGCGCGCCCGACGCCCCAATCGGGTGGCCGAGCGCGACCGCGCCGCCATTCACGTTGACCTTCTCGCGATTCAGCCTCAACACGCGTGTAACCGCGATCGCCGCCACAGCAAACGCCTCATTCAGTTCGTACAGATCCACGTCCCTGTCGCGATCCCATCCCGTCTTGGCGAGCAGCTTTTCTACCGCTTCGACCGGCGCCATCATCACCCATTTTGGCTCTACCCCGCTCACCGCCTGCGCCACGATTCGCGCCATTGGCCTCTTGCCCAAGCGCTCCGCGGTCAGCTCGCTCGTCACCAGGACCGCCGCGGCACCGTCGTTCGTTCCTGGCGCGTTGCCCGCCGTGACGGTGCCGTCCTTCTTGAACGCAGGCTTGAGCCTCGCCAGCGCCTCGATCGACGTATCCTCGCGCGGCGACTCGTCAGTCCTGATCACGACCGGCTCACCCTTTTTCTGCGGAATTTCGATCGGCACGATCTGCTCGCTGAAGAAGCACGACTTCGTCGCGCGCACCGCTTTCTGATGGCTCCCGAGGGCGAACTGGTCCTGCTCCCCGCGCCCGATGCCGTATTTCTCGGCCACCAGCTCCGCCGTCTGCCCCATATGATAATTTTCGTACGCGTCCCAAAGCCCGTCCGTAATCATCGAGTCGTAAATCTCCTGATTGCCGAGGCGGAACCCCGCGCGCGCTCCCTTCAGCAGATACGGGCAGTTCGACATCGACTCCATTCCGCCCGCCACGACCATCTCCGACTCGCCGAGCGCCACGGCTTGCGCGGCAAGCGCTACGGCCTTCAGGCCCGAACCGCACACTTTGTTGATCGTCATGGCCGCGACGCGCGGATCCAGTCCGCCGCCCAAGGCCGCCTGCCTCGCGGGATTTTGCCCCAGTCCCGCCTGCACCACGTTGCCCATGATCGTTTCATCGACTTGCTTGGCCTCAACGCCCGCTCGACGCACGACCTCGGCGACGATTCCCGCCCCCAGCTCGGTCGCCGTCAGCGGCGAGAGCCCGCCCATAAATTTTCCGATCGGCGTCCGCGCCGCACTCAGTATCACCGGCTGCTGCATGACCTTCACTCCTTCGACTTCGCTTCGGGCACCTGCCCGCTCTCAGGTTTCCGGAGGCCGTTTTGGCCTTTGCCGTCCCCGTCCGCGCTCCAAATCGCAGTATAGACGCGCTTCCTCGCTCGATCAAACGCCTGGGACACTGACTGACCGCGTCCGCCCGGCAGCGCCAGCGTAAGATCGCGGCCATGAAACTGTGGCTCGCTCATTCGCGGCGAAATTGGCGGACTCGCGAGTGGCCGGAATCCAAGAAAGCGGCTCTCGGGGTGGCCAGGAAGCCCAAATGTTCTACGAGGCCATGATCCTAATGCGGCCTGGTGCCGCGGACTGAACACCGCTCGAGGCCCTTCTTCCATTTATGGCAAACGCGCATTACACTTTGCCGCTGTTTCCTCTCGCGTGAGGGTCCATGTCAGTTCTGGATTTCATTGTGGGCAAGCCGCTCGCTACCTCCGACGAGCGCGGTGAGCAAATCGGTGCGGCCTCGGGCATTCCGATTTTCGGTCTCGACGCGCTCAGCTCGGCCGCTTACGGTCCGGAGGCTGCGCTGACGTTGCTCATCCCTCTTGGCGTGGCTGGAGTGCGTTACATCGTGCCGGTGACTTTGAGCATCATCGTCCTGCTTACGATTGTCTATTTCTCCTATCGCCAGACCATCGCCGCCTACCCCGGCGGTGGTGGGTCCTACACCGTGGCCAGTGAGAATCTCGGCACGTTTCCCGGCCTGCTGGCCGCCGCCGCACTCATGCTCGACTACATTCTGGTTGTCGCCGTCGGAATCTCGGCGGGAGTTGGCGCGCTGGTCTCCGCCGCCCCCAAACTGCAGCCCCACACGCTGATAATCTGCCTCGCCATTCTCATCCTGATTACGGTTGTGAACCTTCGCGGTGTGCGTGAGGCTGGCCTGTTTTTTATGATTCCAACCTACGCGTTCCTCGGCTCGCTCCTCATCGCCATCGTGATAGGCCTATCGAAAGCGGTTCTCGCCTCGGGACATCCCGTTCCCGTCATCGCGCCACCGAGCGTCGCAGCTCGCGCCGCAACCGCCGTCAGCATGTGGCTGCTCCTGCAAGTGTTCTCGAATGGCTGCACAGCCATGACCGGCGTCGAAGCGGTCAGCAACGGGGTTCGCGCCTTCCGCGACCCCACCATTCGCAACGCGCAGCGCACGCTCAGCGTCATCATCGGTCTGCTGATCGTTCTCCTTGCGGGAATTGCTTATCTGGTGCGTGCCTACCACATTCAGGCTACCGATCCCGGGCTCCCTGGATACCAAAGCGTTCTTTCGATGCTCGTCGCGGCCGTTGCCGGTCGAGGATGGTTCTACTATTTCACGATCGGTTCCGTCCTCGTAATCCTTGCGCTCTCGGCGAACACGGCGTTTGCCGATTTCCCGCGTCTCTGCAAGGCCGTCGCGCAAAACGGATTCTTGCCGCACAGCTTCGGCTTTCGCGGACGCCGCCTGGTGTATTCGCAAGGAATTTTCGTTCTGGCCGGGCTTTCGGCACTTTTGCTCATCCTCTTCGGCGGCATCACCGATCGCCTGATCCCGCTCTTTGCCATCGGCGCGTTTCTCGCCTTCACGCTCTCGCAGGCGGGCATGGTCGGACACTGGGCGCGCCAGCGGGGCCGTGGCTTTCGTCAGAGCATTTTCGTCAACGGCCTCGGCGCTCTAGCCACCGGCCTCACGCTGCTCGTCGTGCTCGTGGCCAAATTCACCGAGGGAGCTTGGCTGAGTGTGCTGATCATCGCCGGAACAATCGTTCTAATGCTCTGGGTGCGCCGTCATTATGACCTGGTGGCACGCGAAATCTGCTTGAAGTCGCCGCTGGAAATCGAACACCTCCGCACTCCCATCGTCATCGTTCCGATTCAGTCCTGGACTACGATTGCCCAGCGCGCTCTGCAGTTTGCGCTCACCCTATCGAGCGAAATACACGCCGTGCACGTCGCGACCGAAGAGGAAGGGAACGAACTACAGGAAAATTGGCGCCGGCTTGTTCAGGACCCTGTCAAACGCGCAGGCGGCAAACCGCCGGATCTTATCAAGCTTTCCTCCCCGTATCGGCTGGTGCTCAAGCCCATTCTCGACTACGTTCTCGAAACGGAGGAAAGCCACCCGGGACGCCAGATCGCCGTCATTGTTCCCGAGCTGGTCGAGCGCCACTGGTATCACTATCCCCTGCACAACCAACGCGCCGAACTGCTCAAAGCCTTCCTGCTCCTGAGGGGCAGCCGCAACATCGTTCTCATCAATGTGCCTTGGTACATCCGAGCCTAGTCCGGCATTCTGGCCGGCGTTCGCGGCCTGCGCTTGTGGGCTTCGAGCGCGACGGTCCCGTTCCTCGCCGCTACAGCTAGGAACCGCCTTCGGACGCAATCGCCAGGGCAAGAGCTCAATTCTGCTTCACTCCTTCCCCCTCGTCGACGGCTTCCCAGTCGACCCCGTTCGGGGAAGTTTCAATGGCCACATGAACGCGACTCGGCGGATCCCACCGGTAGACAATGCGCTCGCCGACCGTCTTGCCGGGGACGGCTTGCCGCCCGTATTCAATCCACGTGTTCCCTTTGATCTCCATACGCGAGACGAAGGGATGATTGCCCGGTTCCCCGCTCGCGTAGAGCTCGTAATGCCAGTAGCCGTGATCCCGCGTGTTATACGTATCGACGACGAGAGACTCGACGGCTTTTCCCGACCACACGTTGCTGAAGGCGCATTGCAGATAGAGACGGTTCGGAGACCACGCGCAATCCTCGTTCCACGTCCACGAGCCCGGCTTGCCCGACGCCGTTTTGAGCGTCTGGCCGTGAAACACCCAGCGGCCTACGGAAATATCCAATTTCTGAAGCTCAGGAGACACGGTCTGACCACCGGCCAGCGCTGGTGCGAGGGCAACTGCCGCCACGCCAATGAGCGATAACCATGCAGGAATCTTCATCTCAAGCCTCCTAGGCAGCCCCACAGCGGTCGAAAACCGCATGCATCTTGGTACAGCCGGAGCTCACGCGCAAGCGCAGTTCGCAGGGCCGGATTGCGCATCGCGCGCTGACGGTCCTGGATTTTGCGCCGGACTCGGCGCCCGTTGCGCCGCGCACTACCGATCCGCCAGCCGGGCGTTCATTATGTTCGCTTTATTTTCGCCTTAAGAAAATCTGCTACAATGCCTCCCGCCGTCCGATGACGCCACAGTCTAAACCGCTCGATACCCTCAATCCCGAGCAGCGCGCCGCGGTCGAGCACGGCTCCGGGCCACTACTGGTCGTGGCCGGCGCGGGCACCGGCAAAACGCGTGTCATCACCGAACGCATCCGTCACCTTCTTGAATCGAACAAAGAGCTCGCCAGCGAAAACATTCTTGGACTGACCTTCACGGACAAGGCGGCCGGCGAGATGAAGCATCGTGTGGTTCAGGCCATCGGCGAACGCGCCCGGGGCCTTTGGCTCAGCACATTTCACGAATTCTGCCTGCGCAAGGTTCTGCGTGCGGCGAATGCGCGGATCGAACCGCTCGACGAGCTCGATCACAAAATTCTCCTTCGCCGCCATATCGACAAGCTTCAGCTCAAACATTTCAAGCGCCTGCAGGAACCGAGCGAGTTCCTGGAAGACTTCGTCAAGTTCTTCTCGCGGTGTCACGACGAGCTCGTGACGCCCGACGACTACCGCCGTTATGTCGAGAGCCTCAGGCGGCAATTCGAATCGCGCCGCAAATTTCTCGAGCCCGAAGAGCGCTCCATCGAGCGGGAGGAAATCGAAAAGCAGGAGGAACTGGCCCGCGCCTTCTGTGTCAGCGACGAGCTCCTGCGCGAGCGCAACCTGACCACGTTCGGAGCGCAGCTTCTCGATGCCGTCCGCCTGCTCAAAACGGACCCCTCGCTGCTCGCCCAGCTGCGCAATCAATACCGCTACATTCTCGTGGACGAGTTTCAGGACACCAACATCGCGCAGCTCGAACTTCTGTGGCTCCTCGCCGGCGAGCAAGGGAACCTGATGGCGGTCGGGGACCACAACCAAGCGATCTATCGCTTTCGCGGCGCCTCATATGGCAGCTTCACCATTTTTCTGAAGCGTTTCTGCGGCTTGAGTGAACCGGGGGCAACTTCTGCGGCGTGCCGGTTTGTGGTCACCCTGTCGCAGAATTACCGCTCGACCAAGCGGATCCTGAACGTCGCGCACGCCGTGATCCGCCATAACGAACAGTCACCGCTCCTGCCCGACGGCCGGTTGCACACGGAGAATCGCGAAGGAGAAAGAATTCGTGTCGCCGAATTCCAAACCCCGCTGGAAGAGGCCCACTGGATCGCTTCGGAGGTCGATCGCCTGCACGATTCCGGCGCGCCGTGGCAGGGCATGGCCGTGCTCTATCGCAAGCACGCACACCGCGATTTGCTGGTCGGCGCGCTCGAGCGCCGGGGGATTCCCTTCGTGATCCGCCGTTTCTCGATCCTCCAGAGCACGCTCGTGCGCGACTTGCTGGCCTGGCTGCGCCTGATCGGCGAGCCGCACGACAGCGTGGCTTGCAGCCGCATCCTTGCCGCGCCGTATTGGGGACTCCAGGCGCGCGACCTTGTGCGTCTGGCCGAACGCGCAGAAAGAAATCACCGTCGTCCGCTATGGGAGGAAGTTGAAGCGGCCCAAGACGACCCGCTCTTCTCTCGCCAGCAGGTGCGCCTGGGGGAACTGGTTGCGCTCGTCCAGCGTTTGCGCCGCAGCGCCGCGCAATTGCCGGCCAGCGAGCTGCTCGATGAACTGATCGCGGCGCTTGCCGTCGCACCCCTGTCGTCGGAGGCGGACCACTATTACCTTGATCGTTTCGTCGGCTTCGTGCGGGACTGGGAACGCAAGGCTCTCGCCCAGTCCAGCGTTCAGCAGAGTTTCCCCTTTGCGCTTCGAAGCCCTGATGCGCAAGAGAGCCCCCAGCTTCGCGGTTTTCTCGAATATCTTTACTACTTCAACGAAGCGCGCGGCGACATCACGCTCGACGACTCCCCCTCCGACGATGCGGTCGAACTGATGACCGTTCACGCCGCCAAAGGTCTCGAGTTTCCGCACGTCTTTGTGCTGCGGGTTTCCAGACGCGATTTCCCTTCCTCATCGCGAAGGCCGGTATTCGAATTTCCGCCGGATCTAATGAAGGAAGAAAAACCCGCCGGTGATTTTCACATCCAGGAGGAGCGCCGGCTTTTCTATGTGGCCATCACACGCGCTCGCCAGCGCCTGACACTGACCACGGTCGTGAACAAGTCGAAGCAGCCCTCCCCGTTTCTGGACGACTTCCTCGAGGACCACAAGATTAAAACCCTCGACACCCAGCAGCTCGTGCCGAGAGTCCAGGTTCCGCCGCTCGAAGAAGCCGCCGCGCCGACGCCGGATCCGGCCGACCCTTCCGACCTGTTCCGGGCAGCGCGAGGCGAGTCGCGCGCCTATTCACGTGTGGCACTGTGGGCCAAGCGATTTCATCCGCCGCGTCCCGAGCCGCTGCAATTGAGCGCCTCGGCCATCAGCGCGTACGAACGCTGTCCGACACGGTACATGTTCGGGCGCTTGTGGGGCATTCGCGGCGGCCCGCACCCAGAGGCCACGTTCGGCCGCGTCATGCACGCCACGATTCAAGATTTTGTTCGCGAACTTCGCGAGCGCCACAAGGTTCCGCTCGACGAGCTCATCACCATCTACAATCGCGAGTGGTCGTCCGCCGGTTTTCCCGACGCGTACCGCGAGAATTCTTATCGGGAAGAAGGCCGAGAGAAGCTCGAGGCCTTCTACCTTACCTACACGGCAGCTCCCCCCGACGTCGTATATCAAGAAAAGGGCTTCGAGCTGCCGCTCGAACACGAAATTGTCGTCACCGGCCGCATCGACCAGGTGAATCGCCTGGGCCAGAAAGAATACGAAATTGTCGATTACAAGACCGGACGTCCCAAGGACCCCAAGAAGGCCGCCGAGGATCTGCAGCTAGGCATCTATGCCCTGGCAGCCAGCGAAGTGCTCGAAATCGAGCCCAGCCGCCTGGTTTTCTACAACCTGATGACGAACGAAATGGTGGGGACTAGGCGCGACGGAAAAGCGCTCGCCGCGACAAAACAGCGAATCGCCGAAGCCGCCGACCGCATCCGTTCCGGCGACTTCTCGCCGACTCCCAGTTGGAGCTGCGCGGACTGCGACTACAAGCCGTTGTGCCCGGCGCACGAGCAATTGGTAGCGATTCGCCCCGGCCCCCCGGCGGCCCAGACGATTTGAGAGTTTTTCTGGAACCCGCACCGTTCGCAAAACAAAAAAAGAGGCGGCCGCTTGAGCAACCGCCTCTTCATCTGAAGCCCTGAGCCAACTCAAAGCCTCAAGGCCGTTTCGCGCATGACCTCAAGTGAAGCTCTCTCCCACGAGGTCGGCGCGTCGTCGCGCTTCCCTCGCTTGTTCATTCTATAGATGCGCGGGCGAACGAAGTCAAGCGGAAAAAGTCCGCGCGTTCGAGACGCGATCAAGAGGGATTCGAGAAATTTCCTAGGGAGCTAACGAGCAACGCCCAGCGCACTCTGGTAATAGCCGTCTCGGGCTCTGACGTTCAACCCCGGGCGCCTGACGCGAACTTCAATCGTGTGGTAGTCGTGGGCCTGGTCGGTTCCGTGCGGAGCAAACGTCAGGGTGTATTGAGTGCGCGCTTCCTCGGTGACTTCCGAGTAGACGCGGTCGAGGCCGTCCTGTTTCGAGGCGAGCCATGCGTCGCCTCCTGTCTTGAGCGCGTACTTGTCCGCTTGTCCCAGCCCGCGCTCGATGAGCGAGCGGCCAGGCAGCGAGCGGCTCACGGAAATCGAATAGACGGAAATGTCGGACTCGAGAAGGAAGCGCAGGGTCTCGTCAAATGTGTGCTGGTTGTGGTGCGAGTTGCTTCCGTCGGAAATCAGAAAAATGATTTTGCGGCGGTCGCGGCCGCGGCCCCTGAGCATCTGGCCGGCGGCGTAGATCGCGTCGTCGAGTGCGACATTGTTCGCGGGACGCCCCGAACCATGGAGCGGAACGCCCTGGGCGCTGGGGACGGGTTGCCCGTTTATGATGGGCCCCTGTGTCGTGGGATCGGAAGTCATGGCCGTCGAGCGGGAGCTCAGATCGAGCCGCTTGAGTTCGGTGAACAGATCGTCGTTGCTGGACGAAAAATCGGCCACCGGCTCGGGCTCGGCCTCGTAGGCCATCAAAGCGACCTCGTCGTTCGGGCCAAACCCCGCCGAGATCGAAATCAGGCTCTTCTGCACCTGGTCGGCCTGCTTGGTGGCCAGATTGTTGTCAATCAGCACGACAGCCGAAAGCGGAAACGGATTGGAATCGAACAAAACGATCTGCTGTTCGACGCCATCCTGGAAGACACGGAAGTCGTTTCGTTCGAGATCGCCGACCAGCTGTCCTCGGTTATCCTTCACCGTGACTGGCACGAGAACCAGTTCCGTCCTGGCCACGATTCGGGAGTGGGTATCCTGAGGCTGCTGTGCGCGGGGCTGTTGCGCCGGCACGCCAGGGGTGGCATGCTGAGGATCCGTTGTTTGGGCAAACAGCTCACCACAGCCCACGAGGAGAACACCCAGTATCAGGAGGAGCCGTTTCATGACCATTCTCAGTTCAGCGGTTCCATTCGGTTTTCTGCGTCGATCGGCCCACGGCCGAACATCCGCAGCGCGGTTCCGCGCATCGTATCAGTTCAGAATGACTTCTCAAGAGAACCCCAATTATATAACGCAACCGCGTTCGATTGCCTCTCGGATGCTCTGGGCGGGGTTCGTAGCTCTGCTGGCCTCGACCCTGGCGCCAACCGCTTTCGCTCAGTCGACGGCAGGCCCCATACGCCCGCCCGGGAGTCCTCCCCCGCCGCCGCAGCAGCAAGCCAGCCCGGTTCAGCAGGCGCCGCTGCCAGAGTCATCGCAAACGCTGAAAGTCCAGACCAATCTGGTCAACGTATTCGTTACGGTTCGCGACAAGCGCAACGCTATCATCACGGACCTCACGAAGGACGACTTCAAGGTTTACGAAGACGGGCAGGAGCAGAAAGTTGCCTACTTCGCGAAGGAAACCAACATGCCCATCACTTTGGGCATTCTGATCGACACCAGCGGCAGCATGCAGAATATTCTGGGCGCAGAACAGGACACTGCCTCGCGCTTCGTCCACGACATCATGCGCAAACGAGATGAAGCGATGGTGATCAGCTTCGATTTCGATATCAACCTCCTGGCCGACTTCACCGAGGACACCTCGGTTCTCGAACGCGCAATTCGCGGCACACAAATCAATGCCGTTTCAAGCGGAGGAGTGGTCACGCCGGGCACCTTGCCGACCGGCCAAAATGGGGGCACCGATCTCTACGATGCGGTGTATCTGGCCTGCCACGATGAGCTCTCGACGCAAGCAGGCCGCAAGGCGATTATCCTTCTGACCGACGCAGAAGACACCGGCAGTAAATTGAGTTTGCAGCAGGGCATCGAGGCCGCGCAGCGAGCCGATACGGTCATCCATGTGCTGCGTCTTGCGGACGAGCCGTTCTATTTTGGCATGGGCATCGGATACAGCGGGGCCAGCGTGGCCAGGAAAATGGCCGACGAGACGGGTGGACGCGAAATCGAAGTGCGCAGCGAGAAGTCACTCGATAAGGCCTTCGACGTGATCTCGGAAGAGCTGCGCTCCCAGTACGTCGTCGGCTATTATCCGAGCAACACCAAGCACGACGGATCGTTCCGCAAAATCAAGGTCGAGGTCAACAAGCAGGACACCAAAGTGCTCGCCCGCAAGGGCTATTACGCACCTTCCCATTAGAGCACCGGGCAGAGTTGTCCCCTTCTCGTCGCTCCGCTGGCGCCATGGTCATACGAGCGACCGACCGCGCGCAGACCTTCCTACTTGTTCCCTGAGCCTTGCGCGGTTTGCGCATTTGCGTAGTAGCCCTTGCGCGTGCGCACGAGCAGGCCCTTGCGGTCAGTTTCCACTTGAATTTTTCGATAGCCCCCGCTTGATTTGGGGGCGGTCGGCGAATAGGCGATGAAGTACTGGCTGCGCAGCTCGGTGCCGATGTCGACGAAGGACTGGGCGAGATCATCGACCTTGTAGGGGAAAAACACGCGCCCGCCGCTTTCGTCGGAAAACTGCTGGAGGACCTTGTCTCCCGCGTCGAGATGGTACTTGGTCGGCGCGTCCGGGTTGTCCGTTGCGACCCAGTCCGTGTTGGTGCTGATGGCATAAATCGCGCACTCGGAGCGGATCGCTTCCTCGAGTGCCTCACTCAGCGCGTGGTCGCTCAAATTGTCATCGCCGTCGCTGATCACTACGAGCACCCGGCGAACCTCCGGATTGGGCCCGGCCGGTAAGGGCGGATTCATCAGCTTTTCCGACGCACGGTAGATCGCGTCATTCAGTGCCGTTCCACCACCGGCGCGCTGCCTGCGAATCGAATCCATCAGGTCCGAGATATCGGTCGTGAAATCCTGAATTACCTCGGGCTCGTTGTCGAACGTCATCAGGAAGGCCATGTCCTTATGGGGACGGATGACGCTGCTCAGGAAGTCGATGGCTGCGTCCTGTTCGAATTGGAGACGCGGGCGGATACTGTTCGAGGTGTCGAGAAGAAGACCGATGCGAAGCGGAAGATCCGTATCGCGTCCGAAGAAAAGAATTCGTTGCGGCGAGCCGTCCTCATCGACGGTGAAATCATTCTCATCGAGGTCCGTGACGAAATTTCGATGCCGGTCGGTCACCGTCACGACGAGGTGGACCAGGCCCGTGGTAGAAATGATCTTGGGTGGCTCTTCCTGCTTCGTGCCGGAAGTTTGATTGGGCTGGTTCGCTTGACTTTGCGAGGCCTGCGCGGGCTGACTCTGAGCCGCGGGGAGCTGCTGCTGATCGGTGCGCGGTGAAGGTGCCCTTTCCTGGGTGCGGCCGCGCGTTCCCGACAGGCCCAGGAAAACACTCAGAGCGAGAAGAGCACCAGCAAGTTTCACGCGAAGAATTATAGGAATTCTTTCAACGAGGCGTCAACCACGAGTCGCGAAATCCCCGTTGCGCCAGCCAAATTGTCGAGGTAGGTTCGCAGTTCCGGCGGAAGGGGCGTACGGAACTCGACACGCTTACCGGTGCGGGGGTGGGTGAACCGCAGGCGCGCGGCGTGCAGGAAATTCCGGCCGAGCGGGGGCAGTAACTCCCCTCCTGCCTGCTCCTGGCTCGGCGCGCCGTACAGCGTATCCCCCACCACGGGGGTGCCCAGCGCCGAAAAATGCACGCGAATTTGGTGCGTTCTGCCCGTGTGCAAATCCGCGCTGACCACCGTGAACCTGTCGAGCCGCAGACGAACGCGCCAGTCCGTGCGCGCTTCGCGCCCTTCGCGCCGACGCGTAGTCATGCGCGTCGGCCGCCGCAGGTCCCGCGCGATGGCCATTTCGATGCACCCCGATTCGCCTTTCACCCGGCCGTGCAGGAGGGCCACGTAGGCCTTCTCGACTTGGCGCCCGCGAAATTGTTCGACGAGCTTTTTGTGCGCGTCGTCCGTCCGTGCCACCACCACGGCTCCGGAGGTGCCTTTATCCAATCGATGCACGATTCCCGGTCGCAGCGGACCGCCAACGGTCGACAGCCCGTCGCTGCCTCCGAAATAGTGCAGAAGCGCGGCAACCATGGTGCCTGTGTCTCTCCCCGCCCCCGGATGGATGATCATGCTCGCCGGCTTGTTTATCACGGCGATGTCTTCGTCCTCATATATCACCTCGAGCGGAATCTCCTCGGCCTGGACATCTGCCGGTGGCGCCGGAGGGATTTCGACGGCCACGATTTCACTCGGCTCAACGTGGTGCGAGGGCTTGAGCACGAGACCATTCACACGCACGCGGCCTTCGTCGATAAGCGACTGCACGCGCGTGCGGCTCAGGTCCGGAAACCGCGAAGCGATGAATCGGTCGAGGCGCATTCCAGCGTGCTCTTCGCGCACCTCGAAGGCCAGCTGTCGGCTTAGTGACTTCACGTCCCTCTCGGCTAGCACGATATCACTTCCAACCGACGGAAAGACGGGCGCACTTGCGGGATAGGTTGGCTAGCGGTTGACGGGGACGGGCGAAGGTTCGATCGCAGCGCGGCCGCGAAGCCAGAGGAGCGCCCCGGTTAGAACCAGGGCCATGCTGACAACTTGCATGAGTGAAACGGAATCATGGAACAGCATGGTCCGTCCGGGGTCCCCGCGGAAGAATTCGATCGTGCCCCGCTCGAGTCCGTACAATAAAAAATAGGTGCCCAGAAGTTGCCCCTGGAAACGCTGGCGTCTGCCGATCCACAACAGAATTAAGAAATTTGCGAACTCGGCCCCGGACTCGTACAGCTCGGTCGGGTGCAGCCGAATTCCGAGGGGAGTACCGGCAATCCGCCCGGCCGCCGGACTGTTGAACGTGACGCCCCAGGGGAGGGTGGTGGGTTTGCCGTAGCAACATCCCGCAAAGAAGCAACCCAATCTCCCGATGGCGTGGCCGATCGGCAGCGCCGCCGCAAAGGTGTCGAGCACGGAAAGCAGGGGCATCTTCTCAACGTAGGAATAAACGACGATCGTGAGAATGGCCCCAAGGACACCACCATAAAACGTGCCGCCTGACTCAAAGGTGGCCAGGCTCAGAATTTCGCGCGGGTGCGCCAGGTACTCGTGCCAGGAACTGAACAGGAGCCACACCTTGGCAAGCAGCAGGGCCATGAGAATGGCATAGATCCCCAAATTCCATATTTTTTCCCGATCGAGCCCTGCGCGCTCAGCTTGCCGGCGCGCAAACCACAACCCGAGCACGACACCCGTGGCGACCAGCACGCCGTAGGTGTAAATGGTGAGGGGTCCGGACTGGAAGAGAATGGGATGCATTAAGCGGCGCCCCGGAAACCCGACCCATCGAGGCGCATCAACGCCTCAGGCCCGTTCCTGGGCATGGTGCCAGTCGCGAAACAGTTCGAGCACAACGAGCGCGGCTCCGATCACGATGGCGGAGTCTGCGACATTGAAGGTGTACCAGTGGTGGCTGCCCAGGTAAAAATCGATGAAATCGGTGACGCTGCGTCGCATCACGCGGTCCAGGACGTTGCCCGCCGCTCCGCCCAGAATCAGCGCGAGGCCGCACTGGCCGAGCCATCCGCCCGCGCGATCAGTCGCCAGGAGCCAGACCAGCAGGACGATCACCGCCAGGGAGAACAAAATCAGCAGCGGCGCCATCCAGGGCGCCGTGGAATCAGCTCCCAGGCCGAACGCCACGCCCGGGTTACTCGTGTAGTACAGGTTCAACAGGCCCGGAATCACCGTGTGACGGGCGCCGGCCGTAATCCACCTTTCGACCACGTACTTGCTGGCCTGGTCAGCCACAAGCGCACCCATGGCAATCAGCGCGAGCGAACGCCAGCCAGATCGGGAAAGCAGCAACATTACGATATGCTCTCCTTCAGTATATCACCGCCGTCTCGCTCGATTTCGTCCAGGGCCGTAACGCATCGTTCACACACCGCAGGGTATTTCGAGTTTTCACCTACCCGCACGGAATAATTCCAGCATCGTTCGCATTTCGTGCCCCGTGCGCGCCCGGCTTCGATTTCGAGGCCTTCGAGCCCGGAGAACGATGTGCCGTTCCCTTGGCGGTCTGCCAGATCGACCTGGGATACGATGAAAATCGCGGGAAGGTGTTTTTCGTATTTCTTGAGCAGGGATGCCAGACTGCCGGCTGCTCGGAGCGTCACGCGCGCCTCCAAATTCGCCGAAATCGTCTTGGCCGCGCGCAACGGTTCGAGCGCCTTCAGGACCTCCTCGCGGACGGCCAGCAAGCGGTCCCAATCCCTCGCGCGTGTTTCGTCGAAGGCGCGTTCGAATTCTTCGGCCGAGGGGAAGAGCGCCATGTGCACGCTCTCGGGATCACCCGCCCGGCGCGGCAAGTGTTTCCATACTTCCTCGGAGGTAAAAACCAGTGTCGGCGCGATCAGGCGGACCAGGGCATCGCCCAGACGATACAACGCCGTTTGGGCCGAACGCCGGCCAGGATTGTTCGGCGCAAACGTGTACAGCCGGTCCTTCAGGACATCAAAATAGAACGCGCTGAGATCCACAGTGCAAAAGTCTTCAATCGAGTGGAACACGCGATGAAATTCGAAGGCGTCGTACCAGGACCGGCACCTCCGAATCAGAGCGCCCGCGCGGCGAAGCATCCACGCGTCCATCTCCCACAACTCGGAATCGGAGACCAAATCGCGCTCGGGATCGAAATCAAACAGATTCGAAATGGCGAAGCGAAATCGGTTGCGAATCCCGCGATAGGACTCGGCAAGCTGCTGCATCATAGGTTCCGACAGGCGCACGTCGGCCGTGTAATCTTGTGATGCCACCCACACGCGCAGCAAATCCGCGCCCCATTTCGCGCAGATTTCGTTCGGCTCCATCGCGTTGCCGAGCGATTTCGACATGGGCTGGCCTTTGTCATCCAGCGTCCAACCATGCGTCACCACCTCGCGGTACGGCGCCCGGCCCTTCACGCCCATGGCCACCAGCAGCGAACTGTGGAACCACCCGCGATATTGGTCGGGACCTTCCATATACACATCCGCCGGGCGCCACGAGCCGTCCTTCTCGCTGAGCACGGTATTGGTAAGCACGGCAAGATTGGTCGAGCCGGAATCGAACCAGACATCGAGCACGTCCTCTTCCTTCTTCCAGCCCGACGCGCCGCAGGGGCATTTCGTGCCCGCTGGAAGCAGCTCCTCCGCCGAGTGCGTGAACCAGGCGTCGGCTCCTTCGCGCTCGAAAAAGGGCAGAACATGCCGCAGGGCATGAACGTCCTTGAGCTGTGCGCCACACGCCTCGCAATAAAAGATGATCAGCGGAACACCCCAAAATCGCTGCCGCGAAATGCACCAGTCCGGACGCTCGGCAACCATGTCGCGAATGCGCGCTTCTCCCCATTCCGGCTTCCATTTCACTTTCGCGATCTCGGCGAGCGACCTCTTGCGCAGGTGATCGTGATCGAGCTCGATGAACCACTGCTCGGTCGCACGGAAGATCACCGGATTGTGGCACCGCCAGCAGTGCGGATAGCTGTGCGCGAGCTTTTGTTCGCCCACCAGCATCCCGCGCCGCTCGAGCAGACCGACAATAATCGGATTGGCCTCAAAGACAGTCTTGCCTATGTATTCGGGCAAACCTTCCGTGAAGCGACCGTCGTCATCCTGCGGGGCGTAGGTTTCAAGACCGTACCTCTGACCGGTCGAGAAGTCCTCCGCGCCGTGTCCCGGGGCTGTGTGGACGATACCGCTGCCCTGCTCGAGCGTGACGTACTCGGCCAGCACCCCCGGCACCGTCAGGTCAAGGAACGGATGTCGGAACTTCGCCCCCTCCAGTTCCCGGCCCTTCCAGCTGCCTGTCACGCCGCGAATTTCCAGTTTCAGCTCCGACCCTAGGGCCTCGACGCGCTCGCGGGCGAGCAGAAACTTTCCGGCTGCGGTGTCCGCGAGCACGTATTCGAAATCGGGGTGAAAAGCGAGTGCGCGGTTGGCCGGGAGTGTCCACGGAGTGGTTGTCCAGACGAGAGCGCTTGCTTCGCCCGCTCTCCCGATCTCGTCGAGCTTCTCGAACCGAAGAATAGGAAATTTCACCCAAATCGAGGGGCTCGTGTGGTCTTCATACTCGACCTCCGCTTCGGCGAGCGCGGTGCGGTCATAGATGCACCAATAAACGGGCTTGAGCCCACGATAGACGTAACCCTCCTCCAGAAAGTCGATGAACGCACCGGCCGTCGAGGCTTCGAGGGCAGCGTCCATCGTGAGATAGGGCTTGTCCCACTGGCCGAAGACGCCCAGGCGTTTGAAGTCTCGCTTATGCGCTTCGACATAGCGCGCGGCGTACTCGCGGCAACGCCGCCGGAATTCCGCAGCAGAAACCTTGCTCGTCTTCCCGCCCAGTTCCTTTTCGACCTTGGTTTCGATCGGCAGGCCGTGGCAATCCCAGCCCGGGATGTAGGGGGACAGAAAGCCGGACATGGTCTTCGACTTCACGATCATGTCCTTAACGATCTTGTTCAGTCCCGTGCCCAGATGAATTTCGCCTGTCGGGTAGGGGGGGCCGTCATGAAGTACGAACAGCGGCCACCCGTCCCGCGAATCCAAAATGCGGTAGTAGAGCCGCATCTGCTCCCAGGCAGCCAGCTGCTCGGGTTCGCGCTCGGGCAGCTTGGCTTTCATCGGAAAAGTGGTTCGCGGCAGGTTTAGCGTGCTCTTTAGGTCGACTGTTCTGCTCATCGGAGGCGCTTCTCTGCGCTCTTTTCGGGCCTTTGCCTACCCTGCCGGCCCGAGAGGGAATCTCCTGAACCAGTTTCAGTGCCGGAAACTCACGAACCCGGCCAAACGTCGTATGTTACAATGATTCAAGCAAGCTGTCAGCGTGCCGGCCTCGATACATCCTTTTTGAGGCCGTGGCGTCTAACCATAAGGTACGCGGCGCGTACACGCGGCACAGGGGACTGCTATGGCCGACCCTAGCTCAAAGCTCGACGAAATCAGCTCGAAGCTGGACCAAATCGGGCGTTCGACCACCGAGCCAACCCTGAGGCTCGGACACCTGCCCGCACCCGTCCACGTTTCTCCCATGGCGAGTCTGATTTCGAATCTAAAGGACTTCCTCTCCGAGCGGCCGGTAAGGATTCGAGCGGGTCAAGCGACCGCTTTCGACATGCCGCATTTTGGCGGCAGCCTGCGCGAGAATCTGAGCGAACTGTTCAAGTCCACGCCGCAGAACGTGCAGTCGGATCTTCTGGTCGGCTGGGGCAAGAATAGCCTATGGCAGAACATTCGCGATGCGCTCTTCCCGAAGAAGTTGCCGCCGCTTGAAGTAACCAGCAAACCGGTTCCGGTCAAAGACATCTGGAGCAAGAATACCCAGTTCACGCGTGTGCAGGCGCTCTCGGTCACGATCCATGTCGCTGTGCTCGCCTTGATTATTGTCCCCTCGCTGCTCATGATCACTTCGCCTTCAACGACCAAGGCGAACAACGTCCAGATCACCCAGCTCGATGACGTCTCTCCCTATCTTGCCAAGCTGAAGCCAGCCGCGAAGCGAGCGGGCGGTGGGGGCGGAGGTGGAGAACACAATCCCGTTCCGGCAAGCAAGGGCAAGCTGCCGAAATTCGACTGGACGCAGCTCACTCCTCCAAAAGTCAAAACTCCGCCGAATCCGATGTACGCGGTGAGGCCCACCGTGCTCGGCCCACCGCAACTCCAGCTTCCCAGTCCGAACATGAACAACTGGGGCGACCCGCTGTCGAAAGTGATCAACGATTCGAGCGGCCCGGGCAGTGGCGGCGGTATTGGCTCCGGTAGCGGCGGCGGCGTTGGCAGCGGAAACGGCGCCGGCGTGGGCCCCGGGTCGGGGTGGGGCACGGGCGGCGGAACTCCCAGCGCAGGAACCGGCGGCTATGGCTATCCCGCATGTTTGTACTGCCCCGAGGCGCAATACTCTGACGAGGCGGTCAAGGCAAAATATCAGGGCACCGTTGAGCTGATGGCGGTTATCACCCCCGATGGTCGCGCGACCGACATTCACGTCGTGCGCGGCGTTGGTCTGGGGCTCGACGAGAAGGCCATCGAGGCCGTTCGCACGTGGCGGTTTAGAGCCGCCCTGGGCCCGGACGGCAAGCCGGCCGCCGTGCGTCAAATTATCGAAGTCACCTTCCACCTGTACTGAGCCATTCCCGGCGCGCGCATTTTCTCCTGTCCTTGTGTGGACAGCTTCGCCCGGAAACATTTTCGGCCCTCGCCTCGTATGTCTCGCCGAAGGCGAGCCTTCGATGAGAACGATTCCTTGGCCTTTGCTGGGGGCGGTGTGTGCGGCTTACCTCCTTTGGGCCGGGGCACAACAACCAACCGTTGCACGCCTGGACGGCACAAAGATAACGCCGGCTCAGATTGACGCGGCGGTCCGGAAGTCGATGCGCCAGGCGAACGTAACGGGTCTGGGGCTGGCGATTTTTAGTCGCGGAAGGATCACCTACCTCAAGAGCTACGGCTCGAGAGATACCGAGAAGCATTTGCCCTTAACGCCCGATTCGATTATGACGGCGGCATCTCTCACCAAACCTGCCTTCGCCGCGATGGTTATGGAGCTGGCCCACGACCGAATCATCGAACTCGACAAGCCCATTTTTGAATACCTGCCCAAGCCCCTCGCCGAATATTCCCGCTACCGCGATCTGGCCTCCGATGCCCGATACAGAGAGATCACGATGCGCATGCTGCTCGATCACACGAGCGGCCTTCCGAATTGGCGATGGGCCACCGAGGACAAGAAGCTCAGGATTTACTTCACGCCGGGATCCCGCTTCGCCTACTCGGGCGAGGGTATCGAACTTGCGCAGATGGTCGCCGAGGTTGTGACCAAGCAACCCATCACGGATCTGATGAACGCTCGCATTTTCGAACCGCTCGGAATGGCTCGGACCAGCATGGTGTGGGAAAGCCGATTCGAGAGCGACTACGCGAACGGATACGACGAGCACGGAAAGTCGCTCGGCCCGCAGCGTCGGCGAACGGGAGACGCAGCGGGCGGTATGCAGACGACTCTGGGCGACTATGCCCGCTTCGTCGAGGCCGTCCTCGACGCCAAGATCCCCAACCGAGCTTCCCGAGAGATGATGCTGAGTCCGCAGATCCAGATCACTTCAAAACACGAATTCCCTTCCCTCGACACCGCGACCACCACCCAAAATCAGGCCATTCATCTGAGCTACGGCCTCGGATGGGGCCTCTATTGGTCGCCCTACGGCAAAGCGTTCTTCAAGGAAGGGCATGACGAAGGCTGGCGCCACTACGTCGTGTGTTTCGAAAAGCCCGGGACCGGAATGCTGATTATGACCAACAGCTCGAATGGCGAAGACACTTACGACGGCTTACTGCGCCGTCTGATCGGCGACGACTTCACGCCCCTTGCCTGGGAGGAATTCCGCCCCAGCAGCGGGAACTGAGGCCCAGGAATTGGTCGCACAAACCATCCGGTTGATTCTCCGGGCACGCGCAACCCGACTGACTATTTTCCGCCCTTCCCATCTGCTAGGATGACCGCGATGCAATTTCTCACGCGCGCCTCTGTTTTCGTTCTAGCCGGTCTGGCTATTTTGGCGCCCAGCTCCCGCGCGCAGACCGGCTCGGTTGAATTCCTCGCGCGCGCCACTCCCTCAGGCGGGCTCGAGGAGCCCGTGCGCGGGTTCCCGTTCTATCTGCTGAGCAAGAGCTTTGAAGAAATCGATAAGGAAGTCGACGCGTCGGATCCCAAGCCCGATATGAACGCCTTTATCGACAAGCTCGACGCATCGAGCGAACTGAAGACGTGGATGAAGAAAAATCACTGGGTCCGGCTTTCCGGACAGGAATTTACGGACAAGCTTACGCCGACCGATATTGTCAAGATTTCTGATTTCTTTTCGGCCTATCTCGAACGCAGCGAGGGGGCCGCAGCTTACGATTTTCCAAAACCGAAATACAGGCCGGCGGACAAGACCAAAGACCCCGCCAAATACGAGAAGCTGCGTGCGGAATACCAGGAGGTCGTCGAGCATTACATCGAACAAAATCCGCGAAGCAAAGAGGGAATGGATCTTTTCTTCGCGGACAAGGAACCCGGCACGAAATGGCAGGCCCTGGTGGAAAGGCGCAATCTGGAGGTTCATCGCCGGGCGGTCAATCTCGCCGAGTCGAAGTATTTGGTGGGACGCGCCGAAACGAATCTCGAGGGCCAAGGGTTCCTGAACCGGGTTCCTCCCGGAACGTATTGGCTGAGCACGCTCGATGTCACGGCGGAGGTCGGTGATACGCGCCCGCAATGGGATGTACTAGTCAGTGTTCGCCCCGGCGAGACCGCCTACGTCGTCCTGTCGAACGCCAACGCCGCCCAATCCTCCGGGCCCTCGTTTTAGCCCTTTGCTTGCAACCGGCCATGATCGCGGAAGACCTCTCACGAATCGCCTCACTTGCGAGCAGTGAATCGAGCACGCGCCGATGTGCCGCCACAGAGATTTTTCGCAAGGGCTCTGAATTGATCGCGCCAATCCTGCGCGACTGGTTGGCCGACTCAAAGCTAGCGCGCTGTTTCCTGTTTCAAGAAGCCCGGCCCCAGATAACGGTGGGCGTCGCGGTTCAGCCAGACCGCTTCAATCAAATCCTTAGCGCGAACGGATCGCCTCGTCTTGCCGATGTGCCCCCCGACCAGGACGCCATGGAATTCGAACTCGAGTTTCCGGGAGAAGTGCGGATCGATGTCTTGACTACCCGCGACCGGACGGGGCGAGGAGCGATCGCCCGGTACCTTCAAAGATTCGGCGAGGGCATTCAACAAATCGAAGTCCTGGTGAACGACGTTGATCGCGCGACAGAACTTCTAGGCGCGCTGTTCGGCATCGAACCGCTCTACCCTGCCACGCGTGCCGGCGCAAACGGCAGCCGGGTGAATTTCCTCCTGATCCCTCTGCCGTCTGGCGACAAGGTGCTCGTCGAGCTGGTCCAGACCTGACCGGCTCAAGGGGGGAGGGGCCGCGGGTCATTCCCCGCTCTGTTCGAGCAACTTCGCGACGAGCGCCGTCCATCCCGTTTGATGGCTTGCCCCGAGTCCGGCGCCCGTTTCCGCGTTGAAGTACTCGTAGAAGAGAATCAGGTCACGCCAGTAAGGATCGTTCTGGAAACGCTCAGCAGCGCCATAAACGGGCCGTCGTCCATCGCAGCGCAAGAAAATCCTGGACAGCCGCCTGGAAATCTCCGCAGCTACCTGCCACAAGGTGTAGGTGCGGCCCGATCCCGAAGGGCATTCGACCTTAAACCCATCCCTGTAATAATGGTGGACTCGCTGCAAGGATTCGATGAGCAAGAAGTTCAAGGGAAACCAGACCGGGCCGCGCCAGTTCGAATTCCCGCCAAACAGGTCCACGGTCGATTCCGCCGGCTCGTAGTCGACCGACTGCTCCTGCCCGTCCGTCTGCAGCGTGAACGGGTGGTCCTGATGGAATTTTGAAAGCGAGCGCACTCCGTGCGGGGAGAGAAATTCGTTCTCATCGAGCACGTATCGGTAGATGCGCTCTAGCTTCGGCCGATTCGCAATTGTCAACAGGTACCGCGGACCGCTCTTGGACCGCTGGCTCATGTCCAAGTGATTCGCGACGCTCGGATGATGGTCGAGAAACCAGCGCGCGCGTCGGCGAAACTGGCGCAGATCCTGGAGGTCGTCCGACTCGAAGGTCTCCACGGCAAACAGCGGAATCAAGCCTACCATCGAACGAACCTTTATGCGCACGCACTGCGCGTCGGACAGGTGCAAAACGTCGTAATAGAATCCATCCCGCTCGTCCCACAAACCAATGCCCTCGCCGCCCATGTTGTTCATGGCCTCGGAAATGTAGACAAAATGCTCGAAGAATTTGCTGGCCACGTCTTCGTACGCCTTGTCTTCATGTGCCAGTTCGACGGCAATCGCCAGCATGTCCAGGCAATACATGGCCATCCAGCTGGTACCGTCGGACTGTTCGATGAACTGACCCGGCCCCATCGGGCGCGAGCGGTCGAAAATCCCAATATTGTCGAGTCCGAGAAATCCTCCCTGGAATACGTTCATCCCTTGCGGGTCCTTGCGATTCACCCACCAGGTGAAATTGAGCAGCAGCTTGTGAAACACGCGCTCGAGAAACTCCCGATCGGCCTCGCCCGTAATGCGCGCGGCGATCTTATAGACGCGATAGGCTGCCCAGGCTTGCACCGGGGGATTCACGTCGGAAAAATTCCACTCGTAGGCGGGAAGCTCCCCGTTCGGATGCATGTACCATTCGCGTAGGAACAGAATCAGCTGCTGCTTTGCGAAATCCGGATCGATCAGCGCCATGGCCACACAATGAAATCCCAAATCCCATGCCGCGTACCAGGGGTATTCCCATTTGTCCGGCATGGAAATCACGTCGGAGTTGTACAGGTGGACCCAGTCGTGGTTTCTGCCGAAACGTCGCCGCGGATCCGGTGCCGGCTGCGTTGGATCGCCTTGGAGCCAGCGGCGCACATCGTAGTGGTAACTCTGCCTGTTCCACACCAGCCCGGCGAATGCCTGCCGCTGGACCCGGCGCGCGTCCTCGCTGGCTCCCGGATGAATTCTCCCGGCATAGAATTCGTCCGCCTCCTCTTGCCGCCGAGCAAACAGTTGGCCAAAGACCGAGCCGAACAGCCGCGGTGCGTCTTCGCCGCTTTCGGCGGGATTCCGGTCCATCAGTCGCAGCCGAAGCACACAACTGTTTCCCGGTGCGATTTGGCTGGCGAAATGCGCTGCCGCTTTCGTCCCGGTCAGGGCCGGATTGACCGCCGCTCGCTCTCCGCTTATGACGTAGCGATGAAATGCATCCTTGACGTATGCACTGCGGCTCTTCGTCTGGTATAACCGGTCGCAATTGGTCTCGTTCTCGGTGAAGAGAAGTTCGGGCGCTCCTTCAATCGCCAGCCATCGTTTGCCGTAATGATATTCGGATAATTCAACCACGCGGAGGTCGGGGGGAGCATCGATTTCCCTCATTTGCGGTTTGTCGTAACCTTCGCCCCAGTCCCAGCGGTTCCGAAACCAAACCGTGGGCAGAAGGTGGAGCTGTGCCGGATCAGGCCCGCGATTCCAAGCGGTGATGAGGATCAGGATGTCTTCCGGCGCGGCCTTCGCGTATTCGACAAACACGTCGAAATAGCGATTGTCGCGAAACACGCCTGTGTCCATCAACTCAAACTCAGGATCGCGCCGAGTGCGCGCCGCATTCTGGATGCGGAGCTCGTCGTAGGGAAAGGCGGCCTGCGGATATTTGTAGAGGTACTTGAGATAGGAAGCGGTCGGCGTGGCATCGACGTAATAGTAGTATTCCTTGACGTCCTCCCCGTGGTTTCCTTCGCGGTTTGTGAGCCCGAAAAGACGCTCCTTCAGGATCAGGTCTCGCTCGTTCCACAGTGCCAGGGCGAAGCAAATGTGCTGATGGCGATCACAAATCCCCGCTAGCCCGTCCTCCCCCCAGCGATACGCCCGCGATCGGGCGTGGTCATGGGGGAAATAATCCCAAGCATCGCCGTCGGGGCTGTAATCCTCGCGTACCGTGCCCCACTGTCGCTCGGAGAGAAACGGTCCCCAGCGATTCCAGTGCGCTTCCCTCCGAGCATTCGCCGCAAGCCGTTCTTCTTCGGCACTCATCCGGGATTTTGCTCCTTCGTCTCGAAACCAACCGCGGATCACTCTAGCTGTGACCCCTCGGGTTCGCAAGCCATCCCGAGCGGCCGGCTGCCGCGAGGTCAGACGACTCCTGCCGACGAATGGGGCGCCGCCCGGCGATTAGCGCAAATCAAACGAATTCGGTATTCTCATTTCCCGCAGCCCGAGCCCGTTTGCTCGACACGCGCGGGTGAGGTGTCATTGATCCCGATCCGAGCCATTGACGAGCTCGATGCGCCGATGCGCGTCGAGTCCTGCGCGGTCGAATACCGTCTCTTGCTGCTCATTGCCCTTGCCGCGACGGCCGTCGTGGCCCCCATGTTTTTCCTTGGCGACGCTTCCGGCCACGATTTCCAGTTTCACGTGGCCTCCTGGACGGATGTCGCCGGTCAGTGGCACCAGGGCATCGTCTATCCCCGCTGGGCAGAGTGGGCAAACTGGGGATATGGCGAACCTCGCTTCATCTTCTACCCTCCGGCCTCCTGGATTCTCGGTGCGGGCCTCGGCGTGCTGCTTCCGTGGAGGGCGGCGCCCGCCGTCTATATCTGGCTGACGCTCCTCGCCAGCGGCTTGGCCTTCTGGGCTCTGGCGCGCGAATATCTTTCGTCGAACGAAGCGCAAGCCGCTGGAGTGTTCTTTGCCGTCAATCCGTACAATCTCGCGCTCGTTTACTACCGCAGCGACTTCGCAGAAATGCTAGCCGTGGCGATGCTCCCTCTGCTTGTTCTCGGTGTATTGCGCGTGCTCCGTGACGGCTGGCGGCGCGTTCCTCTCCTGGCCTTCGCTCTGGCCGGAGTTTGGCTGTCGAACGCGCCCGCCGCTGTGGTTGCGACGTATTCGGTTGCTGTACTACTCGTCACCGCCTCGGTCACCGAGCGAACCGTGCGTCCGCTGTTTGCGGGCGGAACAGCCATAGCTGCAGGCTTCGCTCTCGCCGCTTTTTACATCCTTCCCGCCGCCTTCGAACAGCAGTGGGTGCAAATCAAAGAGGCGGTCTCGCCCAGCCTGAGGCCTCAACAGAATTTCCTTTTCACGCATCGCGCGGATCCTGAATTCCTGCTGTTCAACTGGAAAATCTCGGGCCTGGCACTCGGAACCATCCTCCTGGCCGCCATCCTGGCCGTTTTCGTGGCTCGACGCCGGGCCGAATTCCCGCGCGTCTGGCGCACGCTCATTGCCCTCGGCTCCGCGTCCGTGTTCATGATGTTTCCGCTAAGCCGCACGCTCTGGCGCTTTCTGCCGAAGCTAGAGTTTGTGCAGTTTCCATGGCGGTGGCTTTCTTCCCTGGCAGTCGTTTATGCCTTCTTCGCGGGCGCAGCGCTGCGCGGCCACAGAAGACGTTGGATTCTTTGGATGTCGATCGGCGTGCTGGTCGGCGGAATGGCGACCGCGATGGCGTTCGATACCTGGTGGGACACCGACGACGCTATCACGATCGCTGACTGGGTCCACGCGGGCTTGGGATACGAGGGAACAGACGAATACGCACCCATCGGAACTGACCGCTATGAGCTTCCCGGCATCAATTCAGATTCCGAGCAACCGCCGGATCGGGCCCTGCCTCCGGCCGCCGAATACGACCCTGCTTCTGAGTCCATCGTCCCGAGTCCAGACTTTCATGTCACGGTCAAGAGGTGGACCGCAGAGCACAGAGTTCTGCTAACCTTCACGGCAAAGCCGATCGACGTTTCGTTGAGACTGCTTTCCTATCCCGCTTGGAGCGCACAAATCGATCATCGCGCCGTTCCCCTGAGTACCGTGCCGGGGACGGGCGAAATTCTTCTGCCGTTGCCGGCGGGAGAGCATGAGATCGAGCTCGAGTTCCAGCGCACGTGGGATCGCACGGCGGGCGGCCTGATCTCCATCGCAACCGCTCTGCTGCTTTGCGGTTCGCTCTTCCTCGCGCGCCGAAGGACTGTCTCCCGTTGATTCCGCAGCGCCCCTTGGGGTTCACTCGGCTGGCCGTACATCATCGCCGTCCGTATTCTCTCGAACGGAGAACCCCCCATGACTTCCGAGTTCGAGTCGGCATCCCGATCGATCGCCGGTGCCCAGGTGAATCGATTGGGACGATAGGCAGGCGAAGCCACCAACGAGCTGCGCAGGCTCGAAATCGGCGGAAAAATCCCGCTCGCTCCTATCAGCTGTTGGCTTCGTGCGTAAGCAGGGCAAAAGGAAGTTGCGCGAAGACGTCTCCGAGCTCAAGGCGCCTGCTCGAAGCCCGCACGGTCTGGGAGGTGAAGAGGTTCACCCATTCAGAGGGGACGTTGCGCGGCAGATCCACCCCGCTCGACGACCAAACCGCCTGTCCGACCGGAAAGGGGCCCTCGCGGACGAGCTTGGTAGCCAGCCGCGGCACGGCAACCATCGCCCATTCTTTTTGGTAGCGGCGCGCGAAGCAACAAGCGAAATTGCTCTCTGCGCCAGTGGCATAGAGCGGCAGATAATCCCCGCGCGAAAACAGGTCCTTGTGCGCGCGGCGGAAATCGAGGACCTGGGCGGTCAGGTACAGCTTCAGGCGGCCATCCCGCCAGTTCTCCAGCAGTTCGCACGGTACCGAGAGCTTTGCCTCCGCTGCGAGAGCCGAGAGTTCCTCGGCAGTTCTTGCTCGCTGCCGGAAATCGACGTTGCTTCGGTTGTCCGGGTCCGTAAGCCGGAACTGCCATAATTCATTTCCCTGGTAGAAGTCAGGAATTCCAGGCGACGTCATTTTCAGAAGCAACTGTGCGTACGCATTCGAAGCCCCGCAGGGCGCAATTCGCTCGAAGAAACTCAGGAAATCGCTGAGGAACGGATTGCTCTCGGAAACTTCCAAAATCTTGTTCACGAACTCGCGCAACGCCCCCTCGTATGGTTCATTCGGAGAAGTCCAGTTCGAATGCGTCTTCGCCTCGCGCACGGCTTTCACGAGAAACGCGCCTAGGCGTTCCTTAATCTCGCTCAGATTCGGTTCGCCCAGTGGCCATATGCCCAGCAGGGCCTGGTAGAGCAACACCTCTTCGTTCGGACTTGGCGAAAGCCGGCCTTCCACTTCGGCCTTGTTCGCGCGATTCCATCGCGACCAACGATCCAGCCGCTGCTCCCACTCCTCGGGAACCTCCGAGAGAACATTTATGCGGGCGCGCACGTCCTCGCTCCACTTCGTATCGTGGGTTGAAGTCGTATTCAGTGTATGCGGCTGCCGGCAGAGCCTCTCTCGATTGAAGTCGTGGAAGGCTGCGAGCCCAAAACGAATCCCCTTGCGGAACGGATTCGCACCCACCTCATTGAGGGAGAGCAATCCGTGGTGGACGAAAAACGCCGTATCCTCCAACCCCTTAGCCATCACTGCGCCGCTCAGCTGCTGCCAGCGCAGCAAGAAATCCAGCCATTCCTGGCCATAGCTCACCGGCTGGCCGGGCGGGTCGAGCAAGAACAGGCGCCGCAGGAAATCGAAAACCGGCTCCGAGATTCCGCTCCCTCGGCGGCGCCGTTGCGCGACTTTGATCGCCTGATGCAGGCAGGCTCGGTCTGTTTCGGGCAGCTCAAGTTCTCGAAGGTAGGTTCTGTACACAGCCAAGCGCGCCGTGATTTCCTTGAGCGCCCGGATCAGCTCCGGCATGGGCAGATCGCGTCCGCGCGGGTCGCGGGCTGCCAGGCTCCCCAGGCGGGATGACAGCACATGAATGTCAGAGCCAAAAAGATCTTCCATCACTTGACGCTTTCGGACATACCATGTCTCGGAAAAATACGACCGGACACCGGTGAAGGCTCGATAAATGTCCTGGAGCTTGTTCCAGCCGCCCGAATCGACGAACAGCGCGTTCACCGCATTCAGAAAGTCGTACCCAGTCGTTCCTGCGGCGCGCCACGCCTTCGGCAACTCCTCTGCTCCCGAGGTGATTTTTTCAACGATCGTGTATATGCGAAGAATGCTGCTGTCGTCGCCCGGCTCGAGCCTCCGCGCATTCTGCAGCCGCTCGAGATACTCCTCGGGGTCGAGCAGGCCGTCGATGTGGTCGACTCTAAGTCCGTCCACCTTGCCTTCGGCGATCAGGCGGAAGATCAAAGCATGGGTGGCCTCAAACACCCGTGGATCCTCGACCTTGACGGCAACCAAGTCGTTCAGCCCAAAGAATCGGCGGTAATTAACCTCCTCAGCCGCCGTATGCCAGTTGGCAAGACGATAGGACTGCTTCCAGAGCAGCGCGTCGAGCCGCTCGAACGACGCGGGATTGCCTTTCGTGCCGTTCAAGGCCCGCAGCACATCGTCGATGGCTCTCCGAATGCTTCTGCGCCCGAGATAGAGCGCCCACAGCCTGGCCTTCAATTCTGCCCGTGCGGTGGCCGGCGGCTTCTCAACACCGAGCGGCGGGCTCGGCGGCGAAGCCAACGCCAGGACGGCCTTCAACACTCCCTCGAATTCCCGGCAGGACTCGAGATCGCCGTTTTCCGAGCTCTTTATGCGCTCAAGACACGGCACAAGAATCAGGTCGTAGGTGCTCGGATTCACCGGAACCCGATTTGTCTCGGCTTCGACATAAAATCCCTTCTCGTCAAAGCGCAGCGCAATTCCTTGAGCGAACAGTACGCGATCGTATCGGTCTGTCAAAATCGGGAGCACGATGCGATTCTTCTCCAGCTCCGGAGATTTCGCGCCGGGGGCATCCCAATCAATGTCGAAGTACGACGCATAGGGCGATTCGAGTCCATTCTCCAGCACGTCCATCCACCACGGATTTTCCGAGCTGGCCGCCATGTGATTGGGAACGATGTCGAGGAGCAAACCCATGTCGTATTTGTGCAGCCGCTCGACCAGGCGCGTGAACTCCTCCTCCGTGCCGAGTTCGGAGTTGATGCGCATCGGATCGGCGACGTCGTAGCCGTGCAAACTGCCCTTGCGGGCTTTCCCGCGCGGTGAGGCATAGAGATGCGAGATCCCCATTTCATGCAGGAACGGAACGATCTGCTCGGCGTCTGAAAACCTGAAATTCAGGTGGAATTGAATGCGGTAGGTTGCGGATGGAACTCGCATGCGATTCCCGGTTCAATCTGACCGAGTTAGACGCGTCATCCCTCGATGTCAAACGAGAGCGCCTCTCCCAGTTTTCTGAACGACCGGACCCACAGCTCCGATTCCGGCCGCTCGAGCCTGCGCGAATCCCGAACCTCCGGATACACCTCTTGCAGAACGGCGAAATACGTGTTCTGCACCTTCCAAAACTGCACTTGAAAAGGCACCGAACGTGCCAGTTCGACGGCGGCATCCAACCGCTCGAGGAGCTCCCCATTCAAGGGATCCTTCCGGAACTCCTCCGCTATCCTTTCCAGTTTACGCCGCAAGGCGAACTCCGCGGTCGTTGAATCGAGCGAAACGCCAATTCTCTTGATCTCCTCGAGGATGGCCTGGGCCCTTTCAACCTTGATGCCGTCCTCTTCGAGCGCCCGCCTGAAATCCGCATTGAGCGTAAATTCAGCCGCCACCTGGAACGCCTTGACGGGGGGAAAGTTCATCGCGGCCAGGAAATGCATGAGCGGCGCACGATCCTCAAACAGTTGTCGGTACGCCAAATCCGCCTCGCGGAGTGCAGAGCCCAATATCTGCGCCACGATCTTCCGCTGTTCATCCCGGAACAGCAGCCTCAGCGGATTGCCTCCGCCGCCGTAGACGCGGTCGACGACGCGCACTAGCTCGGTGAAATCGCCGCTGGCAAAGCCGTCCGTGATCTCTTTGAGCGTCCGTTCGTACTCGGCCTGCCCGGTGAAATCCCGAACGCCTCCGACGATATTGTGGTCCTCGAGATGCACGACGCCGAAGGACACGTCGGCCGATTCCGTGGTGATCTCCGAGCGGATCTTCATGCGCCCCGCGGACATCTTCGTCCTGCCGGACAAGAGCGAGTGGCTGTCTTCGCGGTACACGTCGTAACAATAGATCGTCGCTTCGCGACCGAACTCCTCGAACAGCGAACTCACCGCATAATGCGCCCCCACTCGTTTCAGATCCAGCATGGCGGGCTTGACGAACCTGGCGTAGATCTGCTTCGCGTCGCCCCGTTCCGGCAAATTGCTCTTCACCTCCGCCAGCTTTGCAAGAAACTGACTCTCGAAATTCTTCGATCGATCGATTTCATCGGCCAATTGCACAGACCTTCCAGCATACTCGATCACCTGCACCGTCTCGATTCCCGACACTTCGTCGAAGAACCAGCCACAACTCGTGTACATCAGCATCAAGTGCCGCTGCATCTCGAGCAGCCGCAAGGCCAGGATCCGCTGTTCGGCGGAAGGATCGCTTTTCATGTTTCGGCGGAGAAAATCACAAACGTTTTGTCGCGAACGCTCGAGAATTACATGGATGTAATCGTCGCGCACGGCCCAGGGATCTTTGAACAGTTCCCTCGCGCACCGCTCATAGAGTACGGCGGCCTGATCGCGCAGCCAGTCAAACGCCTGCCTGAGCGGCGCCCGCCAGATTTGGTTCCACTCCTGCCGGCCCGATTTGCACCCGCAGTTCGATCGCCAGCGCTCGACTCCATGCGCGCAGCTCCACGAGCTGTTTTCGAAAATCTCCGCCTCATGGGTAGGAGGAAAACGCTCGAGAAACTCGCCGTAATTGGTCAGCCGCGCCAGCCCGTTCGACTCGATGTAATTGAGCGCATAGGCAAGCGCCATGTCGCCGTGAGCCTTGTGGTGCCCGTAGGTCTCCCCGTCGGTCGCGATATGCGCCAGTTGCGGCCACTTCCGAGCATCTGAATAGGTTCCGAGCAGCCGATACGCAAAGGCCTCCCCGCTCGACAGGATGTCTTCGAAGGCCACGGCTCGCGATGCTGGACCGTCGTAGAAGAAAACGCTTATCGTTCTGCCCGACGGTAGGGACACCCGATACGCACGCGAGGGATCGATTTGCCCGCCACTCACATCCCTCCATTTCGTCTCGCCAATCTTCCGCACCCGCTTGGCCGAGAACGGCGAGAGGATGGTGAACCGAATTCCCTGCGAGGCCATCAGGTCCAGAGATTCCAGATCCACCGCCGCCTCGGGCAGCCACATTCCCTCCGGCAAGCGACTGAACCGATGTGCGAAATCGCGAATCCCCCAAACCACCTGGGTCTTTCGGTCTCGAGTATTGGCCAACGGTAGGATCAGGTGGTTATAGGCCTGGGCCAGGGCCGACCCGTGACCGGAGCGCTGCTCGCGCGTCTCCTTGTCAGTCTCCTGTATCGTGGCGTAGAGTTCGGGTGACTTGGCCTCGAACCAGGAAAGCAGCGTCGGCCCAAAATTGAAACTGATTTTCGAGTAGTTGTTGACGATGTTGCGGATGCGCCCCGCTTCATTCAGAATTCGCGACGTCGCATTCGGCGCGTAGCATTCCGCAGTCACCCGCTCGTTCCAGTCGTGATAGGGGTATGCGGAATCCTGCACCTCCACCGACTCGAGCCAGGGATTCTCCCGCGGCGGCTGGTAGAAATGCGCGTGCACGCACAAGTAGCGGTCAGAAGGCGACGCCACGCTGCTCTCCCCGGTCGACACGCTCGAAAACGGAGAAGGATCTAGCGAGAATCTCCCAGCTAACCGATGCGGTTGTCTCGAAGTCCTCTGGCGACGTGCTGCCCGGACCCGCCCACTGCGTCTCCGAAGAATCCATGCGCCGTCGCCAGACACCCGCACCAACCTCGGCGCATACGCGCGCCAGGGAGTCCCCAAAATTAAACACGGCCAACACGCGATCGTCCCCGCACCACCGTTCCATTCCCCATGTCGCCGAACTCGACACCCACACGCGCATGTTCGCCTTGCTCAAATTGGAAAGCGCTCGAACACACCGTCTCAAGCGCAGTAGTTCGCTGTAGAAGCTCAGCAATATTCGATGCCTTCCTCGCTGGCGAAGACTCCAATCGAGCCGCGAGCGCTCAAAGGTTTCCTCCGCCTGAGGATCCGGCACGTCGCCGTGCCAACCAAACCCGGCAAATTCCTCTCTTCGCCCCCGGCGCACCGCCTCGACCAGCCTTTGGTCGGAATGGTTGACGAAATATAGAAAGGGAGCCACCTCGCCGTACTCCTCCCCCATGAACAGCAGCGGAAGGAACGGCGAGAGCAGCAAAGCTCCCGCCGCGAGCTTAAGCTTCTCGAAATCGACAATCACCGCTAGCCTTTCTCCTTCCGCTCGGTTGCCCACCTGGTCGTGGTTCTGCACCGACACGACGAATCGTCGGGCAGGCACGAGGTGCGACGCGTTGCCGTACCTCCGTCGCCGATACTTCGAATACTGTCCCGAATAGACATAGCCGTCCGCGTACGCCGTGGCAAGTTGCACGGCCGAGCCGAAATCAGCGTAGTAGCCGCTGCCTTCGCCGGTGAGCAGGGCGTGCACACAATGATGAAAGTCATCATTCCACTGCGCATCGAATCCGTACCCGCCGCATAACCGCGGACGTACGACCCGCGAATCGTTCAGATCCGACTCGGCAATCAGGTGAACTGTGCGGCCCAGCCCGGAGGCTGCCCCTTGAACCTCCCTGACCAGCTGCTCAAGGAACGGTACGGCCGAGGTGTCTACGATTGCGTGCACGGCATCGAGTCTCAGTGCGTCGATATGGAAACTGGAGACCCAGTAGAGTGCGCTCTCGATGAAGAATCGCCGAACGTGGTCACTCTCGGGTCCGTCAAAGTTCACAGCCTCGCCCCACGGCGTCTTATGCCGGTCGGTAAAATACGGCCCAAAATCTCGCAGATAATTCCCTTCTGGGCCGAGATGGTTGTAAACCACGTCCAGCGCCACACCCAGCCCCTCTCGATGGCAGGCGTTCACCAGCTTCTTTAGCCCTCCCGGCCCGCCATACGAGTCTTGAGCGGCAAACGGGTACGCTCCGTCGTATCCCCAATTCCGCTCCCCTGGAAATTGTGCGATCGGCATAAGCTCGATGACCGTCACGCCGAGCCGTTTCAGCTCCCTGAGGCGGGGAATGATGGCTTCAAACGTGCCTTCGCGGGTGAACGTGGCAACGTGAATCTCGTAAAAGACAAGCTCGTCAAGCGGCAGACCGCGCCAGTCGGCATCATTCCACGGGAAATTGTCGCTGACGATCGCCGAGGCGCCGTGGACCCCATCCGGCTGCCATCGCGATGCCGGATCGGAGCGCCTTCTTGCCCCGTCCAGAAGGAACCAATACTTGCTGCCGGCGGCAAGATCTTCAACTGAGCACGAGAAGTAACCCGCTGAGCCCTTTTGCATCGGCCGAGTCTTGGTTTGGCCTGTGCCGATCTGGAGCGCGACCTCGCGAGCAGAGGGAGCCCAAAGGAGGAAGTGGCATCCGTTATCCTCGAGGCTGGCGCCCAGTTTTTGCCTGCGCACCCCTCCAACGAACGCGTCTGACAGTGACGCCTGCCCTTCCGTACGATGTACGAGGTTGAACAAGTCGATTGAAGGAGAGGAGCACAAGATTTTGGAAGAAGAGCGGCACCTTGGCAGCAGAAGACTCGGCGCAGCACCCCAACCGCTTATTCCGGAGCCCGATGTTATCGCCTCCGCCCGCCCCGATGCTCTGCGCCTTCGCGCCTTCGCGTCCGGGCGGCCCTTCGTGCCGAGCGGCGTCGATTCGCTGATCCGCGCCTGCTCGCGGCGCGACGAGCCTGGCGCACCAGCGCCGATCGCGAGGTCGTGCTCCGGCTCTCCCGTCTGAGGGCCTTCGACGCAGCGCGTGACCGCCGTGCCGACCTGCCGCGTCGCCCTCGACGTCCCCGCTGCGTGTCGCGGGCAGCCTGCCTCCTCGTCCTGGCGGATCCTCTGCGTGGCGGCAGCAGCTCTATGCCCGCTCGGCGAGCCTTCGAGAGTCCGATCGCGATAGCCTGCTCGGGCGACCTGGCCCCATGCTTGCCTTCGCGCACGTGTTCGATCTCTTCGCGCACGAACTCACCAGCTTGGGTTGACGGGGCTTTCCCCTCCCGCGCATCCTGCTTCGCCCTTTCGACTGCCCGCTCTTCTGGCATCTTCATCCTCCCTCCGCGTACACAACCGCGACGAGCCGCTTAAAAAACGCGACCCTTCGCTCCGTGGAATTCTTTCCGGCCTTTACACCGTTCAAAAGCGCTTTGGAAAAACTCGCAGCGACCAGGGAAGGTTAGAGGGGAGAAGAAGGGAAAGCCGGCCCAGCCCTCGCGCCTTGTTTTTTTCAAGGCACCCGAACTCTCCTCCCCTTCTCCCAACTTGCGGATCTTATTCCGCACTTCGAAGTATGTTCACAGCCGGGAGCAGCCGAAATCAGGTCAAATGACTAGATGGCGTGAGGAGTTATGGTAATGGCCGCTCGAGCCGGCTTGCGTGTCGACCGTCCTAACTCGCTAATTACAGGCCGCTTATTGAGGGTTCAGTGCGGTTCGCGGCGCAGAAGCTGATTCGACGGAGTGTAAGACGGGTCCCCGGCCCGGCGGGGGCCAGCTCGATCCTGAACCCCGCGGGCTGCTACAAAGAGGCGGCGAATTACGGCTCGATAATCTGGTTGCGCACGGCATAGCGCACCAGTTCGCTTACGGAGTGAATTTCGAGTTTGCGCATGATGTTGGCGCGGTGAGTTTCGGCCGTCTTGACGCTAATGCCCAGCGCGGAAGCCACTTCTTTGCTTGTTTTGCCTTCCGACAGTAGTTGAACGATTTCTCGTTCCCGGGAGGTCAACCGCTCACCAATCACGTCCGGAACCTGCCTCGACCCGCCCCTGCTGTTGAAGTTGCTCAGAATCAGCTCCGTCGCTCGTGGAGTAAAAAACGGCTTGTGGTTCGACAGAGCTTCGACGGCGATCACCAGGTCGCGGTCCGAATCGGACTTCACGATATATCCGCGCACTCCCGCATCCAGGATGTCGCGAATGAGCTGATCCGAGTAATGCACCGACAACACGAGGATCTCCGTGTTCGGTGACGCCTTCAGAATTCTCCTGGCCGCCTCGACGCCGTTCAACTCAGGCATGGTGATATCCAGAATCACGATGTCCGGTTTTAGCTCTTCCGCCCTCCCCACGGCCTCCCTGCCCGTGTGAGCTTCGGCGCAGATCGTCCATCCATGGTGCGCTTCAAGAAGAGATTTCAGGCCTCGCCGCATCAGGTCGTGATCGTCGGCGATCAATATACGGATGTTTCTCACGCTGCCCCCGGGGCACGGCTCTTGTGCTGGCCCTGGTCGAATCGAGGATAGTGCAAAACCCATCGCTCCACCTCCCGTGCTTGGCAAGTTCATCCTCCCTGCTTCTGGCAGTCTGCCGTGCCGCCTACCCTATATTGTCTGGCACATGCGCGCTCTAGTAATGACGCAGCCGCCCCAACTCGCGTTGCACAACATTTTTTCCCCTAGCTGTGCTCGGTCCAGCATACGAACTGCCACTCGAGCCGCGAGAAGGCGGCGTGCCCGTTTAGTCTAAATGCCGCGGAGATTTGCGGCTGTTCTCCGAGCAAGCCTGTGGCTGATCTCGGGCCTCATATGACCAGTAGAAATGATCCGTAACTGGCAATATTTTCCTTGCTCCCATTCCTGCCATCCGCTCCTGTTCGGTGCCTGCCCGCAACCTTCCCCTTTCCGGGACCTTGCATCAGCGGCCTTGACCCGCCGATTCCCTCTGATGGAATTTTGCGTGCATCGAACAACCCCGCCACTGCCCCGGAGGCCCCGTGATGTCTTGCTCTCCCAAGATCGCAGCCGTCGCCCTGTGCTGCTTTTGCAGCGCAATTCCGGCGACGACCCGGCCCGCTAACGCTTGCAGCTTTTCGGGAAAGCAAGCGGCCTCGGTAACGCAAACAGGGCAGGTTCAATCCGTCGCCGGACGCATCCGCTCCGTCGAAGGAAACACGTTCACACTGGAAACCATAAAATCTCACGCCTTTGCCGGCCAGGAAGAGAAAGAGAAGGGGATGACCTTCACGGTTGATCAGAACACGGCGATCGAGGGCCGAATCGAAGTCGGTTTGAACGTCGAGGTGAGGCACCGCAAAACGAACGGGAACAACATTGCCCTGAGCGTCCGCGTTACTCCTGAACCTTAGGCACCTCGAAGCGAATTGGACTCAGAACCGATGGCTCGATCCGAACGAGAAGCGCAAATTGCGGATCAATGCCTGGGGAAAAAAATGTCTTGTTGCCGGGGATCCCGCGCATTCTGTAAGTCGGTCGAGGCCTTCCCGGTAAGACATCACCTGCAGAGTATGAATCTGCCGCTCATATTCCGTCACTCGGGGAAGTTGGACGACCCGACGAGCCTACCTTTTCGAATCCGTGTGCGTTACACCCCAATGGGTATTCAAATACAAACCTCTGAGTATTGGAAGCAGCCGCCTTGCGCCCGAAGATAAAGGCCGCGGGCGGATAGCTCGCCGGCTACACAAACCGCTCCCCGGCCAAAGGAGGACCGAGATGCTACGTTGGGCCATCGCTTTTTTTATTGTCGCGATCGTTGCCGCGATTTTCGGTTTTGGTGGGATCGCCCTGGCGGCAGCAGGTATCGCCAAGATTCTCTTTTTCATTTTCCTTGTGCTGTTCCTTGCTGCCCTGCTCGGCGGCCTCGTGCGTCGCGCCTGAAGGTGCTCGACAGCCATGTTGGGCGGGATCGAATTCAAGTGTTCGAAAAGGAGTTCGCACATGAAGACGTCGTTCAAAATTTGCGGCGGCGCGAGCCCCTCGATTCCATGGGACAGGCGATGAGTGGGCGAACTCACCAAAGCGTCGCCTCGCAGGGCATCAAAAGCTTAGCCTCCGACGTGCCCTAACATGAGGGGAGGAAACCTCCCGATCCTTCCTCCCCTCACCCCTCCCTTCAGCGCTGCTCTGCACTACCAGAAGTCCGGGCGGACCTGCCAAGACCTGTTGCAATTCTGACGCTCGGGACTAAAATTATAATGCGGGGTCTCGCAGTGCATCAGGCTTCCCGCATGGTCTGATGGATAGAATCTCTCGCCAACGATATAGCAGCGCCTGCACTCAGCTTGTAGCGTGGCTCAGTTCGCCGATGACAGCTCACGACCTCGACGATCTGTTCGCGTTCTTGACGGTTGGAGCCAAACGGGTCAATGGCCGCTTGCCTTTCTGGCTGCGCGGTGTGAGCGGAAGGGCGATCGACGCAAGTGCACGCGGGCCCAGCGCGAATCTCGAGGCCGAGTTCGTCAACTCCGCGCGAGCGGCGTGGTCGGCTTTTTGCCGCCTGGCAGAGGTCGCCGCCGAACTGGCTTGCACGTATTCGCGCGCAACAGCGTTCGCGGTCGCAAGCGCGCTGGTTGCCGCTTCTGTAAACGTCTTGGCCAAGACCGCACCGTTTCGCTCGCGAGCCCTGTGTAGCGCCCGATCTCTGCTCGAATCTCTTTCGCGACCCATGGCCGTTCCACCCCTTCGTCGCCGCGCAAAGCAGGTTCTGCGTACTGCGGAGATAGTGCTTGGGATTGTCGCGGTCGTTATGCTCGGCTACTGCGCGTACGTGTACACAAGCGCAGCCGCCTACCAGGCGGGAGAAACCCATCTGTTCAATCCCTCGAGCGCCAAACCGCTGGCCCAGAAGGCCGCCGGCGTCGGGATGACTATTGCCGCCCCCGTCATGAGGCAGGTTTTGGGAATGCTCGAGATCCCGCGGATCGGGTTAATCTCGTTCGTCGAGCAGGGCGACGACTCGAAGATTCTGAACCGCAGTATCGGCCACATCCCCGGAACGGCTCTTCCCGGTTCAGAGGGCAACGTAGGTCTTGCCGGCCATCGTGATTCGTTCTTCCGGGACCTGGGCCAGCTCGTGCCCGGTGACGAAATCGTATTTCGCATGACTTCTACAACTTACAAGTATAAGGTGCGGTCAACGAGCATCGTCGATCCGACCGATGTTGGCGTGCTTGCGCCAACCGGGAGGCCAATCCTGACCCTGGTCACCTGTTATCCCTTCGACTATGTCGGCAGCGCTCCCAGGCGGTTTATTCTGGTTGCGGATCAGTTTTCGGCTGGCAACTAGGCGCAACCAAGTACACTCAGCGCTGCTAAAACCTTCGTCCTCATCATTCTGCCGCAACCGTTGTTTCCCTTGCCTAACAGCACGCTTCCAATGGTTCGTACATATTTCGTGCATAGATTTCGCGGACAACGTTCGTTTTTTTTCAGAGCGTTGCTGCGCCATGTCGATCGAACAGAGCTTCCTCGTCGAGAACGGAACGGACGAGCAGCGGTTTATGGTGTTGCATCCACCTATTGAATGAACCGCATTCTGCGTCAACATATGACCGTCCGAACTCCCTAAACTTTTGATGGCGCGCGATCCGTGCGGGATGGTCATTAGAATGTATGCATACATGAAAGCTCCAGACTCACACCCATCGCAGGTTCCAAAATACTTGACGAGAGAGCTATCGAAGAAGACGTGGCCCGACTTCGAGCGGCTTTTTGAGACCCACCCAGCGGCGGGCGCATATCCTTGTTGGTGCATGTACAACCATCTCTCCGGCCGCGAGAGTGAGGGGAACACTGGGTCGCGTGCTTCAAGAGTTGAGCGAAACCACCAGCGAAAGAAAGCCCTTGTTGAGGGTGGACGTTCGCACGGAATAATCGTTTACGCCCAAGGACAACCTGTAGGCTGGTGTCAATATGGCCTGAGGCAGGAACTTCCGCGTATTGAGAACAATCCTAAATACCGCAGGTTCGCCACTAAAAACGACCGTACGCCGCTGTGGAGAATAACCTGCTTTATCGTCCACCGCAGATACCGGCGCTGTGGCGTAGCGAGGACCGCACTAAAGGCTGCCCTTGCCGCCATACGCAGCAGGGGCGGAGGTTTGGTAGAGGCGTATCCAGTCCGGCGTTGGGGCTCTTACTCGAAGTATAGAGGAACGGTTTCGATGTTCGAGAGGGAGGGGTTCAAGGTTATTGCCGTTCTTGGGGAAAGCAATGTGCTGATGCGAAGGATCGTTTGAAGCACGGAGGAATTCAATTGGGTTTGTAATTGGGCGACTAGAGTCGGTCAACCGAACATGTACCGTACCAGAACTTTAGATGTTTCTGCTAGTCGATCGGCCGTGTTGATTAAGCGTAGAGGAGCGGCCGCATTGCCCTGCTCTTCCAAAAATACGCGAGGATGATCACACTTACAATCGCTGCGTACGCACACCATAGCGAGGTGAACGCATACCGCTTGAACGCCATCACAACGAGCAGAATCGCCATGTTTGCCGCGCCGAAGATCACCATGGCTCTGACCTTGGAGAAAAAGAGCGAACCGCACGTTGCGATCACGTACAGCACCGCAACCGCCGTATTGTTGGTCGCTTGATTGATGTACACGATGCTGTTTTGCCTGACGTAGAGCTGCAAGGGATACGCCGTCAACGCCCACAGTATGTAAAGCGCGGTCCCTGTGCCGAGCGCAAGGAACGGCAGCATGCGCCTGCGGCTCTTCCCATTAGGCTCAAACAGCAGCACGCTGAGCGGCAGTAAGAAGGGAAGGAGCCCCTGCGCATACAGCATGAACGCCGCGCCCATATCGTGTGCCACCGTGAGCGATAGGGTCCCATCCAATCCCAGCCATACGAACCCCTCAATGAATTGATGAATGGCAAATAGCGTGGGCAGCGCCGCGAAAAGCAATTCGCGCCTGTGCTTCACCTTCGTCAATGTGACCACGCCGACGGCGCCCAGGCCTGCACTGCCAACAAAGTTCGCGGTTGCTGAAAAACACATGACGTTTTTCTCCGCCGCCAGGATTACATCTATCATCGCTGCACACAAAATATTTCTCATAATACAGCGATCGCATCTAGCGGGTTGACGTCGTGTGAAGGCTCTTCAGCCAAGGACCTAGGACCACTTGGACGTATGGTCGCCAGCATGAACGAAAGGGAGACGGAAGCGTTTTGCGAAACCGTCACGCCACACATCCAAGGCAAAAGCTAGGCGTCGGAATGCTTGAAGAGAGTTTCGAGCTGCTGACGGGAGCCCCAGAAGTCCGCCCAGAGATCGCCTACCTTCTCGACCCGGGCGCGAATTGTTCGGAGATTCCACTTTTCAGGGTTGAATTCGGACCGCAGATCGACCAGCCGAACGGGTGTTGAAACCGGAGCAGCGGGAAACGCACGAACGGAGTAGGCGCAAGCGAGAGATTGCCCGCGGGAATTCTGGTGCGCGTCGACGTAGATCGAGCCGCGCTTGCGCTTGCGCACGGTGCGTTCGGAGGTGAGCACGCCCGGGTTCTTGCGCGAGACGATTCCGGCGACCGCTTGTACAAACAGACGAACCTGTTCGTAGGAGTAGCGAGGCTCGATGGGAATGTAAATGTGGAAACCCGTGGCACCGGAGGTTTTCGCGAAGGCTTTGATTTCGAGACGTTCGAGAGTTTCAAGGAAGAGCTTGCCGAAATGGAGGACAGTCGAAAAGGATGCGCCTTCGGACGGATCGAGATCGAAAAAAATCCAATCGGGATGATCCTGATCATTGTAGCGGCTAGACCAGGGATTGTGGTCAATGCAGCCGAGATTCGTCAGATAAAGGAGGGTCGCGCGGTCGTTACAGAGAATGTAGCGGATCGTGCGGCCGACGTCCTCGGAATAAATGGAACTGGTCTTAACCCATCCCGGCGTCTCCTTGGCCGCATCCTTCTGGAAGAAGGCATCCTCATCGATTCCGTTCGGGTAGCGGCGCAAGACGAGCGGGCGGTCCCGGAGTAGCGGAACGATCATCGGGGCGGCCCAGAAATAATGGGCGAGGAGGTCACGTTTCCGATAACCGTCTTTTGGAAAATAGAGCTTGTTGAGGTTGGTCAGGTGCAGGCGGCGGCCGTCGATCTCGACATCCATGATTTCCGCTGTGCCCCGGGCGATCTCGGATTCGATGCGACGCTCGGTTTTCAGAACCCCCGAGCGGGCGGCTCCCGGTGCCGGGTCGGCTTGCGCAGCCCCTTCGCTGCGCGACTTGGATACACGAGCGGACTTGCGGCGGCGAGCCGTCGAGTTCGCGTTCCCCTTGCCCTGTGGATCGGTCGTAACCTCTTCTGCATCGTGCAGCGTCTCGGCAACGTGCCTTGCCGTTTCCATTTGACCCTTGAACGTGCAGGACTTCGGATCGCGGTCTTCGCGCAGACCGAGGAAACGAGGTTGGCGCAGCTGGCGCTCGGCGGTCCAATTCGCGAACCCAACACGGGCGACGAGTTCAGGCCTGAGCCAGTAGGCGCGCTCACGTGTCGCGGGCTCCTCGGTGAACGGACATTCGCCGATGCGCAGATTCTGGAGCCGCGGCCAGAGGCTCTGTTGGAATGCGATGGAGAAACCTGTCCCCACCCCCCCGATAAATTCCAGGCGTTCGCCCTCATAGAGCCCAAGGAGAAGAGCCCCAAAATATTCGCGGGCCCCGCGCGGGTCGGTCCAGCCGGCCACGACCGCTTCGATGTCCCTCTCGAGTTTGATCTTGAGCCAGGAGGATGTGCGCCGCCCGGGGTATGGGTCGGCCATTTTCTTTGCCACAATCCCTTCCAGGTGCCGCTCGACGGCGGCTTTGTACAGTTCGTCGCCGTGCTCGAGGACGTGATCTGAATATCGAAGGGTCGCATCGGGGCGAAGAATTTGCGGCAGGAGGCTTTTGCGTTCGATCAGAGGAACATTCCGGAGGTCGTAGCCGTCGAGATAGAGAAGATCGAACACGTAGTAAACAACGGGCGCCTGCTCGAGCAATTTTGCCGAGGGTTTCTGCACTCCGAAGCGCAGCTGGAGGCGCTCAAAATCGCTGCGGCCATCCGGATCGAGGACCACGATTTCGCCGTCAAGCCAAGCGTCGCGTGCGGCCACCTTGCGCCAGACGTCGAACAGCTCCGGATATTCGCGCGTGATATCGCGCTCGGAGCGGGACCAGAGCTTGACTTTCGAATCACGAATGGCGGCGAGCGCGCGCACCCCGTCCCATTTGATTTCAAAGAGCCACCTGGCCCCGGAGAATGGCCCATCGGCGAGCTCCGCGAGAGCCGGGGGCATGAATTGCGGCATGGGCGTGGCACGGGCACCGGGCGGCAAGTCTATCTTCGTTTGTGCGCCGGGCACCGCTCGTTCCTGCGCAACCCCCGACGCGTAAGTCGCTCGAGAGGGCCCACCTGGGCCCAGGGCCGCATCGTTGCGATGCTTTATGAGCAGCCATTCGGGTTTTGACGTATCCCGCTTTCGCAATCTGACGAGAACGAAACTGCCATGGAGCTTCGTTCCCTCGAGCGTAAATTTCAGCTCGCCCCGCTTAAGTTGATCGCTCGCGGAGACCGCACCCTCGGGCTCAAAACGGCCTTCATCCCAAATGTTTACCTCGCCAGCGCCATAGTGCCCGGCAGGAATCGTGCCGTGGAAGCTAGCGTACTCGAGCGGATGATCTTCGGTCTGAACCGCGAGGCGCTTGTCTTCCGGATTCATCGACGGCCCCTTTGGAACGGCCCAAGATTTCAGGACGCCGTCGATTTCGAGACGAAAGTCGTAGTGGAGGCGCCGGGCATGGTGTTCCTGCACGACGAAACGATTGCCAGCCTGTCCGCGGGAGTGGCCCCGCGGTTCGGGAGTTTCCTTGAATTTTCGCTTGCGGCGGTACTCCTTGAGGGGCGGCATCGACTCATTATAGGAGGTGAGACCCGAAACACTGCCTCGGATTTGCGCGGATCACTTGCGCATAAGCGGCGGAAACGATCCGCGAAGCCCCTGGCAACTATGGCGAGTCCGTGAAGCTTAGTACACCATCTAATGCCGGTCCTTAGGGAAAGGGCCGGATAGGTTCATGAGGGTACACGATTTAGACTCCCCTTCCGGCGCAGAAAGCGGAGGCAGCGTGCCCGGTTCGGCTTGGAAGGGATTCATTTCATTCGGTTTGGTGTCTGTTCCGGTGCGGCTGTACGTCGCCGCACGGACGACGAGAATCCGCCTGCACCTGCTGCATAGCACATGCCACGCGAGGCTCAAGCAGCCGCTGTTCTGTCCTACCGATTACCGCATCGTGTCCCGCTCGGAGGTGGTCAAGGGCTATGAATACGAAAAAGGCAACTACGTCCTGATTGAACCAAAGGATATCAAGAAAATTCAGCCAGAGTCGGCGCGAACCATGGGGATCCTGAGTTTTGCGAGCGCTTCGGAAATTGATCCGCTGTTCTTCGATGCCTCCTACTACGTCATGCCAGAGGAAGAGGGCAAAAAGGCCTACCTGCTGCTGGTTCGGACGCTCGAGGACACAAAGAAGGTAGGGATCGGCAAGCTGACCATGCACCAGCGCGAGCACATCGTCTTCATTCGCCCCTATCGCAACGGCCTGACCCTACACACTATGTACTTCGCGGATGAGGTTCGCGAAGTGGCCGGTTACGGCGAGGTGAATCACACCAAGCTCGCGCCGCGTGAGCTGAAGCTTGCCGAACAACTGGTCTCTACGCTGTCCGAGCCCTTTGATCTGAAGAAGTACCACGACGAATACCGCGAGCACTTGAAAGAGCTGATCGAAGCGCAACAAAAAGGTAAGGAGATTGCTGCGGTGCCGCGACCAAAGCGCGCACCAGTCATCGATATCATGTCCGCTCTGAAACAGAGCCTTGCCGCTTCCGCTACCCACGGGGAGGTCGGCGCGCAACCGAAGCCCGGACCAGCCAAGGCGGCTTCCCGGCGGCACCGAACAGCCGATCGGGCAGCGAGCTAGCTGGGATTGTGCTGTAAAGCTTTTTCTATCACGCGCGGCCCCCAGTAGCGGGTTGGCGGAATCGAATGAGGTGACATATGAAGAGCACGACGGATAGTCTCACGCATAACGGCCGCCGCAAGAAGTACGGCGTGTTCGAAGATCTGTTGAGGAAAAAGCGGGACGCTCTGCGTCAAAAACTGAACTACCGGCTTGATGACGTCACGATCCAGCTGGAACCGAATGATGAAGGCGACATGGCGGCGCGGAACTTCGCGAAGGACCTCGCCGTGGCCACCATTGAACGTGAGCGGCGGGAATTGGCGGAAATCGAGGCCGCGCTCGAGAGAATGACCAGAGGCGAATACGGCCTGTGCGAAACTTGCCAGAATCCGATCAGAGAGGCACGGCTTCACGCCCTTCCGTGGGCGCGGTTCTGCATCCAGTGCGCCGATCGATCAGTGAATCGGGCGGCGGATTAGCAGAATTGCCCTCGGCCTACCTCAGCATCTGCTGCAATTCTTGGTTCGCGGTTTATCGCGCGTTAGTTGCCGGCGCTCGAAGGGAGTATGATCTGTGCGAGGTGCCAGCGATGCCAGGCAGGAATACCGCCGTCTTCGGTATCTACTCGAACACCGCGGAGGTCGAAGGGGCCATTGACACGCTTCAAGCGGCCGGTTTCCGCAGCTCGGATATCTCGGTGCTTTTCCCTGAGAACGTCGGAAACAAGGAGCTCACTCAGGAAAAGCGAACGAAGGCCCCGGAGGGTGCGGCCGCGGGCGGAGTTTCCGGCGCGGTGCTGGGAGGGACACTTGGATGGCTTGCAGGCATGGGGATGATCGCCATTCCTGGGGTTGGACCGCTGATCGCCGCTGGTCCAATCCTTTCGGCTCTGGCTGGGGTGGGAATCGGTGGCACCGTGGCAGGTATCACGGGGGCTTTGATTGGCACAGGCATCCCTGAGTATGAGGCCAGGAAATACGTGGGGCGTGTAAAGAGCGGCGGCATCCTGATGTCCGTACAGACCGACGACGGAGAATGGGCCAGGAAAGCGAGGAGCATCCTGCGCGATACCGGGGCGGAGGATATATCGCTTACCGGCCAAGCGACTACGGATTATACAAACCGCGAGGGGTCGATACGACGAAGCGCGTCGGGAGAGGGCAAGTGAGCGGGGACGAGTGCGGTGGGTTGCGGCCCGGATTAGCTCCCTTTTCCGGCCGGCCAGAGCCCAACTTCTCGGCCGGTCCGTCGCCGATGACCTGAAAAATGTGACAGTTGATGCTTCGTTGCCGTTATGCTTTGCTAGACTGGTGCACAATTGATTGGCTCGGATCGCAGATACGCGCAGAAGAGAAAACCGCATGAATCGCAAGCGGCTGCAATACAAGACTTCCTGGAGTCGACCCTAGTCTTGCCTGATTTTGTCCGAGCGGCGCCTTAGAGTCTTTCAGAACCTCAAAGTATCAGAACGCAAGCTCGTACGCCGCTCAAGCGCTCGACAATCATTGTGCTGCCCTACAGTGATTCTCCTTCCTGCGCTAGGGCTTCGAACGGATTGTGAGGTGAGGTCGCCGTACGTATCGTGTGGCTATCGTCTGGGGCAACAACGCGGCCCGAGTTTCAAAACACACGCCGAGTTCCGGCGCGGGAGACCCTCCCGACTCGTGCGCACGACGCGACGCTTCCAAAAATGGGAGAATCGATATGAACACTCCTTGGCAGATTCTGGTGGCTTCATCGGATTTGGAGAGTCGGCGTACGCTGATTCAAATTCTGGCCCGACAGGGCCTTGATCCGATCAGCGCAGCGAATCTCGCCGAATGTCGAGAAACCATGCGAAAAGAGCGAGTTGGGCTGATTTTTGCCGATCGCCATCTTGCGGACGGCAATTATCGCGACGTGCTCGACCTGGCGCGATCGAATCGGCAGAAGGTGCGCGTGGTTGTGACCTCCAGCCGGCCGGACTGGGATGAATACCTTGAAGCCATGCGCCTCGGCGCATTTGACGTGATTGCCTATCCATGCCGGCCCACGGACGTCGAATGGATGGTCATCCAAGCCAGGCGAGACGACCACAACCGCACAAAGGAACTGGCAACCGACAGGATGACCGACAGCCGCTCGCTCCGACGCGCCGCCGCGGGCGGAGCGTGAATCTGCGCTAATCCTTCTTTCGCGCGTCGGCCGTGCCGCGCAGGGAAGCTCCTACCTCAGTCTATACGGCAAACACCTTAGGGGATGGGCAGTAGCGTTTCCTGCAGAACCTGGTACTAATTCGCTTTTTGTTCAATTGACAGAAGCGCCTTTAAGGTGGATACGTCAAGCATGAACAAGGATCTCCGGATTCTTATCGCTGATGATCACGACCTGATCAGGCGCGGCATAAGAACGCTGCTCGAGGTCCAGCCGGGATGGAAGGTTTGTGCAGAAGCTACGAAAGGGCCGGAAACAGTCGCGAAGGCGGAGGAACTTCGGCCCGATGTGGTCGTGATCGACGTGTGCATGCCGGAGCTGAACGGTATTGAAGCCACACGGCAGATTCGCAAAGTGTCACCGCGAACCGAAGTACTGGTTTTGTCCGTCCATCATTCCGAGCGGCTCATTCGAGAAGTGCTGCAGGCCGGGGCGCGCGGATTCATCGTCAAGTCCGATTCAGATTCCGATCTGGTGCGGGCGATACAGGCGCTCGAGAACCATAAGCCGTTCTTCACCTCCTGCGCCACGGAGATGCTGCTCGGCAGGCACGGCCCAGAAGCAACTCCGGGCCCCACAGATGCGATCGTCGAAGGGCACCTTACTTCGCGGGAACGCGAAGTCGTCCAGTTATTAGCCGAGGGAAGAACCAGCAAGCAGATCGCTGCACTGCTGAACATCAGCGCAAAGACGGCGGAAACGCATCGCGCGAATATCATGCGGAAACTGCAATTCCATTCGGTCGGCGAGATCGTTAGGTACGCTGTGCGAAATCAGATCATTGACCCCTAGCAAGGCGCAAGCGCCGGACGAAGACGCACGTGCGTTTCCCTGCCTCTAGTGCCGATGCCAGCCAGCGGCTCCGACCGAGACGCGCCAGTTTGATGGCCCATTTGATTCCTGAGTTCGGCTTCGAGAGCGCCTAAGGACAATTCAAAAAGCGCAGAAGGAAAGAACTGCGGGCCGGCCGGTGGGACCATTCTCGAGGTCCTCCTTGGATTCCGTTACCGGCGATCCCGCCTACAGGGCCTTGCACAGAGTTCTCTATAGAGTAAGAACGAAACTGCGTGTATACTCGGAAGGTATAGAATAGAACGTTTCCGCAAGTTGCCCTGCCCTCAGCGCTTGCACCCGCACAACTTAAAGGACGGTTCGCCGCCGCGCACCGGTATCACAACGAGACGCCGCCCAGTCGGCCCGATGCGGCGTCAGAGCTTGGGGAGCGGTCAATGCTTTGGACGATGTCGATCTTGTGTTTTTGCCTGTGGCTGCTGGCCGTTTTGACGCCGGCGACATTCCATGGGTACATTCATCTGCTATTGTTCGTCGCCGCGACAACTTTGCTGCTGCGCTTGTTTGGGAACCGCCGAGCAATCGACTGAAGAACGACGAGTGATATCCAGCGCGAGGCAAGACGCTGGTTTCCCAAGGTGTCGAACGCCATCGGAGTTTAAGTGGCGTAAGATTAGGGTATTGGCTGGACTGGTGGCGGCCGCGCAAGCTCTTTGATTCGAGCTGGCCGGCGAGTTCGGCGCCGATGAGATCGGCTGTGCGTTCGATATCGTTACTTCGAATGGCTGCGGGCCCAAAGAGCACTGGCGGACAGGGCAGTCCGTGCCCGGAAAAACACGAACGATGACTTCTGGTGTCTCCATTTCGAGCATGGCGCCGGAATCCCAACAACCGGTGCGTGCCGAACTGCTCAGTGCCGAGCGTCTTGAGCAGCATGCTGAAAGTCTTGCCGCCGGACAAACGGTGACAGACAAACCCAAAAAGGGGCACGTGCTCACTCCGCGCGTGCTGGAAAACGGACGCATTCTCCTTGCGTGCTACCGAACGCTGGCCCAGGCCGTCCAGCAGGAGCACACGATTACCCCTGCGGCCGAATGGCTGGTCGACAACTTTTTCATCGTCGACGAGCAAATCCGCGACATTCGCGATCACCTTCCCGCCGGGTACTACCGCAAACTGCCCAAATTGGCCTCGGGGCATTTGGAAGGCTACCCACGGGTGTTCGGTGTGGCCTGGGCATTCGTGGCGCACACCGACAGCCGATTCGATGCGGACCTTCTTCGCCGTTTTGTAAATGCCTATCAGCGGGTTCAGCCTCTAGCCATCGGCGAACTTTGGGCTTTGACCATCACCCTGCGCATCGTGCTCGTCGAGAATCTGCGTCGTCTTGCGCAAGCCATTGTGAGCAGCCGTACTGCTCGCCAGGAGGCGGACGCGCTTGCAGACAAGTTGATTGGTGCCGGCGGCCGAGTGGCGGTCAAAGCCGAGGATGCGCTAAGCGAAATCGAGAAACAGCCGCTTGCGGAGGCCTTTGCCGTTCAGCTCCTTGAGCGACTCCGCGACCTGAGCTCGAACGTTCGACCCGTGCTGCTCTGGCTGGACCATCGTCTGGCCGAGAAGGGGCTTACAGCGGATAAGGTGGTTCGCGCCGAACACCAGCAGCAGGCGGCGATGAACGTCACCGTTCGGAACATTATCACCAGCATGCGCATGATCTCTTCGCTTGACTGGCATGATTTTTTCGAGAGCGTCAGTCCGGTTGATGAGATTTTGAGCGCGAATTCGAATTTTGCCCAACTCACGTTTGCCACACGCGATTCCTACCGTCATGCCATCGAGGATTTGGCCCGGCATTCCGGCCATGCGGAAACCGCCGTGGCTCGCATGGCCGCCGAACGAGCCACGGCGGCACAACACGAGCAGAAAAACGGCTCGGTTCCAAACGATGCGGCCGCAGACCCCGGCTATTATCTGATTTCCCGCGGACGTTTGCAGTTTGAGCGCGAAATCGCATTCCGGCCCGGATTCGCACGTCGCGCGCTCCGCTTGTATGCACGGCACGGTTTGCTCAGCTATTTGGGGACTATCGCCGCGATAACGGCCGCGGCTCTGGCCTTTCCGTCCTTTCATAGTTCCTCGGGAGCCAGTGGGTGGTCGATGGCCCTCGTCGCCGTCCTGGCTCTCATCCCCGCCTCGGACCTCGCCATTGCGCTCGTGAATCGATTCGTGACGGATTTACTCACTCCGCGCGCTCTTCCGAGACTTGATCTGAAGGATGGGGTGCCCGAGCACCTGCGCACCATCGTAGTGATCCCAACATTGCTCACAAAAGTCTCCGATGTCGAGGAGCTGGTTGCCCAACTCGAGGTTCATTACCTGGCGAACGCCGAGGGTCACGTCCATTATGCCTTGCTCTCGGATTGGGCAGATGCACCGGAAGAAGTCGCGCCGGAAGACGATTCCCTGCTGCTTGCCGCGACCGAAGGCATTGCTCGACTGAACCGGCAGTACGGCCCGGCACCCGGGGGCGGCCTGCGTTTTCTATTGTTCCATCGCAGGCGCGTTTGGAACGCGTCAGAGCGGAGATGGATCGGTTGGGAGAGGAAGCGTGGAAAGCTTCACGAACTGAATTGCTTTTTGCGCGGCTCGACCGAAACCACCTTCCTCCGGCTCGACAGTCGCGTCTTCCAACCGATTACGGGCGTGCGTTACGTGCTCACTCTTGATTCGGATACGCGGATGCCGCGGGGGTCCGCGCACCAATTGATCGGAACGCTAGCGCATCCCCTCAATCGTGCCGTCTTCTCACGGGAGTCTCAACGCATCGTTCACGGCTACGGCGTGGCACAGCCGCGTATCACGCCTTCCCTGCCGACCGAGAGGCAGGGAACGGTCTTTCAGAGAATCTTCTCCGGTCCTTCGGGAATCGATCCGTATCCCGCCGCGATTTCCGACGTCTACCAGGACCTGTTTCACGAGGGCTCGTACACCGGCAAGGGCCTCTACGAGATCGACGCATTTGCAAACACCCTGTCCGACAAAGTTCCCGAAAACATTCTCCTCAGCCACGATCTTTTCGAAGGCACTCTCGCGCGCACGGCGTTGGTCACTGATGTCGAGTTTTTCGAAGAGTATCCCGCCTACTACGCGGTGTCCGCAGCCCGGCAACATCGCTGGGCGCGCGGGGACTGGCAGTTGTTGCCGTGGATTTTTGGCCACGGACCAAAGTCCTATCGCACGTCGATTCCTGGCGTGGGCCGCTGGAAGATGTTGGACAACCTGCGGCGCAGTTTGTCGGCACCGTCGGCATACTTGGCTCTTCTCGCCAGCTGGATGATTCCCTCTCTGGGCGGCCTGTGGACGAGGTTCATTCTGGCCACGATTGCAATCCCCGCCTTTCTGCCGTTTTTCATGGGACTGAATCCGCGGAGAGGCATTTCCAAGCGCAGCTATGTTCACGGACTGGTCTCCGACATGGCCACCGGCGCCGCGCAAACAGCGCTGACTATAACGCTTCTCTCCTACCAGGCCTGGCTGATGGCAGACGCGATCCTGCGAACCCTGTGCCGCATATTTCTTACGCGCAGGCGTCTATTGGAGTGGATTACCGCGGCTCAAGCCAAGCGCATGGTGGATCTGCGGACGTTATCCGTCTACGTGCGCATGCGGGGCGGGGTCATTCTGGCGCTTGCCGCCGGAGGCGCGCTCCTGCTCGACCGGCATAGCGCTCTGGCCTGGGGTTTTCCCTTTGTCGGCCTCTGGCTCGCAGCTCCCCTGATCGCCCGATGGATCAGTTTGCCGCCGGCACTTCCGAAAGCCGAGCGCGTCTCGGTGTCCGAACGCAGGGAATTGCGCCTCATCGCGCGCCGAACCTGGCGATTCTTTGAAACATTTGTCTCCGAAGAAGACCACTATCTGCCGCCCGATAACTTTCAAGTGGACCCGAATCCGAGGGTTGCCCATCGGACTTCCCCCACCAACATGGGGCTTTCCCTGCTTGCCAGCCTGGCTGCTCACGACTTCGGCTGGATCGGGATTTCAGAAACCGTCGATCGCATCGAGAAGACACTTCGCACGATGGAAGGCCTCGAGCAGTTTCACGGACATTTTTTAAACTGGTACGACACGCAAAAGCTCCAACCGCTGGTCCCCAAATATGTTTCATCGGTCGATAGCGGGAACTTAGCCGGACACCTCCTCGCCGTGACCAACGGATTGCGCAGCCTCGAGCACTGTGCCGTCGGCGACAATCTTGCCGACGGGCTCGACGACAACATCGAGCTGTTGCGAGAAGCATTGGCCAATCTTTCCGAAGAACGCCCCACCCATATTGTCACGCGGGAACAGGTGCTAGCCGAGATCGACGAATTTTCGAGCGTCAACGGCAAGGCCCCTGCCGAAATTACCGAACGCGCGCAGTGGTTCCTCGAACTGCGGTGGCGAGCACGAACGTTGGCCGACGTTGTCCATACGTTTGCTCGCGAACGTGGCGATCCGCCCGATTCCGAACTGCAGCGCTGCGCAGACGCTGTCCTCAACTGCGCGGAAAGTCATTTTCGAGACGCGGAGGTACTGATTCCCGGCTTGGCGGCAGCCGTAAATGCCCTGCCGTCGGTTCCCCTCGACACAAGCTTGAGAATCGTGAGCTCGGTGAGACCGGACCGGCCCACACCGGCGCCGCCCGATGGGGCAGATTTAGAGGAAGGACTCGTCGAAACACCTGGCGCAGTGCCGATAGGTGCGCCGCCGGCTCGTTCGATTTCTGGCAGAGCAGAATCGGTCGAAACAGAGCTCCAGCACCGTCAGGATGTGGCTGTAATCGTTGATCATCGTGTTCGAGAGGTGATCCAAACCGCCGAACGCATGTTCCACGGGATGGATTTTAAGTTCCTGTTCGACCGCTCACGCAAGCTTTTCTCGATCGGATACCGTGCGACGGAGGGCGTTCTCGATGCAAGCTGTTATGACTTGCTTGCCTCCGAGGCTCGACTCACGAGCTTTGTTGCCATTGCCAAGGGAGATGCTGAACCTTCTCACTGGTTTCGGCTTGGGCGCCCATTCACGCCCGTGGACCGCGGGTCGGCGCTGATCTCCTGGTCGGGATCAATGTTCGAGTACCTGATGCCGGCGCTCGTCATGCGCTCTCCGGCCGGAAGCGTTCTCCACTTGACGAACGATCTTGTCGTGCGCCGGCAAATCGCGTACGGCGCCGAGCGCCACGCGCCGTGGGGAGTCTCCGAATCAGCCTTTAACGCGCGCGACCTGGATATGACCTATCAGTACTCGGGGTTTGGCATTCCCGGACTAGGGCTCAAGCGCGGGCTGAGCGAGGATCTGGTCATTGCGCCCTATGCGACGGCTCTGGCTGCCATGGTCGATCCCTCCGCCGCCGCTCGGAATTTCCAGGCCATGGCCGAAGCCGGCGCTGAGGGCACGTACGGATTTTACGAGGCTCTCGATTACACGAAGACGCGTGTGCCGGAAGGTCAAGCGGTGGCCGTCGTCCGCACCTACATGGCTCACCACCAGGGAATGTCGCTGATTTCTCTCGCCAACGCTGTGCACAACGATGTGATGCAAAACCGCTTCCATGCCGAGCCCATTATTCAAGCCACGGAATTGCTGCTTCAGGAACGAACTCCGCGCGATGTTCTGGTTGCGCGCCCGCGCGCCGAGGAGGTAAAGGCCGCAGCACACGTTCGCGAACTCGTCCCGCCGGTCGAGCGACGGTTCACGACCGCGCATGGCCCGGTTCCACGGACGCAGTTGCTGTCCAACGGCAAGTATGCGGTGATGGTGACTGCAGCGGGTTCGGGCTATAGCCGCTGGGGTGATATCGCGATCACCCGCTGGCGCGAAGACGCAACTCGCGATGCATCGGGGTTCTACATTTACCTGCGAGATGCCGAGTCAGGCCACTCGTGGTCAGCCGGATACCAGCCGAGGCTCATCGATGCCGATCGCTATCAAGCAGCCTTCTACGAAGATCGTGCGGAAATCAACAGGCGCGACGGTTCTCTAGCAACCAAACTCGAGGTTGTTGTGTCGTCAGAGGACGACGCGGAAATCCGATCTCTGACAATCACGAATCTCGGGCTGCGTGACCGCCAGATCCAAGTCACTTCCTATGCCGAGCTTTGCCTCACGACGCAGGCGGCTTACCTTGCGCATCCCGCCTTTTCAAATCTGTTTGTGCAAACCGAGTTTCATGAGCAACTTGGCGCCATTGTGGCAACTCGGCGGCGACAATCCGCGGACCAAAGTCTGATTTGGCTGTCACATACCGCCGCCGTGCAGGGAAAGGAGGCCAGCGAACTCGAGTACGACACTGATCGCTCGAAGTTCATTGGGCGAGGACGAACCCCGCGAACGCCCGTTTCGGTTGTTGGCGCACCGAGGCTATCGAAGACCGTCGGACCGGTTCTCGATCCGATTCTCAGCTTGCGGCGGACGATCCGGATTGCGCCGGGCAGGACAGCTCGCGTCGTCTTCGCTACGGCCGTAGCTCCTTCGCGCGACCAAGTCCTCGCCCTTGCCGATAAATATGGCGACCCGAAGATCGTGGAACGCATTCTTACTATGGCCTGGACTCAGGCACAGGTCCAACTTCGCCATCTGAATATCGAACCCGAAGAGGCCAACCTGTTCCAGCGCCTGGCAAATTTCGTTCTGTACTCCGACTCGTCCCTGCGTCCCGCTCCCGACATCCTTAGCCGTACACCGATCGACGCACGGCAGTTGTGGGGGTACGGCATTTCGGGCGATTTGCCGATCGTGGTCGTATTTGTCGATCAGGACGACGATATCGACATCGTCCGCCAAATGCTTCGGGCGCACGAATACTGGCGGATGAAACAGCTCGCCGTCGATTTGGTCATCATCAATGATGAAGCAACTTCCTACGATCAAGAACTGCACGGATCGCTTGCAGAACTCGTTCGGACCAGCCAACTCCGTCACTCGTCGAGCGCGAGCCCCGGGGGCGACGTGTTCTTGTTGCGAACGGATCTGATCCCGGCGAACGTCCGGATCATGCTCGAAAGCATGGCACATGCGGTTATTGTGGGGAGACGCGGACCGCTCGCGGATCAGGTCACTCGCGCGGTGCAGCGTGCACTGAAGCCGCGGGCTAAGACGGCCGGGCAGGGACGATCGCCGCGGCCCGAATCGGTGAAAGCCAACTGGAAACGCGATCTCGAGTTTTTCAACGGGCTCGGGGGGTTTTCACAAGGCGGCCGCGAGTATCTCGTACACCTCTGCGACAACGTGCGGACTCCACAGCCGTGGGTGAACGTGATCGCAAATGCTTCGTGTGGATTCATCGCCTCAGAATCGGGTTCCGGTTACACGTGGTCACTCAATAGTCATGAACACCAGCTCACCCCCTGGTCGAATGATCCGGTTAGCGACCCGGCCGGTGAAGCGATCTATATCCGCGATGAAGAGGATGGCGCTTTTTGGACGCCGACGGCCCTGCCCATTCACGAAGCCGCCGGCTCCTACGTTGCGCGACATGGGCAGGGATATACACGGTTTGAACACGACTCGCACGGAATTCGCTCGCAACTTCTGCAATTTGTTCCGCTGAGTGACGCGATCAAGATCTCGAGGCTCACGCTCGAGAACAATTCGAATCGTGTGCGGCGCCTTTCGATCACAGCATACCTAGAATGGGTGCTCGGAAATCTGCGCAGTACAACGGCGCGTTACATCGTCACGGAATTGGACTCGGAGACGCATGCACTTTTCGCCCGGAGCACACAGGCGGGGGAATTCGGCGGGCGCGTTGCCTTCGCCGACCTCGCGGGACGCCAGACGTCGCTTACGGGCGACCGAAGGGAGTTTCTCGGCCGCAACGGATCGACCGAATGCCCTTCCGCCATCGAACGGGGCGACGCACTATCGGGCAAGGTCGGCGCAGGGCTTGACCCCTGCGCGGTGCTGCAAACGTCAGTTGAGATACGACCAGGTGCTCGCATCGAGGTCGTTGCTTTCATTGGCGACGCGTCATCGGTCGAGGACGCGCAAGCCCTGCTCAAGAAATATCGAGCCGCGGACTTGGACGGTGTTCTGGCCGAGGTAATCAGCCTGTGGGATAACGTTTTGAACGGAGTTCAGGTCCGCACGCCTGATCGCGCTCTGGATCTTCTATTGAATCGATGGTTGCTTTATCAAACGCTATCGTGCCGCGTTTGGGGGAGGGCCGCGTTTTACCAGGCCAGCGGCGCTTATGGGTTTCGCGATCAACTTCAGGACGTTATGGCTCTTTGCGTCTCGAAGCGCGACGTGGCGCGCGAGCATTTGCTGCGGGCCGCAGGACGTCAATTTGCGGAAGGCGACGTTCAACACTGGTGGCATCCGCCTTCGGGCCGTGGCGTCCGCACGAGGATTTCTGACGATCCATTGTGGCTGCCGTACGCGGTGAGCCATTGGATTGAACGTACCGGAGAGGCAAAGATTTTCGACGAACTAGTTCCCTTCCTCGAAGGCGATGCAATCCCCGAAGGGCATGTTGATTCCTATTTTGAGCCACGTGTTTCGGAGGCCCGCGCAACCGTATTTGAACATTGCGCGCGAGCGATCGATTCGCGGCTCGCCGTAGGTGTACACGGGTTGCCTCTCATGGGCAGTGGCGACTGGAACGACGGGATGAATCGCGTCGGCGAGCAAGGTAAAGGCGAAAGCGTCTGGTTGGGCTGGTTCCTGCACGCAGTACTCGGTCGGTTTGCCCCGATTGCGACTGAACGCGGCGAGCACGAACGCGCACAGAGGTGGCGGCTGCATATGAGTGCTTTGAAGGCAGCGTTGGAGCGAGAAGCCTGGGACGGCGAGTGGTACTTGCGGGCGTTTTATGACGATGGGTGGCCGTTGGGGTCGCGGGCGAATCGTGAATGCCGCATTGATTCCATCGCGCAGTCATGGGGAGTCATTAGCCGCGCTGCCGAAACGGGCCGCGCCAAAACCAGTATGGAATCAGTCCTCACAAACTTGATCGACCCGACCGACCGTTTGGCTCTTATTTTCACTCCACCATTCGGGCAAGCGCCTCCCGATGATTCGGAATTTGTAAATGCCGAGACCGCGGAAGCCGAGCGCGGTACACGAGCGGAATCGCCGAGTGCTGGGCCTGCTGCAGCCGCTCAACAGATATACGTCGCTGCGGCTGGCGCGGGAACCGTGGCCCAATCCGAGCCCCCGGCGCCAAGCCGCATCTCGACCGGCCTAGCGGCGCTGAACAATCCCGAGCAGCTGGATCCCGTGAACGGAAATTCATCCCCCACCTCTGAATTGCGGCGAACAACGGAGGCCGACGGGCAAGTCCGTCGAGTTGAAACCTTCAAGGACCATGATCCGGGCTACATCAAGGGGTACGTCCCGGGCATTCGGGAAAATGGCGGACAATACACCCACGCGGCGGTGTGGAACATCCTGGCTTTCGCCATGCTCGCGGATGGTGATCGCGCGTTCGAACTGCTTCGAATGTTGAACCCAATCACTCACGCCTCCTCTCGCGTGGGCGTGCAGCGATACAAAGTTGAGCCCTACGTGCTCGCGGGAGACGTCTATTCCGAACCGCCGCATGTTGGCCGGGGTGGGTGGACTTGGTACACAGGCTCGGCAGGTTGGCTCTATCGCATCGCCATCGAAACGATCTTAGGATTCCAACTACGCGGCATGTCGCTTCGGGTCGATCCGTGCATTTCACGGGAATGGCCCGGATTCGAGATTACATTTCGATATCACTCGGCTATCTACGACATCCGTGTCGAAAATCCGTCTTCGGTTACTCGCGGAGTCGCCTTGACGCGCATCGACGGCATCATTCAGGCTGGCATTGCGGATATTCATTTGGCCGACGACGCCAAGCACCACGAAGTTCTTGTCGTTCTCGGCTGAGTTCGCACGCGTTCGTCTAGATT
>DASPVZ010000030.1:0-28051 GCA_035622135.1 Candidatus Cybelea sp. | reverse complement strand
TTGAGCCGGCATGACTGCACAGCCAATCGCCATAGTCCGGCAATTCAGTCCACCACCTCAGGTGCGGCTTGGCAAAATAGGGCCGCATTTTCTCTCTTGCTGCTGGAGCAGACGCGATGGATCGTAGGTACTTCTGCACTTACGACGCGATGTGTGTTTTGAGCAGGCCGTCAATCTGAGAGTCAGCATTCGACGCGCCGTCGCTCGCCCCTGCGGATGCTGCGGGCGTGCCACTGGCCATAAATGGGCATCGACCATGGAGGTTTTCGGCTCGGACCGCGACACAATTCCACCAAAACGCCTCATAATAGGCTCACATGATCGATGGTGCTCCAGTTGAGTCGCGTTGGTTCCGGCCAGAGCCGCGCCGCACGCTCCCAGCGGTCCTTCTAGAGCAGATCGTTGACACCACATTTACGCATCGCAAGGTAGTAGAGGTGCAGCCCTTCGCTGACGGCTTGCGTAACGCGAATTTCCGGATCAAGCTCGACTCGATACCTGCATTCGTTGTGCTTCGCATCTATGAACACGACCCTTCTCTCTGCCGCAAAGAAGTGGACTTGCTCAACCTAATCCAGAACTCCGTTCAGACTCCCCAAGTCATTCATGCCGAACCTGATGGATTGAATGAAATTCCGCCTTTTGCACTTTTTCGCTATGTCGAGGGGATCAGCTTCCGTGAGTTGAAGCATAGCGAGGAAACTGCCTCGGTTTCTCAGGCTGCGTATGAAGCAGGCCAAACCCTGGCATGGATCGGTCGCACTACCTTCCCAAAGTCCGGATGGCTCGGTCCAGGTCCAGCCGTAGGCGCTCCACTTCTAGAGGGTGCAAACTCTGGACCGCGTTTTGTTGATTTGTGTCTCGCCTCTGCGAACCTACAGCGGCGTGTGGGAGCGGAATTGCGCGATCAAACTCAAGCTTTGGTCTGGTCCTACGAATCCCAATTTGCCAGTCTGGACAACGAGACATGCCTCGTTCATGGCGACTTTGGCATGCGGAATCTCCTGGTTCAACAGGTGTCGAAAAAGTGGACTGTGGCCGCCGTACTCGACTGGGAGTTCGCAATTTCTGGTTCTCCATTAACTGATGTGGGCCACTTTCTGCGCTACGAACGTTCTTCGCGCCCAATTGTGGAGCCGCACTTTTCTAAAGGATATTCGCACGCAGGAGGAAGACTGCCTGACGGTTGGCGTAGGCTGGCTCGGGTAATTGATTTGATCGCATTGTGTGAGAGCCTGACGCGCGACTTACTTCCTGACCATATTGTCGCAGAATTGGTCGAGCTCGTTAGCGCCACGGTTGAGGATCGTGACCCACAATTCAACTAAAGTACGAAGGCAGATGGCGAAGTCCTCGAAACCTCGGCGAGTGGGCAGGCGAAACCGGGAACTCGTTTTTCACACCCAGAAAACGTGCTAATCCAGCGCGATTTCTTCTATGGTCTTGATCCGGCCGCCGTCCTCAACGACAACGGCTGGACTAACGATGGCGCCAGGTACTTCAATATTTCGGCTGTTTAAGTCATCGACGAGCTTTCTGCCGTCATCGGGGCTCTTCGTGCTTGCGATTGTGACGTGTGGAACGAAGAGAATGTCTCGCCGAAGCGATTTCGCCAGTGACCCACGATAGATTCGATCGTGGCTCGCGCACGCAAACGGAGACGGTGGGGGCCCCACAGCCCCAGCGGCCCGGCGCGAGTAGGCCCATTTTGGCATACGATTGGCATACTCTCAGGACATTCCGTGATTTCTATAGCTTTTCCCGCGTTATCTTCCAGCAAGTTTCGTATTTTCAGGGCCATTCTTCAGTAGATGTCGTATTGCTCCCAGTGCAGAGCGGGGTCAGCCTGGATGATGACGCTCTTTTTGGTCCAGCGCTCCAGCTCTTCGATGAGCGAGGACTCCCGCGTCTTGAGCGCCTTGGAAATTTCCGGGTGGACACGCAGGGTAAGACTGGCCGCGTCCATTTCAGGCGCCATCTTGCGCGCTTCACTCTGAATTTCGTAGCAGAGCGTGGGGATCGACTTCACCATTCCTGAGCCGGTGCAATACGGACATGGCTGGCACAGCGTGCGCTCGAGGGCTTGCTTGGTGCGCTTGCGCGTGATGGCCACCAGGCCGAATTCGTTGAAGCGCAGAACCTTGGAGGGAGCGCGATCGGCGCGCAGAGCGTCCTCGAGCGCGGCCATCACCTTTTCGCGATTGCGGCGCTCTTCCATGTCAATGAAATCGATGATGATGATGCCGCCGAGGTCGCGCAGGCGCATCTGACGCACGATTTCCTTTACGGCTTCGAGGTTCGTGCGGACGATGGTGTCTTCTAGACGCGTCGAGCCCTTGCCGACAAATTTGCCGGTATTGACGTCGATGGCTACGAGCGCTTCCGTATGATTGATGACGATGTAGCCGCCCGATTTCAACCAGACTTTCGGGCGCAGACCTTTGTCGATTTCCTGCTGAATGCCGAATTCCTCGAAGACCGGTGTTTCCTTGGTGTAGAGCTTGACGCGATTGACGAGTTCAGGCTGGAAACGGCTCATGAAGTCGACCACCTTTGTGTACTCGTCCTCCGAGTCGACCCAGATGGCGGAATACTCGGCGTTTACGTAATCGCGCAGGATGCGCTCGACCAGATTCAGATCGCGGTGCAGAAGCGCCGGCGCCTTACGCTGCTCGGCGCGGGCTTTGATGTCCGCCCAGGTGCGCGTGAGGAACTCGACGTCCGTGCGAACCTCTTCAGGCGTGGCGCTGGCGGCGGCCGTGCGAACGATGAAGCCGCCCCCGGCAGAGCCCTTTGCTTCGTTCACCAGATGGCGCAGACGGGCGCGATCTTCCGCCGAGGCGATCTTGCGCGAAACGCCCGTGTGGTCGAGGGTCGGCATGTAGACGAGGAAGCGTCCAGGCAGGGCCACGTGGCTCGTGATGCGCGCGCCCTTCTTGCCGAGCGGCTCCTTGGCGATTTGCACGATGATTTCCTGGCCCTGTTTGAGCATGTCCGCGATGAGTTGCGGGCGACGCTGCGGGGGGCGATGGTGGCCGTAGCCCTGGTGCGGACGTCGGTCGCGCCGCCCTCGGTCATCGCGACGGCCGCGATCCCGGTCGCGTCCGCTGCGTCGGGGGTGCTGCATGCGCGAGCGAAAATCGTCCCGCACGCGTGCCTTCCAGGACTGTTGCTGTCCCGGCTGAGGCGGTTCGGGTTCGCTCGCGAGGGCACGGGGTTGAGAGTCCGTGCCGCTTTCGGCCGATGCCGGTTGTTCGTTCACCCCTGGCTCGCCCGGCGAGGCGTCGGCGGAGGCGATTCGTTCGGCCTCGGCCTGGGCTCGCTCGGCGGCAAGATCTTCGATCTCTTCCGGTGTTTCGTCGAGGTCAGTAGAGTCCTCTTCTGCCGATTCTTCCGAGGCAGCGACAAGATCGTGCTCCTGTTCGCGCACGGCCTCCTCGATCTGGGCTTCGCTGACGTGCGCGGCCAGCGTGGCGGCTTGATCTTCGCTTAGGTCGCCAATTCCCGCAGGTTCGGAGGAGGATTCATGTTCCGTCTGCGCCCGCTCGTTTCCGACCGGGGAATCATGCTCCCCTCGATCGTCCCTGAGGTGTTCGGGCGATTCCTCGAATGGCTCGGCAGGGATAATCGGCCGCACCGCAGCGGAAGGCTCGTTCGGCTGATATTTGGCCAGCGTTTCCCCGGGCAAAGGCTCAAGCCCGGAGAACGAGGAAGAGCGAAACGGTCGACGCTCCGACTCAAATTCGCGCGCCGATTCCTGCTGTATCGCCGCCCGCTCGGACTGCGCCGCCGCTCCCTCCTGTTGTACGGGCGTTGCCTCCTCCCCTTGCGCGGGGGGGGCGGCGGCGCTCGGCCCGCGGTCGCGGTACTTGGCGAGCGATTCTCCGGGCAGAATCACCGGTGTGTAACCGCCGGGCACCGAGGCGGAGCGGTCCTCGTAGGAACGAGGGGAGGCATACTTTGACTGCGGGAGTTCCCGGCCGCGGTAACGGTCATTCGCGCGACCCTGCCCATGTCGCTTGCGGCCACCCAGGCGACGTCCGAAATCCCGGCGCGGACCGCGATTCTCCTGCCAGCTTCGGTTGTCTGCCGGCGTCGGCCGGGGAGGCGAGTAGGGCTGCGACGGCGCCGATTCCGGCGCAGGCAGCTCCTCGAGCGCAGCCGGATGTTCGGCCGGCACCGACGAGGGGGGCTCAGCGACCGCTGCGTGCTGGGCCACTCCGCCCGGAGGCCCGGATTCGACGTCGGTCGGTTCGATGGCTGCCGCCGCCGTTTCCCCCGACGCAAACACCTGGCCGCCCTGCTCCTCCATTTTTTGAACTTTGTCTTCGACCGTGGTAACGATCTGGTCTTCTACGTCCTCGACATCCTCGAGAAAATCGCTGACGTACAGGAAGGCGTCGCTATCGAGGCCGATTTCGACAAAGGCCGACTGCATGCCTGGCAGCACGCGTGTGACGCGGCCTTTATAGATGCTTCCAACTAGTGCAAATTCTTTTTCCCTCTCGACATAGTACTCACACAGCTGACCCTCTTCTAAAATCGCGACCCGCGTCTCGTGCGGGTTCGCTGAAACTACCATTTCCTTCGACATGGATCCCTCTTCGTGCACCGGACATGGGTTCTCTGCCCAGGAAAAGCCTGCCACTTTGTCGATCTGCTTTCCTCACCGATGCATCCTGACTTCGAAATTTGTTGAGGCTAGGCCCCCCGCGCGTTGCTTGAACTCCGCATCGCCCGGAGAGGCGAAACTCGGGGTCAGTTTACGAACCGTCCCATGCGGACGTTCATCACCAGACCCAAGGCCAAAAACACAAAAGCTGTTGCCGATCCCCCATAGCTCATCAGCGGCAGAGGAATGCCGGTGACCGGCATGTATCCGATCACCATGGAAGCGTTGACCAGGACGTGAAAACCCAGAATGGCCGTGACGCCCATCACGACATACATTCCGGCCTTGTCTTTCGCCTTCTGCGCGTTATCCACGAGCCGGAGGATCAAACCCAAATACAACAGAAGAACAACACCAACGCCAATAAAACCCTGCTCTTCCGCCAGCGCGGCCAGAATAAAATCCGAGTACCGCACCGGCACGAAACCCAGTTGATTCTGGCTGCCTTTGCCGAACCCCTTGCCCCAGAATCCACCGGCCCCGACCGCGATCTGCGACTGCAGGATCTGGTAACCGGCCCCACGCTGATCTTCCTCGGGGTGCAGGAAGGTCTCAATGCGCTGCTGCTGGTACGGTTTCAGGTGCGTCCGCATGTGCCAGCCGACCGGGATCGAGAGCCCGAGCAGCACGGCGCCGATTGTGGCATGCTTCCAGTGAATGCCGGCCAGCACGACGCCCATGGCGGCGACCGGGATCAGCACCATCGCCGTTCCCAGATCGGGCTGCTTCAGAATCAAGCCGACAGGAACCAGGATCAGCAACGCGACCTTGGCCAAGTCCGCAAGCGTGAGCCGGTCGGACCGTACCTCGCTGAAGTAGCGCGCCAGCACCACAATTATAATCAACTTCATGAGCTCTGACACTTGCAAATTCACGCCGCCGCCTAGGGCGACCCACCGCTTGGCTCCGAATCGCGAGTGGCCGATGGCCAGAACGATGACCAGGGTGGCGATTCCGAAGGCGTAAAGCGCGGGCGCCTGGTCGAGCAAGGTGTGGTAATCAATGCGAGAGACCAGGAACATCCCCGCCAAACCGACCGCGATCCAGATCAACTGGCGGTACTGCATTCCCGCCATGGCGCTTGCGTGCGTTGAGGAATAAATCTCCGCGAGGCCAATGCCGCTGATGGCGGCCACAATGGCCAGAAGGGTCCAATCAAAATCGTGAACGTGCTCTTTCATGGATGCGCTGTGCCAACGCTGGCGACCAGTGCGCGCGTCTGCGTTGGGGCAGGGGCCTGGGGCGCTGCCGCGACGGCTTGCTCGGGATGGCCGGCCTTCTTGTCGTAATACGCCTTGACCACGTCGCGCACGATCGGCGCGGCGGAGGTACTGCCCCACCCCCCGCGCTGCACGAGCGCGGCAACGACAATTTCCGGATGGCGGCGCGGTGCATAACCCACGAACCAGCCGTTTTCCCTTAATTTCTGTCCGAGCTTGTTCTGCAGGCCGAAGCTTTCCGTTTGAGCCGTGCCGGTCTTGCCGGAAAAATCGATGTTCTCGAGCTTGACGAGTTCCTGGGTTGTACCGCCGGGTTCGTTGACGACCCCCCACATGCCGTCGGTAATTTGCTGGACGGTCGTGTCGGAGAGCGGAAAATGCTTGGGTGTGAGGCCCGTTACATCTTTTAGCAGATGCGGCTCGATCAAGGTGCCGCCGCTTGCCACGGCCGTAATCATGCGAGCCAGCTGCACGGGAGTGGCCATCACCGCCCCCTGTCCGATGGAGACGGAAATCGTCGAGCCGGGATACCACTTGTGATGGTAGACGCGCTCGACCCACTCCTCGGACGGGATCAGCCCAGGCTCTTCGCCGGGCAGATCGATTCCCGTGCGCTGGCCAAGCCCGAGTCCGGTCGCGTACTGCGCGATGCGGTCAATGCCGAGCAGCTTGCCCACATTGTAAAAGTAGACGTCACAGGAAGCCACGATTCCCTTGTGAAGATCGACCCATCCGTGCGCGTGGTCGCAGTGGAAAGTCCGGCCGTAGAAGGTGGCGTAGCCGGGACAGAAAACCGTGTAAGTGGCCGGGATGGCCTTCGATTCGAGCATGGCCGTCGCCAAGACGACCTTGAATACCGAGCCGGGGGCGAGCTGGGCTTGGATGGCGCGATTGAGCAGGGGGGTCTGAGGATCGGCATTGAGTTGGGCCCACTCCTTGGGAGGAATGCGAACGGCGAAATCGTTGGGGTCGAACGTGGGGCGGCTCACCACTGCCAAGACTTCGCCAGTGCGCGCGTCCATGGCAATCAGCGCGCCGGTCTTATTCGCGAGGTCGGCTTCGGCCACTGATTGCAGGTCGTAGTCGATGGTTAGCTGGATAGGCTTGCCCGGAATGGCTTCGATGTCGTCGAGCGTGCGCACGGCTTTGCCGACGCTGTTGACGACAACACGGCGCATGCCGTCGGTTCCTTCGAGGACGTCGTTATATTCGTGTTCGAGGCCAGCCTTGCCGACGATGTCGCCGGGCCGATAACGACCGTCGCTCTTATCGAGTTCTTCGGGCGAGACTTCACCCACATACCCAATCGTGTTCGCCAGCATTTCGCCGTGCGGATATCGGCGGCGCTGCACCATCATCAGTTCGAGAACGGGTAAATCGGCGCGATGCGACTCGACGAAGGCGATATCGGCTTCCGTGGCGGCGGGCTTGATGACGATGGGCTGGAATTTCGGTTCGCCCTTGGCGGCTTCCATCTGCTGCTCGAGATCCTCCCGGGTGATTCCCAGCCCCTCTTCGATCTGGGGCAGGCTCCGCTCAAGCTGCTTCGGCTGATCGCGGAGCAGGAGAATGCTGAAGGAGGGATAGCTGTCGACCAAGACCCGCCCCTCGCGATCGAGCATCGGTCCGCGCGGGGCGATGATCGGTATGAAACGAATCCGGTTGCGCTCGGCAAGGTCGGAAAAGTGCCCGGATTGAACGACTTGCAGCTTCCAGAAGCCAACCAGCAGGAGGATGACGCAAAATACGGAAACGTAGGAAACCAGCGCCAGACGACCCTGGGGAATTTTCGTATCGCTAACAGTCCATGGTGCCAACGGACCTCCAACGGGGATTTGCTAAGGCCCGCACACGTCTTGCTCTGCTCAAACTGCCATTCCGGGCGCATCTAAGCTAACACTTGGTGCGCGCGAGCCGCAAGACAACTGATGTCCAGGTGGTTACGATGGCTCTCGGCCTGGACGGTAGTCGCGATCCATCTGTACGAAAGGACAGCCGGCCCTTTGGTGGGGTCTGGGCTAGGGGCGGCGGAAGCGGTCAAGAAGGGCAAAGAGCAGGACCCCGAAGCCTGCGCTGACCAGGGAGGCAACAAACAGGCGGAGATTGAAAATCGGGGCGGAGCGCCCGAGCAGAACCCGTTCCGTGGTGGCCAGCACGGCCTGATGAAAATGGAAGAGAACGAAGACCAGCCCGAAGCGCGCGATGGGATGTTCGGTGTCGATGCGGACGCCTACCGATGATGCCAGATAGCCGACGAAAGTCTTGGCGATGCCGTAGAGGCCAATCGGGTTGTCATGGCTGAGCGCGTCCTGGAGTATGCCGATGGCCGCGCCGAGCAGCAGCCCCGAGGCGGGATTCCGGCGGCTGACCCCGAAGTAGATGGTGACGAGCAGCGGCAGCTCGACCAGTTCCGACCACCCGCCATACTTGTGCAGAAAGGCTTGCAGCATCAGGGCAAGAACCGCGGCGCCAAAGATCGTTCCGCTGTAGTACTTGTGGACTTCGACGTTTGTTTCCGACTGCATTCCGGGCGTGAGGGTGTAGGACATGTTCAGGACCGCGGAGTCCCTGGCTTGGCGCTCGACGCCGGGGAAGGCGTGCGTGAGGGTGAGCTTGCCGAAGCGGCCGCAGCTCGCTCGCCCTTTTCGAGATTCAGTTCCTGCTGCGTCAGCAGTACGAGGATGTCTTCCAGCCGGTCCAGCCGTGCAGCCGTCCGGACGTGAATGATCTGAAAGGGATTAGCCTGTTTGGCATCGGCGACAATCCCGATTGGCAAGCCTTTCGGAAAGATGCGGTCCTCTCCCGAGGTGACGATGGCGTCGCCATTGTGCACCTTTTCGTCGTTCTCCACGTACTCCATGCGCGGCGCCCCGTCTCCGCCACCCTTGATCACGCCGTGCGTGCGCGTCGAAACGAACATGGCGCCGACGCCGCTGTCGCGATCGTTGATCAGCAGGACCTGGGAGGTCGTCGGAAACACCTCGACGATCTTGCCGACGATGCCGTCCGGAGTGATCACCGCCATATTGCGACGGATGCGGTCGCGCTCGCCGCGGTTGATGAAGAGAGTGTGCGAACTGAGGTCTGCGCTCGCGCTGATCACTTGTGCGGCGACCATGGCCGAACTCGATCCGATCACTTGCGCGGCGACCATGGGGGCTTCGGGATGCTCCTGGCGGAAATCGAGCAAGGCTTTGAGGCTCTCGACTTCGGCCGCGTCGCTTTCTAGCTCGCGATTGCGCAGTTTCAAGCGGTCGTTTTCGCTGCGCAGACGGAGATTTTCGGCGCGGGCATCGCGAAGGCCGATGTAGCCACTCCAGAGGCCGCCGATATGCGAAGCGGTCCAAGTGCCGGCGCGTTCGAAGGGCATGATGATTTGAACCGTCCAGTAGCGGATGAGCGGAACTTCGCCGCGTTCGGACCGGGCCGTGCGGCGGACCTGAAAGGCGAGCAGCAACACCTGCGCGAATACGACTATGGCGAGCAGAACGAGCGGGCGGCGTGTGTTTCGGATCTCAACCATGTCAGGAGCTCCGGCCAGCGAGGGCAACCGTCCTGCTGACCGCATGCGGCATCCCGGCGAACCTCATGCTCGGGTCCTAGTCAATCGAAACCTGGCGCAGCAGATGGAAGTCGCTGAGCATTTTCCCCGTGCCGAGCACCACCGACGCAAGCGGATCGTCGGCAATCGAAACGGGCAGGCCCGTTTCTTCGCGAATGCGTTTATCGAGGTTCTTGATCAGCGCCCCTCCGCCCGTCAGCACGATGCCGCGATCACTGATGTCGGCGGAGAGTTCGGGCGGCGTGCGTTCGAGGGCCACGCGGATGGCATTGAGAATCGTCGAGATGCATTCCGAGAGGGCTTCGCGAATTTCGCTGTCGTCGATGGTGACCGTGCGCGGGACGCCCTCGATCAGGTTGCGGCCCTTCACTTCGAGCGTCAGCGGCTTTTCGAGCGGGTAGGCGGAGCCGATTTCGATCTTGATTTGCTCGGCGGTGCGCTCGCCGACCAGCAAGTTGTACTTCCGTTTGAGGTAGTGCATGACCGCTTCGTCCATCTCGTTGCCGGCCACGCGGACCGAACGTGAATAGACGATGCCGCTCATCGAAATTACGGCGATGTCGGTTGTGCCGCCGCCGATGTCGACCACCATATTTCCGGAAGGCTCCTCGATGGGAAGGCCGGCGCCGATGGCCGCGGCCATGGCTTGCTCGACCAAATACACTTCGCTCGCGCGTGCCCGATAGGCGGAGTCCTGGACGGCGCGTTTTTCAACCGGAGTGATTTCGCTCGGGACACCAATCACGATGCGAGGGTGGACCAGCACGCGACGGTTGTGCGCCTTGTGAATGAAATAGGTGAGCATCTTCTCGGTGACTTTGAAATCGGCGATCACGCCGTCCTTCATGGGCTTAATCGCCACCACGTTGCCCGGGGTGCGGCCGAGCATGTCCTTGGCCTCGCGCCCCACGGCGACCGGTTCCCCGGTGTTCTTGTTGATGGCCACGATCGAGGGCTCGTTCACCACGATTCCCTTATTCTTCGCGAACACCAGGGTATTCGCCGTGCCCAGATCGATGGCCAGGTCGGACGAGAACAGGCTGAAGACCGACCGCATGTTGTAACCGTTTTTGTTCACCTCGTGCTTCTCCCCTCAGTTTCCTTCCGGGCGCTGCTCAGGCAGCGCTATCCGGAGTTCGCGGGCCATCACAATTCTCTAGGGGACCACCACTTCCACGCGCTTTGTGGCCGTGTCCCCGCGCCGGTCCTGTCCCGTGATGGCCAGAACGTGGCTGCCCTTCTGCATGGGGGGCGTGAAATAGCGGAACAGTCCGTCCGCTTCAATATCCGCCACCCGCTCGCCGTTGATGATCAGCGTGGCCCCCGGCTCGGTGTGCCCGATGACCTCGACGACATTGCCCTGCAGTCGCGGTTCGTCAACATCGAGCCTCATCTCCTGTTCTTTGCCCTCCGCCACGAGGGTGAATTTGAAAGCGTCGCTCGGCTCACTGATATTGCTGTTTTCATCGATGGCCCGAGCGCGCCAGAAATAATCGCCGGCATCGAAGCCGGAAATGTCCGCGCTGGTTGTGACCGACCTTTTGTCCACCACCAAATGAGCGAAGGTAAGCGTGGTGCTCGCTTGCAGCTCATACTCCCGTGCCATGACTACCGGTTTCCAGGAGAAATGAATCGGGCTGTGCTTGGGATCGGCTACGATCACCGGAGCGAGATTCAGAGGTTCGACGAGTTCTGGAGGCGCGAGCACATCGGTCCTGGTGATCTGACCTCCGGTCGGAAACGAAACACGCTCGTGCTGGCCGATGTCGACGTGTTCGTTGCCGCGAGTCAGTTGCGCGCTACCGGTGGTGATCGTGATTGCCTGCTGCCTGGTTTCCGGATCGCTGCTGACCGCGGCACGGCTGTTCTCCTGCAGCGAGGCCACCGCGTCCGAGAAGGAAACCTGGGCCGACGAGCCCGGGATCTCCCATTTACCGGCGGTGGCCAGGTCGACCTGTCCGGAACTGATGTGCACGGCGACCTGCGTGGCTCGGTCTTGGGAGACGAGATTTTCCTCAACCGTCACGAGCGTGTCCTGCTTGACCGTATAGGTGGTTCCGTCGGCGAAGACGACGCGGGCCAGGCCTTCAGTTCCGGTTTGAATCAGGTCTCCTTTGTCCAGCGTAGATTGAAAGTCGGCGTTGATCCATTGCACTGAATTGGCCTTCTTCACTTGCACTTTGCCTTCGAGGTTGACAAACCGCGCCTGGCGGGCCGAAATCTCCGCGACGCCGCTCGGGTGCGGCCCGATGGCCCCGGAAATGCGGTCTAAGAAGTTCCCGGAGACTTCCGGAAAAACCAGGTAGGTGGTGGCCAGCACGATGGCCGTGATGACGATGGCGTAGAGCACGACAGTGCGGTATCGCACGGTGTGCCAATACACTTCGACCCGGCTGATTTTTTCCTTGTCACTCACTGTCGAAACCTGCGGCCCGCAAAAAAATGGGGCCAATTTCCCAATCTAGCACAGGGGTATGGGGCTTTCAACAAACCGGCAGAACAGTTGCGAAACGGCTAACATCCGATGCCCCCCTGCCTTCCTGCGGCCGCGAAGCGTTCGGCCCTCCCGGATTGGGGCTGCGCCGTGCGCGCCTTAAAGCCGCGCGCCCCGGGCCGGGAACAGTCCATATTGAGCCGTCGAGTTAGCCTCCGGGCCAAGCGAACACGGATGGCTTTCAAGCGAACGGGTTCTATAATGTCTCCCGGTTTGCGCGCCTCTGGCGTCGACCATGATAATAAAGGGAAAAGGAACAGGAACATGAGCGACACAATCGGAGAACTCATACCGCCCACCCGGTTGATGCTGACCCCGGGACCATCGTCGGTCGACCCGCGCGTCTACCGGGCCATGGCTACGCCTCTGGTCGGGCATCTCGACCCGTGGTTCCTTGAAATGATGGGCGATGTCCAGGTTTTGCTGCGTCGCGCGTTTCAGACCCGCAACCGGATCACCTATCCCATATCAGCTTCCGGCTCTGGCGGGATCGAAGCTGCGGTCGGGAATCCGCTCGAAGAAGGCGACGAATGCATTGTTTGCTCGAATGGCATGTTTTCCGAACGGATGGCCGTGATTGCCGAGCGCACCGGGGCGAAGGTGATTCGCGTGAGCGCTCCGCTCGGACATGCCGTCGATCCCGAGGACCTGCGCCGCGCGGGGAAGGGGCGGAAGGTCAAGCTGGTCGGGTTGGCTCACGGTGAAACCTCAACGGGGGTCGTGCAGAGCCTCGAGCCCTACCGGGAAGTTGCCGACGAGCTCGGAGCGCTGCTCGTCGTAGACACCGTGGCCACCCTGGGCGGCATCCCGCTCGATGTGGATGCCGAGCGCCTGGATATCTGCTTCAGCGGCTCGCAGAAGGCGCTCAGCGCTCCTCCCGGAATGGCGCCCATTACGGTGAATACCCGGGTTGAGGACGTGGTTCACTCGCGCAAGAAGCCCGTCGGGAGCTGGTACTTCGATTTGACTCCGGCCATGGATTATTGGGGCAAAGAGCGCACCTACCACCACACGCCTCCGATCTCCCTGATTTATGGCTTGCGTGAGGCGCTGCGCATTGTCCTCGAAGAGGGACTCGAAGCGCGATGGGAGCGCCATCTGCACAACCAGCAGGCACTCGTCCGGGGACTCGAGGCCATGGGCCTGGGGCTCTTCGTTCCCCATCCGGCCGACCGTCTGATCACCGTGACGGCGGTCAAGATTCCGCCGGGCGCGGACGACAACAGGGTCCGCAATCAGCTCCTCGATGAATTCAACATCGAGATCGCCGGGGGCATCGGTCCGACCAAAGGCCAGATCTGGCGCGTTGGGCTGATGGGCTATTCCAGCCAGAAGCAAAACGTGCTTCTTCTGCTGGCCGCCCTCGAGAAGGTGCTGCTTGATCAAGGATTACGGGTGCCCTCCGGCGCGGGCGTCGGCGCAGCGGTGGAAAGCTACCACCGATCGTCGCAGCAACCCGCGGCGGCCGGTGCCAGGCGCTGAGCGGCCATGGCCAAAGTGCCCACCATTCCAAACGCGGGGGCCATGAGCGAGTTCATCTCGGGCTTTGCCGTGCCGTCAAGGGTTACCGACCACGTTTATCAGTGCCGGTTCTCCCATTGTTGGAACGCGATTGCCACGCGGCATGCCGATGCCATCGACTGCAAGTTCTACGTCGATGGCAACTCCGCGATTCTCGGGCTGGCGCGCCCGGCCTTCGAGAGCTTTCGTTCGAGCGCCGGGCGTGACCTGACGGATCGAGAGGCGAGTTACGTGGCCGCTGAATATCTCCGCGAACGGCTCGAACAGGAGGATGAGCATTCGCTGTACGATGTTTCGACGAAGGACGTGCTTCGCCTGATCGCGAAGCTCGGAATTCGCTAGGGACGGTTCGACCTGAACGCGCCGAGGGGAACAGAAAGCGTGGCAGAAAACCTTGTGCACCGAGGTCTCCGATCGCACGGGGTCGGAGGATCGAGCGAGGCGAACCCGCTAGCGAGAGGGCGGCAGTTGGGGAGGTTGATCGCCGGCTTTTGGCGCAGCTTCTTTCTTGGGAAGTGATCGAACATAGTTGACGACGTCCCACATCTGGTTCGACTTGGCACGATCGCGTTCACCCGGCATCTGACCTTCTCCGTTCTTGATGATGTAGAAGATCTCGCCGTCAGTTCTGTCCTTGAGCGTCTTCATGTTGCGAAGATCGGCAAGCTCCAGCTTCATGTCCGCGGCCAAATCGCCTTTCCCCCCGCCGTCTGAGCCATGACACATCGCACAGTCATAGCCGTACAGCTTCTTGCCACGTTCGATCGAATCGGGAGTCGCTTTCACGGGATTCGGTTCTTTGACCGCTTCCGGAGGGATTTTGGAATCAGAAGGCGGAGGGCTTTGGATGGGCTTTGCCGTGTCCTGACCCAGGGCCAGCGATGCGGCTAGGCAAACAGCCGACATCAATAGCAGGTTCTTGCACATGGCCACCCCTCCCCGGCGGAGCATCGGAGACCCGAACAGGCTTAGCCCTGGAAGGCGTCGTGTCGGAAGCTCCCGGCCCCGTTCTCTATGGGCGCATTGTACGCCCGGAATCGCCGCAAGGTGCAACTGTTTTGGGGAGCGGAGCGGCTTCAGGCGTCCGAGAGGGATTCATGGAACGCGGGGTCCTGTTTCAGTTCGCCGCGCTCGAGGATCGCGCCACAATCGAGACATTCGAGATACTCGGAATCGTCGTCTCGAGCGATGACTTGCGTCCGTTTGTGTTTGCAGCCATCCGACATGCGAGTCCGTTTCTCTCTGGCCCGATTATACCACCCGGGCGGCCCGGCCCGGCTGTCGCCGGCCTTCCCGAGCGGTTGACAAAATCTTGGGCAGCGATCAGTCTCGTGCGGGAGCACATTTGATCTCCGAAGTCAGCTCGCAGAAACTCCTCGGGACGGTTTTTTTCTACGCCATCATCGCCCTGCTCGCCTACCTGGCCTACATTATCTTTGCGCCCTTTCTGGTGTCCCTGGCCTGGGCGGTTGTGCTGGTGGTCGTCTCGTACCCCGTCTACGAGCGGCTCTCAGAACGCTGGGGGCGAAGTTGGGCTTCCCTGGCTGCCACCACCGGCGTAACTCTGATCTTGATCGTGCCGACCGTGCTTCTGATCTATGCCTTTCTGCGCGAGGCGGTGAGCGCGGCGCAGTCGCTCCTAACCACCGTGCATGCCGGCGGGTACACCTGGCTCGGCAACATGTGGATGCGGCTCGAACACAAGTTTCCGAGCATTATCCCCGCGGATTTGAGCGAAACGCTGGGCCATTACGCGGAGCTAGCCGCCACCTTCATCGCGCGACACCTGGGATCGGCCCTCGCCCACACGGCCGAGGTTCTCTTTGACCTGTTTGTAACCGTTCTCGCGATGTTTTATCTATTCCGCGACGGGCATGGGATCATAGAGCGGCTGCGCGTCATTCTTCCGTTCGAGGCGGACCAGCGCGAGCGCATGGTCCACGACACGCGTGAGCTGATTTATGCGACGGTGACCTCAACACTGGCTTCCGCGGCCCTGCACGGAGTGCTTGGGGGAATCGCTTTTGCCGTCGTGGGGATTCGATCCGCTGTGTTCTGGGGCGTGATGATGGGATTCTTCTCCCTGGTTCCCCTGGTGGGCTCCGCCCTGGTCTGGGTTCCCATCGGCCTGGCTCAGATCGTGAACGGGCACGCCGGCCGCGGCGTTTTCCTACTGATTTTTTGCAGCCTGATCGTGGGCATGGTGGACAACGTGGTCAGGCCCTGGCTGATCAGCGGGCGGGCAGAAATGAGCGCTCTCGTCGTGTTCATCAGTGTGGTGGGGGGCGTTGCGGTATTCGGCCTGTTGGGAGTGGTCTTGGGACCCATCGTGGTGGCCATGGCCGCGGACCTGCTCAACCTTTTCGGTCCTTCGAGCCGGCTGGGACGACAACCAGGGCCGTGCTAGAGTAGCGCGTTCTCTGAGAAAGCCATGAATCCTCTGGTGACCAACAATTCATCTCAGCGGCAAACGCTCCCCCCGGAGAAGTTGCGGTGGCGCTGCGACCCGAAGCTGATTCCGTTCGAGACCACGGCCGAGATTGAGCCGCTCGGCGGGGACTTGGGGCAGACACGCGCGCTGCGCGCCTTACAGATGGGCGTCGAGCTCACCGCATCCGGCTACAACATTTACGTGTGCGGCCTTTCGGGCATGAGCCGGGGCGGCATGCTGGTGCGCATGATCGAGGAAATGCACCCCCAAACTGAGCCTGCTCCCGACCGGTGCTACGTGAACAATTTCAAGAATGCCGATCGGCCGCGCCTGCTGACCCTGCCGCGCGGACAGGCCAATGCGTTCAAAAAAGAGGTCGAATCGGGGATCGAATTCCTGCGGCGGCGCATTCCGCAGGTGTTCGAGGGCGAGCCGTTTCAGCGCCAGAAGACCAGGATCGTCGAGCGCTTCACGCAACGGGAAAAGGAGCTGATGGACGATTTTACGCGGCGCATCGCACGCGAGCAGTTCGCTCTGGGCCGCATGCAGGTGGGAGCTGTCGCCTTGCCCGAAATCTTCCCTGTGCTCGAGGGCCAGATGGTGCCCATCGAGGAAGTTCCCAAGTTGGTGCAGGACGGAAAAATCGAGAATGCCGCGGCGGAAGAACTCGAACGCAAGTACGATCAGTTCCGGCAGGAATTCACGGTGGTGTACCGCAAGACGCTCTCGCTCTCGCGCGAACTCGCAAGCGAGATGAGCTATCTCGAACAGGAAGCCGCCTCCGTCTTGGTCGACGGCGTGATTGAGGAGCTCAAGGAAAAGTACCCGAGCGCGCAGATTGCCGAATACCTCGAGGAGGTGCGGCACCATATCCTCGACAACCTTGAGCCATTCAAGGAGCGGGAGGGCGAAGAGGACCAGCAGGCGCCCTCCGAGGGCGGCGGCATGCGGACTGAACGGTCCGACCGCGACCCGTTTCGCGTCTACGGCGTCAACGTGATTCTGGCGCACACCGAACATGAGACCTGCCCGGTCATCTTCGAGACCGTTCCGAGCTACACGAATCTGTTCGGCATGATTCACCGCAGCTACGATTCGCGCGGTGGCTGGAGCTCCGATTTCATGGATTTGCGCGGGGGTTCGATGCTGCGGGCGGACGGGGGGTTCCTGGTCATGTACGCCTTCGACGCGCTGACCGAGGCCGGTGTGTGGCGAACCCTGAAGCGCACGCTGAACCACGGGAAGCTCGAGATTCAGCCGGTGGACGCGTTTTTTCCGTTTGCCCCTTCACCTCTGAAGCCCGAGCCCATCGAGATACACGCCAAGATCATCCTGATTGGCGACCGCGACATGTACGAACTGCTGTATGAACTCGAAGACGATTTCAAGAAGATCTTCAAGGTGCGCGTCGAATTCGACGAGGAAACAGCGTGGGGCGATGAAGTCATCCGGCAATATGCGGGACGGCTGCGGAAGCTGATCGACGAGGAGAAGCTCCTGCATTTCGACCGCACGGCGGTGGCCGCCATCCTCGAACACGGCGTGCGACAGGCCGGACGGCGCGGCAAAATCACCGCGCGATTTTTCGATTTGGCCGACATCGCGCGCGAGGCCTCCTACGAAGCGCGGCACAACGGCCATAAAGTCGTCACCGCGGAACACGTGCGCAAGGCGCACGAGGCCAAGATCGAGCGCCACAATCTGCTCGAGACCAAACTCCGCGAAATGATCGAGCAGAAGGTCATCTTCATCGATACGGATGGTTCGCGAGTCGGCCAGGTAAACGGGTTGACCGTGCTTGAAATCGGCGGATACGCCTTCGGCAAGCCCGTTCGCATTACGGCTTCGGTGGCGCTGGGGAAGATCGGGATCATTAGCGTCGAGCGGGAATCGAATCTGAGCGGCCGCTTTCACGATAAAGGCGTGCAGATTATTTCCGGTTACCTGCGGCAAATGTTTTCGCAGGATAAGCCGCTGTCCCTTGCCGCGAGCATCTGCTTCGAGCAGTCCTATTCCGGCGTCGACGGGGACAGCGCCAGCTCGACGGAGATTTACGCGCTTCTCTCGGCCTTATCCGAGTGCCCCATCCGCCAGGATCTGGCCGTCACTGGATCGGTGAACCAGCAGGGGGACGTGCAGCCGATCGGCGGCGTCAATCAGAAGATCGAGGGATTCTACGACGTGTGCCGAATGAAGGGGCTAAGCGGAAAACAAGGCGTGCTGATTCCCTCGGAAAACGTCGAAGATTTGATGCTGCGCGACGATGTGATCCAGGCCGTGGCCGGCGGGCAATTTCACATCTACGCGGTCGAAACCATCGCCCAAGGAATCGAAATCCTCACCGGCGTGCGCGCGGGCGGCCGCTCGAAGTCCGGCAAGTTCGAGCCCGATACGGTTTTTCGAAAGGTCGACGACCGGCTCGAGCAAATGGCCACGACCCTCTCCGGCTTCGAAAAGACGTAAAAAAACCCTTGGCGGCGCGCCCCCGGCGACGACCGCTCGGGCTAGAGAAGCCTGCGCGTCTCGATGGTCACCGTCTTCGATTGCTCCCCGCGCTCGATCACGATTTGATACTTGTAGCCGACCTGCCGGAAGAGGTCACGAACCGAGGCCAGGGTCATGTCCGCGGCCGCTTCGTTGTTGATGCCCTCGATGATGTCGCCCGTGTGAATCCCCGCTTGCGCCGCCGGCGTTCCAGGAACCACATGCACGATTTCGAAGGTTTTCAGATTGGGTCCTTTGGCGACGACGGCCATGCCGCTCTTATCCTCTTCATCGTAATCGCCGAAATGCGTGTTGGGCTCAAAAAAGATCTTCTGATGCGGATAGTCGAACACGATGTTGAAGCGTCGCAAGAAGGCCGCGCCGATTACGCCGGCCAGCTTGGCCTGGTCCATGCCAGCCCGCTTCGAACGAGAGAGCTCCGCAATGATATCGGCCGCGGGCCAGCGGGCGATCTCGAACTGGCGCAGGCGGAAAAGCGCGACGTCTTCACCGCCCGTCAATTGAGGATCGTAGGCCCGCTTGACCTTCTTGCCTGGGGGCGGGAAAACGCGATGCGCATCGGAAAACCTTTGGGAAACGAGGACGCCCGCAACGAGCGTGGTGTCGAGGGCATAATCGGCTTCAAACTGCTTCCCTCTGGGATTCACAAGCTTGGCCCGGATCACGGGCACTCCGGCAACCACGGACAGCGGCAATCCGACGCCCTTGCCCGCGTATTTGTACACCCGCGGATCAAATACGCGCATGGTCTGGCGCGCGTAATCGATTTCGACGACAACTCGCGAGAGAAAGTCACCGCCCAGGGTGCCTTCGTAGGATCGCCCGATCTCGGAGGCTAGTTCCGGGCGCGCGCGCACGGGCAAAGAATCAAACGGGAAGATCACCCCGGGCAGGGCCAGGCCGAGGGCCTGGTCGGGCTGGACGCCGATTTCCTTGGCGCGGGCCGGATCGATCGAGGCTTCCGCTTGCGTGGTATCCAGCACGAACAGAGAGGGTTTGCTCTCGTTGATGGTCACCGGAACATGGACGATGTCTTCGATGAATGTGGCCGGCACTTCGGCGGCATTTCCGCCAAAGGCAAATCGCGCGGCATTCTTCGCTGGCGCCGGCGGCCCTTCGGACTGCGGAACGGGTTTGGTCTTCTGATCCTGCGGCGCCTCGCCCCAGAGAACGGCGGCAAAGGCGGAAAAACCGATACAAGCCAGGACACTTCTGCGCATCAGCCCCCCTTCGGCGAGCAAATGAATTGGCCATTATACGGAAGCGCGTTTGGTTGTGCGACTCCTGAGCGGGCGGGGGTTCAGTGGGGGGCGAGATAGCCGTCCCGTGCGAAGATGCGGTATTGCGGCGTGGCGTGCTTCTTACCTTTGGTCGGCCTTTGCTTGGCGTCGAGGACTTCGACCGACAAGTGATGCAAACGCCCGTCATGCCCCGGCGCGATGCCCAGCACATATTCGTGCCGCAGAGACGAGGAGATTTCGCGATAGTCAGCGGCAAAATCCTGTGCCGTTTCCGGGAAGTAGGCGCGGCCGCCGGTCATGTCGGAAAGCTCAACGAGCCCGGTCTGGGCTTTCTCAAGCAATGCCGTGCCGCCCGGATTCGAGGTCTCCGATACAGCTTTCTTGGACGCCTTCGGCTTCGGCGTCCGATCGTCGAGCGCGCGGCCCAGCCCGACGGAAAAGATGACCACGTCGCTGTCGCGTAGCTTTTGAAGCAGCGCGTCCCAGTGCGCGGGCGGCGAAGAATCAAGGCCGGTGGTGAGAAGGACGATGGCTTTCTTGCCGGGGAAGCGTCCGAGCGCGTCGAGTACAGTCGAGATGGAATCGTACAGGTTCAGAGCGGCGGCTCCGATGGTGTATTGAACGTTCTCGATGGCATACGCGAGCTGCTGCTTGTTCGAGGTGAACCCGACGAGCTGTTTCGCTGTATCCGCATAGCTAATGAGGGCGACCTGATCGTCCTCCCCCAGTCCGCCCAAAAGCGCGTACGCGGCGGCAATGTGCTCGTTCTCAAAGAGGTAAACAGCCGGGCTGGTCTCCAGAATCAGGACCACTTTGGCCGGGGCGGCCACGGGCGCAAAGAAGGCAATGGGGCGTTCGACGCCGTCATCGAATACGTGAAAGCTCGGCTGCTCGAGCCCGTCGACAAACTCCCCTTGGGCGTTGAGGACGGTCACATCGAGCTTGACCATTTCGGTCGTCGCCTCGAGCGGATGCTGGACGAGCGGCGCTGCAGCCGTTTGTCCGCATCGGGCGCGCGGGCTCGCCAACAGGGAGGCCATAGCCAGGGTGGCCACAAACGTCGATGCGCGCAGGATTCTAGATTGGCCGCGGTTCAATTGAAACCATCCCGACCGGAAGCTTGCGGGAACCTCTTCCGCAGCTCAGTCGCCGATGGCAAAGATACACGCTCGCCCGCCCCATGGGACCAGGGAATCTGGGGCCTGCGGACTATCTGACAACAGCGCTAGGACGGCACATCAGTCGTTAGCGGCTGGCCCCGGGCGTTCCGGACGCGGGGGAGGAGGGCGGAGGGGCGTTGGGCGATTTGGGCGTGCTCAGATACCCCTTGGCCTCCTTCTTCGAGAGATCGAAAACCACGATCTCGTAAGGAGCGCGCGCTCCGCGGACGTAGAATTGCACGGGCTCGCCGACCGTCTTGTCCTTCTTTTCGATCGTTTTATCGTCGGCGACCACATTCAAGGTGTAGCGGTAGTGTTTGGGGTCGATTTTGCGGAGCTCGAGCTGAATCGGACCGACGTGCTGCGGCTTTTTGGTCCTGGCCAGAGAAAATTCGAAAATGTCGCGCTCCCCGAGCCGCTTCAGCTCCTCGACCTCATCATGATTGCGCGCGATCAGCCCACTCTGCACGCCCAGGTCGCCAATCGTGCTCTGCAGTTTGCCTTTTGTCGCTTCCAGATCCGCCCTGGTGGCGGACAGATCGGTCTTCGTCGACGTCAGATCGCTGTTGACCTGGCCGAACTTGCTTGTGGTGTCCTGCTGAATCTGGCCGATGCTGGCTCGGAGCTGGGCGTCACTCTGTTGCTGCTGCTTGCGGATCGATTGGGCCAGACCTCGCGCGCGCGCGAGCTCGTCTTCGGTGAGCCCGAGCTTCTGCGACGTTACGTCCAGCTGGCCCTTGAAATCGGCCAGGCGCGAATTCGTTTTGTCGAGCTCAGCACCGAGGGCCTGGATTCGCTTATTGGCTTCATCCGCGCTGCGGCTGGCGGCCTGCCGCGCCGAGTAGTTGGCGTAGAGCAGGTAGCCGACAGTCACGAAGGCAAGCACGAAAAGCACGGGAACCCAGCGAGGAAGGGGTGAGGTCTCCGCATAGTGCACCTCTTCGTGCGGTTCAGGGGTGGGCATACTTGGCGTAAGACTCATCGCAATCCTCCAAAAGAAAGCTTTCGCAACAGCTCTGGTTTGATTATGGCTGAGTCACCGAGGGTTGTCTATTCGCGCGCCGGTTTGCGGCGAGACGCAGCCGGGGGCCAATGGGCCTCGACCGTCGTGGTCAACCCCCCGCGCGGGGTGAATTCGCCCGTCACACGGCACCACACGGGTTTGATCGCGGCGATGATGTCTCGCCGCATGCGGTTCACTGCGTTCTCGTAGAAGATTCCCAGGTTGCGGTAGGCGAGCAGATACATCTTGAGTGCTTTCAGCTCAAGGCAAAGCTTATCCGGCTGGTAACGGATGGTGATGGCCCCGTAATCGGGCAGGCCCGTTTTCGGGCAAACGGAGGTGTACTCGGGAAAGCATATGGTGATTTCGTAGTCCGGAAAGTGATTGGGCCATGTTTCCAGTTTCGGGAGCTTGGCGTCGATGCCAGCGCGCGCGTGGGCGTCGGTGTAGGCGGGCATACGGTGAATCCTCGAGCGGCATTTTACAATGCTTGCTTCCCGTCGCGCATGGCCCAAAAACCTCGCCTCACGGGGGGCCGAGCAGGCAAGCCAATCGGTTCGGTCCGGCAGAAAACCCGTGCGTGCTTTTGCTGGCGCCCTCTCGGCCTTACTTGGTTTCCCCGTAGATCGGCAGATGGGGCTCGGCCTGGCCATAATCGAGGTCGAAACCAAGCTGGAGCTTGGCGGCCTCCGACATGCGCCCGGGATTCCAGGGCGGATCAAGCACGACCTCGACTCGAACCTCGGCGACCGAGGGCAGGCGGGAAAGCTTGCTTTCCACATCGGCCTTGAGCACGTTGCCCATTCCGCAACCCGGGGCGGTCATGGACATTTTCACGCTGATTTTGCGCTTGCCCTCCTCGAGCGTCGAGACTTCGCAGGCGTAGATGAGGCCGAGATCAACGATGTTGACCGGAATTTCGGGATCGAAGACGGTCCGCAACTGGTCCCAGATAAGTTTTTCGTTGAATGCGCTTTCCGCCGCGGGCGGGGTGGGCGTGGCGGCGGCCAAGCCCAGCGCGTCCAGGTCCGCGGCGTCGACGCGGTACATCAAGCCGCGATCGGAGCTGACCGTGTAACTGCCGCCGAGCGACTGCAGAAGCATCACAGGAGAACCCTCGGGGAGCGTGCCGGGGATGCCGCTCGGAATTTCAACAACCCGACAATCGCGCTTCAAAGTGATGGGCTCGTGCATAACAGGAAACTCCTCGCCGTCATTCCGTCGAAACCGGCTGCTGGGTGCCTTCGAGCGCGGCGTGCAGCGCGTGCCAGGCCAAAATGGCGCACTTCACGCGTGTGGGAAATTCCGAGACACCGGAGAAGACCGTGAGTTTGCCGAGCTGCTCTTTGCTTCCCTGTGCCGACCGCTCGCTCGGAGCTCGGCTCGTGACCAGCTCGTGAAATTGACGAAACAGATCTTCCGCTTCGGCCTTGGTCTTGCCCATAACGCTTTGCGTCATCATGGAGGCCGAGGCCTTGGAGATGGCGCAGCCGGAGCCGAGGAAGCTGATGTCGCGGATCCGATCGCCATCGAGGGCCAGGTAAACCGTGAAGTGATCGCCGCACAGCGGGTTGAATCCCTCTGCCGTGCGATCGGAGGGGCGCAGCTCACGATAATTGCGCGGTGCCTTGCTATGCTCGAGGATCACTTCTTGATACAGGTCGCGCAATTCCGACATCAGGCAAACACCCCGCGAACTTTTTCGATCCCTTCGATCAAGCGGTCGGCCTCCCGCTTGGTGTTGTACATGGCGAACGAGGCGCGGACCGTCGCGTCAATTCCGAAGCGGTGCATGAGCGGCTGCGCGCAATGGTGGCCGGTGCGCACGGCGATCCCCTCGCGATCGAGAATCGTTCCGATGTCGTGGGGATGCACGCCGTTCATGGTGAAGGAGATGACGCTGGCCTTTTCCCGGGCGGTGCCGATCAGGCGAACGTGCTGCAGGTTTGCGAAAGCCGCCGTGGCGTAGGCGAGCAACTCGTTCTCGTGAGCGGCAATGCGGTCGATGCCGATCTGGGTGACGTATTCGAGCGCAGTTCCCAGGCCGACGGCGCCGGAAACGTTCGGCGTGCCGGCCTCGAATTTGTAGGGCAGCTTGTTATAGAGGGTCTTCTCGAATGTGACGGAACTGATCATGTCCCCGCCGCCCTGATAGGGAGGCATGGCGTCGAGGAGCGCTGCTTTGCCGTACAGCACGCCGATGCCGGTCGGGCCGTAGACCTTGTGCCCGGAGAATGCGTAGAAGTCGCAGTCGAGAGCCTGAACATCGATCGGGAGGTGCGGGGCGGCCTGCGCGCCGTCCACCAGCACCGGAACATTCGCGCGATGCGCCATTTCGATCAAGCGCGCGAGGGGATTGATCGTGCCCAGCGCGTTCGAGACGTGCGGGAGCGCCACAATTCTGGTTTTTGGCCCGAGCAAGGCTTCAAACTCGTCGAGCAAGAGCTCGCCGCGATCGTTGATGGGCGCGACGCGCAGCTTGGCCCCCTTTTCCTCCGACAGGATTTGCCAGGGCACAATGTTCGAGTGGTGCTCGAGTGCGGTGATCAGGACCTCGTCGCCCGCTCGGACCTGCTTGCGAGCATAGGTCTGCGCGACGAGATTGATGGCCTCGGTGGTTCCGCGCACGAACACGATCTCGCTGGCCTGCGCGGCATTCACGAACCGCTGCGCGGCGCGGCGAGCCCGCTCGTAATCCTCCGTGGCGCGCTCGGAAAGATAGTGCACGCCGCGGTGAATGTTGGCGTTGTCCAGCTCGTAATAGTGACGAATGGATTCGATCACGACGCGCGGTTTTTGTGAGGTTGCCGCATTGTCGAGATAGACCAGCGGAAGCCCGCGCACCGGCTGGTGGAGGATCGGAAAATCGGCGCGCACGCGTTCGACATCAAGCGCGGCGTCCGGGCGGGCGGGGGCTTCGATTTCTCGGGGCTTGGCCACGGTGCTCATTGGGTCTCCTCCCATCGCCGGCCGGTCTCGGCTGCGGCTGCTTGCGCGTGGCGTTCGCGCGGACGCGCTGCCTGGAACAAGCGGTCGTTGATCAGCCCTTCCACATAGCGCCGAACCGGTTCTTCCCTCATGCGTTCCAGGCATTCACTGGCGAAGGCCAGCAGCAGGAGCTTGCGCGCCGCCGCTTCATCAAGCCCGCGCGAACGCAGATAAAAGAGGGCGTCTTCCTCGATTTGGCCGATCGTTGCGCCGTGCGTGCACTTCACGTCGTCCGCGTAGATTTCAAGCTGCGGCTTGGTGTCGATCTGCGCGTCGTCGGAAAGTAGCAGGTTGCGGTTTGTTTGCTTCGCGTCAGTTTTCTGCGCGTCTTTGTGCACGATGATGCGGCCGTGAAAAACGCCGTGAGCGTGGCCGTCGAGAATGCCGTTGTAGAACTGGCGGCTGCCGCAGTGCGGCTTGGCGTGTTCGACGAGCATGTAATTGTCCAGGTGCTGCCGGTCGGTGCCGAGGAACAGCCCGTTGATCAGGCATTCTCCACCCTCCCCGGCGAGCACCGGGTGCACATTGTTGCGGACCAACGCTCCGCCGACCAGCAACGAGTGCGAGGCCACGTTCGCATTCCTTCCCTGCTGGATACGCAGGGTCGAGACGTTAAAGGCTTGCCTGTTCTCGCGCTCGAGCATGTAGTGGGAAACGGTGGCGTTGTCGCCGACGACGAACTCGGTCGCCGTGTTGCAAAAGGCCACGTCCTCATCGAGCGAGATGTAGTCCTCAATAATCGCCGCCTGGCTTTCCTCCTCGGCCAAGATCAAATTGCGCGGATTCGTCATGGCCGGCGCGCCCGAGCCGGCGGATACAAAGAGAAGGTGAATCGGGCGGTCAACCACCGTGCCGCGGGGTATGCGCACATACGCGCCATCTTCCGCGAATGCGGTATTGAGCGCGCTGAAGGCATCGCGCTCGATCGAGAGATAGGCCCCCAGGTGGGCTTCAACGGAGGGGGAGTCCGTGGTGAGCCGCGCCGCCAGGCTGCCCGCCTCCGCGCCGGGGGGCAGATTCCGGGACGAGAGCTCGGGCACAAAGCGGCCATTGAAGAAGACGAGCTCGCCGGCCGGATGCGCTATCCGCCAGGGGTCGAGATCTCGGGAGCTCACCTGGGCGCCGGCGCGCGGAATCCGAAAAGGGGTCTCCGCGATCGCCGAGACATTCGTGAAGCGCCAATCCTCGTCACGCAAGGTCGGAAAACCCACTTCGCAGAAGCGTCGGAAGCCGTTCTCCCGCAGCGCTCGAAGCCAGGCGAGATCCCTACCGACGGCCGCTCTTTCGAACTGGCTGAAATGTTCTAGATACGTTTCAAGCTGCTGGCTTGCCGGAATCACTCAGGTTCCCCCTTCACCCCTAGACCTGCGCGACGCTTTGCGCGGCCGTCTCTCGCGTGCCATAGCCCTTTTCTTCCAGTTCGAGGGCCAGTTCGGGGCCGCCGGAACGCACGATTCGCCCGTCGACCAGGACATGCACGAAGTCGGGAACAATGTAATTGAGCAGCCGTTGGTAATGGGTCACGACGATGAAGGCGCGCTCGGGGCTGCGCATGGCGTTGACGCCGCTCGCCACGATCTTGAGCGCGTCAATGTCCAGCCCCGAATCCGTTTCGTCCAGAATGGCCAGCATCGGCGCGAGGATGGCCATCTGCAGGATTTCGTTTCGCTTCTTCTCGCCCCCCGAGAAGCTCTCGTTCAGCGAACGGTTCATGAGCTTCTCGTCCATTTCAAGGAGCTTCAGCTTCTCCCGAAACAAGGGGAGAAAATCCAGGGCATCCATTTCCTCCTCGCCGCGGTACTTGCGGATCGCATTCAAGGCCGAGCGCAGAAAATAGGTGTTGGTGATGCCCGGAATTTCGACCGGGTATTGAAAGGCCATGAAGACGCCTTCGCAGGCCGCTTCCTCCGGCTTCATGGCCAGCAAATCCTTGCCCTTGTATAGGATTTCGCCGGCGGTCACCTCGTAGGTCTCACGCCGCGCGAGCACCTGTGCGAGCGTGCTCTTGCCCGAGCCGTTCGGTCCCATGATGGAGTGGACTTCGCCCGAGTTTACGGCCAGGTCGACCCCGCGCAGAATCTCCTGGTTCCCGACCTTCACGTGCAGATTCTTGATCTCTAGCAAGCTCATCCTTCACCCCTCGCCCTCGCCTCGGGACGTCCGTCGGCCTAAGCCGTGCTTCATCCTACGCTGCCTTCCAGGCTCACGCTCAGCAGCTTCTGAGCCTCGACCGCGAACTCCATGGGCAGTTCGCGAAAGACGCGCTTGCAGAAACCGTTGACGATCATCGATACGGCGTCTTCGGCCTTGAGTCCGCGCTGCCGCAGATAGAACAGCTGGTCCTCCCCGATTTTCGACGTGGACGCCTCGTGTTCCATGCGCGCCGTGGAATTCCTCACCTCAATGTACGGGAAGGTGTGCGCTCCGCATTGATCGCCGATGAGCAGCGAGTCGCACTGCGTGTAGTTGCGCGCCCCGCTCGAGTTTTTGAGGATCTTCACCTGGCCCCGATACGTGTTTTGACCGCGCCCCGCGGAAATGCCCTTGGACACGATCGTGCTGCGCGTGTTCTTGCCGATGTGGATCATCTTCGTTCCGGTATCGGCCTGCTGGCGATGGTTGGTGAGTGCCACCGAGTAAAACTCGCCGACCGAGTTATCGCCCTGCAAAATGCAGCTCGGATATTTCCAGGTGATGGCCGAACCTGTCTCGACCTGCGTCCAGGAGATTTTCGAGTTCAGGCCCTGGCACTTTCCGCGCTTGGTCACGAAATTGTAGATTCCCCCGCGGCCTTCCTTGTCGCCGGGATACCAGTTCTGCACGGTCGAGTATTTGATCTGCGCGTTATCGAGCGCGATCAGCTCCACAACGGCAGCGTGCAGCTGGTTTTCGTCGCGGATGGGCGCCGTGCAGCCTTCGAGGTAGCTGACGTAGGAGCCCTCGTCGGCAACGATCAGCGTGCGCTCGAACTGGCCCGTGGCGGCCGCATTGATGCGGAAATAGGTAGAGAGCTCCATCGGGCAGCGAACGCCTTTCGGGACATAGCAGAACGAGCCGTCGGTGAACACGGCAGCATTCAGCGCGGCGAAAAAGTTGTCGCTGTAGGGCACGACCGAGCCCAGGTATCTCTGCACGAGTTCGGGATGATGTCGCACGGCCTCCGAGAAGGAGCAGAAGATGATGCCGAGTTCAGCCAGCTTCTCCCGGAAGGTGGTCGCCACAGACACACTGTCAAACACCGCGTCGACCGCAAC
>DASPVZ010000029.1:0-4120 GCA_035622135.1 Candidatus Cybelea sp. | reverse complement strand
GCCACCGCAACCGTCAGCAGCACCATAATGGCGCACGCCGTCGACCACAACCACCATTGCCGCCTGTCCAAGCGGCGCAGATCCGCAGAAATTTGCGCCGCCGTCACATGCGGCGCGATTGCTGGAAGAACTGGGTCCGTTGTGGTCGCCATATTTCCCCTGATAGGTCGCTTCCTACTGATACCGCAATCCTATGTAAACAACCAGTTTCCGGAGCGAGGGTGTGCCAAATTCGGCACTGGCCGAAGGTTCTAACATCTCGCCCGTACGACGCAGCCCCAACCACCGCGCGCGCTCTGCACTCGCGCTTGTTTGAGAACCGCTTCCCTGATTCGGAATTGACTTGTCGCGGCGCAGCCAGTCTAATGAATTGCGTATCGCGCTCACGCCGCCGCATTCGAGCCGCGCGCCTTTCTCGCTCGCCGCGCCTCGCGCGAATCCAGAGCGCTGGACACGCTCCTGAGCATTTCGAATCCAGTTCAGCCCGGCCCCGCGCCGGACAAAGCTCCCGCTCGCCGCTTTGGCACCGCGCGCTCCGCCTTTCTCGTCGCCGCCGGAATATTCCTCAGCCGCGTTTCCGGCCTCATTCGCGACCGCTTCTTCGCCCATTATTTCGGCAACTCGGACGCCGCCGACGCCTTCAAAGCCGCCATCCGCATTCCCAATTTTCTGCAGAATCTTTTCGGCGAAGGCGTTCTGTCCGCGTCCTTCATTCCCGTCTACGCCAAGCTTCTTGCCGGCCACGATCGCGAGGAGGCCGAGAAAACTGCCGGTGCAGTTTTCTCTCTTCTCGCTCTCACGGCATCGGCGCTCGTCCTGATTGGCGTCCTCGCTACTCCGTGGCTCATCGAACTCATCGCTCCCGGATTTCACGGCGAAAAGCGCGAACTCACTATTCGCCTCGTTCGTATTCTCTTTCCCGGCGCGGGCCTGCTGGTCCTTTCCGCCTGGTGCCTCGGCATTCTCAACAGCCACCGAAAATTCTTCCTGTCTTATACGGCGCCGGTCATCTGGAACGCCGCTATGGTCGTCGCTCTCATCGCCTTCGGCCGCCTTGCGCAGTTCCCTCTGGCCGCCGTGCTCGCCTGGGGCGCCGTCATCGGGAGCGCGCTTCAAGTCGGCGTGCAGTGGCCGGTCGTTATGACCCTGCTCGGCCGTCTGCGCCTGACGCTTCACTACCAGCACGAAAACGTTCGCGTCGTCGTCCGCAACTTCTTCCCGGTATTCGTCAGCCGGGGTGTCGTCCAAATCAGCGCCTATGTCGATGCATTCCTCGCCAGCCTCTTGCCCACCGGAGCCGTCGCCGCGCTTTCTTACGCTCAAACGCTCTATACTCTTCCCGTCAGCCTCTTCGGCATGGCCGTCTCGGCCGCCGAGCTTCCTGTTATGTCCGGCCAGCTTGGCGCAGAAGAGGAAGTCGCTCGTGCGCTGCGCGACCGCCTCGACGCCGGGCTTCGCCAGATCGCTTATTTTGTCGTGCCGTCTGTTGTCGCCTTTCTCGCACTCGGCGATGTGATCGTCGCCGCGATTTATCAGTCCGGCCGGTTCGTTCACGCCGACGTGATCTATGTCTGGGGGATTCTTGCCGGATCTACCGTGGGCTTGCTGGCCTCAACTCTTGGCCGTCTTTACTCCGCCACGTACTACGCTCTGCGGGACACCCGCACGCCGCTGCGCTTCTCCATCGTTCGCATCGCCCTGACCACCATCCTGGGCTACCTTTGCGCCATTCCTCTTCCGCCGCTTCTCGGCATCGCATCACGCTGGGGCGTCGCCGGCCTCACGATCTCCGCGGGAATTTCGGGCTGGGTCGAATTTCTCCTCCTTCGCCACTATCTCAATAAACGCATCGGACACACGGGACTCGAGTTTTCCTTTTCCGCCACTGTTTGGAGCATCGCCGTCGTCGCGGCCGCTGCTGCACTGGGCGTCCGCCGCCTCGTCGGACCCCATGCGCCCATTCCTCTCGCGGCCGCCGTACTGATTCCCTACGGCATCATCTATCTCGGCGGGACTTCCCTACTCAAAATGCCGGAAGCGCGCTCGCTCGGCAGCCTGCTAGCGCGTTTTACATCTAAGGGCTGACATGCGCCGACTCTCGTTTTTGATTCTGGCCGTCGCAGCGGCTCTGTCCTCCACGGCCTGCGCGATCCCTCACGATCCGAAATTCACGCTGGAATCCGGCGGCCACTCGCGCAATTTTTATGTCCATTTGCCGAAATACTATTCAACTTCGAATCGCTGGCCGCTGGTCTTCGTGATCCACGGCCGCACCGGCACGGGCCCCGGCATGGAGCGCATCGCCTACTTCGATAGTTTCGCCGATCGCAACGGCATTATCGCCATCTATCCCAACGGCGTCAGCCGAAGCTGGGCCGATGGCCGCGGAGATTCTCCTGCTGAACGCGATGGCGTCGACGACATCGCATTCTTCTCCGCCATGCTGGACAAGCTAGAATCCACTTACTCTGTCGACACGTCGCGTGTGTACGCCAGCGGCCTCTCCAACGGCGGCTTCATGTCCTATCGTCTGGCCTGCGAACTCTCCGCGCGCATTGCCGCTGTGGCTCCCGTCGGCGCCACATTCTCGGCCACGCTTTCCGAAAACTGTCATCCCTCGCGCCCGGTCTCGGTTCTTGAAATCAACGGCACCGAGGATCCCCTCGTCCCCTACGACGGCGGCCAAGTGCGCCACGGTTCGAGCGGAAGAATTCTTTCGGCGCGCGATTCGGTCGCATACTGGGCCCGCATCGACGGCTGCCCCGCCACTCCCGTGCGCGATTCCTTTCACGGCGAATCTTCCGGCGGCTTCGAAACTCGCCATGAAATCTACTCTGGCTGCCGCGATAACGTCGAAGTCGCTCTTTATTCGGTTGTTGGCGGTGGCCACACGTGGCCCGGAGGAAGGCAATATCTTCCTGCGCTTATCATCGGCAAGACCAGCCGCGATTTCGACGCGAACGACATTATCTGGAAATTCTTCCAGGCCCATCCGCTGCACTAGCCGTCGCTTTCAGTCTGGGATTCACGTGGTTGGTGGGATTTTTTTCAGTGCGTCGTGCACGCGGCGCAACAGTACTTGCCGCGTGAACGGCTTTTGAAGAATGTCCGCCGTGGAATCCAGCAGGCCCCGCCGGACAGCTGCGTGGCCCGTGTATCCGGACGTGAGTAATACTCTCAACTCCGGCCGCGATTGAGCCAGGGCCCCTGCGAGTTCCGGCCCGCTCATTCCCGGCATCACCACGTCGCTCAGCAGGAGGTGAATCGTGCCCTGAAAGCTATGTGCGATCTCGAGGGCTCGCTCGCCATTCGCGGCTTCCAGAATCTTGTAGCCATTGTCTTCCAGAAGTTCGCGAGTAAACGTTCGCAGGGCTTCCTCATCCTCCACGAGCAAGATAGTTGCCGCTCCCCTCGCCACCGGCGCAGCGTTCGCAATTTCGATATTTGAGGGAACGTGTTCATCGATTCGCGGGAAGTAAATTTTAAATGTTGTTCCGCGCCCGAGCTCGCTGTAGACCCAGATAAAGCCTTCGCTCTGCTTCACGATTCCATACACCGTGGCGAGGCCGAGTCCCGTGCCTTTTCCCAGGTCCTTGGTCGTGAAAAACGGCTCGAAAATGCGGTTCTGCGTCGCTGCATCCATTCCCGTGCCCGTGTCTGTCACAACCAGCATGATGTGCGGACCGGCTCGCAGCGGAGGGTGTTTGCGCGCATAGGTGTCGTCGAGCTCGACGTTGGCCGTCTCAATCGTCAACTTCCCGCCGTCCGGCATGGCATCCCGGGCGTTCACCGCCAGATTGACAATCACTTGCTCGATTTGACTCTGGTCGACCTTCACTCGCCCCAGATCCGGGTCGAGCTTCGCGCCGAGATCGATGTCTTCACCGATCAGCCGCTGCAGCATCTTTTCGATATCCGTCACGATCTCGTTCAGGTTGAGCGAGCGCAGGTTCAACACTTGTTGGCGGCTGAACGCCAGAAGTTGTTTCGTCAACGCTGCGGCCTTCTCTCCCGCCTTTCGAATTTGCGTGGCCTTTTTTTGTAAAGCTGCGTCCCCGTTCAGACGGTCTTCCAAATCCTCGCCGTACCCGAGAATCACGCCCAGGAGATTGTTGAAGTC
>DASPVZ010000028.1:0-44508 GCA_035622135.1 Candidatus Cybelea sp. | reverse complement strand
CCCAGCCATACTCGTATGCGGGCTCAGCGAGCTCCAGAGTGAGACGGCCTCTGTCGCCGATGCGGCGGCACAACGGTACGCCATCTCGACCGCATTTTCATTCTTCGTTGTGGCTCTGAAAGAGCCATGAGTTACTCGTAGCGGAGAGCCACCATGGGATCGACACGGAGGGCGCGCCGCGCGGGAAGATAACAAGCGAGAAGCGAGACGAGAGTCAGCAGGATGGCGACGCCGAAGAAGGTGACCGGATCGGACGCCCGCACACCGTAGAGAAGGCCGGACATCAGCTGCGTCAGAGCGAGCGCGGCGACCATTCCCACGACCACACCGATAGCGGCCAGACGCAGTCCGTGTGAGAGCACGAGTCCGAGTACGTCCTCCTGCTGCGCACCTAGGGCAATGCGCACGCCGATTTCTCGCGTTCGCTCTGCGACGGAATAGGAAATCAGTCCGTAGAGGCCAAGGGTAGCGAGAAGCAGAGCGAGAGCTGCGAAGGACCCGACGAGGTATGAAGGATAGCGTCGCAGGAACACAGAGGGCGATTGGTCGATAATCTGGTCCATCGTCAGAGGCTGAACGGGAAACAACTGCGGATCGATTCGGCTGAGGGTACCACGCGCCTGGCCGAGAGCAACGACGGGGTTGCCGGCCGTACGCACGACAAAATTCATATAGGGGTTTGCATCCTGCGTGAACGGAAGAAACAGGGCCGGCTCTTCGGCGCTGTCGAGTTGTGAGTCCGCAATGGTTCCAACCACGCCGACAATTTCGCGATAGGGCTGTGTGGCCGACATCGTGAACTTGAAGCGCCTGCCGATGGCGTTCTCGCCGTGCAAGAACCGCTTGACCCAGGCTTGGTTGACGATGGCGTGTTTCGGAGAACGGTCAGAATCGGCGGCATCTTCGAAGAAGCGGCCGGCGATCAGTGGAATCTTCAGCGTCGAAAAATATCCAGGTGAAACATCGCGAATCAGGCACTCGTCCTCGTGCCCGGGCCGGACCGGTCTGCCTTCGATGACGAATCGAACGGTGTTCCCCGCATTCGTCAGCGGAACGACGCTCGTATCGCCGATGCCGACAATTCCGGGAACGCTGCCCAGGCGGCGACGGAACTGGAGTTCGAAGCGAATCGCATCGGGATCCTTCGGGTAGGAATTCTCGGGGAGGCCCACGCCGAAGGTGAGCAGGTTGCGCGTATCGAAGCCAGGATCGCGATGCAGAAGCGCATATAGGCTTCTGACGGCCAGGCCCGCGCCTGCCAGGAGGACAAGCGAGAAGGCAACTTCGACGACGACAAGAACGTCGCGAAGTCGCTTGTTCCCACTGGCCACGGCAGTCCGAGTTTCTTCCTTGAGGGCATCGCTAACCCGCTTGTGCGAAACCTGGAGCGCAGGCGCTAGACCGAACAGCACTCCGGTGAGCACCGCGATGCCGCAAAGAAACATGAGGATGGCGGTGTTGGGGCCCGTGTCTTGCAGGAATGGCATCGAGGAAGCCAACTGCTGCGGAATTGCCGCAACGAGAGCTGCGGTACCCCATCGCGCCGCGAGGAATCCGCCCGCACCTCCGGCAAGTGAGAGGATCAGGCTTTCGGTGAGCATTTGGGAAAGCAATCGGCGGCGAGTGGCACCGAGCGCCGCGCGAACCGCGAATTCACGACGGCGGCCGCTCGCGCGAACCATCAGCAGATTGGCGACGTTGGCGCAGGCGATGAGCAGCACGAATCCCACGGCTACGAAGAGAATCCAGAGGAGTGCCTGAATTTGCCCGATGATTCGCTCGCGCAGGGGAATCATGCGCACCAGAATCGCGGCATTCTCATTCGGATAAGCAGCGGCGAGCTGTGCGGTGACGGAGTCCATTTCAGAGCGCGCTTGCTGCTCGGTGACGCCCGATGCAAGGCGGCCCAGACAAGACATCCAGCGCAGGCTGCGACGCGCGGCCATGCCGTCGGAGATGTGCAGAGGAACCCAAATTTGCGCGCCCCCGGTAGGTGCGAACTCGAAATCGCGCGGCAGGACGCCGATGACGGTTACGCTGCTGCTATCGAGCTGCATGGAGCGGCCAACGATACCCGGGTCGGCGCCAAAGTGGGTGCGCCAGAAGCCGTACGTGAGTAAAGCGACCTTCGGCAACGCGGAAGCGTCACCGGAAATAACGACATCATCGCCGGCTGCGAAGTCGCGGCCGAGCATGGGGCGAACCCCGAGCGTTGAAAAGAAATTCGTGGTTGCTTGCGCAGCCGGCAGAATTTCCGGTTGACCAGCGCCGTGAAAAACGAACGCGTCATTGCTGAATCCGGCGAGCGAAATGAAGGACTTGGCTTGTTTCTGCCAGTCGAGGTAGTCGGGATAGGAGACGTCCCAATACTGATCGGAAGGGTCGCGCAATTCGCTAAGCGTGATAAGGCGGTTCGGCTGCGCATAAGGGAGCTGCCGCAATAGCGCGGCGTAAACAACGGAGAAGATCCCGGTGTTTGCGCCAATGCCGAGCGCGAGCGTGACGATCGCAACAGCGGCAAACCCCGGTGACCGGGCGAGCAGACGGAGACCGTACTTGAGGTCCTGCCAAATCACATGCACGAGCACCCCCTAGCCGCGGAGCTGGCAAGCCGGTTTCCGAATTAAGCGCCACTCAAGTCTTTGCATGCGGGCAGGTTAGTGCGTTTGCAGGCAGAGGCTCGGAGCAAGCGCTGTCCGAGTGTGAAAAAAGGTGTCGCAGAAGCGGACGGTGGGTCGCGGCCGCATCTATCCGATGAATCGTGCCTTGACTGACTTTCGTTCCCTGGATATGGATGGTGATTGCGGCAACCGGGGCAGGCGCTTCAAGATCCATGACGGTTGCTGAAACTGCCCTCACAGCACTGGACGGCTGCGGGTTTCGGGAAGCTGCCAAAAGAAGGGGGGACGCTCCCTCTCTGTTTTCACAGCAATTTGCTTTTTATTGACTGAGCGCCAGCGTGAAGCCATCCTGGGCGCAGGAAACTCCACCCGCGGCGGAGTACAGAATGGCGCCCGTCGGGCTGTACATGATCGCGCCGCTCTGGTCATCGCAGAACGACCGCGTGCCAGTCTGGCCCTCGGTGATCGGAGACGCTATAACATCGAACGTCTCATAGTCGACGGTCGTACCGCATCCGTTCGTCGGCACCGTAACGTTGCTGGCAGTAGCCAGGCCGACCTGATAGCCCGACATCGCCGCGGGTTCTGCGTTGAAGGTCGGGTCCAGGAGTTCAGCGTTGGTGCAAGATGCCGTAGCACCCGCCGCTCCGCTGAGGTCCGGCAGGGTCTGCGCATAGCCAGAGTTATAGGTCGACTGATAGGTCACCTGAGCAGTCACAATGGTCCGGACCGCGCCCACAGCGGAAGCCTCGTTGGCCGCCATGCGGGAACGGAGCAGGTTCGGAATTGCCATAGCCGCGATGATCAAGATGATCGCCACGACGATCAGCAATTCGATTAAGGTAAAGCCCTTCTGCCGCCTATTCATTTTTCCGCTCGCGCCTGCCCTTGCATTGACCAATGCAAAGGCATCGCCAAGCGGCGAGGCGATGTTAACCTTGAGGAAACAACGCCGTATCTCACTGAATTGCTGAGAGTTGAGCAGCAACCGGTGACCTCACGGGGAGGCTGGTCGAAATGCGCTGTGGGCTGGAGCCAAGGAAACCAGCAGTTTTTGTCCACTCTCGATAGCCGTATTGACGGTTTTTGCGGACCAATGTTCCCGACGGGCTCGAAAGATGACCTCAACCCCGGCTCGTACCGATAACGTGGCGTTAATTGATTCATCTTCAATCGTTTGGATTGGTGCCGGCGGTGGGACTCGAACCACTCGTGGCACTGCAAGCGCGGAAGTTACTCATTTCACATCCGGACAGCACCGACAAAAACGACAGAAACGCCGAAGTGAGGTACACCGCGGGTACACGGAGCTATTGAATGGGACAAGGGGGACGATGACATGGGCGGCCTAGGAAATTGCTGGACGAAGAAAAGATTGTCGCCATGATTGGCAAAGGATTTACGGTTCAATTCGTTGCCAACTTCATGAGCGTTCACGTTGACACGCTGTACGCGAACTATTCCGAAGCCTTGCGAAAAAGCCGCGTGTTTCGTGACGGATGCCTTGAGCGCGTGCAGTTCCTTTCCGCTGTGAAGGATCGCAACGTCACGATGCAAATCTGGCTCGGCAAGCAATGGCTCGGGCAGACAGAGAAAGCGGTGCAGCAAACGACAGGAGTTACCTTTGACACTCACATCGAGTTAAAAGGCCACTTTGAGTGTACCCCGGGCGCTAGGAACGAATCAGCTCCATCGGCAACATGCCCCCTGTCAGTCTTAACAGGTGGCCTTCTCAAGGCATTGGGAAAAGCTGCCCTTATTGACCATTATGAGTGGGAGTCTGCGCTAAGAAGGGGAGTCACAGCGAGCAAGATCTAAATTCCAATTGATAAATCTTTGAACCACGATCTGATCACCTCGAACATCGAGACCGTGCTAATCGTCACAGGAGCACTCACGGCGGTTGGGCTGGCTCCGTTCGTAACTCCGTCATGGGTACTGCGTCACACGTTCGGTGAGGTCCAGTCTCCGGCAAGCATCACCTTGGCGCGCCACTGGGGGTTGCTGCTGTTCTGCGTCGGCGCGCTTTTGGTTTATTCCGCGTTTCATCCGCAGTTGCGAGCGCCTGCTGTGGTACTTGCGTCAGTAGAGAAAGTGGGATTCGTAGTCTGCGTGCTTGGTACGTCACTGCGTAAGCGACCAATCGTAGCAATGATGGCGGCGGCTGATGCTGTCATGGTGCTACTCTACGTGCTTTATCTCGCCGGCCTTTAGGAGTGCCGCGAAAGATATGTTCGTGATCCGCTCGAGGAAGCCCGGGCGGAATGGTTACGGCGACATGCAAAAACGGAGTTAATCGAAATCGTTGGCCTGCAGGATCCCACTTGCTATATCTGAGCTGCCAGGATCCCCGCCCCATGGGGATGTGGCCGACCTGGGATAGCAGAACATTGAAAAGGGAGAATGCGGATTGATCTGTTACCGCAGCCCGCGGCCTTCATCGAGGACCTACTTCCTGCTCAACGTCCCGTCGTCCGGCAACTGCTCAACGCCATGACCGCATATGCCGTGCCCATGTTGGAGAGGTAGTTTTGAAATCTGTCCGAATACAGCGATCTCGTATACCAGCGACCAGAGGCCCGTTGATGTTGCTCGATCCAGGTAACCGCACGCCTCACTGCGGGGTCTTTGATGCTGTAGCCTTGCTGACAAAGGGCCAGAGCGGCGAAGGAAGTTGCGTACCCGTCACTTTCGCCTTGCGGGTCGTTTGGCGCTCCATCATGGCGGGGCCACGTACCCATCGATGGCAATGCCCAACCGCCGTCATCTTTTTGCAAGGCCAGTAGAGAACGCACATACTCAGCCCGTTCTTGTGCGGTCAAGAGGCCGGGCGTCCGAACGGAAGCCCACAGCAGTACCGACTTATCGTGTACGTTGCTTGGCAGGTTGTTTCGGATGAAGCTTTGCAGTTTGGCAAAGCCATCTCTCGCACTGGGATCCTCATAGTAACGACCGGGCGCATAGCCAACTCCCAGTGCAACCATGAAGGCCAGATAGCGCGGATCTCGCTCGAGGAACGGTAAGTTGCCAACGTTTTGAGGTATCACCCAGGCACCGTCGGCCCCCTGTGACGCCCACATGTAGTCAAATAGCGCGCGGGCATCGGGCAGCAGCTCGCGTCCGCTCAATGTGTCGCCTACTGTTAGGGCTGCGACCGTGGCGCCAACGATGAAGGGAGCGAGCGGAGCGCGTCTCGCGATACCTTCGTTCGCAAAGTTCTTGACGGTTTCTCGCACCTCATTCCAGGCGGCGCGGTCACCAGAGTTGCCGATGAGGGGTCGTGCCATCAAGTAGGCAACCGTCGTATGGCACGTAGGACACCGGTTCTGTCGAGCCCACTTCAGTGCCGTGTCATCTAGAAAGTCCTTGGCTTTAGCCTCGCTGTAGACCGCCAGGACAGGCTCCTGCGGCGTCGCGCGCGGCAGATCCTTGAGCCAAAGCTTCTCGTAGGCTTCCCAATGTACCGGTGCCTGATCGTAAAGAGTCTTGTCTTGCTTCTCTTGTGGTGAACAAAGGAACGGAAGGAGTATTGCGCTCAGCAGCGCGAAGAATAGGCGTTTTTTGTTCACCGTCAACTACTCATCGAAGCTGTCCGTTCGGCGAAATCTATCACGATTGGCCACCATTTCGGTCTGGAAGCCGGGTTTTGCGCCCACCAATTGGATGTGCACGCCTTGCCGCACATTCGGTCGAGGCGAAAAGGGACTTGGGACAGTCTGCACCGGATCGGGTATTCCGGCGTACAATGCGGCCATGGAGCATCCTCAACTTGTCGTGCTGAAATCATTTGTCAGCCGTGTCGATGCGGAGCTTGTCCAAGGCGCACTCGAAAGTGCCGGCATCGAAGCGATCATCCGAGCTGACTCGGTAGGGCGAATGCGCGAACACGTCGCTTGGTCCGGTGCTGGCTTTCAAATCCTGGTACGCGAGGACGACGTGGCCGCTGCGAACGAAGCGCTCATTCCTGTTGCCGACCCTGATCTCAAAGACGACCATCCCGAAAGTTCGTAAGAAAGGAAATGGTAGGGAGGTCGAGATCCGTGGAAGACGGCCTGAAATGTCTTCGCGACTACTACGAATTTACTACACGTGCCCTCTGGACGCCTCTCCGGTACGACCTCAAAATCACTGGAACTTCTTTAAAACCAACAGAGTGAAAGTGGTGCCGGCGGTGGGACTCGAACCCACGACCTAGGGATTATGAGACCCTCGCTCTACCTCTGAGCTACACCGGCACGAGGCGATTTTTCATGCTACGGATGGCTTCGGAAAGTGTCAAGCGCAGGCGTGCCATACACCGAAGCCGCCGTTGCTCGCAGCGCTGCAAGTGCTGTTTCGGCACGCCAGTATGGGTCCGAACCGGCCACAGAAGAGGCGAGCAACTCTGTACGCGTCAATTGCCGATCCCTGTTCGCTCACGCTGATCGAATCGGAGGCTCCGCCGGCTAGTCGCGGATCTTTCTGCTCCTGTTTTGTCCTCGAGCGTGTAACTTCTGGTTCGTGCTACCATCCGCTGCGTCACAGTCGCGTGCCTATGGCGACTATCCCCTCCGACTCCGGAAAGCTGGCGCGGCCGCTTCGCCGTGTTCTCTTGCTCCTCACGCTCTCGATCTTCATCAACTACATCGATCGCGGCAATCTCTCGATCGCCGCACCGCTGCTCAAAGACGAACTCGGGCTTGCGCCGTGGGAACTCGGCATCCTCCTCTCATCGTTTTTCTGGACCTATACGGCATTTCAGATTCCCTCTGGTTGGCTGACGGACCGCGTCGATGTGAGCTGGGTGCTCGCAGGCGGATTCTTGATCTGGTCCTGCGCGACGGCTGCAACGGGACTCATGCACGGCTTCATCGCGCTGCTCGCCGTCCGGCTTGTCCTGGGAATGGGCGAAGCAGTTGCGTACCCATCCTACGCAAAAATTCTTGCTCGGGACTTTTCCATCCGACATCGCGGGGTCGGAAACGGGGCCATTGCCGCCGGACAGTTTTGCGGCCCAGCCATAGGCACGCTGGCCGGAGGAATGCTCATGGTGCGATTCGGATGGCGCCCGTTCTTCATCGTGCTCGGACTCGTCAGCATGGGGTGGCTGATTCCCTGGTTTCGCTGGCGCCCAAGGCCCGGCGCGGCGTCAGTGGCCCGCCGTGGGCCGCCCGAACCTGGCTCGCACATCACCGCCATCCTGAAACAACGCTCGTTCTGGGGCGCCTCCGTTTCGCATTTCTGCTGCAACTACCTTGTCTACTTCCTGTTGACCTGGCTTCCATACTATCTGGTTCGCGAACGCAATTGCTCGATGGATCGAATGGCCAAGATCGGCGGGCTTGCCTTTCTGCTCTCGGCTGTGTGCTCGGTCATTTCCGGCTGGATTTCCGATCGTTGGATCGCGCCGCGGCCATCGGCGTCGCGCGGCAGGAAGAAGTTGTTCGTCGTTGGTCTGGCCGGAGCGGGAGTTTCTTTGATGCTGTGCGTCATCGCAACGCCATCAATTTCTGTCGCTTTGCTTCTCGCCGGGAGCAGCCTCTACGGTATCTGCAACCCGCATCTTTTCGCCGGGGCACAAACGCTGGCCGGGCCTCTCGCGGCGGGCCAATGGATGGGAGTGCAGAATTTTGTCGGCAACTTCGCCGGCATCGCTGCGCCCGCGCTCACCGGGTTTTTAGTCAGCGTCACCGGCCATTTCTTCTGGCCGTTCGCTGTATTAGGTGTACTGACGCTGGTTGGCTCGCTGTCCTGGCTGTTTATTGTCGGGCCCGTTGAGCCTGTCACCTGGCCTGTGGCATCCGCAGCCGAAACTGTGCCCGGCTGACACGGACGGACGCCGGTGCCCGGGCCGACCTGTGCGCAAACGTGCCGTTCGCTGGGCGGTTCACTTGCCCGGCGTACCTACAAGGCACTGATCTGGCGAGCCCGACCGGTAAAAGCGGATGCGAGAAGGATTGCCGTGATGAGCAGGTATATCCAAGCAAACCGTCCCGGGGCTGCACCGGTAAAGTCGATCCCAGGAACGCGGTTGAGCGGTCCAACGTACCAGAGTGCCGTATAAAGACCCTCAAAGAATCTGCTTGTTCCGCTCCACACTCCGAGTGCCAAGGCAAGCGAGGGAACGAAGAGAGCACCGGCGGCCCAGGCCAGAAACGCCGCGATTTGCCCGGCCATCGCCAGGCGAAGGCCCGCACCGATTCCCGCCAGCACGGCGATCGCAACGCCCGCCATCCAAGCTGCGGGAAGCTGCCGCGGCACAACGCGCGCGCACGAGAACAGAAGTTGGCGCGTGCCGAAACGCGTCTCCCGCGTGCCCATGGCTGACCACATCAGCACCGGCCAGATCCAAGCCGCAGTCAACAGCGGCCCGCGCGACGCATCCAGGGGCGCGGCAAACTGCGCAATGACCAAACCGGCGGCGACAGCGTACCACCACCAGCGATACCCCTTGACCGCCAACCGCAATTCCGCGACGAAGATACGCCGGAACGCGATACCACGCACCTCGCCGACGAGCTGGGTTAACTGAGCTCGGGGTCGAATGCTGGGAAGCGTGTCAGGCGAGCCCACCTCGGTCTCGACCCCCGCCTTCCCCTTCGGCCTCAACGCAGCCTGCACAGGGGACCGCGTCGGATCGAAGCGGCCGAAGAACACCGTCGCCAGCAGAACGATTGCGAGCGCTACAACCACCCAAGCAAGCCGCCACAGGATTTTTTCGGTGGTCCAGTCTATGCCGGGCCAAGCAAATCCCGGGAACACGCGCACAGATTTGTCCGCGATGGTGAGAGAAAAGCTCCCTTTGTAACCGGGAAGTTGGGCGCGCGCCGCAGGCACGATGCTCTGAAAGACGGTCCAAAGTCCGAAGGGATCGCATTGCGGAGTCTGCAGGCTGCCCGGCAAAGCGACGCTCGTGGCCCAAAGAAAGAACCAGGCGACATTGCCGAATCCGCCGCGAAGCCAGCGAAAGCTCTCGAAGATGATTGCGATGGCGGCGGTCAGGGCCATGGCGGGAAGGGACAGCAGCAAGAACGGCGAAAGGAGCGCCCAGGCGTGAAATGTGCGATCCTCCGCAGCAATGAATTGCATTAGGACGGCCGCTACGGCAAGCACCACCACCATGGACGCGAGCACGGCAAAATTGCTGAGGAACTTGCCGAACAGGTAAGCAGCTCGCGACAACGGGGTTGAAGCCAGAATCTCACCGACGCCTGTCCGGCGGTCGCGCTCAAGCGCATTCTTGACGATGTAGAAGCCAACCAGTGAAAGAAAGGTGGTGACGATGAGCGACATCATCGCGCCCACCCAGGCGGAAGTGTACAACCCTCGATAATCGCCGAGACGCAGAGAGATTTCTCCCCGCGCGGCCGCATAGCCCAAATACACACTGAAAAGCAGCGTGACGAGAAAACTGTATCGCCTGCTGCGTTCGCGAAAGTCCGCAATCGCCAGTGCGCCAATGATGCGCCCCGTGATCACACTGCCGCTCCCGCCGCAACAACGCCGCGCTTCGCGGCGAGCGTTGCCAGATAGGCGTCTTCTAGATTTGGCTCGAGCGAACGCGCCGCAGTCGTCGGCTTCCTGTCCGCCACCACTCGCGCATGCACGCCATCGCCGCGATGCGCTGTGCTGCTCACCAACCATTTTTTGCGCAACTCCTCGAGCTCGGGGCTGGGCACAACCACCTCCCAGACTCTGCCCGTCACATTCGCGAGCAATGCCTCCGGGGCCCCGTGCGCTACCAGTTGCCCCTGGGCAATTAGCGCGATGTCCGAGGCGACCGCCTCCACGTCCGAGACGATGTGCGTTGACAGAATCACGATGCGCTCGCCGGCAAGGTCGGAGAGCAGATTGCGGAATCGGACCCGTTCCTCGGGATCGAGGCCGGCGGTCGGCTCATCCACGATGAGGAGCTTCGGGTCGTTGAGCAGCGCCTGGGCAATGCCGATCCGCTGCCGCATGCCTCCGGAATATCCTCCCAGCGGACGCCTTGCGGCCTCGGTGAGATTTACTAGCGCGAGCAGTTCGCTGATTCGCTTCCGCGCGCTCTTTGCTTCGATCCCCTTCACTGCAGCCAAGTAATCGAGGAACTCGACGCCGCTCAGGTTCGGATAGATCCCGAAATCCTGCGGCAAATACCCGAGAACCCGGCGCAAGGCGTCGGGCTCCCGGGCAATGTCGATGCCGTTCCACAGGACGCGGCCTGCACTCGGTCGCGTGACCGTGGCCAGGATGCGCATCAGAGTCGATTTGCCGGCGCCGTTAGGGCCTAGCAGCCCCAGAACGCCCGGCTCGAGCGTCAGCGCAAAATTTCGCAGCGCTTCGACACCCCCGCGATAGGCCTTGCCCACATTCTCTACCACGAGCTGCATCACTTTCTCCGTGCTTCCCACGCAGCCGGCCGAGGTACGGTCCCTGCGCCCAACGCTGCCGAGAGGTTTCAGCATTCTCCCACAGACTGGTAGTAAGCCGGTGCTTCACTGCGAGTCGGGATGTCGTCCTCGCCAGATTGCTTCGACTTCTGAGTCACGCAACACCGCCGCTAGCGCGTCAGACCAGCGGTATTAGGCGACCGCGCCGGCGAGGACCTTCGGTCCGGTGGGATGGGGCATGCCGCCAGCGGGCTCCAGGGTGACGGCAAACTCCTTGGGCGCGACGCCGGCCGGCAATTCGATCATCCAGTGCTCGACTTGGCCGGGTTTAGGATTGAACACACCGGCGTTGATGGGAGCGCCGTGCATGGGCATCAACCAAAGCTGGTAACTCTTGCCGGCGGCCGTGGGCGCAAGATCGCCATCGTACATCAACATGCCCATGTGCGCGTTGTAAGTGACGCGGCCCATGCCTTTGCCCATTCCGGGCATGGGCATGAGCGGCACGACGACCGTATCGCGTGCCGCAAGCAGGTCGGCTGCGTGATGCGCCTCTTCGATTTCCCTCTGCAACGAAGCCAGCGACTGGCGCTCGTTGGCCAGTTCGCGATCCAAGCCCTCATTCTGACGCCAGAGGAGAATGGTGGCGAAGACCAGCGCGACAGCAACCGGAGTCAGCGCCACGGCCCACCATCGGTTGAACAGTCGGCCGCGTGTCACGTCGGATTCGGTCTCGCGCCGTCCGCCGTGCCGGTCAGGCGCCGTTGTCGCGCGACGCGCAGGAGCAGTTTCTGCTCGCACGCGAGCCATCAGACGTTCTTTCGCGAGGGGCGACGCCTCCACGCGAGGAGCGGCAAAGGCCAGCATGGCGACGCGACCGCGCGCTTCAGCGAGCTTTCGCGCACAGTCGGCACAGACCGCGACGTGCGCCTCGACCACTTGCCTCTCCCCGCCTTCCAGCGCACCGAGAGCGTACAGATCGAAATCTTCTTCCCGAGTTGGGTGGCCGTTCGTCATGGGTTGTTGCCCGTTGCTTGCTGGCCCAAGTCTCTCTGCCTGGTCTCGTCCGACGGCTGCAAATTATGCTTCAATGCTTCGACGGCCGTGCGCAAGCGCGTTTTCACCGTACCCAGCGGATCGCCGGTATGCCGCGCAATTTCGCTGTGCGTCATGCCCGCAAAATACGCCAGTTCGAGCACGTCACGCTGCTCGCGCGGCAAGGAGTCGACCGCAGCTTTCACGCGAACGAGCAGTTCTCGTTTGGCGACCAGGCTCTCAAGGTTCGCGGGCGCGACAACCTGATTCTCACTGAGTTCTTCGCCGCCAGCCGGATTGCGTTTGCGCAGGCGCGAGATCGCGCGATTGCGCGCAATTACCAGAAGCCAGCCTCCGAGCGACCCGCGCGAGGGATCAAATCGCGAAGCCGTGCGCCAGAGCTGATAGAAAATGTCCTGCAGAATTTCTTCCGCGGCTTGCGTGTCGCGCAAAATCCGGTTCAGGACCGAGGAGAGCACGCCCGCGTAGCGGTCGTAGAGCAGGGCGAGCGCCGACTCGTCGCGTTGGACGATTCGTTCGACGAGCGCCGCGTCGGGCACGTTCAACTCCCCTCCTACCTGTGGATTCACGACCGTCGGAGGGCTCCATTCCTAACGTACGCGCAAGTGAGGGCGCGCGGATTGCCGTGCAATTCTGACACGTTAAGGACGATAAATCGCGTGAATTGCATAGGTAGCTCGAGCTAGAAAGGCCATCACGCGGCAAGGACTCGCAGTAGGCAGTTCTGGGAACTGCCGAGCGGGGTTCGGGGCGGCAAACGAGAAGCCGCCCGAGCAGATCGGGTCCCTTTGCGCAGCTCCGGACACCGCCCGACCCCCTCCCCAGCTAGGCGATAAGCGACGTGTTTACAATATGTTACAGCAATCCGTATGAACGTGTGCGACACTTTGTTCCCGTTTTGCCCGCGGTTTTGATTGACATACGTACCATCTTGGCTAAACTTCGGTTCGTCCATGACTTAGGACGCGACGAGCCAGCGAAACCTACAACGACGCGCCGATCCGAGTCAGGAGGAATGATATGGCCACGCAAGTCAGACCCGCCCCGCAGCCGATTCCGCGGATCGCGCCGCGCGAGGATCTGAATCCGCACCGCATCGCGCAGATCCAGTTCGATATTGCCGCGGAGTATCTGAAACTCGATCAAGGCCTGCGCCAGGTATTGCGCACGCCGAAGCGGATACTCGAGGTATCCGTGCCCACGAAGATGGACAACGGCCAGGTGAAAGTGTTCAGCGGCTTTCGCGTCCAGCACAACGTGGCACGCGGGCCGGCAAAGGGCGGCATCCGTTACCACCCCAACGTTACGGTCGACGAAGTGAAGGCCCTGGCCGCATGGATGACGTGGAAGACGGCGACGGTAAATATTCCCTACGGCGGCGCAAAAGGGGGTGTCATCTGCGACCCGAAGCGGATGAGCAAGAGCGAGCTTGAGCGCATGACGCGCAGATTCGCGTCGGAAATTCTTCCTATCATCGGCCCCGAGCAGGACATTCCCGCGCCAGACGTATACACCGACGCGCAAACGATGGCCTGGATCATGGATACGTATTCGATGACCAAGGGCTATTCGACGCTGGGCGTGGTGACCGGGAAACCGGTGTCGCTAGGGGGATCGGAGGGGCGCAGCGAAGCGACGGCGCGCGGGTGCCTTGTCGTGTGCGAAGAGGCATGCAAGGTGAAGAGGATCAATTTGCGCGGTGCGACCATTGCCATCCAGGGATTTGGCAACGCGGGATCGATCGCCGCGCGGTTGTTTACGGAGAAGAAGGCGAAGGTGATCGCGATCAGCGATTCGCGCGGCGGCGTGTTCAACTCGCGCGGCATCGATCCGCTAAAGGCGATGCGCTATAAGGAGCGCTCGGGCACGGTGGTCGGCATGCCGGGCACGTCGCGGATCTCGAATGATGATTTGCTCACCATGAAGTGCGACATCCTGATACCAGCGGCGCTCGAAAACGCCATCACCTTGAACAACGTCGACATGATCAAGGCGAAGATCGTGGCGGAAGCGGCGAACGGCCCGACCACGCCGCACGCAGATGAAGTGCTCGCGCGCAAGGGAATCCTGCTGCTACCCGATATTCTGGCGAATGCCGGCGGCGTTACGGTTAGCTACTTTGAATGGGTGCAGGACTTGCAGGGCTTTTTCTGGTCGGAGCAGGAAGTGAAGGCAAAGCTCGAATCCGTCATGCAACGTGCGTTTCAGGAGGTGCATGACACCATGCGTAAGCATCGCACGCACATGCGTACCGGTGCGTACGTGCTGGCCGTCGGACGCGTAGCCGAAGCCACGCTGGTCCGCGGCCTGTTTCCGTAAAGTCTGACCCGGTGGCACTCACGCCTGGGACGATGGGGTAGAGCGATGCTCCGGTCCCTGCGGGCCCCGGGGCAAACGAGTCAGGGCTAGGGGTCAAGCCGCCAAACGACGGTTGCCCGCAGCAGTTTGTCCAGAAGAGGAAATTCGCGGTCGAGATAGGCATTGCCCTCCTCGAAGAGCTTCCCTTGATGACCTGCGCGCATGCCGCCGCCAGAGCGTTCAGCGTAGCCGGAATACAAATGGTCGACAACGTCCATGCCTTGGACCACTTGGCCGAACGGCGCGAAGCCCATGGCGTCCAGACGGGATTGATCGCCCGTATTGATGTAAATCTGGGTGGTACGCGTATGGGGACCGGTCATGGCAAAGGCGAATGTGCCGCGGACGTTTGAGCCGCGCACGGGATCGTCAAGGAAGCGCGCGTTCTCCCAAATGCCCGCGATGACAGGGTCACCGGCAATGCCAAACTGTGCAAAGCGACCCGCGATCACCCGAAAGAGGCGTGAATTATCATAAAAACCGCACTCTACCATGTGGTAGAAGCGATCGGCGCCACGGGGGGCGAATGAACGCGTCACCTCAAGCACGATGTCACCCTTGGTGGTCTCGATTTTCACGCGGTAAGCGCGAGGACCAGGACGTCTCCAAAGCGGATCGTGCGGGTTGCGCAGCGCGCCCTCGCGCGCGGTAGGAGAAAGTTTCAACCATCGGCCGCTCGCGGAGAGACCGGACGTCAGAAGAAGGCAGGCGAGAATAAGAATGATTCTCCGTCTCATCGAGCGGTCATCTTATCGCGGAGAAGGACCTGGGGCGAACGGCAAAAACACACCGCACGAAGCAGTTCAGGACGGAGCGGCTCGACCAAGCCGCAAAACCCTGCGCAGCCCTTAGTCGATGCCGTGGATGCGCATGGACACCAGCTGATCAATCGTGAGGTTCTGCATGCCGCGTGATTTGAGCTCGGCAATCCACTCGGGGGTCACGCCATGGATGCGCATGGCGATGAGCTGGTCGGGCTCGGGGTGCCGATAGCCGAGGCCCTGCAGTTTCTGGATAAATTCAGGCGAGACGCCGTGGATGCGGAACGCGACGAGCTGATCGAGCTCGACATGATCGTAGCCCACGGAACGCAATTGCGCGACCCACTCGGGTGAAGCACCGTGGATGCGCATCGCTACCAGCGCATCGGCGTCGGGGGAGTAGCCGGACTTGTGCAGCTCGGCGATCATCTCCGGCGAAACGCCGTGAATCCGAAAGGCAACCAGCTTGTCGCCCTCCGTTTCGTTCAGCCCGGCAGCGCGAAGGTTACGGATAAACTCGGGTGAAACACCGTGGATGCGGAAGGCGATGAGCTGGTCGGCGTCGTGTTCGTCGAGGCCCGCTGCGCGCAAACCCTGAATGAACTCGGGCGTGACACCGTGAATCTTGAAGGCCAGGAGCTTATCCGTATCGACTCCTTCGAGCTTCTGGGCCTGGATTCGCCTGGCGAAATCTAGACTCACGTCCATGGCGGCCATGGAAAATTGCCTGTCGGCGTCGATGTCGCGGTAGCCGAGGGCCTCCATTTCACGCCGGTAATTCGGATCCGCTGAAAAATGGAACAGGCCCGCGCCCTCGCCATTCTCGAGGTAGCCTTCGCAGTCGAACTTGCCGGCATCGCGAGCGATCGTGAAATGAACCTGCTGGCGTCCGGATTGTGAAACATCAAGTCCCTGGAATGTGCTGAGCGGCCATTGGGATTCGTGCTCGGAGCGATGGCCGGGGCGCGAAATGATCAGGGAAAACTCAACCGTGCCCGGTTCGTCGCTGCGGCTGATCGTCCAATTGCCGGTTTGACTGTCCGAGGTGTGTGCAGCATTTACGGCAATCAGGGCGCAGGCGATGATGCCGCAGATTCCCAGTGCCTCCCGCATTTTCATGGGATGGGACGCCTCCTTCCGGCGATCACGAGTCAAAACTATTCCGCGAGCTAGAAAATTCCCGCTGCTTTGAGTTCGATCAGCTTGTCGAGATCCAGGTCCTTGAATCCGTGTTTCTGCGCCTCGGCAACGAATTCCGGCGTGATGCCCTGAACGCGCGCCGCAATGTAAGCATCCGGATCGTCCTTAAACGCATGCAGGCCCGTCGCGCGCAGGGATTTGACGTACTCGGACGTTACGCCCTGCACGCGCATGCCGATCAACTGGTCAGTACTGGCCTTCAATCCCAGGTCGCGCATGCCCTTCACGTATTCCGGCGTCACGCCCTGTACGCGCAGGGCAATGGCCTGATCGGCGGCGACATCGAGGCCCAGCGCGCGCATGCCCTTGATGTATTCCGAGGTGACGCCCTGCACTTTCATGCCAATCAGTTCGTCGGCGTTTGGCGGGATTCCCAAATCGTGCATCTGCTGAACGTATTCCGGGGTGATTCCCTGCACCTTCATGCCGATGACGGAATCGCTCTTGACCTCGACTCCCGCGGCGCGCATTTGCTTGATGTAATCCGGCGTGACCCCTTGCACTTTAAGACCGATCAGGTCGTCCGCGTCGACGCTGATGCCGAGCGCATGCATGGCGCGAACGTAGTCGGGAGTGATCCCCTGTACCTTCATGCCGATAAGCGTGTCCGCGTCCGGATTTACGCCGGCGGCGCGCATCTCGCGGATGTAGTCAGGCGTGATACCTTGCACCTTCATGCCAATCAGGCCGTCGGCGCTCAGTTTGAAACCGAGATCATGGATCGCGCGCACGTATTCGGGCGTGACCCCTTGAATCTTTAGGGCCAAGAGCTCGTCCGGCGTGAGATTGTCAAGGCCTGCTGCCTTCATCCCCTCGATGTAGGAGCCCTTTGAGGTTTCTGATTCGCCCTTCTGGCTTGGCTCTTGCCAGGAGTAGGCGACTCGAGTTGTGGGGGTGCTCGTTGCCTCGGCGACCATGGAGTGCACGGTCGCGCGGACGAGCGAGCGAGCAAGGGAGGCGACCTGCGACTGAACGGATGCGCGGGCCGCTGAGGCGGGTTCCAGTTGCAGGGGCGCCGAATGCGGCGTCGTCGACCCGGACCAGCTCGTCGTGAATCGGGCGGGCAACCCGGAGCCCAAGGCCGTGTGTGCGATGCCGAAAAATCCGTTCGCGGCAAGGAGAGCGCCGGCCAGCAATACACAGCTTGCCGCGATCCCTGCGCTTCGAGCCCGGCTGCGCGGGCTTGCCGTGCCGAGCAATCGCGCTACGCGCGCGGCAAGCGGTCCGCGATTTGCGGCCATGGCGAGCGACGGGGCGGTCCGCGATTCGGCCATCAGCGCCAGCGCACGAGCGTATTTCGCGGCGTCCCTGCAGACGGAGAGCGCGGCATCATCGCAGCAATTCTCCCGCTCCAAGCGGATTCGCTTGCTGAGCCACCACACGGCGGGGTGATAGAACAGCAGCGTCTCGGCCACAATCTGGAACAGATTGACAAAGTTGTCCAGGCGCCGGATGTGCGCCAGTTCGTGCGCGATGATCGCCTCGAGTTGCTCGTCGGACAGGCCGGTTAGCGCGGTTAACGGCAGCAGCACGGCCGGACGAATCCAGCCGATCACCGCCGGAGCGTCGAGCATGTGCGAGTGGCAATAGCGTACCGCCCGACGAATCCCGAGTCGCCGCTGTACGGCGAGGCACAGCTGGCGCACGCTGGCGCTTACAGGCGCTGCCTCCCTGCGGCGCATGCATTCGAGTACGAAGACGCCTCCCGCTGTACGCAGGCTGAGGATGATTACACCCGCAAACCATCCCTCAACGATCCAGAGCAGTAGATCGTTGCGCGGAAAAACCGGCGGCTTGGCCGAGGATGCAGAGTCCGTAAGGTCGGGAGTGCTGGGCAAAGCGGCTCCGGACGCGGTCGCCGGCAAAGTGGACAGGGAGGCGCGGGAGGCCGCGGCGAGCCTGTCGGAGCGGTCCGGCCACAGCAGCTCAAGGGTAAGCAGTGGCGCGGCGAGCATGAGTAGGAGCGTCGCAATGCCCACCAAATAGCGCACCGCGGCGCTGCGGCACAGGGCCAGAGCCATCGAAGCCAGGGCCGCCAGGGCCAGCCCTTGCCAGAGAAAATGCACGAGGGCCCAGCCAAGCGTCCGCATGATGTCCGGAGAGATCCAGCCGGCGAAGTGGTTCATCGCTGCTTCCTTTCGTAGTCGTCCAGCAGGCGTCGCAACTCCTCGATCTCAGCTTTGGACGTGCTCCGGCCGGCGAGCGCGTGCATCATCAATTCGCGCGCCGACCCTTCGAACACACGCTGCAGCACGTCGCCCGCAATCTGCCGCTTGGTCTTTTCAGCCGGCTCGCAGGCTTCGTACACGTGCGCACGCTGGTCTTCGTTGCGCCGCACAAGGCCTTTTTCGGTCATGATTTGCATCAATTTCAAGGTGCCGGTGTAGCCCACGGGCTTGGAGGCGCTCAGCGTTTCGTGCACTTCGCGTACCGTCGAGGGGCCACGTGTCCACAAGACACGCAGTATTTCGAGCTCGGAAGCCGTGGGCCGATGCGTCGGGGCGCTTGTCATGGGGCGAGACCATACTACGAATAATTTCGTATTGTCAACGAAAATCTTCGTACTTTTTGACGCGGCCCCCGAAAGATGGTTAGCGGGTGGTCGGCGGGGGCCCCGGGGAACCCCTCACGCCGTACCACCTTGCGGCGTAAACCATCATCTCTGATAATCGCTTGGCGCTTTTTGCTGGGCAGGAAGACGGTTAGACCAAGCGGTGCTGAGGGAGGACGCGAAAATGAGGCGGATCTGGGCGTTTACGGGTTTTGCGGCTTTGCTGGGATGGTCGGGCCTGGCGCAAACAACCCCTGCGCGAGCCCCCCGGGGAGGGCAGGAACAGGTGACGAGCGAGCAGCCCGGCGCTGTTTCGCCGAGCACGCGATTTCTTGTGCGGCTCGATGATGCCCTCAGCACGAAAGATGCCCAGGCAGGCGCGAAATTCAAATCGCATACGCTCGAGCCCTTGTCGACGCCCGACGGATGGGTGCTGCCGGCGGGAGCCGAGGTTCGCGGTCACGTCGACAAGGTTGAGCGAGCGCACCAGGCGGGGCACGCGCGAATGTGGCTCACCTTCGACGATGTGCGCACGCCGAACGGCTGGTTACCGCTCGTCGCCACAGTAATGGACGTGCCCGGTGTTCATTCCGTGCGCGTCGTGTATGAGCGCGAAGGAGAGATTGAGAATCGCACGAGCAAGCGCGAGGAGCAGGCCGAAGCGGCCGCAGCCGGCGCGGTCGTCGGCGCGGCCGCCGGGGTGGCCGCGCACAATGGGAAAGACGCGGCCATGGGCGCAGCGGCGGGCGCCATGACAGCCTTCATGCTCAGCTCGGGTCTTGGCCAGGACGTCGTGCTCGACAAGAGTACGAAGCTTGAGTTGATCCTTGACCGCCCCCTCTACTTGCGGAATTGATTTGCGGGTCAGGCCAAAGACACTCGCCGAAGGAGGCTCTGAAACGGCGGCGCTTGGCGAAGGCAATCCCACTTAGGCTCCACCTGCAGAAAAACGATGTGAACGTCGCGCTCGCGGTACGCTTCCTCCAGGCATTCGATCACCTTGTCGTAATCGGCCATGCCCAAATAAACCGTGGCGAGATTGTAGGGAGGCACAAATCTCTCCGCGGCCCGCTGCCGCAATTCCTCGAGAACTCTATGGGCATCGTCTCGTCGACCCATCAGTCCATAGGTGTAGCCAGCGAGCGCGGTGGCTTCCGTATTGCCGGCCGAGAAATGGCTCGCTGTCTCTGCGGCCCGAAGCGCCTCGTCATACCGGCCCAGGAATTGATAGATCTTCGCGGCTAGGATGTTGGCCACCCAAAAATTAGGATCGATTTCGAGTGTTCTGGCGAGCAGCGAGAGAGCCGCATCGTGGCGCCTGGCCTGAAAGCGGAACTGAGCGCAAAGCGTGTTGATAATGGGCGAAAATGGATCGAGCTGCCGAGCCATATCAATTTCAGCGATGGCCGACTCGTGCCGACCGGTGTTCGAGAGCATGTGGCCGTAGCGGAGGTGAGCCCTCGCGTAGTTCGTATTTCGCGCAATGGCCCGCCGCGAATGTTCTTCCGAGGCATGCCAGTCCCAGTTGTACCAGAAGCGCACGCTAGCAAGCGCGCAGTGCGCCTCGGCTAGGCCGTGGTCGATTTTGAGCGCCTGCATGGCTGCCTGTTCCGCTTTGGGAAAGGCCTCTCTGGGCCGGGCGTCACTTGTGATCGGCAGGACGTCATAACAATCGGCTAACCCCGCGTAGGCCACCGCCATGCGCGGGTCGATTTCGGTCGCCTGGCGGAAGTGTTGGATGGCGCGCTCAAGATCAGGTCGCGTCACTCTCCACAGGTGAAAGCGACCGCGTAGGTACGCGTCATAGGCGGCCTCGTCCATCGATTTCGCCTGTGCCGCCACTCCCGGATCGCGCGGCGCGATTCTGATCTGCACCTGCTCAGCGATGGCGCGTCCCAAGTCGGCCTGCAGGGAGAGCACATCCTTTAGTTCGCGATCGTAACTTTCTGCCCAAAGGTGGATCTGATCGCTCACACGAATGAGCTGCGCGCTGATTCGGACGCGGTCGCCGGCGCGCCGGACGCTTCCCTCCACCGCATAATCGACACCCAATTCGCGGCCAATCTCGGCGATGCTTTTCCGCGTGCCCTTGTAGGTCATGGCGGAAGTGCGCGCGATCACCCCCAGACGGCCCGCCCCCAACTGGCCCAGTCCGGTGATGGTTTCTTCCGTCAGACCGTCGCTGAAATATTCCTGATCGGAATCGCTGCTGAGATTCTCGAAAGGGAGGACGACGAGCATGGCCCGCCGGGAACTCTGGGCACTCGGTTTCCCCTGGCTGTCGGGAGCGTCGGCTTCTGTTTCACTGACGGGCGCGATGAAGCGGTAGCCGCGACCAGGAACCGTCCGCACGAAGCGTGGCGCTTCCGGATCGTCTTCTAGCGCGATGCGGACTTTGCGAACCGCGGTGTTCACGCTGTGCTCGACTTCGAGGAACACATCTTTCCCCCAGATTCGCTCGATAATCTCCTCGCGCGCGACAACGCGGCCGCGGCGTTCGATCAACAGGCAGAGCAGCTCAAACGGAATTCGTTCGATTTGCACAGGTCGGCCGTTCTTGCGCAGTTCGTAGGCGCCGCGGTCGAGCTCGAACTCCTCAAAGTGGAACATTTCCGTCTTCACGGACGGGCACGCGTTGTGCGGCTATTGTACGCGCGTAATGGCAATTCTGGACAGAGCGGGTTTACAAGGAAGTCAGAAAACCTTCAGGAAATCCTCATCGCCGCTGCATGTTCAACCGGGCATTCGGCGTGTACAAGGGCGGCACGGCAGTAACCACTTTGCGGAAACGGAGAACAAGAATGCAATCAATTGCCAAAACGGGAAAAATCATGGTTGTGGTCACGGCGATGTTAGCTTGTGCCGTCGCTGTCCGCGCTCAGGGCACGGAAAACGACGGCTGCAAAGTCTCCACATTGAGGGGCGATTACGCCCTCCGGATATCCGGAGAAGTGTTTAGCCCTTCTGGCAGAGTCATCGTGCAGCGCGACGGGATCGTCATGCAGCACTACGACGGTGCGGGGGGCCTTAAGCAGGAAGACTACGTTCTTGCCAACGGTGTTCTTGAGCCGGGGCCAACCGACCCCACGACGGGGTTCCATACCGACGAGAGCGGAACCTACACGGTGAACGACAACTGCACAGGCACAGCTACGATCAACTTTGCGGCTCCGGGGCCTGATCTTGACGGAGCGGTCATCGAAGTGAGGTTTGTACTCAGCAATCACGGCCGCACGATCCATCAAATCGTTAGCTCGCTAAAACCTCCGGCCCCCAAGGGAGAACAGGTGGCTGTCCCGGCTAACATTCATGCAGACGGCGAAAAGCTCGGTTCGGTACGGGCGAACAACGAGGATTCCTAATGCCCGAGCTGAATCCCCGCTTCTCAAACGTGCAGGCAGTGCGACGGCAACCTTCGCGCTGCCTGCTCGCCTCCTTTGGCTACCGAATCGAAAAGGCTCGAGCGGGATGAGCGACCGAAGTGAGGTACGAACCCGAAAATTCGGCGGCCCCCGGAAGAAGCTTGTGAGAATCGAGACGGCAAACTAGTTCGTCGCCCCTTGGTTTCGCGGCACGGCGTACAAATCGCCGCGACACCCGAACCGTCAGCTCTTTGCTTTTCCGACCCTAGCCGTAGGTTTCGGATTCGAGTCGCTGGCCCGTCTATGCCTTCCGTCCAGCTCCCGCATACGTCGGCTGCCCCTCAGCGCTGCGCGGCGCGGCAACTCCTTCCTTGTACAGCGCCGCGCCGACCAGGCCGGCGATGATCATCATCGCGCCTTCCGCACACGCCGTCATCACGGCGAAGGGGAGCGGCAGCACATGCATGAAGGCAAAGGGCATGGCGCCCAGCGCGAACACGAGCGCCCAGACGAACAGACCCGCAAGAATAGCCGTCCTTGGCCCCGCGCCCATGCGCGGCCGTATCGCTGCATACAACAAGACGGTCAAGACGCCGACGATGAGCCCCCAAAGGTTAAACGCTACGAGCTGCTTCGTGGTAACTGCGGAGGGCAAACCGAGCCTAGCCATCATGTCCGCGCCCTGATCGCGCAGAAACATCCCTCGCATGACCCCTTCGCAAATATCAAGCACGATCCCTGCAGCAATTCCACCGAGTACGACCCGGCCCAAGTTCATTCGGCCCATGGATCCTCCTCGCCAATCGAATCCCTCGCGATACACCGGTCTGCTTTCGGCCGGTCCTAGACGTGAACCTGTGCGCCGAAACTACTCCCCCGCCATGGCCGAGTCAACCAAATCCGAGTTCCTCGGGGGCAGAGCACAAGCAGGGCAACAGCAAGCCAAGGACGGCTGGGCCCTTCCCGCTCAGAAATTGTTTACACGGACCGTTCGACTTGGGTAATGAGTTCGTCGAGCGTGTGAATGGCGAAATCGGCCTGCTCTTCGTCGATCAGCAGCGGAGGACATAGGCGGAGGGTGGTATCGCCCGACCCGAGGACAAGCAGACCTTTGCGAAACGCCTGATGGACGATTTCGTTGCGCAGTTCCGGGGCTTTCTCCTTCGTCTTTTGGTCGCGAACGAATTCGATGCCGATCATGAGGCCCCGGCCGCGAATGTCACCGACGACCTTGTGCTTCTCGCGCCAGCCGGAGATTTTCCGCAGGATGAAGTCGCCCACCCGTCTCGCGTTCGAAATGTATTGCTCTTCGAGCAGCTTGATCGTGGCCAGCGACGCCGCGATGCACACGGGATTCCCGCCGAATGTGGACGCGTGTGCTCCAGGCGTCCAGTTCATTACGCTGGCGCGAGCGACGACCGCGCTTAGCGGCATACCCGAAGCGATGCCTTTTGCCGTGCACAGAATGTCCGGCTCAATCCCTGCGTATTCCGAGGCCCACCATTGGCCAGTGCGCCCCATGCCGCACTGAACCTCGTCGACGACGAGCAGGATGCCGTACCTGCGGCAGATGCGTTCGAGACCTTGCAAGAACTCCGCCGGCGCGGGCAGGTAGCCGCCTTCGCCCTGGATCGGTTCGATGAAAATCCCAGCTACTTCTTCGGGATCGACGCGCCGGCGGAAAAGTTCGTTTTCAAGATAGCTCAGGCAATCCTCGGAAGCATGTTCGGGGCGGACGCCGTAGGTGCCCCGGTAGGTGTCCGGGAAGGGCACATGGAAGACGCCGGCAAGGAGAGTGCCGAATCCTTTGCGTTGAACCGAGCGGCTGGCCGTTAGCGAAAGCGCGCCGATCGTGCGTCCGTGAAATGCACCGTGGAAGGCAACGAGTTTGTCGCGTTTGGTGTGATACTTCGCCAGCTTGATGGCGGCTTCAATGGCCTCGGCCCCGGAATTCCCAAAATAGACGCGTTTGGGCTGGTGGCCCGGTGTGATCGAGGCGAGCTTTTCGGCAAGCTCGACGAGGCTCGGGTAATAGAAATCCGTACCTGACATGTGAATCAGTTCCCCGGCCTGCTTTTGGATCGCGGCGACAACCTGCGGATGGCAATGGCCGGTCGCGACGACGGCAATGCCCGCCGCGAAATCGAGAAACACGTTTCCGTCGACGTCTTCGACCAGGGCGCCGCGGCCGGTTTTGGCCACGAGCGGATAATCGCGCGTGTACGAGGGCGAGACGACCTCGCGATCCAGATCGACGATGCGCTCGGCCTTGGGGCCGGGGAGCGGCGTCACAAGGTGCGGCAACTTCGCTTCGATGGCTTGCATTTTCTTCCTCCCGAAATGTTTTGGGCCTGTGCGAACGAGGCACAATCTGACGAGTGAATGCCGGTCCCGGGAAGAAAGAGTTAGTCGACGCCGAACAGGTTAGGGCGGTCCTGGGAAGGCTGGCTGTGCGGTGAACGGGGCCGTGGTGAGGAGAGGCTCATTTGTGCTTCCAGCGGACGCTGCCGTCCTTCATGTCTTCCAGTATGATACCAGACTCGGCAAGCTCCTGCCGGATTTGGTCGGCGCGTTTGAAATCGCGGCGCTTGCGGGCCAGATTGCGATCTTCGATCTGTGCTTCGATTTGTTCAGCGCTCACCCGCGGTTTCGCCGGACCGAAGCCGAGCTTCGCCAGCCGTTCATCGTCATCATCGACAAGCAGATTGAGAATCTGGTCGAATTTCTCCATGGCCGCGACGGCCCGGACGCCGTCCTGCTGTCGGAACTCGCCGCGATCGATCGCGCTATTCGCGTCGCGAATGAGGTCAAAAACGGCCGCCAGGGCGACGGCCGTGTTCAAGTCGTCCGCGAGCGCGCGATCGAACGACCGCTCGGCTTCGGCGATGCGAGACTCCATGGCTGTGCTTGAACCCGCAGGCAGGTTGGCCGTCTTCAGCCGCGTCATGAAGTTGCGCATGCGTTCGGTCGAACTGGCCGCCTGGGTCAATCCATCCGCGCTGAAGTTCAATTGGCGGCGGTACGGAACCGAGAGAAGGAGGAACCGGACGGTCGACGGCTTGTGGCCCTGTCGAAACAGGTCGCGTAGCGTAAAGAAGTTGCCGAGGGACTTCGACATCTTCTCGCCTTCGACGATCAGATGTTCGGCATGCAACCACAGGCGAACGAACCGCTTCCCGGTGGCCGCTTCACTCTGCGCAATTTCGTTTTCGTGATGTGGAAACGCAAGGTCGATGCCGCCGGTGTGAATATCCAGGGTGTCGCCCAAGTATTTCATGGCCATCGCGGAGCATTCGATGTGCCAGCCGGGACGCCCTGGGCCGAGCCGCGTCTGCCAGAAATGTTCGCCGGGCTTGGGAGCCTTCCAGAGCGCGAAGTCGCGCGCATCAGCCTTCTCGTAGCGATCGACTTCGACGCGCGCTCCGGCCTTGATTCCGCTCAGGTCGATCTTCGAGAGCTGGCCGTAACGGGGAAATTTGGCAATGCTGTAGTAGATCGAACCGTCTGCCCGGTAGGTGACGCCCTTCTGCTCGAGGCGTTCGATGAGGGCGACCATGTCGTCGATATGATCGGTCGCGCGAACGATCTCTTCCGGCCGCTCGAGGTGAATCGCGTCCATGTCCTCGAGGAAGGCTTGGATATACTTCTCCGTGTACTCGCGGATGCTGATTTTGGCCGCCGCCGCGTTCTGGATGATGCGATCGTCGACGTCGGTCAGGTTCATGACTTGCAGCACGCGATAGCCCCTCTGGCGCAGGAATCGACGTAGGACGTCCTGAAACACAAACGTGCGGAAATTTCCGATGTGAGCGAAATCGTAGACCGTAGGTCCACAGGTGTAAATGCGGACCTCCCCCAGGTGCAACGGCTCGAGCGGTTCAAGCCGGTTCGTCAGCGAGTTGTGCAGCAGAATCTGTTGCATTGGGGCGTCGGCGAAGCGGTCAATTCTATCGAACAACTTTATGCCGCCGCAAACTCCTGACCTTCGTCACCTTCCCTCACCGGGTTGCACGCGACTAGGGGATAAGTTCGACGCGGCGGGCGACAAGGGTCACGTCGCCATCTTGCGAGGGCGCGGCTGTAAGCGGCCGGGCGTTGAGCAGGAAATTACCTTCCGGGGGCAATCGGAACGTCTGGTCCACAGCGTACACCTCGACCGACCTTCCAATGGGCAATGTGAAGTTGAGCGAAACCCCCTTTTCGGGCATGGTCACGCAGCGGTAGATTTTCCAGCCATTCGAGTATCTGCTGACCTGTTCGCTCTGGATGGGAACGGGAAAGCCCTCCATCTGGACCGAGTCGATTCCCGAGTTTGACGGGAACAGGACCATCGCTTCCGGAGCCGCGCGCTCGGAGCGGAGCAGGACGCGATAGGCGTGCCGGCCGTTCTCGACCGAGGACTCCAGAATTGTGAACGTAGGCGCCGGCAGGCCGAGAGTCGGGGCGTCGGCCGCGAACCCCGGTGCCGTGTTCCAGGGCAATGGACCTCTTCGGATTTGGTGGAATTTTGTGGCCAGGGCAATCTGTTCGGGCAAGCGCGCGGAATCGGCGTGGACGATCCATTGCGCGCGGTCGGAATCGGCGTCGAGCCAATACTCCAGATTTAGGCGCTCGGGCGATCGGGCGGAGAAGGCGGGAACGACGGAAGCGGCAAAGAACGCGGCGAGGGTCACCACAAACGGCACGACGAGAACGGCGGCACCAGGCAAGCCTCCCGATTCGCGAAGGTCAGCGCAAACAGGCAAAAGTGGTGCGAGCAGGATGGCTGCGATCACGGACAAAACCCAGAGGTCATGCAGCCCAAGCGCGTCGTAGATCAGTAGCGCGACCGGAAAGCCAGCCAGCCCCGAGGCCATAGCCGCAGCCGTCACTGGAATTACCGACCCGGACCTGTAGGCCGCGCGGCGCAACGCAAATGGCAAACCGGAAACCGCTGCAGCACTCAAACTGACTAGAAAAACGGGCACGAATCCGGGCAGGCGCCAGGCGCAAACGAGCGACAACAGACCCATCCAGACCCATGCGCCAGTCCACAATCCCCAAAAACGGGCGCGCCGCGCGAACACGACCGCATGAACAACCACGGCAGTGAATCCGAGCGACCACAGGGCGACCAGGACGGGCAAGGGATGAGCGATCCAGTTGACCGGTGTCGAGCCGATAATACGGAGGAGGCGCAGCAGAATCACGCCGACCACGGCCGTGGCGACCACCACAACAATCCAGGCCACCAGACCCCAGAAGAACCCTGCGAGCTTCATGCGCTTGGTGCGAACCAGCCAGAAGGCCTGTGTGCCCATCAGCAGGAGCGCGATGATCGCGGCCGGCCAGTTGCGCTGAACGGGCCAGCGCGCCACCCAGTGACCGAAGATGTCGAAATAGGCTGCTTCGGCACGGGGCAAATTTCGTAGGTCCGTGTTTGCCAGGGCCATGATCGACGGCAGAGCGTTGTCACCGTGGTGCTGCAGGCTCGAGGGATTTGCGTTTGCGAAGTTGTCAAGGGGGGTGTGGTAATGAGACACGTCGCCGATAAACGCGAAATTCAAGCCCTCGAAGCCGGCTGCCTTGAAAACGGTGAAATCCGTGTCGTTCGGCAGCATCTTGTAGACGGTGTAGGAGATCGAGTTCGTTGTCGGACGGGAGGTATGAAGAGCGAATAGGCGGACGGCCCACTGGTTGGCGCTGCCGGTTTCGAACATGATGCTTGGGCCCGAGGTGCCGCGGGCCTCCAAATTTACGGCCGCGCGCACTTGCCGCGCCCACGGATGGTAATCGACGAAGGCACGCGCCCCGAGCAGGCCTGCTTCTTCGCCGTCGTCGATCATGAAGATGATCGAGTGGCGCGGCTGGGCCACTGATTTCAGCGCTCGCGCGATTTCGAGGACGGCCGCCGCTCCGGCTCCATCGTCGGACGCCCCCGGACCCGCTGGTACGGAATCATAATGCGCCGCCAGCAACACCGCTCCTCCGGCCTCGGCGCCATCCAGGCGCGCAAGGACGTTTTTGACCAGGCCGCAAGTTCCGAACTCGTCACAAGCGAATGCCGTCTGCACCTGCGCGTCGTAGCCCAAACGGGTGAACTGGTCAACGATGAACTGACGGACATGATCGTTGTCCGGGCTGCCGATCGGGTGCGGAAGATCGTTGCCGACCATCTGATAGAGCACGTTGCGGGCGCGCTCGGCAGAGAACTGGTTGGGGGGGGAGGTGACGGGCTTTGGCCGAGGGGGCGCAAGAGCGACGAGAGACAGCGCAAAGATGATGGCCGTCGGAACGATTGCGAACAGGATCCTGCGAACTCCCGGCGGACTTTCCCGCTGCAACCTGCCCCTCCTCTCGCGGCCGTTCATGCTAGGCTGCCAGTCCTGGCAAGTCAATGGTGCTACGCGTTGACGAATAGCCGGCGGGTGACTACAGTTGGCGGGCTCGTTGCGGAGGGCTCGGTCCACTACCGTCGTGATGCAGATTCTAAGTTGGAGGCAAAAATGAGATTTCGCGCCGCGTGCAGCGTGGTGTTTCTGACCGCCATGCTGGCTGGCAATTTGCGAGCGGACAATGGGGCAAAGAAAGCGCTGACCCCGGAGATGGCCATTTCGCTGCGGAGCGAGTCCGATTTGCGCTTTTCGCCGGACGGGCGCCGCGTGGCCATGGTCGTCTCGGAGCCGCTCAAGGGAACAGGGCGCAAGCGGCATATCTGGGTCCTCGACGTGACGACGCGGCAGATTCGTCAGTATACGTATTCGGATAAATCGGAATCGTCGCCCCGATGGTCTCCCGACGGTCGCACGCTCGCGTTTCTATCCAGCCGCGACGGAGAGCAGACACAGATCTACTTTCTTCCCATCGATGGCGGGGAGGCTTACGCGGTGACCCATGGCAAGCGCGGCATCCACTCCTTCGAGTGGTCGACCGACGGCAAGCAAATTGCCTTTATCGCGCCGCAGCCAAAAACAGACGAAGAAGAGAAGAAAGAGAAGGACAAAGACGATGCGCACGTGATCGACCAGGACGATAAGCCGGCCGGGTTGTGGCTGCTCGAAGTCGATTCGGGACAGACCCGCGAGCTTGTGGCGCGGCCTTGGGCCTTTGACGAGCTCGCCTGGACCCCGACCGGAGATCGTCTGATTGCTGTGGCGACCGATCATCCAGAATCAGATGAGGACACGGATCGGATTTTCTCGGTAAATGCCTCCGACGGGAAGATGACGGAGTTGCTCGCGCCACGCGGGCCGTTCGGCGACCTGAAGGTCTCAAAGGACGGCAAATGGATCGGCTATGTAGGCTGCCGCATCGATGGCCCTGTACCGCACGATCTCTATGTGCTCCCCGCCGGGGGCGGTGAGCCGCGGAACCTCACCGCGGCCAGCCTCGATCGACAGATCGGCGGCTATTTCTGGCGTGCGGGCAATGGCCTGGTCGCGGCCGTTGACGATGGTTTTGGCTCGAGGCTCGTCCGGCTGAATCTCGAGGGCAAAGTCGAGGCGCTCAGAGGCTTGCCGGTCAATCCGCACAATTTCGACATTTCGCCGGTCGACGATTCCGAGATCGTTTTCGCGGGCGGAACGGCGACGCAACCAGATGAAGTCTGGATCGGGACTGGCTCCTCCCCTGCGGTGCAATCGTCCGAGTTCAATAAGGAGTGGAATTCGGTCGAACTGATCAAGCCCGAATATTTCCGCTACAACAGCTTCGACGGAACCGAAATCGAAGGCGCGCTCCTCTTGCCCGCCAAGTATGACGGGCATACGAAGCTGCCGTTGATTACCCTGGTTCACGGCGGGCCCACGAGCAGATGGGCAGACTCGGTCCAAACCTGGGGTCAGCTCCTGGTCGGCCACGGCTACGCCATTTTCTATCCGAACGTGCGGGGTTCAACCGGTTACGGTGAAAAATTCGTGGAGATGAATCGCGCAGACTGGGGCGGTGGCGATTACAAGGACGTGATGGCGGGAGTCGATGCGTTGATCGCGCGCGGTGTAGCGGATCCAAATCGACTGGGCATCGGCGGTTGGTCCTATGGCGGCTACATGTCGGAATGGGCTATCACGCAGACGGCTCGGTTCAAGGCGGCCGTTTCCGGGGCGGGGATGGCAGATCTAATCGCGGAATTCGGAACGGAGAGTCACCCGTCGTACGACGAATGGTTCTGGGGCCTGCCCTATGAAAGACCCCAAGGCTTTCTGCACAGTTCGCCGTTCCTGTACCTCAAGAACGCGAAAACACCTACGCTGATCCTGCAGGGAGAGGACGATACGACCGATCCCCTCGGCCAAAGCCAGCAGCTGTACCGGGGCCTGAAGCACTACGGGGTGAAAGCGGAACTCGTCGAATATCCTCGCGAGCCGCACGGCCCCCAGGAAGAGAAACACAACCTGGACATCTTGAACCGAATCGCTGCCTGGTATGACGACAATTTGAAGTAGGCGGGCTGCAGCTGACCCGCAGGGGGCCGGTTAGTTGCGCAGCTTGTCTAGCCACCCTTCCAAGGTGGGCAGGCTGCTCGGCTCAATCGACAGGAACTGTACTCCCATGCCCTTGCCCGGTCGCGAATAGGCCACTTTGCCGACGCCGGATACGTTTGCCCCTCCGCGCGTGATCCTCAGTCTCACTTTGGTGCCGTCAACAAATGGCGTCGGCGTTTCCACAAAGCAGCCGAAAAGGCTCAGGTCTCGCGTGTGGGCGCTCAGGTGCGATTCCGACTGCAGGTCGGTGATTTCGATCATGGCAGTGAACGGGTGACGCGGCGCGCGATGGCGTTCAGCACTGATGGGCGGACCACCTCAGGCGGATTCTAAGCTCTCCGGCCCGCGTCTCGGTGAAGAAAATCACCGGATGTGATCAAAAGTGCGAGGACGAAACGCCTTGCCTGCTCGAATGCCGAACAGCGTTAACGAAGATCGAGCTCGTCAAACCACCCAGCTGCCGCCACCCTCGATTGCGGGGCCGATCGTTTCGCTCCTTTTACGCCGCGCTGGCGGCTTCTTGCTCCGCCTGGGCGGCAGCTTCCTCCCACTTGACGGACACGAGCTTCGAGACGCCCGGCTCCTGCATGGTTACGCCGTAGAGGACGGAACCCATTTCCATCGTCTTGCGGTTGTGTGTGACCACGATGAACTGAGTTTGCGCGCACATTTCCTCGAGCATTTTGTTGAATCGGCCGACGTTCGCTTCGTCGAGCGGCGCGTCAACCTCATCGAGGATGCAGAACGGGCTTGGCTGATACTTGAACACGGCGATCAGCAGGGCGAGCGCGGTCAGAGCTTTTTCACCGCCGGAGAGCAAGAGAACATTCTGCAGCCTCTTGCCGGGGGGCTGCGCCACGATGTCGATGCCTGACTCTCCGGAGCTGTCCGGTTCGCCCAGGCGCATTTCGCCGTGGCCTCCCCCAAAAAGCGACTGAAACGCAATCGCGAAATGGGCATTGATGAAGCGAAAGGCTTCCTCAAATCTCTGGCGCGAGACCTGGTCGAGCTCGTTGATGGTAAGCTGTGTATTTTCAATAGATTGCACGAGATCATCGCGCTCCCTGCGCAGGAATTCCTCGCGCTGCTCGCACTCCTGATATTCCTCGAGCGCCATCATGTTGATCGGCCCCATGGCGTCAACGCGCGCTTTCATCTCGTTGTAGCCGGTTTCGGCCGCCACGAGATCTTCGCCAACCAACAGCCGCGGCGCTTCGGCCGCGAGCTCCTCGGGCTGCGCGCCCAGTTCGGCCACACAACTCTCCCGCAAATGGTCGCGATCGGCGTCGTTGCGTGCTTTCTCGATACGACGCTGGCTGCGCTCGGCGCGAAGTTCATCGAGCGACTGCCGCTGGCCACGGAGCGATTCCTCAAGATGCCCTGCACGCGACCGCGCATTTTCCCATTCCTCTTCGAAACCCGTCCTTCGCTCTTCGAGGCGCATCTTCTCCGCGCGCATGGACTCGGCTTGGCGCGCGAGCTGCGCGGAGGAGGATTCAAGCTGCGCCTTCTCCTCGGCGAGCGCATCGCGCTGTTGCTTGAGCGCGGCACTCCGCTCCCGGGCCTCGGACCGTTCCGCCGAGAGTTGCTGTGCGACGGCTTCGGCGCTGGCCAGGCGCTCGGACACGGTCGCCATCTCTAGACGCGCCCCGGCGATGCGTTCCCCGAGGGCTTGCAGCCCTTCGCGCAAGCCGGCCAGCCTCGCGACAGCTTGGGAGGCTTCCGCTTCCGCAGCGGCCCGCGACCCCAGCGCTTGCTCGTGTTCTTTGCGCGCTTGCGCGGCACGTTCGCGAGCGGCCTCGGCCGCGGCCTGCAGACGGGCGATTTCCTCCCGTTCGGAGGCCAGCGTCGCTTCGACCCGGCGCAGTTCATGGCTCGATTGTTCGAGCTGGTGCGTGGCAGCGACCAGCCCCTTTTCGGCAGCCACGTGCTCAGTCCTGGCCGTCGAAAGCCGCTGCTCCCCGGACGAAATCTCGCTCTCGACGCGCTCGAGGTCGGTTTGCTGCTCGGCGATGACCTGCTCGAGCTGCGAGGCCTCCGACTCATGCTGCCGTAACTCGCGTTTGAGAGCCAGCGGGCCCGCTTCGCTGCGGCGTCCGCCGGAGACCGTGCGGCCGTGATAGCAGGTGCCGTCCAGGGCCAGGAAATAATTGCGGGGATTGTCGCAGGCCATAAGCTCGGCATGTTCTCCGGTCTCGACCAGGTAAGTCATCCCGAGCTTCCCGAGGACGTGTTTGGCGGCCGGGCCGAGCGGCTCGCGGAAATCGACGATGTGATCGAGCCGAGTGATGAAACGGCCCGGCATGGACGTCGGCTCCTCGTCCTTCCGAGCGTCCAAGCTGGGCACCGAATCGACGAAAAACGTGGCATGTCCACCCATATCGTTGCGCAAGAGCGAAATTCCGGCGCGCGCATGGTCGAAGGTTTCGACGACCACGTACTCCAGTTCATCGCGCAGGAACTGCTCGACGGCTCCTTCGTATTCCGGCTGCACTTCGACGTAGTCGGCCAGCAATCCGACGGCGCGAAAGCCCCGCGACTCGCCCTGTCCGTTCAGGTTGAAGAGTTTTTGGATGGCATCGGCCGTATAGGCTCGTTCGCTCAAAATCTTCTCAACCGATGCGCAGCACGCCTTCTCAGCAGCCAGGGACTGGCGCGCTTGCTCGAGTCGCTGCGAGGTTTGCTGCTGCGTGTGGCGAAGATCAGAGAGACGCGATTGGGCCTGAGAGACCTCGCCTGCAAACTGCTCGGAACGCCGCTCCGCCGCTTCACGGGCGAACTGGGCGGTCCCCAGCCGCTCGGCAAGGAACGAGACCTGCTCCTCGATGGCGTCGAGCCCTCGGGCGCGCTGCTCTTCGGCGTCCCTACGATGGGCGGCGGTTTCCTCAGCTTGCTGGGCTTCCGCCTGTCCGCGCGCGGATTCCTCGACCAGGCGTGAGGCCAGCTGACGAAGTGCCTCGATCCTCTCTTCGAGTTGCGTCTGCTCGAATGTTCCGGCGGCGGCGTTCTGCGTGGTTTCGCGCAGGCTGGCTTCGAGGCCAACCATCTGGCCGCGCAACGTCGTCACAGCCTCGCGCTGCTCGCCCAGACGCAGGCCCAAGTTTGCCGCTTCCCTTTCCGCCTGGTCGATTTCGACCGAAAGGCGCGCGGCGCGGGAGTCAAGCTGTGCAAGCTGCTCGCGGTTGAAGGTGATCCGGTTTTCAGCGCGATCCAGCTCGAGTGTTGTCTGACCAAGAAGGCTGTGCGTCTGGCGCAGCTCGGCGTCCAGTTCGTAGGTTCGCGCGGTGAGCCGCTCCTGCTCGGACTCAAGATCGTGGACCGTGCGCGATTCGCGCTCTTCGGCGGATTCCATTTCGCGCAACAGGGTTTCCAGGCGAGCGGCTTCGATATCAAGGTGCTCGGCTTTGCTCGCGAGTATTACGCGGAGCTGGCCGCGCATCTGCTCGCGCAACTCGGCATACCGGCGCGCCTTCGAGGCCTGGCGTTTCAGCGAGGCGAGCTGCTTCTCGACCTCCACGAGAATGTCATTCACGCGCGAAAGATTGATCTTGGAGGCTTCGAGCTTGGCCTCGGCCAGACGGCGCTTGGTCTTGTACATGGTGATTCCGGCGGCCTCTTCGATGATCGCGCGGCGGTCCATCGGCTTCGAATTCAGAATCTGCCCGATGCGGCCTTGCTCGATAATCGCGTAGCTGTCGGGGCCGAGACCGACGCCCATGAAGATTTCCTGCACGTCGCGCAGGCGGGCGATGCGGCCGTTGATGAGATATTCGCTTTGGCCGGAGCGGTAAAGGCGCCGTGCCACAACGACTTCGCCGGGCTTCAGACGAACGGACGGCTTTTCCGCACCCCGCTTCTTTGCCCCCTTTTGTTGGCCCGAGAAATCGCTCGAGGCAGCCTGCCCATCGGGTGCCTGCGCGTCCGAACTCCCGGATCGAGCGAGTGCGTCGGCGTCGGGTTCCGGCTCAGGAGCGGCGGCTATTTCCGCAGCCCTCTCGGGGCTGTCGAGCACTTTGGCAGCCGCTTCGGCGAGTTCGGGATCAACCAGCGTCAGGGTGACTTCGGCAAGTCCCATCGGCGGACGCTTCGCCGTCCCATTGAAAATACAGTCCGACATGCGCTCGGCGCGCAGCACTTTGTGGCTTTGTTCGCCCAAGACCCAGGAGATCGCGTCCACCACGTTCGACTTCCCGCAGCCGTTCGGGCCCACGATGCAGGTGATTCCGCTGCCGCTGAACGTGATCGGCGTCTTCTCGCAGAAGGATTTGAAGCCCAGCAGGTCGACTTTGCGCAGTCTTAGCACCCGGATCCTCGCTTAATCCAGCTTGGCACGACTCGATCGCTCCGCCTAGGGCGGATTCGACGGGGGAAGACGCTGCCGTTCGAAACTTGTGGCGAAGACTCGCGAGACAAAAACTGGGGCGGGTCTATGGTCAAGGGCCCTGCCGCCTGGCGCTGACGGATCGGCGGTTCGGGAGAACAAGCTAGCATGGGCACGGAGAGCTGTAAAGCACCCTTTTCGAAGGTGCTCAAAAGGAGACGGCCACAGCTTCGGGCCTTGCTCAGGGCACGAGGGGCAGGATCAGGGCCGAGGGGTGCGCGCGGTCGTGGAACACCGTATTGGTGGCTCTGAGCATGTGCGCCCCGCGAGCCTGGGTCTCGCCCGTATTCAGGTTTCGGTCGAACCGCGGGAAGTTGCTGCTCGAAACCTCCAGGCGCATCTTATGACCGGCGAGGAAAACGTTGCTCGTGGCGACCAGGTCGAGCCGAATGTGGTAGGTCTGGCCTGGATTGGCAAGTTCGGGCTTTTCCTCTGAATCGCGGTAGCGGAGGCGCAGAATGCCTTCGGTCAGATTCTGCGCAAACCCGTCCGGCCAAACGTCGACGACCTTCCCAGTGAAATCCGTATCGACGCCTGACGTGCTGACGTATAAGTCAAGCGAAACGGGGCCGGTCACCTCCGTGTCCTTCGCGAAAGCGGGCGTCGAATAGACGAGCACGTCCTTGCGCGCCTCGGCCGGGCGTTGATCCTCCGGGCCGATTCCCGTCGGCAAGGCTCCACAACATAGCGGGCCGCCTACGGTGGGCACGGCGTCGTCGGGATCGTACACGTATCGGTCGGGCATTTCCTCGCCCGGTGCGCTCGCGTTCAGCAAACCCTCGCCGTTCAACCCGTTCGCGGAGCCGGCCGAGTGCAGGTAGTAAGGCGTCTCCTTTGCCCGCGCAAGTGGCCAATCATCTTCCTCGCGCCACTGGTTTCGCCCCATCACGAAGATCTTCACCGGCTTTTCACTGGCAAGGCCGTTCGATTCGCCTTTCAGCAGCCAGTCGTACCAGCGGAAAATCAGCTCGTTCAGGTCGAAGGGCAGTCTTTCGCCGAAATCAACAGCGCCAACTTTCCTCGCCTGCGACCCCCCGGCATGTCCGCCCACGTACACGATGAGCCGCTGCCCCTGCCGCGCGGCGTCGGTGCCCGCCAGAGTCTTAAGGTGCGTATAGTTTCGCAAGGTGCCGCGCAGAAAAATGTCGTACCAGGCTCCGGCACTGAACACGGGCACCTGGATCGCCGGGTAATGTGCTTCGATCGACCATTGCTTCCAGTATTCATCGTAGCTAGGATGCAACAGCCAATCCGTAAAATATGTGGCCAAACCGGTTTGGGATACCGTCTCGAGCACCGGATAGGAGGCCAGCGGCAGCACCTTGGTCCCATCGAGTGCGTCGCCGGCAGCCTCGACGCGGCGGCGCAGGGTGTTCATGGCCAGACCTGTGGTCCACGACTCGTTGAACCATTGCTCGAACGCCCCGCCCTGATAGGTCCAGCCATCGTGATAATTCGAAGCGGTGACGTCCGGGAAAATGCCGGCTAGATGCGGAGGGCTCGAGATCGCGGCGAGGTATTGTGTGGCTCCGACGTACGAGCCGCCGTACATGCCGACTTTGCCATTCGAATAGGGCAGCGCGGCGGCCCATTCAACCGTGTCGTAGCCGTCCTGCGATTCGTTCTTGAACGGGTACCAATCGCCCTCCGACGTGAAGCGTCCGCGCACATCCTGTGCGATGACCACGTATCCGTGAGCAGCACCTCTCACACCGAAATTTGCTTCCTGCGTCTTGTCATAGGGCGTACGTACGAGCAGAACCGGAAATTTCCCGTCCGCGTTCGGCCGGTAAATATCTGCGCGAAGCACGATGCCGTCGCGCATCTTGGCGGGGACGTTGCGCTCGACGATGACCTGAGACGGGTTGGAGGGCGATTGTTGAGCCGCAACGGCGAGCGCGGAGGTCGCGACGGCAGCCGTGGTGACCGCGAGCGACCCTGCCAGCCATCGACACGTTCGCGCGCTCTTGTTCTGCATCGGCCTTCTCCTTGGTTGTCGATTCCCGCTCGAGAGCTGGGCGGGCATTTCAACCTGAGCGCGAGTGCTCAGTGCCAGCCGCGCGAGGCTCCTCGCGTCGAAGGGCCGGCACTCTGCGTGCACCGAGACGGTCGGTTCTACCGATCCCAGAACAGGCGGAAAGAGGGGCCACGCTATCCTGGCCAGGGGCACATGTCAAGGAATTGGATTCGACTCCAGACGGCGCTCGCTTGCGCCGGAACGCTCGCCCAAATTCGCTTCCCGATTTGCTCCGGCCTCTGTGGTGGACCCCAAAGCGGCTGCTCTCCGCGAAAGTCGTTGCATCCGGCCCGGTTCTCTGGCAAAAAACTCTGCGCAGCTCGGGGGGAACGATTCCGCATGGAGATCTCCACACGGCAGGCAGAAGGCGCTACGGTGGTGGACGTTACGGGCGACATCACGTTGTACAATTCGCCCGAGGTCCGCAAGGTTCTGCTCGATTTGCTCAGGGAGAAGCGCGTTCTGCGCGTGATCGTGAACTTGCAAAACGTGCGATATATCGACAGCGCGGGCGTCGCATCGCTGGTTGAAGCCCTGAAGGTGTCGCGCGATCTGAAGAGCGGGCTTGCGCTATACGGCTTGACGCGCACGACGCGCGAGGTCCTCGAGCTCACTCGCCTGATTCGGGTATTTGAGGTGTACGGCACCGAGCAAGAGGCGCTCCATGGCTCGGGGGCCGGCACGAACCCCTCGAAGTGACGCGCGGAGCGAGCTTCCAACTGATTTTCGGCAGGCACAACGGTGGCATTCACAACGGAAATTGGTGAAGCAACGATCCATGGGCTGGCCTACGTCGGCGGGCTCGCCCGGCTGACGACAGGAGCCGCTCGTGCCGTTTTTATCGACCCGTTTCGCGGCAAGCCCGTTCGCTTGGCGCGTACCGTGCATCAATCCATGCTCATCGGGGTCCGCGCGCTGCCCATCATTTCCCTGATCTCCTTTTTCGTCGGCACCATTTTGGCCTTGCAAGGCGCTTACGAATTGCGCCGCTTGGGGGCTCTCGAGCTGGTAGCGAATGCCGTGGCCATTTCCATGACGCGCGAGCTCGGGCCGCTGATGACCGCCATCGTCGTAATCGGCCGGTCCGGATCGGCGTTTGCCGCCGAACTGGGCACCATGAAAGTAAACGAAGAAATCGATGCGCTCGAGACGATGGCTGTTGAGCCCGTGCATTTTCTTGTCGCACCGAAATTTCTGGCCATGGTTGTGATGATGCCGTGCCTGACGGCCTGGTCGGATTTCATGGGAATTTGCGGCGGAGGGTTTTTTGGCGTTACGAATGCCGGGTTCACCTGGGCCACCTACTTTCATGCCACGCTCAGCGCCCTGCTGCTTCGCGACATTCTGACCGGCTTGGTCAAGGCCCTGATGTTTGGCCTGGTGATCACAGCGGTCGGGTGCCAGGAAGGCTTTCGAACCGGTCTCGGTTCGGAGGAGATCGGGCGCTCGACGACCGCCGCGGTGGTGAAGTCGATCTTCTTGGTCGTTGCAGTCGACCTGGTGTTCACCACAATCTTTTATTTCAGCGCATCCTAATGACTATGTTTGGCAAAAGGCAGGAGCAAGTTCCAGATCCGGCATTGGGCGGCCCCGCTATCCGGGTGTGCGACTTGCGCGTCAATTACGGGGAACGCGAGATCCTGCACGGCATCAGCTTTGAGGTCCGGGCGGGTGAGACGATGGTTATTCTAGGCGGCTCAGGTTCCGGCAAGAGCACGCTGCTGCGAACGCTCGTGGGACTAGAAAAACCAGTCGAAGGCGAAATCTGGGTGGGGGGCAGAAACTTCGCAGCCATGTCGGAGGACGAGCGCGATGAGCTGCGCAAGAAGATGGGTATGTCCTTTCAGGGCGGCGCGCTTTTCGGCTCCATGTCGGTCGGGGAGAATGTCGCGCTGCCGCTGCACGAGCACACCGAGCTCGACGATTCGACCATCGAAATCATGGTCAGACTGAAACTCGATCAGGTGGGCCTTTCCGGCTTCGAGAATTACATGCCCGCGCAGTTGAGCGGGGGAATGAAGAAGCGCGCGGCCATCGCTCGCGCGCTAGCCATGGATCCCGAGATCCTTTTCTTTGACGAGCCATCGGCTGGCCTGGACCCCATCATCGCCGCCGGTATCGACGAGCTGATTCTCAAGCTGAAGAAAGCGTTTCGCATCACCATGGTTGTCGTCACGCACGAATTGGCCAGTGCCTTTCTGATCGCCGACCGCATGATCCTGCTCGATAAGGGAACCATCGTGGCCAACGGCACCCCGGCCGAGCTCCGCGAAAGCCAGCACCCGCGGGTCCGCCAATTCCTCGACCGCGTGCCGGAACCCGAGCTGACCGGCGAGATCGATTATCTGCAGATGCTTACGGGCGAAAATCCCCCGACGCGCCAATAGCCCGGATTGTCCGGCCCATTCGGCGTGATATACTTCGCAGACCCTCCGGAACCGGCGATTTTAATCGGAACGCGCCGCAGCGAGGCATTCTGTGGATTCAAAACGCGAAGAAGCTGTTGTGGGGCTGTTTGTGGTCGTGATCGCGGCATTGCTCGTGGTGACCGTCTTTCTACTGTCGGGAAAGATGAACGGCAACGACATACCCTACCGGGCATACTTCAAGAATGCGGGAGGGCTCGGCCCGGGGGCCGAAGTCCACTATGCGGGCGGGCCGCAAGTCGGGCGCGTCTCCAAGGTAGAGAGCGATTCCCAGGACCCCACGCGAATGGAAGTCGATTTTGCCGTCGATCCGAGCGTCCCCGTTAAGTCCGACAGCGTGGCTACCATCACCAGCACGAGTCCGCTGGGCGACAATTTTCTGGGCATCAATCCGGGCAGCCGATCGGCACCTCGCGCGGCGCGCGGTGCGACGCTCAAGTCGATCGATTACACGAGCCTAGATGACCTCAAAGCCATGATTGCCGAGCTCGGACCAAACGCCAATCAGCTGGTCAACAATCTCAACGAACGGGTGGTCGCGCTCAAGGAAACGATGGATCGGGTGAATGATCTGCTCAGCCCGCAGAATCGCGCGAACGTCGCCGGGGCGCTGGCCACCACGCGGGGCATGCTTGAAGAAGACCGTCCGACGATTCGCGCGACGCTCGGCAACATCAATGCGTCCAGCCGAAAGCTAGAGCCCCTCATCGACGATTTCCGCAAGGCGTCGACGCAGGCGAACGAGGCGATTTCGCATATCGATGCCATGATTGGCGAGGACCGCCCGGACATCCGTGAGGCGGTTGCCAGCCTGCGGCGGGCCATGGCCTCCGCGGCATCGGCCACCGACCAGCTCGACCGCACGCTCGACGCGAACTCGGAAAACCTCGATGAGATCATCGATAATCTGCGGCATGTGACGCAGAACCTGAACTCCTTTACCGAGACAATCAAGACTCGGCCGTATACGCTGATTCGCGCCTCCGACCTCAAACCGCATAACCCCGGCGGGGCGCCTCCGCAATAGCGGCTAAAGATGTTTCGACCGTCTATTAAAGCGGTTACTGAGACGCGATGAACTTAAGACGGAGAATCTCAGAAGCGATACGTTTGGCCGGTGCACTGACCGCGATAGGTATACTAAGCAATTGCGGCGCGGCGCGTCCCGTGAACTACTACGTGCTCGATTCGGGCGCGCCCCAGGTCGCTAAAGGACCCGCAACCTCTGCTCAGTTTCCTGTGACGCTCGTCGTTGGCAGGATCGTCACCACCCATCTGTATCGCGACGATCGCCTGGTGTATGGCTCAGGGCCGGTTGAACTCGGTACCTATGAGTATCAACGCTGGGCGGAGCCTCCCGCGGAAATGATCGAGGACATTCTCGTCGCCTCATTGCGTGCGACCGGGCAATACCGCTCGGTTTCGCGGATCGCCAGTGCGCTTCGCCCCGATTACATCCTGCGCGGGCGGCTGATCGGTCTCTATGAAGTCGATAAGCCAAAGATGGCCGCGCGGTTCTCTCTCGACCTCGAGCTGTTTGATCCGAAGTCAGCCACGACCGTCTGGAGCGATTCCTACTCGAACGATGAGCCGGTTGACGGCAAGAAGGTCGCGAACGTGGTCGAGGCCCTCGACAAGAATGTGCGGGCAGGGATGCAGCAGCTTACCGCCAATCTCGCTCAGTACTTCACCTCCCATTCACCGCAGACCCCCTAGAACCGGCTCCACACGGGTCCCCAGCGAATTCCTTCAGCCCGTCGGCAGAGGCCGCCCTGCCACCTGTCTTGCTTCCTCGAAAATCGGTCGCACATTCTTGATCAGGCCGAAGTCCTCGTTCGAGGACCGAACCATACCGAGCATGCCCGAGTTCAGGTTGCGGTGGCCGGGCGGCGAGACGTTGCTCACCTGGGTGGCCGAATCGGCAAAAAAAAACCTGCCCGATTCCGCGTTAGCGGGATCGGGCAGGCGCCCTCAACCAGCAGAAGCTGGCCGGGTTTAGAAGTTGAAGCTCAGACCCATCGCCAGAAGGCGAGGAGTATTAGCCTGGAGGTTCCCGCCACAGCCTAGCACGCCCCACACGTAAGGGGCCGAGGCATAGAAGCAAGGATCAGCAGGCTGCATGTGGTTCAGTACGTTGAAATAATCAAAGGTCAACGTAGCATTGAACCGTTCGTTCAATTTGATCTTCTTCGAAACGCCCAGATCCAAGTTGAAGAACGGCAAACCGGTAACCGGGCCGCCACCCGAGATGTCCCCGTCTAGGCCAAGGATGGGTTGGCGAACCGGATCACTAAATGTGCCTCCATTGATGGGACAGGATGCGTCGGGGTTGCTGAACACGTTATAGCCGCGACCCACCGTTCCGCAGATCGTCCCGGAAGCATGGTTCTCCTTGCCCGTGTCATGAATGTTCTGCGTGATGACCATGTTTTCGTAGTTGCCGACGTATGCCGGGTTGCACTCGCCGTAGCTGGCACAGTCGGTAAAGGTGTTCATCTCAGTCGGGAATCCACTGCCCGCGGTGAAGAGGGGCGAGAAAGTCCAACCGCCGAGCAGGTGCCCGATGAGACCCTCCTGAGACGCGTAGAACGGGGGCGTGTAGTTGATAAAGAGGGTGAAGGCAAACTTCTCGTTGTAGTACTGCGGACCGTAATCGTTGTGCAGGTTAAAGGGGTCGACGCTGGCGTACTCGCTGCTCGCCTGGACGACGTCGCCCGTGCCGAGCGCGTTGCTATAGGAGAAGTTCGTCTTCATGGTCAAGCCGTGCCAGTCCTGGAAGGTCAACTGGAGGTAGCCGCCATTGTAGTTACCATAGCCATTGCTGATGGTGGTGGCGATTGAGTTCGACTGTCCACTGCACCCGATGGTGGTAACGTTCGAGCAGGCTCCCGGGATCGGATCGCTCGTAAAGCTGCGTCCGAAGTTGAAACCCCCGAGGTTCGAGACGCCACCCCAAGAGTCAAACGCATCCGAGATGTTCATTAAACCAGCACTGTTCCCCACAAATGCCGCCGTGCAGCTTGTAGCACCAGTCACCAAGCCCGCCGACAGGCTTCCGTTGCAGTAGCCCGTCCCGGCCATGGCAGTTTCAAAGAAAGGTTGCGCGGGCAAGGAATTGAGATATGTCAAGAACGCGGGGTTCGGATTGCCATTTGCGAGCGTGGACGATGGAACGTTGTAACCGTAGTCCGTGGTTACCATCATATTTCTCCAAGCGTTCGCAAAAGTCTGCCCGCCTTTGGTCATCATGTAGGGAACCGAAGTCAGGCTGTAATATTGAATTTCATCAGTCAATTTGCGGCCAATGTAACCCACCTCGGCAAGTATTTTCGGGCTGAGCTGACGCTGGACGCTGAGAGTGACCTCGTCGTTACGGTTCGGATGGAAGTTCGGATCGATGGTTTCGCCGGCCGCAGTGGGCACGTCGTTCAGGCCCGGATACCAGGGCTGCGGAAGGCTCGCGCTCGGCGGAGGAAGCGGGGCACTGCACGGGCCGCTGCCTGGGCAGTCCACACCGACGCGGAAGACGTTGAGGGGGGTGCCACCACAACCGCCGCTAAGGTTCGGGCCGCCGCAGCTAGCCGGCTGCATCAACCCGGGGGTAAGCATAGGAACCAGGATCGGATTGACGCCGTTGATGCGGCCATAAATCCGGGCGTAGCCACCGCGAATGACCGTGTTTGGCTGGACATTCCAAGCAAAACCAATGCGAGGCGTTATGCCGCCGTAGAACGGGTTATAGGGGTACTTGAGGTTCCCGACGACATTGTGAATCGCCGAGAAACCGAGCAGGGGCGCGTAGCCGTTGCCCTGAAGCGCGGATTGCTCGACGTTATCGAGGTACTGGTGGGCGTTCAGGATCTGGTCCTGCTGGTTAACCATAACCGTCTGATAGCCGCCGTTGATGCTGTAGGGCGGCATTTCGACCGTGTAGCCAACACCGAAGTTCAGGGAGAACGTTGGCTTCATGTGCCAGGAATCGGTGAAGTATACGTTGTAGGTCGGGATAACGCTGTCGTCGATGAGCGGGGGAGACGCAAGGCAATCCGAAGTAGCAGCGATACTTGCAATGCCGCATGACGTTATCGGTTTGAGGGGCAGACCAGTGAGAAGCGGCCCCACGTTGCGCGTATAGAGGCTCTGGGTCTCATTAACCATACCGAGAATCATCGAATAGAGGTTTTGGTACTCGAGCGCATCGGAGGAGCTGAGTCCACTCGGTATGTACCCGGCCATATTGATGTTATAGTTACTGAGCGGCGCCGTGTACCCACTACCGCTTCCGATGATGTATTGCTCGTGCACGTTGATCGTTCCGCCGTTGTCATTCCGTTTGTGGGTGTCGTTATTGTGCAGGAAGCTCCCGCCAATCTGAAAAACATGGTTCCCTCTGAGCCACGTGAGATCGTCGCCGATCATCGTGTCCTTGCCGTCCCAGAATCGGGTGCGAGTGTCCTGGTTATTGCTGTTGAAGGGGCCGAAGACATCGCCTTGTTCGCCGCCGATTTCGAGGGTGGCCGGGTAACCGGCGACGTTTGGCACGCCGCCCGGATCCTCGTAGGCCCAGAAGTTACGCGTGAAGCTAAAGCGCACGTTGTTGGTGACGTTGGAGCTCACGTCGGTCGTGAGACCGGCCGTATAGAGCCAAGGCACCTGGGGCTTCTGGCGGACCGCCGAATAGTGGCCCATGGTGTCGCCGGGAAAGAAGCCGCCGACGTCCCACTGGTTCGAAACAGTGTTGTGCAGATGGTAATAATGATACGTACCGTTGAAATGCCATTTGCTCGCGAAATCGTGGTCGATGCGGAGCACGCCGAAGTTGCTGCTCTCCGGTGTGGAGATGGGCCCTTTATACCCGCAGAAGTTAAGGCTGTCGCCACTCGTACAGTCGTTCGGCAACGGCACATAAGTACTCCAAAGATTCGTGATGACGGGATTGGGTCCGAGGCCTCGGGGATCGCA
>DASPVZ010000027.1:0-22660 GCA_035622135.1 Candidatus Cybelea sp. | reverse complement strand
TGCCGGCCTGCGTACGGGCATGCTATTTCTGTATCTGACCTATGCAGTCGTGCTGAGCGTCGGGTTTTGGGCAAAACCGCTCATCACAAACGCGACCGTCAGTCTGCGCAAGAATTGCCGGGCGCGACCGGCACGCCCGGGAGAGTCGGTCTCAAGCACGGTAGAGTAAAATTGTCTGGAGAGTCCGGAACCGGCACCCACCCGTGGCAACCGGTTACATGCGGGAGAGGTTCAGCATCTTTAGCCGGTCGACTGTCAAGAGGTTTTTCTGTGCGCATAGGAACGCCGCTTGGCAGTAACCTCCTTACTTGGATGCGCCCCGCCCCTCTACGCTTGTCGCACCTTCCCGTGGCTCCAGAGCATGCACGCTCGCTTGAGAGGTCTTCGAGCGCGCGAGGAGCGAACGTCCGCGCCTCGATTTCTGTGGTATCGTGACGCTTCTTCCGGTGGGTATCGAGACAAGGGAATGCGCTCTGAAGGAGGTCAGAAATGATTAAGCCCGGTTTTTCACGCCGCGAGTTTTTGTGGACCACTGCGGCAACAGCCGGAGCGGTCGCCTCGAAAACGGTTTTTCTCGAATCCGAGCCGCTCGTCTCATCCTCCCGCGCTGTGCCGGCCAGCGACCGCGTCCGTTTCGCAATTGTCGGGGTGGGCATGGAAGGCAGCAGCCTGCTGACCACCGCCGTTACTCTTCCCGGCGTGCAGTGTGTGGCGGCCTGCGACCTCTATGACGGGCGTCACGAGCTGGCCAAAGAGATTGCGGGAAATTCGATCCGCGTCACTCGGCGCTACCAGGAACTCCTCGGCGACAAGGAAATTGACGCCGTCATCGTGGCCGTGCCGGACCACTGGCACAAGCAAGTGGTGGTCGATGCCGTGGGCGCGGGCAAGGATGTGTACTGCGAAAAGCCCATGTCGCACAGCGCGGCGGACGGCGTTGCTATGGTGGCCGCGGCAAAGAAAACGGATCGCATCGTGCAGATCGGCGCACAACGAACGAGCTCCGCATTGTGCGCAAAGGCCAAGGAACTCTACCAGAGCGGCGCAATCGGGGAACTCACTCTGGTCGAGGCCACCAATGGCCGCAATGATCCTACGGGAGCCTGGGAGTATCCGCCGCCCGCCGACCTGTCGCCCGAAACCGTCGATTGGGATACCTGGCTCGGCACGGCGCCGAAGAAGCCCTTCGATCCGTATCTGTTTGCGCGCTGGCGTTGCTGGAAGGAATACGGGACCGGCGTAGCCGGCGACCTGCTGGTGCATTTGATCAGCGGTATGGAATGTGTGCTGGGGATGAATGAAGCGCCCAAGAGCGCTTGCGCGCGTGGCGGAATCCTCCGCTGGAAGGACGGCCGAAATACTCCGGATGTACACACGGTCTTGTACGAATACGGTGACGTCCCCGTGTATATGCGCCTGACGCTCGATACGGAGAACGCGGAAGTCACGCGCTTTATGGGCACCAAGGGCATTCTCGAGCTGACCGAGTTTGGTCTTAGTTACACCCCGCAGCTCGGAATCGATCTCGCGCCAAGCTACTACTGCTACGGCTTGCCGAACCGTCTCAAGAATGCCTACTTTGAAAAATGGCACGAGGAGAATGATCCGAAGCCGGGCCAGGAACGCACGTTTGAGACGGTTAGTTATAGGGGCGATGATTACGACGACCTGCGCCCGCACCTGTGGAAATTCTTCCAGGCGGTCAGATCGCGCCAGCCAGTCGTGCAGGACGTCGTGTTCGGACATAACGCTGCAGTGGCCTGCCACATGGCGAATGAGTCGTATTATCGCCGGAGCATCGTGTATTGGAACGTCGACACGCAAACGATAACGACCTAGGAGCTACGGCATGCGACCCACGCAGAGCAGAAGACAGGCCCCGCGCAGTCGACGCGCCACACTCGTTTGCGCCCTGAGCCTCGCGCTGGTTTCGATCTCCGCGGGCTCGACTAAACTTGGCAGAGCCCGCCACGTCGATAGGGCAACATCCGTCGATGCTTTTCTGGGGCGCTGGGACCTGACGCTCAGAGCCGCGGATCGCGAATATCCCTCCTGGCTCGAGCTGCGAATGAAAGGAGGAGCGCTCGAGGCCGAAATGGTGGGCCGGTGGGGCAACGCGCGGCCTCTTCCGAAGGCCTCGGTTTCTGGTGGCCGTCTCACGTTTGTGTCTCCCAAGGAGGAAGAGGCCTCCCCAGCAGACATGGTTTTCGAAGGAACTCTCTCGGGCCAGATCCTGTCCGGCACAGTGAACGGACCGGACGGGAAGACCTGGCAATGGACCGGGCGCCGGGCGCCGACCCTCAAGCGAACCCAGCCTCCCGTGTGGGGAAAGCCGATTCCGTTGTTCGATGGACGCGATCTTGCCGGCTGGCACATGGACCGGCCCAATCCCTCTTCGGTATGGAAGGTCGAAAATGGCAACCTGGTCTCGCCGGGAAACGGCCCCGAGCTGATCAACGATTTCAAGTTCGAAGACTTCAAGCTTCATGTGGAATTCAATTGCGGCCCGGAGTCGAACAGCGGGGTTTACCTGCGCGGCCGCTATGAAGTCCAAATCGAGACCGATTCAATCGCCGAACCGCCGAGCCATCACATGGGAGCCATTTATGGCTTTCTTGCTCCCACGCCGGAACTTCCGCGAACTCCCGGCAAATGGCAGACCTACGAAATCACGTTGGTCGGGCGACAAGTAACCGTGATCCAGAACGGCCAGACGATTATCGACAACAAGGAAATCCCGGGCATCACGGGCGGTGCCCTGGATAGCCGGGAAGGCTTGCCGGGCCCCGTCTATCTTCAAGGAAGTGAGAAGGGCCGCGTAGTCTTTCGCAAGGTCGTTATTACGCCTGCGGAAAGGCCCAGCTAATTCAGAACCCAGTAAGAACTGCCCTTTCTTTGAGCCAAAGGGGTCCTGGGTTGATCCACGACCGCCCCAGGCTCCCCCGTAAAAACCCATACGGGCCATCTCTTGATAATGCCGGGCTTCGCCAATTTAAATTTCGGCATCACAGACGCGATTTGCTGACGCTCGGGTGATAATCAACGCTTATAATCGAGACGGTCGGCTCCCTTCTCCCGGGCCTGCGGTTGTGAGCAGCCGCAGTTCTACTCGGGTCAAAGGAGCCGACATTGTTATGCGATCATTTGCTCTGGCCGCGATCCAAACGGTGTCCGTTTCCGCGACACGGCGTCCCATCTCCGGTCGTTTGTGCCCGCTTCAACGGAACTCCCTACACAGATAGCGTACGCACTCGCGTGAACTTAGCTGCCGTCCGATACTGGCAGCGAATTTGCTCCCCTTCATGGATGTAGAGAATCTACATGCATGGGTGTAGAATGTCACCATGCTGGACACCAAGACCTTCTCCGGATGGAAGGAATTGTGAAAACGCGTTATCAGAACCGCGTGGAATTACTGCAAGGCACCCTTGACCTGCTCATTTTGCAGACGCTGCAGTGGGGCCCGCAGCACGGCTACGGGATCGGCCAGGCCATTCGCATGCGCTCCGGCGAAATCCTCCAGGTGGATACGGGCTCGCTCTATCCCGCCCTGCACCGGCTCGAGCGGCAGCGTTGGATCAAGGCCGTGTGGCAAATCTCGGAAAACAAGCAGCGCGTTCGCGTGTATCGCCTGACGCCCGCCGGCAAGCGGCAACTGGTGCACGAAAGATCACGCTGGGAACAGATCTCTGAGGCTATCGCAGGCATCATCGCGCCGCGAGAACGGAGCAACCCATGATCTTGTGGTGGCGTAAGCACCGCGAGCTGCGCGACGAACTGGACAGTCATTTGGAGATGGCGGCGCGGGACCGCATTGAGCGCGGCGAAGACCCCGTCCAGGCACGCCAACTTGCGCGCCGCGAATTGGGCAATGAAGGGCTGGTTCGAGAGACGACGCGCGACCAATGGGGCTTGCGCTGGCTCGAAACGCTTCTACAGGACTTGCGCTATGCCATCCGCATCCTGCGCAAGTCGCCGTTGCCGACCGGTGTCGCCTTGCTTTCTCTCGCGCTGGGCATCGGCGCCAACGCGACCATCTTTAGCCTCATTGACGCCGTCATGCTACGCATGCTCCCCGTTCAAAATCCCGATCAGCTTGTCCTGATCAAATTTCGCTCGCCCCTGTCTGCTCATTTGCGGCAGAGTGCCACGAACCCTATTTGGGAGCAGGTTCGCGATCTTCAGAACGCATTTTCCGGCGTAATCGCCTGGTCGCCCGAAACCTTTGATCTCGCGGACGGAGGTGAGGTGAACAACATCCACGGCATTTACGCCAGTGGCGATTATTTCAACGTTCTCGGAGTCCGAACGGCCGCCGGGAGATTGTTGAGTCCTGCAGACGATGTTCGCGGATGCAGCGGCGTCGCTGTCCTCGGCTATGGTTTCTGGCAGTCACGCTACGCCGGCGCGCAAAGCGCGATTGGCAGCTTTATTCGCTTGAACGGCTTCGCCTTTCCCGTCATTGGCGTGGCTCAATCGGGCTTCTTTGGCACGGAGATAGGCAGGCCGTTCGACATCGCCATACCCGTTTGTGCAGAAGCGATCTTCGATGGAAACGACTCCATGCTCGACGAGCGATCTAGTTGGTGGCTCGAGATGATGGGGCGGCTCAGGCCGGGAATGACCCTGGCGCAGGCGAATGCGCGGATGAAAGCCTTGTCGCCGCAGCTTTTTGGCGCGGTGATTCCGCAGGATTACAACGCGAAACAGCAGGCAGTTTTCCGAGACTACAAATTTGTCGTCCTTCCCGGCGCTACAGGCACGAGCGGCATTTACGGTTTGCGTGAACAGTACGCTCGCCCGCTCGAAATTCTTATGTCTGTTGTGGGGCTGGTGCTACTGATCGCATGTGCGAATATTGCAAGTCTCCTGCTGGCCCGCTCGGCTGCACGTCAAAAGGAAATTGCGGTGCGTCTGTCGCTGGGCGCCTCGCGCGGACGTCTGATTCGACAGGTATTCACGGAGAGCATCGTCCTATCTGGCGCGGGGGCGATTCTGGGCGTCTTCTTCGCGCGATGGGGCACTGCCTTGCTGATACGGTTCTCCTCAACCAACCAGGTCCCCGTGTTTCTCGATTTGCAGATTGACGGCCGTGTTCTCGTCTTCACCATTGCCATTGCTGCCCTCTGCGGCCTCCTGTTTGGAATCTTGCCTGCGCTGCGGTCGACGCGCGTCGATCCACTGTCCGCAATGAAAGAGGGCCAGACGCAAGCCACGGGCGGCCGCTCGCAAGCGGCCTCCGCGCGCTGGATTGTTGCCGCGCAACTCGCTCTGTCTCTGATTTTGCTGATCGGCACCGGCCTCTTCATCCGCACATTCGCTAACTTAATGACGCTGAATGCGGGCTTTGACCGCAACAACGTTCTGTTGGTCGAGACGAATGTCCACAAAGCAGGGCTGCCCGAGCCCATGCTCGCGCCGCTTTACGGCCAAATGCTAGCGAAATTGCAGGCGCTTCCCGGAGTCGTGTCCGCCAGTCAGTGCTGGATGGAGCCGCTATCGGGCGGGGAATGGAACCAGGACGTGACCGTGCCGGGCTATCAGCCACCGAGCGGCGTCGAGCCGCTTGTTTATTTGAACTGGGTCACGCCCGATTTCTTTTTGACCATGCGGACCCCTGTTCTCGCAGGTCGCACCTTTCGACAGCACGATTCTGCCTCGGCCACGTCTGTCATCGTCATCAACCAATTGCTGGCCGAGACGTACTTCCCGGGCCAAAATCCGATCGGCAAACACCTCCTGTTTCAGGGGGCGATGTTCCGTGGCACACCGCTTGAAATCGTCGGCGTCGTGCAAAACGCGAAGTACGACTCGCTGGACCAGGACTTTGTAGCCACAGCATATATTCCCCTCGCGCAGGCCGGTATGGTTCGCGAGGAGACCACATTCGAGCTTCGCACCGCAACGAAGCCCAACGCGGTCATTCCCGCCGTGCGCGAGGCCATGGCCAGCGTGAACAAATCTGCGTCCCTGCGATTCACGACGCTAAAGCAGCAAGCGGACGATTCCGTGCTGCAGGAGCATTTGATGGCCGTCCTTTCCGGCTTCTTCGGTGGCCTCGCCCTCTTGCTCACTGCCATCGGACTCTACGGCGTCATGGCCTACGTAGTCACCCAGCGGACTCACGAAATCGGCATTCGCATGGCCCTCGGGGCGCAGCAAACTTCGATCCTTCGCCTCGTCATGCGTGACGCAGCGATTGTCCTCATGGTAGGGGTCTCGACTGGCCTCCTCGGCTCCATCTGGACCACGCGGCTCGTTCGCCAGCTTCTCTTCGGCCTCACGCCTAACGATCCATCGACGCTTGCACTCGCTGTCGCCGCCCTGGTCGCCGTCGCTTTTGTCGCCACTTACATTCCGGCCCGCCGCGCCATGAAGGTCGATCCCTTGGTGGCGCTGAGGTACGAGTAGGCGCCCGACCCCGCAGTATCATAAGCGGCCTCCCTGCCAGAGGCGAATGTTTGAGGACGAATCCCTCATAACCCAGGGAGAGGGTTCGATTTCGATGTGTTCCACCGCTTCACTCGATTCTGGCAATTCGAAGTCCAAAGGTGTCGGAGCGGAGCATCGGCACGTCTATGTCCCGCGAGGCGGAGCGCAGCCAGGCAGGGATCGCGTTCCACGCGCCACCTCGCATGACGCTCCCAGACGTCGCCATCTGGTGAAAAAAGTTGCAAAATGCGCTCCCGGGCGCGAACTTTTCTTTGCGATTTCCCGACGTACTAGGTGAAGGACATCAATGGCTGATGATCGCGAGCTTTCCGAGCGGGTCTGCCAGCGAGACACTCGCGCGTTTGAAGCCTTCTATCGCGAAAATGCGGCGCATCTCCAGGGATTTCTGGTGCAGCTCCTCGGAACTGCGCAAGCGGTGGAGGACGTAATGCAGGAGACGTTCCTGCAACTCTGGAAACGAATGAATGGATTTCACCCGGATGGTTCTCTGCGAGCGTACTTGTTCGGAATTGCCAGGAAGCAAGCGGCAGAATGGTGGCGGCAACGTGACCCGAGTCGCGAACCCAGCCGAGAGGATGCCGAGCAAGCGAAGGCGGAGGCGTCCTCCCTCGTCGGAGATGCCTTTGCGAGGCTGGATGCAGACCAGCGCTCCCTGCTGTGGTTGCGCGAGGTGGAAGGCCAATCCTATGCGGAGCTAGGGCAAATCCTGGGGATTCCGGTGGGGACGGTAAGGTCGCGCCTGTCTGCCGCCCGTCAGGAGTTGCGACAGATCTGGCGGGGCGACCGGGTCATCAAGAAGGAGAGCGCATGACGTGTCAGGATGCGGTCGATTTCGTATCGGCCTTGTGCGATGGCCAAAGAATTCCGCGCGAAGCGGCGGAACACATTGGACAGTGTGATGACTGCCGTGCGCGGCTACAGGATTACGCGATCCTCGGTGCTGAGTTGCGGCGCACCGCGAGCCTGCATTTGCCCGAGAACACCCCGACAATTGAAGTGCTGCTGTCGACTGCGGAAAAGGGAGGAATGCAACGAGCCAACAAGGAAAGTCGACTCGCCGGTTGGTGGAGGAAGGGAAGGGAAGCCATGAGAATACCCCGTTTTGCTTTTGCCATGCTCATATTGATCATCATCGGACTCAGTTCGGGTCTGGTTGTTGTCAAAGCGCGTTCAACGGCTCAGGGCCCCGTCTTGCTGGTCACTCTGAGATTGCCGAGCTTAAAGTCGCCTTGGCAATGCGCGTTGTCCACGACTAGCGATCCCAGCAGGAATTGGTGCAGTGGCTTGATGGCGCTCAAAGATGGCGGATCGCTGCAATTTGGCACGCACGTTCTAGCCAGCCAGGGGGACCAAATCGTCCTGGAAATACGTAGCCACTTCTATCCCCCTCCCGCGAGCGGAATCACTGTCGCCTTTGATGATTTTGAGAAACTGCCAGTCGAGCAATACAGGCTGGATCCGGGGCAAACACTCCGGATCAACATTCCAGGACTCGGAGAGGCTGAACTGACTGGCGAACTGCTTGACCACATGCCCGCCTTCCCTTTCTCGCCTGCCGAACCTCTCGATCCAGCTCAGGACGAGCTTCGACTCGTATCTCCGGTCCTCTTGCGCGGTCGCCAAGCCATCATTGACATGGGCGGTACCGCGAAGGGCACCGCGAAGGATGGCGCGGTTTGGGTCTATCAGCGTGGTGTTGGACGCTTGATCGTATCGGCGCAGAACTTCGAGGGCGCTGTGAAAGGCGAGAACAACGAGAGCCGCATCGATTTCGAAATCAATGGGAGCCAGTATCACCTGCTGTCAGGCGCACCTATAACGAGAGCACAGTATGTCTACGTCGAGCTCGATCCGAGTTACCGACCCGCCTCTGAACCCGCCGGCGTGTTTGGCTGGACACCGCTAAAGGTGCTTGGCAAAGAGGAAAGTCCAGATTAGTGACCTTGCCGGACAGATGCCACTTCCGGGCGAGAAACGCTCGAGCCTCATCGACAAGATCGAACTCACCTGGCCGAGCGGCATCCGGCAGGTGCTTGAGAACGTGAAAGCGGATCAAATCCTCACCGTCAGCGATGGCCGCGAATAAGCGGCCGGCGGCCAGGCTTTCGGATTCCCTCGCGATTGCCGGCAACCACGGCAGAATCTCCGGTTACGTTCAGGACGCATCTGGCGTCGAGCCTTCGATTTGAGATAGATTGTGATTTGGAGGGTAATCAGGATGAGCATCCTTACCACGATCAGACGCGAGGAACGGAAACTCGAGAAGCAGCTGAGGAAGGTAGAAAAGCAGTTGGGAGGTCTCCGAAGCGCGGCCGAGGCGCTAACTAACTCGGCGGGTAAGCGCGCAGCTCGCACCAGGAAACGAGTGCTATCAGCTGCGGCACGGGCGAAGATCTCAGCAGCTGCCAAGAGGCGGTGGGCTAAGGTCAGAGCGGGAGCCAAGAAGGCAGTGAGCTAAACAGGATGTTGCAGCCCCACGTGCCGCCCGCTGGCTGACCTGAGTCCGTCAGAGTTTGTCGCGAAACTTCAAACCAAGCGGTTCGACGGGAATGACCTTGAAGCCGATGCCTTCGATGGCCCGGCGCTGGTCGCTTGCGTCCCGTTCGAGCGTCGTCGTGTCCATTTGGAGATCGTCGACGAGACGCGTAGCAGCCTCTGCCCTGTTGGCGATATGAACGCCCCGCCCCACCTCCCGGTAAACGGCGAGAGCGTGGGCGAACCGCGCCAGGCGCATCGCGGATCCGTATGCGGCGGGCGCGCCCACCCCCATCATGCCCACGGATACCCCGATCCGAGCGATCTCAAATCCTAGCTTGAACTTTTCGCCCGTCGTCATCCCTTCCTTTCCGAGCTTGGCCTGCTCGTAGCCGAGGTATCGCACAAAAAGCCGTGTGTACTCGTTCCCAAAGGTTCGGGAAGCGCCCCCTTCGAATGGGGTTTCGGCGAGCATGTTGAGAGGTGCGATATATAAACGGTCACTTTGACGCTTTAAGACGACGAAGTTCTTGTCCGTTTCAATGCCCTTGAGCTCCGCGGCTCCAATCGTGACGGCTTCGGCCTGGGTATCCGGGGGTTCGTCTACCGAAATCACTAAGTTCCCGAGCTGGTCCTCTCCCGCTGGTTTGCTCGGTGGCACGGAGATCTGTTTCTTTGTGTTCCAGGCGGAGAGATAGACCAGCCGCACGGCGGCCGTGCCGACTTCGACTTTCGTGGCGCGAATGACCTTGCTGTCCCGGGAGGAATAGACCTGCGCATAGAACGAGACGGGGAAGCCTTGACTAGCCACCGCGTCGTAATCGCGATACGCATCGGGCCAGTTGTTGCCCTGGAGATTGATGAGCGCGAGCAACTCGTTGGCCTCGGCGCCCAGCGGGAAGAGGGTCGTCGCAGATTCTAGGTTCTCTCGCGCGTGATTGAGCTCGCGCTCAACATACGGCCCAGAGAGCTTCTCCGTGGCTCTGGTCGTCTCTTTGTATTGTTTCGAGGCCCATCGCCACTCGCGGTAGGTTAGTTTCGTCCGGTGCTTTGTGCCCAGGCTATTGAGTCCGAGGGATGGCAGCAGCAGGTCGCTCAGAATGTCCTCGGCCTCGGCAACGTTCGCGTCATAAACGGCGCGACGGCCATCGAGACTGGTGAGATGCGGATCCGCGTCGCTTCTTCGGGCTGGGTCCAGTTCTGCGAAACGCGAAAAGCTCTCCCGGGCTTTCTGAACATCTCCGTAAGCCTCGTAGAGGGTTCCCAGTTGCCACTGCGTTTCTGAGTAATCGGGCAGCGCCTTTGCCGCCGTCCTATATTCATCGATGGCGCGATCGTAGCGACGATAGTCTAGGTAGCGGGCTGCGGTTGCGTAGTGTTGTCGGACCGCTTGCCCCGCATCTCCCGGAAGACTTGCCAGGGAGTAGAGATCTTCGGCGAAACGAGCGGCGTCGGCGCGGTCGAGCGCGTCGGGAGCCAGTTTCGCGTAGTTGGCCAGCAGGCTGGCTGCGTCTTGCGGGCGCGCATCCTCGGCCGCGCATTTTGCCGAATTGAAGACGATCGCGGGGTCGGCGGCAAGCGCGCCCTCGAGCGCTCTTGTTTGATCGCACAAGCTGCCGGCTGCCGGCGCGGGCGTATTGCCGGGATCACGATCTTCCTCGAGGTAGGTCTTGTTGAAGGTCGAAGCGGCCGGATTTTCTTTAGCGTCCGCCGCGTCGCCCGGCGTGTGCGTTCCTATCAAAACTGCGGAGAGCAACTCGAGAAGCCGCGTGCGCTCCTTTTCGCCCGACACTGCGTTCGCCGCCAGATCCAGATGTTGCGCCGCATTACCGCGATCACCAAGCTTCAAGTAGCCCAAAGATAGATCGAAGTGCAGCGCGGCATCGGAAGGTTCGATGTCGAGACCTTGTCTGAGCAGCTGATTGCTGTTCGAGAATTGGCCGGCGTCGTAGGACCGGCGCGCTCCGCTGAGGAAGGTTCCCACGCGCTGTTTTTGCTGTTCGTCGATCTGCGCGATGGCACTGAGAGTGTCCGCGCTCGACAATATCCCTTCCGCGTCTACGTACTTGTCTCTAGCCTCGGTGAGCTTGCCCTGTTGTTCGAGGGCCTTGCCCTCGCCAACAAGTTGCTTGATCTCCCTCGCAAGCTCCTTCTTGTCTGTCTTCGTCCGAAGCTCGTTCGGCTCGGCTGCTGGAAGTTGGGCTTGCGCCAGTAGCTGCCGTGCGTCCAGGGCTAGAAAGGCGGCCAGAACAGCCACAAGCAGGGAAACCGAGACGGCCAAAGAGGGTTTCATGACTCTCCATCCTTCAGAAATCAGTTCACGTCACGGGCCAAGGGGATGCGCCTCGAAGAATTGCCAAATCAGTTCGTTCGCGTCGATGTCCCGACTCGTCTTGCCGATCCACCCCGAGAACACCGCTCGCGACGAGGCCGAAGGCGACAAGACTGGCTGTGAAGCAGAGCGACACTCGCATTTTCGAATCCTCCGCCCGCTACTGCACGGCAAAGGCAAGCCCTTGACCTGTTGGTCCAACCAAGACGAGTTCGGTCGGGCTAATCACGTAGAAGATGAATCCAGGAAACTGTCCCTGATAGGTACCGCCGTCCGGGATGAAGTTATAGGGCTCGGGTGTTCCGTTCCCTACCGTGACCGTTGGCGGCGAGGCCGAATTGTTGAAGGTGAGTTCTGTGACGGGCAGCGAGGTAGCGGTACCGGGAGGAAGGAATTGTGAGCCGCATGCGTAAGGTCCCTCGAGGGTCCCGGTCGTGATGTTTAGGCCGGACTTTGTCGTTACGCCGGTTGACGCCGTGGCCGCCCCAAATTCGAAATTAGGGGACAGTTCGAGGAAGTAAGCCGCGAGTCCCCCGTCCAAATAGAAGACAAGTTGATGTTGCGTGCTGTTGTTGTCCGTGAACTCGAAAGTGCCGCGCCCGGTCGAGGAGACGTTAAATGTGGCCGGCGCGTTCACCAGCTGCTGGGCGCTCGAACTGGCTGCGGTTAGGATTCCCGAGAAACCGGCGGTGCCGCTGCCCCCGAAGCCAACCGCTCCCGCCGCAGCGGTGGCGGCTGCGCCCTGCCCTCCCTCCAGCCAAAGAATAGAGTTCGCTATAGAGATGTTGGTGAAGTTTCCTCCCTGGGCTTGGGGCAGACAGATGGTCCCCGGCTGTCCGCTAATGATCCCGCCCAGAACGGGGGAGGGAGATCCGGCAGATGTGGGACTCGATTCCAACAGAAAGGCCACATGGGAACTGACAACATAGACCGTCAGATTGAGCGTGGCTCCGCCCGAGAACGTGAATGGAGCCGTTGTGCTCGAACGGCCGTTGCCGTCGGGTGCGGAAAAGCTCACGTTTCCTCCCGTCGGGCTCGCGGCCGCAGAGTTCGTGCTGTTGTCGTCCAAGTCGGCCTGAAGAAAGGTGACGCCAAAATCGGAGTTCGAGCACAACGCGCCCGCGATGGCATACTGATTGCCGCCCGAATCGCTGCCCGCGAGGCCAAAGCCATAGCTTCCGAAAAAGCTTTGGAATGTGCCGGGAGTCTGCAATTCGATCCTGCCGTAGGCCTCGGTGCCGGTCGCGTCGGACTCACTGAGCCATCCGAAATCGTCGTCCGGTCCCATGGCGACGTTGATGGTTCGCTGGGTGCCGTTTGCTGTGAAGGTCAAAGTTCCCGTGTTCGGAGACGAGCCATTCGTGCAACTCCCCGCTCCACCGGTTATCGCCTGATCCTCGGACAAGCTCGAGGGATCCTTGAAATCTGCAACGCCCGATAAAGATCCGTCCGTGGCCACCGTAAGGCTGCCAGCCATGGCCACCGCTCCGCTCGAATCCGTTCCGGTGAGAAGAAACGCGTATTGCCCGGTGAGAGCACACGCCGTGGCAGGCGTTGAATCGACGTTGATCGTATAACTCGCACTCTTCATGGTATTGCTCGCGTCAGTAACCGAAACACCGATCGTGAGGCTCGATTGCGTGGCCGTTGGCGTCCCGGAGATCACAACTGAGCTGGCCGAAGTGGTGGCCGAAATGCTATCCGCGGGGAGACCGCTAACGCTGAACGTATACGGCGGAACCCCTCCCGTTGCAAAAACGGCCTTGCTATAGGAAACATTTACGGTGCCGTCAGGAAGCGAGGCCGGGTTCAGCGAGAGGGGAGGCGGCGGAACAGGTGAAATCGTGAAGTGGACATTGTTCGACGCCTTGTCCTGTACGTTCTGCACCTCGACCAGGCAGGAGCAGGTTGCTTGCATATATGAATTGGGGATCGTCACAGTCAGGGTGGTTGACGATGCCGATGACGGTGTAAGGGGATTGTATTGTCCGAAATAAATCACGTCTCCGGGCCCGAGATTCGTCCCTGTGATCGTGAGCGTGACCGGACCCGTATTGATGACGGCGGTTGCGGGCGAAAGACTGGTGATTTGGGGCGCGACGCTGCCGCCTCCTCCTCCCCCGCCTCCGCCACCACCGTGCCCCTTGCCAGGAAAGCAACCCGAAATCGTCCCCAGCGTAACGGCAAGAGGGATCAAGAAAGGGAAGCGCCTTCTCCTCCAAACGCCTGGCCCAGGCGAAGTTCCTTTTAGCGAGACCAGCGATATCCTTCCCATGGTTCCCTCCACGTCTCACGCCGCGATTCCGCGGGATGCTTCTAGGAGCCCCATACCGCGCGTAAGCCCGAAATGGGAGTACGAGTACGCCTATGGACACACGTCTACGCTCCAATAAGGCGCACTCCAGCGCGCTCGCGAAAACGTGGTATGCTCGGTTCCCGCGGGAACCCTTTCCCGGGGTTTTGCGTTCGCTCAGCAGCATCATTCTGAGAACGCGAAAATGTCCTTAAGAAACCCTTAAGAAGTTCCAAAGTCTTGCGGGTTCGAGCATGAGTCGATCCGAAAAAGTGATTTACGAATTTGGCCCCTTTCGGATTGATCCCGTTCAACATCTTCTGTTTCGAAATGGCTCGGTCATTTCGCTTCCCCCTAAGACGGTCGAGACCTTGGTAGTCCTTGTCGAAAACCATGGCCGTCTGGTCGAAAAAGAGAGGTTGATGGAGGCTGTCTGGCCGGACACCTTTGTTGAGGAGGCCAATCTGACCGTACACATCTCGGCGCTCAGAAGACTCTTCCGTGATGAGGTCAATGGGGAGCCCTACATTGAAACAGTCCCGAGGCGTGGCTATCGCTTTGTGGCGCCCGTCGAGGAGCGGTTCGGGGCGGAGAGCGAGCCGGCGGCTGCGCCCGTTCCTTCGCTGCCGCCTTCAGTTCCGGAACGGCGCATCTCGGCGCATAAGCTGCTCGTCGGAGCGCTTTGTGCACTTGCCCTGCTGTCCCTTGGTTGGTTCTTCATCCGAAAGCGAGGCGAGCCGACCCCTGGTTTCCGCAAGATCCACTCTGTTGCCGTCCTGCCCTTGCAGAACCTCTCCGGCGATCCCGGCCAGGATTATTTGGCCGACGGCCTCACCGAAGCCCTGCTTACCGACCTTGCACAAATTCACTCGCTGCGGGTGATTTCGCGCACCTCGGTCATGACCTACAAGGGCACAAAGAAAAAGCTGCCGGACATAGCGCGTGAGTTGGACGTAGATGCGGTGGTTGAGGGTTCGCTCGCACGGTCGGGAGACCGCGTCCAGGTGTTTGCCCAACTGGTTGATGCCCACAAGGACGCTCACCTGTGGGCGCAGACCTATCAGGCGAGCCTGCGCGATCTGCTAAGTCTTGAGAACCGCGTCGCGCAAGCGATTGTTCAAGAGGTTGGCGCCGTACTCACCCCCGACGAAAAGCTCCGCTTAACGACCGTTCGTCTGGTGAGCCCGGAGTCCCACGACGCTTATATGCAAGGCCGCTACCTGTGGAACAAGCGCACCCCGGAGACGTTGCGCAAAAGCATGGACCTGTTTGAATCGGCAATCCGCTTGGATCCGAGCTCGGCAGAGGCCTATTCGGCAATGGCTACCGCTTATGTTTCCATGCTGGGCAGCGATCAGTTTCCCCCTCGAGAGACGGAGGCAAAGGCCAGGGTCTCTGCCGAAAAAGCTCTCGCTCTCGATGACACCATCGCTGAGCCACACGCGGTCTTCGCCATATTGAAAGCTGTCCAGGAGTATGACTGGAAAACCTCGGACGCGGAGTTCGAGCGCGCAGAGGAGCTTGATCCGAGCTATGTTGTGGCTCACCACTGGCATGCCTTTATGCTTGCTTCCCGCGGCCTCAATGAGGAGGCCTACGCCGAAATCCAGAAAGCCCACGAACTGGACCCGCGCAATCCCGGTGAAACCACCGCGATTGCCTTCGTCCTTTATTGGGCGCGCAAATATGACGCATGCATCAACGCCGCCAACCAGGCGCTCGAGCTTGCCTCCGAGTATTATTTCGCCCTGGAAGCGCGTGGCGAATGTCAGGAACAGCTCAAACGATATGACGCGGCCCTGGCCGACTACGAGCACGCACTGCGTGTTTCCCCGCGCAACAACGGCGGAGTCGGCCGGCTAGGGCACCTCTACGGCGTATTGGGGCAAAAAAGCAAGGCGCGCGGAGAGCTGGCCGATATCGCGGCCGGGGCCGCCAAGTCTTCCTACGTCCCCGTCTGGCAGGAAGCGCTGATCTGTATAGGCCTCGGAGAGCAGCAGCGCGCACTTGACCTACTTGAACAGGACCAGGAGCTGCGTACTACGGGCTCCCTGATGCTGAGGGACGACGCTATCTTTGACGGCCTGCGTTCGGAAACCCGATTTGTAACCTTGGTCAAGCGTGCGCACCTGGACGAGTAAGCGGCGACGTGTGGGCCTCGACCGCGCGATGCGCCATCTCATAAATCCCTCAGCAGGATCAAACAGCGGCCTGACTCGAGCATTCCAGGACATTTTTCAGCCTACCGTTCGGAACGCCATTCGTCAAAGACGGCAATCCCTGCCCATCTGGTTACGAACCGTTGCCGACAATTCCGGGAATAACCCCAAAGTGACGCAGCCGATTCGGTTAAGAGGAGTCACTACTCTTCTCTGAGCAAACCTGCCGGGTGGATCCGTAAGGCGCGGTGCGCGGGAAGGCTGATCGCCACCAAGCCGAGAACGATCATTGTAGTCATGACTCCCGCGAATACCAACGGATCACGCGAGGTAGCTTGGTACACGATCTGGGCAAGCAGCTGGCTCGCAATTATGCCTAAGATTAATCCTGTGACTGAGCCGAAGAACAACAAGACCAATGGGCGTCTTAACGCCGCGCCCATGACCCGAACTGGCTGCGCCCCCAGTGCCATGCGGATGCCCAGTTCCTTGATGCGCTTCGAAACGGAATACGTCGCCATACCGAAAACGCCAGTGACGGCAAGCATCGCGGCCAGTCCGCCCATGACTCCAAGCGCGACGGTGGCTACTCTCGCGGGGAACAGGACGAGGGCGAGGGCGTCCGGCCAGCTATGGATGGTGAAAGGCAAATTGGGATCGATCCTGGCGAGGACGCGGCTGAGCGCGGGCACCATTTCTGCGGCTGGCGATTGCGACCGAACGATGAGGCTTGTGTCGCTCGGTGCAGATTGCGTGAACGGGAAGAAGATCGCCGGTTGTGTGGCTTCCGTCAGAGAATCGTACTTTCCGTTCTCAACGACGCCAACGATCTCATAGGGGAGCCGGTCGCCCATCAGGAAATGCAGCCTGACGGCGGACAGTGTGGGGAACATGCCCTTCGCGAAGGCCTCGTTTACCAGCGCGACCCTTGGGGAGTGGGCATCGTCGTGCCAGGTGAAGTCGCGGCCCATCAGCAAGTGAGTCCCCGCGGCTTCGAGGTAGCCGGGAGAAATCGAGAAGAACTTGGCCTCGAACGCGCTATTGGTTGACCGAAAATCCGTAGTGCCCGGGCGATAGACTGGCCCGCTACTACCCCCTCCGCCCAGTGGCGCTTCATCGATGAGTCCAACCGCCGTTACGCCGGGAATGCGGGACGTTTCCTCCAACATACGCTTGCGCACCCGCAACGAGGCGTCGTCCGAGTACCCGGCCATTTGGAGATCGGTGTCAGCCAGAGTCGCCCCCACCGGCTGAAATCCCAAGGGAGCATGCCAAGAGCGCAGCATCCCTCGAAGTGCCACGAGAGAGGCCGTGACGAGCAAAGTACACAGAGCAATCTGGATCCCTAGCAGTAGATCGCGCAGCGAGAATGGGCGAAACACAGCCATGCTGCTCCCCCCTTTCATGACTTGAATCGGGCTGGTTCGCCAGAGTTGCCGCATCGGAAGCAAACCGAAAAGCAGGCCACTCGCCAGGGACAGCAACGCGGCCACACCGTACACGCGGATATCCGGAGTCACCGTGACATGAATCGGAAATTCGGCGAACGGCTGCCAGCGCGTCAGGGCATTCAGCAAAATGGCGGCCAAGAAAGTTCCCATCAAGCCGCCTATAATCGACACGGCAACAGCTTCCCCGAGCACCTGGCGCAACACATGCCATCGGCTTGAGCCGATGGCCAGACGGATCGCCAATTCGCGGCTGCGGTCTGCCGTGCGGGCAGCGAAAATGCTCGCCAGGTTCGCGCATGCCGCGATGAGCACGAGAAGCGCGAGCAGCATTACGCCTGACAGAAAGGCTCGCGCCGGATCTCCGAGCATCTCTCCCATCAGGCCGGGCTTGACCAGCCGCGCGCCCATTCCCTCGTCCGGGTCCGGAAACTCTTTCGCCAATCGACCGGCAACGGCGTTCAAATTCACTTCGGCTTGTTGCGGCGTAACGCCAGATTTCAGCTTCCCCAAAATCCACATCCCATGGTTAAAGCGTTTGCTGAGAAAATCGTATCCCTCGACTTGTTGCTCGTTGACGATCGGCAGCCAGAAGTCCGGCCATATAAACAGGTCGGTCCCGTGGAAGGAGCTCGGAGCAACCCCGATGATGGTGAAGGGGTGTTTATTGACCTCGATGGTTGTGCCAACGATTGCTCGATTCGCATTGAAGCGGGAGCGCCAGAAATTATCGCTCAACACGATGTAGGGAGCCGAGTTCGGCCCCCGCTCGTCACTAGCGTGAAAAAACCGGCCCAATTGCGGCTGGGCACCCAGCATGTCGAAATAATTGCAAGAGACTTCGTAAAGCCAGCTTTTGTTGGCCGAGGTTCCCGTACTCAGCCCTGCGCTGTACAGGCGGTAAGCAGCCATATCGCTGAACGTGCTGTTCAGCCTGCGATAGTCCGCGTAGTCCGGGTAGGACTGGTTTTCGTATCCGTGCGGTCTTTGTACCACGTTGTAAAGCCCGGCGGCCTGGGGCACGTCCACCAGCCTCAGAATCACGGCGTTGAGAACGCCGAAAACGACGACATTCGCGCCGACTCCCAAAGCCAAGGTAAGCACGGCGGTGACCGTGAACCCAGGCGCCCTGCGCAGTTGCCGCATCGTGTAGCGCAAATCGCGCGCCACGGCATCCAGGATCACCTCTGCATCCATACTGGCGACACGTTCCCTAACCAGCGCGCGATTCCCGAAACGAAGAAGCGCCTCGCGGCGAGCCTCGTCGGGCGGCATGCCGGCGGCAATGTTGTCCGCCGTCCGCATTTCGATATGCGATCTGAGCTCAGCGTCGATTTCCTGGTCTAATTTCGAACGATGGAATGCATTCGCAATTCGGCGAACGATTGACATGGCTTCCCTCACGCATAGCGCAAGATCGCGCGAATTCCTCTGACCAGCTGGTCAAAGCTCTTTACGGCTCTGTCCAGCTCTCGCTGGCCCGCGGTCGTCAAGCGATAAAATTTGGCCCTGCGATTCGTCTCCGTCATCTTCCACTCCGAGCGGATCCATCCGCTCTGCTCCATGCGGTGCAAGGCGGGATAGAGTGAGCCTTCTTCGACAGACAACAAGTCATCAGACGCCCTCTGGATGTGCAGCACAATTCCGTAGCCGTGCAGTTCGCCCATCTGTGACAAGGTCTTTAGAACGAGGAGGTCGAGGCTCCCCTGTAGATCATTTCTGGCCATGCGCCCATACCCCTAGACAACTAGGATGGACAAACGGTAGCCCTAGAAGTCGAGGTATGTCAAGGGGATTTATCGCAGCGCGCTAGAATCGGAGAGCGGGCCCGCCTAGGCCATGAGGAAGGGAGACTCGATTGTCGGACAAGGTAGAACTAGTTAAGCGAATCTACGATCGCTTCAACGCTCGCGACATGGACACGGTGCTCGCAGCCCTGCACGAAGATGTCATTTGGGCCAACGGGATGGAAGGGGGCTACGTACACGGGCGCGAAGGAGTACGCAGTTACTGGACGCGTCAGTGGGCAAGGGTCGATCCCTGCGTCGAGCCCGTTAGGTTTGCGGAAGGCCCCGGGGCGGAAGTGATCGTCGAAGTGCATCAGGTGGTGCGCGATCTCAAAGGGAATCTCCTCGCCGATAAGATGGTCGGACACATCTTCCAGGTCGAACAGGGACTGGTCAGGCGGTTTGATATCCGGGAGACATAGGAATGCAATTCCGCTGCGTCGAGTCGCGCCGCGGGATGATGCACAAACTCGAGCGAACGGGGGTCACGTGTTGTTTGCCGACCATTCATGCTCTGTGACAGAATGCGCCGCGGGCGCTTGCCTACGCGGATGTCTACCAATCAAAAGGTCTTCGATGCTCTGATTGTCGGCTCGGGCGCCAGTGGCGGCTGGGTGGCCAAGCAACTCACCGAGCAGGGGATGGACGTGCTTATGCTGGAGGCGGGACCGCCGCGCCTACCCACGCGCGACTTCACCGAGCATGTCCGGCCGTATCAGGTCAAGTATCGCGGCTTCGGAAACCGCCAGGCGCTGCTCGAGCGGCAGCCCATCCAGCGCCTCTGCTACGCGTGCGACGAATTCAGCCATCAGTTTTTTGTCGATGACCGCGAAAATCCTTACACCTTTCCTCTCGACAAACCGTTCCTGTGGGTGCGTGGCCGCCAAGTGGGCGGCAAAACATTCTGCTGGGCGCGCGAAAGCTATCGTTACAGCGACTACGAGTTCAAAGCCGCAAGCCGCGACGGCTACGGGGGAGACTGGCCACTCGGCTACAAGGATCTTGCCCCGTATTACGACCTGGTTGAATCCTTTATCGGCGTGAGCGGCTCGCGCGAGGGCCTCGAGCAGATGCCCGATGGTAAATTTCTGCCGCCCATGAACCTCTCCTGCGGAGGCAAGCTGGCGCGCGAGGTGATCGCCAACAGGTTCGGCTGGGCTGTGATACCCGACCGCGTGGCAAACCTGACGGTCGTCCATCGAGGTCGCCCTGCGTGCCACTACTGCGACGAGTGTCAGCGCGGCTGCCACACGGCGTCTTACTTCAACAGTCCTTGCGTGACGCTGCCCGCGGCCGCGCATACCGGGCGCTTAACGCTGGTGAGCGACGCGGTGGTGAGTCACGTTCTTCTAAGTGCGCAGGGTCAAGCGGAAGGCGTCTACTACCTCGATCGCACCACGCGTGCGCCGCGTGAGGCGCGCGCCAAAGTTGTGGTGCTGGCGGCGAGCGCGCTCGAGTCCACGCGCATCCTGCTCAATTCGTCTTCGTCAAGCTTCCCTGCAGGGCTTGGCAATTCCTCCGGCCAGCTCGGCCACTACTTGATGGATCACTTCACCTTGGAAGGCGCGGGCGGATTTCTCCCGCAGTTCAAGTCCTCCCATCGCGAACCACGCGGCACGCCCTGCGGCTTCCTCATTCCCAAGTACGTCAATACGGGAAAAAATCGGAATCACAACTTTCTGCGTGGGTATCGCTTTGACGGCGACGGCAGCCAGGAAGTCTACGAGCATGCTTTCGGACTGGCGGGTTTCGGTTCCGGTTGGCGGCGCAAAGTGCGCGCGGAGATTCCCTATTATTTTGCGATAACGGCGCAAGGCGAGTGCCTGCCGCGCTACGACAACTACGTAACGCTCGATGCGGAAAAGAAAGACGCCTGGGGGATTCCTGCGCTGCGCATCGTGGCCAGTTACGGCGAGAACGAACACTTGATGGCCAAGGCGATGCGAAACGACGTGATGGAGATCCTCGACGCCATGAAACTCGACAGCCCTGAGGCGCCCGCCGAATCGCTGAGCGTTTTCGGCAAGAACATCCACGAGTGCGGTACGGCACGCATGGGCCATGATCCTAAGACGAGTGTCGTCAACAGCTTCGGTCAGCTCCACGACATGAAAAACGTTTTCGTCACCGACGGCGCGGTGTTCGTGACGCAAGGCTGCTATGAACCGACGCTCACCATCATGGCGATTTCCGCGCGCGCAGGCGACTACATTGTGGACGAGTACCGCAAGGGGAATCTGTGAGGTCGAGATTTCGCAATCTCACGGCGAGCACAGCAGTTTTCCATGGGCGAGCCTGAAAACAAATTCGACAAACCCAAGCCCGGCGTGGCCCCCACTCGCCGCGACTGGTTGCTGAGCTTTGGCAGTGCGGTGGTGCTTTCCGGTTTCCGTGGTACTCCCGGAAAATCCCCGCAGGAGTCGCAGACTGCCGCTGCAGCATCCCTGCCTCCCGGACTCTACCAGCCTTCCTGGGAACATCTGACCCATGCGCTCTCAAGCGAAGGACCCTTCGTTCCGATTCCCCCAGGCGCCGAAACCGAGTACGTTCAGTCGCGCCCGGGACCATTCGTTCCGCAGGGGTTTACGCCCGAGGAATTCTCCCTTGTGCGGCGACTGGTCAAAATCATCCTTGGGGAAGACTTGGGGAAAGCCTCCGAGGAATCAACACCACGCATGCCAGCCAGCACCTACGATGAAGTCGCCGAATGGATTGATTTGGTCGTAGCGAGTGCGCCTCGCGTACGAACGTCGGCGCGGAATCTCACGCCCGAGCAGCGGGTGCTTGCGGTGGCCTATTTCGGCAGCGAAGAGCCGGTGCGGAAGCTTGAGACGTTCGCGCCCGAACGGGTGTGCCAAGAGGGACTAGCCTGGCTGGACGAAGAATCACATCGGCGCTTCGCGAAAGGTTTCCTTGATGACGACCCCGCGGGAGGTCTCGAGCTTGTCTGGGCCATCAGCGATGCGCGCCCGGATAAGTCCGTCGTGCACGCGGGCACACGATTGTTCGATTTCCTCAAGGCAGAATGCATCCGGGGGTTCTACACTTCGCGCCTCGGCATGCAAGAGCTCGATTACACGGGGGAGTCCTTCTATGGCCAATCGCCCGGATGTTCCCTAACCCCGTGGTCTGAGCCCAACACACGCGAGCCCGAGTAGTTGCCCGCACCCATCTGGATTCGAGTTGCCATGCGAGATGACTTCCGGGTGGTCGGAGTCACGGTTTGTACCAGAGGAATTGTTAATGGAGCGTACCGGGAAGTCCGATCCCTACGGAATCTTTGACGAAAATAGCTCCAATGTGTAGGATCGCGCCGTACCATCATCACCATGTCCATCGACCGTATGAGCCGCCGGTTCTTCCTCACGCGCGGCGCCGGCGTCGCCCTGGCTACACCCCTGTTCTGGACGGCCGCGATGCGCGCCGCCATGCCGCAGCCGGCTCCCGCAACTCCCCTTGAGGAAGACCTCGACGGCTACATCGCGGACTACATGACGGCCATGAACGCGCCGGGGATGACGCTCGGCTTGACCGATTCCAGCAAGACACTCCGAACCGCCGGCTACGGCTTTGCCGATGTGGATAAGCGCATCGCCGTAAACGAGCGGCATCTTTTCCAGATCGGCTCCATCACCAAGTCTTTTGTGGCCCTGGTGCTGTTGCAGATGCGTGACGAAGGCAAGCTCGATCTGCAGACGCCTGTGCTCGACTAT
>DASPVZ010000026.1:0-4490 GCA_035622135.1 Candidatus Cybelea sp. | reverse complement strand
TGAAGAAGGCTTCCTGTTTGCTTCACCCCTGGCACTAGGGATGCGGCGGCTCAGCATCATCGATCTTCCAGGGGGCAGCCAGCCCCTATGGAATGAAGCAGAGAGCCTCGCGGTCTTCTTCAACGGAGAAATCTACAACTTCCGCGAACTCCAGCAGGAGCTGCAAACCGCGGGCCATCGATTCCACACGCGCTCCGATACCGAAGTCATTGTGCATGCCTACTAGGCCTGGGGTGAAAATTGCCTTGAGCGGTTGCACGGAATGTTTGCGTTTGCCGTTGTCGAGCTACCACAAGGTCGGCACGGTCCCGCTTCCCGGCTGTTCCTCGCGCGGGATCCCTTGGGAATCAAACCACTCTATTACACTCACGCGGGCGGCAATCTGCTTTTTGCGTCCGAGGTCCGGGCTCTGCTTGCGAGCGGCTTGATTTCCGCGGAGCTCGACCCGGCAACCATTCCAGCTTACCTGCTGTTCGGATCGGTCTGTGAGCCACTCACGCTGGTTCAGGGAGTGCGCTCGATTCCACCCGGTCACTTCCTGAGCGTATCGGCACTGCGACCTGTCGCGGCGACCGAACCTCGCGCGTATTGGGATGCCCGACCAAGCGCCGATCGGGACGAAACCGCGCCGCTCGGTCCATCCGCCTCGTCAGCGTTCGAGGTTCGCAAGTTGCTCGAGCGTGCAGTCCAGACGCATCTGGTGGCCGACGTTCCGGTCGGTGTATTCCTGAGCAGTGGCCTTGATTCAACCGCAATTGCCGCGCTGGCTAGCCGCGCCGAGAGCGGAGTTCATACCTTTACCGTGTCATTTCCAGACCTGGAGTTCAGCGAGGCGCAGATCGCCCGCCGCACGGCCACGCGTCTGGGAACGAAACATCTCGAGCTGACGCTCTCTGGTGAGGAGATGGTTGCGCGCCTAGATGAAGCGATCACGGCCCTCGACCAGCCGAGCATGGACGGCATTAATGCCTACTTCGTTTCGTGGTCCGCGCGTCAGACCGGATTGAAGGTTGCCCTGTCGGGACTCGGGAGCGATGAGTTGTTCGGAGGCTACGATTCGTTTCGCTCCACTTCGACGCTGGCCCGCGCGGCGAAGCTGGCGAGCCATTTGCCTCCGCCCATGCGGGTATTGGCCGCTGGTGCCCTCACGCAAATGTCCGGGCTCGGATTCCCTTTTCATTCATCGCCCGACCGTCTTCGCAAAGCTTCTGCCGCATTTCGTGACCAAAGTCTGTTACCGCACCCTTATTTCTTCACACGCCTGCTTTTTACCCCCGAAACGGTCAAAGCCCATCTGCGCACCAACGGCCACGGGTGGGAGGAGACCGCGTGGTGGAAATGGTTGGATGAGTGCGGACGGCAGGCGCTGGTAATGGACGATTTCACCGCGATATCGTGGCTTGAGCTGCGTACGTATCTGCTGAACACGCTGGTTCGTGACACCGACGCCATGAGCATGCGGAGTTCACTCGAGGTACGCATCCCTTTCTTGCATAGGCCGCTCGTAGAACATGTGCTCTCGGTTCCTGCATCTGCGAAAGTCGGAGCACACCGCAAGGAGCTGCTAGTCGCGGCCCTTGGCGACCTTTTGCCTGAGGAGGTTGTTCGGCAGACCAAGCGCACCTTCACATTTCCATGGGAAAACTGGCTGCGTGGGAAGCTCGGTGAGCGCGTGGCGGCGGGTATGGCCGAGTGGTCAGCGGCTCTGGAGCCCCATCTCAGCAGCGACCTTGCCTCGTCGGTATGGCGGGATTTTCTGGGCGGCCGGACCACATGGTCGCGTCCATGGAGCCTTTACGTATTGAATGAATGGGTGAAGCGAAATCTCTATGTGGGCCATGGCAGCAACGCCGATTGCCCAAAGCCCGCGGTCGTCGCATGAGATTCCCGGTCGCCGCTCGATCGGCACAGCAGCGTCATCGAACGCCATGATGATTCTAGGAATCAACGCGTACCACGCCAACGCTTCGGCGGCCATTGTCGTCGACGGGCGCCTTGTTGCGGCTGTGGAAGAAGAGCGTCTGAACCGCGTTAAGTATGCCGCTGGTTTTCCTGTGCAGGCGATTCGATTTTGCCTCGCTCAAGTGGGCGCCCAGCTCGAAGACGTGGATCACATCGCAGTGCCGCGCGATCCCTGGGCACGGATCGGAACGAAGCTCCGTTATGCGCTCCGCATGCCACGGTTCGCTCTTGAGCGCGTTCAAGTGATCAAGCGATTCGCCGGACTCAGGGAGGATCTGGCAACTGCCTTCGAGATGAACCCATCGGAAATACGCGCCCAGCTCCATCGTATCGAGCACCACGCCGCGCACATGGCAAGCGCCTACTTCGTGTCGCCCTTTGACCAAGCAGCTGTTTTATCCGCCGATGGGCTCGGAGATTTTGCAAGTTCGATGTGCGCCATCGGCGAAGGGCCGAAAATACGCGTTTTGGGTGAGGTGACGTTTCCGCATTCACTCGGCATGTACTACACGGCGTTGACGCAATATTTAGGTTTTTGGAAATTCGGCGATGAGTACAAAGTCATGGGCCTTGCGGCGTACGGCCAACCTGAATACCTCGATGAATTTCGCCGCATCGTGCGAGCCGAAGGGCCTCTTTCGTTTCGGCTGAACCTTGCTTACTTCACGCACCAGACGCAGGGCGCGGATATGTCCTGGCGAGAGGCCGACCGTACACCCGTGCTGGGGCGGATTTTCTCCTCCTATCTTGAAAAACGTCTCGGCCCCGCCCGCCGGCCGGACGAACCGCTCACCGAACGTCACCGCAATCTCGCTGCCACGATGCAAGTGGCTCTTGAGGAAGTTCTGGCCGCCTACTGGAGGGGCCTTGCCGCGAAGAGCGGGCAGAGAGCCCTGTGCCTAGCCGGCGGCGTTGCCTTCAACTGCGTTGCCAATGGAAAGATTTTTGATTTGACGCCGTTTGAAAATGTCTACGTCCAGCCGGCGGCGGGGGACGCAGGCCTTTCCGTCGGCGCCGCTTTTGCTGTGCACCATGAAATATTGGGGCAACCGCGAGCATTCCGCATGGACCATGCCTATTGGGGGCCCCAGTTTGGGCCGACCGAACTTCGCAAAGTCGTCGATAGCGTCCGTCCTTCCGACGGCGTCAGGATCGTCGAGCAGAACGAGCAGGAGTTGTGCCAGATTACGGCGCGCCATATCGCCGCGGGAAAAATTGTGGGATGGTTTCAGGGAGCGGCAGAATGGGGGCCGCGTGCTCTCGGCCATCGCAGCATCCTCGCGGACCCGCGGCGTCGGGAAATGAAAGACATTCTGAACCGGCGCATCAAGCACCGCGAAATATTCCGACCTTTTGCGCCGTCGATTGTGGAAGAGGCGGTGGGCGATTTCTTTCTGAAGACACAGCCTTCGCCCTTTATGACCTTTGCCTACGCGGTGCGTCCGGAGAAGCGTGAGGTGATTCCTGCGCCAACGCATGTGGACGGCACGGCGCGCTTGCAGACGGTAAATCGGTCGGCCAGCCCTCTCTACTGGAAACTTCTTCGCGCTGTTGGGGATGAAACCGGCGTGCCTATGGTCTTAAACACTTCGTTTAACGACAACGAGCCGATCGTTTGCCGTCCGGAAGAAGCACTGGAGTGCTTCCGCCGGACGCACATGGACGTGCTTGTGCTGGGCAATTTCATACTGGAACGAAAGCAGTCGTTCGAGACCGCCGAGGAAGCTGCAGAACGATTCGCCCAGCGCGAGAACTGAACAGGATGCACATTCTCCTGCTAAACGAGTACTATCCGCCCGACACATCGGCCACGGCGAAAATGGCGCAGGGCGTTGCTGAAACGCTCGCCGAGCGGCATAGAGTCACAGTGGTTGCAGGGCGACCCTCGTACGATCCCGACGAGTATTATCCGTACGAATTTCTTCGTCGCGACGTGCGCAACCGGGTCGTAGTCGAGAGGGTGGGTTCGACCAATTACCCGCGGCATCGAATGTTTCGTCGCGTATCGAATTACCTTACCTACCTCGCCTTGGCGCTTCCCCGCGCCCTCGCACTGCATCCCGACCTTATCCTCGCCATGACCGATCCGCCCATTGCAGGCATTGCCGGGGCGTATGTGGCACAGCTGTCTCGCCGACCGTTCGTCTATAACATTCGCGATATGTACCCCGACATGGCCCTCGGCGGCCAAATCGTACAGCCGAGCCGTTGGGTCGAGCGATGGGAAAAAATGCATCGCCGCGCCCTCCGGCGCGCCGCCCGAGTCATCGTGTTGGGAGACGATATGCGCGACCGAATCATCGCCAAGGGTGTGACAGCCGAGCGCGTGGTGGTCGTGCGGGATGGCACGATGTTTCCTGTGTCGATGCCGCAAGAGGACGATCCGGTGGTACGCGGCATTCGATGTGGCTTCCCCTTCGTCGCTTTGCACGCGGGTAATCTTGGCTTCTACGGAGCATGGGGCACGTTGCTCAAGGCAGCTGACATTCTGCGCAGCGAGAATGTCGGCCTGGTTTTCATCGGGGATG
>DASPVZ010000025.1:0-171202 GCA_035622135.1 Candidatus Cybelea sp. | reverse complement strand
GTACCGCTCGTAAATCGCTCGTAGATACTCCCATCGCCCCTTGCTGCCCAACCCGCCCTCCTCAAATGCTGTTTTGGTTGGGTTACATTCTAAATGGCGCGATGTCTTGACCTTCGGTTACATTTTAAGCGGCGCGATACGCCCAGGTTCATCCCGTTCGCAGGGCTGATATACTGTTTCGTTCGAATTGCCCCCGAATCTGGCCAGAAATGATCACTTTTTCCGTCCAGAACTTTGGTTGCCGCGCGACGGAAGCCGATGCCGCTTCCCTGCGGAACCAGTTCCTGTCAACCGGATGGACGACGGTCGATGATCAGGCATGCGCCGACGTCGTCGTCCTGAACACCTGCACGGTTACCGCCGCGGCTGACGCGCAGGCCCGCGAGGCGATCCGCAAGGTACACGAGGCGAATCCGCGTGCGCGCATTGTTATAACCGGCTGTTACGCACAACGCGCTCCGGAAGAAATTGCTGAGCTTCCGGGTGTCACCATCGTGGCCGGAAACTCGCGGTGGTCAGAAATACCCGCGGCCATCGTCGCACCCGGCGGGCTCGACCCGGGCGCGGGGCCGGAGGGCGGATTCGTTCCACTATCGCGCTTGCACCGGCCGATTTCGCCTGGCCCAGGGAAAATAATGACCGGCGACATCTTTCGGGAAAGCGCGCTCCTGCCGAACCCCGCTCCGGTTTTGACCTTCGACCGCACGCGGCCGATCCTGAAAATACAGGACGGCTGCAACCATCGTTGTTCCTATTGCGTGATCCCCTTTGTGCGCGGGCGCAGCCGGAGCCTTCCGCCGACCCGAGCGGTCGAGGAAGTCCGCGCGATGGTGTCCCGCGGGGTGAAGGAGATCGTGCTGAGCGGAATCAATCTGGGCAGTTACGGACGCGATTTGTCGCCTCAAACGGATTTGCCGGCTCTGGTCAAACGGATTCTGGCAGGGACCGATCTTGAGCGCCTGCGCTTCAGTTCCATTGAACCGCAAGACATCACCGAGGATTTCCTTGATCTGGTAGCGTCCTCGGAGCGAATTGCGCCGCACCTTCACGTGCCCATGCAGTCGGGTTCGGACCGAATTCTGAAGGCCATGCACCGCTGGTACCGTGCTGATCATTACGCGCGGCGCATCCACCTGATCCGCTTGGCGCTGCCGCATGCCGCCATAGGAGCCGACGTGATGGCCGGGTTTCCGGGCGAGACGGAACAGGATTTTGCAGCCACGGTTGATCTGATTCGCGTCCTGCCGTTTACCTACCTGCACGCTTTTTCCTTTTCCGCCCGCCCCGGAACTCGGGCCGCGAAACTCTCCTTCGCCACGCGGCCCGGGGAGATTCGCCGGCGCGCGCGGGCGCTGCGGAGTCTGGGCGAAGAAAAAGCTCGAAGGTTTCGCGCCTCCGAATCGCTGCAGGTGGAGCGCGGCCTGACCCTCAGCCGCCAAGGTGATGACTGGACGGAGTGCTTGACGGGAAACTATCTGCGGGTACGAATCCCGGGACGCTATCCGGCCAATCACTGGGTCGACGTCCGGGTCACCGCCTCGGTCAGCGAAATCGGATCTCTGGCCGGCCCGGCCGGGTCCGGCCCCTCTTCTCCCGCCGATGACCCGCTCGCCGCGGTGTCGCCTGGCGATTAGGCCTCGAAGATCACCTGCGCCAACGCGATATTTCCGCTGTGCGTGATGCTGAGCGAGATGACCTTCACCCCCAGGCCTTGTGCGATCTGCCGAGCGACGCCTTCAAGGACCAAGGTCGGCTTCCCACCGCGCGCGTTGACCACTTCGATATCGCGCCAGCGCACCCCGCGCGCCCAGCCCGTCCCAAGTGCCTTCATGGCCGCCTCCTTCGCCGCGAACCGGGCGGCGTAGCGCTCGAACTTATTGTTGTGGCTCTCGCAGTAGTCGATTTCACCCGTCGTGTAGAGCCGTTTGAGAATCCGATCGCCATGTCGGCTGATCACGCCGGCGACTCGATCGACTTCGGCGATGTCCAATCCTAGGCCGACAATCACGGGCCCTCGAGGGAACGACTCGGTTTTTGCCGCGCTGCGCGCCGCGGCCATTACCTATAATAACCGGCCAGGCGTTTTATCGGAGGGTTCCATGCCTGCGGGCCGCAGGAAGAAGAAGGCGCCGCCCCGAGCGGCGAATTGGGACACGCAGCCGAATTCGGGTTGGTCTCTGCGTCGGCGGAACGCGCTCAGCGTTCTGGAGTTTTCGGGGCTGGCAGGGCTCGATTGGCTCGTTCACGGATTCAGCACGCGGCGGGGAGGCAGGAGCCAACTGCCGGACGAACCGGGAGGCGAGAAGGCGGAAGGCGTTCTAAATCTTGGCTTCACGGAATGGGATGACCGCGCGCGTGTCGAGGAGAATCGGCGCGAATTCGCGGCCGCCATTCGGGCACCCAAACACGAAATGGTGACGCTCAAGCAGATGCACTCCGATATCGTTCACCTGGTCACCTCAAAAGCCCTTCCCATTCCGCCTGGCGATGCGATGCTCACGCGACGACCGGGTCTGTTGCTGGCCGTGCAGACCGCCGATTGCATCCCGATTCTGCTGGCGGACAGTCGAACGCGCGCCGTCGCGGCTGTCCACTCCGGCTGGCGCGGAACGCTCAAACGAATTGCCGCAAAGACCGTGGGACGCATGCGCATGGAATTTGGCACGCGACCGGACGACGTGATCGCCGCGCTCGGGCCGGGAATCGGTGGCTGCTGTTACCAGGTCGGCCCGGAGGTGGCCAGGGAGTTTGCCGCTCAGTTTCCCCTGGCCAGAAGTTGGTTCGATGGGCCGTTTGATTCCTCCGCGGCCGGAGAAAATGACCCGAACTGGCTCCCCTGGCTGACCATGGCGCCACCCGGACACACGCCGGAACCTCGGCCACTGCACTTGGATCTGATCGCCGCGAATCGCGCGATATTGATGGAGGCGGGTTTGCCAAGCCGGAGAATCTTTGTCTCAGGCTTGTGCACGGCCTGCCGAACGGATCTGTTCTTCAGTTACCGCAAAGAGCGCACGACCGGCCGACTGGTCGCTGCCATCGGAATCCGCTAAGCCCCCATGACCGCGCGTCAAGGCTGCGCCGGAGAGATTGCCGGGTCTTCCTGGACCGCCAGGTTGACGAGCGCCAATTGCCCGCAGGCCGCCATAACGTCCTGACCACGCGAATAGCGCACGAAAACCGGCACGCCCTTGGTCGCCAGAACGGAGCGGAACTGTTCGATTCTTGCTGGGTCAGGCGCCTGGTAGGGCAGATCGCCCGGATTCCAGGGAATCAAATTGACCTTCGCGCGCAGGTTTGCAATCCGCTTGGCAACCCCCCGGGCGTCGGCGGGCGAATCGTTAAAGCCGCCCAGCAGAACATACTCAAACGTGATCTTCTCCCACGGGCGCAACGGATATTTTCGGCACACCCCGAGCAGCATGGCCAGCGGATACTTGCGGTTGACAGGCATGATTTGATCCCGCTGTTCGTCCGAGGAGGCATTCAATGAAATGGCCAGTTTGGGGCGGACCTTCTCGAGCGCGAGCCGTTCGATTCCCGGGACGATCCCGCTGGTGGAAAGCGTGACGTGCTTTGCCGAAATTCCCATTCCCCGGGGATCGAGCAGAATGCGCAAGGCCGCCATCACCTCCTCAAAATTCAGGAGCGGCTCGCCCTGGCCCATCAGCACGACGTTGGTTTGCCCCTTGAGCCGCTGGCGATTGTCCTCGAGGGCCACGAGCACTTGCCCCAGAATTTCTCCGGCGGAGAGATTTCGCACCAGGCCGAGCGTGGCCGTGAGGCAAAATCGGCAATCGACGGCGCAACCTGCCTGGGTCGAGATACAGACAGTTTGGCGTTTCTCCCCCGGCATGAAAACGGTTTCGATGGTCGCCGGGCGGAGGGCACCGCCGTTTCCGTGCGCGGGACCTTCGAGGGCGAGCACATAGCGGCGCGTGCCGTCGCTCGACTCGTGCGTGCGCACGATGTGCGGCCAGCCGATTCGGAACTCGCGCGCGAGACGCTCCCGGAACGCGGCGGGAAGATTCGTCAAACCGCCCAAGTTCGAGCGGCGTTCCGCATACAGCGCGTGATAGATTTGCGCGCCACGATAGTCCGGCTCGCCCAGCGATTCGGCGAACTTCCGCAGCTCCTCGGCCGATTTCCCGAGCAGGTTTCGATCGCGGGCGACCTCGCTACACATGATCCGTCTCGATCATAGCATGCGGCCGGGCCGCGATTTCCCGGCGCCCGGCGCGACGCGGAGCTATAATTCGCTCGAGCTGCCTCGAGGGGGCGATTGGCGATGGAAACGGTTACGATAGATCAGTTCGTGCAGGAGCTTTCGGCTATTCCGCGGCGGGACTTCACGATTCCGCGCGTGCTCGAATTTGCGCAACAAAATCCGGTGAACCCAAAGACGCTCGGGCCGTACCTTTTCTACGCGCCGAGTCACTACACGCGTAACCTGATCTACAAATGTGACCTCTTCGAAGTCATGGCCATCTGCTGGGAAGTCGGCCAGATGAGCCGCATCCACAACCATCGCGGGCAAAACTGCTGGATGACCGCTCCGATAGGCCGCCTGCGCGTACAGAACTTTGAGGTCTCCGGCCGCGACCGGGCGCGCGGCACCTGCCAACTCGTGCCGACCGATTTCTACGAAATGGACTCGCGGCATCCCGGCGTCGTTCGGCCCGAGGAGCCCGTGCACCAAGTCCAGAATCTTGCCGAGTTCGGCGGGCGAGCGACCAGCCTGCATATCTATTCCTATCCCTATTCGAGTTGCGAGGTCTATCTCTTGGATAAAGGCACGTATTCCGATGTTCCGCTCCACTACTCGAGCGAATACGGCAAGCTCTGCCCGGAGGAGACTCTGCTCTAGTTGAATGGGGACCCTTGTCGGTCCCCCTGGAGCTTTTTCTTTGCGACAAGCCGGTTCGCCGCGAATGACATTGCTCGTATCAACATGCGAGAATGTTCTTTGATGCCGGAAATTGCTCACGGCGTGCAACAAGACACGCTGCCCAACGGCTTGGTCGTCATCACCGAGCCCATGCCACACGTGCATTCCGTTTCCGTAGGGGTATGGCTGCGCTCCGGATCACGCCGCGAACCTGCCGAGCTGAACGGCATCTCGCACTTTATCGAGCACATGCTCTTCAAGGGCACCCGCCGTCGCACGGCGGAAGACATCGCTCGCGAGGTCGACAGCGTCGGCGGCATGCTCGATGCCTTCACCTCCAAAGAAATGGTTTGCTTCAACACCCGCGTGCTCGACGAACATCTGCCCAAAGCGTTCGACGTGCTGTCGGACATGCTCCTTGAGCCCAAGTTTGCCGAGGAGGACATCGACCGCGAAAAATCGGTGATCCTCGAAGAAATCCGCATGACCCAGGACAATCCCGAGGATCTGGTTCACGAGCTGTTCATGCAGAATTTCTGGAATCCGCACGCCCTGGCCCGACCGATTCTCGGCACGCCAGAGACGGTTTCCGCCCTCACCCGCGACACCTTGCAGTCCTGGTTTCGCCGCTGGTACTCGCCGAATCATCTCGTGGTGACCGCCGCCGGACGGATTGAACATTTGCGCTTCGTGGCCCTCGTGGCCGACCGCTTCGCGAAGCTGTCCCCCTCGGCCGATGGCGAACCTGATGCCGTTCCGCGCGCGGCCCCGCACGTCACCTTGCGCAGAAAAAACGAACTCGAACAGGTCCACATCTGCATGGGCGTGCCGGCGCTGCCCATGTCCGACGGGCGGCGCTTTGCCGTCTCGGTGCTCAATAACGTATTGGGCGGAGGGATGTCATCGAGGCTGTTTCAAAACATTCGCGAGCGGCAGGGGCTCGCCTACGCGATTTTCAGCGAGTTGAACGCCTACCGCGACACAGGCATGCTTTCCGTGTACGCGGGCACGTCCATTGACACCGCCTCCCAGGTTGTCGAAAGCGTTCTCGACGAATTCCGCCGCTTGAAAGACGAACCGCTCAGCGCGGAAGAACTTCGCCGTTCCAAGGATCATTTGAAGGGCGCAACCCTGCTTGCACTGGAAGGCACTGGCCAGAGGATGAACAGCCTGGCGCGCTATCACCTGTACTTCAATCGCTACTTTACCCCCGACGAGCTGATTGCCATGCTCGAAAGCGTGACCTCCGAAGAAGTCCAGCAAATTGCGAAGGAATTTTTTCAGCCGGATCGCTTGGCGGCTTCCGTAGTCGGCAACTTGAACGGATTCAAGCTCACCCGCGCGCAGCTGGCCGTGTAGTTCTCGACAAGAATCGGGTGCACATCCGCCCTTTCCGCTGTTGCGCCGCTCTTCGAATTCTGCCAATATCCTCGACGGCGGCCAGAGGCTATGACGCGCAACGACGTTTTGCTTGCGGGCCGCCCAGGGCAGGCGTATCCGGTTCCGGATATCCATTCTTGCATCCGGCAGCACGGGCAACTGCACGTTGCTCGAAACCGCGTACACGACTCTGCTGGTAGACGCCGGCCTTGGCCGCCGAGAAATGCTTCGGCGCTTCGAGGCTCTCGGCCGCGGCCGTCCCGAACGCGTGGACGCCATCCTGATCACCCACGAGCATTCCGATCATGCCAGCGGCCTGGCACAACTGGCGCGCGACTGGAAATGCCCGGCGTACCTTACCGAGCCCACCCATCGTGAAATCCGGAAAATGTATGCCGATAACCCGAAAACGAAGGTCGAGCGCGTCGAGCACATTCATCCGGGCTTGCGCTTCGCAATCGGCGACATCGAAGTCACGCCGTTCACGATACCGCATGACGCCATGGATCCGGTCGGTTTTGCCTTTCGCACGAATGGAACCAAAGTGGCCATCGTCACCGATCTCGGGTATATGCCGGAGCTCGTAAAGCATCATTTGCGCGAAGCCGACCTTCTCGTTCTCGAATCGAATCATGATCTGGAAATGCTCAAGGTTGGGCCCTATCCCTGGTATATCAAGCAGCGTGTGATGAGCCGTACCGGGCATCTTTCTAATTCCGTGGTCAGCGACTTTCTGGCTGACTCGGATGTGTTCGATGGCCGGGCGCGATATCTCGTGCTGGCCCACCTTTCCGAACAGAACAACACGCCCGATCTCGCCCGACTCTCCGCCGAGGAAGCCCTCTGTCGTCGCCCGGAATTGTTCGCCTACCAAGGCGCTCTCCACGTGGCCTCGCAGCGCGTTCCGCTCGGCCCCTTCGAAGTGTAAAACCCCTCGAGGTACGCTATCCTTGTGCGGTCCGAGGAAAACAAGCCGGCCGCTGGCCGCGGTCAATCGCCCGATTTCCGCACCGTTCCGGGAGGAGGGGTGCAGTCGACCTCAGCGGAGCTCGGTGGAAATGTGCGACCGCCGATCGCCCAGCGAATCAGGACGGGGAGGGAAGCTTGATTGCGAGGTATACGCGTCCGGAGATGGGCCGCGTCTGGAGCGAGGAGAACAAATTCCAGAAGTGGCTGGACGTGGAGCTCGCCGCCACGGAAACCCTGGCGGAAGCTGGCGTGGTGCCGCGGGAAGCCGCCGCGAAATTGCGCGAGCGCGCCCGCGCGAACCCGGCGCGCATCAACGAAATCGAGGCCAAGGTTCACCACGACGTGATCGCCTTTACGATCGCCGTGCAAGAATCGGTCGGCGATCCGGAAGCCGCTCGCTGGCTGCACTACGGGCTGACTTCGAACGACGTGGTCGACACGGCGCAGGCGCTCCTGATTCGCGAGGCTTCGCGGCTCATCGAGAAGGGGATCGAACGGCTGGGCGACGTGCTCGAACACCGCGCGTGGGAATTCAAGGACACGCCCGAAATCGGCCGCACGCACGGCGTCCATGCCGAGCCCATCACCTTTGGATTGAAGATCGCGAACTGGTATGCGCAGAATTGCCGGGATGCCGAGCGCTTCCGCATCGCCGCGCAGCAAATTGCGGTCGGCAAAATCTCAGGCGCGGTCGGAACGTGCACTCACCTGGGACCCGAAACCGAGCAGAGAATCTGCGCCCGGCTCGGCCTCTCGGCCGCTCCGATCAGCTCGCAAGTGATCGAACGCGATCGGCACGCGCAATATCTTTCGACGCTTGCCATCCTGGCCGCCTCGCTCGAGCGCCTGGCCCAGGAAATTCGCCACTTGCAGCGCACGGAGGTTCGCGAAGCGGAAGAACCGTTCGGCGGCGAGCAGCGCGGCAGTTCCGCCATGCCGCACAAACGCAATCCGGTCGGCAGTGAACAGATTTCCGGGCTGGCACGCGTTGTGCGCTCGAATTCCCTCGCCGCCTTTGAAAACATCGCCCTTTGGCACGAGCGGGACATCTCGCACAGCTCGGTCGAACGCATCATCCTGCCCGATTCGACCATCCTGGTCGACTACATGCTTCACCGCACCGCGAAGATCGTCGAGAACATGAAGGTCTTTCCGGAACGCATGCTGCGGAATCTGAATGCGACCAAGGGTCTCGTGTTTTCAGGCCAGCTCCTACAGGATTTGGTCGAACACGGCGCGCCGCGCGAGGATGCCTATAAATGGGTCCAGTCGCACGCCCTGGCTGCTTGGGAAGCGGAATCGAGTTTCCGCGATCGCGTCGCAGCCGACGAGAATATTCGCAAGTTTCTGGACGAAAAGGCTCTCGCCCGCACCTTCGACCTCGGCCGCCAGCTCCGCGCCGTGGACGCCATATTTCGCCGCGTCTTCGGCGCCGAGTCCTCCGCCGCCCATTAGCTCGAGCCGGGGAAGTTCGGCTAGGCGAAGAGGGGCCAGAATGACCTGGCGCTCAGCATGCGGATGCCAGGCACCGAATCCGAGCCAGGCGAGTAGCCAAACGACTACTGGACGCGCTGAATGTACCGGGCCTCGGAGGTGTCGACTTTGATCCTGTCGCCCGTACCGACAAAGGGCGGAACGTTCACCACCAGGCCCGTCTCGAGCTTGGCGGGCTTCATCACGGCGCTCGCCGTGGCCTTCTGAATGCTCGGTTCCGTGTCGACGACCGTCAGATCCACCGTATCCGGGAGGAGCACGCCAATCGCTTTGCCATCGTAGTATTCGATCCTCACGGGCAGGTTCGCGATGAGATAATCCTTGGCGTCGCCGACCACGTCGTTGCCGAGTTGCAACTGTTCGTAATTCTCCGTGTTCATGAAGTGGTGGCCGTCGCCGTCGCTGTAAAGGTATTCGAACTCAACTTCGTCCACGACGACCTTTTCGATGACCTCTTCAGCGCGGAACCGGTAGTCGATCATCGAGCCGCTGCGCAGGTTGCGCATCTTTGTCTGCATCGAGCCGCGCTTGTTCCCCGGCGTCCGGTGATCGACGCTGTAGACGACGTGCAGGTCGCCCTCATGCTTGATGATCATTCCCGGACGCAACTGTGTTGCCTTAATCATGGCCTTCTCCTCGGTCCTTTTCTGGAGTTTTCCTCACCGGTAGGCCCGGGATCCTAACTCGATCGCCTGAACTCTCGGTCGGTTTGGCGCCATACGAACTCGAAGGTAAGACGCGCGGCGAGGTCCTGCGGCCCGCAACTCTACGGCAGTTCAGCGTCAAAGTATAGCGGCGCTGAGCGCGCTCGGTCAAATCGTCGCAACTTCGGATGAGTCCGCTCAGATGGGCTGTTTTTTTGCCCAAAATTCGACGGAGGGTTCGACGGCGACGATCTCGAAATCGACGAGATCGGCCCACTGGGCGGTCCAATCATGGAGCGATTCCCGCTTCGCCGCTTCCATCAGCTGAAAGCAGCGCGCACCGCTCAGATCCATCCAGCTGGCCTGATAACTCACGCCGTCGGGCAACAGGCGGCCACGCGCGCTGAACCGTTCGCCGACCGCCGCATTCCCCTTCTTGAACTTCTCGATCACCATAAAAAGCATGTGCACTAGTGTAGCGTGCCGCCGGCTCGGACCCAAAGGGTCGCCAAGACTTGCAATCGCCCGACCGGCCTCACAGAATGGGAGGCTGGCCAAGATGACCGAGGCTGTCTACATCGTCAGCGCGGTTCGCACTCCGATCGGCAAATTTGGCGGCATGCTCGCGGACTTGACCGCGCCCGACCTGGGCGTCATCGCTGTGCGGGCGGCCCTCGAGCGCGCACTGGGTCCCCTGCCGCCGGAGCGAATACCCGGCCGGCCCGCCGCACCCTTCCGACAAGTGCCCTGGCGAGTTGATGAGCTGATCTTCGGCAACGCCCGCCCGGCCGGCGTTGGACCGAATCCCGCCCGGCAAATCGCCTGGCGCTCGGGACTTGGGGAGGACGTTCCGGCATTCACCGTCAACATGGCCTGTGCCTCGGGACTGCGCGCGGTGGTTCTCGGTTGGCAAAAAATTCGGCTCGGAGAAGGAGGCCTGGTCATTGCCGGCGGAACGGAATCGATGAGCCGCGTTCCTTATCTGATCGAGGGCCGCTGGGGATTTAAGATGGGCCACCAGCCCCTGGTCGACGCCATGTACCGGGACGGCTTTCTCTGCCCGCTGTCGAAACTCGTGATGGGAGAAACAGCCGAAGTCCTGGCTGAGCAATACAAGATTTCGCGCGACGAACAGGACCGGTTCGCGCTTGAAAGCCATCGCCGCGCCGCGCGCGCTGCACGGGAATGCCGCTTCAAATCCGAGATCGTCCCGGTCAAGAAGACTGACAAAACGGGCAACTTCCTCGAAAAGGACGAGCACGTCCGCGCGGATATCGGGGCCGAAGCCCTCAGTAAGCTTCCTCCCGTCTTCAGCAAGACGGGCACAATCACCGCCGGCAATGCCAGCGGTATTACCGATGCCGCTTCGGCCGTCCTGTTGGCCGGCGAACGGACGGTCGGCGATCTCAAGCTCGCGCCGCTCGCCCGCATCGTGGACGCGACCGTCGCAGCCGTCGATCCCCGCCTGATGGGAATTGCTCCGGTTCCTGCTGTTCGCGCGCTGGCACAGCGCACGGGCGCGAAACTCTCGGACTATGAGGCCATCGAACTCAATGAAGCCTTCGCCGCGCAAGTGATTGCCTGCGACCGCGAACTCCATTTCGATCCGGCGCGGCTCAACCCGAATGGGGGCGCGATCGCGCTCGGGCATCCTATTGCGTGCACCGGAGCGCGCATCCTCACCACGCTCGTTCACGAGCTGCGTGCCAACCACCCCGTCGCCGGACGGCGGGGTCTTGCCACTTTGTGTGTGTCCGGCGGAATGGGCATGGCAGTCGAAGTCGAAACTGTCTAAGCTCGTATGGCCATCCCAAATTGATGAGCGCGACTCGGCGGGTGAAAGGCCAGACGCGTTCGCACCAGGGGACCGGCACCATCGGAGCTGCCCAATGGCCAAACCCACCCTCAGAGGGGAAGTACTCGGCACCCTGGCGGTTGCCCCGCCAAAGCCCAGTGAATTTCAGCACGTGAGGTATCAGATCCACGGCGAAGTTGCTCGTCTCACGCTCGATCGTCCCGAGCACAATCTTCTGAACGAGCGCGTACTCGCCGAAATCGCTGCAGGAATAAACACGATCGGCCAACAACGTGACGTCAAGCTGATCGTTCTCGACTCCGCGACAAAATCGTTCTCGGGCGGCATCGAACTGGGGGAATACACGCAGCGTCGCGTTTTTCAATTGCTCGACGCGTTTCACAACGCGTTTTCGGCGATGCTCGACACCTCGAAGCCTCTGCTGGTCATCGTGAATGGTCCCGCCTTCGGCGGCGGCGCAGAACTTGCTGCTTTCGGCGATCTGGTCGTGGCCACTCCCCGAGCACGCTTTGCACAACCGGAAATCACACTGGGTGTTTTCCCGCCGCTGGCGGCTGCCATCCTTCCCTACATGCTGGGTCCAAAGCTGGCCTTAGAACTCGTGCTGACCGGCGAAACAGTGTCAGCCGAGCGCGCCCGGGAGCTCGGATTAGTGAACTGGGTGGTGCCGGAGAAGGAGCTCGAAAGCAAAGTGACGGAGCTGATCGCCAAGATCACAGCACATTCCGGGCCCGTCCTTACCATGGCCAAGAAGGCCGTCCTCGGCAGCCTGGGCATGCCGCTGCGGGATGGCGTGCGCAATTCGCTGAAGGTCTTCCTCAACGAGCTTGGCGAACTGGAAGATTCGCAGGAGGGGTTGCGCGCGCTCGTTGAACAGCGGTCGCCGAAATGGAAGAACCGCTAGGTGTCAACCATACGGACTTAGGAAGCCATTTGCCCGGCCCGATACCTTTTATCCTCCTACGCGTATAACATCGAGAGCGCCGGAATCGGTTTGCGATACGACCCGTGGTGACCTGACGCCGTGCAAACCCTCAGAACGCTGGGACCGATTCTGCGCTTGGCGCTCGTGCTGATCGCCGCGCCCTATCTCCTCTATCAGGTCCGAAAACCTTCCAGATGGATCGGCCGGTTCTTCCTGTGGATGATGAACATGTCGCACTCGGGACTGACGGACTGGGGCCTGAGGCATGTGCAGTTTGAAAGGCGATTCACGATTCTGGATGTGGGTTGTGGCGGCGGGAGGACTGTCGAGAAACTGGCCGGCCTCGCCTCGGAGGGTTTCATCTACGGCGTCGACTACGCCAAGGGCAGTGTGGCGGCATCTCGGGCGAGAAACGCACCTTTGATCAAGACAGGCCGTGTCGAAATAAGAGAGGCTTCCATCGCTCAGCTGCCATTTTCTGAAAACACGTTCGATGTGGTTACGGCTGTCGAGACCCACTACTACTGGCCGGACTTAGTGAAATCGATGCAGGAAGTCCTGCGTGTACTAAAGCCGGGCGGGATGCTGATGATCGTCGCGGAAAGTTACAAGAAAGGAGCCTACAGCGCCCTGAAGGGCCCGGCCATGAAGCTGCTCAGAGCCGCGAACCTAACTGTCGAGCAGCACCGTGCACTATTTTCAAGGGCTGGCTATACGAATGTTCAGATTTTCGAAGAACGGGCCAAGGGGTGGATTTGCGCAATTGGCAAGAAGCCGCTCGGCAGCCCCGCCGCTTAAGCAGGCTGCACAACGCAGCCCAGAGCTGCGTATAAGTTTCTAAGGCTAATCCGGCTTGACGTGAAGGCCACAACGGGAGTAGAGGAATATAGCAGAAGGTTAGACTCCATGCTGGCACCTCGCGGTTCTGGTTTTTCGTTGATCATCTCATTGCTGAGTTGAGAGACACACCTAAATCAGGAGGTTCACATGACCGCACGTATTCAGTCGCTTCCAGCCGGTTCGTCCCAGGATCCCCTCGTCAACGCGATCATCGACTTCTCGAAGAACGGTTTCGCCGACACGCAGATGTTCGGCCTCCTCGCCCGACGCCCTGAACTGCTGAAGCGGGCGGCCGCCATGTTTGCCTACTTCCTCGGCGGCGAAGGCGGCCTCATCGAGCCAGAATTGCTCGAATTGATGCGGCTTCGGGGCGCAAATCTGAACGCTTGTACATACTGCGCGACCGTCCGCTTGCAACCACTCGTCGATGCGGTCAAACCAAAGGAAGAGGCCCTTGGCCTGAGGGACATCAGCGGAATGACAAAGCCACAGGCCGTGGCCGCTCTCAAAGACACGCTGAAGAAAGACAAACTGTCGCCTCGTGAAGCGGCGGCCCTCACCTTGGTCGATCGGATCATCGTCGATCCTCACACTGTGGATGACAACCTGTTTGCCGAACTGCGGCGACACTTCAGCGAGGAAGAGATCATCGAACTGATCTGTGCGAGCAGTCTATTTACCTGGGCAGGAGCGCTCAACACGGCGGTGCGCGTTGAGACGGGAGCCGATAGCCCTTACGGCCGCAAAGCGGCTTATGCGGATTGACTAGCTAAGAACGCATCCCTTCCCGAGCACCAGCGGCGCGTGCTTTGAGCGCTCCTTTCCGCTAGGTCAATTTTGCGGGACGGGCGCTCGATATAGTGCAGGCAGCCCGAGCGCCCTGCCGCAATCGCTCGAGAACACAACGGATTTCGAGTCCAGCTCCCAAGCTGGCGAGGCGAACGGTCAAGGAGATAAGAGCTCGCCGTCAGCAGAAATAAAAGAAAAACGTAGTACTGACCGAACAAAAAATTCGTGTACAGCGCGGCAAATCCGCAGAAAGTGAGCAACCAGATTTGCTCGAAGCGCAGGTGCGTGAGGCGCGAGAGCAGCCAAATCGTAGCCGCGAGGAAGATAAGATTGCATACCAACCAGATGCGCTTGGCCCTCTGCACCGGAGCGGAGGAGAGCGGAAGCATGGGCAGCATGGTCAACGGCGTTTGCGCGGCGTACCCGCCGAGTTGATGCTCGATCCCCGCATAGTTCATTTCCCGCTGGAACCAGGTCCAGTCGTAGAAATCGCGGAGAGGCTTTCCCTCTCGAACCAGGACCGCGGCGGTGTAGTAGTTCGGGAAGTCCGTTTCCTGGCGCGTCCAGCCGGCGCGAAACGTGGTGAGCAGGAAAAGGACGAAGGAAAGGAGCGCGGCTATGCGAGTAAACGCTTTGAGGTTCAAATGGCGGCTCTGTGCGTCAGCATGTTTTGGCCGCATCATACGCAAACTGCCGAAAGTCACTCTGACCATCCCGCGCCTACGCTCTTTCTGCAAGGTAGAGAAGGCGGAGGAGACGGCGTTCGTTTGTGAGGACGTACACGTTCGAGAGGAATTGCTGCAGGCCTTCGAAATTCTCCTTGCCCTCGATGGCAAGCAGCGCTTCGGCCCTCTTCTGCCGGGCGTCACACCAGCGCTTGGCGACGGCCGAAGCGCTCTGGGTGGTGTCTTCCACCTTCAGCACGCGGAAACCGGCTTGTTCCAGCAGCCGCTCGTTTTCGCCGGGCGGGCTGAACAGGTAATAGCCGATAGAGCTGCGCGCGGCAATTTCCTGATGAGAAATGAGACCGCCGATGACGAGCCCGTCGCTGAAGAGAAACCGTGCGCCCGGCTTCAGCACTCGGATCAATTCCGTCAGGATCGCGGCCCGTCCGGGAATGTGGCAGAGCACGTCATTCGAAAAAGCGGCGTCGAACGAGCCGCCCTGAAACCGCAGCGGCTGTGAGCAATCCGCAATCTCAAAGCGCGCTCGCGCGGACAGATTTTGCACCGAGGCAAGACGATTGGCGTTGCGAATGCCGCGCTCGTTCAGGTCCACACCCACAATGCGGCAACCTGCGGCAGCCGCAACCTGCAGGGCATAGCGACCGGAACCGCAGCCGATTTCCAGCACCTCTCGAGCGGGCGTGATGCCGAGCTGGCGGGGAATCTCGTTTGATTCTTCCGTGGTCGTCCAGCCCGTTTGACCCAGGTCTTCGCCGTAGGTTTCTAAGCGAACCGCGCGGTACACATCCGCGTCATAATGCGCGTACGCGTTGTCGTAGAGATCGACCGTGCCCAGCATGACCTTCCCCATTCTCCCCCATCAAAGCTCCCCGAGAAAGAATCGGCAATTCCCCTCTCGATCTTCGGCCTGAGCAGAAAGCCTGGCGACGACGGTTCGGCCGCTAATCTCTCGGCGCGTGAATTGATTGACACTGTGCGTCTGGCCCGCTTACACTCGCTTTGACAATTGAGCTGGCCTGGCGTGAGATTGGAAGGCCGTGAGAATCGGCCACGGTCCCGCCACTGTGATCGGCCGGCGCTGCAGAGCGATCGCCCACTGGCCCCCCAAAACGGGACTGGGAAGGACGTCCTGAGCGTATCGGGACGGCAGCGCCACGGTCTTCGCGCGACGCCGAGTTGCGCCGGAGCGAAGAGGCCGAAAGTCAGGAGACCCCACGCAGGCAGGTCGAAGGCTGACACTCTTCGCGAGAGAGGGTGTGGCGATGAGCCTCGTTCTTCGCGCGAGGCTTTTTTGTTGCTCCCCCTGCTCAGCACGCGATTCGCGCGAAGGATCGGCTCGGAGGCAGATTGAGTCGTTCGCTGCGCCTAGTTTCGTTGCTGCTCGCGGTGTTTGCCGGGACCATCAGCTGGTTGGCTCGGCCGGCACGGGCCCTGACGCCTCCGCGAGGGCAGGCCAGCCTGCCCCCGATGCGCGCCGGCTCGCGAATGGTCACCGACGAGGTGGGCCGGCGCGTGGTTATTCCCGGCGATGTTCGGCGCATCGTGTCGCTCGCGCCCAACCTCACGGAAACGGTTTACGCGCTCGGCTTGGGCGATCGCCTGGTCGGCGACACCAGCTACTGCGATACTCCCCCGGAGGCAAAAACAAAGCCGCACGTCGGCGGACCTACGAATGCAAGCGTCGAGGCCATTGTTGCGCTTCGACCCGATTTAGTGTTCGCCACCATGATCAATCGCGAGGAGACGGTCGACGCTCTCGCCCATCTTGGCATCCCCGTTTACACCACCGATCCGCACACGGTGCGAGGAATGATTCGCTCGGTCGACCGCATGGCCGAAGTGCTCGGAGCCGAGAAGCAGGGTGCCGCTCTGACCGCCAAGCTCAACACGACACTCGAGGAGTTGCAGGCGCGCCTGGCCACCGTGCGGCCGACTCGGGTGCTTTTTGTCGTTTGGCTCGATCCTCTGATCACAGTCGGAGAGAATACGTTCATTGCCGATGCACTGCGCTGTGCCGGAGCCGAGTCGGTCATCTCTTCCAGGCAAAACTGGCCGCAGATTGGTCTGGAAGAAGTGGTCCGCTTGCAGCCCGACTACATTGTGCTGGCCGCTAGCCACACAGGCGAGGGCAGCCGAACGATCCAGAGTCTCCACAGCCGTGCGGTGTGGAGGGACCTGGAAGCGGTGGAATCGGGGCGCGTGGCCATTATCAGCGACGAGATCAACCGCCCCTCGCCGGCCCTCATCGACGTGATCGAGCAGCTCGCCCGCGATCTTCACCCCCAAGCGTTTGCCGGCAGGGATGGCCCAGTGCGATCGGCGGATGATCCGGGGCCCGAGGCAGTCGCAGCCGCCAGGAAGCCGAGGTCGGACGCATGCCCACGCTGACGGCCCTTCGACCGAGGGGGGTTCGCATGCTGACGCCGGGCCGCGTCGCGGGGATCTGCGCTCTGCTCTGCGGAGTTTTGTTTGTCGCCGTGGTGATTTCACTGCGCATGGGTGCCTTCCCCCTGTCGGTGCGCGACATCGTTTTCACGCTGGCAAGCAGCGCGCTCGGGCGACCCGAGCAGGTCCCCGCGGAGTTTCGGTTAGTCGTCTTCGGTTTGCGCCTGCCGCGCATCGCGCTGGGGATCCTTGTGGGCGTGGCGCTCTCCACGGCCGGCGCGGGATTTCAGGCGTTGCTGCGCAATCCGCTGGCCGACCCGTACGTCCTCGGCGTGTCGAGCGGCGCAGCCCTTGGCGCCATCCTGAGTCTCATTATTGCGCCTCACACGCCGGGAGCTATTCAGCTCGCCGCCTTCGCCGGCGCGGCGGCAACCATTACCGTCGTCTATTTTCTTGGCCGCCGCGGCGGCCAACTGGATAGCGCCACGCTTCTGCTCGCGGGCATCGCGGCGGCCTCCTTTCTCTCGGCCGTCATCATGTTCCTGATGACCACGCTCTCCGGGCGCGACTTGCGGGGCATGGCCTTCTGGCTGATGGGCGACCTCAGCTCTCCGCCGCCGACGCAAAACGTGCGTGGATGGTTCGGCTTCCTGTTTGGCGTTCTGGCCGTCGGCGCCGGCGCAATCTACCTCACCGCCTCTGACCTCAACTTGATTCTCACCGGCGAAAAAGAGGCGCAGCATCTGGGCGTGAACGTGCATCGCGTTAAGCTCGTTGTTTATCTTTGTGCCTCTCTGCTGACCGGGCTTGCCGTCTCCGTGAGCGGCGCGATTGGGTACATCGGCCTGCTCGTGCCGCACGTAATGCGCATGCTCTTCGGCAATGATTACCGACTGCTCGTGCCGACCTCGGCTTTGGGCGGCGCGATTGCCATCGTGGTAGCCGACACGCTGGCGCGCACGGTTGTGGCTCCCACGGAATTGCCGGTGGGTGCGATGACGGCGATCGCGGGTGCGCCCGTGTTCATCTACCTCATGCGCCGGAGAGTTCGATGAGCGTCGCGGCAAATCCCGGATCGGTTACCGACCCGTCAACAACGACTGGCGCGGCTCCGCCGCGCCTGCATGTCGAGCAGGTCACCTACGCCTACGCCGCCACAGATCGCTCGGCCCCGCGGTTTAGCCTTGGGGCCACCAGCTTCGACGCGCACCGGCACGAGATTGTCGCCATCTTGGGGCCGAACGCCAGCGGCAAGTCGACGCTTCTGCGCTTGCTTGCCGGAATGATCCGACCGCTATCGGGCCGAATCGAGATTGACGGCGTCGAGCTCGGCCGGCTCGACCTGCGCACGCGCGCACAGCGCATCGCGCTCGTGCAGCAGGAAAGCGAACTGCTCTTCCCGTTGCGCGTGTGGGAATTTGTACTTCAGGGACGCTATCCCTACGGCCGCCGCCTGCGCTTTGAATCCGACGAAGATTCCCTGTTCGCCGGCAACGCCCTGGCGCAAGTGGGCGCCGATGCTCTCCGCGAACGCTGGATGAACGAGTTGTCCGGAGGCGAAAAGCAGCGCGTCATTCTGGCCCGGGCCCTGGCCCAGCAGCCCGCGCTGCTGCTGCTTGACGAGCCCACGCAGCACCTTGATATCGGCGGCAAAGTCGAACTGGTTCGGCGCTTGCGCAAGCTGGCCAGCGAGCATCGTTATACCGTGATGGTCGTGACGCACGAGCTGAACCTGGCCGCCGAGTATTCCGATCGCATTATCCTGCTCGACCAGGGCAAGTGCCTGCGTGTCGGCTTACCGGTCGAGGTCTACCAGCGCGACCTGCTCGAGCAGGTTTTCGACGCGCCGCTCGATGTCGAAGTTCGACCAAACGGTCGCCCGCGCGTGATTCTGCGCGGGAGCGAGTAGTTTTCTTTCTCTTTGTTGCTCTCTGTGTGTGGGGCCGCCCTCCTTCCCGGCCTGCCTTCGCAGCCGGGAAGCGGGAGACCCTACAAAACATTCACGCGAGGCTCCGTGCACGGGAAGACGGTGAAAATCCGTCGCCGCCGCGCGACTGTAAGGCGAGATCCTGTGGATTCGGCCACTGTCCCCCGCTGCCGGTTATGGCCGCAGGGGGATGGGAAGACCGGTCCGGCATTCGGTCCGCGAAATGCAGATCGAACGCCCCCGCCGCCAGCGGGACGCATCGCCAAGCCAGGAGACCGGCGGAGCCCTCAGCCCGTCAAGCCGCAATCGGGCTTGCGGGATAACCTTCACCTCCCGCGCGAGAGGGAGAGGAGGATTCCATGAAACTCAACCGCCTTCCGGCCATGGCCGCCGGAATTCTGTTTGCATTGTCGTTCATCCCTCTATCCCAGGCCCAGCAAAACGCAACCCTTACGGGCACAGTAACCGATCCGAGCGGCGCAGCGGTGGTCGGCGCCGATGTTTCTCTCGAGCTGCTCGACTCGAGCTCGAAGCCTCTCGAGAGACACACGAATCCCGAGGGCAAATTCTCTGTTTCGCTGGCCCCTGGGCGCTATCGCATCGTCATCCATCACCCTTCGTTTGCGCCGCTCGAACGGGAGCTCGGGCTGACGGCCGGCGAGGTGCGCAGCATCGATTTTCACGTGGCCGTCGAAACGTTCGCTTCGACCGTTGTCGTCACCGGCGCGGCGGAGCCTCAACTGGCAAGTAACGCGGCATCGCCGGTGGACGTTCTCACGCGCCAGGAAATCGACGAACGCCAGCAGATCTGGCTCACGCCGCTGCTCACCTCTTTCCCGGGCACAAGCTTTTCTCAGCTCGGGCCCATGGGGGGAGTGACCACTTTCTTTCTCGACGGCGGCAACTCGAACTACACTCGCGTGCTCGTCGACGGCATTCCGGTCGACGTGAGCGAGCCGGGTTTCTCGGTCGATTTTTCGAATCTCTCCGCAGACGAGATTGACAAAGTCGAGCTTGTGCACGGCGCGTCAAGCGCGCTCTACGGCAGCGATGCCATGACCGGCGTGCTGCAAATCTTTACCCATCGCGGCTCGACGCGGATGCCGGAGATTACCCTCCAGGGCGACGGCGGTATGTTCGAGACCGGTCACGGCGACGCCGAAATCAGCCAGCGCACCGGCCTTTTCGACTATTCGTTGGGCGCTTCCTACTTCGATTCGAACGGCCAGGGCCAGGGCGACTACTTCCGCGACACCACCCTGTCGGGAAATTTCGGCTGGACGCTCTCGGACACCAATTCACTGCGGCTCACCGTGCGTAACGCCTCGAGCGACGCGGGCCAGCCCGGGCAAACGCTGTTCCCCTCGGTTCCTTTCGCCGTCGATTACGGCCAGCACAGCGACCTGCACGATTTGGCCGCCGGCCTGACCTGGGATTTCAAAACCGGTGATCATTGGGAGCAGACGCTCTCGGGCTACGATTCACGGCTCGGGGACACCGAGGTGTCTCCGGCCTTCGATTCGACCTCAATCAACAAATTCAATCGCGCCGGCCTCGCTGGGCAATCCACCTACGCCTTCCCCAACGGCGGCGTGACGGCGGGATATGCTTTCGAGAACGAAACAGGGGGCGCATTCGGCCGCCACGACAACGCCGGCTACATCGAGGTGCGCCGGCAATTCGGGCCGCGTTTCACGGCGATTGCCGGCGGGCGCGTCGAGGCCAACGATTCCTACGGCACGCGCGCGGTGCCCCGCGTCGGGGCCTCCTACCTGGCGCGCTACGGTCACGGATTTTGGGGGGCGACTCGGCTTCGTTCGTCGTTCGGCGAGGGCATCAAGGAACCGCCCTTGTTCCCCGCCGATTGCACGCCCATTTTGAAACCGGAACAGAGCACGACGGTGGACGCAGGCATCGATCAGTATTTTGCCTCCGACCGCGTGCGGTTTTCTGCTACGTTTTTCCACAACGATTTCCGGGACATCGTCAGCTTCACGTCGGCCGGACCGGAAAATTGCCCCGTGTTCTTCGGCAGCTACTTTAATACCGACCTCGCCCGGGCCTCGGGCGCAGATTCTTCGTTCGAAATTCGCGCGGCAAGCTGGCTGCGCATCGCGGGGAATTACTCCTACGACGACTCGAGAGTGCTCAAGGCCCCCAATGCGACCGACCCCGCGCTGGTTCCGGGCAATCGCCTGTTCAAACGCCCGCTCCATTCCGCCAACCTCATTCTGAATGCCTCGTCTCACCGGATGAATTGGAACTTCGCCGGGTATTACGTGGGGCGCGAGACGGACAGCGATTTTCTGGGCCTGGGGATTACCAGTGATCCGAGCTACGTGGTTTGGAACCTGGCCAACAGCATCGATCTGAGCCACGGATTTTCGACCGTGGCCGCGGTCAACAATCTGTTCAATCGCCATTACGAAATTGCGGTCGGTTATCCTGCCCTGCGGTTGAACTATCGCTTGGGTCTGAAGTATACGTGGGGCAAAGAATAGGCCGGCGGGGAAACGGGGTCAGCGCAGCTCGATTCTGCCCGAGCCGCCCAAAATGAGGGGCTCTCGATCCTTCCTCGATCCGGGAGCCGCCTCAACCGCTCTCTCTTGAGTGCTATAATTTCTGGTTTATGAGCCGAGCGACCGAAGAAAGCGCGCACCTTGCGAAGGAAATCATGGCCAAGTACGAAGCCGTGATCGGCCTTGAAGTCCATGCGCAGCTTCAGACGCGGACGAAGGTCTTCTGCGGCTGCTCGACTCGCTTCGGCGATCCGGCGAACACGAATACGTGTCCGGTTTGCCTGGGCCTCCCCGGCGCTCTGCCGGTTCTGAACAAGCGCGCGCTCGAACTGGCCATGCGCGCGGCCCTGGCTCTCGACTGCAGGATTCAGCCGCGCTCGCGTTTCGCGCGCAAGAACTACTTCTATCCCGATTTGCCGAAGGGGTACCAGATTTCGATGTACGAACTGCCGCTGGCCACGGGCGGCTCGCTCGAGGTCGAACTCGATGGAGGTGCAAAACGCATCGGCATCACCCGCGTCCATATGGAAGATGACGCAGGCAAGAGCCTCCACGAAGGTTTCCCCGATTCCGACCGCTGGACCTATATCGATTTCAATCGCTGCGGCGTGCCGCTGATCGAAATTGTGTCCGAGCCGGACATCCGCACGCCGGCCGAGGCCTACGCCTATCTGAATACGCTGAAGCAAGTGCTCGAGTACACCGAGGTGAGCGATTGCAACATGGAGGAGGGCTCGCTCCGTTGCGACGCAAACGTCAGTGTCCGGCTGCAAGGCGCTCCGAAATTCGGCACGAAGACGGAAGTGAAGAATCTGAATTCCTTCCGCTATCTTGCGCACGCGCTTGAATACGAAATCGAGCGCCAGATCGGAGTCATCGAATCCGGGGGCACGATCGTGCAGGAGACGCGGTTGTGGAACGTGGCGGAGGGACGGACCGAACCCATGCGGTCGAAGGAATTCGCGCACGATTACCGCTATTTCCCGGAGCCTGACCTGCTTCCCGTTACCCTGTCCGAGGCCATGGTGGGGACCGTGCGCGGCGGCATGCCGGAGCTGCCCGCGGCGCGAGTCAGCCGCTTCCTCGACCAGTATGGAATCACGGCCTACGATGCCGGAGTGCTCACGGCCACCCGGCCACTGGCCGATTATTTCGAAGCCACGGTGAAGGCCGGAGCGCCGGCCAAGTCCGCGGCCAACTGGATCTCCGGCGAACTGTTGCGGCGATTGAGGGATGCGGGCAAGGATATTTCAGAATGCCCGGTTGATCCCGCCGATCTCGCCGAATTATTGAGCCGAATCGACCGAAGCGAGATCACTGCCGCCAGCGGCAAGAGGGTCTTCGCCAAGATGTTCGACAGCGGCAAACGGGCGGCCGATATCGTGGCCTCCGAGGGGCTCGCCCAGATCACCGACGCCGCCGCCATCGAGAAAATCGGGCGTGCCGTGGTGGCGCGCGACCCGGAAAACGCTGCGAAATATCGCGCCGGCAATGAAGGTGTGTTTAAGTTTTTTGTGGGCCAGGTCATGCGCGAGACGCGCGGCCAGGCAAATCCGCAGCTTGTGAATGAAATCCTGAAGCGGATCCTTGCGTAGTACCCGTATATGGGGCTGGAGACCGAAACGTGACGCTCAATGAAGGTGACAAGGCTCCGGACTTCGAGGCCACCTCTGACGAGGGCAAGACCCTGTCCCTCGCCGACTTTCGCGGCAAGAATCTGATTCTCTATTTTTTCCCGAAAGCCAACACGCCTGGTTGAACGAACGAAGCGTCCGAGTTTCGCGACGCCATCGACAAGTTCCAGAAGCTCAACGCCGCGATCGTCGGCTGTAGCGGCGACACCGTGGAAGCGCAGGCTCGCTTTAAGACCAAGCACAAGCTGAATTTTCCCCTGCTCGCCGACACGGAATTCAAAGTCATCGAAGCCTACGGCGCGCGGCGCATGAAATCCTTCCTGGGCAAAACCTTCCTGGGCATCGTGCGCATGACGTTCTGGATCGGCGAGAACGGCACAATTCGCAAAGCGTGGGACAACGTCACGCCCAAAGGCCACGCGGAAGAGGTTCTCGCTGCCCTGCGCGGGGCCGAGTCCTATGCCGTGAGTTCCTGACCAAGCGACCTTCGCGCGAGACGATTCTCCCCGAGAGCGCCGGGCTGGCTCCCCACGTAGGACTGAGGGCCCTGCTGAAATGTAGGGCGGGGACCTGAAACGCCGGAGGCTACAAGGAAACCCTCAGCAAATCGGGGCGGGACTCGATCAGGGCGTTGTCGATCAGGCGGGTGCCGCCGACGAAAGCCGCGATCAGCACATAGCAACTCTTCCCGAGGCTCCCCAGCGGCTCGAAGGTTTCCGCATCGACCATTTCCGCATAATCGAGGCGCACGGCTCGCTCGCCGCCGATCACTTGGCGAACCTTCCCAAGCAAGCGAGCCGCATCCCGCTCACCGCGCTTGATTTCCTGCGCCATCTCCTCAAGAGACCGACAGAGCACGGTCGCGGCTTTGCGCTCATCCGGTTTGAGATACACGTTCCGGGACGAAATGGCCAGCCCATCGGCCTCGCGCACCAGCGGGCCAACCACAATTTCCGTGTCGAGGGCGAGGTCGCGCGTCATTTGCCGCACAATCTGGGCCTGCTGCGCGTCCTTGCGCCCGAAGAAGGCGAAGTGCGGCTGCACGATTTCGAAAAGCTTCAGAACGACGGTCGTGACCCCGCGAAAATGCCCCGGTCGCGACCGCCCTTCGAGCCGCTCGCTCAAGCCCTCGACGGACACCATGGTCTGAAACCCGCTCGGATACATCTCTGCGGGTGAGGGCGCAAACAAATAATCGACGCGCATCTCTTCGAGCATCGAGCGATCGCGTTCGAAATTGCGGGGATAGTTCTCGAGATCCTCGGATGGTCCAAACTGCTTGGGGTTCACGAAAATCGAAACGACAACCGGCGAACACCGCCTCTGCGCCTCGCGCACCAGGCACAGATGGCCCTCGTGCAGTGCGCCCATCGTCGGGAGGAAACCGATCAGGCGTTCTCGCCCGCGCGCCTCGCGCGCCGTCTGCTTCATCCACTCAATCGTGTGAATGGTCTCCATGGCGGGGATGGCGGCGACCCCGGGCAGACCTCGAGCGAGGCGGACACCGCCGAGGCGGTGTCACGCCGAGGCTTGCGCGGCGCGCTCGCGATAGAACGCAATCAGGTCAGTCGAGACCGGCTGCGCGCCAAGCTGACGCAAGAGTGTTGTGACCTGTCCTCGATGATAGCTGCCGTGATTCACGACGTGTTGCAGCATGGGCCAGATCGGCCCCTCAAACGGCACGCCCTTCGTGTTCTTGTATTGGATGACGCGCTGGAGTTCGCTCCCGGTGAGCGACCGGATATAGTCCCTGAGTTTTCGCTCCTGCTCGGTCCAGCGCGCGCGCAGACTCGTCAGATCGGGGAAATCAGCCGGCGCCGGCAACGACGACGGGACGCGCCCCTGCCAGCGCTCGAGCCAAAGCCATTCCGCGCCATAGATGTGTGCCAGCGTGTCGCGCACGGAAGCAAAGCTCGAACCGAGATTGCGCGTGAACTGCTCGTTGCTCAGCTGCGCACAGGATTCGATCACGCGGTGATTCGCCCACGAATTGTATTCATACAGCACTTGAAAATCCTCTACGGTCATGGGAGCCTCCCGATCCGCTCGTTTGCCCGCGGCGATTACGTTCGCTGGCGCTCAAGCTCGGTGCGAACTTCTGCCGAGGAGTGATACGACTCGGCGTCGGACGGAAATCGGCCGGCGCGAACGTCGCCCAAGTATTGTGACGCGGCACGCGAAATCTCCGTCGCCAGGTTCGCGTATCGGCGCGCGAACCGCGGCGCGTGCTCCATGGTCAAGCCGGCGAAATCGTGGAAGACGAGCACTTGGCCGTCACAGTCCGGTCCCGCGCCAATGCCGATGGTTGGAACGGACAGCTTCTCCGTGATGCGCGCGGCGAGCTCGCGGGGCACCGATTCGAGCACCACGGCAAAGGCGCCGGCGGCTTCCACGGCGCGCGCATCGCGTTCGACCTGCCGCGCCGAGTCCGGTGCTCTCCCCTGCACGCGGAACCCACCCAGGGAGTTCACCGATTGCGGCGTCAGGCCGACGTGGCCCATCACCGGAATTTCCGCGTCCACGAGCCGCGCAATCAATTCGATGCGGCGCTCGCCCCCTTCGATCTTGACCGCCTCCGCTCCGCCTTCCTTCACGAGCCGAATCGCGTTGCGCACCGATTCCTCAATCGAGACGTGATAGCTGCCGTAGGGCATGTCGGCAACCAGCAGGGCGTGCCGGGTCCCGCGGCGCGCCGCCCGCACGTACACCAGCATCTCGTCCAGCGTGACAGGCAGGGTGTTTTCGTACCCGAGAGCGACCATGCCGAGCGAATCGCCCACCAGCAGGATGTCGATGCCCGCTTCGTCGAGAAGCCTCGCTACGGGATAATCGGTGACGGTCAGGCAGGTAATTCTGTTTTCCGTCCGGGTTTCAGCCGCGGACTTGCGCGAGAGGATCTCGGGCACCGTGACTTTCCCGTTGCCCGAGAGTGGTGCTCGACTCATGTTTGCCTCCGGTGCCGCTCCCATCCAGCGGGATGCAGCCCACAGCAAGCCTCATGCTAACAGACGCGCCCGGAACTGTGCAATGGCGGCTCGTGTCGGTGTCGGTTGCGCCGCTGACGAACCAGAACCAGACGGCCTGTCTCGCGCCTAAACCAGATCGGACGGGCGGATCGGCAACCGCCGTAGGCGTTTGCCGGTGAGGGCGAAGATTGCGTTTGCCACGGCGGGCGCCAGGGGAGGCAGACCGGGCTCGCCCAGCCCGGTCGGCGCAGCCGTGCTCGGCACGATGTGCACGTCGACTTCTGGCATATCGCGCAACCGAACAAGATCGTACGTGTCGAAGTTGCTCTGCTTGGCATGCCCGCCTTCGATCGTAATCTCATTGAACATGGCCGAGAGCGCATAGGCCACGGCGCCCTCCATCATGGCTTTGATGCCATTCGGATCGACGGCCTGGCCGCAATCGACCGCGCAAGTGACTCGGTTCACGCGCAACTTCCCGCCGCGCTCGATCGAAACGTTTGCCACGTGCGCCGCATACGTATTGAAGGAGTAGAACGCCGCGATGCCGCGACCTTGGCCGGCTGCGGTGGGTTTGCCCCACTCCGCTTTCTGCGCGGCAAGTTCGAGAACGCCTTTGAAACGGCCGGTATCGAGCGGAATGTCGTCGGGGGATTCCGCATGCCCGACCTTGCGCGGGGCGCCTCCGAGCAGCCGCAGCCGATACTCGAGCGGATCAATCTTCGCCGCTGCGGCCAGCTCGTCGATAAAGCTTTCGACCGCGAACCCGCTGCTCGACTCCTCGACCGACCGCCACCACATCACGGGTATACCGGATTTCGCTGGAGCATATTCCAGTCGGAAACTGCTGGTCGTGTAAGGCGGCCAGAGCGCTCCTCCCAGCTCCGATTCCTCGGGCTTGGGATTCGGCCGCCAGAAAACCGCGATCGAGGTCGAGGCGATGCGGTGCCGCCAGGCCCGCACCCCTCCCTCATCATCGAGCGCTGCGGACATCCGATGATGAAACGCCTGGCGGTAAAAATCGTGCTGGATGTCATCCTCGCGGGTCCACACCACCTGAACTGGCTTGCCAGCGGCCTTCGACACCTGCGCGGCCTCGACACCGAAATCAGTGTGATAGCGTCGCCCGAATCCGCCGCCCATCAGCGTCGTATGTACATTCACCTGAGCCGGCTTGAGGCCCAGCACCCCGGCCACGGTACCCTGAATCCAATCTGGACTTTGCGTCGGAGCCCAAATCTCCGCGCGATCGGCGCGAACGTCCGCCGTGCAGTTCATGGGCTCCATGGTGGCGTGTGCCTGGAAGGGAAGCTCGTACTCCGCCTCGACTTTCCTGCTCGCCGCAGCAGCCAGCGCAGCGTCGGGATCGCCATCGGCCCGGATGACCTTGCCCGCCGAGGCGGTAAGGGACTGCAGCTGGTCGCGCAGCGCGGCCGTATTCTCGCTGGCCGTCGGGCCCAAGTCCCAATCAACCTCTAATGCTTCACGCCCCTTCATGGCCGCCCAAGTCGAATCGGCAACCACGGCAATTCCGCCAAAGGTGTGGCAGTCCGGGGTAACTGCCGCAATCTCAACCACGTCGCGAACCCCCGGCACAGCTTTGGCCTTTCTGGCATCGAAGGATTTCACCTTGCCGCCGTAGACGGGACACCGGGCAATGACGGCGTAGGACATCCCGGGCACGCGCACGTCAATTCCGAACCGAGCCGTGCCGTCGACTTTGGTCGGCAGCTCAACGTGCGGCATGTTTTTCCCGATGTAGCGGAATTCGTCCGGATTCTTGAGCGGGACTTTATTGAGGTCCGGCACGGGCAGTTTCGACGCCTTCTCGACCAGTTCGCCGTAGGTCAGCGTGTGCGCGCGCGGATTGTGAATCACTCGGCCCTGGCGCGCATGACACGTTAGGCGGCTGACGCCCCACGTCTCTGCCGCGGCGCTGATGAGCATCTCGCGGGCCGCCGCGCCTGCTTGGCGCATCGGCAAATAGGATCCGAGAATGCTTCCGCTGCCGCCCGTCCCGAGATCATAGATCTCGGGATTGGTTTCGGCGTGTTCGACGCGCACCCGTGTCCAATCGGCTTCGAGTTCATCGGCAAGAATCATCGCGAGCGAGGTCAGCACGCCCTGTCCCATTTCCGACTTTGGGGTGATCAGCGTCACGTCGCCGTTCGCGTCGATGTGCACCCAGGCGTTGAACGGATTGACCCGCGGTTTCTCCTGGTCCTCTCCTCCCAGGGCCGCCGGCACCCAGCTGAAGGGAATGACCAGCGCCGCGCCGCTGGCGGCGGCCGTCTTCAGAAAATGGCGCCGGCTGAGGCTGGGGCGAATCCCTCCTGAGCTCATCGAAGTCCTCCTTGCCCTGACGCTCCGCTGGGCGTCGTCGGCGCGCGCAACTGGCCTGCAGCGCGATGAATGGCTTGCCGAATCCTCAGATAGGTTCCACAGCGGCAAATATTGCCGGACATCGCGCGGTCGATGGCGGCATCGGATGGCCTTGGATTCTTCTCCAGCAGCGCCGCGGCAGACATAATCTGCCCCGACTGGCAGTAGCCGCACTGCGGCACCTGCTCGGCAATCCAGGCCTGCTGAAGGGCGCTGCTTCGGTCAGGCGAGAGCCCTTCGATCGTGGTTACGCTTTTCCCGGCGACGTCGGAAATCGCAATCGAGCACGAGCGCGTGGGACTGCCATCGAGATGAACGGTGCACGCGCCGCACTGGCCGATCCCGCAGCCGAACTTCGTTCCGGTCAAATTCAGGTTGTCGCGCAGAACCCAAAGCAACGGGGTCTCGGGATCGGCGTCAATCGTCTGCGCCTTTCCATTCACTTGGAATGAAAACGAAGCCATGCCTACCTCCTGGTTCCGAGGGGAAATGGGCGACTGTTGAGCGACCGGCAACACCCCCGTCTGTCGTGTCCCGCATTCTAGCAGGCTGGCGTCGGTTTAGACGTCGAACTCGCGCCCTCGTTTGCTGGACTCTGTCCGGGGTTACGGCCGGCTAGCGTTTCTTGACTCCCCCGCAGCCCCTCGATAGAGTGGTCGCGAACCGGCCACTCGCGATGCAACCCGCGCGGCCTCCCAGCGGTTCAAACGCAGGGAAGTCACACGCAGAGGAGTTTCCCGATCCGACAGTGGGTCCACAGTTGTCTTGCGCCGCCGTTTCTGGCCGCTTTGATGATCCTGGCCGTTGCCGTCCTGGCCGCACCTAGCCAGGGACCGTCGGTCGCCAACTATTCGGGTATCAGCGTCGAATCGAGCCAGTCGCTGTTTGCCACAATGTGCGCGCTCGATGCGGCCGGGTTCGAAGCCGACGACAGTACCCTCGCGGAAATGCCGAGCCGGCTTCGTTTGCGCGCCGACTTGTTGAAAATGCAGGGACCGGCTACGGACGCGCTGCGGAAGTTCTACCGCGAGCATCAGTTCACCAACGCCGATGAAACGCTCTCGCGCTACGTGACGTTTGCTCTGGTGGTTGGCCCGCCGCCGCAATTTCAGTTTCTTTATGATCGCGACCTGCTTCCGCCCGACGTGCTGACCATCGAAGATTTCCAGGACATTCTGTCGAATTTCTTTCGCGAAGCTCATCTGGCCGATCGATGGAGCCAGGTCGAGCCCGAGTACGAGCGCGCCCAGTCGCTCTATGATGCCCCCGTCCGCAAAATCGTGATGGCCACGAACGCCTACCTTCGTCAGGTCCTCGAGACCTCTCACGGTCGCACATTCACCGTATACGTCGAACCGCTGGTCGGCAATCACACGAATTTTCGCAATTACAGCGACACCTATTCGATCGTCATCGGCACGCCAAACCCGCTTCCGCTCGGCGACATTCAGCATGCCTATCTGCACTTCATGCTCGATCGCTTTCCCTTGCAGTACCAAAACAATATCGAAGCTATGAGCCCGCTGCTTGAGATCGCCGGCCGCGCGCCGCGACTCCCCGCCGACTATCGCGACGATATCGTCGGTTTCGCGGACGAATGTTTCATCAAGGCCGTCGAATTGCGGCTGCGGCGGCTCCCGCCAGACCAGCAAGAAACCGTGCTCGCCAGTGACGACCGGTCCGGGTATATCCTCGTGCGGCCTTTCCTGGAAGGTTTGCTCAAGTACGAGAAGGATGTCCCGGCCCTGCAGTACTACTTCCCCGATCTCATCGCCGGGATCAACCTGAAGGAGGAACAGGCGCGCCTGCAAAACATCAAGTTTGCCGCCGCGGAAACGACTCCTCCGCTGAAGCACGGCTCGTTTTCCTCGGAATCGAACGGCACCGACGAAGGGAGCCTGCTCACCAAAGGCGACCGGGCCATCGCTCTCAAACAAGTCGCGGAGGCCAAAGGTGCGTTTGGACAAGTGCTCGAAAAAGACCCCAACCAGCCTCGGGCGCTCTACGGGATGGCCATTGCTTCCGTCCTCGACCGCGATGCCGATAGCGCGAAGAGATACTTCGAGAAGCTGATCACCGCGTCGACTCCCGTCGAAGGCTCGCAACCGGGGCATACGGTCGACCCAGCTCTTCTTTCTTGGTCGCATATTTATCTGGGCCGCATCTTCGACGTCGAAGATGACCGCGAATCGGCGATTCGCGAGTATCAGGCGGCGCTGGCGGTGATTGGCGCTCCTGAATCTGCGCGCGTTGCGGCACAGCGTGGAGTAGAATCGGCTTATCAACCCCCAGGCCAAGCCGCCAGTCGTCCGCAGCAGCCCTAAACCCGGGAGCACGAGAATGTCCGGCAGTCGAGAAGTGAGGGTGTGAAGATGAAAAACATGACGGGAATCGTGGTCGCAGCGCTTGGGGTGGCCCTGGCCGTCCTATCACCGGGCATTCAGGGCCAGCAGCAGAGCACGCCGCCCCCACCACAACAGCCGCAGCAGCAGGGCGCTCCCACCCTCCAGGGCCAGCAGCAACCCGCAACCCCGGCCGAAGCCCCCAAAGTCGATCCTGAGGAAGAGAAGGCCTACAAGGAGTTCTTTGATCTCAAGCCGGACGACTACGACAAGCAGATCGAGCTCGGGGAGGCCTTCGTCAAGCAGTATCCCCAAAGCCGGTACGATGAAACCGTCTATGGTCGTCTGACAAACGCTTATTACAACAAGCAGCAGCCGGAAAAAATGTACGCGGCCGCCGACAAGGCTTTGGCTCTCAACCCTGACGACGTGGCCGTCCTCGTTCTGGCCGGCTGGGTCATTCCGCACTCCTACGACCCGAACGATCCAGAATCGCAGCGCCGCCTGGAGAAAGCGGAGAGCTACGAAAAGCACGCGCTGGAGATTATCCCCAAGCTGCCGAAACCCCCGGCGCTTACGGACGAGCAGTTTGCCAGTGCGAAGGCGCGCTACGAATCCATGGCACACAGCGGTCTTGGGCTCGTCTACTTCCGCCAACAGAAGGCGGAAGATTCGGTCAAGGAGTTAGAGCAGGCTACCGCAGGCGAGCAGACCGACCCCGTGGATTTCCTCGTCATGGGCATCGACCTCAACAACCTGAAGCGCTATAACGACGCCGCGGACGCGTTTCAAAAATGCGCGCAGATCCCCGGGCCGTTGCAGGACCGATGCAAGCAACAGGCGGACAAGGCAAAAGTGCAAGCAGCCCCGCCGCAGAAATAGGGCTGTGACAGACTGACGGCATGACCCAGAACGAGCGCGACCAACTCGAAGCGAGGCTCGGCCATCGCTTCGAACGTGTCGAGCGCCTGGAACGCGCCCTCACGCACCGTTCTAATCGCGGGAATTCGGGCGGCGTCGACAACGAGCGCCTGGAGTTCTTGGGTGACCGCGTCCTGGGCCTGATCGCCAGCGAGCGACTCTTCCGCATTTTTCCGGAGTGGGATTCGGGGAAGCTGTCCAAGGGCCTGGCTCGCATTGTGAGCGAGTCTTCGATTCACAGGGCCGCCTGCAAGCTTGAGCTCGGCACGCACCTGCGCATCGGTCCGGGCGAGGAGAAAACCGGCGGGCGGGAAAAGAAGCGGCTGCTCGCCGACGCGTACGAAGCCATTGTTGGGGCGATCTATCTGGACGCGGGGCTAGCTGCGGCCGCCGAATTCCTGGATCGCACGCTGCTCGAACCGGCCCTGACCGCTCACATGGACGGCCTCGAGCGTTCCGACTATAAGTCGGCGCTCCAGGAGTGGCTGCAACGCCGCGCTCTGGGCGCAGTTGAATATCGTTTGAGCAGCGAGTCGGGCCCCGAGCACGAGAAGATTTTCGAAGTCGAAGTGTGGCACGCCGGCCGCCGGCTCGCGGCCTCGCAGGGCCGCAGCAAAAAGGAAGCCGAACAATCGGCGGCCATGTTGGCCCTCGGCCAACTCGAGTCGCGCGATGCCATCACCTGAAATGGAGACCTTGGAGACGACCGGGGGGGAAACTAAGGAGGCGGCTGAGCAGCTCTCGCAGGCGGCGGCTGCCCGGGTCTTCGATCGATCGCCGAGCCTGGTCGATTATGTCGAATCTCTGCTGGTCACCATTCTCATCGCGCTTTTCGGCACCACATTCGTTCTGCAGGCCTTCAAGATCCCCTCGCAATCGATGGAGCCGACGTTGCTCGTTGGCGACCACCTTCTGGTGAACAAGTTCCTCTTTGGAGGTCGCGGTGCGTGGTATGAAGCCTTCCTGCCCTATCGTGCGATCCGCCGCGGCGACATCATCGTGTTTAAGTATCCCTTTGACGATCACCCGCACTACGTAAAACGCGTGATTGGCACACCCGGCGATCGCATTCGCATTGTGCGAGAACGCGTTTACGTCAACGGGAAGCTTCTCGAAGAGCCCTACGTTGTGCACGATGTCATGTCCGGTGATCCCTTTGACGACAATTTCCCTCCCGCTGACCCTTACGACTTCCAAGGCGGCCTGCGCCCGGAGTGGGTGGACACCATCCTTGACTACGTTCAGCACGGCGAACTCGTCGTGCCCGAGAATCGCTACTTCGTCATGGGAGACAATCGCGATCACAGCTGGGACAGCCGCTACTGGGGCTTCGTCCCCCGCGACGCCATCATGGGGCGCCCCATGGTGATTTACTGGTCCGTTGAAGCCACCTCAGAGGACTACACGGACCGTGCCGTCAGCGGCACGCTGCGCGGCATCGCCCTAACCCTATTACACCTGCCCACGCGAACCCGCTGGCACCGCATGCTTCGCGAAGTGCACTAAGTCGGGCGCTCCGGGGTCCAACCCCGTCGCCGCTTCGCGCCTGTTGCAAGATCAGGCCAACCCGCTTAGGCTGATACGGACAACTTCCGGCCGAGCGCCCAAAGCACCGTGTCCCAATCCATCACCGAACCGATGCTGACTCTCCCGACCCGACGACTGTCCGCGCGGGGGGCCGCGCGGCTCGTTCGAAGCCGCTTCCGCTGGCTGGGATGGATTCTCCTGGCGGTGATCGGTCTGTGGCTCGCGGGAGTTGGACTGGCACTGTCCATCGAGCACACCTCGCTCAAGCGCCGCGTGACCGCGCGCCTGGAGACCTCATTCGGACGACCCGTTACGGTCGGCGGCTACTCCTTCAGCTTTTGGACGGGCCCCACCCTGGAAGCCTATGCGATCACCGTCGGCGAAGATCCCCGCTTCGGCAACGAGTATTTCTTGCGCGCCGATTCATTGATTGCGCGTGTCCATTGGCACAGTCTCCTCTCTGGACATCTTGAACTCGGCACCATTTCGCTCGAGAAACCCAGCCTCAATCTGGTTCGCAATGCGGACGGGGACTGGAATCTCGCCGAGTGGTTGCCGCGACCCGCCGCCCCAAGCTCGGCACCGGGCCATGCCTCTCGGCCTACTCCGGCTCCGACCTTCCGCAAGATCACCGTGCGCGGGGGGCGCATTGATTTCAAGCACGCGGATGAAAAACTGCCCTTCGCTCTGGTCGACGTGACCGCCACGCTCGAGTCGGCCGGTGGCGGTCGGTGGCGCCTCGATCTGGTCGCCGTGCCGGCGCGGGCGGCAATCGTCGTGCAGCAACCCGGGGTCCTGCACTTGGTCGGAGACTTGGGAGGAACATCGTCCCGGCTCCGCCCGGCTAGCCTCGAGCTCGATGGCAGCAACGCCTCGATCAGCGATGTCTTGCGTCTGTCCCGCGGCGGCGATTACGGCGTGCGCGGCAGCTTGGACGTATCGCTCTCCGCGCGCACGGAGGGCGATTCCTGGCTGCTGGCCGGCAAAGCAACGCTCGGCCGGCTGCACCGTTGGGACTTGGCGCTTCGCGGCGACAATCCATCGGTGAACATTCAGGCCTCCGGCGTGCTCGACTCGACCGGCTCTCGCATCGACCTGAGGGAGGCGCGAATTGAGGCGCCCTTCTCGTCCGCTCGCCTCGAGGGAGCACTTGACTGGTCCTCGACCGATTTCCGCCGCTCGGAGTTGCGCGTCACTTCCGAGGCGCTGAGCCTCGCCGACCTGCTGGCCTGGGCTCGAGCGTTCCACTCCGGCATTCGCGACGGGGTTGCCCTGGATGGTTTCGCGCGCGCGGGCGTGAATCTCGAACCATGGCCGCCGCGGGTTGAAACCGCGACATTCAACCTTCCGCATGGAACGCTATCCGCGAACGGAATTCGCGGAACGCTTCGCGCCTCGGACGTTCTGGCCCGCTACGATCGTGAAAAAGGCCTCTCTCTTTCATCCGCCGTTCTGACTATCGGCGGACCTGGACATTCCTTCCGCGTCGAGGGTACGGCGAAAGGAGATCTCGAATGGTTCCGCCTGCGCATCCAGGGGAGCACCGGGCAGGTTCGTGATGTTGCCGCCATCTCGAAGGAGCTTGGCTGGGACCTCGTCCGCGGGTGGGACATGGCGGGCCCCGCGCGATGCGACCTTGAGTGGCAGGGATCGGGAGACCCGCTGCACACAAGCCTCACCGGCTCGATCGACTGGGGCACGCCGACCGCCGGCGCCTCTCTGCGCCTGCCGTTTCTAAACCTGCCCGTCGAAAGGATTCGCGCCCGCACCGAATTGAAGCCTGACGCGACGCATGCCGTTCTGATCGGCGCCGAAGCCTTTGGCACAGCCTGGACCGGCACGTTCGAGCACGACCTCTCTGCCGGTTGGCAGTTTGCCGTTTCTGGCGACGCGCTTTCGACAGTCGATCTTGATCGCTGGCTCGATCCGCGCTGGCGCGAAACGTTTCTGGATCGCATGCTCCCTTTCCTCAATTCGCGGCCAGCGACCGCGAATAACATCGGCATTCGTGCTCGTGGACGCCTGGAACTCGGCGAACTTACCCTGGCTCCCGTGGCCGTTCATCGGCTTCGCGGCCAGTTGACCCTCGATGGCCGGCATCTAGAATTCTCCAAGCTCGACGGCAAGTTTTACGGCGGTTCGTTTGTGGGCTCGCTCGAAGCCGACCTTGGCCTCACTCCGAGGTATCGAGGCGCACTTGAATTCTCTGGGGTCAACCTTTCGACACTCTCCGGCCAGTTTCCTGCCCTGACGAATCTGCTGACGGGCTCCGTTTCGGCGAGGATGATGATCGGTCTGCGTGGCGCGACTCGTGCCGACCTACTGTCCTCATTCGAATGCCGGGGAACGGCGCGGGCGAACGAACTTGCGGTCGAGGGAGTGGACCTAGGCGGGTCGGCAGCCACTTCCCACGCGCAGCCTCCCTCGCCCTCGACAACCTTTCGCGACGGATCGGCAGCCTTCAGCTGTCGAAGCGGCCAGATCGAGCTCGAGGATGTGCTGCTGTCGGGCGGGGGCTCCTCGTGGCGAGGTGGTGGCTCGGTCGATTACGCGCGCAGGCTGGACCTGCGTCTGCGCGCCCTCGATTCGCCCGTCGAATACCACATCAGCGGAACCATCCACTCGCCTGAAGTTTCGCAACTTACTGTGCCGCCGCCCCTTGCGAGCGATCGTCGGTAGCCCGTTTGCCTGGTTTTGCCGCATGTGCTAGCGTCAACTGCTGGATGCAAATCGCGTCAAGTTTTCGACTTATGCTGGCAATAGCTCTGGTTTTGCCGCCGCCCTCCCCCGCGCGATCGACCGCCCAGCGTTTCGAGCCCGCGCCGCACTTCGTCAAGGGCGCCACGCTACGCTACAGCATCGACAGTCGCACCGACTCGAACGAGCACACTACCACGCCGATCATTAATCCCGAGGGCGCAACACAGTACCAGCAATCGACCAGCATCGTCGTGCGTCTTGACGTTCTCGAGGTACAGCCTGGCGGGCCTGACTCGCCGCCCGCGATTCACTTCCGGGCCACCTTCGAGCAGGCTCGGGCCGATTCGCAGGCCGACGCGTACGCCCCTGCGGCCGCAGCCCTCGACGACGGCATTGACCAGCTCGAAGGTCGGTCGTTTGACCTCACCGTGGCGGGGGCAGATGCAAGGGGCGTCGAAGGACTTGAAAAGATCGCGGCGAACCGCGAAGTCGCCTCGCGCGTGCTCTCCTGGGTGCGGCTCCTGTGCCTTCCCTCAACCGTGCCCGCGGCCGGCATCGTGGTCGGACAAAAGTGGAGCGACGAACGAGCGCTCACCGACATGCCGCTCACCGGGCTATTCTGGCGCAACGACTCGACCTACCTGCGCAACGAGCCGTGCGCGGTGTCGGCTCCGAAGTCGAGCACCGGGGCGTTCGCGCTTGGCGACTGCGCCGTCCTGCTGACGCGATTCACCATCGTTCGGCACGGCTCCGATCGCGACGATCGAACGCCGGATTCCTATCTTCACAACGGACTTCGGACATCGGGCAAGTGGACCGGGTCGGGCGAGAGCCTTGAGTCGATTTCGCTCGGCAGCGGATGGCTGGTGAGCTCAACGCAGACGGCGACGCAAGACATGGACTATCAGATCGTGAGCGCTAGCAGCGGCTCGCGCATTCATAACGTTGGGCGGACCACCACGCAGACACAGATCACTCTGCTTCTGAGTCCCTGATGGGCGAAACGAGCGATGCTCAGGTACGGGCGCGGGAGAAGCGGGAGCCAGGGCGCGTCGTGATGCTGCCGGCCCGGCACAGGGGACATTCGTCCGGCTCATAGCTGGGAACATCCATTTCGAGCAAGGCGCGGGCGGGAACGTTCAGTTCTAGGCGTCCCCCGCTGCGGTCGATGATCGCGCCGGCGGCGACGGCGAGTCCTCCCTCCTGTTCGACGACGCCAATCGTCTCGCGCGTCGAGCCGCCCGTGGTCCACACGTCTTCGATCACGAGCACCCGTTCACCGGGACTCAGTTCGAAGCCTCGGCGCAGGGCCATCTGGCCGGAGCGGTCGCGTTCGACAAAAAGCGCCCGCACACCGAGGGCGCGCCCGACTTCGTGTCCGACGACTACGCCGCCCAGCGCGGGAGAGACGACGCAGGCGATCGCATGGTCGCGAAAAAGGTCGGCCAGGGCGCGGCCAAGCCCTTCGGCGTGTTGCGGATGGGCCAGCACGAGGGCGCACTGCACGTACGTTCCGCTGTGTCGGCCGCTCGACAGTTCGAAGTGCCCTTGGCGGATGGCCCCTACCGACTCCAGCAGCTTCACAATTTCGTCGCGCTTGATCACCCCATCGCCCCGATGGCCGCCTTGGATATACGGGCATCCGCGGCGTAGCGTAAAGGTGGAAGGGCAAAGTGTCAATGCGAGACTTCGCATGCGAGACTTCGCAGAGCCGCTGCGGAGAAGCGCTGGCGCGGCGACCTCGAGACCTGAGAGCTAATCGAGGGTGAGGGTGATTTGGCCGATGCCGCCGTGGATTTCGAGGTTGATGCTGATGGGCGATTTGCCGTAGGCGGAGTTGACGTAGGCGTCGCCGTCGGAGGTGAGGCCGTCGGTCGTGATCGACCCGATGCCCCCTTCCGCGTGCGCGCGCACCCCGACATCTCTCGGGAGACGTATGCTTCCCGACCCGACTCCGCCCTCGATCACCGCATCCAGGTTCGTGGTGCGCGGACCGCTGAGATCGAGGTTCATTTGGCCTGCGCCGATGCTGATCTCGAGACGGCGCAGATTCAAATCGCGGAACTTCAAGTCGCTCTGGCCGGCACCCATCGTCAGTTTCAAATCGAGCGGTTCGTTGCCGCCAAAATGCAGGTTCCAGGTGTTGTGGTTCGCGCCCAAATGCACGTGGTGGCCCTGCTGCGTGATAGTTAGCCGGCCGTGGCCTTGGGAAACGTCATAAACGACCGAAGGCCTTCCCTCCGCTTCGTTATAGATGAAATCGGAATCGAGCAGGCGCGTGTTGCCCCCCGAGACGGTGAGTTGGCCGGCGGGCATTTCGACATTGGCGCTGACTTCCTGGGCTCCCATGACCTCGACCGCGTGCGTGTCGTGCATGATGTCGCGTCCGCGAAGCTCATGACCGCGCCAGATAGCCAGGGCGAAAACCAGAATCAGAGCGAGGAGCGCAAGGGAAACCGCGGAAAAATGCTCGCCGGCGGGCGCGCCGGTACGATCCCGAAAAACAAAGCTATCAAATATCTTTCCCACGCCGATGAAAATCAGAATCAACGGCCAGTAGCGGAAAAGAATCGGCCAAGGGTTGATATTGGGACGCAAGTTGACGGCGAGGAAAAATATCCCCACGGCGATCAGAATCATCGCGCCCACGATCGATCCGCGGTATCGGCGGCCGTCAGCCATCGCTGAACTCTCTACCCAATCACTACGAAAACCAAAGCTTGAATGTTTCAGGACGCAGAGGAAGTCTAGCACTCCTGGCAGGGGGCACGAAAAAATTGAGGCGGCATGAGACACACCACGCCTGAAACTGACCTACGCGCTCCCGCCCAAAACACCCCTCGGAGGCGACAGCGGGGAACGATTCGCGGACTTGTGCGCCTCGGACCGCCGCCCTCATCGAATCAGCCGAGCGTGATGGAGATGAGTGCAGCGGAGGCGGCAGGAACGTAGCCGGTGAACATGTCGGATGAAACCGAGAGACCGTAGGGGGACTGCGGAGCAAAAGAGCCGTCGGGATTAACCGAGCTGCCCTGAATGGTCACGCCCGAAGTGGCGGAGAGTGAAGGTCCGGCGAGCAATTGAAGCGTAGCCGATTCGACCAGGCCGGGGCACGTTACCGTGAACTGTAAGTTCTGCATCGCATCCTTGTTGTTGATGATCAGGCTGAGTTGCGTCGGCGAATTTTGCACCGTATACGCACTGGTGTTGAGCGATCCCGCAGTGATGGTGGTGGCGAGCAAAGCGCCTCGGCCGGCGAGCGCACACAGCAGAGCGCCATAATATTCAGGGCGGGCTTCGAGAACGACACCATCACTGTCGGCGATAGGCGTGTAGCCGTCGCTGTCTCCCCCGCCGTGGAGATTGACGCCGACGCTGCCGCCTTGTGCGATGGTGAACAAATGATCGATAACCCACAGAGCCGAGGCGTAGGAGTCGCTCACGTTGGGCGCGCCCCCGTTGTAAAACGAGTTCGTTTCAGCCATGCGATAGGGGACCTCCGCCGCCTGGGAAGCGGCCAGCAGCGACATCAGCTCTTTCTGCAGGGTCGTGTCCGGGTAGCTCAGAAGCAACTGAATAGTGGAGGACGAAGATTGTCCATTGGCCCGGTAATAGTGCATGGAGAGGAGTACGACGGCTTTCGCTTCCGCCTGGGCAAAGGAAGTGAACCACGTGACGTCGTCCGCCGTGACTGGCCCAGTCAGGGGCACGCCGGGTGTTTCGGCAAGGATGGCGGCTCGGAACGACTGCCATAGCGCGAGGTAATCGGAAAAAGTCCACGTGGAGGGGAAATAGTGCCCCGCGTAGAGGTCCGGCTCGTTGCCGATTTCGATACCCAGAAGACTCGGGCCGAGTGCTTTGGCGGCATACGCCACTTCCGCGGCAGCCACCGCAGGCGTAGATTGCGCAAGATTGACGCCGTAAAGAACCGGCCAGCCTACGGCTGAGATAAACGCGGCGAGTGCGTCCACATCGGAGGGAGCAGTCTGGCCGCTGGTTTGCCCCGGACCATTGGGGGCCCAGCTCGTTTCGTCCACGCTGTTGCCGCCGATGCGCAGGACGCCGTTGCCTAGGCGCTTAAACAGCCCTATCAAATTCGCATTGCTGCCGCTGAAGAGGGGCTGCGAAAGCTTCGACTTCTCATAACTCAGCCCGACAAACTGCTCCGGCATGTTTCCCGTTTGCGTGCTGGCAACGGACACGGTGGCGGGAGTCAGCGGCCCAGAGGGAGCGGGCTGCATCGGGAGGGGCGCCGGGCCGGGCGAAGAGCCGGAACTGGAACATCCGCAAAAAAGCGAGCCCCCCGCGAGTGTACCGAGCGCGGCGAGAAGTTCCCTGCGCGAAAACCGCCGGTCGAGGGCAATGTTCGCTTCACCGTGCTTGGTGAAGTGCGTCACCGAGGCGAACCTTTCGGGCCTGGGAATTGTGCGAAGGCACAGCTCGTGGCCACAGAAGCCGAGAGGGAAAGCCTTTCGCATAGACATTGTTTCACTGGCTTACCTCCTTTAACCCCGCCGTGCCGTCGAGGTTGTTCAGAAAGTTACGAAAAGCATCAAATCCGATTCGAGCGACCCCAGGAAAGAGGTCCACAATGTTCAATGGACGCAGACGACCGACCTAGGAGAGGGAACTCTGATCATCTATGTCATCGGCCAGGACCCGACCGGGAAGGTGCTTCAGCAATGGGGCAAGACATTCAACCTTCAGTTCACCGGTAACCAGCATGCGGCCCTAGCGAGAAAGGGAATGCTCTTTCATCAGATCGTGCACGCCGGCACGGCCGTGACGACCTTGCGCTTGATGTGGAGGGCCCCGCCACAACCCAGACCGGAACCCTAATCATCCCGCTCCGGCACGTAAATAGATTCCGTGCTTGAACGACCCCCTTCCGGCGCGTGGACAGCGATTGCGTATAGTGTCTTGAGGAACAAATCCTCGCCGAGGACCCCGGAGCACTGCTTCCCAGGGGTGCCTGGACCAGAGGGGGAGCGGACGAGGATCGTCGGGGGATCCTCGTCCTGTTGGCTTGAATTACTGGGGTTGCTTGGGTTCGTCCGGCTTGGTTCCTTGGTGACTCTTCATCTGTGCCTTGAGTTCGGCGAATTTCTTCTGTTGGTCAGTGGTCAAGAGGTCGTTAATCTGGGAATCGGCGTTCGCGTGAATCTCCTTCATTTTGTCCTGCTTCTGAGCTTGACTGAGCGAAGTATCCTCACGCGCAGTCTGCATTTGCTTTCCTTCATCTCCCAGAATCGATTTCACCTTGGCCTTCTGTTCATCGGTCAGGTTCAGCTGCTTGCTCAACCATTCCAGACGATTTGCATGTTGGCCCTGATGCATCGCGGTCTGGGCTTGTGCTTGCGAAGTCGATTGCTGCGTTCCGGTGTCTTGTGCTCGCGCGACGAGGGAGCAGGCGAAAAACAGCACCAGGGCGAAGCAGGGCACTCCAAATCTGATGTTCTTGTGCATTCTTGTCCCTCTGAGGGCCGGGCTCTGCTGGTATCTTAGCCCCGAGCAGCCCCAAAATCCATCCGGTCTGCGCGATGCCGCCCACCTGGCGAGGCCCCTGCGCAGTCGGCCCATTTTCCGGAGCCAAAGGTACAGAATGCGCGACAATGCGCGTAAGGTGGCGAAATTGACTCCCGTACGCGGGTCGGATATTCTCGATCATCTAGCTTGACTGACTAAGGAGCATGGAATGCCGCAGGGCACGCCTGTAAAGCAGAAGAAGAGGTCGAAATCGGTACTGAAGAATATTCGTCAGACAGCACGACGCACGGCCGTCAACCGCATGAACCGGACGCGCGTGCGCACGGCCATCCGTCGCATGCGCGCCGCTCTGGCCGCAGCCGATCTTGCCGGCGCTCAAAAGCTCGCCTCGGCCACCTTTGGTGAACTGGACAAAGCGATTCGGAAACGCACCCTCGAGGAGAATACCGCGAACCGATACAAGTCACGACTGCAACTGGCACTCAACCTACTGAAGGCCAAGAAGACTGGGTAAGAACTGCTTCCTGGCATCTTAAATCCTTTCGTTCTTTTAGCTTACGGAAGGCGGACGGCGTTCTCTCTACTCTGTGAGGCGCGCCACGAGAAATTCGAGCGTGGCGCGCTGGTCGGGGTTTGAAGATTTCAGGGCGCGATCGGCTTCGGCCAGGGCAGCTAATCCGGCGAGAAGATTCTTCCGCGACAGCCGCAGGGCCCCTCGCGCGGCCACCCCAGCCGTTCCACCCTCCCTCGCCGCTTGACGTTGGTACCCGCTACCGGTCGAGGCCGGGCCCGAGGCTTCCACAAGTTTTCTGTACATCCAGGCCAGCGCGCCGACGATGGCCGGCGGCGACTCCCCTTCGCGAAGAAGATTATCGAGAAACGCGAAGGCCGCGTCGCGCTGGCGGTCGGCGATCAGATCAGCAAACTGAAAAACCGTGTTCTTCCGCGCCGCAACCACGAGCAGTTCAACTTCGCTCGTGGTGATTCGGCCAGCGCGTCCCACATAGGTCGCCAGTTTTTCGAGCTCCGTGTGCATGCGCGCGGGCTCGGCATTGACGATTTCGGCCAGCAGAACTGCGGCGGAGCGATCGAGTTCGGCTCCCAGTTTGCGGGCCATTTCTATGGCCAGCGTCGCCGCCGATTCTGCGCCGATGGTGAGCTCGACCACGAGAGCCAGCTCGGCCAGGCGTTTCGTGAATTTCTGGCGACCATCGAGCGAGTCCGCTTCAAAAACGATGACGGTGAACGGCGCGGGCGAAGAAAAATACTTCGTGAGCGATTTCACAATTTCGGCCCGAGCCTCCTCGCCCAGGCGTTCGATCCAGTGGACGTCCTCTACAAAGAGCACCTGGCAGGGGCAGAGCATGGGGAGGGTCTGCGCACGGTCAAAAACTGCGTCCCATCCGGAATCGCGGACGGAGAGGCGCGAAACGCCCCAATCGTGCGCCCCGGGGGGAACATACGCGTCGAGGATTGCGTTGCGGCACAAATCGCGCAGGTAGGCGTCCCTACCGATAAGCGCGATGGCGGGAATGGGTTTGCGGCGCGCCAGGCGAGCGGTTAGGTTGTCGATGCTCGACACACATCCTCGCGCTTCGATTTCTACTGGCCGCTCGACGTACGCCTCGCCGGCGCGCTTTCCGAACCAGAGCCGATACGCACGTTCAGAACCCTTCCATGACATTGGCCACCAGCTTGGCGGCGAAATCGTGCGCCATGCGGCCAAGCGCGGGGTCCTGTTCCTGAAAGAAGCCTTGGGCGTCCGTTGAGATTTGATACTCCTGACGAAAGACCATATCGTTCGCCTGATAAACGGGTTTCTGCGATTTGTTGTCCAGCAGCTCGACCTTCGTATGCACGGACACGAGCATTTGGGTGACTTCGCCGGTGGTCGAATTGAACAGCATGGGAGTAGTGTCGACGGAAACGATTTCGCCGTGAAGGACCGCATCGGCGGAGGGTTGGTCCTGGATGATTCGATAGTTTGTGCGGGCGATGAACTCGCGAATGACGGCTTCGGTCACCTTCTCCTCGATGCGATAGCGCGTCGTGTCGTTCTTGAATGCAGGGATGGCGATCGTTCGCCAATTGGCGGGCAGAGTCGAGTGCGTTCCCGCTACGTGGTAGCCGCAGCCACTCGCGTAAGCCGCCAGAATGAGCATCACACCGGCGAACCGGCCAAGACGATGGCACTCAGTCCGAGGAAAGGCCAACGAGCTCCTCCGCGATGCGAACCGCATTGGTTGTGGCCAAGCGAAGATTGTCGGCCACGCCCCACAGCCAGACCCCGCCGGCGACGTTTCGGTCGCTCGGGATGCGCGCGAGATGAATCTGGCCCTCGCCAGCCACACTGACGTTGTTCGGTGGCGGCTCGCCGGGCGCGCTCACCCTCACACCCAGATTCCGGAAGGCCGCCTCAAGTTGCTCGGAGGGCTGGGGTGAGTCAAACCCGGCGTAGGCAGCGAAAGCGTACCCGTAAAAGACGGGTGCTTGCACGAGTTGAATTGCCGGAACTCGGGCGCGGTCTCCGAGATATGCAGCCACATCGCGGGCAATGGCGGTTCGGGCGTCCGCAAGATTCGGGCGGCTGCCCTCGCCGTTCTCCCAAAGCAGATTGAACGCGACTTGCGCGCCGAACACGGGGTGCTCGATGGGCCGAAAGGACAGGAGATTGGCGGTCTGGCTCTCGAGTTCTTCGATCCCGGCCTGGTCGCGCTCGGAAACCGGCGGGAAAAGAAGCAGGACGATGCCCTTGGGATGAAACGTCCCCAGCGCGGCCGCGACCGTGCAAGCGATGATGGTCGGCGAGGGCGGCGAGTAGAACAATCGCGCTCGATCGTCCTTCTTGTCCGGGCCGGGGGAGGGAAGGGTTCGCGCGAGCGATGGAATGCGCGTTGCGGCGGAGGGCTCGGCCGCGGCAGCCCCAGTCAAATCGATTACCGATGCGCCGGAGTTGCGCGCGGCCGCCCAGTTCCGTTCCGCGTCCATCTCACTTCCCGCGAAGAATGCGATACGAACGCCCTCGAAGCTGTCTTCTTCGAGAGCGCGAATGAAGGTCGGCTCGCCGGCGGCTTCGGTGAGAGTTCCGGCCAAGAAGCTCTCGTCGAGGAGCACGACGTCGGCGGCGGGAAAGTTGCGGTCCTCAAGCGTCTGCTTGAGTTCCTTGCCGCGAAGGGAAGAAGCGCCGACGATGGCAACGCGAGAGAGCCTTCCCGACGGTGAGGACATCTTAGGCGGCGCGGGAGGCGATGCGGTGACGGACGTAGCGAACGATCTGCACGACGATGCCGTGGATCACATAAACGCTGGCAATCAGCATCAGCACGATCTGCGAGAACAGCACAATCGAGCCGATCAGCAGCACGATCAGAACAACGGCCACAGAGGTCTGCCGGCGCGCCCACTGAATGTCCTTGAAGCTGTAATAGCGCAGCTGGCTGGCCATGAGCACGCCTAGCACAAGCACTAGGATGAGCCAGAGGATTGAGACGCGCACGTCCTGAATCGGATTCGCGAACCCGTGCACGCACGCGGCGATCATGCCGGCCGCAGCCGGGGTCGGCATGCCTACGAAGTACCGGCTCCCGCCCCCCATGCCGTGAATATTGAAACGCGCCAGGCGCCACGCGCAGCAGCCGAGGAAGAAGAAGCCAATGAGCCAGCCAAGTTGAATCAGATGCAACTCGGGCGACGCGCTTGCGGCAGCTACCGCGCGAACCCCCCAGGCATAGGCCAGAAACGCTGGGGCGATGCCGAAGCTGATCACATCGGCCAGCGAATCAAATTGCTTGCCGAATTCGCTGCTCGTGCCCATGGCCCGTGCAATGGCGCCGTCAAAGGAATCGAAAAGAATGGCGATGCCGATGGCCCGCGCGGCGTTGTCGAAATCTGAAACGGAACCTTCCAGAGTGGCTAGGACCGCATAGTACCCGCAGAGAAGATTCGCCACGGTAAAAATGCTTGGAAGAATGTAAATGCCGCGACGCAGCCGGTGATTCCGGAAGGGGCGCCGGGGCCGGTAGTCCTCTTCCATGCCGATCGGGTCTATGTCGTTGAATTCCATTTCGCGATGATGCTTTCCCCGCCCTTCACCTTCTCACCGCGCCGAACGACCAGCTGCGCTTCCGGCGGGAGCCAGACGTCCACGCGCGAGCCGAAGCGGATCATGCCCACACGCTCTCCGAGACCGATTTGTTCGCCCTTCTGCCTCCAGCATAACACGCGGCGCGCAATCGCTCCGGCAATTTGCTTGAAAACCAACGTTCCGGCGCGGGCGTCAAGGTAGATGATGTTCTGTTCGTTTTGAAGCGATGCGGCCTTGCGCAAAGCCGCGTAGAAGCGGCCCGGCCGGTAGACCACTTCGGCGATCGAGCCGGCCACCGGCGCCCGCTGTACGTGAACGTCCCAGATGGAAAGAAAGATGCTCAGGCGCTGGCCGGGTCGGCCGTCCAGCGATTCGCTCACAATTTCGACCACGCGACCATCCGCGGGCGAAACGACGATGTCCGGGTCGGAGGGAATCTCTCGCTCCGGATCGCGAAAAAAGTAGAAGACGAATAAGCCCAGGAAAATGAAAGTGCCGGCAAGCCACCTCCAACCCGGCAGGAGGCATAGCAACCCCGCAAGCAGGAGCGGCAAGCCGAATTTGTATCCTTCCTTAACCACGGTCCGCTGTCGTCAGCCGAAAAGGGGGATCGATTCCGACCAGATTCGAGTGCTACACGGGTATTGTACGACAGATGCAGAGGGACTGCCGGGTGAGCTAATGCCCCGGGATTTGCTGATGGCGCGTAACCATCAATTCCATCTGGTCCTTGAGCCGCAACTTCAATTTCTTCAGTTGAGTTTCTTGAATCAGGTCCTCGGAACTAAGGTAGAGCTGTGTAACGATCTGTTCTAGCTGGGACTCGCAGCGGGAGTGTTCTTCGGCCAGGCGCCGAAACTCGGGATCGTGGGCCAATAGGGATTGCCGAACATCGTGCGTCGAAAGCGGCATCCGTTGCCTCCTCGTTGTCGTGGCGTTCACATGGTTGTAACAAATATCACAACGCCGTCCGGCACGCAACGGTCGCCCCCTTTTCCGTTCGGAGCGTTTCCGACTGCCCGCTTAGGGTCGCTTGGATGGGGGCGATGCGATGGGGCGTTTTCGCTCGGAAGGATCCCAATCCTCGGGGGGGAAGGCGATGCGCCAGAAAAGGGGGGAGGCTTCGGCAAACTCGAGGCCGATTTCGGTTTTCTTCCCGTCGCTTTGGCCAACGAAGGTTACTCTGCAGGGCAGTTCCTCGGCTGTTTTTGGGTTGATGATGGAGACCTGTTGCGAACGGGCCAGACGCGCGGAGAGCCGGACCATGCATCCGTTCGCGTTCACCGCGACCGTGTGGGTCTCTTCCTCGACGGCCGCATTGCCCACCTGGGCGCGAACGATGACCGGCATCGTGATTTGCAAACGAAGACTGCGGCGGCGCTCCGAGGAAGCCTCCGCTCCCGAAGCTGATGCGGTTGGTTTCACATCTGCCATTCGATCTCCCCCTCCGGCATCGAGGCGACGCGGCTAGAGCCCCATGCGCAAAGCCTTGGCAGGACACCACGAGTCTACCATTCCCGGGCTCGGGTCAACGGTGTTCCGTAAGGGGTACCAGATACTCTTTCTGTACACGGTCCTGGGGAGAGTCGCTCGCCAGGGTGTTTTGGTCTTATCGTAAAGATATAGAACTATGTCCCGGCCCACGAATTCGGACGCGGCACAGCCGTCTGCTGATTCACAGAATCCCGGCGCCGAGCGCCAGGACACTGTCGTGCTGTCAGACATACCGGATTCGACCGGGTGCGCCGCAGACTCCGGTGCGGGCGGACAGGGAGTTGTCCCCGGGTCTGAAACTCCTGCCCAGTTGACCCTGGCTCCCGCCGTTCTCTCGACCCTCAATCAGCGGTATGAAGTTCTGAGCGAAGCCGGCCAGGGCAGCATGGGGAATGTCTACAAGGCGCGGGACCGCGAGACGGGCGAGATCGTCGCGCTGAAGCTGCTCAAGCCGGAGATCGCCTCCGACCAGGCGATGATGGAGCGGTTCAAGAATGAACTGCTCTTCGCCAGAAAGATCACGCACAAGAACGTGTGCCGCGTGCACGAATTCAACCGCATGGGGCCGATCGCGTACACCTCCATGGAATTCGTCGAGGGCGAGAGCCTGCGCTCGGTGCTGAACCGCTTCGGGGGGCTGGCCATACGGAAAGCCGTGAATGTCGCGCAACAGATTTGCTCGGGCCTGAAAGAAGCCCATACGCAGGGTATCGTGCACCGCGATCTGAAGCCGGAAAACGTAATGATCGACGCGCAGGGCAACGTCAAGATCATGGATTTCGGAATCGCGCGGTCGATGGAGGCGGGGACGCGCCTCACCGGATCTATGGTCGGAACCCCCGCCTACATGGCGCCCGAACAGGTTTCGGGCAAGCCGGTTGATTACCGCACCGACATTTATTCGCTCGGTTTGATGCTGTACGAAATGTTTACGGGCGCACAGGCCTTTCAGGCGGACACGCCCGTGGCGGCGGCCTTGAAGCAGATCCGCGAAACGCCGCCACTCCCGCACGAAATCGATCCGACCATTCCCGTACCGATCGAGCGGACCATCCTGAAGTGCCTCGAAAAGGATCCGGCCAAGCGGTTTCAATCCGTGGCGGAGCTCGACAAGGCGCTCACGGCACCCGGTGCAACGGGAACGTCACCGGGCTTGGCAGCCGGGCTTGCGCCCGAACTTTCGGCGCTTGCCGCCTCTGCCTCCGCGCCCGACCTGCGCTCAGGAACCATGCGAATCGATCGGCCGTTCGCCTCGCTGGGGCCGGCGCCAAAGGAACCGCGCCGCTCGGCAGTCGTTTGGATCATTCTCATCTTGCTCCTTCTGACCGCTGGTGGAGTGGCCGCTCGGCAGTGGAGCTCGATCGCCAAACAGTTCGCCGTGCTTCCGCTGCCGCCTGCGCTGCCCGCGCCGAAACCGCCAGATTCTGCATTCACCATTCCTCCGCGCACCGAGGCCCCGGCCGATCAGCCCTCGCCGGTTAGCTCGACGACGGCCAAGCCAGACGCCGCAGCGGCCAGGGCGACCTCGGCCGCGAAGGCGCCGGCCAGCGCTCGAGCAACCAAGAACGGCCCAGCCCCGGTGAATCCGGCCTCCCCGGCGCCTGAGCGCGCAGGAGCGAATGCGCCGGCAACATCGGCCTCGGAAGTATTTCCGAGGGTCGAGCTGCCTGGGAAGAAGAAGTCGCCGCAGCAGGTCGAACTGGAAAGCGTGCCGAAAACCGTGCAGCAGCGCGCGGACAAAGCGTTCGGCGAAGGGAAATCGACCGACAACGACGTCGAATCGGTGTATTTGTTTGTCGGGCGGTATCAAAGAGAGGAAAAAGCGACTGAAACGGTGCGGAAAATCAGCGGGTACAGCCTTCCGGTCATGGCCATGCCAAGACAGGGGCCGAACGGCCAGGTTTGGGTCGTTGTTACCGGACCGTTCACCAGCAAGCGGGCACCGGACGTTATGCAATGGCTCGAAGCACAAGGATATCGGGGCGTGCACGAATTCCAGTTTCCTTTCGCCAAGGGCGGGTCAAAACAGAATACGCAGTAGACAGGCCGGCGATGTTTCCCAGCTGGCTGGCCGGCGTGGTGACGCGGGGCGGGTAAGCGAGAATTCGATGGAATGCCAATTCGATTGGGCGGCGCGCAGTGACGTGGGGCGCGTGCGAGCAAACAATGAGGACGCCTTCCGGGTTGCGCCGGAGCTCGATCTGTTTGTGCTTTCCGACGGCATGGGCGGGCTGGCCTCGGGCGAAGTGGCCAGCCGGATGGCCACCGAAGCGATTGTGGCGCACTGCCGCGCGGCAGAATCCGATCCTTCCCTGCCGCTGTGCGGGGGGCGGATTGGCGGGGTATCGCCGGGCTCGAACCGGCTGGCCAGCGCCATCCGGTGCGCGAATCGAGAGATTCGCCACGCAGCGGAGAGGAACCCGGCTTGGGGCGGCATGGGCGCCACCGTCGTTGCGGTGCAGTTCGCCGAAGAGCGAATGAGCGTTGCGCATGTGGGCGACAGCCGCGCCTATCGTTTCCGGCCCCGTGAGCTTCAGCAGCTCACCCGTGATCATTCCTTCGTCGCCGAGCAGGTTCGTCGGGGCCTTTTGACGGAAACGGAAGCGGGGGAGAGCAAACTGCAGAACGTACTGCTGCGCGCCTTGGGCGCCGAGGCCGAAGTCGAGATCGACGTCGAAGAAGAGCTCATGCTCGAGGGCGATACGGTGCTGCTTTGCTCGGACGGGCTCACCCGAGAGCTATCCGATGCGCAGATTCGAGCGGTTCTCGAGCATGCCGAGGATGCCCAGAGGGCTGCCGACCAGCTGATCGATTTGGCGAACGCGGCTGGCGGCGAGGACAACATCACCGCGGTCGTCGTCCGGCATGCACCGAAGCCCGTCGGGGCGTTCGCGCGAATCGGTCAATGGATCAAAGGATCCCAGGGCACCCCTTGACGGAGGGATGGAAATGTCGAAGCTCGTATTGAAGTTTGAGAATACAGTGCTGCAAGAAGTCGCCGTGGCCGATAAAGAGGTGAGCATCGGGCGATCGCCGGATAACGGGATCGTGATCGATAATCCCGCCGTGTCGCACTACCACGCGCGCGTCTTCAATGAAGAGGGGCGTCTGATGCTCGAGGACTTCGGCAGTCTGAACGGCACGTTCGTAAACGGCCAGCGGGTGAAGATGATCGGGCTCAAACCCGGCGATTCGGTGATGATCGGCAAGCACACGATTGTGGTCACCGATTCGGCGGACATCCGCGCGCATGTCCCGTTTCCCGCCTTGTCGAAGCCCGCTCCGAAGATCAATGAGACGGTGATGCTCGATACCAAGGAGCGCCGCGAATTCCTGCAGAAGGTGGCGGCCACGGGCGAGAGCGCGCAACTGGCGCCCGCGAGGGTGAAAGTGCCGACGCTGGTGATCCGCAAGGGAAGGACCGACCAACGGGAATATGTGTTGACCGACAAGCTGACCGTTATCGGCAAGTCGGCCATGGCCACGGTCAAGCTGCGCAGCTGGTTTGCCCCGAAGGCGGCGGCCCAGATCAGCCGCCGCGAAGACAACAGCTACTATATTGGGAGCGCAGATAAGGTGCCGAGTGTCAACGGTCAGGCCATCGAACACCCGACCAAGCTTTCTTCCGGGGACGTGATTCAAGTCGCGGGTATAGAGCTCGAGTTCGTTTATCGAGACTAACCCGAGCCGGCGGCCGATTTGAGATCGAGGGTCAGCAGTAGCGCGTCATCGATCGGATGGCGGTAGTAGGCCGGACGGCGGCCAGCCAGACGGAACTTGTGACGCTCATAGAAGGCGAGCGCGGCATGATTTGACGCGCGAACCTCCAGGGTAACTTGTTCCGCTCGAGCCGCTTCGCGCGAGGAAAGCATTTCCCGAATCAATCTGGTCCCAACACCCCTTCGGCGCCGGTCCGGCCGCACAGCCAGGTTCAAAATTTCCATCTCTTGGACCAGATGCCGCACGATGAGAAATCCGGCGGCGTTGGAACGTTCCTCCGCTATCCAGCCGGCCATTTCGCCTTGGGCCACAGACTCGTAATCCGCCGCACCCCATTGCGCAACCTCAGGACAGGCGTGTTGGATGACCAAAACGGCTTCGATGTCGCTCCCTGTGAGCCTGCGAATTCGCAAGCTCAGGCCGGACCTTTCCAATTGAGCTCCGCGTCCGAGCGGCGGACGTAATTGGCGTCGAGAGTGAGAGCGTCAGCGACCTCACCGCGCCGCGCGCGATGGTAAGCGAGCCTCCCGATGACTGGCGCGAGCACGGCAGCGACGCGTTCACACGCTACCGCTTCCTCGCGCAGCTGCGAACTTAGCTCGCCGAGTGCGTCGAAATCCGGTGACAGGACCCGAGCGGCTGACCGATCCCCGCGCAGGCGCAAAGCGGACAAGAACTCGACCGGGCTGGCCACACGTTCTTCTCCCTCGCGAACCAGCTCGTCTTGCTCACGCCGATAGAAACCGAAATAAACCTGGCCGCGGCGAGCATCGAGCACCGGTACGATCACCGGCCCACTGTGCGATTGCGCCGCAACGGCTTCGAGCCCGCTGATCGCCGCGGCCGGCTTTCCGTAGACTTCCGCCCAGCCCTTGATCGCCGTCAACCCCACGCGCAACCCGGTGAACGATCCTGGGCCGGAGTTCACGGCAAACAGATCGAAGGCTTCGTAGGCAAGCCTCAAGTCGGAAAGCAGAAACTCGAGGTGGCGAAACAAGCGGGAGGAATAACTTTCCTCAGAGGCCGTCGAGAGTACGCCGATTACTTTTTCACCGCGGACCACCGCAATACTTCCCGAGGGCGAAGCCGTGTCTACGGCCAGGATCAACACAGGAGTGATTATAGGGCAATTGCCGGGCCAAACTCGGCGAAAACCCGCGCTTCCGCCAAATTTATTCCCCTAGACGAATGAGGGATTCGCTTGACCTTCCGCGCACCATGTGCCTAAAATTTCAACATGCTCTTGGGGGAGGGGCTTTCCGCCTATGGACTTTAAGCTGGGTGAAAAAGTGGTGTATCCAAACCACGGGGTTGGAGTGATTGAGCAGATCAGTTACGGGTATTTGAACGGTCGCTCCGAGCGCTACTACATGTTGCGTATTATCTCGAGCGGGCTCAAAGTGATGGTTCCTCAATCGAATGCGGAAAATGTTGGGCTGCGGGCTGTGATCCGCTCCAATCAGGCTATGGAAGTTATTTCCTATCTCGAGAAGGGCCGCTCGGCCTCCCATCACGACTGGAAACACCGCTTCAAGGAAAACTCAGACCGCATGCGCACCGGGTCGCTCATGGAAGTCGCCGCTGTGCTGAAGGGACTGGTGGCACTCAGCCGGACCAAGCCGCTGTCGTTCCGCGAGAAGAAGATGCTCGAACGCGCCAAGTATCTGCTGGTCAGCGAACTGGCGACTGTTCGCAACATGTCTGAACAGGCTGCCGAGGTAAATATCGTGCGCGCGCTCGCGAAGGCAAAACTACAAATGCCGGAGACTCAAACGGCGGCAGATTAAATCTCTCTTTGTTTTCCTCGACGGGCACAGCGTTCGACGCCGTGCCCGTTTTTTTTGCCCCTGCCTCCTGCTCAGAGCGGGGGCCTGCCCCAGCCCCCGCCGCCCGGTGTCTCGATGCGGATGATGTCGCCTGCCTCGGCGTAAAATCCACATTTTGCCGCCAGGCGCGTGCGCCTTCCGCGGGAGATCCGCTCATTTTTCCCCTTCGCGGCGGGCGCGCCGCCAGCTAGTCCGTAGGGCGCAATTGTGCGCCGCTCAGTGAGCACGCCGACCTGAGTGTCAACCAGTAGCTCGATCTCCCGCACAATTCCGTCGCCGCCGCGAAACCTGCCTGCTCCCCCCGATCCGCGCCGCAACCGATACCGCCGCACGCGGACGGGGTAGGCCAGTTCGAGCACCTCGATCGGTGTGTTCAGCGAATTTGTCATATGCGTGTGGACGCCGCTGATTCCGTCACGTCCCGGGCGCGCGCCCATTCCGCCGGCAATCGTTTCGTAATAGGCAAACGGCGCGCCATCGTGCGACGGGCGGGTATCGGCGCCGCCAATCGTCAGATTATTCATCGTTCCCTGGCTTGCGGCAGGAATCCGGCCTGGCACGGCGCGAGAGAGAGCGCGGAACAGGGTGTCCACGATTCTTTGTGCGCATTCGACGTTACCACCGGCGACCGCGCGCGGCGGCCGCGCGTTGACAATCGTTCCCGCCGGCGCGATGACACGAATCGGGCGCATCAGCCCGGAGGTCGCGGGCACCTGCTCGTCGAGCAAGCAGCGAAACACATAGAAAACCGCGGACTCAGCGATGGCGGCGACGGCGTTGACGCTGCCCGCGCATTCCGGATCCGAGCGAGAGAAATCAACCTCCGCGCGCTCGCCGCGAATGCGAATCTCGACGGCGACCCGGATCGGATGCGTGGTGATGCCGTCGTTATCGAGATAGTCTTCGCCGCGGTAGGTGCCCTGGGGGATTCGACGCAGGACCGAGCGCATCATCTCCGCGGAATACTCAAGTAGAAAACGGCTGTGGCGGGAGACTTCCGCTCGTCCGTATCGCCCGACGATTTCGAGAAGCCGGCGCGCGCCAACCCGGCAGGAGGCGATCTGGGCGGTTAAATCGCCTTCTCTTTCCTCGGGCGTGCGCACGTTTGCCAGCAGGATTTTGAGCACCTCGAGCGCAAGCCGGCCGCGCGCGAAAATCTTGAGCGGAGGAATCCGCAGCCCTTCCTGAAAGATTTGCCGCGACAGCCCCATCGACCCGGCCTGCGCGCCCCCAACGTCGGCGTGATGCGCGCGGTTGGCCACATAAAACCCGGGCTTTCGCGCGCGCGGGAGGAACACGGGCATGACCATAGTGATGTCTGGCAGGTGCGTACCGCCTTGGTATGGGTCATTCAGAATCGCAATGTCGCCCGGACCCAGTTCGACGGCCCTCACGACCGCTTCGACTGAACGCGGCATGGACCCCAGGTGAACCGGCATATGGTCGCCCATGGCGAGAACCTCGCCGGCCGAATCGAATACGGCGCACGAGTAATCGCGGCGCTCTTTGATGTTTGGCGAGAAGGCCGAGCGCCGGAGCGCGGCGCCCATTTCCTCCGCGACCGAATGAAACAGGCTCTTGAAGATCTCAAGTCGCGTCGGATCGAAGGCATTCGGGAGGGGTCTGGGTTTTCCCATCAATCGCTCCCCGCTCTGCGCGGAAGCAGAACCAGGTTCCCCAGGGCGTCGACACGCCCTTGCCAGAGGGGCGGCAGGACCGTGGTCGCGCTGTATTCGCTAACGATGGCAGGACCGGCCAGGCGATGCCCGGGCCGCAGCCTTTCGCGGGCGTACACCCATGTCGGATGGACTCTGCCCGCAAACCGCACGGGCCTGCGCACCATCACCGCGGCGCGCGAGTCCGAGCTCCCCCGAGGTTCGCGAGCCCAACCGATCGGCGGCGTGCGCCCAATGAGCCGGACGCGAACGTTCACGATGTCGACGCTGCGCGCGGTATCGGCATAACCGTAGCGAAGTCCGTGCTCGCGATGGAACGCGCGAACGAAGTTGCCGCTGGCGGGGACCGTCAGTTCGTACGCCTGGCCTCGATAGCGCATATCGAGAAAGCGTTTGATCTGAACCTGCCGGGCGGAGAAGCCTTCGCCGCGCATCTGCCGGATTCCGTCTTCTTCGACACGCGCAAACGCGGCCCGCAGAAACCCCGGCGCAGATCGAGCGGCTCTCAGGACGCTGTGCGACAGCTCCTTGACGACATCCGCGCGCAGGATGCCGAGCGCTGAGAGAGCACCGGGGAATTTGGGCACCAGCACGCGCGGAATCGAAAGGCTGGCTGCGAGCGAGCAGGCGTGCAGCCCGCCTGCCCCGCCGAAGGCGACGAGCGTATAGTCGCGCGGATCGCGTCCGCGCTCGATGGAGATGACGCGCAGGGCCTTTTCCATGGTGATTTCAACGACATCCAGGATCCCCTGCGCAAACTGCTCGATGGACCTGATTCCGCTCGCCCCCCGAATGGCCCGCTGCATGTGCCCGCGCGTGCGCTCTCGGTCAATTCGAAAATCGCCGCCGAGCAGTCCTTCGCTGCCGAGGCGTCCGAGAATCAAATGGGCGTCGGTAACCGTAGGCTGCTCGCCGCGGCCGTAGCAGATCGGGCCCGGATCCGCTCCGGCGCTCTCCGGACCGACGCGAAGCGCACCAGCCCGGTCAAACCGCGCGATCGAACCGCCACCTGCGCCGACCGTGTGGATTTCAAGCATGGGCACGGCCACCGGGCATCCGGCCACGATCGACTCGTTCGTGGTGCGGAGGTCTCCTTCGATCAGTGCGACATCGGTTGATGTTCCCCCCATGTCGAAGCTGATGATTCGACGATAGCCCGCCTGTCCGGCGACTTGCTTCGCTCCCAGCGCTCCGCCGGCCGGTCCCGACAAAATCGTGCGCACCGGCTCGGAAGCGGCCATGCCCGCAGACAAGATTCCGCCGTTCGACTGCATCACACGCACGCGCCCGCGGCCGTTTTGCTCGCGCCGGCGAGCGGCTCGCCCGCGGACGGCGCTTGCGTGGTGCCCAATTTCCTCGAGGTAACCGCTCATGATCGGGGCAAGATAGGCGTTGACCGCAGTCGTAGAGGCTCGCTCGAACTCGCGAAACTCAGGAAGGATTTCGTGCGAGACGGAGACGCGATAACCCCTTCGGCGTAGCTCGAGCGCGACGAGACGTTCGTGTTCAGGCCGCAGAAAGGAAAACAGAAAACAGATGGCGATCGAATCGGCCCGAGAGGCGCGCAGGCGGCTGATCAGCTGAGAAACGTCGCCCCGCGAAGGTCGCGCGAGGATGGCTCCCTCGGCGCCGACCCGTTCGCGCAGGCCGAAGCGACGGTTGCGGGGCACGAGCGGCTCGGGGCGTTCGACGAACAAATCATAGAGCCGCGGACGCGCCTGGCGTCCGATCTCTAGCACGTCCTCGAAGCCTGCCGTAGTGACCAGTGCGACACGCCCGCCGCGGCGTTCGAGCAAAGCATTTGTGCCCACCGTGGTTCCGCAAACAAGGTCGAGCTCGCGCCATCCCGGCGTTCGAGCGCGGATTTGCTTGAGCGCGTTGGCCAGGGCCCTAGCCGGATTGTCCGGCGTGGACGGGATTTTCAGGATTTCGATGCAGCCCCGGCGAAGGAAAAGACAATCGGTAAATGTGCCGCCGGTATCGATGGCCATGCGCATGGACGGCACATTCTACACGGGAAGTCTCCGAGCCGCCTGGCGCCCGCCGACCATTATCTCGTGCCGCTCAAAATAGCCTCAATCTGTTTAATGTGATTGAGATCGTGTCCGGCGATCATGCGCACGATGGTCTCGATCGACTCTTCGCCGCGTTCGGCATGCAGGCCGTGGTGTTTCCACTGCTCGGGGGCGAGCAGCTTCAGCAGGGCCAGGTTCGCTTCGCGGAAGGCGCGGTATTGCTCGACCGATTTGCGCGGGTCGCGCTTATCGTAATGTCCGGCGGTCACCCAGTCGTCCTGGTTGAAGGCCTGGATGGGCGTGCCGGGCGCGCCAAGCGTCAGGCGCACGCGGTAGCCGACCACAATCTCTACATCCGCGAGATGCGCCACGATCTCCGCAATCGACCATTTCCCGGGTGCGGGGCGCTTGCGCAAACGCGAGGCCGGAAGGCCCTTGAGCAGCCGTTCGACTTTTTTCGGCGCGGCGGTTTGGAGCTCAAGCGGGTCCCGAGACCCCACGTGGTTCGTGATTCGCTGGCGGTATTCCTGCGCCGTTTCGGGCATGTCGTTCCACCTTTCGTCCAGGAGTGTTGTTTGCCTCATTCTAGCGGCGCTTTGCTCGCGGGGCAAAGTGCGGTGATCTGGTGGCGAGCGGGCCTCGGCATCCAAATTGGCGGGAAGCAAACGCCCTTACTTCGCTTTTCGGTTGTGGAAACAGCAGGCGTGAAAGACCCAGAAGGCGCACCGGCAGACTTTACAATTTCTGGTACGAGTCCGCATGACCGTCGAAACGAACAGCAGGCCGCTGGTCAAGCCGGAAGAGCACGAGCTCGCCCACAAGCGCGAAGAGCAGGCCTCGATCGAGGGCGAGCTGGCCGACCGCGAATTGCGAGCGGCAAACCTGCGCGCCGAACTGGGCGCCTTCGAGCGTCGCTACCTGCATTTTGTCGGCTCACGGTACGCCGAATTGGACGAGCTGAACGCGCAAGTGGCCGAACAGGTGGCCCAGTCGCAGCCGGGCAACGAACGCGCGCAATACGCGGCGCGCGAAGCCCGTGCGAGGGCCTGCACCACGAAATCGACGGCGGGGGAGAAATCGGCCCAGGAACCCCGCCCCTTCCGGGCTTCGACGGAACTGAAGAGGCTCTATCGCGATGTCGCACGCAGAATCCATCCCGATCTCACCTCCGATCGCGACGATCGGGCGAAGCGCCAGGAGCTGATGGCGCAGGCCAATGAAGCCTACGAACGGGGCGATGAAGGGCAGCTCACGCGAATTCTGGCGGACTACGAATGCAGTCCCGAAGCGGTCCAGGGAGAAGGCGCCGGCCCCGAATTGATCCGCGTCATCCGCCGCATCAGCCAAGCGCGCAGCAGGCTGTCGGAAATCGAGGCGGAACTGCAGGAGCTGGTGCGCTCCGACCTGCATCAGCTCAAGGTGCGCGTTGATGAGGCGGAGAAGCACGGGCGCGACATCGTCGCGGAAATTGTGAGCAAAGTGGACGAGCAGATCGCGCAAGCGAGGCGCCGACTCGAAAACCTTCAACTGCGGGCGCAAGGGTGACCATGGCCACCGGGCGAGGCGAGACATCCGACGGGCAGATTGTTCCCGCAACGCCGCGTGGGCTCGCCGTCCGCTCGGCGGCGCTGGTCACCCGCGGCCTGCGCGACCTGGCACGCCACGCCAATTGGCTCACCACCAAAGTATTCGCCGGGCAATCGCCCAACGCCGTGGTCTCCTGCCGAGGCCAGGTGTGCGCGGTCGCGCCGCAGGCCAAAGGCGAACCGCAACGCCTGGTGGTCTACGACATTGATCGCGGCGCCGCGGCGCTGGCTCTTACGGTGCCGAATGAGGCCCTGGCGTTCGGCTCAGAGCTTGCCAAGCGGGCCGCATTTTCCTGGTCTCAGAACGCGCAATTCCTTGCGGCCGCCTGGGGATTGTGGGAGCCCGCAGTGCACCTTTTCGACTTGCAAAATAAGCTATTCGTCGGAACGTTCGGCGAGTTCTCGGAATTTCCCCGCTGTATCGCCTTCTCGCCCACGGGCCGCTTTCTTGCGGCGGGCGGCGCGGGCCCGAGGGCAACGCTCGAATTGTGGACGGCCCAGCCGGGAAAGCACGCGCTCGCCAGGCCGGCCATCGGAAGAATTGGGCCACCCGATTTGGCCGAGCCCCAGAATCTCGAAGATCAATCGAGCGGGGAGGGAACCTTTGCCGGATATGGGCGCATCGCATTCAGCCCCGACGAACACATCATGGCCGGCGTCGTCGAGATCAAGGGCGAATGGGCGGATGACTCGATCCTGTTCGCCGACCTTCCCGCCTTTCAGCAGCAGAGCATCTTCGCCGCCGAGGGCCATATTACGGACCTCACCTGGGCTCCCAACAGCCGCACGATGATTTATTGCTCGGCGGGACAGGCTTATCGCCTGGGCGTCGGCGCGTCGGAAGCCGAGCAATTGCCGTTCGGGGCGGAACTGGCGTGCTGCCACCCGCATCGGCCCCTTTGCGTGTGCTTCAGTTCCTGGCTCAGGAACTCGGCCAAGGGACGGCTGTTCCTGTTCGATCTCGACAGCATGGATGTGCTCGATGAGCATCCAGCCGAGAATGTCGCCGACCTGCGCTGGAGTTGCGACGGCTCAAAAGCGTACGCGGTCACGCGCGACGGGCTGGCGTATACCTACGATCCTCCCTTCTAGCCTCCTCCCCGCGGGGCCGTGGGGCGAACCGGCCGTGCCGTGCCTCGACCCGGAATCCTGGTCAGGCCAGCGGCAGATTCGCTTCGGCGTTCATGGTGGGTCCTTCCAGGCGGCCAGAACGAAAATGCGCGTAACCGGCGGCGGCGATCATGGCCGCGTTGTCGGTCGAAAGCGGCCGGCTGGGAAAGTACACGCGCAGTTTGCGGCGCGTGGCTTCTGACTCAAATCGGCGACGCAGCTCGGAATTGGCCGCAACGCCGCCAGAGACGAGCACGGTTGTGACCGCATTTTGCTCGGCGGCAGAGAGGGTTCGCGCGACCAGGTCGCTGACCACAGCGCGTTGAAAACTGGCAATCAAATCCAGCGTCGCCGAAGACGAGAGCGCGCGCAACGCCTCCGCGCCACGCTCGCCGCGCCGAAGGGCTTGCTGTCGGACCTCGATTTCCGGCGCCAGGTCCGGATTCCGGCGCAGATGGTAAAGCACCGCCGTCTTGATTCCGCTGAAGCTGAAATCATACGGATTCCCTTTCATGCGCGGCTCCCCAAAAGCAACCGCGAACGGGTTACCGTGCGCGGCCAGGAGATCAATGATCGGCCCACCCGGATAGCCGAGGGCGAGCATCTTGGCCACTTTGTCGTAGGCTTCCCCGGCGGCATCATCGCGCGTACTGCCGATCCGCGTGTAGCCATACTCGGCCGCCCCGTCGGCGGGCTCGCCGTTGACGTGGTAGAGGATCGTGTGACCGCCCGAGACAATCAAGCAGACGGCCGGAAATCCCGTCTGGCACCCGGCAGCCCGGGCCTCGAGCAGAACCGCGTGCACGTGGCCCTCGAGGTGATTGACGCCTATCAGCGGCTTACCGAGCGAAAGGGCCAGGATTTTCGCATAGGTGACACCCACCAGAAGCGAGCCGATCAATCCCGGACCCTTTGTGACGGCAATGGCATCCACATCGCGCGCTTGGACGCCGCCCTGTTCGAGGGCTTCCCTCACCACGGGAACGATCTGCCGCAGGTGCTCGCGAGAGGCCAGCTCCGGAACGACTCCGCCGTACTTGCCGTGGATGTCGATCTGCGAAGCAACCACGCTCGAGAGGATTTCGCAGCCCCCGGCCACAATGGCGGCAGCCGTTTCGTCGCACGAGGACTCGATACCCAAAATCACGGGCCGCGCTCGATTCAAAATCTCTCCTGGTTAGGAAAACTTCCAAAAATCCTATGCTAGCATAGGAGGCCGGGCCGGTCGTCGCGTCGCCCAACGCACGAGGCCGGCGGACTCAAGCTCGAACGGCCATTTTCAGCCGAGTGAAGCACGCATGCCCGAACAAACCAGACGAGTGCGCAAAGCGGTTCTGCCGGTTGCGGGGCTGGGTACGCGTTTCCTACCCGCCACAAAGGCCATGCCCAAGGAGATGCTTCCCGTTGTCGACAAGCCGCTCATCCAATACGCGGTGGAAGAGTGCCTGGCTTCCGGCATCGAACACGTGATTTTCGTGACTGGGCGGAGGAAGAATGCGATCGAGGACCATTTCGATTCGCAACCCGAGCTCGAGCGCTTTCTCGAAGATCGCGGCAAGCCGAAACAGGCGGAGATGGTGCGCGAAATCAGCGCGGGATGCACCTTCAGCTACACGCGGCAGAGCGAGGCGCTCGGCCTCGGCCATGCCGTCTTGGCCGCGCGCGATCTGGTGGGCGAGGAGCCGTTCGCTGTTCTGCTGGGCGACGTGATCGTCGACGGCCCTCCGGCCACTCGCCTGCTGGCCGACGTCTACCAGGCCACCGGCATCGGCGCGCTTGCCGTGGAAGAAGTTCCGTGCAGTCAGTTGCAGCTGTACGGCGTCGTCGATGCGGCCCCCGCGCAAGACGGCCGCTGGGGCAACCGTCTGCTGCGCATCAAGGATCTGGTCGAGAAGCCCCGACCCGAGCAGGCGCCGTCGAATCTGGGCGTGACCGGCCGCTATGTGTTGCCCCCGGCGATTTTCGATTACCTCTCCCAAACAAAACCGGGCGCCGGCGGCGAGATTCAGCTCACCGACGGCTTACGGACGCTCGCGAGCAAAGACGGCCTTTTCGCATACATTTACGAAGGCAAAACGCACGACGCTGGCGATAAGCTCGGTTTTCTGAAAGCCACCGTGGAGATCGCCCTCAAAAACCCGCATTTCGGCGAGGCCTTTCGGAATTACCTGCGGGAACTAAAGCCATAGACACTCTGCGCGGGTGAGGTGGAGAAAACCGCAATCGGCAGACGGCCCCTTGCCGGTTATTTCTTCTTTTTCGATTCCTTTGCGGTCTTCGATTGGGGCGAGTCGGTTTTCGGGGGTGTTTTCTCGGCAGGCTTGGCAGCCCCCTCGCTCGGACCCTCCGCTGCGCCGGGCGACGGCCCCTTGCCGGCGTAGTCGGTCACGTACCATCCCGAACCCTTGAATTGAAGGGCGGGCGGCGCGAGCTGGCGTTCGGCGCGGCCGCCGCATTGGGGACACTTCTTGATTTCGGAAGCGGAAAGGCTCTCGATCCTTTCGAATCGATGGCTGCACTTCACGCACTTATACTCATACAGCGGCAAGCCCAAACACCTCCGCGTGGCACGAACTCAAAGGGCAGCTTGAATTATAACACGCGGGATTCCCGGGCCGCGCTCGGTCGGGTGACCGCGGAGGCCGCGCCACCCCCTCGGGCGACTGGATTGTCGACCCACAGACCTCGAAGCCCGTGCTAGACTCCGAACAATGTCCAAGGGGACGGCTCTCGCTGCGAGCGTCGGATGCCTTTACGTCGTCGCCACTCCTGTGGGCAATCTCGAGGACATTACGCAGCGCGCCTTGCGCACGCTGCGAGAGGTCGACCTCATTGCCTGCGAGGATACGCGCCAGACGCTGAAGCTGCTTTCACATTTCGACATTCACAAACGCCTGGTCAGCTATCACGAACACAACGAAATCACGCGCGCAGCCGAGCTTGTGATCGAGCTTGAGCAGGGCGCGAGAATCGCGCTGGTGACCGACGCGGGTACTCCGGCCATCTCCGATCCCGGACAGCGCCTGGTGCACCTGAGCTTGCGCCATGGGATTCGCGTGGTGCCCCTTCCGGGGCCATCGGCCTTTCTGGCCGCGCTTTCCGCATCGGGGATGGCCGCGGAACAGTTTTTATTCCTGGGCTTTCTGCCGTCGCGACAAACCGAGCGGCGCAGGGCACTGCGCCGACTGGCGGAGGAGGGGCGAACGCTTGTGTTCTACGAAGCGCCGCACCGGCTGCTCGATACGCTCGAAGACGCGCTCGAGATTATGGGCAACCGGCCCGCGGTGATCGCCCGCGAGCTGACCAAGCTGCATGAGGAATTCCTGCGCGATCATCTGGAGGGCTTGGCCGCCAGGGTACGCCGGAAACCGCCCAAGGGCGAGATGACCGTCTTGATTGGCCCGCCTGACGCTCAATCGGTTTCGCATGAGGCCGCCCACGCTCGCCGAGCAGCCCTGCCGCTCGCGCGGCGCGTAGAGGAAATCATGACCGAGCGCGGGATCGATCGAAAGGCGGCCCTGAAGCAGGCCGCGCGCGAGCGCGGGCTCACCAAACGTGAAGCCTACAAACAGCTCCTCGTTACGCGCGAGTAGCAAGGCCCTTCCATTGTGGGGTTCACTCGGCGGAGGCGCTTGCCTTGGCGAAGAAGGCGTCGACGCAGTCAAGAATCTCTGCGCCGCTGTGCGCACGATGGACACGGTAACGCAACTCGCCGCCGTTCCGGACTCCGTGCGTGAACAAGCTGGCGAACTGCTTCATTTTCCCGACCGCATCCGGCATCTCGGCCTCCATCAGGCTGCGAAAATATCGGGACAGCAGGGTATAGCGATCCATCTCGCTCGGCTCATCATAAAGACCTCGTTCGACGTAATCGACGATTTGGCGAAAGATCCAGGGATTCGAGGAGGCCGCGCGGCCAATCATCACGGCGTCGCATCCGGTCTCCTCGACCATTTTGACGGCATCTTGCGGGGTCGCCACGTCTCCATTGCCGATCACGGGAATCCCCACGGCCTGCTTCACCGAGGCGATCAGCCGCCAGTCTGCGCGGCCGCTGTAGCCCTGCATCCTCGTGCGTGGGTGGATGGCGATGGCCTCGATCCCGACTTGCTCGGCCATGCGCGCGACCTCCACGGCCACGATGGTCTTCTCGTCCCAGCCAGCGCGAATCTTGATCGTGAGCGGGATGCGCACCGCGGCGCGCACGGCGCGAAGAAGCTTTTCAAGATTGGGCAGATCGCGAAGCAGGCCGGAGCCTCCGCACTTCACGACTTTCTTGACCGGGCAGCCGAGGTTGATGTCGGCATGATCGAAGCCGAGGTCTTCGATCAGAGCGGCCGCCGAGGCCATCACGGCATGGTCGGCGCCGAAAATTTGCGCCGCGATGGGATGCTCGTCCTCGTCGAAGTAGAGATAGCGGAGCGTGCGCGCGGAATGGCGGGTCAGGCCCTCAGCGCTGGTAAACTCGGTCATCATCAGGCCACAGCCGCCGAGCGAGCGGATCACGCGACGGAAAACCGTGTCCGTCACACCGGCCATGGGCGCAAGGACTGTAGCGGGACGAATCGCCCCCTGGCGAATTTTGAGCTCAGCGGGCCACATGTGAGTTCGGGTCTCCTTCGATCATAGCTCAGGAGGAGCGGAGCGCACAGGGGGCGAACAACCGGGGGTTGCCGTTCGGGCTCGGGATCGCAACAGGAAAGCCGCGCGGTTGCCGTTGCTCGGCAAAATTGTCGCGGGCGACCAACAGACCGAGCCGATCCTCGACTCGCCTAATCACTTGTGCGCAGAACCATAAGCCAGTGCAGCGGCAAGGACTTCGGCTCACCGCCAGAGCCCGCATGCTCGAGCGCGGCAAGCTCGATCATGGTCTCACCGTCCTCCGATCGTTCGCGCCATAGGTATGCGCCGGGTTCGGATTCTTCGCGAACGTGGCCCTTCAAAGGTCGCAAGAAATCTCGCGCATCATCCAGGGAGACCTTCTCCCCTTCGCCCGGCCTTGCGAGTGCCTCGACGACATAGCTTCCTAACAGCTTCGGCCAATACGTCTGGAAGAGATAGGAGGAGGCAAAGATGTCGCTCCATGCCACTTCATTTCCGTAGGCCACAACGACGCCCACCAGGTGTTCGCCCTTCAAGTCCTGGGTGGCGCGGCGGAAGCGCCGGTCGACTTCATCCGCGAAGCGCTCGACCGAAGCCCCGACCGGCGACGATTTGTAGATCTTGCGATACGACTCGGTTGGCGCGTTCTGCGCGATGACGGAAGAGATCGAGCGAGTAGATAGCTCGGGAGCCCGCGGCGTCGCGCCGGGATCGACTGCGGCTCCGCCCGCACTTGCGGAAGTTGATCCGCTGCGAACCGCAGCCCAGACTTCTCCCTGATCCTGATCCACGGCGGCTTTCTCCCGCACGCTCGGGTGCACCATCATCTGCGCGGCGGCGAAACGATCTCCGCCGTCAGTCCAGCGCCCGTGTTCGACGCAAAACACGTCGAGCGGCAACGGCTCGCCTCCGACCGGGACGATGCGGTCCTTGCCGATGATGCGATCCTGCTTGCCTCCGGAAACGACTTCTCCGGCCAGGAGCAGAAGCGGTTTCTGGCCGCGATTGATCAACACAAGCCGATTGACTTCTGCGCCGGTCGATGGGGGCGCGAGGTAACCCGGGCGCGAGCGGCGCATGTAGCTTCCTTCCTCGGTGATGATCGCCGCGCCGGAAGCGAGAGCATCGTCGAGGGTAGCGAAGCCGCTCGTGTCCGCCTGTTCGGCCGAAACGACAGGGAAAACGGTCATGTTCTCGTAGGTCACCGGCCGCAGAACCTTCCAAAGAGCTTCCGAGGTGGCTTGATGCGCCCCGGAGGCGGAAACCAGGGGATCGCCACCCACCAGGGCCGCAAGCCCCAAAAACCCGACAAAGGACCACAGGAAATACTTGTGCCAGGCCGCCATGGATCTCCTCCTCGACGGCGACGCTCGAGCGCGCCGCGCTGTTCAACCCTAGGAACGAACGAGGAGGGATTTCTTGCAGGCATTCCGGCGGGAGCTGGGTCAAATGGGTGGGGCCTGAAGCGAGCGGATCGGATCAGCCCAGGTGTTCGCGCTCCTTTTGCTCCTTTTGGCGCTTTTTGCGGTCTTCTTCTTCCTGGCGCTCCCATTCCGCCATTTCTTCCTCCGTCATCTGATAGTCCTCGCGCGAGGCGAACATGGTGCTTCGCCGAGAATCTCTGGCGTTGCGCCGCGTCTTGGCGCGCCGTTTCGTCGGGCCAAAATCGCGCATGCTGCGGATGGGATCGGCGATTGCGCCGGTTTCGAGCAGAAGGTCACTCATCTTCTCAAGGAAGTCATGCAGGTGGTAGGGCTTGAGCACGTAGGGAAGTCCGTCGTTCTCGAGCACCGGCTGAGTTTGCTCGGCAATCGATGCGGGCACCAAAAACAGCACGCGTAGAAGTGGCCGAGTCAGCCGTCGGAGCCTCTTTGCTCCTAGGCCGTCGCCCTCCGCGCTCGGGCCGGCATGGCCATCCTCGCCGGCGGTTTCCCCGGGAGTTGCGCCGTCGGCTCCATAGGCGTCCGCCACGGCCAGCTCTCTCAGAATGGCGAAGATCGGTCCGCGCAGATCGGTCAGCGCGGCGTTCGCGATGACCAGGTTCCATGAGCCATTGGCCAGTTCGCTTAATACCTGAGAAGCCACCGGCACGATGCGGACGCGCCAACCCTCGGCATCCAGGATGTTCTTGAGCGCGCGCTGGTTCGCAATATCGTCGTCGATGATCAGAATCCCGACTTCGGCCATGGGCTATCCAGTCCAGACGAATATAACGGCTCAAACGGCCTCAAGCGGAGCGTTTCTGCCCCCGATTTCCGAGCGGACACTCGGACGGGCGTACAGGCGAACATAAAGCGAAAGATTTCGCTTGACAAAGCGAAAGAAAAGCGAATACGATCGGGAGGTGCGGCGAGGCGACCAATGGCCACTTCTCCCATCCTTCGACACCCTCCAGCGACGATCCGTCGCCGCAGAAGGGTAGAGAAGGAGGCCAGTCTCACCCTTTTCCCCGCAGCCGCTCGCCACGGCCATTGTGAGCCCACGAACGGCGCTTCCGCGCCCCCTCCGGAACCCGACCGGAGTGTGAAGCCCGTTCCGGAACTGGTCGGCATTGCGCGCCTCGCCGCATCCTCCCCTTGCGCCGACGCTAAGCGCGGGACCGAATACTTCCTGCTCCCTGTCAAGTCGGTGCTGAACTACTGCCAGTCGGAACGCGTGCCGTTCCGCTGGACGGTGAACCCCTACCGAGGATGCGAGTTCGGCTGCCGGTATTGCTACGCGCGCTATACGCACGAGTATATGGAGCTCGATGGCGACGCTTTCGAATCGAAGATTTACGTCAAGCAGGATGCGGGCGCTTTGGCGGAACGCGACCTGTCAAGCGAAAAAATTTGGGGCGAGCACATCGCGATCGGGACGGCCACGGATCCCTATCAGCCGGCCGAGAAAGAGTTCGGGACCACGCGCGCGATTCTGGAACGAATGGCCGAACGAGACGGGCTTAGCCTTTCGATCACCACGAAATCGCATCAAGTGGTGCGCGACATCGACCTGCTCGAGCGCATCGCGAAGCGCTCCTCGATCACGATCCACATGACCGTGACCACACTGCGCACGCGCCTGGCACGCATGCTCGAACCGCGCGCCCCGCGACCGGATCTGCGCCTGGAGGCGATAGGAAAACTGCGCCAGGCCGGAATCAGCGTGGGCGTCAACGCCATGCCCATTCTGCCCGGATTGACCGACCGCGAGGACGACCTGGACGCCCTGGTGCGCGCAGCCCGAGACGCGGGTGCTCAATGGCTGGCAGCGAACGTTCTGTTTCTGATGCCATCGTCGTGGAAGCCTTTCCTGCGATTCCTTGAGACACAATTTCCGAAGCTCGCGGGCCGCTATCGCGATTTTTATCGCGGCTACGGCGACGCGCCCGAGGAATACCGCCAGAGGATTGCGGCGCTAATCGAAGGCCTGCGACGCAAGTACGGCCTGGCCTCCCGGCCAACTCCGCATTCGCCAAAGGCCTGGCGTTCGCCGCAGTTGGCTCTTTCTCTCGAAGAGGGAGACTAGAATGCCGCCGGCTCGTCCGAGCAGGGAGAGGCCGCCGAGATCTCGGGCCCTGAGGCTGCGTGTCGCCGAGCCGCGGGGCGCCGGCCAGTCGGACGGGATTCGAGGAGTGAAGCTAAAAACGGTCTCGGCGCTCACGTTGATGGTTGCGCTGCTGTGCCTGGCCGCATTGATCGCCGGCAAAGCCGCGGTTTCATCATCGAGCAACGGGCCGAAAGAGCGACAGGCAGATGCGCGCACTCACCTTCAGCCGAGAGAAGCGGAGCTCAGCTGGCCGCCGCGAACAATGAAAAGGCCCGAAGTCTGAGCTCTCAGACTTGTCTGGTTAGGTGCTTGCGAGAGCGCTATCAAGCGGGGACCGGTATAGCGACTTGCGTCCGCAGACGTTTGTAGAGGGCCAGCACCAACGCGCCCATGCCCCAGAAAATCTCGATGAAGAGCACCCAACCCCCGATGTAGGGCAGCACGCGCAATACGTGCAGGAGAAGAAGACCAAGCGCAAGCCGGCCGATGGCCGGGCCCATGCCCGGCTTCGGTCCGAGCAGCGCTTCGCCTACGAAACCGGACACGAAGACCGTCGACGCATACACGGCGATCGCATAGAGAAGGAAGGTCGTAACCCCAATCGCCAGTCCCACGATCGTGACGCACATAATCAGGGCCGCAATGGGTGTGGCGAACAGAAACAGCAGCCCGAATCCCGACGCCGGCGCGTATTTTTTGCAGGCTGCCGTCGCGTCAGCATAAAACCCGGGCACCAGCAGAAGCAGCACGAGTCCAAAGACGAATCCCGCGCCCCACAGCAAAATCCGGTGCCAGTAGTATCTCCAACTCAGGTACCTGGGCTGCGCCTTCGACACTTCCCTCTCGATGGATCCCAGTTTGGCTCCTGATGCGACGTCGGCTTCATGCTCGCTCCGGTACTTCACGCGCCCCTTGACCTCGGCGGTCGATGCGATCGACAGATGGTCGGTACGCACGGTGAGGTCGCGGCCAAGCGTGCCGCTGACATCGGTAAAGTTCGCGAACCCAAGAACGTCACCGCCCACTTTGCCCGCGAGCGTCAGATCATTCGCGAAAACTGTGATGCTCCCGCCGATCGTGCCTTTCTGGTCCAGAGTGGCTTCATTGCTCCAACTCATCACATTTCTCGCCACGCTCCCGTTGATCGTGGCCGACTGAACGAAGCACCGCACGTTGCCGTCCACCGTTCCACTTACGCGCAGCTGCTGCCCGAACACGATCACGTCTCCTTTTACGTGCCCATCAACAATCACGACCTGGGACCATGCAACCAAGTCGCCGTCGATGTTGCCGTCGATGACCGTGCGTTGAGCGGCCACGAACAAATCCGTGGGCACCGTTTCGTCGCTGCGCAGCGTGTAGTTCGGGTCGCCGTGCTTCATTTCGGCTGCGCGCACAGGCGACGGCGCTGTCAGCAGAAACAGGATTGCGCTCATCACCAGCGCGACGGCCATGAGCCGTCGCCAATGCCGCCTCAACAGCCAGCTCACCACGATGGCCAACGTCGACATGGCCAGAAATTCCGTCAGGCTTCGCATTGCGTCCCATCCTTTCCAGAAGGCGCCGCTGAAAAAGAGCATGGTCAACAAATTGGTTTGCGTGAAACCGGCCTGCGCCGCTTGCGATTGCCAGGGGACGATGACGCTGGTCCAAAGCGTATAGGCACCGCTCGCGCCGAGCGCCAGAGCGGTGACCCATCCCCAGGGCGTCGAGCCGCGTTCGGGGGCTTCCATCAGCCGCGCGGGCACGGTTTCCTCACCGGCAACCAGCGACCGGTGCAGCCAGGCTCCCTCGTCTCGAAGCGCGCGCAACAGTTCCTGGCACGAACTGCATTCGGTCGCGTGCGCGGCAATCTCCTGCGCGCGCTCGGTATCGAGCTGGGCATCGAGATAAAGCAGTGCCGTCATCTCGTCAAAATGATTCATCCCTTGCTCCCTGCCGCCGCTCCGCGCATCCCGGCCGGTTCCGCGCCGAGAACATCTCGCAACTGGTGCCTTGCGCGCAACAGCAGCACGCCGACAAAGGCGCGGCGCACGCCCAGCGTGTCAGCAATCTCGTCGTAACTCAGGTCCGCGTAATATCTCAAAACCAGCGCCATGCGCGCCCGGTCGGGCAGTCGTGCCAGTGCGTCGCGGACCTCCTTGCTCGTGCGTTCAACCTGCAGGCGCTCAAGTTGATCGGGGTCGGGATGCTCGAGCGGCAAACTTTCGACATCGCCGGTTTCGAGGTCCTGCCGAATGCGCCGTCGGCGCAGCATGTCCCAGCAATGATTGCTGGCCACCTTGTAGAGCCAGGCCGTGAATGGCCGCGACGAATCGTAGGTTCCGAGTTTCTGACGCACCTTCATGAATATTTCCGTTGTGGCGTCTTCGGCGTCTTCGCGAGCCGGCAATGCCCGACGGCAGAACCGGAAGATCGCCGGCGCATACTGCCGATACAGTTCGCCCCAGGCTTGCGCATCTCCTGCCCGGACCCGCGCCAGCTCCTCGACCAATTCTGTGGCGCTCATCTCTCGAGCTGTCTTCCGTCTCTCCATAGGCTGATACGCAGGCCGGAACTCAAATATTTCACAACTGTTACAACGAGGGGGCTTTTGCCTCTCCAGCCTAACAAACTCGGCCGGGGTTCGAGAAATTCGGTGCCATCGAATCAGGAGTTAGCCAGCCGGTCAGAGGGAAGGGAATCAGTGCCCGTTACGAATCCGGTTTGCCAGTCCTCGGGCGCGGTCGCGGGCGATATCGATGATCTTCTCGTCCGCGGCAATCGCGTCTAAGGCGGGCAAGAGGCGATCGGGTTCCGGGAGGAGCTTCTTTGCATAATCGTCTTCGACCTGCAGCAGGACGTCGTTTACCCCCAGGCGGTCGTAACGCCTGGTTCTCTCGAGGTCGGCCAGATCCCCTTGCTCGCGCGAGATGCCCTCGAAGATGTTGAGCAGTTGGGTCGCCGAATCGTTCAGCGTGTAATTGAAGGTCACCTCGTGCGCGTCGCCGCCCTTTTCGTACCGGAAGGTTTTTTGCCCCAGGTTGGCGATCCGGCGGTGCACCTCGAGATCGACGCCCTCAAAATCGTGCAGGGTGGCGGCCAGCTGAAAGATCCGCTGCGTCAGTTGCGCGGTCAGCGCGAGCGGCTGCGGATTGGCCTCTTCATCGAGCTGCCGGATATCGTACGTGCCCGACCCGCTGTCCCTGATCTTGATCTCGACGAATTCCGGATAGCTCGATTTGAAGATCTTCCGGAAAGTGATGGTTGCCCCGGTCGCTTGCTGGGGCCTGCTGGCCATCAGGCGAGAGGAATGTGCCGCGATCAAAACGAGGATAACCGCAGATCGAGGGAGCAACTTTCTCACGATAATTCCCTACCTTGTAACCCGAACGGTTCGACGGCCGCCGGGCCCGGAAAGAATCGTGGCGCCAATTCCCAAGGCGGCGGCCATTCGTTCGCGGGCTTGGAATACCTGTGCGTGGCAAAGCGCCACGGCCAGCGCGTCGGCCGCATCCGCCGGCTCGGGAATCTCCGCGAGGTTCAACAGTGAACTCACCATCTGCTGCATCTGCTGTTTCGACGCTGCGCCGTACCCCGCCACAGCCGCTTTCACCTCGCGCGGCGAATAGCTAAACGCCGGGACCGAAGCTTGCGCGGCCGCCAGGAGCACCACACCGCGAATTTCGGCCAACTTCAGCGCCGTCTTCACATTGAGCGCTGTAAAAACCGATTCAACGGCAACGACATCGGGCGAAAACTCCTCGACGAGCCGCACGATCACGCCATGAATCTCGCGCAAACGCGACGGGAAGGCCGTCTTGGCCGGCAGCTTCAGAACGCCGAAACGTAAAAGCACAGGCGCGGCGCCTGTGCATTCAATCACGCCATAGCCGGTCGCACCCGCCACCGCGGGATCAACGCCCAGCACGCGGAATCTTGCGTTCCTATGCCTCCCCGTTTCAGGACGCGGCGACACCATAGCCATCGAAGGCTTAGTGTACGTGTGATCAGAACCCGGCGAAAGCCCTTTTTCTCGTGCACGCGATGCCGTTCGAAGAACAGATCCTGGCGTTGCAGAAGGGGAGCGGAATCCTGCCGCTGCGTTCCTGGCCCCTAGCAACTCCGACAGAGATCCACCGAGATTTTTTGTTCGCCAAGTCCAGCTCCGGTCCCACACACTCATTTTCCCGCAGCGGGGACCTATCGGGATGCATCGGATCAAGGCTTCTTGACACCCCTGGGACCTCCGGTGTTAACTGCGCGGCTTGAGGGGAGGTGCTGATGAAGATCGTGCGAAGCGGACTAAGGGGAGGTGCTCTTTCGCTGTTGCTCGTGGCCGTTGGCGCGACCGGCCGCGCGCAGGAGAGTTCGCACAAGCTGACGGCGATGGACCTGTTTCAGATTCAGCTTGCCACCGATCCGCAAATCTCGCCGGACGGCAAGCAGATCGTCTATGTCCGTCATTTCAACGATGCGATGACCGATCGGCGTTACTCGAATTTGTGGATCATCCGTAGCGACGGCAGCGATCATCGCCCTCTCACGACCGGCAACCGGTCGGATGATTCTCCGCGTTGGTCGCCGGACGGCACACGCATCGCATATCTCTCCGACGCGGACGGCAAAGCGCAGATTTATGTGCGGTGGATGGATACGGGACAAACGGCGCGAATCACAAACCTGGAAGAGGCCCCCGCCGCGATCGCGTGGTCGCCGGACGGGAAGAGCCTGTCGTTTTCTGCCCTGGTGCCGAGCAAAGGGCCGCACATCGCCGATCTCCCGACTCCACCGGCGGGCGCAAAATGGGCCGACCCTCCCCAGGCCTACGACCGGCTGGTCTATCGCTTCAATGGGACGGGATACCTCAAACCCGGATTCCGGCAGGTTTTCATCGTGTCGGCCGAGGGCGGCGCGCCACGACAGATCACGAGTGACGGTTTTCCAAACGGCGGGGGCGAATTCGGGGGGCCCGCCCGCGCGTCCTGGTCAGCCGACGGACGGTCTCTGATCGTCTCGGCGAACCGTCATCCGGAATCCGACCACGCCTATTTCGATACGAATGTATACGAGTTCTCGGTCGCCGATGGCACCCTGCGGCAGCTGACCACTCGCAACGGACCGGACAACAACGCGACGTTTTCGCCGGATGGGAAATGGATCGCCTACACGGGGTTCGATGACCGCTACCAGGGACATCAAACCACGAAACTGTATGTCATGAGCAGCGATGGAACCGGCCCGCACAGTATTTCAGACAAACTCGACCGCGATGTCGGTGATCTTCAGTGGGCAGCCGACAACAGCGGGGTTTATTTCCAATACGACGATCAGGGCGATACGAAGATTGGTTTCCTGTCGACGGACGGCACCTTCCGGAAGATGACCGATCATGTGGCCTCCACGGTCAGCGCCTACGGTGCCGGATCGTTTTCGGTGTCCCGCGATGGCCTGATGGCCTTCACCTCGGGCACGGCGGAAAACCCAGGCGACATCGCGGTCGAGAGCGGGGGGATGACACGGGTGTTGACGTCGGTCAACGGCGAGCTCCTGGCGCAGAAGAAGCCCGGACGGGTCGAGGAGATTTGGTTCAACTCGTCGGTGGACAAGCGGAAGATTCAAGGCTGGATCATCGAGCCGCCGGGATTTGATCCGACAAGAAAGTATCCACTGATTTTGGAGATTCATGGCGGGCCGTTCGCCGATTATGGCGACCGCTTCGATTACGAGAAGCAGGTGTATGCGTCGATGGGTTACGTCGTGCTGTACGTGAATCCGCGCGGGAGCACGAGTTACGGCGAGGAATTCGCGAATCTGATCCACCATGCCTATCCCGGCGACGATTTCTACGATCTCGACAGCGGCGTGGACGCCGTCGTTGCGAAGGGGTACATCGATACGGGCCATATGTACGTCACGGGGGGAAGCGGCGGCGGGGTACTGACCTGCTGGACCGTCGAGCACACGAACCGGTTTCGGGCCGCGGCGGCACTCTATCCGGTGATCGATTGGTACAGCTTCGCCCTGACCTCGGATATTCCGTTCATCACCAAATACTGGTTTCCGGGAAATCCCTGGGAGTACACCGATCAATACGTGAAGCGGTCGCTGACCAATTCGGTCTCGAGCGTAAAGACGCCGACGATGCTCATGACCGGCCTGGAGGACTTCCGCACGCCGATCTCCCAGGCCGAGGAGTTCTATACGGCACTGAAGCTGCGGAACGTGGATTCAACCCTCGTACGCTTTCCCGAGGAGCCGCACGGGCTCAGTCGCCGCCCGAGCCACCAGATCGCCAAGGTCCTCTACGTGGCCGGCTGGTTCGAGAAGTACAAAACCAACTAGCCCTTGTCATCGCGCCCTAGGCGGTGGGCTTCACACCCTCGTCTTGCCCCCCCCCGCGGGGAGGAAGACGCGGGAGGCTTCTGCCACTTACCTGTTGCTTTCCCAAAGGAAAGATGCATACTTCGTGTTGGCAACCTAAATGAGTGCTCCTATGAAGCAAAAGAAGGATGTTTTGCAGGGCACGTTGGCCCTCATGGTCCTCAAGACTCTCGATGTCCTGGGGTCGCTGCACGGCTATGGAATCGCGCGACGCATCGAGCAGATCAGCGGAGATCTGTTGGCCCTCAATCAAGGGACTCTGTATCCCGTGCTGCTGAAGCTCGAGCAAGAGGGCGCAATCGCATCCGAGTGGGGGGCCTCGGAGAACAATCGCCGGGCGCGCTTTTATCGGTTGACGCGCGAAGGACGCAAGCAGCTCGAGCTCGAGACGCAAGATTGGGAGCAAACGGCCGCCATCATCGGCCGGTTCTTCAAGGTGAAGGCGGAGGATTTTTCATGAGATCTCTCAGACGGTTCGTCTCCCGTCTGTTCGAGTTGGCGACCCAACGCCGGGACGAGGAACGATTGCGGGAAGAGATTGAGGAGCACATCGCCCTGGGGACGGCCGAAAATCTCCGCGCCGGCTTGACACCGGTTGAGGCCCGCCGCCAGGCCATCCTCAAGTTTGGCGGCGAGCGCTGAAGTTGCTCGCGGTTGGCTCCGCCGCTGGATTGCTGCTCGGCATCTTGGCAAGCCATGTGCTTGCATCCTGTACCAAGCGACTCCGCGGGATCCGCTGGTATTGGCTGGCGTGGTCCTGGCTATGCTGATGGTGGGTCGGCTGGCTAGCTGGATTCCGGCGCAACGCGCTCGGGCAATTGATCCGATAATCCTCATGCGCGAGGATTGATCAGCCGACCAGCGAGGATCAGCTTTATCCTCTCCATCGTGCCCTCGATCGCTGCGGACGGCGCAGAGCGCGAACCAGGGCCCACCGAGCGACCGACTGACATATAATCGGTCAGGCAAACGCAGCGTTTCGAGAGGCTCGAATTGTTTCAAAGTTCACGTTTTATCGGTACCGTGGCTTTCTTTCTCGCCTGGTGCGCGGCAGTCCGGGCGCAAACGTCGAGCGCCCCGGCGACGGATCATTCCTCATCGGTTCGCCATGCGCTCGAACTTGCCAAGACGGGCCATTGCACGGAAGCCCTGCCCATGCTGAACCGCTCCGTTTCCGCGATCGCTGACCGCGCACTGAGGTATGAGGCCGAGTTCGCCGTGGCCCAGTGTGCGATGAGCCTCCACCAGGTGGATGCCGCCCTTCAGGATTTGGCGCGTTTGAATCGAGATTTTCCTCACGATCCGCAGGTGCTGTACGTGACAGCGCACTATTGTTCGCAGCTTGCCACGAGCGCTTCAGAAGAGCTGGCCGGCAGGGCTCCGACTTCTTATCAAGCGCAGGAACTCGATGCCGAGTCATTCGAGGCGCATGGAAAATGGGACGACGCGATCTCGGAATACAGGCGAATCCTCGAGCAGTATCCGCAGCTCCCCGGTATCCACTACCGCCTTGGGCGAATCATCCTTTCCATGCCTTCCACCCCCACCACGGCCGATGACGCGCGAAGGGAATTCGAGGCGGAACTCAAGATCGACCCGAACAGCGCAGCGTCCGAATTCATGCTGGGGGATTTAGCGCGTCAGCTTGGGCAGTGGGACGAAGCCATCAAACATTTCTCCCGTGCCGCGAATCTCGACGTCGGTTTCCTTGAGGCTTACCTCGGCTTGGGCATGGCGCTCAATGCGGAAGGCAAGTATGAAGACGCCGTCCCTCCTCTGGTGCGTTATGTGAAGGGCGCGCCCGACGATGCCGCGGGCCACTACCAACTGGCGATGGCCTACGCTCGCACCGGTCACCGGGACGAGGCCGCGCGTGAACTCGAGCGACAGCGCGAGCTGGATGCCAAGGTGAACAAAGAGAAGTCCGACGGCTCGCCCCAAACCCCGCAATAGCGAACCGCGCGCGCCCGCACCTGGCCGCCCCTCGGGCGACCCTGAGGCGCCAAAACTAGGGGCGCGGTTCTTCGATGGTCATGATTCGATCGACGTCCACATCGCGGACAGCCTGTTTGATCCCGCTGGGCCAGCGGATATCGATCTCTTTGATGTGCTTATTCGCGCCGAGCCCAAAATGAACGCGGCTGTCGCTCGAAGAGGCATAGCCTACGGCGGTGGTCACCTCATTCCATTGCGACTTGCCGTCTTCGGTGACAATGTGGACCTGTGCGCCGATGGCCATGCGGTTGCTTTTTGTCCCCACGAGGTTCAGCAGGATCCAGTGGTTATGCGTCTCGGAGATGTTGTGGAAGAACTCAATCGGGCCGCCGAGCACGGTCACAACGGCATCGACTCGCCCATCATTATCGAGGTCCCCGAACGCCACGCCGCGATGAACGGCTTCTTTCTGAAAATCGGGCCCGGCCAAGGCGCTCGCGTCTTGGAAGTTCCCGTTTCCCAAATTCCGGAACACAGAATTCGGCTCCGGGTACTTCCGCCCCGGAACCACCAGGCTGATGGTGTCCATGACGTTCGCGCGCGCGACGAAGAGGTCTTTCCAGCCGTCGTTATCAAAATCGAAGATTCCATTTCCCCACCCGGACATGTTCACCGTCGCTACCGACACGCCGCCGCCCGTGTTCGAGAAAAATCCGTCGCCGCGATTGATGTAGAGCGGAAACGTCTCGTGCTCGACCGCTGTGTGCCAGATGTCCGGCAGCCCATCATTGTTAACGTCCCGGAAGTCCGAGCCCATGCCCGACAGCGCGTAGCCGTACGGCCCGTAGGCCACACCTGACCACACGCCAACCTCGTCAAATTTCTTGCCGCCGAGATTATGGAAAAGGAAGTTCGGTGTCGTGTCGTTCGCCACAAAAGCGTCCATAAAACCGCTCCCATCGTAGTCCGCGAATGAGACGCTCATGCCTTTGCCGAGATGCTCGGCGATTCCCGTTTCCTCGGAAACATCCGTAAATGTTCCGTCGCCGTTGTTTCTATAAAGCGTGTTGTGCAGCGGCGCATAATACTTCGGGTGGCAGTATCCCCGCACGCCCGTGTTGGAACACAGGGGATCCTTGTTGACCTCCCATTTGCAGTAGTTGACGACAAATAGATCGAGCAACCCGTCGTTGTTGTAGTCGAACCACCCGGCACCCACGGACCACATTTTCTTGCCGTCCAGCAGGGCGCCGCCTAGGCCTGCGCGATCGGTGACATCGGTGAAGGTGCCGTCCCGGTTGTTGTGGAACAGTTGGTTGCCGGTGACATTCGCGACGAAAATGTCGGGCCAGCCGTCATTGTCGTAGTCGCCTACGGCAACCCCCATCCCATATCCCGCGCCGGCAAGGCCCGCCTTTTCGGTGACATCGGTGAAGGTGCCGTCGTGGTTGTTGTGAAACAGCCGGTTCCAGTACCGGGGCGCTTCCTTCTTGAGCGAAGGAATCGCCGCACCGTTCACCACATACACATCCAGATAGCCGTCACGGTCGTAATCGAGAAGCGCTACTCCGGCGACCATGGTTTCCGGCTGATTCTTATTGGGAGTCGGTGAATTCTCGGTCACGAAGTGCAATCCGGCCTTTTCGGCGATCTCTTCAAAGCGTATGGGCGAGGAGGCAGGCGGAATCGCCCGCGAAAATGAGGCAAGGAGGATGGCGGCCGCAACTACCCTCATCAGCTTGCGCATGGGGCTAGCAGTCGTGCGCTTCCCGAAGATTCGCTCCGCTCATGACCGCCATCCTATATCTCCGCTGCACCGGCCGACAAACCCTGCATCCCTGAGCCCCCAGGCTCTCCCGAGTGCCAAGGGGCTAACGTTGGGGGGCTTGAGGGCTTCGGCCTACAACCCGTCGCGCACGTCCGCGGATCGAAGTTCTGTTCGTGAGCCGTGGCCCATGATATACGCTACCCCGCTTGCGCAGGAATTCGGAAAGTTCCTGAACACTCGATTGAGACGCTACCTGCCCATCTCGAGGCGAGAATTACTCAAGCCCCTCGCCGCAGCTTTTCTGAGCCGCTCTGTGCGCGGGCCGTTTCTTCAGGGCTCGAACGCGCCGAATCCGATCACTTTCCTGGATATTGCGCCGGCTAGCGGCATTACCTTTCGACACGACAACGCAGCCTCTTCGGAAAAATACCTGATCGAAACAATGGGGTCCGGCTGCGGCTGGATTGATTACGATCAAAACGGGCTGTTCGATCTCTACCTGGTGAATGGCGCTTCGACGCGCGTCTACACGCCCCGGAAGGCCGTGCGCAGCGCTCTCTACCGGAACAACGGGGACGGAACGTTCACCGATATCACGGAGAAAGCCGGAGTTGGCGCGGAGGGCTTGTTCGGCATGGGAGTCGCGGTGGGAGATTACGATAACGATGGGTTTCCCGATCTCTACGTCCTGGGCTACGGCCGCTCGATCCTCTACCACAACAACGGTGACGGCACCTTCACGGACGTAACCGCGCAGGCAGGCGTGGCGAACGCGGGCCGCTGGGCGTCGAGTGCGGCCTGGTTCGACTATGACAACGACGGCCGGCTCGATCTGGTCATCGCGAATTATGTCGACTGGTCACCTCAGAAGAATTTCTGGTGCGGAGAACACGAACCGGGCAAACGCAGCTACTGCGACCCCGACAACTACCGTCCGCTGCCACCCTCTCTCTACCACAACAACGGTGACGGCACCTTCACAGACGCGAGCACGTCGGCCGGGCTTGCCCAGAAATCAGGCAATGGCCTTGGCGTTGTCACCTTTGATTACGACAACGACGGCTGGCAGGACATCTTCATTGCCAACGACCACATGCCCAATTCGTTGTTTCACAACAACCGCGACGGCAGCTTCACCGAAATCGGCTATCTGGCCGGCGTGGCGGTAAGCGCGGAGGGCCAGCTCGAAGCCGGAATGGGCGCCGATGCGGCGGACGTGACCGGAAGCGGCCGGCTGGATCTGGTTGTGACGCACCTAGACGGGCAGCTGGCGCGGTTTTACGTCAATTTGGGACACCAGATGTTCGACGATGCGACGCTGCGTTCCAAGATCGGCTACGCCACCTACCACCTGAGCGGATTCGGCACCCGCTTCATGGACTACGACAACGATGGCGCGCGGGACGTGTTCATGGCCAATGGCCACGTGCTCGACAATGTCGAGGTCTTCCGCTCCGCGGTGCACTACGCCGAACCAAAGCTAATGTTCCGGAACAACGGGCAGGGGATCTTCGAGAACGTGAGCGAGCGCCTGGGCCCCGACTTCGCGCGGCCGCGCGTAAGCCGCGGAGCGGCGATCGGCGATTTCGATAACGACGGCGACCTCGACATCCTGGTCAACAACAATGGCCAGCCCCCGCAGCTGCTCCGCAACGACGGAGGTAACCGGAATCACTGGCTCGAGATTCTCTTGATGGGCACGAAGTCGAACCGTGATGGCGTGGGTTGTCGCGTGAAAATCACCGCCGGCGACCTGGTTCTCTATGATCAGCGCAAAGGAGGAATGAGCTACCAGTCGGCTCAAGATCCGCGCCTGCACTTCGGCCTGGGGCAAAATTCCCGAGTCGACGAGGTCGAGATTCTGTGGCCCAGCGGAGGGGTAACAAAACTTGCCCATCTCAGCGCGAATCAGATCATTTCGGTCAAGGAGGGCCAAGGATTGATCGAGCGCCCGTTCCCGCGCGTTCCCGAGAAATGAGTTCCCGCGCCTCGCCGTCTCCGATCGCTCGAGCTGCCTGCTCCCGGTTCAATCTCGACGAGATCACTGTTTCGTCGGCTGCGGTTTCTGCCCTGCTGCATTTGCTCCGTATACGCCCTTTCCTTCCGCCGGTGCTTCGCGGATTGACGCGGCTTCCTCCTCGTTTAATCTCGCCAGCACGGCCAGCGCTATCTGGGCCTGGTCGATGCGCCCTTGCCGCCGATACGCTATGGCCAGTTGCGCATAGACGTTTTTTCGCTGCGGATCGAGCTGTCGCGCAATCTCGAGCCGCTCGACGGCATCCTCCAGACGGCCGGAGGCGAGATACAGTTCGCCCAAGGCAGCCTGCGCGGCAGGATCGCGCGGACGTTCCGTGGTCGATCGTTCAAGAACCGCCTTGGCCTCGGCAAATTCCGGCTGGCCCGGCCCAACCCCCGCGCGAGCAAGGGCCACGCCCAAAAGCGTCAGCAGCGGGGGAGTTCCGAACCCTCGCCGGACGCCCTCGCGCGCCGCGCGGATCGTGTTCTCGATGTCGCCGTCTAGAAAGTACTTCTGCCCCGCAGCCAGAAATCCGATGTCGCTATCCGGTGCGAGGCGGCTGGCGCGGCCGAGGTCGGCATCGGCCAGGTCGGGACGGTCCAGGAGTGCCAGGAACATTCCGCGCTGGTAGAGCAGTCGCGCGGAATCCGGGATCTTCTCGAGACCCAGATCGGCGACTTTGGCGCCCAGCCGATAATCGCGATTTTGCATGCAGGCGTCGGTAACCAAGGCGTAGAGTTTCTCCTGGTTCGGAGCGAGTGCTGCGGCGCGCAGGAAGGCTTCGAGCCCCGCCTGCGATTGGCCGTTCGCTATGAACGCCTGCGCCAGGAGATTATCGACCTCAGCTGTGTCCCGGCCGCTCTTCCGCAACTTGGTTAAGATTTGGATCGCATCTTTCGCATCGTCTGTTCCCACGTAGCAAAGAGCCAGATTGAATTCGGCGGCGAACTCGTCGGCGACGTGCCCGCGCGCGGCGGCCAGATGAGGAATGGCTTCCTCGAAACGGCCTTGGCTCGTGAGCTCGGTGCCCACCCGGAGCTCCACATTTGGGTCGACGAGCACCGGTTGCTGTTCCCGGGCTGGCTGAACCTCGCCGCGCAAAGGCAACTGTCGACCGCTGACCGCAGCGCCGGGACGTAAACCGGGCGACGCGGCAAAGCTAACCGGCAAGATGGCCAGAACGGTCTCGAACGCCAGTCGGCGAGCCCAGGCGCAGCTTCGACCGCAGGACTCGGCATTCGTTGCGCGACGGATCGTGCGGATGATCGAGATTGCCCTCGGACCATCCTTACCACGGAAAATTCCAATTGCAAGCCGTTCGGGCTGGGGGGCCTGACGCAGCTCTCGATCCGGAGGTAAACGCTTTCGCTCGCGCGGGCGACCCTTTGAACCCTGATTCCTCGCTCAAATTCCGCTTGACAACCCTCCCTTATACAGTATACAAGTCCACCACCATTAGGTGGGGCGCCTGGGGTGATGGGTTTGAGCATGGGAAAACGTTTACCTGCGGCTTCGCGGCGAGCTTCTCCGATAGGACTGGACAGCGGTCTTGGTTCGCTCGATCTTCAACGGTGAAACCTTCTCTCACGACACTTCCCGGTCTCAAACCGGCGCACGGAGGAATCATGTCACGGAGCTCGTCTCGCGTCTTGTTCTGCAGCGCTGTCGCTCTGCTCGTTTTCCTCGGGATGAATGTTCCGCTCCGAGCCCAGCAGAGCACGACCGGCACCGTCACGGTGACCGTCACCGATCCGAGCGGAGCGGTCATATCGAATGCCCACCTAGAGCTGCGCGATCTGGCAACCGGTAGTGTACGCAGCGGCCAAACGCAGGACTCGGGCGCCTACAGTTTCGTGGGCCTGAACGTGGGTACCTATTCGCTCACCGTCACGAAAGAGGGGTTCGCCAAACAGGTCTTCGATTCCGTGATCGTGCATTCGACACAGGTGACGGACATGAATGTCGCCCTGAAGGTTGGCGTCTCTACGGAAACTGTCGAAGTGCATGAGACTGCGGCGCCGCTGGTTGAAACCACGACGAACGCCATCGGCAGCACGGTTGACATGAGGGAGATAGAAGATCTTCCCCTGGGCGGCCGGAACATCTCCGATCTCGCGACCTTGGTTCCTGGCAGCGCGAATGTCGCCGGCGTCGGACCTACCTGGAACGGTCTGCCCGTCATGGCGCAAGGATCGAACGTCGATGGCGTCATTGGCAGCACGAACCGCATGAAGTTTGCAGGTAACGGAGCCTCCCCCGACATTCAGCCTCGCATCGAGGACATCTCCGAGATGACCGTGCAAACAGCCCATCTGGACGCAAACCAGGGTAACGGCCAATCGGCCATGCAGGTCAACTATGTCACGCGCCGGGGAACCAATTCGCTCCACGCGCGTCTGTTCGAGGATTTCCAGAATTCCTATTTGAACGCGAACAGCTGGGTGAACGATGCAACCACACCGGTCACGCCGAAGCCACACGTCGAGCTGAATGATTTCGGCGGCAGTGTGGGCGGCAAGATCATCAGGGACAAGCTGTTCTTTTTTGGCACATATGCCGAGTCGAAGGAGCCCGGACTGTCGGTCTTCCAGAACGCCGTGCTGACCCCTGCCGCTCAGGCTGGCCTCTTTACGACCACGGGCGGAAACACGGTGTGCCTATTCAACTACAATTGTCCGAACGGAGGAACGGGGATCGTCGATCAGTACAACGCTGCGAACGGAACCAGCTTCCCGACGGCGACAGCGGCTGGACCCGCGAACGCCGTGGTTGCGGCTGAGCAGGCAAACATCAACACGTCTGCTCTGCATTTGGGCACGCTTTCCAGTGCGCAGGACGGCGATCCGAACTGGCAGACCTTCTCGTTTGAATCGCCGAATCCGACCACCTACTACTTCCCCACGGTGCGTGTGGACTATGACATGTCGTCGACCATGCACTTCAACGTAGCATGGAACATGACGAAACAGAGCATACCCAGCGGAGACGCCCCCACATTCCCGGGGAGTCCGTTTAATGGACAGGGGGCGGGAAGCGTCTTCAGGTATTACACCGCCGCTCTCGGGTTCGATTGGACCATCCAGCCGACGATCGTCAACCAATTCCGCGGCGGCTTCCTCTATCACTACGATGGCTTTGGCGCCGTCGGTTTCAACAACGTCGAGACGAAATATCCCGCCGTGGGGTGGAACTATCCGGGCGTCAACTTCCCTTACTACGGCGCGAATGGTGGTTGGATGTCGGGACAGAACTATAACCTGCCGACGCCGGATTACTACCCCGTGTTCAATTTCTCCGACTCCGTCACCTGGCAGCATGGCGCGCACAGCTTAAGCTTTGGCGGCAACTGGTACCGCGAACAGGACCACTATTGGAACGCCCCTGCCGGTTACGCAGGATTCACTCTCGGACTTGCCTCCGGAGACCCGGCATTGAACATGTTTACGGCCGCCACCGTCCCCGGGGCAACACAGACTGACTTCAACCGGATTGAGGCGCTGTACGCAATCCTGGCGGGAAGAGTCCTGTCGGTGGGCGGGCAATTCCCGGTCAACTTGAAAACGGGCCAGTATGCAACGACCTGCTGCAGCGCATACAACCTCGACGAGCTTTCCTACGCGGGCGGCCTCTTCGTTCAGGATTCCTGGCGTCTCAGACCGAATTTCACTGTGAATTACGGCTTGGCCTGGAGTTTGACGTCGCCCCAGCGCGATTTGACCGGTGCCTACCACAGCGTGGATGTCGATTCGCTTTATGGCCCCTCGGGCGTAGGTAACCTGTTTAACCCTGGCGTTCTCCAAGGCACCAACAACCCCATGTACACGGCCAACGGCGAGCCTTACGGCGGCTGGTACAAGGCTCCGCAGCCGAGCATCGGCATCGCCTGGAGCCCCGGGTTCAAGGAAGGGTTCCTCGGCAATCTGACCGGTGCAGGACAGACGGTGATTCGAGCCGGTTTTTCCATAAAAGACTCGATTGAACCGTACCAATACTTCTGGGACTATGCTACCGATCAGGGCTCGTTTTACTACGATAACTTCACGCTCAGCGCTAGCCCCACTCCAGGAACGGGCTTTTTCCTACCAGGCAGCATGTCGCTTGGTTGCACGGGAAGCCCCTGCACGTCCACGATCGTTCAGCCATCCTCGACACAGTACCTCTATACGCCGTTTGCGACCTATCAGAAGACGCTTCCCATGGCCGACACGACCTTCACTGGATTCCCTGCCTGGGGCCTCGATCCGACCATCAAGCAGCCCTACACGGAGTCTTGGAATCTCGGCATCCAGAGGCAGATCGGCTCGAGCAATGCGCTTGAGGTGCGCTACATCGGCAATCGCGTCGTGCATCAATGGGTAGGACTGGATCTAAACGAGGTCAACATCTTTCAGAGTGGCGGCGCGATTCCGGCGGGCGGTTCGTTCCTCTCTCAATTCGAGCAGGCTCAGAAGAATCTCGCTGTCAACGCGGCGAACGGTAATCCAGGAAGCTTTGCGGATTTCGGTTTTCCTGGAGAAGCACGAACTCCGATTTTTGACGCGGCATTCGCGGGCGAGGCCGTAGAGGGAGGAGCACTGGAAGACTACTCCTACGGGAAATTCATCAATTACTTGAACCTGGGCGAAGCCGGTTCCTTTGCCGCGGCCTTGGATAGCCCGTTTGGCACTACCGACTATTTCTGCAACCTAGTCGGCGGCTCCTTTGGTCCTTGCTCCAGCACAGTTGCTGGCGGCCAGGGTTACACGGGTGCTGGCGGCGGATATCCGATCAACTTTTTCCAAGCGAATCCCTACAATGCCGGAGGTACCGTCAATTACCTAACCAACGGCGGCTACTCGACCTACAACGCCTTGCAAGTCGATTTTCGCCAGAAGTCGTGGCACGGCATGCAATTCGACGTCAACTACACCTGGGCGCACAACCTAGGCATCGTCACGAAAAACGACTGGGAAGCTGGCCTTGATAACGCCTACACGCTTCGTGACCTTCACCTGAGTTATGCGCCGACGCTCTACGACATACGCCACACGATAAACGCCAGCGGAACCTATGACCTGCCGTTTGGTGGCGGCAAGAAGTACCTCAATTACAGCGGCGTGGTGGACAGAATCGTGGGCGGCTGGACGGTTGGGACGATCTTCACCTTCCACAGCGGCACGCCGTTCACGCTGTACGGAGGGAACAATACGTACAACGACTATGCGGATGGCGGCGTCCTTCTGAACGGAATTTCGCGGTCTCAAATACAACATGCGGTCGGCGTTTGGAACCTGGGAGGCGGATCGGTCGCGCTGATTAATCCTGCTCTCGCAGCTCAATGGACTTCCGGGGGGCAGCTTGTGGCAAACACGGTCCCCGGCACGATCGCCGCACCGGATTACTTTTACGGGCCGCACTTCATAAACGACGACCTGGCTATCACCAAGACCATTCCGATCCGCGAGAATATCCGCTTCAGTCTGCAGAGCGAGTTCCTGAACGCATTTAACCATCCGAACTTCGGAAACTACGGCGGGTACGCGATGGACACCGGCGTACAGGATGGCGCCGGGTTCGGGACTGTATACGGCCCGATCAACGCCCTGGGACCCTACGGCAGTCAGTTGTTCGGGCGCACCATCGAATTACGGGCGAATCTCGAGTTCTGATCGCTCACTGACCAGTGTTGTCCTCACCCACCCCGGGTTCGCCGGGAGCTGCGAGATAGGCTCCCGGCGAATCTATTCGCTCGGCGAGATTCGGCTTTCGCGCTTGGGGTGTTTGACACTCGGATACCCGCAGAGTAGAACGTTTTCTGTCCTCGACCACCAAGCGAGGGAACGGGAGGCCACCGATGACGGTTCGCAGAAAGAGCCCGCGCCCTGAGCCTTCTCGCCCCATCTCGCGACGCAAATTCGTCTCCGCCCTCGCTTCGGGCGCTGTGTCTGCGACTGCCGCTCTGTGTCTACCGAAATCAGTCGCTGGGTTTGCCAAGGGCAGATCGCCCGCGGCGCTGCCGCAGCGCGCCTCCCGCGGACCGCACGAGCGCATCGAATTCATGGCTGTGCCGTTCCCGGCCCAGCAGGTCCGGCTCCTCGACGGTCCGTTCCTCGACGCCACGCGGATTAGCGAAGGGTGGCTTGAGACGCTCCCCGTCGACCGCCTCGCTCACAGTTTTCGCGTCACCGCCAAGCTTGGAAGTTCCGCCGACCCGCTTGGTGGCTGGGAATCACCGAATGTCGAATTGCGCGGCCATTTCACCGGTGGGCATTTTCTCTCCGCCTGCGCTCTCGCCTATTCCGGCACCGGAAACAGGGCCCTCAAGGACAAAGGCGACGAACTCGTCGCCGAACTCGCGAAATGTCAGCAGGCCCACGGCAACGGCTATCTGAGCGCATTCCCGGAAGACTTCTTCGACCGCCTCAGCGCAGGCCAGGGGGTGTGGGCTCCGTTCTACACGCTGCACAAGATCATGGCCGGCAACCTCGACATGTACACGCTTTGCGGCAATCAGCAGGCGCTGGCCAACGCCGAGGGCCTGGCGCGCTGGATCGGACACTGGCTCACCGGCATCAGCGACGCGCATCTCCAGCGCATCCTGAAAACCGAATATGGCGGCACGAACGAAGTCATGTTCAACCTCGCCGCCATCACGGGCAATTACCGCTACATGGAAATCGGACGCCGCTTTGAGCAGCCTTCCTTTTTCGACCCGCTCGCGGGACATCGCGATGAGCTAAAGGGCCTGCACGTCAACACGCACATTCCCAAAGTGATCGGCGCGGCGCGCCTGTACGAACTCACCGCCAGCCCTTACTACCACGAGGTTGCCACCTATTTCTGGGATGAAGTCACCTCCGAACGCACCTACGCGACCGGAGGCACCAGCAACGGCGAAGGCTGGAATACCGATCCCGGCAATTTGAAGGGGGAGCTCAGCCTGTGGTCGGAAGAGTGCTGCTGCGGTTATAACATGCTGAAGCTCACGCGCCACCTATACCAGTGGACCGCCGATCCGCGCTACTTCGATTATTACGAGAGGACGCTGTTTAATTCGCGCCTCGGAACGCAGGACGAGCACGGAATGAAGATGTATTACCTGCCGCTCTCGAGCGGGTACTGGAAATTCTTCCATTCGAGTTTCAACTCTTTCTGGTGCTGCACCGGTACGGGCGCCGAAGAATTTTCGAAGTTCAACGACTCGATCTACTTCCACAACGCGACCGATGTGTTCGTCAACCTGTTCATCCCCTCGGAAGTCCGCTGGCCGGAGAAGGGCTTGGCGATTCGCCAGCAGACGCGCTTCCCCGATGAGCAAGGAACCACGCTCATGGTCAGCGCCGAGCAGCCCGTGGCGGCTGGAATCAATGTGCGCATTCCGGCCTGGACCGCCGACGGCGGCTCGGTCTCTGTCAACGGCAAACCGCTTACCGCGTTCTCGAATCCGGGGAGCTACCTGGAAATTCGGCGCACCTGGGCCCAAGGCGACAAGATCGAAGTGAAGTTGCCCATGAAGCTCCGCGCCGAACCTCTGCTGGGCGACCCGACTCAACAAGCGGCTCTCTACGGCCCCATCGTGCTCGCCGGGAATCTCGGCAGCGAGGGCCTCACCGACGCGATGCAGCACGACGCCGATCACGGCCCTACAGAGCTCGCCCCGCCGCACGCCGCGCCCAAGGGTTCCTCGGAAATATCTGTGAAGTCGCCCGAGGAACTTCGCTCCATGACCTGGCTCGAACCTCTGAGCGGCGAGCTCCTGGCCTTCCAAACGGTCGGCCAGAAGACCGCCACAAAACTCGTTCCGTTGAATCGCATTTTGGGCCAGCGTTACGCGGTGTACTGGCAGGTAGACTCCCTGTGGCCGCGCATGGGCTGAGCCCCTGGGCACCGTAAGCGGCGAGTGCAAGCCGATCTTCGCTTGATTACCGGCGGCCAGCAACTCGATGCCCGTGTCCGGCTTCTTTCAGAGGGTGGTCATTCTCGGCTTGCGGGTCGCCCGTACCGAGGCCCCCTCGTCGGTGCTGCCCGCTGACACGCCCGCCCGATGGAGGAGATCATGAATCGTCGGCGCTTCCTGCAAAACCTTGCAGCGGCAACGGCAAGTTTGAAGTACTCCTGCCCGGCGCTTCGGCCATCGCTCGCCGCCGCACCGGCCCTAAGCTCCGCCGCGCTTCGGGCTTCCGCCATAGACATCGAGGGCCATACGCTCCTCTGCGAGTTCGATTTCGGCGGCGCCCAATGGAAGACGTACGAGAACCTGCGCGCCCGCGACGGTTCGATTACGTTCCTTTCTTCGGCGGGTGCGGCGCGCGTTTTGTCGAAGACGGCGGAGGCCACATTCGCCCGGGACGATCCCTATCTCGGCCTCAGCCTGAAGGACATCGGCATGAGCCCTCGTGATCTGTTGGCCGAGAAGCTCCTCGCCGGCGGTGACCCGGACCCCGAACAGGTCCGGGCGGCCTCCCCGCCGCTTGAGTCGGCCGTGCGGGGCCGCGAGGGCTGGCGCCTGCCGTGGAACACATTCGTCGGCACGAGAGAATGCTCCGACACCATGCCGGTTTTCTACGGCGGCTCGACGCGAACCTATCATCCCAACCAATACTTTCCCGAGCTGACGTATCAGGCTGCTTCGAAACGGTTCGAAGGGCTCCTGGGGGGTTGGATGCCGGCCGTGCGCAAAGTCTTCCCGGTTTCCGAGAGCGCTTACATCGAAGCGATCATTTTCGGCGACGTCGAAGATCACGAGAAATTCATCGTGCAAACCTGGCACCGCACGGCGCGCATCGAGAACGGTCGAATCACCAGAGTCGTCTATGGCTACAGCTATCCCGCCTTCCCGCCGCGCCGCGAGGATCCGCCGCCCGAACGCTTTTACCGCGGCCTTCTGGTCTTCGCCGAATATTGGGAAAAACTCCTCGGAGACTTTGCGTCCGCCATCACGCCGGAGAACTCCTGGGTGGACATGTCGAAGCACGCCTTTGCCAAGGAACTGATGGCGCGGCCGGGAGGAGTGTATCCGAAGTACGGAGCGGTCGACCGTGACTACTACGGCCCAGAATACGATGGGTTTCAGGACATCTTTACCATGTCCACGTACGCGAATCTCGAGTGGGGCCGCTTTCAGCCGGCGCGGCTGATCATCGACAACTACTTCACCGACTTCGTCGATCGAAAAGGCATGATCAATATGCGCGGGCCCGAAGTCGCGCAATTCGGCATGACACTCTCGCTCCTGGCTCGCTACTACAATTACACGCGCGACCGCTCGTTGCTCGTAGAACACGCCGAGAAGGTCCGCGCCACCGCCGCGCTCCTTACCGAACTCCACGAGGAAAGCCTCAAGCTCCCGGCCGATGACCCCGGCCACGGACTGATTTGCGGCTGGAGCGAATCCGATTCCTGTCTCGCCCCGAAGCCGATGATGTGGTGGCTTCCGTATTATTCGCACAACGCATTCGCCGCGCGGGGCCTGCGCGACCTTGGCCGGGTTTGGCCCGAGATCACGGGCGGCAGGTCCTCAGAAAGCGCCGCAACCTCATGGCTCGCCCGCAGCAAGACGCTCGAGAGTTCGCTCGTTAGAGCCATAGAGAGAGACGTCCGTCGCGACATGAACCCGCCCTATATCGGGACCTATGCGGGCGCGCAGGGCACATTTTGGGAATCCATGAAGAAGGAGCGGCCCAGCCCGCAAGGCTGGCCGCACCGGGGCTACGCGGAGCTGTTGCAGGCCGACGTTCTCCCTGCCGAGCTCGCCAATGTCGTCATCGACTGCATGCGCGCCTACGGCGCCACGACACTCGGGGTGGTGGCCAATGTCGAGCCGCCCCATGCCGAGGGCCGCGACATCCTTGGCTTCATTTCCTACGGCTATGCGCAGATGCTTCTGCGGCTCGACCGCGTCGAGGAGTATCTGCTCTTCCTCTACTCCCACCGCTTTCATGACCACACGCCGGGCAGTTGGACGGCCGGCGAAGTGGCCGGAATTACGGGTGACAGCGCGCTGTTCTGCGTTCCTGCGCAGCAGACCATCCCTCTGCTCGTTCGCTGGATGCTGGTCCTCGAAGATTCCGACGAGGACCGCCTGTACTTCGGAAAAGGCCTGCCCCGTGATTGGACGCTGTCGGGCAAAGAGATTCGCATCGACCAAGCGCCCACGCGCTGGGGACGCGTCAACTTCAGAATGTCCGGGGATCGAGACGCGCGCCGAGCGAGCGCGAGAGTCGAGCTGGCCCGCACGGGCAGCCCCCGGCAACTCGAGGTAAAATTCCGGCCGCCGAAGCCACTCTCCTTACAAAGGGTAACCGTGAACGGTGAGCCCGCGAAGGTTGGGGGCGCTCGGAGCGACACGGCGATATTCGGAGCTGGTACCAGCCGTCACTTCGACCTCACCGCCGAATTCAGCTGAGCCAATCCGTCGAAGTTTACACGGGCAGCCTGCCCGGGGAGCGGCGATGTTCCTTGATTCCCGCCCCAATTCGCTCAGTGCGCCGGCCCCGGCGCAAGATGATCCTCGAGATATCGCGTCAAAAGGCAGTAGAGATGATAGTGGGTTCCGGCGCCTTCGGCGAGGGAATGCGTTCGACCCGGATACTCCATGAAATCAAACTGCTTTCCGAGTTCGACCAGACGATTGATCAGCAGCTCGGTTCCCTGGTAATGCACGTTGTCGTCCCCTTGGCTGTGGACGATGAGCAGATGCCCGCGCAGCCCCTGCGCATAATTGATGGCCGATGCGGCCTTGTAACCGGCCGCATTGTCCTCGGGCAGGCCCATGTAGCGTTCCTGGTAAATCGAATCATACAGCCGCTGATCGGGAACGGGTGCGACGCTCATTCCCACTTTGTAGAGCTCGGGCGAACGAAACATGAGATTGAGGGTGTTGCTGCCTCCGCCGCTCCAACCCCAGACGGCCACTCGCGAGGCATCCACAAACCCGTACGTCTCCTCAAATTTGCCGAGCGCCGCAGCTTGCTCTTTCGAGGACAAAACGCCCACTTCTCCGTACACGCTCTTGCGCCATTCGCGGCCGCGGGGCGCGGGCGTGCCGTGGTTATCGAAGCTTACGACGATGTACCCTTCGTTCGCGATGAACCGATGCCATAAGGACGTTTCACCGTCCCAGCCGTTTTCGACCGTTTGCCCGGCCGGCTCGCCGTAGACATAGACAAGAACGGGATACTTCTCCTTTGTGGAGAAGTTTTTGGGCTTGATCATCCAAGCATCCAGAATCGTCCCGCCGCCGATGTCGACCTTGAAATACTCGACCGGAGCGATCAAATCGGCGAGCTTTGCGCGCAGTGCGGCGTTATCCTCGAGCACACGCTCGACGTGCAGGTCCGGAAAACGCACGAGTTCGGTTGTCGGCGGCGCATCGATGGTCGAGGAGCGGTGAAAGGCCCAGTTGAAATTGGGCGAGATGTCGTAACTGTGCGACCCGGGCTCGCCCGGAGGTGTGACGCGCTCGGCTGATCCGCTCCCGTCGAGTCTACTGCGATAGAGATAACGATCGGTCGGCTTCTCGGGCGAGGCGATGTAGTAGATCCACTGTTCGGCAGGGTCCACGCGGAGGACCTCGATGACGTCGAAAGCGCCGGGGGTCGAGAGATGCTCTTGTTGCCCGTCGCGCGAAATCGTATAGACGTGCCGCCAGCCATCCTTTTCGCTTACCCACAAAAAGTCCTTGCCCCCAGCCAGCCATTCGAGATCATCGACGACGTCGACCCATGCCTTGTCGCGCTCGGTGTGAATGACCGAGACGCTGGCGGTCGCGGCATCCGCCAGGACGACCTCGTTCTGGTTCTGCAGGCGGTTCAAATGCTGGATCACGAGCGAATCGGAATTGCCGGCCCACTCCATTCTCGCGATGTAACTCTTCTCGGGATCGCCCGTGATATCCATCCACTTCGTTTCACCGCCCGTCGAGCGAACCACGCCGATGCGCACCAGGGAATTCTTGGTGCCCGGCTGCGGGTAGGGAACCTCTTTCACCAGCGGGTAGACGCCAAACTGCGGATAGGGGATGTGCGTCGCGACGTCATAAGGCGCGCCTACATCATAAATGAGCGCGTAATTCTCGACCGTGCTCGTATTGAATTGCCAATAGGCGATGTGCTTGCCGTCCGGGCTCCAACGGTAGGCGTTGCGGATGTCCAGCTCTTCTTCGTATACCCAATCCGAAGTGCCGTTGATGATCGTTGCGGAACCGTCCCTGGTGAGCTGGGCGATGGCCCCGGTCTCGCCGTCCTCGACATAGAGATTGTTGCTGTGAACGTAGGCCACCTTCGATCCATCCGGCGAGAACGTGGCGAACATCAAGCTGGCTCCCTCGGCATCCCCTCCGAGCTTGCGGAGAGTTCTTGCGCGCCGATCGAAAACCCAGTAATCGCCCCGCGTGTTGAGCCGCCAGACCCGCTTCGAATTCGTGTATACAAGCAGCCGGTTCATGTCCGAGGACCAGTCGTAGTCCTCGAGTTCGAGCGGCTCGGTTGCGCCCGGCGGGACCAAGTCCGATGCCGAAATCAGAACCTCGCGGTTTCCCGTGGCCGTGTCGTAGCGAACGATATCTCGCCCGCCGTGGCCAGCGGGCGCCGGTTCGACCGTCGTGTACGCCTGGCCGCCCATCAACCATCGCGCCGGACCAAACGGGCGCCCCGAGTAGGCGTGTTTGAGGAAAGCGTCGCGCAAAAATTGGTTCGACTCGACGGTCTGCTGGGAGCTTGCCGTAAGGGCCAGCAGGGAAATAGCGGCAAGACAGAAGACCAGGCAGAGGGGTCCACGGGCGCGTGCCGAGTGCCGGAGTCTCTCGCTGGGGTAGGGCCCGTTCATAGCGAAGACCATCCAATCTGGATGAGGAAGCCAAACGGTCGAAGCCGCTCATCCTGGGCAGGATGCACAGAAAACAAAGGAAGGTGCTTGACGCCTGCATATTATATACAGCAACATACGCCGCATGCTGGATTCTTTTTCGGGCGACAGCGAGCGACCTGCCCCTCCCGAGGATACGACCAGGACGATTTCTCGGCGAGAGTTCGGACGCAACTTGGCCGTAGCCGGGGCTTCGCTTGGCTCTGCGGGTTTGCTTTTGGGCGCGACAGCGAGCGCCGAAGCTGTTCCCGCGCAAGGACACAAACCGGACCCGGCGCTCGAGGGCCTGGCGCCGGACGAGGCCGCGGAGGTCGAGTCGCGACTCGCGAGTATCGTGCAAAAGTATGGCAGCCGGTTGTCGCCCGACCAAACCAAGCATCTTCGGCGCATTCTGGCTCAGAACGAGCGTTTGCTCGCGCCCGTGCGAGCCTTCCCGCTTCAAAACGGGGATCCTCCCTCGAGCATCCTGCGCATCTCCTTTGACCAGCCCGAGACGGCCGCTCAGGCGGAGAAAAGCTAGTCGTGCTCGGCGACGACGTTCTCTATCTCTCCGTTCGCGAGCTGGGCGATCGTATCCGAACCCGCCAGATTTCTCCTGTCGAACTGGCCGAGAGTTACCTCTCGCGCAGCGAGACGCTCGGTCCGAGGTTTCATGCTTACGCGACGCTCACCCGAGAGCTCGCCCTTAAGCAAGCCCGCGCCGCTCAGGCGGAAATCGCCGCGGGCCACTATCGTGGCCCCTTGCACGGCATTCCGTACGCGCTGAAGGATCTGGTCGCCGTCGAAGGCTACCCAACCACCTGGGGCGCACGCCCGTTTGCGACCCAGAAACTCGGCTACAACGCCACCATCGTCGAGAGATTGAATCGCGCCGGGTCCGTGCTCGTCGGCAAGGCCGCAATGATCGAACTCGCCGGCGGGCTCGGCTATTCCTCGGCGCACGCATCGTTCACCGGGGCGGCCAGGAACCCGTGGAACACGAAGTGTTGGACCTGCGGCTCATCGAGCGGTTCCGGTGCCGTTGTTTCCGCCGCACTCGCGCCTTGGGCACTTGGTTCCGACACGCGCGGTTCAACGATTTGTCCGGCGGCCTGGTGCGGCATTGCGGGAATGCGTCCAAGCTTCGGGCGCGTAAGCCGCTACGGCGCGATGGCGATTGCCTGGTCGATGGACAAGCTCTGTCCTATGGCCCGCACCGCGGATGATTGCGGGCTCGTGCTCTCCGTGATTGCCGGCCACGACCCCAGGGATATCGCCTCCCTTCCCGGCGAGTTTCCTTATCCGGCCCCCGAACTCGAGCCCAAAATGCCGCTGCGCATTGGTCGGCTTACGAACGTCTGGAACAAGCTCGATCCCGGCCTGGATGACGCGGTGAACGCGGCTCTCCGCGTGCTCGAGCAAAATGGCGCGCGCGTATCCGAGGCGGCGATTCCCGACGGCCCATATGAACAAGTCGCCGAGCTGACCATCCAGATGGAGGCCGTTTCCGCGTTTCAGGAATTGATCGAGTCCGGGCGTTGCTCGGAACTTGAAGATCCGCTCGGCAAAATCAATGGCTATGCCGGATTCCAGTTCACGCTGAACGATTATCTGCAGGTGCAACGCGTGCGCACCTTCCTCCAGGAGCGCATTGACCGGCTGTTTGACGATTACGACCTGCTGGCCACGGCCGGCGAATCGAGTGCGGCGTCGGCGATCGAGGACGTGGACGATGACTCGGAGGATCCCATCGAGCAGCGAGCCCCGGACGGCATTTCCAGTTTGTGCGGATTGCCGGCGCTGAGCGTCCCGTGCGGGTTCAGCAAGGAGCATCTGCCGTTCGGGATTCAGTTCATCGGTCGTGCGCTGAACGACCATGCCGTGATCGCCGCCGCGCGGCTCTATCAGGAACACACCGATTGGCACACGCAGCGCCCGCCCATCGCCGACCCGCCACCTGCCTAGTGGCCGGATGGTCCGCCACGTCCGGGGCCGGCGGGCGACCATTTCGCAAACGGCCTAATTGAATCCCGCCGCTTGCCATTTCTTCAGCGTGTCCTCGACGACCGCCTTCACGCGGGCCACAACCTTCTGGTAGTACTCCTCGGCCTTTGCCTGGCTGCGGTCCTTGGGCAGGCCCTGGCCCTCGGTGTAAAGCAGAATCGTCGACGGAAACGGCGTAGCCGACCAGCCCTCGGAAGGCGACGGAAGCGCGGTGGCCATATCCGCCCCCGTGTACCAATCCCAATGCACGAGCTTCGGATTGATGGCTTGGACCACGGCCGTTTCGTTGTTTGTGGCGTGCCCGCCGTCCTCGCCGAAGACTTGCTTGGTGATGTCCGAAGTCAGGATCCACCAGTTGATTACCAGCGTGTTGACCTTGTACTGGAGGGATATTTCTTCCGCCAGATTCTGCAGGATGGGAATCTGCGGGCCGTGCCCATTGAGGACGATGATGTTCTTGAACCCGTTGTTCACGAGTCCCAGCATCACGGCGCGAACGTAATTGCGAAACGGCTCCTCGGGAACGTGGATGCTGCCGGGATACGGCGCGAGAATTCCGGTGACGCCGTAAGAGATGTTCGGTGCAATCAGCGCGTTCACGTCGGTGGCAATCGACTGCGCGATTCCGATGGGCGCCGTGTTATCCGCCCCATTGTTGATGAAGCCGTGCGCTTCGAGCGTGCCCACGGTAAGAATCACCGTGTTGATTTTCAAGGGTACAAAGCGCTTGAACTCCATCCAGTTCAGATCGTCCATCGAGCGCGAGGAAATCGAAGCAGATGAGCTTGGCCGCGTTGACACATCTTGTGTCCGCCCGGGGCCGGCGAGACACAGGAAGAGGGAGGAGAAAATAACTGCGCGCGCTTGGAAATTCATGGCTGCTCCTGTCCGGGTCGCCGTCTTATGGCTTCCGAGCGAGTTGTGATTCGGGCGAAATGTTCGGCACGTGCGCGGCGGCGAGGCGATCGTTGAGCCGCTCGAGATCGCCGGAAAGGACACCTTCGAGCCGCTTGAGCACGCCCTGGAGTTGGCCGTCGAACACTCCGATGTATTCCTCTTGAGCTTCGGTCGGCCGGCCCGAATAATTGCCGACTTCCTCGGCCAACTCGTTCACGCGAATCGTCAGGTTCAGGTGCTCGGGCGAATACCGCGGCGGGACCAGGTCACTGCGCACCTCGGCAAGTTCCTGCTGGATTTCGCTTCCGAGCTTCACAGCGTCCGAATCGTGCCAGGCGCTCTCGCCGGCCGCGAGTTGCGCGTCGATGCGCCGCATGCGCTCGAGCGACTGAGCGATCTCGACTTGCATTCGATTGAGGCGCATCATGGCTTTCGCGTACTCGGCCATATCTTCCGCACTCGCCTTCACGTTCGGATCCATGCGAACCTGGAACTTCTGCTCTTTCATCTCGCCAAGCGCCTGGAGTCGCGCCGTGTACTCGCCGGGCAGAACGCGAATGCCCTCGACTCGGCCAAACATGCCTTCCGCGCCTGGGGGAGTCTCAACCGGCGCAGTCTCGCGGAGATCCCAGACGGCCCGATTCACGCCGCGCGCGCCAGGCCCTTCCATGGTGCGGATCGCTTTGCCGCTCGGATCGAGGATGGTGATGCGGACCCGTCCGCCGGGGACCGCTGCGGCCAGGTAGTAAGAAATGATCGAGCCGTAGGGTTTGTTCTGGCCCACCCACACGCGCGAGCCGAGCGTGCTCGTGTCGCTCCAGCGGTTGTAGCGCGTCCCGCGCGAGGGAGGGAAGAGCGCGACGCTACTGTCCATGGCCTGCGCCAGCTGCTGGAGGGGCGTTGCGTCATCGAGGATATAAAACCCGCGGGCATGCGTGGCGATAATCAAATCGTTCTCCCGCGGATGCACCCGCAAGTCGTAGACGGGAAGCGGCGGCAAGCCAAGACGAAAATCGGCCCAGTTCTGCCCCGCATCGAACGAGACGAAAAAGCCAAGTTCCGTGCCTGCATACAAGAGATTGGCCTGCTTGGGGTCCTCGGCAACGACGTGAACGTAGCCGCGCAGGCCGCCCACGATCCTCGACCACGTTCTGCCGGAGTCGTGCGTAACGTAAATGTACGGCGCAAAATCATCGAGCTGATGACGATCGAACGACGCGTACACGGTCGCCTTGTCGCGGCGTGATGTCGAGATGGACGTCACCCAGGCCTCTTGCGCGAGGCCGCTGAGGTTTGGCGCGACGTTCGTCCAATGCTGCCCGCCGTCGTGGGTGACCTCGAGATTGCCGTCGTCGGTGCCGGCCCAGAGCGTCTGGGCATCCAACGCGCTCTCGGCCAGGGCGGTAATGGTGCAGTGGGACTCCGCGGTTGAATTGTCCGGGCTCACTGGCCCGCCGCTCAGCTTCAGCTCCTCGGGATGATTCGTGGTTAGATCGGGGCTGATGACGCTCCAGGAATAGCCGCCGTCGGTGGTTTTAAAGACCACATTGGCCGCGTGGTAGATCACGTCCGGATTGAACTCGGACATCAAAATCGGAGGGTTCCAGTTGAATCGGTACTTCATCATGCCTGCCCCCACACCGGCCGTAGCGACCGGATACGGCTGGATGTAGCGCTCTTCGTGTGTACGCATGTCGAAACGCGTGATATCGCCCTGACCGTCGTAGTAAATGACGTTGGGGTCGCGCGGATCCGCGACGATGAACATTCCGTCGGCGTGCGCGCGCAGCCGGCGCCAGTCTCCGCCGCGAACGCCCGTCACGTCCCAGCGCTCATTCGGGCCGCGCCACATCTCGTGGTCCTGAAAGCCGCCGAGAACGTTGTAGGGATCGGCCATATCGACGGCCACGTGGTAGGCTTGGGCCATCGGCATGTTGTTGCTGAATTCCCAATCCTTGCCGCGGTCGTTCGAGATGAACAGCCCGCCGTCGCTGCCCAGCATCAGCCGCGAAGGATTGGAGGGATCAATCCACAACGCGTGGCAATCGCCGAATACAGTCCAGTAATCAACGCTGTGAAACGTCTTGCCCCCGTCCTCGGAAATCCATGGATCGCTTGCCAGAACATAAATCCGGTTTTCATCCCTCGGATCAACGCGGATGTTCGAGAAATAGAACGGCCGCGGATTGATGCGATTGTCCTTGTTGACCATGGCCCAATGCTCTCCATAATCGTCCGAACGCCAGAGCAGACCCTGGCGCGACTCGATCATGGCGTACACCACAGCGGGATTGCTCGGGCTGATACGAACCTCGATGCGCCCGAGCGGCTGACCGCTCGGCAGGCCGTTCGGAATCCCGGGGTCGGTCAGTTTCCTCCACGTATCGCCGCCGTCGACTGAGCGATAGAGCCCGCTGCCGGGGCCGCCGCTGCGAAAGTACCAGGGCTGGCGCAGGTAGTCGTACATTCCGGCGTAGAGGATGTTCGGATTCGTCGGATCGAGGGCCACATCGCCGGCGCCTGTCGTCTCGTTGACATAAAGCACCTGTTTCCAGGTCGCACCACCATCGGTCGATCGGTACAAACCGCGGTCGCGGTTCGGGCCCCACTCATGCCCCATCGCTGCGGCGAACACGACGTCCGGCCGCTCGGGGTTTACCACCATTCGCGCGAACCGCTCGGTGTTGTCGAGCCCCAAATGCTTCCAGGTTCTGCCGCCGTCCGTTGACTTGTAGATTCCATCGCCGAAGGAGGCGCTGTTGCGTGCGGTCCCTTCGCCGGTTCCGACGTACACCACCTCCGGATTGTCGGGCGCGAGCGCAATGGCGCCGATCGAAAGCGTATTCCCGTCATTGAATACGGAGTCGAAGGTGATTCCACCGTTTGTCGATTTGAACAGGCCCGCCGAGGAATGCGCGACGTAAATAATGTTGGGATTGCCGGCCACGCCTGCGACGTCCGTCACGCGTCCGCCAAATACAGCCGGCCCAATCGACCGCCATCGGAGCCCCTCGAAGACTTGAGGGTCAATCTTCCCGCGCGCGTTGTTCTGCGCCGGAGAAACCGAGGCCCAAACGGCCAGCGAGGCTAGGAGCCCAAGCCAGGAGTTGCGGACCGTCGAGGAGCGAGAGAGCATTGCGAAAACCTCAGAGGAACGACCGCCGTATACTATATACAGGGGCCCGGGGGCAAGCTAGCGATTGCTCGCGTCAAGGCCGCTGGGTATGCCATTGCTCGGCTCGCTCGCACAAAGCTAGTAAACCGAACTCGTTGTCCGATTTTCGCACGGCTCGCGGGGGGCACCTTGGTTACCGCATCTATCGAAATGGTTCAGCTTTGGCGATCGAGCGACGCCCTCAGAAGCTGACTTCCATCGGGCGGCCGTTGAAGCTGACCTCGCGCTGCTCGTCGCGAAGCTTTACCTTGACTGGCCGTGCGAGCGGCGGGAGCATTCGCGAACCCGCCGCCAACTTCAGCGAAAGGGCCCGCCGGGCATCGTCCCAGCTCATGTCGATGCCCATCCATTCGCCGCGACGATAGTCAAAGGATGCTCCGTCATCCTCATAGAGCTGAAACCGTCCGTCCGCACCGGGATAAACCGTGATGGAAAGCGGTTCAGCGACCGCCTGGTCGACGTATTGCTTCACGGGTCCGAGGGGCAGCAGGCCGCCCGCGCGTACGTAGAGCGGAATCGTTTCCAGGTCAACAGGGCGCTCGATCTCGCGGCCCCCTTCCACGCGTTCGGCGGTCCAAAAGTCGTACCAGGCGCCTTTCGGCAAATATACGCGCCGTGATGTCGCGCCCTGCTCGACAACTGGCGCCACCAGCACGTCGCGCCCCCACAGGTATTCGTCGCCGCGCGCGACGGCCAGCGGATCATCGGAATAATGCAGCCAGAGCCCGCGCATCACGGGAATGCCTGTCGTGGCGCATTCGCGCACAGCCGAATACAGATAGGGAAGCATGCGATAGCGCAGCTCGAGGTACTTGCGGCAGATGAGCTCGACGCGGGGGTTGTGGAGTTGGCTCGAGTCCGGAATTGCCGCACCATCATAGTTGCGGATTTCGATGGGCCCGGGATCGCCTGTGTCCCAGCCCCAGGGCAGCCGCAGCTTCCAAGTTCGCCCGTGGCACCGAAACAGCGTGCAGAATGCGCCGAACTGAAACCATCGGAGATAGAGTTCCGCGGTGAACTCCTTGGTGGGAACGAATCCGCCCACGTCGGTGCCCCAATAGGGAATACCGCTGAGCCCTGTATTGATAGCCACCGAAATGTGCGTCTTTAGCGTCTCCCAGGTCGAGTACACGTCGCCCGACCACAGGAAGGAGGCGTACCGCTGCATCCCGGCGTATCCGTTGCGATGCAGCGCGTAGGGACGCTCGTTGGGCCGGTCGATCTGTGGTCCCTCCCAGTACATGCGATTTCGAACCAGGCGCGACGCTGCGTCGAGCGGATCACCCTCGTCCGGCCACCAGCCGTCGACGCCCATGGCGAAGTCCGCGCGGTGCATGTCCCAGTAACACGAGGCGTCTTGCTCGTCAAACCCGCGCAGCTCGCAGGCATCGTGAACGGTTCCGCGCAGCTTGTCGGCGAGGATCACGACGTGGGGGACCACGTGGAAATGATCGTCGTGCAAGCGAGCGATCATTTCCTTCGGGTCAGGGAACACGCGCGGATTCCACTCGAAAGAGCCGTTCTCTGTATTCCAGCCCGAGGGACAAAAACCGGTGCCAAGATAAATCAGGGCGTCGCACGGCAGTCTCTTCTCCCGGAACGTTTTCGCCTCGGAGAGGATTTCTTCGCGACTGGCGAGGGTGCGATGCGATTGCTGGTAGCCCAAGCTCCAAAGCGGCGGCATTTCGGCAAGACCGGTCAGACGCGCATACTCGCGCATGATGACCTGAGGCTCACGAGACACGACCACGAACAGATCGAGGGGCAGGGTCCACGGCGGGCTGGCCGGCAAGAACTTGCTCTCTTCTCCCGCGAAATCGAATGTCCCGGACGGTTGATGGAAAAACATCGCCCAACCCGCCGTTCCAATCAGCCAGGGTATCGGAACGCGTCCACCGTTTGTCGCGAGCCGGTATCCGCCCTGCCCGCTGCGCATCGCGTCGGTCGAGCCGCGCCGGTCAAACTGCGGCCCTCCTTCGCCGAGGCCGAGTAGCGGAGCGTCTCCAGTAAGGAACGAGACGGCGCCGCTCGGCTCATCGATCTTGAGGCGCTGAACCGTCTCGCCGCTCTCGGAATGAATCGTGAACGCGAGGGGAGGAGTCGACATGGCCACGCTCAATCGACCGGCCTTGACGGTTCGCGGACCGGAACCCGGGAAACTTCCGACCGTTTTGCCCTCGGCCGAGGGAACCAACGCACCGTCGCTCGGCAATTTCATGGCCTGCCCGGCATCGATCGGCGATATCGTGAGGCGCAGAGCGTGCTCGCTTATCGAGCGGATGCGGACCGCACACTCCCTGCCCGCAATCTCTAACGGGCTTTCCGCTGCGCCCCAGGATTTCGGCAGCCATGCGCTGCCGCAAACCGCGATCATGCCTTTCAGTAACTCCCGTCGATCGCGTCGTCTTGTTGTCGACAATGACCCCTCACGGATGGGGATGATCGAGCAGTGCTGTCGAACGAGCTGGCCGTGGCACGCGCCGCGGGACACTATACCGACACATCCCGACTCTCGCCAGCCGGAACTGGGCCCCTCTGATGCTCGGGGAGGGCAGCGCAGTTAGCACCTAAGCTGTTAACCACTCCGGCACGGCGTCCGGGCTGAGTGATTGACCCTGCCCAGGGTCTCGTTGAACATAGGGTGATGCGCGGCGCCGTTCTGGCCTGCCGCGTTCAGGGGCGAACCGAATCGGCGGTCAACGAAGATGAGACTCGACTCGTGTCTTCACAGCGAGGCAGCGGCCTCGACCGACTCCCTGCGCGACCCGCGCGGCAGATGGCGATCGGTTCGCTGGCCCTTGATCGTCGCGACCGCGCTCGTCCTGCTGGCCTTGGGCCCGCGCGTCGCGGCCCAAACGGACCCGTCCGATTCCGCGAACGATTCGCCTAAGCCAATTCCTCTTTTTAGCGCCGGGATGGGGTTCGTCACTCCGTTCGAGGGCGGGCAGCCACACCTCGACCCTCTCGTGTCGCCGGTTTTTCTGGTCCCCCTCGGGGATCACTGGCTCGTCGAATCGCGCGACACCTTCGAATCGGATCTCTCGACCCCGCCGGGAAGCGACGCGTTCCACGGGGTGGTCGAGAAGGAAGTCGATTACCTGCAGCTTGATTATGTCGCGAACCCGTACCTCACCGTTACCGTTGGTCGCTATCTGACGCCTTTCGGAATTTTCAACGAACGGCTATATCCCATTTGGATCCGCAACCTGCAGACTGATCCTCTCATCCTGTCCATCGGAACGGGCCCGAGCGGCGCGGGAACGGGAGCGATGGCCCGCGGCGGGTTCCCGCTCAGCCCCAAGGTGAATGTCAATTACGCCGCTTATTATTCGACGCAGATTAACCAGTCTCCTGTCGATTCCTACCGCGCCGCTGGCGGGCGCGCAGGCCTGTTCTTTCCCGGCCCGCGACTTGAGATCGGCACTTCCTTCCAGCGGCTCCTTCAAGACGAGCACTCGAATGCCTTCGGCTTTCATTTTGAATGGCAACCACCGGCCATTCCGCTCGATGTCCGCAGCGAATACGCGCGTTCCTATCTGGGCAGCGGTTACTGGATCGAATCCGGGTACTTCTTGAGCCAAATCAGGAAGGCGCAGGACGAATTTCGAAAGGTTCAGCTCGTCGGGCGAATGCAACAGTATTTTGTCCCCCCCACTTACGGCCCCGGCCCCTACGGCGATTCCGATTGGTCCGTTCCGTGGTGGAATACGCAGGAGTTCGACTTCGGGCTGAACTATTATTTTCGCTACAACCTTCGATTCGTAAGCAGCTACGGCCGACAATTCAGTTCTTGGGGCAACGAAAACATCTGGACCCTCGGCCTTACGTACCGCTTCGTTGTGCCGCTCGGCCCAGGAGAGATGAAGTGATGCGCACGATCACCCTTCCGCTCGCTTTGCTTGCCGCCACCTTAGCCGTCTCCTTTGCGGCGCAGGCGCAGGAGCACTCCGCAGCAAATTCGACTCCGGCGCCCTCGACTGTCGCGGCAGAGACGAAAACTCATGCCCCGATTCGTCCCGAGTTCTCTCCGCGAATCGAGGGCGAGAGGCGCTTTCACCAGAACTGCGGGCGCTGCCACCTGGCACCACAGAAATATCCGCCGCGAATGATGGCCACCATTCTTCGTCACATGCGCGTTCGCGCGACCATCACCGATGAAGATGCCAAGATAATCCTGCAATACATGACCGAGTGATTTGCCGGCGCGAGGCACAGATGATATGTGGAGTGAAACGCGTGCCCGCCTGGATGTTCGGCGTGACCATCGCAGGCACGCTGACCCTATCACCCGGGGCTGTCGCACCGCCCCAGGAACACGTCATCGATATACTCGCCGATCACGATAGTCGATTCAAAATCTCCGGCCAGGAGGAGCCGCGCATTACCGTCCAGGCCGGCGAGCCCGTCCGGCTGCGGATTACGGCGATCAAGGCCAAGAACCATAATCGCGACGGAGCTGTCCACGGATTTGCTCTCCTGAAAGCCCAGGACCGTACGCCCGTTCCGGGCTGGGACCTCGAACTCAGACCGGGCGTTCAGGAGTTCGTGCTAAAGGCGCCCGATGAACCCGGCGAATACATCGTCGTGTGCACGGTCATCTGCAGCGCAAATCACGAGCACATGACGATCAAATTCATCGTCGAACCGAAGGCGGATTGAGCCGACTCGTCGCGGTTCTGTTCCGGAGATTTTCGCAAGGGAGAAGGGAAATGTCGAAATTGAAATATCGCCCGGTGTTTTGGACGGTCGCGGCGCTCGCGCTCGCCGCAGTTTCTGCTGTTCGCGCCGGCGATGAAAAGGTCTTCAAAGGCGTTATCACTGACTCGCAGTGCGCGCTCAACGTTCACTCGCTGAGCCGGTCGCATAAGGAAATGCTGAAGTCCCACGAGGTAGGCTCGACGCCCGAGGATTGCGTCTGGTACTGCATCAAGCAGCGCGGCGGCCGGTTCGTCCTGCAGGAAGGCAAGAAGGTCTACAAGCTGGACGAGCAGGACGTCGGCCGCGAGCTGGCCAACAAACAAGTTGAGGTCGTCGGCACGCTCGATCCGCAGACGAATACCATTCACGTCACGCGCATCGTTTTGCCCAACGGTCGTCCCGCCAGCTGAGCGCGGCCGGCTGGCCAGCGGGTGACCCAGGGGGCACCGTTCGGTCTTCTGAGCGCTCGCGTCACTCTCGCGGGCGCAATGTTTCCCGCGCCGTGGGCTCCCCATTTAGAAAAATAGTCTCGATCGAGTCGTAGGCTGAGACGTTCGCGAGAGGATTCTCCCTCAGCAGCAGCAAGTCAGCCCGCTTGCCCACTTCAATCGAGCCCAAGTCCCGGGAGAGTCCCAGTGTCGTCGCATTCTCGAGGGTCGCCGCGCGCAGAATCAAAGACAACGGAGCACCCAGGTCTGCCCAATTCTGCATTTCGAGGCGCCCGTTCAGCCCGGGGGGATTGCCGAAGCCCTCTACCCCCGGGGTGTCGCTCCCGAAAATGAGTCGAACATCATCCTTCAGCATGATTTTGAATGTTGCCCGCGCTCGCTCGATTCCGGCGGCGAGCAAGGGCTCGAATCCCGGCGGTGGTGCAGCCTTGCGGTACCCGTCCACGAGCGCCGTGCGGGCCTTCACCCCTTCGTCGGAACGCAGGTAGGCGATCACCGATCGAGGCAGAGCCAACGCGAGTCGAGGATCGTCGAGCAACCTCGGATCAAACATCGCGCGTTCACCGGCCACGGTTTCGATCGTCGGCTGCACGTGCACGCGGCGGCTTGCCGCAGCGGCAATCACGTCGCGAACGATCTCAGGCGGGACGGAATCAGCGGGGTCGCCCGGCCACACCCACAGCCCGTGCGCGATCACGTCGGCGTGGGCGTCGATCGCCGAACGCCAGCTATCCACGCTGTTGGCATGGACCATCAGAATCAATTTGTGGTTCGTAGCCGCCGTGCGGATTTGGCGCAGCGTTTCTGTGTGCAGAAACGGCCAGTTGAATGTCCCGAATCCGGACTCGACAAAGGCCTTCACGCAAATGGCTCCTTCGTCCGCCGCGCGCTCGACGGCCCGCTCCGGCGTGTAATCGGCAGGATTCAGGGAAGGAGGCCAGTGCGCCGCTTCTTGCGGGTCGTACACCAGATTCGGAAAGTTCACGGCAGACGGGGCGGGAAGATCAAAGGCCATATATCCGCCCGGAACCTTGATTCCTCGCCCGCAGGAGTACAACCCGGGGCGGAGGGGCGCACCTTCGAACCACGCTTTGTCGCCTGGCATGAGGTCGAGGTCAACGATCGAAGTGAATCCGAAGGCGAGATAAGCGCGAGGAACTTGCGCGCGATAGGCAGCCCAAAGTTCCGGATGCGCAGCGATGGCATCGTCGTCCAACGCCGCCGAGTGGCCCACGTGCACATGCGAATCTATCAAACCGGGAACGAGGAAGCGCCCGCGGCCGTCGATTCGTTTCGCATGCGGCCCGGCCACGATATCGGCCCCGACCTCTGCGATGCGGCCCTCGCGAATCACGACCGCGGCATGCGCCCAGGGCGCCTGCCGCTCAGGAGAAATCAGAGTAACGTCGGCGATCACGGTTCCCTCGTCGACCACCCTCGGCTTCGATAACCCGGCCCCGCCGGCCAGGCAGACGGCGAGGCCGAACAGGGAAACGCGCGCCATCTTGTTCATCGGCTTCTCCCCCTTCGCGCCAATTCAGCACCGGCTCTGCGCGGAACGGGTTGAGCATCAAACATGGCCCGCCCACGCCCAGCGATCCGGACTCAGGCCCTCAACCCGTTCAAGAGTTTCTCCATGGAACGGCGAAACAATGCGCGGAACTCATCCTCTGACAGTTCGAACCGTCCTGCGCGGTACAGAGCGACATATCCGTGCGCGTGCGCCCAAAGCGCCAGGGCAACTTCCCAAACGTCATCCCTCTTCAACCTGCCCGCGTTCATCGCTTCTTCGACCGCGTCTGCCACGCGATTGAGAGTTGGGGAGCGCCGCGCGCGAAAATCGCCAGGGAACCGACGCGCGTCGGTTCGTGGCCGCGAAAACACGTAGTCGAAGACGCGGGGCCGCGCGAACGCGTAGTCGAGGTATCCCACCATCACTTCCACGATTCTTCCGTCCGGCGCACTCTCGGCCCATCGCTGCTCGATGAAGCCGAGGAGCTTTTGGAATTCCTGGTCGGTGACCGCTTTGAGCAGAGCCTCGCGGCCGGGAAAGTGGTAGTAAATCGCCATGGGCGTAATCCCCACCGCGCCCGCCACGCGCCGCATGGTGACTCCGCCCGGTCCGCCCTTTTCCAGAAGCCGCAAGGCTGCGCCCGAGATCCTGCGCAGGGTCGCGCGGCTTGCCCTTGCTCGACTCAGCACCTATACAGCGTATAGCCATTTACTATACAATGTAAAGCGAAATCTGGGAGAGCGGGCGAGAGCGCGCGGAGGCGGCCTGGGAGCAAGAGGGGAAGCCGAAAAGGGAGGCGAACGGAAGTTAAGGTGACGCGCAGCGGCTGTCCCTCTCGATCCTGGCGGTCTCGCCTGGGCGAGTTGACCCTCTAGGGGCGGGCCTCGCTCAGCTCTCGCGGCCAATCACCCGGGCGCTCCCCGTCCGAATTGCGGCATAATGTCCGGGCGACAGGGGAAATTGTGCCCTCCGCTGCGCGGGAGAAAAACATGAAGCTCGAGGTTCGGGCGGCCCTCGCCCTGGCGGTTATGGTGATTCTTCCGACTTGCGGCCATGCACAGCTCGGCTTGTTTTCTCCCGAGCAACGCGTTGCGTTCACGCCGAATTGGCACGGCGAGCGCTTCGCCGACGGGCGCCCGAAGGTTCCCGACCCGGTGCTCGATCGCTTGAAGAACGCTACGGCCGATGAGGCCTGGGACGTTTTGGGCGACGCCGGGTTCCGCAACCAGTTCGAAGACAATTGGAAGGTCATTCATCCCGGCGAGCGGCTGGTAGGGCGCGTGGTGACCGCCGTTTTCATGCCTCGCCGACCGGATGTGGATTCGGTGGTCGAAGCGAACGGAAAGAAGGAAGGCCGCATCGGGGACGAAAACTCCTGGATCATCGACATTCTGCAGCCGGGAGACGTGCTGGTCGTGGACCTGTTCGGCAAAATCGAGGAGGGCACGATCGTGGGAGACAATCTTTCGACGGCCATCTTTGCCAAGAGCCACAACGGGTTGATTGTCGATGGGTCGGTGCGCGATGTGACCGGCATCGGAGAAATCACGGGCTTCGAGGTCTACGCCCGCGGCTTCGACCCCTCCGCCCTCGAAAACGTGATGCTGATGGGCATCAACGTGCCGGTTCGCATTGGCCGCACAACGGTGATGCCCGGCGATGTGGCTCTGGGCGATCCGGAAGGCGTGACATTCATTCCCGCACAACTTGCCGAGAAGGTGGCGGACGAAGCGGAGATGGACCATTTGGTCGACGGATGGGGCCACCAGATGCTGCGCGAGGGGAAGTACACCCCGGGCCAAATCGATTCAAAGTGGACCCCGGAAATGATCCAGGCTTTCAACCGGTGGGCCGCGCAACAGGGTTCGAAGTTGCGGCTGCCGCAGAAGTAAGGGGGCCCCATCTCCCTTTCGAAGTCTTTCAAGGCGAGCCGAACAGATCCGTTCCCGCCGCGACGGCCACAGGTTGCTTTCCGCTCGCTGCGTAAGTCATTCTTGTCGCTGCTTTGCGCCTGCCGGTAAGCGCTGGCCTTGCTTGGCCGGCATTACGGGAGGCATCTCGAACACTCGGAGGCCACCCTTGAAGCGGAGAAAACTGTGCATGGGCTCCCTGTCAACCGTTCTTGCGCTGCTTTTCGTTACGGCATCGCACGGGCAGGGGCCCCGCAAATTCGAGCTCGAGGGGGCATCGCCCGAATTCTGGAGGCTGGTGGCCCGCGACGCAAGGCTCGACACGGTTGCGTCGGGCTTCGGCTTTACCGAGGGCCCGGTGTGGGACCCTTCCGGTTTTGTTTACGCAAGCGATGAGACCCTGAACAAGATCTTTCGCGTCTATCCCGACGGGCGAAAAGAGAGCTTGATCGATCTCGGTGATCCCGACGGCAACACGTTTGACTCACAAGGCCGCTTGATCGACTGCGCGAGCGTGCTGCGCGCGATCATTCGGTTGACACCCGACGGCAAATACACGGTGCTCGCCAACCATTACCAGGGCATGAGGTTCAACAGCCCCAATGATGTTCTGATTGGCCCCGACGGCGCAATTTACTTTACCGATCCCACGCTCGACCTGCCCCAGGGCCAGAAACAGGAGACCCCCTTCCAGGGCGTCTACCGGCTTGACGACAAGGGCAACGTTCAGCTCCTGACCAAGGAATTGTCCCAGCCGAATGGCTTGGCCTTTTCTCCCGACGGCAAGAGGCTGTACGTCGACGACAGCGAGCAGCGGAACATCCGCGTCTACGAGTTCGCCGACGGCATCCTCTCGAACGGGCGCATTTTCGGGAGCGAGCCGGGCGGCAGACATGAGGGGGTCCCCGACGGCATGAAGGTCGACGAGAAGGGAGACATTTTTGTGACCGGGCCGAAGGGCATCTGGGTCTGGGATCCCGAGGGCCATCACCTCGGAACCATCGCCATGCCCGAACAGCCCGCGAACCTGACTTGGGGCGAGAAGGACTATGCCACTCTGTACATCACTGCGACGACTTCTCTGTACCGGCTGCGAACATCAACGCGGGGATTCCTCGGCTATTTGAAAAAGTAAGAGACCTCTTAGCCTGTGCCCACAGTCTTTCCGAAATGTTAGCCGTTCCTGGCGGCGCGGAAGATTTCGACCAGGCGGTCGGCAACGATCTTGTCCTCGCCGTCCTTGAGCTGCCAGACAGCAAAGCCAAATGTATTCGGATCACGCCCATTGCGCGCACGGAGGTGTTCCTCAGCCTGTTGAGCCTCGGCAGGTGCTTCGGGATCTCGTCCGCGCATGCCGCTCGCTCCTGCCCCCATGCTGCCGATGCCGAGAGGCCGGGTATCGGCCAGCCGCTGCATGACCTCGTGTCCCGTGATGTTGAGTCTTGACGGATCGATCTGCCAGCTGTAATGAGGCGTTACATTGCCAAGGGCCTGAGGGTTGAACTGCCGAGGGAGGGCCATGACTCCGAACTTCTTCACCGCATCGGTGATCACCCGTGCGCGTGCGTCGTACATCCTCAGCGTGGCGTCATAATTCTGATTGACGAATATCTCCAGGGCCTTCAAGAACCCGAAGATCGTTTCCTTGCCGACCTTGCAGCAACGCCCGATGCGATCTTCCTGCGGGCTCATGTTCAGCAGCGCCCAGTCGATCAACTCTTTTTTGCCGATGAGAAGGCCCGCCGCCTGGGGGCCCCGGATATCTTTGCCCCCACTCCAGCTCACCATGTCCCAGCCCATGGCCGGGTATTCCCACAGCCGCTCGACCGGTGGCACGTCTGCGGCGGCATCGTTGAAGGTGTAGAGACCATGTGCCTTGGCGATCTCGATGGTTTCCGGGCCGCTCACCTGGCCCTTGTCGGAAAGAATGTTCGTGAAATGGATGGCCAGCGTCTTCGGATTGATCGCCTGAATCATCTCTTCGCGTGTCTCGACCTCGACCAGCCTGGCGCCCGTTTGACGGATCTGGTGGTCAAACGGATAGCGGTGACTCTTTTGGATGATGACCTCCGTTTTGGGGAAACCGCTCACGTCGGGACACGCTTTGATGCGCGGCTCAAGGTCTTCGGTCATCATGCCCGCGTATCCGACCACCATGGCCGCCGCCGCACCAGCGGTGACCAGGCCTGTATAACCGGCCGGAGACTTGCACAACCTCGCGATGAATTTGCCCGCGGCAACCTCCAGCTCATCGATCAGGACAAAGTGCTCGTTGCCGCGGCGCATCAACTCCATGACTTCGGGCGCCATAACCGACCCGCCGATGACGGTCACCGTGCCGTTGATGTTAATGAGAGGGGTTACGCCCAGTTCTGCGTAAATGTCGCCCGTCGACCCCAGCCCGCTTGTGATCGGAACGATCGAGTCGCCGTCCGCCGATGCGGCGGAGTGCTTGTTCTTCTTGACTTTGGCTCCGAGCTCGGCAGGGGTGGCCAGGCCGCCGCTCAGGGCGCCCAACGCAGATAAAAAGGAGCGGCGGCTCCAGGCAGATTTCAAGTTCATGGCTTGCTCTCTCTCTCCGCGGCCGTGCCGAAGCTACAAACCGGCAGGCGGCGTGGGCGGATGGACCACCGTTGCGCTGCCCACAATCTCTATCAGCGAATCGCCCGGAATCCAGTCGACCCCCATGCAGGCCCGGGAGGGGGCTTTCCCCGGACTGAAATAGGTTTGGTAGATCTTGTTCAACGCTTCGTACTGTGCTTTATGCGCCTCAAACCGTGCCGTGCCGGTCGGTGCACTAACACCATCGGCTAGGGGCAGGCACAGGAAGACTTCGAGATGGATGATGTCGTCCATCGTGCTGCCTGCACGCTCAACCGACTTCTTGAGTGCATCCATGGCGCGGGTCACGTGCTTCTCGAAGGGATCCGTCACGAGCACGTGATCCTGTTTGCCGTAGCCGTCATTTGCGCCCGTCCCCGAGATATAGAAGATGCCGTTGTGCGTGTGGCTGCTGTGAGGAGCCCTGTCATCGGCCATGCCGGGTGCCGCAGACGGGGGAGGGGCCGTCGGTTGCGCAAGGAGTTTCGGAACTGCGGTCAGAACGCCGCTGATGGCCAGAATTTTGCCGAAGAACGTTCGTCGGGTGTTGATCCTCATCCGTGCCTCCTGGGAGGAGTCTTCGAGCGCGGGCCAGTCGCCGCGCTTCGCGCCTCTGCTCGAGCCCCGCCGGCAATTAAGCATCTGCGCTGGCCTGCGTCAAGGCCAAAGGTTTAATGAATTTTAATTAACTCGCCGTCGGCTGTGGCGGATGGGCCTCGCAGCCGCATTTGAAATCTCGGCCAAATTCTCCCAGGCCGCCGCCACCTATCAGGACAACCCCGTGGCGCTGCATCTCCGCGCTATGAACATGCTGTACGAGGCGATCAAAGAGCGGGGGTCCATGGTAATCGTACCCTCCTCGGCCGTGGAGACCATGGGCCTGGGCGGGAGTCTAGCTACCGCAGCGCTAGCCAAGGGCCCAACGACAAAAGACACTTGACATCGTACTGTGTGTCATATAGTATGTGCGACATGGTGGACGCGACACAGTATGACGCTTGATTCCACACTCTTCGAAAACCTGCGCCTCGAACTCCGCCGCGGCTCGCTCGTTTTGGCCGTTCTGGCTCAGCTTCGCTCCGAACGCTATGGCTACGATCTGCGCAAGGCCCTCGCCGAGCACGGCATGATCGTCGAAGAGGGCACTTTGTATCCTCTGCTGCGCCGCCTCGAATCTCAGGGCCTGCTTGTCAGTGAGTGGCGCGAGGAGGACAAGCGTAACAAGCGCTTTTACGTCCTGTCCGCCGACGGCAAGAACATCCTGAAGCAGCTGCTCGCGGAGTGGAAAACCATTGATTCCTCCCTTAACGGAATTGTGAAGGGGTGATCTCATGGAACTCGCAGCCGTTGCTCCGTTTGTCGCTGTGGTCTGTTACGCCTGGCAATGCCGCAAGGAAGCTCGAGACGACCGAAGTACTCTGCCATCGCGAGCTTCATAGGCGATGCGCTTCTCGATCGCGCTTCTAGGGAGGTAAATGTCATGCTGTTTCTCAGACGCGATTCACACGGAACTAGACTCGGGAAATCGAATCCTCTTCCACACATCGCAGCCATTGCAGGCGTGTTTATTGTGGGCCCCGCTGCTATGCATGCGTTGGCGCCCATGAGCCTTGCCCTGGTTCAGGTCTTCCTAGATCTTTGCCAGCTTGGCATCACGATTTTGCGGATCAGTGCGTAAGGGAGCCGTTATGGAAATCCTCGACCGGTACCTCCAAACTGTGAAAGGCGCCCTTCCCGCGGCGCAACGCGACGACATTATCAACGAGCTCTCCGAAGACATTCACTCAGAGATCGAAGAGAGGGAATCGGAACTCGGCCGGCCTCTTAGCGAGGGTGAACTCGAGGTCATTGTCAAGCGGCATGGCCATCCACTGATCGTCGCCAGCCGCTATCGGCAGGATCAACGCAGCTTCTCCTTCGGGCGCCAACTGATCGGCCCGGTCCTGTTTCCGTTCTACACGAAGGTCCTCTGTTTCAACCTGGGGATCACCTCCGTCGTCATTCTAATCATTTTCACGGCTCTGCTGGCGAGCGGGCAGTCGCTCAGCTTTCACGAGGCCATTTCCACATTGTTCCTCCAGCTAGTGATCCAGTTCGCGATCGTGACCCCCATCTTCATGGCCTGTGACAGGCATTTGGCAAAGTATCCGGATCGCTGGGACCCTCGATCCCCGAACCCTGGCCACTACCCGGCAGTCACCGTCGCCGCGCCGACAACCGTCTCCCGTCTCGAATCCATTTCTCAAATCATCGCCGTAGCCGTCTTCCTCGCCTGGATGCGAGCCGTCCGTGGACTCCCCTTCCTGATTTTCGGACCGGCCGCCGCTTTCTTGAAAGCGGCGCCTGTCTGGCGTCAACTCTACCTGCCAGTCGTACTACTCGCTCTTGTGCATGTGGCGCAATCGGTGATCAACCTGTTTCGCCCGGACTGGGTGTGGGTGCGTTCGCTCACTCGCACAGCCGCGGGCGTCGTCGGGCTGGTCATTTGCTTCTTTTTGCTGAGGGCCGGCGTTTGGGTCGTTCCTGTCGGCGGGAATCTATCGAGCGGCTATCAACGGGCCGTCGCCATCGTCAACAAAACCCTTCTCTATACCTTGTCGGCAGCCTTCGTCATACAGGCCCTCGCCCTTCTCACCGAGCTTCGTCGCTCGGGACGCGACATAACTCATGCGCGAGCCTCCTCCAAATCACGTTGAATGGCGCTCGGCGAATCAAGCCGCGCTCGGTGCAGGCGGCGGGGGATAAGTGCCTACTGATTTCGGGTTTTTCAGCACGTTTCGAATTTGCCGGCCGACGATGAACTCTTCTCCCGGATTCAGGAGGAAAGTGGTGACGACGAGCGCGTTGGGTTGCGCTGGAACGCCCTGGGAAGGGCTCATGCTTCCGGTATGAGGATTTAATTCAATGCAAGGTGTTGCCGTGCGAAGGCGAACCCGGAGTTCGTGGGCCGAAGCGCGGATGACGTCCGGATCGAACTTAATCATCAAGTGCGGGACATGATTGGCCAGCTCCGGGACCCTGATGCTGGTCTGCACGCTTGGAATGTCCTCTAGCATACCGATGATCGCTGCCATGCGTTCACGCGATTCCCTCTCCATTCCTTGATCGGTTTGCGTGAGCAGCCAATCGACAGCGGCCACCATGCCGACGATCTGTTCTTTGGCTACCTTCATGCCGCGGCCGACTGAGTCTGCGGGGCAGAGATTCGACTGCGCGAGATCGATGTACTTTTTCTTGCCCAGCAGGAGACCGGCGTTCTGCGGGCCGCGGATATCCTTCCCACCTGAGAAAGACACCATATCGAATCCCATCCCCGTGTACCTCCAGAGGTTTGCGATCGGTGGCATATCGGCAGCGGCATCCAGATGGCAGGGGACGCCTTTGTCGTGGGCCGCCGTGATCCAGTCCTCGCGGCTGATGCCAACGGCATCCGCCGCATTGAAATAGTTGGTCATCACGGTGTTCGGGCCAAGCGCCTGCCTGTAGTCGTCCAAGGTGACCACGTCCACGATCTTGATGCCGCAGAGCTGCATGGCCACATCGTATTCATAGCGATGAATTTTCTGGACGACAACCTCGTTCTTCGGAAACTGCGGAGTGCCGATTAGGCTTGGAATGTCCAATGGGTGGCAGTTGTTTGCGGCCATGACCGAGGCTGCGGTGGCAAGAGTGATTGCGGAAGATGCGCCGCAACTGATGCAGCAGCCTTCCGCTTTGAGTTTTTCCGCGATATAGGCTCCCGCTTTCTGCTGCAGCTCCTCGAGGTGCACAGGATGCAATGCGGCCCGCGCGACTGCTTCCCGGACCGGGGGAGGCATCACGGCCGATGTGAGTTCGGTGTAGGTGCCCGCGGCATTGATGATCTTCCTTACTCCCAGCTTGTCGTAGTAGTCCGGAGGCACCTTGGCCGAACTACTCGGGACCGTAGCGGCCAGGACATCGCTCGCGCGAGCGAGCATGGGAACAGCGCCCAGAGCAGCCACCGTCGCCCGCGAAGCACGAAGGAACCGCCGACGAGAGTAGGAAGGCTGGTTATCGGGATCCTTGGGTTTCATGGCCATGATCCCTCCTAGGTTGTGAGGCCTGTGACTTCGCCTCGCAAAACAGTGACGGAAGCTTTGGGAAGCGTGAACACAGTTTGTCGAGAGGCCTCGATTGACCCAACCACGGGCGGTTGGTTTGGATCGGCGTGGGCGGAGGCGTCCGCGCCGTGCCAAACGTACTGTTCGCTGCCAAATGTGACCATGCGAACCGAGCCGGAAAAATGGCCCGCGTCGCTAGTGGTTTCAAAGGCGATTCGAACCGCATGCGGATTATCCCTGTCTTTGTTGATGAGCAGCAAGGCCCAATGGCCGTCCGGACGCCGAACCGCGTAGCTCGTGACAAGAGCATTCCCTGGAAAGTCTTCGATGCCGACATCGACGGAATGGAGGTGATGCGTGCCCGTGCGATGCGCGACCCACTCTTCGTTGATCATCCGGCTGGCGTGGTAGAAAGCGGTGTAGCCAAGGATCCCTCCGTCGCGATCCCAAAGGGCGTTGCCCCAGATTGCCCAGCCTTGGCAGCCATGCTCGATGACACTGGGCTCGATGGGCGAATGGATGTAAAGCGCGCCGCCCTCGGCGAAGAAGCTGCCGACATTGTCGGCAAGCCAAAGAGCCGAAAAAATGTCGGACATATAGATCGAAAGCGAACCGCAGAGATTGCTTTCGGTGTTCATGAGCGGAATCGCAGCAGGCAATCCGTCATCGCGAAAGGCCTGCAACGTCTTGCGCGTAAGGTCGCGGCAACGGTACAGATCGTCCCAGCTCATGGTGCAGGCGTTATAAGGATAAATTTCAAAAGAAGCGAACGACAAGTCCCCCTGGCGATTGTGCGATTTCAGATAGTCGAAAAAGCGGCCGAACCAAGACTTGCGTCCGCGCACATCGGGCCAGACGGAGACGTCCTGGTTAATGCCCTGGAACACGGGCCCGCCCAACTTGAGAGTAGGATCGACTTTGTGAATTGCGTCCGCAAATTGCATATAGAGTGAGGCGTAGTCCTCAGGCATGTAGTATTGGCCATCGGCTTCTTCGTCCATTTCGATCCAGCTGATGGGATACCCCCGCTTTTTCAGATAAGAAACCATCGCGGCGGCGTCTTCGGGAACGCTATAAATCAGAGGAACGGTTATCAGCGCAGGTAGACCGTTGGTGATGCCGCTCGTGAAGAACAGATCCCAGCCGGTCTGGTCTCCGTGCGGACTGAGGGCTTCGGCGGTGTGCCACGGGTCTGTAGAAGAGCAGTACGTAGCGGTCTGTTGGCGACCGTCCGGCGCGTGTCTCACGAAATCCGCGAACTTACCGTTGCCCTCCAGCCTGCCCACGTAAACTTCATAGATTGCGTATCCCACTCGGTGCCGCACGTCATCGTTTCCGTGCGGCCCCGGCTGATTGGACGATTGCGTCATCACCACGCGAACCCAACGCGTCGAAATCAGATTGTCCGCAAGTTTTAGCGTTACGCTTCCACCCTTGCCCTCGCGAACAACGCCGCTCGGGAAACGAAGCCAGTTGCCCATGGCCTGATCGGCGACAGGAAGGTACTCGCCGCCCTGGCCGGTAGTGTCCATGGCCGGCTCTTCCCAGTTCATGGGATCGGCCCCGACCCAATACTGCACTTCGTACTCGCGCGCGCTTGGTTCGCACCAGTCGATGCGGATCGCGTTCACGTCATAGTATTCGCCCAGGTCAACGATAATCCACTGCGGATGTAAAGAGTCATCCTCGTGGGTGAAGGCTTTAGCCAGGTAAGGATTGCTCTTCCAGAAAGTGTTCCGATCACCGTCGGTGAGGCGAGAATAGCCGCGGTCGGTGCCGCCATTGTGCGTGCAGCCGCGGTGGGTGAGGTTATAGCCGAATGAATCGCGAATGGGTTCACCCAATTCTGAGCTGCCCACGAAGTATCCGCATTGGTGTGCTTGGTCGGTCCAACGGCCGTTCGGATTCCAGTGCCAATAATCGATGGTCTCCGGAGTATGCAGGCGATAGCTGATCGGTCCCCAGCCCGCGGACAAGCAAACATTTACGCTTTCGGGCGTGTAGATCCTATTGATCGACTCGCGCGACTGAATGTCCATCGATGTCCCGAGGCTCGTATCGGGATCGAAGGAGTTGACGACTTCTCCGGGCGCTGCGTGTACGCGGACGACCGCGGGAGCCGCTGGAGGCGAAGTTGCATTTTCACGAGCCGGAACGATTGCGTCAGCAAGAGGGCGGACCACCGTCAACGCAGCGGCGCCGACGGTGACTCCCAAAAAACTACGTCGCGAAGGGGTCACAGGATGCCTCTATCTTCAATCTGCCAAAATCAGGGCTGAGATTCCGCCGGGTCGCAGCGCCGTGCAGTTTGACACGGTTTATTGCCGATTCGAACAGGATACGATCTGGCCCCGGATACCGGCTGATTCGACGCTGGTTACAGCCTACCGGGCGGGATTATACGACCTAATCGGCATGCCGCCATGCGAGATCGATCATGTCCGTACCCCCTGTTATCAACACGTATCTGTAGTTCATAGATGGGGAGGCTCTGTCGACCGCTGGATGTTAGGCTTCTTCTGTTAGTCTCTTTCGTATTTGGCCTCAGGTATTTGGGCGCGCCTTTGATCCAACTCGGAACTCTGGGAGGCCACCTGAATGAGCAGAACGAGTTCGAGGAAAGCCTTCTGTGCCGGCGCGATTTTGTGCGCGGCGGTTTCCCTGCAGCTTTCATCGGCCACGGCGTCGGCGCAATCGCGGCCGCCTCATGGAGACGGTATCTTCACTCCCGTAATCGTGCCCGTGGCGACGATCGACAAAACAGGCAGGCCGATAACGGTTGAGGTGACTCAGCCAGAGCCAGGTTTTTCCGCTTCGATGGTTGCCGGGAATCCCACGGGCGACACTTACGTCATCAGCTTCCCGACCGGTTCCGCCGGCGGACCTTGCACGTATACCGGAGCGGGCCGGTATCTGATCGAGAGTACGGGGACCCTTACGTTTCAGGTACTGGCCCAATGCGGGAAATTGAGACGCGCCTATAGCTACATGGTCTGTATGCTCGACGAGGACTTGCGCTGCAGTGAAGCTCCCTGGTGGTATTTCAAGGATCGAGCCTACGCGATCGCCAACAAGGGTATCGTGATTAACAATTCGACGGTGGTTCCGTGGAAAGATGCGGCCGAGGCTCCGGAAGAGTTACGGGCGGCCGCCACCCGAATCAAAGCATTCAGAGACCGGTTTCGCAACGATCCCCACATCCTTCACTCTCGCCTCATCTCCTGTCGAAATTTTCATCCGGCAGCCAGGTCCTACGAAATTCATGAACTCCCGACCACCTGCCTAATAAAAAGCTTGTGTAACAGCATTCCACCGGTCGACTCGTTACGCGATGGCGATCCGATCGACTGGAACTCACCCGTGGGAAGCTATGTGAAGCAGCAGAACAAGATTTCGGATACTTCCACCTGGACTTGTTGGATCAGAACACAATAACGAAATCGCGCCCTAGCTACTGGCGGCGACTTGAATAGGTTCCAAGTAGCGACGACTCGAACGGAAAGCGGTCGTTCAGCGCTTTAGGTCTACGCGGCCGCCGGTATGATCAAGTTCTGAAGCACATTGCCGTCCATCGTACTCGGCTCGGCACATCCACCTGCTGGAGGGAGATCTGTGACTGTGATCGACTGGCTGCTCGATTCGGATCCCTCGATCCGCTGGCAAGTGATGCGGGACTTGATCGGTGCGCCCGTCGGGGAGGTCGCGGCCGAGCGCGCGCGGGTCGCCACCGAGGGCCTGGGCGCGCGGCTGCTCGACCTCCAGGCGGACGATGGTCGGTGGGGCGGCACGGCATGGAACCGCGGGTGGGACTCCACGATGCATGTCCTCATGCTGCTGCGGGATCTGGGGCTAGATCCTGCCAGCGACCAGGCATGCCGGGCGGTGGGCCTCGTCCGCGACCGGGTGAGGTGGCAGGGATGTGGGCCGCAGGAGTGTGACGGCAATGCCTTCTTTGAAGGCGAGGTCGAGCCGTGCATCAACGGGCAGGTCGGGGCGGTCGGCGCTTACTTCGGTCAAGAGGTCGGGGGCATCGTTGACCGGCTGCTCGCCGAGCAGCTGTCCGATGGCGGCTGGAACTGCGAGGCACCGAACGGCTCGAAGCGGTCATCGTTCAACACCACGATCTGCGTGCTGGAGGCTCTCGTTGAGCAGGAGCGCGCGGGCGGAGGAACGCGGGAGGTGAGCGAGGCCCGTCTCCGCGGACAGGAGTACCTTCTTGAGCGCCGACTCTTCCGGCGGCGGTCGACCGGCGAGGTGGTCGAGCGAGATCGCAAGAGCGACACAGCATGGACGCGCTTCGCCTTCCCGACGTGGTGGCACTACGACGTGCTGCGGGGGCTCGAGTACCTGCGCAGCGCCGGCGTCACGCCCGACGAACGGGTGGCCGAGGCGATCGAGCTGGTCGCGGCGAAGCGCGACGGCGATGGACGGTGGTCACTCGAGACCCGATATCCAGGCGTGATGCCCGTCGAGACTGACGAAGGCGAAGGGCGACCGAGCCGGTGGAACACCTTGCGCGCCCTGCGCGTGATCCGCTGGTACAAGGGGGCCGATCATCTTCCGCTCAGCTAGGCGCGGCGAACGTCGCCCAACGGGCTCGATGGCAGCGGGCTTTGCCCGGTCGAATACACCGATGGTCGAAAGCCGTGGCCCCCTAAAGAGGCCCCTCTTCGGCAGGCTATAGAGCCGGGACCCCACAAAGCCCTCACTGTTTCCTAACAACCTGTTAGAGAATTGCGCGCGCGGAGCGCAATCCGCCGGGAGTAGGAGACGTGCCCGCAAGACATCTTGTGACAGGTGACCTATGAGCGAACGCGATTTCCGATTGTGCCCGCAGGCCAAAGCCTTCAAGCGTTTCCCTTCCGTTTACACGTTGCTGGCCGTCGTCGCCATCCTATTTTACGGCGTTCTCCCGGCAAGAATGTTGGCTGGAGCCACGCGCGGGCAAGACTCGACCGGTGCGCTCGAGCGGCACAATCCGCTGTTGCTCGGCGCGGCATGGTATCCGGAGCAGTGGCCGGAGTCGCGGTGGGAGGAAGACCTGCGACTCATGGAGGCGGCGCACATCACGTTCGCGCGCGTGGGCGAGTTCGCGTGGAGCCGGATGGAGCCGGAGGAAGGGAAGTACGATTTAGACTGGCTGGAGCGCGCGATAGCGAAGGCGGCGCAGCATCACGTCGCCATCGTGCTGGGCACACCGACTCCCGCGCCACCGGCGTGGCTTACGCAGGCATATCCGGACACGCTACGAGTGGGACTCGACGGGCGGCGCGCCGTGCATGGGAACCGGCAACAATTTTCGTTCACTAGCCCGCGCTACCGGCAGTTCTGTCACAAGATCGCTGATCAGATGGCGAAGCGGTTTGGGCACAATCGGAACGTAATCGGATGGCAAATCGACAACGAGTACGCCGAGGTTTCCTACGACGATTACACGAAAGAGCAGTTCCAGCAGTGGCTGAAGGCGAAATACAAGACACTCGACAACCTGAACGCGCACTGGACGACGGCGTACTGGAGCCAGACGTATTTCGATTGGTCGCAGATTCCTCTCGGGGAGGGCTACAACAATCCGGCGCTGCGGCTGGAATGGAAGCGGTTTGTGAGCGACACCTGGGCGAGTTACCAGCAGAACCAGATTGACGCGATCCGCCCGCACGCCGATCAACGGCAGTTCATCACCACGAACTTCATGGGGTTTTTCGAGGGTTTCGATCACTACGTGGTGGCGAAGGCGCTGGACTTGACGTCGTGGGACGATTATGTGGGCAGTGGACACGCGGATCCCGACGCGAACGGAGTGACACACGATTTAACGCGCGGCTTCAAGCGGCAGAATTTTTGGGTGATGGAAACGCAACCGGGCGCGGTGAATTGGGCCGACGTGAACAATTTTCTGGACCGCGGCGAAGTGCGCGCGATGGCTTGGCAGGCGATCGGTCATGGCGCGGAAGCAGTGGAATACTGGCAATGGCGCAGCGCGTTGAACGGGCAGGAACAGTATCACGGGACGCTGGTCGGCGCGGACGGCACGCCGGTGCCGCTTTACGAGGAGGTCGCGCAAATTGGCGCGGAATTCGTGAAGGCCGGAGACGCGCTGAGAGACACGTCGCCAAAATCGGAAGTGGCGATGCTGTACGACTACGACAGCCGCTGGGCAATCGATTTTCAGCAGCATACGGAAAAGTACGATCAGTTGGGTCTGCTGCGCCAGTACTACCGCGCGATCCGCATGCGAGCGCAATCAGTTGACATTGTGAATCCGTACGTCCGACTCGATGGCTACAAGCTGGTGCTCGCGCCGGATTTGAACTTGCTTCCGCAGCCGCTCGCGCAACACCTCCTTGCATACGTTCGAAACGGCGGCCAGCTGGTGCTCGGCCCGCGGTCGGGAATGAAAGATGAATACAACGCCCTGTTGACGCAGCGCCAGCCCGGTTATCTGGTGGATGCGCTCGGCGGGCGCGTGGAACAGTTTTACGCGCTCGAGAAGGATTTCCCGGTTTCCGGGAAATGGGGCGCGGGCACCGCGACGATCTGGGCCGAGCAGATGGAGGCGTCTGCACCGGACGCGGAGGTGCTCCTGAAATACGGCGAGGCGAACGGCTGGCTCGACGGTCAGGCAGCGGCCATTAGCCGGGCCGTAGGGAAGGGGCGCATCACTTATATTGGAGCGATTCTGGATGACAAGACCATGTCTTCCGCGGCGGACTGGATCGTGGAGCAGAGCGGCACGACGCCGATCTTTGGTGCGGTGCCGGATGGAATCGAGGTGTCACGCCGCGAGGGAGTCGGGAAGCAGGTGTTCGTGCTGATCAATTTCAAGCGCGAGACACAGCAGGTGACGCTGCCCCGGGCGATGGATGTCGTGTTGGGGAGCGCGGTACTTCGGAATCGAGTGGAGATTCCCGCGTATGGAGTGGAGGTTCTGGTGGATAAAAAGTAGCCTGGGTCCGGGCCGTCGAGTGGTTCCTGTTGCTGACCCTGTGGAATGTAAGGGCGCCAAAAAGTCTCAAAATAGCACGACAACAGGAAGAAAATTCGCAGACTTCGTGCGTACAAAAAACATTCCAACGTCGATCTCGTCATTTTTCACCGCCGCGGGCGAATGACCTTCTAACCCGCTTGGGTTGCGTGCAGGCGGCTCTTCGAGGCGACGATGACTGGCTTGTCCCTGCGAAGTGCGGCCATCGCTTCCTTGTCGAGGTTGAGGGTGGTTTTCACAAGCGCGGGAGTGGTTAGCCCCATCCACTGGTTCAGGGACACGTCGGCGAAGTAGGAGCTGCGGAACATTTCGAGGAAACGAAGCATCTCGCTACCGACGTTTTCAATGTAGTGTCCCATCGCAAAGGGCACGTACCCGACATCACCCGCCTGATAGTTGAACGTCCGCGCCTTACCACCGGATGCAAACACAGTCATGCGCGACTGGCCTTGGATGTAGTACTGCCACTCGTCGGTATTCGGATGCCAGTGCAGCTCGCGCATGCCGCCGGGCTCGACATCCACCAAGGCGGCGGCAATTGTGGAAGCCGCCGGAAAATTGGAAGAGTCAACGATGCGAACTTGACCCCCGCTAGCCTTAATCGGCTGTTGAACCTGCATGTGGTAGCTGTAGGAAACCCGCGTTTTTCCAGCCGGAGAGTTCACGGTGTCGCCGGCAATCGGGCCCGGCGGTTTCCCGGCAAGAATCCAACGTGTGTGTTCGATATCCTGCGGCAGACCGGCGAAAGCGGACTGAGGCACGCCGAAGTTCTTCGCGAGCACTTCGCGCGGCGTATGGGCGAACCAGTCGCTGATCAGAAAGGTTTCGTTCTCCGAAAAATTCCCATCGTCGAAGACGAGTAGGAATTCGCACCCTTCCTCGAGCCCTTGAATGGAGTGGGGAATTCCCGCGGGAAAATTCCACAAATCACCGACGCCCACGTCGTCAATGAAATTGCGACCCTGTGGGTCAATCGCTGTGATGCGGGCGCGGCCCGCGAGCATATAGGCCCACTCGGCTTCCTTGTGCCAGTGCAGTTCGCGAATACCGCCGGGTTGCAGGCGCATGTTAACGCCTGCCAGAGTCTTGGCAACCGGCAGCTCGCGGATCGTCACCTCACGCGCCCAGCCGCCCGGCGCTAGACGGTTGCGCGCAGCAGCAAAGGAAAACTTGAGGTTGGGGACAGTGCCGGCGTCGGTGTCCGGAGAAGACAACAGGTCCGGGTTTTCGCGTTCGAGCGGCACATTCCGCGGGCCGAGGATAGATCCACCGCGATTGCCTCGAATCGGCTGCGGTTCGTCTACAGAGTTTCGCTGTGTCTTGTTCATGGCTGTTCGCCCCTTGCTTCGATGATTTGTTCCGCGCGCTTTCGCAACTCGAACCGGCTCTCGCTGGAGATGACAGTGAAGTGAAGACCGCTTGCCCGGGGCCGACCACTGTTAAGTTTGACAGAGAACATGGAGCGAAAACCCGAGTTCGCCGTCCTTTGGGAAGGCAGCCTTATTGCGAGGTTGCTTGAGCATCATTTTGACGACGCAAAGGCAATCTAAGCAGAGGGTGCGGCAGGGAATAACCAAGCTCAACGTACGTGAGATGGTCGCCGCGGCTCCATCCCCCAGCCTGGCGTCGCTCCGAGGATGATCGACATGGCGTCATCATCTGTTCCATAGACGGGAGAACCTCTACATGCGACGATTGGCCCTGGAGCGTGCTTCCCCGCGGTCGGGCGCGAGATCACCCGTAAGCGGCGATCGAGCCCAGGCGATTTGTCTGCAATGTGACTGAAAATCCAGACACACACTCCGAGACCCCGCTTCGCAAAGGCTTTCTCCGATTCTTCGTTCGATGGTTTGTCCTCGGCGTGGCGCTTCTTTGGTCGCTTGCTGCGCTGATCCTTGTGGCGGCCCGGTGGATCGACCCACCGACTACCGCAGTACACATGGAGCGTCGCTTGCAGGCCTGGATTCACCATAGGCTGTATCACGAACGATACAAATTCGTTCCGCTGACCCAAATCTCGCCCGATTTCCAACATGCGGTCATCGCCGCGGAAGACGCGCGCTTCTACCAGCATCACGGATTCGATTGGCGCGCCATGCAAATCGCTGCTGAAGACGATATGGAAGGCGGCCGCATTCGCGGAGGGTCCACCCTTACGCAGCAACTGGTGAAAAACCTGTTCTTCGGAACGGGCCGCTCAGTCATCCGCAAGGGCGCCGAGTTCACGCTTGTCCCCGTGGCCGAATTGGTTCTCGGCAAGCAGCGCATTCTGGAGCTCTACCTCAACGTGGTTGAATGGGGCCCTGGTGTTTACGGTGCGGAGTCGGCGTGTCGCTACTACTACCAAATCTCGGCCCGGAACATCGACCGGCAACAGTCGGCTCAACTCGCCGCAATTCTGCCGTTGCCCCTGAAACGACGGCCCGATCACATGAATCACTACAGCAGGCTCATCCTAGAGCGGATGAGCCAATTGGGTTGGTAATCAGGTAACACATTCTTGAGAACCTTGGATGATTCGTACCGATTAATCGTAGCGCTTACCCGACGCGCTTTTAAGTACGGCCACAGCAAGGCGAGGAAAAACAAACAACCCTTGTCTGCCGACAATTCGCCAACGGGCCGTCAATCTCAGCCTTCGCTGTGCAATTGGCGCATTGGGGCATTCAAAATCGTGCACCGACCGCAGAGGCTCTCGCATCGAACTGGGTCAGGAGGGAGAGTCATGAAAGCTGCAGTCGTTCCCGCTGTGAGCAGTTCGTGGCAGGTCAAAGACGTTCCTCAACCTCAACCCGGACCCAATCAAGTGCTCGTGAAAATGCATGCCAGCGGCATCTGCTACACCGACGTACATCTGACGCTCGGACACTTTCCCGGACCATTTCCCCGCATCTTGGGCCACGAGCCAGTGGGCGAGATCGTTGCCGCGGCTCCCGACGTCACGACCCGGAAAGTGGGCGACCGCGTAGGTACTGCCTGGATTCAGTCCACCTGCGGGCGCTGCGAATGGTGCCAGCGCGGCCGCAGAATGTTCTGTCCCTATCTGAAGGGCACAGGGATTGAGGCACAGGGCGGACACGCCGAGTACATGCTGATGAATGCGGATGCAACTTATCTCATTCCCGACCAGATCTCCTATGAGCAGGCAGCCCCGATCTTCTGCGCTGGTTACACGGTCTACAGCGGGCTGCGCTGGGCTGATCCTCAGCCCCACGAGCGCGTGGCCGTGCTCGGGATCGGCGGCCTTGGACACTTGGCGGTGCAATACGCGAAGGCAGCGGGCTTCGAGACCATCGCCATTTCCCACTCCCCCGACAAAGACAAGCTGATCCGCGATCTGGGCGCCGATGAGATTGTTCGCGACGGCAAGAGCTTGGCCGCAGCCGGTGGCGCAGACGTGATCCTCAGCACCTCCAACTCGACCAAGTCGATGATAGACAGCATCCAGGGGTTGCGGCCAGACGGCCGACTTGTCGCTATGGGCGCTGACGCAGAGCCGCTTGCTGTCTCGCTGATGGACCTCATCACGAAGCGCATTCAGATCATCGGCAGCCAGCAAAACGGCCCCGAATATCTCTACGAAGCGCTTGATTTTGTAGCGCGAGGAAAGGTTAAAACGATTGTCGAGACGTACCCATTGGCGGAGGCACCTAAGGCCTACGAGCGCGTTGCAGAGGGCAAGGCCCGGTTCCGTGCCGTCCTGACGATGTAATCGACGATCCAAGCAGTCACTGCCGATTCGGGTGGATCACAGGCACGCCGATTTCCCGAAGATAACAGTTCGCTGGCTTTTATGCTCGGCGTTCGAGCGCCGCTGCGAGGTTGCGGGCTCGACCCCGCGCGCGGCGACTTACAGGAACAAAGCTACGTACCCAGCACCGGCGGTGGCAGCAGAGCTGCACAGTTCACGCGGACGTACGGCCGCTGAGGCCTCGACAGTCGACAACCTTCCAAAAAGGGGTAAACTTTCCTCGAGTAGTCCGTCCCGCAATCGGGAGCGGGGCGAGAAGGCGGTCGCCGAAATCCGCGCATCGGGAGGAAAAGCCGATTTTATTGCCTCTGACCTCCGAGATACATCGTGCGCGCGCGAAGTAGCGAGAAGGACGATCGAACTCGGCTCCGGCTGCGTCGACATCCTGATCAACAATGCAGGGATCTTTCCGTTCGGCCCGACGGACAAAACCACGGAAGAAGAGTTTGACCGAGTGTTCTCGCTCAACGTCAAGGCGCCATATTTCCTCGTCGTAGAACTTGCTCCGCTGATGGCCAAAAGGATTAATTTGCCGACGAGGGGGGCCGCCGGATGATCACCGGTGACTTGCCGGGGTGCCGGCGAGAGCTATGCAGCAGCCGGCCTAGGCCAAGGCCTCAGGTCGGCTAGCAACGGAAATTGTTCGACGTCGGTTTGAGGGCCATATTGCTCAGGGGAAAAAAATGAACGCCCTTTCAAGATACAAGTTTTGGTTGGCCGGAGGGTTTTGTGTGCTCGTGATCGGCCTGATTATCGGAGCGATACGCCCGAAGCGTGTGTCAGGAGGGCCGCCGGGCGGGCCGCCCGACGTTGAGGTCGTGCAGGTCGAACAAAAGGATGTTCCGATCTTTAGCGAATGGATCGGCACGCTCGACGGACTGGTCAATGCCGACGTAAGGGCGCAAGTGACGGGGTATTTGCTGCGGCAAAGCTATCAAGAGGGCTCGTTCGTCAAAAAGGGCCAGCTGCTGTTCGAAATCGACCCGCGACCCTTTCAGGCGGCGCTCGATCAGGCCCAAGGTCAACTGGCACAGGCGTCGGCAATGCTTGCCAATGCCGAAGCGGTGCAGGGTCGGACCCAGCTTGACGTAAATCGTTACACGCCACTGGCAAAGGAGCAGGCCGCCAGCCAGCAGGATCTTGACAACGCCGTTCAGAACAACCTGGCCGCCAAAGCGACCGTGGAAACGGCCAAGGCTCAAATTCAGACCTGTCGGGCAGCCGTGGAAACCGCCAAGATTAACCTTGCGTTTACCCGGCTGGTCGCCCCCATCGACGGCATCGCTGGGCAAGCCCAACTTCAGGTGGGCGCCCTCGTGAGTCCAAGCAGCGGGCCTGTTACGTCGGTGTCTACAGTCGACCCGATTAAGGCCTATTTCACAGTGAGTGAAAACGAGTACCTCGAGTGGAATATGCGGTTCCCCTCGAGAACTGCGCGAGACGCGGCTCACAAGAACCTGCGCTTCCAACTGATTTTGGCCGACGGCTCAACCTATCCGCGCGAGGGCATCTGGTACTTTACCGATCGGCAGGTCGATGTGAACACCGGGGCGATTCGCCTCGCTGCCTTGTTTCCAAATCCAGGGAACCTTCTGAGACCGGGTGGTTATGGCCGGGTCCGGGCGGCCATTCGAATCCAGAAGGACGCGCTGCTTGTGCCTCAGCGGGCCGTATCGGAATTGCAAGGCGGCTATCAGGTAGCCGTTGTGGATGGCGAAAACAAGGTAAGCATCCGCACGGTGAAAGTCGGCAACCCCGTTGGCGCGGAATGGATCGTTTTGGACGGGCTTAGACCAGGCGAACGCGTAGTTGCCGAGGGAGTGCAGAAGGTGCGTCCGGGCGTGCGGGTGAACCCAAAACCCTTTGGTCAAGAGGCGAAGGGAGAGTAGTCAATGTCCAAGTTCTTCATCAACCGTCCCATCGTCGCCATGGTGATCGCCATCGTGATGGTTCTGGTTGGCTCTCTCACCATGCTGAGCTTGCCCATCGCTCAATTCCCCAACATCGCTCCACCTGAGATTCAAGTACTCGCTACCTATGTCGGTGCGGATGCGCAAACGCTCGAGCAAGCGGTGGCCACGCCCCTCGAGCAGCAGATGAGCGGCGTGGACAACATGAACTACATGTATTCGTTGAACGCCACGGGCAACTCGACCACGACCCTTATCGTCGACTTCGACGCGAAAACCGATCCCAATAACGACTTCATCCTGACACAATCGCGCGAGACGCAAGCTGCCTCGCAGCTTCCCGTGGACGTCAACAACTACGGCATCACCGTTCGCAAGGGCACCACCGCTCCGCTCATGCTGGTTGACATTTACTCTCCCCGCGGGACCTACGACGCTACTTTTCTAGCTAACTACGCCTACATCAATCTGGTCGATCCGCTGCTCCGTTCTCCCGGGATCGGTATCGTGAATGTCTTTGGAGCCGGCCAGTATGCGATGCGCATGTGGGTAAGACCGGACCGGTTGGCGAAGCTCGGCGTTACCGTCTCGGACATTGTTAGCGCAATTCAAGCGCAAAACACTGTGAACCCGGCCGGGAAACTGGGGGGTGAGCCAGCTCCCAAAGGTACAGAATTTACCTACGCCGTCCTCGCGCAGAGCCGACTCGTATCGCCAGAAGAATTCGGACAGATCGTCGTGCGCGAGACCCCCGACGGCGGCACCGTGCGCGTCCGCGACGTGGCGCGCATCGAGTTAGGCTCGCAGGACTATAGCGTAGGCGGGCGTTTCAACGGCAAGCCCAGTGCGGTACTGGCCCTCTATCAACTGCCGGGCTCAAATGCCGTGAGCACTGCCGCTGCCGTCAGGAAACTGATGGCCCAGATGAAACAGCGCTTTCCAGACGATTTGGATTTTGTCGTGGCCTTGGACACGACTCGCGCCGTCACCCAGGGCATCAAAGAGATTGTTGTAACGCTGGTCATCGCGCTGGCACTCGTAATCCTGGTCGTCTACATCTTCTTGCAGAGTGTGCGCGCCACGCTGATTCCGTTTCTGGCCGTGCCTGTCTCACTGGTTGGCACGTTCGCCGTTTTTCCTTTCTTCAATTTCTCCATCAATACTCTTTCTCTATTTGGCCTGGTGCTGGCGATCGGCCTGGTGGTGGACGACGCCATCGTAGTGGTGGAGGGTGTCGAACGTCACATTGAAGAGGGCTTGACGCCGAAAAACGCAGCGTTGCAAGCCATGGAAGAGCTTTCGGGCCCCGTGGTTGGCATTGCTCTGGTTCTCTCCGCTGTCTTTGTGCCAACCGCCTTCATCCCCGGGATTACCGGCAAGCTGTACCAGCAATTCGCTGTCACGATCGCGATTTCTGTATTGCTTTCCGCCTTCAATGCACTGACGCTGAGCCCGGCGCTTGCGGCTCTGCTGCTCAAACCAAGAAAGCCAAGCACCGGCCTGCTGCGTCGATTTTTCAATTGGTTCAACCGCGTCTTTGCACGTGCTACTGACGGGTATGTGCGCTGGAGCGCGGTACTCGTGAGGAAGACGGTCGTGGTAGCTGTACTGCTCGTGGCTTTTGCCGCCGCGGGTTTTTTTCTTGCCAATCGCGTCCCCACCAGTTTTCTTCCGGACGAGGACCAGGGCTATGCCTACGTCAACGTGCAACTACCAAACGGAGCATCGCTCGAGCGGACCCGAGCCGTCGTCGACCAAGTCAACAAAATCATTATGGGTACACCCGGGGTCGAAGACTCCACCTGCTTCGTTGGCTTTAGTTTGCTGAGCTATGTCCGCACCAGTTATAACGCAACGTTTTTCATAAACTTCAAGCCTTGGGATGAGCGCTCCAACCGAGCCCAGCAATTTCAGACCCTGAAGGCGCGGCTGAACGCGCGGTTGAACCAGCTCCCGAGCGCCATTGCCTTCGGCTTTTCTCCTCCCGCAATTCCTGGTGTCGGCACCGCCGGCGGCTTCACGTTCCTACTCGAAGACCGCTCTGGCAGTGACCTTCAATTCCTTGCGAAAAACCTGGCCACCTTTCTCGACGCGGCCCGCAAGCGCCCGGAAATCGCCAGCCTGAGCACGACCTTCCTGGCCAGCGTTCCTCAACAGTTCATCGACGTCGATCGCGACAAAGTGCTGAAACAAGGCGTGAACCTCAACGATGTGTACCGCACCATCCAAGCCTTCATGGGCGGATATTTCATCAACTATTTCAACCGCTTTGGGCGTCAGTGGCAGGTTTATATCGAAGCCGAAGGCGAGGACCGCGCCAGAGCCGAAAACGTCGGGCGGTTCTATGTGCGCAACAAAAACGGAGCAAATGTTCCGCTCTCCAGTCTTACGAGCATGAAGCCGCGTATCGGCCCCGAATTTCTGCTACGCTTCGATGAGTACCGCTCCGCGCAGATCAACGGCAGTGCCGCGCCCGGCTATAGCGCCGATCAGGCAACGGCCGCTCTGGAAGATGTCTTCAAGCAAACCATGCCCCGAGAAATGGGCTTCGACTATTCCGGCATGTCCTTCCAGGAGCAGAAAGCGCGACAAGGAGTGCCGCCCTCGGTCATCTTCGGGCTCTCTTTGCTGTTCGTCTTCCTGATTCTCGCGGCGCTCTACGAAAGCTGGTTATTGCCGCTCAGCGTCCTGCTCAGCACACCGGTTGCGATCTTCGGCGCATTTGCCATCTTATGGTTGCGCCGCTATCTCGTGAGCGTCTTTTATCCCCCCTACCTGGTGCAGATCGAAAACGATGTGTACTCGCAAATCGGTCTGGTCATGCTCATCGGGTTAGCGGCCAAGAACGCCATTCTGATCGTCGAGTTCGCCAAAGACCGGTCCGAGAAGGGGAAGCCTTTGGTAGACGCCGCACTCGAAGGAGCGCGGCTTCGACTCCGTCCGATCCTCATGACCTCGTTCGCATTCATTCTTGGCTGCGTGCCGCTGTGGACCGCAACCGGCGCCGGCGCGGTGTCGCGCCAGATTCTGGGAACTACGGTCATCGGCGGCATGATGGCCGCCAGCGCGATTGGCATTTTCTTCGTGCCTGCTATTTTCTACATGGTGGAAAAGTGGGCAGGTGCGGAACCCGCTTCCGGGGCCTTGCCGACCGTACCCACACCGGAGCCGGGAGATTGAGGCGCATCTTAGCCCAAGGCGCCAGACGAAAAGGAGCGGAGTTGCACATCATGAAGTTCGCAAAACTGGCGATCGCGGTGTCGGTTTCGGGATGGCTCGGCGGGTGCATGGTCGGTCCGAATTACCATCGGCCCGCCGTTCAAACTCCAACCGCCTACCGTGATCTCGCCGAGCCCCCCGGGCTTCAGGCCCAGGCCGAGTCCTACGCGGACCTCCCGTGGTGGCAGGTCTTCCAGGATCCGCGGTTGCAAGAACTGCTTCGCACGGCCCTCAAGCAAAATTATGATTTGCAGCTGGCCACCGAGCGAATCAACGCCGCGCGCGCCCAGCTGGCCATCACCCGGGCGAGCTTATTTCCGCAGGTCGAAGGCAACGCCAATCTTAGCGGTGGACGAGAGTATGTCTTCCAAACCAAATACAACTTCCTAACGCTAGCGGCTGACGCTGCCTTCCAGCTGGACTTATTCGGCAAGCTGCGCAGAGAGACCGAAGCGGCACGTGCCCAGCTTTTGGCTACCGAGGATGCGCAGCGCACGGTCACGCTTACCCTCGTCAGCGATGTGGCGAGTGATTATTTCACTCTCCTGCAACTTGACCTTCAGCTGCAAATTACGCACGAGACGGTCACGACGCAGGAAGACTCCATAAAACTCACCAATTTTCGCCTCAGTCACGGCGTGGCCACAAAGCTGGACGTTTTACAGGCGCAGCAAGTCCTCGATACGGCGAATGCTACGATCCCTGACCTAGAGCGGTTGATCGGACAAGAAGAAGATGCCCTCAGCATTCTTCTTGGCGATTACCCCCACGCTATCCGGCGCGGACTCCCTCTGGTGAAGCAGCCCCTTCCTCCCGAAGTGCCGCCGGGCCTACCTTCCTCGCTGATCGGGCGCCGGCCCGATATTCGAGAGGCCGAACAGAACCTGATTGCTGCGAATGCAGACATCGGGGTGGCCAAGGCACAATTCTTTCCGCAGATCTCGTTGACAGGATCGGGCGGCGGCTCGTTCGGACGCAGCAGCGCCTTCACAAGTCTGATGAGCACCCAGATAGGAATTTGGTCCTACGGTGCGCAGGTGAGTCAGCCCATTTTCACGGGAGGCGCCCTTCGTGGAAATCTCCATCTAGCCGAGTCCCAGTACAAACAGGTCCTGATCGCCTACCGGCAAACCATTCAGCAGGCGTTCGGGGATGTATCGGATGCTCTGATCGGTTATGAGAAACTCCATGAGGTCCGGATTCGCCAAGAGGCTACCGTTCGGGATCTGCAGGAGTCCGTCCGCCTATCCATTTTGCGCTACACAGGAGGGACTACGACCTATCTCGAGGTGTTGGACGGTCAGCGATCACTCTTTGACGCCGAACTGGCGCTCGCACAGGCGCGGGGAAGCGAGTATCAGAGCCTTATCCAGCTGTATAAGGCACTGGGAGGGGGCTGGCAGCAGTGAACTGAACCTTGTGGTTCTTCCAGATTCCCGGCTGCCGACTGAAGCGGTGATTCATCCCGTGTTCTGCGATGATGTCCTTGTACCTCGTCGGCCGTTCGCTCCACGGGATCCCTACTGGTTTTCTACTCGCACGTCCGTGAATTTTCGAAAGCCCTGGTCGGAGGTCGCGACAGGAATGTCTTCGGCCGATGCGGTTACGGCAATCACACAATCGACGAAATGAACCTTCGTTTTCTGATTTGTGATCAGGCGCTCGGGCTTAAAGCTTGATTTCCTTTCCGGCAGCCTACGGGGTCGTGACGCCCCCACTCGGTGGGACGCGCTCATACTTCACGTTGTTGATATACAGAATCTGCGGGTTCTCCTTCGTTTCTCCCGGCTCCAGAAAGAACAGCGTGTCCGGAGCCTTGCCATTGGCATAGTGGAGGTGCAAGCCATACTTGACAATGTTGTATGTGCCACGGCCTGGTCCAGGTGAAGTGAAGACGTAACCCATTGCAAGGCCGCCTCCCACCACGCCTACCCCCGTCGACGTGCCGCTGTTCAGAATGCCTTCGTCCGCAAACTCCCCATCCGGCGTGAACGTGATTCCAGGCGATTTCGTGTCCCCGAACGGCTTATAAGAACCCTGAAGAGACATGCCATTCCCGCCGTAAAGCCGCACATAGTCGTCGCCGCGAATTTCGAGCTTGTCCGGATAAACGACGATCGACCAGGCTTCACCGCGTAGCCCGTAAACCAGCTGTTGCCCGCCTAAGCGGGCATCCGCGAATACGATTCGGCCGCCGCTCCCCGATATCTGATACACGCCCCATTGAGCTGCCGTATTGCCGCCGCTGGCGATATCGTGTCTCATTTGGGATTCGTCGAGATACTCGTCCAGACCACGAGTAATCAGGCCCTTCTTAACCCGCCCATCCGGGAAAAATATGAGAAAGCTATACCTTGGCGTTTTCTTGGCTGGATCGAACACGTCCAGCGTGACGGTCGGATCGGCGGCCCCTCTGACAGGAGCGCGGAAAATACCGAATAATCTTATCGGCCCGCCCTGATTCATGGCTTGGGCACGAGCCGCAGACGTCATCGGTCCCGTCGGCACACAAAAGACGACTAGCAGAAGCAGCCCGGCCGATGCGCAGCACAATCGCGGCAGCAGTTCCACTTGCTGAGAAGTGGCGAAACCGAAAAAATTCATTTCTGGACTTGCTTTTGTCCTCTCGACGGTCTTGGCCATGGTTTGACACCCCTTTGGTGTATGCAGAAACTTCGTTGGCCGGTATTCAGCTGCGACTCTCCCTACCCATCTTGCCTATGGTACGGCGTCAGAAACACCCCACTCGTGATTTCCCTCGGCCACCTCCCGCGGGCTCACCTGGTGAAGTCAATAGCAGAACACCTCCTTCGTGTACTTCGTACGCAGTCTTCAAATTGGCTCATTTGCAATACGTCCGACGAGTGGGAGCTGGATTATGCGCAGATTAGGGCTTCATCTGAGGCGGAAGCCAGAATTCCGATCTCGTCAGTTTTTTTTCCCCCGCAGCTCAACCTAGCTCGTTTGCTTCTCTTTCTCTATCTCTCCGTGCCTGCTTTGTATCTCGTTGATTCCTCTCGCTCGGCTGTCCTGTCTAAGGATGCATTCAAGGCTGACCGGTACTTCTAGCACTAGCTCTTTCCCCGCAAAAAGTCTGGGCGAATGGTGAGCCACTTTGCCTTGCTTTCTCGAAGTAGGAGGTAGCAGGAACGTGAAACGTTCTGGAGGATTTTATGTTGAAGAAATGCTTGCTGGTAGGGTTTTTCATAGCCGCGCTGAGCGCGACGGTGGCCGCACAGAGCGCGACCAAGTCGCTCACGAACAGCGACGTGGTGACGATGTTCAAAGGGGGGTTGGGCGAGAGCACGATCATCAGTGCCATCCAATCCCAGGACACGGACTTCGACATTTCCGCGATGGCACTGCTACAACTTAAGAAGAGTGGCATCCCGCCAAAGGTGATGGACGCGGTGATCGGAGCGGCGAGAAAGCAGAAAGCCGCGAACGATGCGGCAGCTGCAGCTGCTGCTGAGGCCGCCGCGAAAGAAGCTGCGGCCAAGGAAGCGGCTGCGAAGGCAGCGCTTCCGCCGGTTGCCGCAGGACAACCGTCGGTGCTGATGTTGCAAGGCGATCAGAAACAAGTTCTGCCCGCAGACCGCACGCAAATTGCGCAGACCAAGACGAAGGCGTCGACTCTCGGTTCTTTGGCGTCGGATGGAACGTTGATGCAGGCCATGACCGGCGTTGCGCAAGGCGTGGCCACCGCCGGGATGATGAAGCCAGGATCCATGATGGGAAGCGGAGCGATGATGGCCATGCCCATGGTCGGTCCAGCCATGATGGCCGGTAAAATGTTCTCCTCTCACCACAAGCCGAGCATCACTGATGTTTGGGCCATCGGCGGACAGAAATCACAGACGGTAATTCATAACAACCAACCTGCGTTCGAAGTGCACTGCGACGGAATCCCCGGGGTCAACGCTGACGAATACGAGCCCGTGCTGGTGAAGCTGGAATCGACGTCGAACAATTTCCGGTTGGTGGGTGCGACGGAAGCAAGGCAGGACGCGCTGCAAACTTCCGCGGCGGATTGGGGAATGTACTCATCGTTCGTGGAAGAGCGCGTGGAGTCACAAGCGACGAAGGCTGGGTCGGGCAGCTATAAACTGCAGCCAAGCGCAGCGCTCGCGGCAGGCGAGTACGCGGTCGTGCTGCGCCCGATCAACAAGGACAAGAAGTTCTCGGGAAACAGCGTAGCGCAGAACACCGGCGACGGTTTGATGTTCAACTCGGTTTGGTCGTTCGAGGTTCAATGAAGAGTTGACCGTGAACTTCCTGCGAACCGCAACACGCACCGTCTCGACTTCGTGAGATTGAACGAGGCGATGCGAGACGGTGCGGCTTTCAGGTCGGCATTTTGGAGCAGGCCGGGTGGACGCCGAACGAGCTTTGCAGTCTGTCGGAGGGATGGCGCAAGTTCAGTCTTGGGAGATTGAAGGAAAGGAGTATGAGCTATGCGCGCGCCCAAGAATCTTGTTTTGTTTTTCCTCGCGGGCGTGGTCCTAGTCGCCCTTTCGGTATTCACCTACCGGGCAATCAAGTGGGCTCAGGGGTTTATGCATCAGGCGTCCGTAACGAGCGTCAAGGCTCCGGCACCCGCGAACTCCGCTGCCGTCGCCCGAAATAACGGGAGCCTCGGCAATGCCTTCGCTCCCGCGCAGATCGGCGCGGCCATGAGCGAAGCCTTCAAGACACAAAAGCTGCCACAACCTCTGGCCTTGACGGGGACCGATCCGGATGCCGCCGCAATCGAGCTAGCGAGGCTGGTGTCTCGGAGAGACGAGCATTCGACGGAAGCTCTGGTGGGGGCGCTGAAAATGGCCGGCTTCAACATTCGTACTCAAGACGGCTCCGTTTTGGTGGGCGAGAAAAACGCGGGACAAGGAATAGCGTTCGACGACTGGGAAGTGGCGGCAATGGCCAAACTTTATGGGGACGGATTCCACATCAGCCTGGCGGACTTGAGTTCGACATTCACGGAAACGATGCCCGGGTTCAAAAAAGTGCCACTGAGCGATCTGCTGCTGCAAGGAATCCGCACGGACGTGGACTGCAAAAAGCCGGAGTTGCGGTTCTGGGCCCGGTTCATTGTGGAGCTAGGACGGAACGCTGACCCTTCTTACGATTGGCTTTCTGCGAACCTGGACGCCGCAAGCGTCCAAGTCGATCCGGTGCAATTCGGCTTAATCATGCGCAGGCTGGTGGCGGACCTTGCGATCCTGGGATCCCAGGACTCCGGGAAGAAGAATTCCAAGGAGTCACGGAATTTCGACCGTCCAGGTAAGGCGAGGAGCGCCGCGCTCTTCACGTTCGATGGCCAGCGGATGGATGCCGAGTGGCGCGACGATTACAGGCCGCGTTATCTGGCAGTGGGTTTTCAGGAGGGGAATCCGAACAGCACTAGCCTTCCGTGCAATCTCTCCGAGACAGCGCAACAGATTCTCGACGTCGCTGGCTACGCGTATGGGTTCGGATTTGACAAGCTGATAGAACTGTTGAAAGAACCTGGCGTTTTGACCGAAGGCGCTGCCGCTGTCTTCAAATTCTACGAGAAGGTCACGCTGATTGCCAACGCGTTCCTCACGTATGCCAAACTCGTTGTCACGTCTATGACGCTCAACGCGACAATCACGATGGATTCGTCCCCCTTAGTGCGGTCGATCGATCCGCAAGCTGGATGCAGGAGGACGCTGACCGCATCGATCTACCAAAAGACGGGGAACTGGCAAATCGTCAACTGTCTCCGCACGGCACTCAACAATGTGGGAATTGATGTGAGCCTGCCCTCAAACGGTCCATTGAAGGAGGCACCGACGCAGTGGCACATCCTAGAGGGCGGAGCGAACGTTCAAGAGGCAGGCAAGCTCGGATATAACCCCGCCATCGTCGAATGGGTCAGCAATGGCCCTCATATTCAGGACGCGGGTACCTATGCCGGTGTGCCCGGCGCCGCACCGGGCGTCGCCGTGAGCGACTTCACGCAGGCCAAGACGGACGAGAACGGAGTCGTCACCGTGCAGATTGAGGGCTTTCCGAGAAAGGACTCTCTGCAAGGCTGGGCCGTACCGGTGATGAAAACGGCGAAAGTTCAGGTGACGTTTGCGGCCAAGCCGCCGAACCTACGTCAGGACCTGATCGACTCGATGGGCGCAGCCGGTCTAATAAGCGGACCGTGGGTTCTGCTGACTACCGTGCCGGTTGAGATGATGCTGCGGTCGCGCTGGTTTGCCTCCCCCGTTTACACGATTCCGGTCAAGGACTGGAAGCGATGTAATGGCGGCTGGGCTGGCACGGTCACATTCGAACACACTCAACATTGGAACGAGAGTCATCGCACAGGAGGCTTTAATGGCCAGTTTGAAACCACGACTTACACGGCCGAGGCTAAAGACAGCCAGACATGGGAGCTGGGCGGGTTGATTGGTCGAGATGGGCTGGTCGCAGCCGATTGGACCTGGGTTGTCAACGAGCACACAACTGGAGTCGCCGTGCAGAACCCCGGCGGTGTAACAAGTCGGGGCGAGTCAACCACTGTGGGCAGCGATCACGCTGAGGTGAAAGCGCAGGTCATGGCAGGCGAGAACACTGCGATTTCTGGCACGTACACGATCACGCTTTATTTCCCAGCTGCGAGTGATGTGAATCCGAACGCTATTAAGTGGACCAGCAGAAATTCCAACGGCAATAACGTCAATGCCCCGATTGAGCGCACGTGGGGCTTTCAGGGAAGCGCCCCCGCTACGATAACCGCGCAATTCGATCCTCAAGACCCTGGGCACTTAACAGGGACACGGGAGACCAAAGGGCCGAGTGGAACGATCGACACCTTGCATTGGGACCTGCAACCGTGCGGCAGGGTGGGCAACGTGTGCAGCCAATAGTAGCCGGGGGCTCCGAATCAAAGATTCTTGTGGTGGTTTACCCAGTTCGTTTGAGGCTTCCGGATCCCCCCAAACGCGAGATCAGTTCCTGGGAATCTCGGGTCGGTTCCACCATCCGCCGCCCAAAGCCTGAAACAACGCCACTGTGTCGGAGTAACGGTTCGACTGAGCTTGTACGAGGTTAATCAGACTCTGCTGATAACTCTGTTCGGCGCTCAAAAGAGCCAAGTAGTTCACATATCCGACCCGCATTTGTCGTGCCGTCAGATCGAGTGTCACTTTGGCGGCATCTCTAGCAGTCGCGGCGGCGTTCAGAGCATCCGCATCCTGTCGAAGCGCATGTAGCGTGTCAGCGACATTCTGAAAGGCGGTCAGCACAGTGCTGCGGTATTGTTCCGAGGCCTCCGTATACGCTGCCTGGGCCGCGCGCTCGCGGTGAAGGAGGGTACCCCCTTCGAAGATGGGCTGTGTGACGCTTGCGCCTATATCCCAGAAGCCCGTGCCTCCGGTGAACAGGTGGGCAAGGAGCACCGCCGTGCTGCCCGCATCCGCGGTCAGCATGAAGTTCGGCAGCCGATTGGCGACCGCAATCCCAATCTGAGCGCTTGCCGAATGCAGGTTTTCCTCGGCTTGGCGAACATCAGGTCGCTGCTCAACGAGTTGCGAAGGAAGGCTCACCGGCAATTCCTGAGGCAGCTCGAGACTCGCAAGGTCGAACTTTTCAGGAAGATCGTTGTTGGGAAACCCTCCGGACAGGACCGCGAGCAGGTCACGTTGTTGAGCCAACTGCTTGAGTAGCGGAGGTAGCGTCGCGACGACTTGCGCAAGTTGGGCCTCCTGCGCGGCAACGTCCAAGCGCCCCACATAGCCCTTCTCGAATTGCTTGCGCAAAACTTGAAGCATGTCAGTGTTGATTTTGATGAGTTCACGCGTCGCATCGATTTGCCCTCGCAATGAAGCCTCCAGGATCGCGGCGGCGGCCACGTTGGAACTCAGGGTGATATGAGTCGCCGCCAGCGCGAAACGCGCCTGTTGATCCTGGGCTTTAAGTGATTCGACTGTTCTGCGGTTTAGACCGAAAACATCCGGCACGAACGAGACGCTCACCTCCGGCGTGTAGAAGCTGTAATTCAAAGCACTGGTGTTGGTTACAGGAGAAACATTACTCGACGACTTCGCCCGCGTCGCCGAAAACCCTCCCGTAACACTAGGGTAGTAAGCACCCCGCTGCGCCAGCACATCCTCTCTTGCGACCGACAGTGCGGCCTGCGCCGATTTCAAGTCGGGATTGTTCTTGAGGGAGCGCTCAATTAAGTCGTTGAGCGACTTTGAGTGAAATAAGGTCCACCAGTCTCCGGGAATGTCGCGCCCCTCGGCAAAGGCTTGTGCTTCTCCGCCCGAAACGTTGGGACTGCTGTTTGTGGTCGCGGGCGGCGCGGGCGTGTAACCAGAGACGTTCGGCGCAGCGGGTCTTTTGAAGTTTGGGCCCACTGCACATCCACTCGTAATCAACGACACTGAGATCGCGATGAGGGAGCTGAGGCGGGTTTTGCAAATAGGGGTCATGGCAAAACCTAAAGTTTAGGCTTCAAGTTGGTTCCGTTGATCTCTGCCGTACCCTTCTCCACTAGGGGCGGCCCTCCGCTGGTGGCAAGACGCGCACCTCGATCGCGGTTAAACTGTCGCCCGTTTAAGCCGGCCCTTGGCGGGGGAACAGGCAGGTTGCGATGGTTGACCGCTCTGTTTGGAACGACCGTAGATGTGGTTGAGCCCGTCTGAGGAAAATCCATCCTATCTCCAGGCCTGACCTGGTTACCCGTGCTAACCGAACGCATCTCATGACTCGGAACTTGCTTAGCCTGATTCCGGGCTGGACGCTGCTGGGGTACACGTTTTTTTGCGTGTTCCGAACCGTTCGGCCCGCCATCAATTCTCCCGCCGCCTGCCCCGTCCTTCTTGGCACGGAGCTGACCGTCCCTGTTTCCTTCGGACGGATCGCTCGCAGGCTTTTCGCGACTTTGCGAAGGTGCTTGTTGCGATAGAGAACTAGACTGGCGCGCGAAACTTTTGCCCTCGAGAAAGACGGCCGCGACAATCATGAGGAAGAAGAAACGCGTAATTCTCAGAGTCCTCATTGCGATTCCTTTGGCGGGGAGTGATGAATGCTCAGGTGATGTTCGCCGCCCAGAAAAATCATTCGCAGCGCGGGCACGGCGAGAAGCAGCATAACGGGGCCGACGAGCATGCCGCCGACAATCACCGTCGCGAGCGGGCGCTGCACTTGACTGCCAATTCCCGTAGAAACCGCTGCTGGAAACAGACCAATACAGGCAGAGAGCGCCGTCATCAGCAGCGGCCGCATACGGGTCGATGCGGCGCGGTACATGGCGTCCACGGGAGCCAGCCCATGAGCCAATTCCTGATTGTAAAAAGTAATCATCAGGATGCCGTCCATCACCGAAACGCCGAACAACGACACGAAACCAATGGCGGCCGAGATGCTGAAATTGAGACCGGAAACGTAGAGCGCGAGGATACCGCCGACCACGGCATCAGGAATGCCCGCGAGCGCGAGAATGGAGTCCCGGAAATTGTTGAACAGGCTATAGAGCGCGCCGGCAATCAGGATGAAGCTGATTGGCACGATGATCTCCAATCGCCTCTTGGCTTCCTGCAGGTCGCCGAACTCACCGGCCCAGATCAGGTGATATCCCGGGGGAAGTTGGACGCTTTTGGCGATTCTCGCCTGGGCCTCTTCGACCGTGCCTCCGAGGTCGCGGCCACGAACGCTAAACTTCACAGGAATGAATCGCTCGACGCTCTCGTGATAGATCCAAGACGCTCCGGTGTCGAGGGTGATTGTAGCCAGCTCGCTTAGGGGGATGTAGGCGTTCGCGCCGCTGGCGGTTGTATAAGCCACCTTTATGTTGCGGATTTTGTCGATGCTGTCGCGGTATTCCGGCGCGTAGCGAACGACGAGATCGAATTGCCGGTCGCCCTCCAAGACCTCGCTCGCCACCGCGCCACCCATGGCCGCCTGGATGACCAGGTTCACATCACCGGAGTTCAGCCCGTAGCGTGCGGCCTTCTCACGATCTACTTTGATGTTCAAGTTGGGCTGGCCGAGAACGGGGAAAATTCCGAGGTCCGTAACACCCCGCACTTGGCTCATCTGATCGCGGACCTGATCGGCAAGCTTCGTGAGCACTTCGAGATTCGGTCCTACTATCTTGACCGAATTCACGCCTTTGACGCCGGAGATACCCTCCTCGATGTTGTCCTCGATGTATTGCGAGAAATTGAAAACGATCCCCGGTAGTTCGTTGCTGAACTCCGTTTGAATCTGCTCGGTCAGTTTATCTTTGGTCAGTCCTCTGGGCCATGTGTCAAAAGGCTTGAGCGGCGCGAATAGCTCGACGTTCGAGAATGGCGCGGCATCGCTACCGTCGTCGGGCCGGCCGTGCTGCGAAACGACCGTGATCACTTCCGGATGCCTCAGAAGAATCTCGCGCATCTTCCTGGTAGCCGCCTCACCATCGTCAAGCGACAGCGTGGTCGGCATGGAAGCCCGGATCCAGAAGTTCCCCTCTTCGAGGTGCGGCAAAAACTCACTGCCGAGCCGCGGTGCGATCAGGGTGAAGGTTCCCAAGGAAAGAGCGAGTTCGATTCCCACGACCAGTGCGCGATGCGTCAGCGCGAACCGCAGCGCTGGGTTGTAGAGGCGGTGCAATGTGCGAACCACAATCGTCTCGACTTCTTTCACGCGTGGCGGGAGCAGAAACGATGCCATCACCGGTGTGACAGTGAAGGTCGCGATTAATGCGCCCGCGAGCGCGTAGCCGTACGTGCGGGCCATGGGACCGAAAATCTGCCCTTCCACCCCCTGCATCGTGAACAGCGGCACGAAACCAGCTACGGTGATCAGCGCAGAGAAGAGAACCGCCTTGTCCACCTGGACCGCGCTGATCAGAATCAGTCGCAAACGATCTGTCCAGCCGTGCACCTGCGTCGTCGGGTCAAAAGTCTTTGTGGGGTCCGGACCCCAAGCACCGTCCGCAAGGCGCTCGAGCAGGCCTTGTCTTTCTTCGGGCGTTCGTTGAAAGTTTCTGAAGATGTTTTCGACTAAGATCACGGCCGAATCGACGATGATTCCGAAATCGACGGCACCTACCGAAAGCAAGTTGGCGCTCTCACCCATGATCACTAGAAGGATGGTCGCGAAGAACAGCGCGAACGGGATGTTAATTCCGACGATGACCGCGCTGCGGAGATTGCCAAGAAAAATCCACTGGATGAGGAAGACCAGCAGGCATCCAAAGATCAGATTGTGCAGAACTGTGTGCGAGGTTAAGGCGATCAGCGATGAGCGGTCGTAGAAAGGAACAACCCTGACTCCCGGCGGCAGACTGCCATCGTGGTTTAGCGTTTCAATGGCCGCCTTAACTTTTGGAATCATGTCGGCGGTCTTCTCGGTACGCCTCTGCACGACGATTGCTCCAACCACATCGTCGTGCGTGTCTCGGCCTAGGATGCCCAGCCTCGGTCTGTATCCAACGGATACTTTTCCGACATCCTTCAGCAAAACCGGGACGCCATTCTCCTGGCTCAGGACCACATCTTCGATGTCCTCAACCTTGTATCCTTCCCTCAAATCATCGCTGCCGCCGTCGTCGATCAGGCCCACGCCGCGAATGTTAATTGACTGTTGGCCAACGCGGATTTCGCGTCCTCCCACGTTGATGTTGGCATTGCCCAGCGCGGTCAGGATTTGAGGCACCGTCACGCTATAGGCTTCCAGCTTATGTGGGTCGATGTGGACCTGGAATTCCTTGGTGGGGCCGCCCCAGCTGTTGATGGCTGCGATGCCGGGAATGGTCAGCAAACGACGCGCGACGATCCAGTCCTGAACCGTGCGCAGATTCGTAATTCCAAAATGCGGTGGACCAACCACCTGGTAACGATAGATCTCGCCTGTAGAACTGTTCGCCTGGATATTCGGTGACACCCCGCCTGGCAGGTTGACGTTCTGCTGGAGCGCGATAGCAGCTTGACTGTAGGCGAAGTAATAATCCACCCCGTACTTGAAGCTGACACGAACGAAGGACAGCCCGTAGAAGGAAGTAGAGCGGATGACTTCAATACCCGGCGTCGTGTAAAGCCCAATCTCCATGGGCCGCGTGTAGTAACGCTCCATCTCCTCGGCAGAAAGACCTGGCGCTTGAGCGGTAATTTCGAGGATGACAGGAGTGGGATTCGGATACGCCTCGATGTTGAGCAGCTTGAAGGCAGCGAATCCGGCGCCGGCAAACAGCAGCAGTGCCAACAGCACAATCGGGCGGCGGCTCAGGCAGAAGGAGATGAGAGATTTGAACACGGCTCACTTTCTCAATGAGACGAACCCTGAACCAGATCTAATCACTGGGTGCTGCCTCCAGCATATTGCTCAGAAACACGGCTCCATCGCTGACCACGAGTTCTCCTCGCTGTAGACCACTGACAATCTGAACACGGCCGTCTCTCCGCAGACCGACCTCGATGATTCTTGCCGTGAATATGTGGCGATCAACTGTTACCCAGGCGGTCATGGTGCCGTCGGGTTCGCGCACTACTCCGTTTTCGGGTATGGCCGTAGCCTGGACCGGAGCGTCGACGCGAATAACGAAGTTCGCCAGCATTCCAGGACGCAGGTCATTCTTAGGATCCCTGATTTCCGAGCGGATGGTCACTCGGTGCGTATTGGGATCAACCGACTCGTAGATCTTAGAAACCTGGCCTTTGAAGACCCGACCGTCGTAAGCCAACACCCTTACTGCCACCGGTTGTCCAACGCGAAAAAATCCGCTCTCGCTTTCGGGCACATTCGCCAGCATCCATTTCAGGCCAACGTCGGCAACCGAATACGGTGCGGGTGGATTTCCTGGCTGCACGAAAAATCCCGGCTGCGCATTTTTGTATGTGACCTTGCCCGAAATGGGACTGCGCACGACCAGGGCCGGATCAATCTTGCGCGAGGCAATCATTCGGTCAATTTCGGCATCCGTCTTGCCAAACACGAGGACAGCATCTCGTGCGGCTTTGAGGGCCCCGTCGGCAGTCTGCTGATCGGAGATGGCCTGCTCCAGCTCCCTTTGGGGCACACCGACGCTCGAAGCGTACAGATCTCTGGCGCGCGCCAGCTCTTTCGTCGTCAGTTCGTAGGTTGCTGCAGCTCCAATAAGGGTGGATTCGGCCTGTATAAGGTCGGGGCTCTTAATCGTGTAGAGGGGCTGGTCTCTGAGAACTGTGGCTCCGAGTTCCGCAAACGTCTTGATGATCGTTCCTTGATAGGACGGGAAGACTTGCACCGAGAGGTCTCCGTCAAAATCAATATTGCCGACCGCTTCCTTTTCAACAGGAAACAGATAGCTTCCTACGGGTTCGATCTTGATGGCATGGAGTTGACTTTCTGACAACTCGAGGGTGGGTACGGACGAGGCGGTGTTGGACTTTGTTCCTGCTTCCTCGGGCGTATTCGCCTTTGCTGGCCGACTATGCCCGGACAGGAGAAAGAGAACCGCGATGATAATGATCGCGGCGGTCAGCGCTGCCACAGCTCCCTTCTTGCCGACGTCCAGTTTACCTTCCACCGGAGAAACTCCTTCATCGTTCTGCTTTTTTCGGAACGACGCCTGAAATAGCGCTAATTCCGCCGTTGCCTCTTCTGCTTGCGTGCAGCGCTTCTTCTGAACTTGCCAGAGCTTTTCGGTAGGTCAACCAACGTCCGTAACGCAACGCAGATTACGGATACGAAGAGTGCCATCCCAAGTAAAACAACGATCAGAGAAGCGAAGTCCTGTGCGGTCTTTCCCTCTAGTCCCATCCAAGCAGTGCGAAGGATTGTCTAGGCTTACCGAGTTTCCTCAATTCCACCTTTGCTCTCCGAAGCTAACCGCCTCCGTGGACTTCTGCGCTGTCCGGATCGCTCTTATGCTCACAAAATTAGAGAAATGAAAAAACGTATCTCTTGGCGGAGAGAGCCTATCTTTCGATCAGGGGGCTATCTTTCGGTCAGCCGAATGGTCAAGCGGCCTTAAGTTGATGCACTATGGTTGTGAAGGGCATGGAAGTTTCGCCGATCTATTCGCGCAAGAATCGACCGCTGTTTCTGGTCGCTGCGGCTCTTCTCATTCTCACAATTGCGATTATCGATTGGCTCACGAAGCCATACATCTCGATCGGTTTCCTTTATCTCTTCCCGATCATGTTAATCGCAGCTTTTCTCCCTCGTTGGCAGATCGTCGGTGTCGCTCTGATTTGCGCCATTCTCCAAGAACTGTTCAGCGAACTCCCGTCCGGTGAAGCAGTTACGAGGTTGCTGATGGCTTCTGCCGGGTTTATTGGAACCGGACTGTTTGTCTCCGAGATTATTCGCAGTCGCCAGATGGTGCTCGAACATGTGAATGAGGTCGAGACCCAGAGCAAGTTGCGGCAGGAAGCGGAAGATGAACTTCGCATCCTGGTGGACAGCAGCCCTGCGGCAATCGTGACCATCGATATCTCAGGCAAGATTCTCCTGGCGAACGAGGCCGCCCAGAATCTGCTGGTGCCTGAAGACGGCTTCCTGATTGGCCAATCGATCACAGAATTTCTTCCGGCGCTGCAGAGTGCGGTACAGACACGACGATCCACACAGTTCCGTACTGAACTCCGATGTCGTGGAAGGCGCAAGGACGGAGAAGCCTTCCTGGCGGCGGTTTGGTTTTCTACCTACACGACAGTTCAAGGACCCCGTTTGGCGGCCATTATCGTTGATCTGTCCGACGATCTGCGGGATCGCGAGGATTTGAGCCTCGATCACCTTCTGAAAAACACGAAAATTCTCATGGGAGCCGTCGCACACGAGATTCGCAACGTTTGCGGTGCTGTTCTCGCCGTGTATAGGAATCTATCCCGCCTTCCGGCGTTGCAGAATAACGAGGACTTTCATGCTCTCGGCAGCCTGATCAAAGGCTTGGAGAAACTCTCGGAAATGGAATTGCTGTCGCCATCGAGGCACGAACTGGCTTCCGTAGAATTGACCAGCGTGCTTGACGAACTTCGCGTTCTCATCGAGCCGCCCTATCACGAAGCCGGTTGCGAAATTGTTTGGCGCTTAGAGGACGATCTCCCGCTTGTTGCCGCGGAGCGCTACGGCTTGCAGCAGGTTTTCCTGAATTTGGCGCGCAATAGCCAGCGCGCAATGGAGTCGCAACCGAAACGGCTTACCGTTAGCACCGAGGTACAGTCCGGCAGAGTTGTGATCCGATTCGAAGACACTGGAGTTGGAATCGCCTCACCCGATGAACTCTTCAAACCGTTTCAGCCGGGAGCGAACGCCACGGGCTTGGGTCTGTATGCCTCTCGCGCCATACTCCGCAGTTTTGGGGGCGAGCTGAAGTTTGAGCCGCGCAGCAGAGGTTGCTGCTTTGCTGTGAATTTGGCCACAGTGTCAGATAGGAAAGATTCGGCGAATGAATGAAACTGCTGCCAGGAACATCCGGATTCTGCTGGTTGACGACCACGCTCTGTTTCGCGAGAGTGTCGCGCGCCTCCTGCACGCCGAGCCTGGGTTCGAGGTCGTGGCGGATTGCAGTTCGGCAGCCGAAGGATTGGAAATTCTGAGGTCCCGGGAAATTGATGTCTTGCTTCTCGATCTCGACCTCGGTCCGGAGAGAGGAACGGAGCTCCTAGGAAGTCTCCGCACGGGCGGGTTTCGAGGGAAAATCCTACTCGTAACGGCAGGTCTGGAAGAGAGTGAACTTCCAGACCTGATTCGAAAGGGCATCTCAGGCGTTTTCCTCAAACACGGCTCGCCCGCCGCACTGATTCGCGGAATCCGCGAAGCGATGGAAGGAAAGGCCCTCTTTGAACAGAATGCCCTGCGGCGGGCACTGGAGAATGCAGAGCAGGTGGGAAATCGGCGGGCCGGGATTAGACTGACGGAGCGGGAGCGGCGCGTCCTTTCACTGATCTTTGAGGGTCTAGCCAACAAACAAATTGCCGACCGACTGCAGATTTCAGAGAGCGCGGTCAAGGCCTGCTTGCAACAACTCTTTGGAAAAACCGGCGTGAGGACGCGAAGCCAATTGGTGCGCATCGCGCTAGAGCGGTACCGAGACCAGCTCTAAGAAGTCGAATTGCTCGGCCTCGACGCGTTCGATCCCCGTAACAAAAGGGATCAAGCAGTCAAGATTCGGTATTGTGCGCCCCTCGGATTGAAAGATCCCGGCTTCCACCGGCAACAAATTGCTAGGCACGGGCATCGGCCTCCTCCCTTCGAGGGGTAGCATCGGGCAACAGGTAGAATTCTTAGAATTTTTTTCCGCGCACAAATCACGCGTCACAGCATCCATTCCTATGGGATGCAGGACTGCAGACAATGATTTCGTTCACTTCTGGACTACAGAAGCTGCGCCGGGGCACGTTTTTCGCCGGCATTACTCTAAAGGGCTTCGACGGTTTGCTGGAATCCTTGGCGGGGGCAGTCTTGCTCGCAAATCCTGCCGCTCTTCGCAATTTCTCGCTGGCATTTTGGACGTACGGCCACTTCCACCATTCTCGTCGGTTGGGCGGTCAAATCGCAGAACATCTCGCCGCCACGGACCCTGTTTTTGCATCGCTGTATCTGCTGTCGCATGGGGCCGTGAAGATCTTTCTGGCCGTGGCGCTGTGGATGAATCGCCTCTGGGCCTACCCCACGGCGATCCTCATTTTCGGCTTTTTCGTGATCTACCAGCTCTTAAGGCTCCAGCGCGTGTACTCGATTGGGCTCTTGCTTCTCACCGTTTCCGATGTCGTGATCATTTGGCTCACAGCACTCGAGTATCGCGATCAGAAACGGGCGCAGGCTCTGCGAGTCGAAGAGGGAGAGCAACGGTAACGTCGCGCCCATTCGTCTAGGCGGAATTGGATTCCACGGCCGCGCAATTGCTTGTGTTCCAATCGAGTGCGGGCCGAACCAATTGCGTCGAAGTTGGAACATGGGCCAGAAGTCGTCAGGTAATGAGGTTAGAAACGGTATAATTTCAGAACTTTATGCCCATCGGCCCAGGTACGAAGCTCGGACCCTATGAGATTACGGCGCCCTTGGGCGCTGGCGGCATGGGCGAGGTGTATCGAGCTCGCGATACCCGCTTGGGCCGTACCGTAGCGATCAAGGTGTTGCCCCAGCGGCTTTCACAGACGCCCGATCTCGAGCGGCGCCTAGATCATGAAGCGCGAGCCATCTCCAAGCTTTCCCATCCCAACATCTGTGTACTTCACGATATCGGGCACCATGAAGGCACGGATTTTTTGGTGTTGGAGTACCTCGAGGGAAAGACGCTGCGCCAAACTTTAGCTTCCGGAGCACTGCCGGTGCGGAGGATCATTCAGATCGCTGTACAGGTCGCCGAAGGACTTGCCAAGGCCCACGAGGCCGGAATCATCCATAGAGATCTCAAACCTGAGAACCTCATGGTCTCCCCGGACGTTGTCAAGATTCTCGATTTCGGGTTAGCAAAGCTTGGAATGGAAGATAGCGCGACTGCGTACACAATCGAAAACTGCCAAACGCTACCGGGGGCGCTTGTGGGGACCCTCAAATACATGTCACCCGAACAGGCCAGTGGCCATGCGCTCGATTTTCGATCAGATCAGTTTTCTTTTGGCACCGTGCTTTACGAAATGGCAACTGGAAAGCACCCCTTTCAAAAGGCGACCGTGCCACAAACCCTTTCGGCAATTATGCAAGAAGAACCAAAACCGATTGGGTCCTTGAGCCCTGAGGTTCCCCCTCCCTTCTGCTGGGTGGTCGAGCGCTGCATGGCAAAGGAACCGGAGAAACGTTACTTTTCGACCTGGGACCTGGTGCGCGACCTGGTCGCCATACGTGACCGTCTCACAGACCTCCAGCCCCGGCTGTCGGAAAATCGCCCCAGCAACTTGCCGGCGTCAAGTGCGCTGCTGATTGGACGAGAAAAAGAATTGGCTAGCGCAAAACAACTATTACTGCGGCGAGACGTGCGCTTGGTCACCGTGACCGGTCCGGGAGGAATTGGCAAATCGCACCTCGCCACAGAGGTGGCACGCGAAATCGCCGATGACTTTTCCTTTGGCGTTTACTTCGTACCGCTTGCTGCGGTCACCGACCCAAGTCTGGTTCCCTCAGTCATCGCACAGACCTTGGGGATTCGCGAATCAGGCGGTTACCCCCCGGCGGAAGGCTTGAAGGACTTTCTGCGAACTTGCCTCGGCGGGCCCATGCTGCTGCTCATCGACAATTTCGAGCACTTGCTTACGGCAGCGCCGCTACTGTCTCAGCTTTTGGCTATCGCGCCTGGTCTGAAGATCCTGGTCACTAGCCGGGCCGCCCTGCGAGTCCAGGACGAAAATGAATTTCCGGTGCCGCCGCTCGCGCTGCCTGAGCGCAAAGCGCTCTCCTCTCTTGAAGCACTTTCCCAGTGCCCGGCCATCGCTCTGTTCGTGCAAAGGGCCATCGCCGTGAAGCCGGGCTTTACCCTTACCGATGAGAACGCATCCGCGGTGGCGGAAATCTGCACGCGCCTGGATGGTCTTCCACTGGCGATCCAGCTCGCGGCCGCTCGCATAAAACTGCTGTCGCCTTCCGCCCTGAGGGGCCGATTGGCGAGTCGGCTTCAGCTCTTGACCAGCGGAGCGAGGGATCTGCCCGCGCGGCAACAAACGCTCCGCCAAGCTATCGATTGGAGTTACGACCTTTTGAGCGAACCAGAGCAGAAGCTTTTCCGCAGACTCGCCGTTTTCGCCGGTGGATTCACTCTGGAAGCGGCAGAATCGGTCTGCGATACGAAGAAGGACCTGGGGTTGGACTTGCTGGACGGTATGGCATCGATGGTGGACAAGAGCCTGGTGCGACAGATCGAGCAGCGGGACGAAGAACCGCGTTTTGTCATGCTGGAGACCATTCGCGAGTACGGCCTGGAAAAACTGGTGACTAGCGAAGAATGGCCCACAAGGCAAGCGCATGCTGCGTACTGTCTGGTGTTGGCGGAAGAAGGGGCTGCAGAAAACGCAGAGGGCAAAATAAAAGAATGGCTCGATCGATTTGAAACCGAGCACGACAATTTTCGCGTGGCCCTCGAGTGGCTTACCGAGACGCACAATGCCGAATGGGGGCTGCGTTTGAGTATCGCTCTTTTCCGCTTTTGGGAAATGCGCGAGTATCTGGCAGAAGGCCGGGAACGTTTAGGAAAACTGCTGAGGCTCGAGCAGGCCGCCACGCCAAATAACGCCCGCACGCGGGCTCTTTTTGCCGCAGGAATTCTGGCTGCAGATCAGGGGGACTACGCCGCCTCCGACCAACTTCTTAAGGAGAGCCTGGAGATCGCGCGGCTTTTGGAAGACAAGCAGAGCATGGCCATTTCGTTGAACGCACTGGCGGTGCTTGCTCGCGACAAGGGCGATCTTGCGGCGTCGACCTCGCTCTTTGAAGAAAGTCTCCTGCTCTGGAAAGAGCTCGGCGACCGGCTGGCCGTTGCGCGCGCCCTCAGCAACTTCGCAACCGTTGTCAAATCCCAGGGGCACTATGCGCAAGCACGTGCTCTGTACGAAGAGTGTCTGTCGATCTTCGGCGACCTCGGTGATAGCGCAGGTATCGCCTGGGTTCTTAACCATCAAGGTGACGTCTTGCGCGACCAGGGCGATTTGTCGACTGCGCGGTTGTTGTACGAGCGGAGCCTCGCAACCTTTCGCGAACTCAACGACCGCTGGGGAATCGCTGGTTCGCTTGCCGATTTAGGAAACCTCGTTCGAGAACAAGGAGACTTTGCGGCATCCGATGGGTTGTATCGCGAGAGCCTGATCTTGTTCCAAAACCTGGGTCACAAGCGTGGAATTGCTCGTCTATTGGAATCCTTCGCCTGTTCCGCAGCAGACCAAGCGCAAGCGGAACGTGCATTGAAGCTCGCTGGCGTAGCTGCGGCACTCCGACAAACGATCGGTGCACCACTTACTTCCTCGGAGCAGACGAGGCTGGAACAAAGTCTATCGGCGGCGCGGCAAAAATTGACGATGACAGGCAGTAGAACCGCTTGGCTGGAGGGATGGGTGATGCCTGTGGAAATTGCCATCAATGATCTGTTGAGGCCGGCCTCCGCCCAGGGCCCGAGTTGAACTGCAAAACGCCCGGCGTCGTTCCGTCGGCGAGACGGATTACACTTTCTTCCAGGTCCCGTAGTTGCTCACTCGGCGGTGCTGGGGTCGATCAATCGACGGACCGCGGAGATGCGATTTGCCGGAAAGCCTCCCCGCTTTGCGTGCTCGCGTATGGTTGCCTCGTCTGGAGCGAGATATACGCAGTAAACCTTGTCGCCTGTGACGTAGCTTTGCAGCCACTGAATCTCAGGGCCCATGCCCTTAAGAACGGCCAACGATTTACGAGAGATCTCCCGGAGTTCCGCGTCCGTCAGATTTCCGGCGCCTGGGATTTCTCTCTCGATCACAAACTTCGGCATGTGATAACCTCCGCTATGCGAAATGCTAGCAAGCACTTTGCCTTGCGACAAGTCCAGGTTCGCCGCTCTCGCCATCCTTCAGGGCCGGGATTCAGTGCGGAGGCCATCGATGGATCTCAAGTCCGTTCAGAAACCGCTCAAAGAAAAATATCGTAATGAGCCATCGACTTCGCGAATTACACTCAAGGCCAAAGGCGGTCAAACCGAGACGCCCATGGCATGCTCGGTGGCCATTGGACGCGCCATCTACAATGCCCAAGCTCACGCGGGTGTCGGCGGAGCAGGTTCCGCGGCATGCTCAGGGGATCTACTTCTCGGAGCCTTATCCGCTTGCGCGCAAATTACCTGCCAGATGGTGGCTGCGGCGATGGGAATCCGGACCGAGCGCATCGAGGTCACGGTAGAAGGAGATCTGGACCTCCGCGGGACGCTGGGAATTGTAAAGGGTGTGCCCGTCGGATTTGAGCGACTCCATATCCGATTTGACATCCAGGCGCCGCAAGCGACCCCCGAGCAGCTGCGCGCTTTGCAGGAAAAGACCGAGCAGTACTGCGTGGTCATGCAAACGTTAGTCCAACCACCCCGCTTGCAGTCCGAGTGGGTAACTTCCTGACCGCTCGATCGAGATAGAACGATGCCAGACGAAGCAGCGGCTGTGGCATTTCGCGATCAATCGCGCGGGGGCACGATTCCTCTCATGATGGGGAAGGCATCGTTGAGCTTCTCCTGACCATTTCTTGGCCGGATGCACCCTCCGTTCGATGGCGACTCAAAAGATGTCCAAGGCGTTCAAACGTGGCGATCACGTCGAATGGAACTCGGAGGCAGGCCGAGTTCGCGGCACTGTCGTGAAGAAAGTCGTTTCCGATGTGAACTTCAAAGGCTACACCCACCACGCCAGCAAAGAAGAACCCCAGTATTTCATCAAGAGCGATAAGACCGATCACGTCGCACTTCACAAAGGCTCAGCACTTCGGCTTTTGAAGTTGTCGCCCCAAAAGAACGGGAAGAGATCATCGCGAAAGCGAAAAACGAGACAATGAGCCGTGCGCCGTCACCGACCTCTCTCCGGTGCGTCCTAGGTCAGCCATTCGTTATTCGCTTGTCATCGTAAGCGGAGATGCCACAACCAGGGGCGGGCGAGCGAACGTCACGATCAGATTGATCGCAAACAGCGCGACTGCCGTGAGTTCAACGAGCGCAGAAATCGGCAGAATGTTCCAGGCCCATGTCGCGTAGTTCTGATAGGCAAGGATTTCCGACGCGACGCGAAGCGTACATCCGCTCATCAGTAAAACCAACATCACCAGCATAAGCCTCGGGCTCCACAGCACGCGCATCCCGCAAAACGAGGGCAGGATTCTCTGTCCCACACAGAAAATCATTGCGGCGATGAAGCCAACCGTCAGCGCGTGACGCGAAGCTCCCCAAATCCCCGCTGCCGCACCGGCAAGGGCGGCCCAAATGCTGAGGGCGGCGGCGATAAGCAACCAAACGTACGCGATCTGTATGAATACCGGAAAACTTCGGTGAATATTGACGATCTTCGCAGCTTTGACGGCTGGCTCGAAGAAACGAATCGCCGCAACAGCGGTTGCTGCTCCAGCTAGAAGAAGCGTGCCGGCGACGAAAAAGCCTCCGAGGAATCCCAGGATCACGCCTAGAATGTTCAAAGCTAGCGCCAGAAGCAAAATCGAGTTCCGCGGCGGTCGCAATCCCATGAACACAGGCAACCAGCGCGCGCTGAAACCCCAAACCATGGGAACGATAAAGCCCCAGGTGGATACGATCAAATATCTTTGATCAAACAGGTGCGGGAACGCCGGGGAACTAGCATTGAGCGCCAGTTGAAACGAAGCACCGAGGTTGAGCAGAAGTGATGCGAGCAGCCCAAGAGTTGCCGTGACCACAACGAAGATCCAGGGCTCAAGCGGCTTTGCCGACCCGGTCGACGGGCGATGGCTCGCGACGGCTTGAAAGAAAATCAGGAAAGCAGCCAATTCAAGGGTGGCCGACAGGGGCAGCGCAACCCGCCAGTGCCACGGATAGATATTCGAGAACCAGCGCACAGTCACGCCAATGACCCACAGCGCCCACGTAAGCCATGCGGACCAAAGCGCAAACGGTTTCAGCTTTCGCAGTTTTGGTATCGAATAAAAGCCGATGCCGAGGATGAATGTGCCCACCCAGCCGAACAGTTGCGCATGGCCATGTGCCTGAATCCAAGCAGGTGAGATTGATTCTGCCGCCTCGCGGCTGCTGATCTTGATCAGATTCCACACACCGAGAAACGTGCCGGGCAGGAGCATGAAAATTAACCCGGTAATGATGTAGGTCATGAGCAGAAGGGACAAGGATTGCTCGCGCGCAATGGCGCGATCCATGATGGACTTCGTCTTGTCATCGAGCCACACGGGTCGCGGACTCCCGGCCAAGGGCTTAGCGGCCGTCGTATCCTATGTTTCCGCCCGCCGATAAGAGATCTGGACCAAGCTCGGAACACTGATCCCCCCGGCCCGGGATCATTCCAGCGGTGCGATCACGTCGGTCGATTCTGTGCCGACGTTCTTGCCTCCGATGACTTCGGTTCGTTACCCTCTTCCTCCAGCAACCAGCGTCGCAGTTGCAGGATGTCGTTCGCGCGCACGATACCAATCGGTTTTTGGCTTTGGCGAGATTCGACAACGATGACGTTTTCCACGTTTTTCAGCAACATCTCCCGGTTCACCCGGTCAACCAATTCGCCCGGGTAAGCGCGGACGTAATCCTGCCGAGCTAACTCCCGCATCGTGAAATGGTGGTCGTGCGTGTCCGTCTTTAGTAAGTCCTGAGGCTCAACGACGCCGAGGAGCTCTCCTCCCGTCTCTACGACGGGCAATAGCTCGACGTTCTCTGGGGCCAACTTTTGCAGAATGGTTCGCAGCTCGACATCTGCTTGAATCACCGAAAACTGTTTGCGCATGACATCTTCTATCCTTGCCCGCATGAGCACAGGAACGGAATAATCTTGAAGCACGATCAAGCCACGTTTCATTAGCTTCCCCGTCATAATGGAATCCCTGCTGAATAAGCGCACGAACCCGTCCGAAACCATCACGCAGACGATCAGGGGAAGCAGCGAATTCGGGTTATGGCTGAGTTCGAAGAGGAACACGATGCTAGTGAACGGCGCGCGCGCAATTCCCCCGAACACCGCGGCCATTGCCACCAAAGCATAGAACGCCGGATTGCTGACCACGCGCGGCAAGAAATGCTGACAAGCCATGGCGTAGGCTCCGCCGATCCCGCCTCCCACAATCAGGGACGGCGCAAATACGCCGCCGGTCGTACCGGAGCCGAGCGAAATGACGAGCGCCCAGAACTTGGCCACGGACACGCCTAATAGATTTGCTGCGGTAAGTCGGTTGTTCAGCATGTCCCGGATCGTGTCGTAACCCGTCCCGAAGACCTGGGGATAAAAGTATCCAATCAGGCCCAGTATCGCTGCGCCGATCGTCGGCGACCATATGAGTGCGCGCTTGATCGGCAAATTATCAAAGAAGTCTTCGATCCAGAACAGAGCCCGGATCATCGCGATGCCGACCATCCCCATTAGAATGCCCATGACGGCAAACAGCCACAGCTCGTTGATACCGGTAATCTTGTAAGCTGGCGTCGGAAACAGCGGCGCCCAACCGACAAAATGGATACGAACTCCCGTGGCTATTGCCGCTGCAAGTGACACAGGAATAAAAGATCGAGCCCGAAACTCGAACAGCAGCAGTTCGATGGCTACAAGAATTCCCGCGAGCGGTGCGGTAAACGTCGCAGCCATGCCAGCCGCCGCTCCGGCCGCTAGTAAAACTCGCCGGTAATAAGGAGTGAGGCCCACCGCTTGGCCGAAAAGTGAGCCGACGGCGGCCCCAGTCTGAATGATGGGCCCCTCGGCTCCGAAGGGGCCGCCTGTCCCGATGGCAAGCGCGGTCGCCAGCGGCTTCAGAATCGCTACACGAAGGCGCATTCTGCTGTGGCCAAACAAGACGGCCTCCATCGCTTCCGGAATGCCGTGGCCTTTGAGGGTCGGTTCCCAGAGGTACACCATTGTCCCCACGACGAATCCGCCGATCATAGGGATGAGTATCACCCAGAGTCCGAGATGATTCCGCGCGGGACTGGTTATCGCAAAGGAAAGTTTTCCGTAGAAGCACAAATTCGTGAAGAAGTAGATGAGTTCAAGCAGACCTTCTGCGACGAGACCACCGATAACTCCAATCAGCAACGCATAGCCCGATATTTTAACGACCTCGGGCTCCAGCGCTATCCCAAAGTTGCCCTTCTTGGGAAGGTTGATGGTCGGTTTGGTCTCCGGTTCCGGGAGTCGAGAATCTGCCATGAGTTGCCTCCTGCGGCACCGTTGAACCGAATCGCAAACGATGGGGAACCTGTTAACACGGGGTCGCCCGATAAGACGACCGCCGCCACCATCTCAATCAGTTTTCATACCTGCCCGTCAGCTATTTGCACTACCTCTTCGCCGCTCGTCCTTAATGCTTCGAGGATGTCCGTCTTGGTGATGATGCCTTCCAATTTCTCTCCGGAAGTAACCAATAGCATGGGCTGTGCTCGCTCTTTAAGCAGCAAGCGGAGAGCCTCCATTGCGTCACTTTCAGGAAGAACGCAGATGGCTCTGCGCTCCGCCACTTCCGAGACCGTGGCCGTGGCCCACTTGTCCGCCGGAATGCGGGTTACAGACCCCAGTGAGATTGTTCCGACGATCTGCTGACCATCCAGAACGGGAAAAGTCGTGTGGCGGTAATGCGGCGAGATGACTTCTGCGAATTCGCGGAGAGTTAGAGAAGCCTGCACTGAGACCACCTGCCGCTGCATGAATTCACGGACCTCCACTTCTCTCAGTTCAAATACGCTCACACCCTCGTGCAAACGCTGATCTCCTGAAACGGAGGCGTCGCCGGAAACGGCGTAGGCCACGGCCGAGCCGATTAACGCTGGGATGATGAACGCGTGACCTCCCGTAGCCTCCGCGACGAAGACGACCGCTGCTAGCGGCGTCTTATAGCCCGCGGCAATGAACGAGGCCATGCCAACGGCCGCGTACAGCTCGAGCGGAGAGCCGGGCACTGCTAACTGGCCGAATGCGGTTCCCAAAGCACCTCCCGTAAGGAACAGGGGAACGAACATGGCGCTAACCCCGCCGGAGGCCAGTGAAAAAATGGTTGCCCCCAACTTCAGAAGGCCGAAAACGATAAGTTCGAATGGAGCGTGTCGCGTGCCTAGTACCAAGCCGACGGCTTCGTAATTTGGTCCTAGGGGCACGAGTGAGTCTTTGTAAGCTAAAACAAAAACAAGTCCGCACAAGCCGGTTAGCAAGCCCCCCACGGCAAGTTTCATCCAGTGAGGCAGGGCCCATTTCACTACGAATTCTCTGGCTCGCCGGAATGTAATCGCAAAGGTCATGGCTACGAGCCCAATGGCCAGTCCCAACAGCGCACACCAAATCAGATCGCGTCCGCTAAATGTCGTGCCGCTGCTAAAGTCGAAAATGGGTTTGGCCCCGAGGAAGAAGGCAAGCGTCACATAGGAGACGACGGATGCGATTAGAGAGGGAAGGAGCGCTTCGTGCGCAAGATCGTCTTTGTAAGGCATTTCGAGCGCGAAAACCAAACCCGTCAGCGGCGCGCGAAACACAGCTGCCATCCCCGCTGCTGCTCCACTGATGAGCATGATGCGGCGATCCCGCGCCTTCAGGTTGAATCGCCTCATTCTGGTCCACAGCCAGGACCCAATAGCACCGCCCGCATAGATGCTGGGTCCTTCCAAAGCAGCGCTGCCGCCGAATCCCACGGTCGTAACCGCCGCTAGCAGCTTCGGGAGCAGGGGCCGGGTGTCGATGTCGCCTTCATGATCGTGGTATGACCGGACAATCTCCTCCGTTGAATGCTCGTTCGGATCAGGCGTCAGGAACTGCATGATGAGCCCTGTTACGATGAAGCCCAGCGTGACTCCCGGCACCATAGCCCAGTGGTGACGAAGGTAGTAGCCGAATATGGGAGGCCACAATTCTCTCAGGATGATCACCGCGATGGCCGTAACCGCTAAGCCACCCACAACCCCGATAATGGGGGCGATAACGAGCCACTTATGAAGATCGCGCGAGTAGGTTGCGCCGAGATCTTCATGAACCAGCGGCAAGTACTTGCGCAGCGTCGGATACTTCGAAGCCCACTTCGTTCTCTTCGGCATTTGGTATTTTGCTTTCCGCTCACCAGCCGAGTGACCACTTGTCGACGTCGGTACCGTGGCGCATGATTTCGCACAGGTTGTCCATCTCAGGCTCTCTCTCGGACGTTCCGCTTCTTCGCTGGCAGCTTACGGCCGCGTGTGCCAGGGCCCAGAAAGACAACGGGCAGCCGTCTGATTTCCTGCGCATGGAGCTTGACGAGCTTCATGAGTACTGCTTCCCCGCGCGAGGTCAGCGAGACGAACACACAGCGTCGGTCGGCCGCATCACGCTCTTTTCGCACCAGTCCGCGCCGCACAGCGCGTACGACGAGTTCCACGACTGAATTGTGGCGTTTCTGCATGAATTCGGCTAATTCGGAAATCGTTGCGTTTCGGCCTGTCGTGAATCCGGCGATGCCAAGCAGCAACTGATACTGCTGCGGCGTGAGCCCGCAACTCCTCGCGGCCTGTTCACTGAAGCGCAGAAACTTGCGAAGTCTGAAACGAAACAGAGCGAGGCGCCGCACAATTCCGCGGCTAACGGCCGAAGTTCGCTCAACTAGATCATCATGGCTAAGAGGGGGGCGTTTCCCCATACAATAGCGATTATATCGCATTGCGATGTGCATCGATCCGTCAAAATCGCGCACCTGGCCGATTACGTGCTTTTGCCACCTGCCACGGGCATGGTGTCGTTTCTATGTCGCTTGCCTCAGCTCAGCTGTGATGGACGGTGCACTCTCGGAGTAGGTCACCCGTTGCGTTTCTTCATATTGCTTTCGCTCGTGATGTGTCGTCTGCGGGCGCTGAGAATCCTGCCGTCGTGACGATGAGAAGCTAACATCGGATGCTTAGGAATACGAGGACGGCAAGCATGACGCAATCAGTCCGGCTGATGTAAACTCCCCGTTCGGAGTCTCGCAGGAAAGTCTCCGTGTCACGGGCAAGAACAATCCTAATCTCCCGATCCCGCCAGCTCATCGCGCTCTCCGCGATGATTGTTTTGTTGGCATCTCCCGTGCTGCCGCAGCGACCGCGAATGGTTTTGGGCGGGAAAGGCAAGTTCGCAGATATTCCGGTTCCGCGCCCGCTGAGATACTTCACGGCGAATCTATTTCAGCGCGAGTACTGCGGCGACCTTTGTGTGGAGTGCGCTCCGGGCGGAATCACTCATCCGTGTAACATGTTACAGGCTGTATGGTGTTCATTTCAAAGTTAGCCAGAGTTTTCAGACAGGGCGGCAGTCAGGAAATCTCTTAGCGGATCGAATTTTGGAGGTCCTAAATTGCAAAGCAAAACGAACTCACGGTTTCTTACCGCTTCGGTGGGTTTGCTCCTTCTCCTCTTCACCCTTGCCGCGACTCACTCGCTTCACGCCCAATCCCCCGCGTCCACTTCCGTCGTCCTCGCCGAGCGCATTCAAGCAGTCATGTCTCGCCCGGAATTTGCCCACGCCGATTTCGGTATCGAGTTCTACGACATCGCCAAAAGCAAGGTCATCTACTCCCTCAACCCCACAAAACTCTTCATTCCCGCCTCCACCACAAAGACGCTCACCGAGGGCGCGATTCTCGCTAAACTCGGTGCCGACTACCGCTTCCACACCCGCATTTATCACACCGGTGCGATCGACAAAAAAGGTGTCCTCAAGGGCGACCTCATCCTCGTCGCCAGCGGCGACCCCAATATCTCCAACCGCATCCAGGGCGACAACACTCTGTCTTTCGTGGACGAAGATCACATCTACGGCGGTCCCGCGGTAGCCGGCGACCCGCTCACGGTCATCGAGCAACTTGCCAAAGAGGTCTCCGCCAAAATCAAAAGAATAGACGGCCGCGTCCTGGTCGACGCAAAACTTTTCCCCGAAGGCGAACGCGACGGCGGCACCGGCATCGTCATCTCCCCCATCTGCGTCAATGACAACGTCATTGACCTGGTCGTCACTCCCGGCGCAAAAACCAACGATCCCGTCTCCCTGCAAGCTTCCCCCAAGACTTCTTACGTCAGTTTCGTCAATCGGCTCGTCACTTCCGCCGCCGGCTCCGCGCCACAATTCCGCGACCCGGTTGAAGTCGTCAATCCTGACGGCACGGTCACCGTCACTCTAGTCGGTTCCCTGCCAGCCGGCGCGCAACCCCTCACCGCTCCCTACGCCGTTCCCTCTCCCACGGAATTCGCGGAAACCGTTCTCCGTGAATCCCTACAGTCCGCGGGCGTGCGAATCAAGTCTCCTTCCAAATCCAAGAACACGGCGCCGCCCGATTTCACCGCTCTTTCCCACGACTACACCCCCCAAAACCAGGTCGCCGAACACGTCTCTCTGCCTCTCTCGGAAGAAATCAAAGTCACTCTAAAAGTCAGCCAGAATCTCCATGCGGGCATGGGTCCTTATCTTCTCGGCGCACTCATCGCCAAAAATCAATCCGATCCTCTGCACGCTGGCTTCAAAGTCGAGCGGGACTTCCTGCAAGAAGCAAATCTCGATCTCTCCGGCGCTTCACAAGGTGACGGCGAAGGCGGCGCGCGCAGCGATCTCTTCACTCCCGACTTCATCGTCCACTACCTGACCTACTGGTCCACGCGCCCCGATTATCAAGTCTTCTTCAAAGGTCTTCCCATTCTTGGCAAAGACGGCACACTCGCCAAAATCCAGGTTAACAATCCCGGCGCCGGCCACGTCTTCGCCAAGACCGGCACCTACGGCTCGGAGGACAAGCTCAACGGCAAAATGATGCTCAACGCCAAGGGCCTCGCGGGCTACGTGATCACTACCGATGGCCGCACGCTAGCCGTCGCTGCCTATGTCAACAATGTCTCTCTCGGACCCGGCACCGATGCCGCTCAGGCAGTCGCCGGCCAGGCCCTTGGCGAAATCGCAGCCGCTGCCTATGACGCCCCGCTTGACGCCCCTGCGCCCTCCGCAGCCGCAACGCCCCCAGATCCCACGAGCTACGATCTCATCGTCCGCAACGGCCACATCATCGACGGCTCCGGCAATCCCTGGTACGCCGCCGACATCGCCATTCGAAGCGACCGCATCGTTGCCATCGGCAATCTGCAAAACGCCACCGCGAAGAAAGAAATCGACGCACAGGGCCTCATTGTTTGTCCCGGCTTCATCGACATGCTCGGCCAATCCGAATCTTCTCTTCTGCTCGACAATCGCTCCCTGAGCAAGCTTTCTCAAGGCATCACTTCAGAGATCACTGGAGAAGGCGGCTCCATCGCTCCGCAGGACGACAAGACTCTCGCGCCCATGAAGCCCATGCTCGAGCATTTCCACCTCACCGTGGACTGGACCACCCTCGACGGCTACTTCAGCCGCCTCGAAAGGCAAGGCACGCCGCTCAATATCGGCACTTACGTTGGCTCCGCACAAGTTCGCGAAGCCGTCATCGGCGATGACGATCGCGCGCCCACCGCTGAGGAGCTCGCGCAGATGCAATCGCTCGTTGAACAAGCAATGAAACAAGGCGCGCTCGGCCTCTCCAGCGCCTTGATCTACCCACCGAACATCTACGCCAAAACCGACGAACTGATCGCTCTCGCCAAGGTCGCTTCCCAATACGGCGGCCTTTACGCCACGCATATGCGCAGCGAAGGTGCCTCGGAAATGGCCGCCATTGACGAAGCCATTCGCATCGGGCGCGAAGCCAATCTTCCCGTCGAAATTTTCCACCTGAAGGTCAGTGGCAAGCCGCGTTGGGGCAGCATGAAAGATGTCGTGGCCAAGATTCAGGCTGCGCGCGATTCCGGCCTCGACATCGCCGCCGATATGTATCCTTATCCGGCAGGCGCTACAGCTCTAGCCTCCGCGCTCCCGCCCTGGGTTGCCGATGGCGGTCCGGCAAAACTTCTCGAACGGCTCAGAGATCCCGCCATCCGCGCCCACATCAAGAAAGAGTTCGTGGGTGACCATCCTAACTGGGAAAATCTCTACTACGATTGCGGCGGCGGCAGGGGCGTGCTCATTGCCTCCGTCGAGAAGCCTGAACTAAAACAGTTTGAAGGCAAAACCGTCGCCGATGTCGCGAAGGCGTGGAGGAAGCCGCCAGAAGACACTCTGATGGACTTCGTCCTGGCCGATAACGGCCAGACTGGCGCCATCTACTTCATGGCCAGCGAACAGGACGTCAAAACCGGCCTCGAACAGCGCTGGACCTCTATCGGCCTCGACGCCAACGAAATGTCTCTGGACGGCCCCATCTTCGAACCCCATACGCACCCGCGCGCCTTCGGCTCCATGCCGCGGTTCCTGGGCCATTACGTTCGCGACGAACACCTCATGCCGCTCGAAACTGCCATCCGCAAAATCACTTCGCTTCCCTCGCAGCGCGAGCATCTTGAAAATCGCGGCCTGCTCAAAACGGGTTACTTCGCCGATATCACCATCTTCGACCCGGCAAAAATCATTGACCACGCTACGTTCGTCCAACCGGCCCAGCTCTCCGAGGGCGTGGCCTACACCATCGTCAACGGCCAGATCGAATTCGACCACGGCCAAATCACCGGCGCCACCGCCGGCCGCCCCCTCCGTGGTCGCGGCTACCAGAGCGGGCGAGAGCGGGGATTGTGAATAGCGAGACGGGCCCCAGACAAAAAATCGGCTACCTGGGTAGGGTCGGGAGTCTCATTTTGATCCCCTTCGGTCTTGTCCATGGAGCTTTTTTGTAGCCCGATACGACAACTCCCAGGCTGGCTTTGGGAACCACCCTGGGAGTTCTTCTTAGGGATGCCAACTTACCGGGTTTTGGGGGGCGTCAGCGCCGTGCCATCCTGCTGAGCCGTTTACTCTGTGCAGACTTTAGTTGCGGGCTGGTCGGAACGCAATACTGCGAAAATACTATGCGGCAACACCGATCAAAGACCGCCACTTCGCAGGTGCGGTCGTATTCGACCGCAGAGTGGCGTGTGGTCGTTCTATGAAATCCGAGGTCGTGTCATCCCTAAATAGGTGTTCTTCGCCCAATGCCGGTTCGATCTCAAAGCGCCCGACTGGCAGCGCCCTAGGTGGTCTGCGAGGTTCGCACTGGACCTAAGTCATGGAGATCGGCTTTAGCCGTTTCATTCGAATATCGAGGAAGCAAGAGAACCAACGCGGTCCCCAGCGCTGTCGTCCCGGAGAGAATCACGAGCAAGGAGGCATAGGAACCGGTCGAATCAAACGCACGGCCCAGGATGACGGGACCAATGGCTCCGGCCACGGCGTAAAAGGTCCAGGTGAGACCGTAGAGCGTGGAAAAGTCGCGAAGTCCAAAATAGCGAGTCAACAGGTACGGCGTGATGTCCGCTTCGCCACCTGCTCCGACCCCGATCAGCCCAGCCGCAAGACAGCCGGACGGAAAGCTACTGGCCCGAGCAAGGAGAAAGATGCCAAGGGCCGTAATCATACCGACGACAAATGCAACGCGTGCTCCGAAGAATCGGTCGAGCAGCCAACCCACGCCGATCCTGCCAAGCAGGCTCGAAGCACCAAGCATGGATGCGCACAACGCCGCATCTCTCAGTGTGATACCGCGGTCAGTGAGCAAAGCCGCAAGGTGAGTGATCGCTCCGTTCATGCTGATGGAACCTACAAACAGCACGGCAACGATGATCCAAAAGGTGTAAGAGCGCAGGCCCTGCTGCCAGGCGATGCCGGAATGGGTGACGCGAGGAGAATCACGCCCGCTCTCGCCGCATTCCCGGACATAACGCCAACTCAGTGGCAAACCGAGCAGCAAGGCAAGGCAGCCGAGTGAGCCGTACGCCGCGCGCCACCCCGCCTGCGTGATGATAGTTTGCGCGATCAATGGCAGGATCATGGCCCCGAGGCCGGCTCCCAGCATGACGGTAGCCAGCGCCATACCCAAACGTCGCACGAACCAAGTGGAGATGGACCGCGAATAGGCCAGATGAGCGGCGCCGTTTCCAAAGGCGCCCAGCACGATACAGGTGACGTAAAACTGCCACAGATGGGAGCTCAGAAGCGCGAGGGAAGCGATTGCGCAACCAAATACGGTCATGCAGATGAGAATGATGCGGCGAGGGCCGAAGCGATCAAGCAGACGGCCGAGCAGCGGAGAGACAACGGCCAGTGTGATGGCCGCAAAACCGAAGCCGCGGGATACGGCTTCGCGGCTCCAACCGAGTTCTGCACCCAGAGGCTTTATAAAAAGGGCGAAGGTATAAACGAATAGGGAACCGAACCCCGCCATAACGCCAAAGCACGCAGCCAATACCACGCGCCAGCCGTAATAGCCGGGGTCGGATTCGGTAAGTGCGGGGACAGGCCCTACTACTTCAGCCTCAGGAACGTTTCTGTTGCTCACTTGTCAGGATCATTCTCTGCGTCCCATATCAACTTCGCGTCCGACACCAAGGGCGTCCGCGACGCGGTTGATGTAGTTGAACCAGGATGCAATGAGGGTAATTTGCAAAATGCCCCGGTCGTCGAAACCCGCTTCGCGCAGCCGCTCGTGATGAGCGGGGCTGATTTTGGTCGCGTCTTTCGTCAATTGAACCACGTAATCGACCATCGCGCGCTCCTGTGCGGCTAGCGGTGCCTGGGTATAGTCCGTTTCGAGTGCTCGAACCAAATTGTCATCCAGCGTTACGCGACGCAGAAACTCTGCGTGGGACTCGATTCAATAGACACATCGATTAGTCACCGAAACCATCGTAGTGATGATTTCGTGCTGTCGTCGGCTCAGCGGCAGCTCTGGCGACATCAACACGCCAAACGTTGAAAATGCGTGATACAGAGCTTCGGGGATAAGGCTGTGCGATTCGACGATCTGTGCGCCACCACCTTCTGCAGGGTGCACCGGCGTGGCGTATTCCACAGGATACAACGCCCTTTGGCCTTCCATAGCGCTGCGCAAAGCCTCGTCACCTTCGGCCATTGGGATTGTCTTGATCCAGGTCATAAGCAACACTCCTTTCGAATCGCGTGCAGAAACGCGAGCTCGTTCTGCCCCAGGTACGATCTATACACCGAGAACATCGGAGGCCAGCGATGTCCCTTCGACACGGCTTCGGATCTTCGCAAAGGCGGTGTTTCGTGATGTGGAGGTGTCATCGGCGAAAGGGGAGAAGCCGCAGTCATCCGTGGTTCCGAGCGACTCGACGGGAATGAATTCGGCTGCTTCAAGTACACGATCTTGAACTTCCTCGGGAGTCTCGATTCGAGCGCAAATGGGGTCCGTAACACCAGCGAACAGGAGCACGCTCGGTTTCAAGAGCTTCCTCATGGCCTCTAGAACCCGCCGCCGATCAGGCTCGCTGGCCAACTGAATATAGAAGCGCCCGACATTCAACCGAAATAGATGCGGCAGCAGGCTCACGTAGTCTACGTCAGCGCTGTGAGTCGAGTCGCGATCGCCACCGGGGCACGTGTGGACCCCGATCCGCTGGCGTTCCGCAGAGCTGAAGCCGTCCAACACGCGGTTGTTCAACTCGATGAACCAATTCAGAAGCTCCCCAGAAGCATCGAGCTTGAGCGCCAAGCGGCCCTCCGTGAAATCGATCTGCACGCTGGCAGCCCCGACCGCCAGACATTCGCGTATGTCCTGCCTCGCTTCTTTGACGAGATCTTCCAAGAAGGCATCGCGCGAATAGCCGGAGAGACCGTTCTGCGGATACAGGAGGCTGAGAGCCGACGCGGAGATGACCGCCTGCTTCAATGGCCTGTGCGCGTATCGTTGAGCTGCCTTGAGGTAGTTTGCGGCCTGCACACCATAGCGAAAAGGACCTGCGGTTAGCCTTGGGAGCTGGCGCGTGTGTCCGTCGGCAAAGGGAATTACCACACCATCCGGAGCGAGGTTCTGAATTCCTGCAAGGGGGTATGTGGCAAAGCTCGGCTTGGTCTGCTCGCCGTCGGAAGTCACCGGCGAACCGGTTTCTTCAAAGCGCGCAATCGTGTCCTGCAAAGCCGCCTCTTCGACTGAATGGAGCTTTTCGTCGGTAATGTGACCCGCTGCCCGCGCTGCCATCGCGTCCAGAAGTTCTTGGGGGCGCGGGATGCTTCCGATCGGTTCTGTTGGGATAGGCATAACTTCAACCTCCGCACGCTTGATCGAAACCAAAAATTCAGACGCAATGCAAGTTGGGTTTGCCGCGCCGGAGCGACAAAGCTCGGCGTTCTGAATGTCGGGCTTGTCGGACGGGTAGCGTCCCCCAAGCCATGGACACACCCCCATTCTGGTCAACCGCGTGCTCAAAGCCCCAGCCGCGAAACATGAACTTTGTGACGGAAAGTCGCGAAGATCAATAGTCCAAAAATATTACTGACATCTCCAGACGGCTGGTGTACGGTGCGTGTCTCCGGCAGAACGACCAGGGAATGGCCGATCGCTGGCGCTGGTTTCAGTCCGCGCAAAAGACTTCGAAGCCAGGATTTCTGAGCGAGGTTCTAAATCTAGATTCAGACAGGAGGTCAAGAATGAGCGCCAGTTCAGTCGTTTCGAAGCTGGCTTTGCTCGCAACGTTAGTTGCGACCTTTCACGTCCGTGCCGCCGACACACCGACTGTAACCGTCAAAGGCTATGTCCTCGATTCAGCCTGCGCTTTCACCAAAGGTCTCAGCAAGCCGATCAGCAAACAATGTGCCATTTCCTGTGCCCACGCCGGCTCACCACTCGTAATTCTTGCCGATGATGGAACCATCTACTGGCCCATTGCTGACACGACTCCATCGAGCGGTCAAAACCCAAAGCTCCTGCCTTACGCCGGGGGCAAAGTGACAGCAACAGGTAAGGTTTATGAGCGCGGCGGTTCGAAGGCGATTGTCATCGAGAAGATCCAAGCCCAAACCGCGGCGAAATAGACGATGCCACTGAGCATGATTGAATCGCGTTATTGACCCTTCGATGAAGACATCTGACCCTACTTTCACCGAACGAGTGGTCCGGGGCCTACTTTGAGAAACGGACGACGAACGCTTCACTACTTTTTGAACAGTTAGCTCGTTCGGCAGTTCCAATTTACCGGCGACACCAATCATTCATGTCGCAGGGCAACCATGGGATCGACGAGCATGGCCCGCCGCGCAGGCAGGAAACACGCCGCGAGGGCGACGACGCCAAGGATCAGGGCAACGGCGGCATACGTGAGGGGATCAAACGGGTGAACGCCGTAGAGCAGGCTGGCGAGGTATCGCGTGGTGCCGAGCGCGGCCAAGATGCCCAGGACGGCGCCAGCGGCGGACAGCCCCACTCCCTGGGTCGCGACCAGCCGCAAAACATCCGCCGGGCGCGCACCGAGCGCCATACGCACGCCGATTTCGCGCGTTCGCTGGGTTACTTCATAGGAGAGCAGGCCATAGAGCCCGATGCAGGCGAGCAACAGCGAAAGCCCGCCAAAGAGGCTCGACAGACTCGCAATCAGCCGCTCTTGAAACAGAGATCTCTCAATCTGTTCGGCCTCCGTCTTTATGCTAAGCAATGGCAGATTGTTGTCGAGTTGGCTTACTGTGCCGCGAACTGCAGGAATGATCGTTCTTGGATCGACAGTCGTGCGGACTTCAAACACGGCCTCGCCTCCCTCTGCCGGGATGAACAGGGTCGGAGAGATTTCGCTCCGCAGCGTGCGAAACCTTGTGTCGCCGACGACACCCACGATTTCGTGGCTTGTGCCCTGGCGCCCAAAGCCACTGATGCGCCGACCGACCGGATTTTGATCCCTAAAGAAACTGCGGGCAAACGCCTCGTTGATCAGGGCCGGTTTCCACTTGGCGTCCGGCGGCAAGGAGAAATCCTGCGGTATGAACACCCGCCCGGCCATCAGGGGAATTTCCATGGTCTCGAAGAATCTCGGCCCTGCAGCGAGACCCAGGGTGGTGTGCTGCACGTTTTGCGATTCTCCTTCGATTTTGAAGCTCGTGTCCCAATAATTACCGCTTAGCAGAGAATCAAATGAATAAGTTGCAGAAAGCACTCCAGGAATGGCCGCAAGACGTGCTAACAGCTCAGAGTAGAGGCCCTCGGACCGCCCGGCCGTGTAACCGTTAAGGCTCGGATCCATTTCAAACAACAAGATATTTCGAGTTTCAAAGCCGGGATTGATGCTTCTCAGATTTTTCAGTGTGCGGACAAGTAAGCCTGCTCCCGAAAGAGCCAGAACCGCGAGCGCCACTTGCGCGATTACTAAGCTTCCTCCAACATTCAACCACCGGCTCCGAGATGTGGCGCTGGAAGGTCGAGCAGTGCTTTCTTTGAACGAGGGAGTTAAATCCAGGTGCGTGCCGCGAAACGCTGGCGCGAGGCCAAACAAAATTCCACTGAGAATGGACACTGCCGCAGTGAATCCGAAAACGCGTAGATCAAGATGTACCGCCAAATGCGACGGCCATAGACCTCCGCGGGACATAAACGCCACGAGTGACTGCACGCTCCAATAAGAGAGAAGGATTCCTGAGACTCCTCCCGCAATCGAGAGGAGCACGCTTTCCGTGAGCAATTGCCTGGCAACTCTCGCGCGCCCCGCGCCCAGCGCCAGGCGCACGGCCAGCTCTCTCTGCCTTGTGGCGGAACGCGCCAGCATAAGCCCCGCCACATTGGCGCAGGCCACCAACAAAACCATGCCCACTGCGGTCATCAGAATCGTCAGGGGCGTGGAAAACTGTTCGCGCAGGCCGCTAATCGCCTGCGGCGCGGGCATCAATACCAGGCGTGGCGCGTCTTCCGCTTCAAACAATCTCTTCGTCCTGTCGAGAACATCATTCTCGAACAGAGCGTCGGCAGCTGCTTGCGCCTGACCGAGAGTGATTCCCTCCCTGAGCCGCGCGACTATGTAGACCCACCAGATGTCGTCGCCGGCTTGCAGCGTGGGATGATCTCCACTGATCGTCCCAAACAAATCCATTCCGATCTGCGGACCGACAGACAAGGGAACCCAGATTGGGCGAGCTCGGGCCGCATCCAAGCCGGGAAATTCCTTGGACGCGATCCCTACAATCATTACCGGAACGTTGTTCAGCCAAATGCTTTTTCCCACGATGGCGGGATCACCGCCGAAGGCGCTCTGCCAGTAAGCATAAGAAAGGACCGCCACGGGCGGCGCGCCAGACCTGTCGTCGAAAGGAGTGAGCGTCCTCCCGAGTTCGGCCCCGACCCCGAGCGTGTCGAAAAAGTCCCCAGAGACCATTTCTCCTTGCACAAAACTGGCCGGGCCGTTGCCTCTGAGGTTTAGGCCGACGTCGCCGGCCATCGCCGTGATGCCGGAAAATGCCCGAAGAGACTGAAATTGGTGGAACATTGGAAAAGAAAACGAACAGCCGTGGTCGCCGCTCGCGTGGGCTCCTGCGCCGCCTGCACGTGTATTCGCCGGCGGACAAGACATGTAGCTGTATTGTCCCTTGGTATTTGGCGAATTGTGAGCGGTCCATTGGAACACCACGAGCAGTTGCGGGTCGCGCACCGGGAGAGACCGAATCAAAACTGCGTCAATCAGGCTGAAAATCGCAGTGTTGGCTCCGATGCCGAGAGCGAGGGTTAGCACGGCGATAGTTGTGAAGCCGGGGGCCTTCGCCAGCAACCGAAGACCATGACGCAGGTCCTGCCAGAGTGTTTCCACCGGGGGCACCTCCCCTCTACGATTGGACGATTCTACTTTACCCGGGAGATCCTAAAAACTTCACTGCGGTTATTGGCTCTGGCGGACAAGATTGCGTCGCAGAGTTCCGGTTTGCCCTCTGCCTGCGTTGCGCCCCGGTGGAGATTCTATGCCGGATTCTCTTTGAGCGCCCGAGTACATCCTACGGGAGGAGAAGGATCTCCGCGTGAAGTGCAGGTCGGCGATTCTCCGGCTTACAAATAGCTATCTCTCGGGAGGAGGAGCGATCATGCATCGCAGACGCTTTTATCCGGGAAGGTCTTATGATCCAGCAAAACCGTGCAGTTGGCACTGTTCGGGAAACTCGTCAGCGCTCGAGGGTATGATGTATGAGGTTGAAGCAGCTGCCCGTGCTCGGGGCGTCGCCGTGCCGGACGACAGACGATGCATGGCCAGGCTTGATCGCGCCCCGGTGCTAGCCCTTGGGAACATGCGCGACATTGTGGAGGGCCGTCTCTCGGAATCGGAAATGGAAATTGGAGCGGTGATACGTCTCGCGAAGACGCTCGGTGTCCCCTGCCTTACTTTCCTGTATGCGAGCCTCCTCCCGCAGGAGTCAAAGGCGCGCGGTATCATCCACTTCCCGGATGCAAAATCATCGCCTTTTAATACTCCAGACGCTGTTTTGCTGCCATGAGCACGGCCGAGTTCAAGCTTCTCCGACGGGTGGAGCTTCCTGTCGACACTGTCGAGCTGGCACGCTACTTGATCGGTAAGGTCCTGGTCCACGACATTGACTCCCACAGGCTAAGCGGACGCATCGTCGAAACGGAGGCCTACCCAATCGGCGACGCGGCTGGGCATGCCTTCAACGGGAAGACTCTACGCAATCGCCCGCTGTTTCTTGAACGAGGACACGCCTACGTGTACCTGGCTTACGGGGCATCGTTCCTGCTGAACGTGACGAGCGAGCTCGTTGGAGTTGGTGGCGGAGTCTTGTTGCGCGCCGTTGAACCCCTTGACGGGATGGACCTGATGGTTCGCTCAGTTGGCACAACGCGTTTGGCCAACATCGGCAGGGGTCCGGGTCGATTGACTAAAGCGATGCAGGTCGATCTCCGGCTAAACGGGATCGACCTTTGCACAACAGGCCCCCTTTGGCTCGCGGCAACACCGCAACCGACTGGCGCCATTGGCAAAAGCGTGCGCATTGGCTTGACCCGCAATGTGAATACACTGCTGCGGTTCTACGAAAGGGGCAATCCGCACGTGAGTGGCCCAAAAAGATTGCGTCAATAACTGTGGAATCGACGCCGGTTTGCGGTGCCATCCATGATTTTCGATGTCGTTGAGAATACTCGAAGCCAGCCGCGAGCCTTTAGCGTGAGGAAACATCGAATTCTGGCACAGTTCTGACACAGCGCGAACGTCTGCTTTTCCGACGGCCTGGCCCCGACCTGGCAAATCGTCCCGCGATCGCCCATCGTTAGACGTCCCCTGCAAAGGGTGGGGCTCGATGTCGCCAGCAGTTCATCACGGAAGTTCGATGGCCGGAGTCGTCGCCTCTAGACAGGCCGCAATTCGCCGAGGATAGTGGGGATCAATTCAGACACCGTCGGATGAATGTGCATGGCCCTCTGCATCACTGTGTACGGGGCACCTGCATACATCATGTCCAACACGCAGTGGATCGCCTCATCGCCGCCGGTACCGAGAATGGCTGCTCCTAGGATCTTTTTTGAGTCCGCATCTACTAACACTTTCATGAATCCCTGGCTTTCGCCCTTCTCCACGGCCCGCCCCACACGCGTCATGGGCCGTGAGCCCTTCAGCAAACGCCGGCCAGATCCGCGCGCGTCACGCTCGGTCATGCCCGCGCGCCCGAGTGGCGGATCAATATAGAGGTTGTACGCAGTGATACGGTCCGTGACGCTTCGCGGCTCGTGGTCCAGAAGGTTGGCTGCAACGATCTCGAAATCATTGTAAGAAGTGTGTGTAAATCCTCCGCGTCCATTGCAGTCGCCGAGGGCCCAGATGCCCGGAACGTTGGTGCGCAGTTGATTGTCCACGAGAATGTATCCGCGGTTATCACGCGCAACCCCGGACTTTTCCAGACCGAGATCATCGGTATTCGGCGTGCGGCCCATGGCCAGCAACAAGTGGGAACCACTCACGTCGGGCGTGCCCTCAGTGCAATCCAAATGCACGCCGACTTCTTCATCGCCGTGCCTGGTCAACCCGATGCACGTCGCGTTGAGTCGCACTTCAATGCCCTCGCGCTCGAGGATGGCCTGCACTTCAGCGGATACATCCTCATCTTCGTGAGCAATCAGGCGTGAGGCCCTTTCTACAATTGTCACATCGCTCCCAAAGCGGCGGAAAATCTGCCCGAATTCCAGCCCCACATAGCCGCCGCCGACGATAATGAGATGTCGTGGCAGGACGTCGAGGTCCAACAACGTGGAATTGGTTAGATACGGCGTGCTCTCTACTCCGGGCATGGACGGTATGGCTGCGCGCCCTCCGACGTTGATGAAAATCTGTGGTGCAGTAAGTAATTCCTCACCGACTGAAACTTCCCTCGGCGATTCAAATCGCGCGTGCCCGTGATAGACCGTGCAGTTCGGAGTGTTCTTGAGCCACGACTCCAAGCCGCTTCGGAATTTCCCGGTGATTTCATCTTTGCGTGCCTTGACTCGCTTTATGTCAACGCGTGCTGTCCCGGTCAGTTGGACTCCAAAGTCCGGCGCACGGCATACCATATGCGCATTGTAAGCGGAGGCGACCAGCGTCTTTGTTGGGATGCAACCTGTATTCACGCACGTTCCGCCGAAGCGGTGCCGTTCGATTATGGCCACTCGTTGCCCAGCAGCCATCCGGACAGCCAGGAAGGGTCCTGACTGCCCACTTCCAATGACGATAGCATCAAAGTCTTTTTTCATGGTCGGCTGACCATCCTCGCTGTGAATCCGGACGCGATAGCTTCACAAATCGATGACAACATCGCTAGTCGGCTGCGAACAGCAAACGAGCAGGTTGCCATCAGCCGGCTTGTCGAGTGGCGCCGGTTCGTAGACGACGGCCCCCGAGACCAAACCGCTCTCACAGTTGTGACAAACACCGGTTCGACACGCCCAACGGACCGGGACATCACACGCCTCGGCCATTTCCAGAATGCTCCCGTACCGCGACGCGTTCCAGTGCCCGGCGACGCCACTGCGCGCGAACGATATCAGCGGACCCGTGTTTGCGTCATCACCAGGTGGGTGCGGAGCTCGCGTCACTGCGCCGACGATGCCTGGGGTCATGGACTCGCCGCCGTTGAAGACCTCGACGTGAATCCGCTCGGGCGTCACACCTAAGGCCGTGAGCGCCTCCCTCATGTCCGCCATGAATCGGGTTGGGCCGCAAAGGTAGACATCGGACTCTCGTGGCAGTCCGAGTTCATCGAAAACTTGTCGCGAGAAGCGACCCGTGGCATTGAAATCCTCACCTCTCTTATCGCTCTCGCTCGGCTTGGTGTAACAGACGTAGATGCGGCCGTTGGTTAGCGTCTGGATAAGGCGGCGAGTTTCGTCAGCAAACGGGTGATGTTGCCGATCACGCGCTGTGTGCAACCACATGATCCGGCGTGTCGAGCGTGCCTCCGAGAGTGCGTGCAGCATCGCAAGAACAGGCGTGGCACCGATCCCGGCACTGAGCAGTACGATCGGCCGGTCCCCCGGCTGCAGAACGAAACTTCCTCGCGGCGAGCTGACGTCGAGTGCGTCCCCCACATGAACGTGCGCGCGCAAGTAGTTTCCGGCCGCCCCATTCGCCTCGATCTTGACGCTGATTCGATAGAGCCGGGTCAAAGGCGGCCCCGACAGCGAGTAGCTGCGAAAAAGTGTCGGGCCGATGGCAGCGGGCTGAATCCGCAGGACGATGTACTGGCCTGGCAGAGCTGTTGGCAGTTCACCGCCGTCCAAGCTCTGCATCGTAAACGAGATGACCTCCGCAGATTCGCGACTGACGGAAGTAACCACGAGCCTCCGAAATCCGGACTCCGCAGCGTACTTTGCCGCTTTGGGTGCGAGCCCCGGGTTCCCTTTTCCCTCGGCAGTGGTTGAACTCTGCAAT